>CBDFFY010000001.1:0-99780 GCA_965246925.1 Acetobacteraceae bacterium | reverse complement strand
ACGATAACATCGTCTTCCTGCGGGGCGGGGTGTTCCCGCGGGGGCGCCGCAATGTGCGGGTAGTCTACACCGCCGGGCTCGACCCGGCGCCGAAGACGCTGGCGCAGGCGGCGATCTATACCGTGCGGGCCCTGCTGACGGCCCGGAAGCTCGACCTCAACGCCACGGGCGAGAGCTGGGCCGGCGTCTCCTCGCAGGCGTGGGACCCATCCGGACCCGGCGTGGTGCCGGTCGCGGCCCGCACGCTGCTCCAGCAATACCGCCGCCTGTGGGTGCCCGCGTGAGCGGATCCCTCTGGGGCTCCGCGGCCATGGGCCTTGCCGACGCCATCGAGCGCAAGGGCGCACCCATCGTGATCCGCCGGGTGAGCAGCTCCGCCGGCGCGGTGCCGCTGCTCAACCCGCCGCTCTTCGCAGGGCCGGTGACGATCGGCGCGGCGGCCGCAATCGGCGCAACGGCGATCGAGCTGGACATGGCCCGCGTCTCCGGGCGCCTGCTGCCCGGGGACTGCCTCCAGGTCGGCACGCTCGCGCCCATCGTGGTCGCGGCCGCCGCCCCGGCCCGGCCCGTCACGCAGCCAGGGCCGCCCGGGTTCTCGGCCGTGCCGGTCCAGCCGCTCCTCGCGCCGATCGCCGCCGGCGCCGCCGTCCAGCTCGCCTTCGCGGCGGACCTCGCCACCTTCGCGATGGTGCAGAGCTTCCCGGTGCGCCTCATCGATGGCGAGCGCATCCGGTCGCGCGATCTCGCGCTGAAGATCTCCGCGCAGCTGCTGCCCGACCTGCTGCCGACCTGGTCGGTGATCCTGAACGGCCGCGAGATGTCGGTCGTGGGCGCCACGCCCTACTACGAGCGGGGCGACGTCGTGGCCTGGGACGTCCAGGCCCGGTGATGGGATAATGGTTTAATGGACGATCCTCTCCTGGTGGCGGTGGACGCCTGGATCGAGAAGGCGCGCGATCGCCAGGACCGCGTGCTGCGCGCGATCGCGGAGGACTGCCTGGCGCGGGTGAAGGAGCTGACGCCGGTGAAGACCGGCTACCTGCGGGCGAACTGGGTTCTGATGAAGGGCGGCTCGGCCGAGGCGATCGCCGGCGCCCGTGCGGAGGACAGCGTGGCGGTGGTGCTGACCCTGAAGGCCGGAGACGCTTTTACGATCGCCAACCCCGTTGTCTATGCCAGGCGCATCGAGTTCGGTTTCGTGGGCACGGACGCGCGTGGCCGGACCTACGACCAGCCGGGCTCGCACATGATGCAGCAGGTCATCACCGAGCTGCCGCAGATCTCGGCCGCAGCCGCGGCGCGGATCGCCCAGCTGTGACCGGCCAGGACATCGCCGATGCCCTGAACGCGCGCCTGGCGCTGTTTCCGGGCGGTGCAGAGGTCGCGTGGGAGGGCATCAGCTACGAACCGCGGATCGGCGTGCCCTACCTGATCACCAAGCTTTCGAGCTACCTGAAGACGGGCGTGGGCGCGGGAATCAACGGGGCGGCGGACCACTCGGGCACATGGACGGTTACGGTGCGGCGCCCGGCGATCGAGGGGCGGCAGCCGGCCGGGCAGGTGGCGGGCCAGCTGGTGGACTTCTTCGGCCGCGGCGCCGTGCTGAAGGGCCCGAAGGGCGAGAACATCATCCTGCTGCAGACCAGCGACGGCCCGGCGCTCTACTTCGGCGACTGGGTGTCGGTGCCGGTGACGGTGACGTTCGTCGCCAGCACCTGAGTTGCGCCGCAGACGTCCTTAATTAAAGCAAACCGGCTTTCGCTTACCTAAAGCGCGAGCTTCGGTAAGCGCCCTTAATTAGGAGATCGGCAAGTCGCGGCGTGCCTGCTGGCGAAGTTCAGATGTCGCAGGTCTCGCCGGGCTGCAGCCGGCACTCCCCGCAGGGCGGTTCGCCCGGCTTCCAGCGGATCGGGACCAGGCCTTCGGTGGCGAGGCGCGGGCGGTTCATGAGCCGTGCGGCTCCTCAGGGAAGCGGGGCCGGCCGGTGGAGGGCAGGGCGGCGGCGCCGAGATCGCTCAGCACGGCGACGGTTTGGCCGGGATACCCGCCCTTCAACGGCACGCGCACGACCAGGCCTTCGCTGATCATCCAGTCCTCCAGCTCGTCGGGCAGGATCGACTCGTTGTCGCACGCCTTGGACCAGGCGCGTGCCATCACCGCGCCCAGGGCGAGGGCTGCGTCATCATGCACGGCCGGCGTGGCCCACCAGGCCCAGCAGCAAGCCGCGCCGGCGCATCCCGATCATCTCAGCCATGATTGATACCCTCCGCAGGCATGCCGTCGAGAATAGCGGCCGCGAGCTCCTCCCGCCAGGAATGCCGCAGCTCGGGGAGGTCGGGGCAGTGATTGTAGATGAAGCGCTCAAGCGCGGTGGAGCGGCGGCCGCGGATGGCGTCGCCGCATTCGTCGAGGGTGGGCAGAAGATCGCTCTGCATCGTCTCTCCAAAGGAAAGCAGCCGGCCCGCGCGTGGCGGACCGGCTGCTGGTTCTACGGCGCGTAGGCCGGGTGTTTTTTCTCTTTCAGGTAGCTGCCGCCGATGCTGAAGCCGGCGTAATCGTCGAAACCGATCGGCGCCCCGTGCACGTCCTCCTTCAGCGAAATCGGCTCGATCGTCACAAACCCGGAAATCCCAGAAATCGGGGCGCGAAAGGACAGGTCCTCACGCGGACGCGCGGCTGCCTCCGCGAACTGCATCATGGCCTGCCGGAACCGGGCCGGCGGTGCGGCCATCTGGCGATGCGGCCCGGCCGTGATCAGCTCCTCGAACAGGTTGAGCGCCCACGGCACCACTCCAGGCAGATGCGAGCCTTGGGCGACGGCGGAGGCGAGCGTGCGCACGAGATGAACGCCTGAAGCCCGGCATCCGTCGCAGTGACAACTCCGTGTCGAATAGAACATCACCGCCGCTTGGAAGAGGGAATCCGATTGGAGGATGGCCGGCAGCTCGAAGTCGATGGCGTGCTGAAGGACTGCAAGCCGCCTCGGGCGCGCCCCCCGACTCTCCGTGAGCGCCAGCATCGGCAAGAACCGCTTCAGCTCCTGGCGTGGACCGTCACCGAGCGCGTCATTGAGCGCCTGGCCGACAGCGCACACGAGGCTGTCCACCCCCTTGGGCTGGTCGCCCAGGTGCCCGTACTCGAGCCATGAGAACGCATCCATGAGGCACGCCCCGTTGGCTGGATGATCGCTCCGGCCCCGCCTCAGATTGAACCGCCAGATGTCCGAAAGCGGCCCCGTGAACCCGGTGGCCGGCTGCTGCCCTATGTCCATGCCTGAAACCCCTCGCTGAAACACCCCTCGCGGCGGGAACCACCCCGTTCGCGATCTCCCCGCCTGATCTCCAGGCGAGGACAACACAATGCCCACTTTCGCACGCGGCGTCGCCAAGACGGTCGCCATCAACCCGGAGACGGTGTTCGGGACGCTGGGCGCCGGCGCGGGCCAGCTGCTGCGCCGGACGAGCTCCGACCTCAACCTGAGCGTGGCCCAGATCCAGAGCCAGGAAATCCTGCAGAGCCAGCAGGTGCGCGACCAGCGCAACGGCCCCCGCGGCGTGCAGGGCACCCTCGCCGGCCAGCTCTCGCCCGTTTCCTACAGCATGTGCTTCGAGGGGCTGATGCGCTCCACCTTCGCGAGCGTGGCGCCGATCGCGAACCTCACCGACACCTCGGCCACGCTCGACGGCAGCGGCAACGTCGTCGTGACCTCGGCGTCGGGCAACTTCTCCACCCGCTTCAAGAACGGCGACGTGATCCGCCCATCCGGCCTCACGGGCGGAGCAGCCGTCGACAACCTGGACGACAGCCGGGTGATCGCCGTCTCCCCGAACTCCATGACCCTGTCGGTGCCCCCCGCGAGCGCGGGCTGGGTCAGCGGCCAGACCGACACCTTTTCGCTGCCCGGCAAGAAGCTGATCATCCCCGCCACCGGCCAGGCCAACAAGAGCTTCTCGATCGAGCACTGGTACTCGGACGTCGGCGAGAGCGAGCTGTTCCTCGGCTGCAAGGTCACGCAGATCTCGATCAACATCCCGGCCAGCGGGTTCGTGACCATCCAGGCGTCCATCACCGGCCGGGATATGCAGAAGACGAACACGCAGGTGTTCCCGGCCGCGGCCCCCCTCACCACCAGCACCGGCCTCACCGCCACCACAGGCAAGCTCAGCTACAACGGCGTCGCCATCGCCTACATCAGCGCGATGTCCGTCCAGATCGTCGCCTCCGTGGGCAACGACCCCGTCGTGGGATCGAACGTGGTGCCCGAGATCTTCCTCGGCACGCTGATGGTGCGCGGCTCCTTCTCGGCCCTCATGACGGCCGACGGCTTCACCAACGACTTCCTGCAGGAGAACGAGGTCAGCCTGTCGATGCTCATGACCGCGAGCCCGGCCGACAACGCCGAGTTCATGTCGATCCACATGCCGCGCGTGAAGCTGATCAGCTCCACGAAGAACGACAGCGACAAGGCGATCATGCGGTCCTTCAACTTCGTGGCGCTGGAGAACACCGGCTCCGCGGTGGGCCATGATCTCACGTCGATCATGATCCAGGACAGCCAGACGCCGTAGGCCGATGCGCGCCACCGCTTCGCTGGAGCCGATCGCCGCCATCCTCCGCTTCCATCCGGACGGCGGCGACTTCGGGGCGCCCTACAGCGGCTCGGCCACGGTGACCTTCGACGGGTCCGTGGCCGAGTTGCGCGGGCTTTCGCTCCAGGGCGGCGCCTTCACGCGGGGACACGGCCGGGCGATCGGGCGAGCCCTGGCCGAGGCAGGCGTGACTGAGGTGGTCTTCGACCGCAGGCGAGACGGGCGATGGCGCCGCGTGCGCCTGGCGATCGCCGCCATCGTGCGCTGAACGGTCGCACACCAGCGTCGCTCGCCGCGGCGGACGAGCATCGCTCGCCGCGGGAACCACCCCCAGGCGTCCTTAGGGCTCATCCACCCCACAAGGACGGCCCGATGTTCGACATCGCCAATCTCGATACCCGCACGCGCTCCGAGGCGGGCGTGCAGATGCCGCTGATCAACCCGCGCTCCGGTGCACCGATCCTCGACGACGCCGGCGCCCCGGTCACGATCAGCCTGCTCGGTCCGAACAGCGCCAAGTTCAAGGAGGTGATGCGCAAGCTCCAGCTCCGCCGCGTCGACATGGGTTCGCGCGGCGTGAAGATGGCCGAAGAGGACTTCGAGCGCGAACGCTTCGAGACCCTGGTCGCCGTCACCGTGGGCTGGTCGTTCGACAAGCTCGACGCCAAGGACTTCGCCTTCTCCCCGGAGAACGCGAGGATTTTCTGGTCCGATGGCCGGTGGGACTGGGTCCGCAGCCAGGCCCACGCATTCTGCCAGCAGGACGGCAACTTCCTCCCTTCCTCATAAGGCGGCTGGTCTGGTGGGCCGAGCACGAGTTTCGCAAGCTGAAGCAGCTCCCCGAGGGGGGAACGCTCGCCGACGCCTTCGCCTCGTATCGGCGCCAGACCGGAAAGCCGCACCCGGAGGACCGGGAGCACGCCACGCCACCGCTGGAGCTGCTCTACCTGTGGGAGTGGTTCTGGGAGATCAACCAGGGCCGGCCGATCGGCCCGGAGGGCGTGCAGATGTCGCTGCCTAACCTCGAGATCCGCGCCTGGGCGGAGCTGACCGGCACCCGGCTCGAGCGGTTCGAGCTGGCCGCACTGCGGGCGCTGGACGGCGCCTACATGAAGACCTCGGCCGAGAAGCACATCTGATGCAGGACCTCGCCTCCCTCGGCTTCTCGGTCGACAGCTCGCAGGTCTCGACCGCGTCCAGCAACCTGGACCAGCTGCGCGGCTCGACGGAGCACGCCACCCGCGCGCACCGCGACTTCCAGCTCCAGCAGGTGCAGAACGCGGCCGCGGCCGAGGCGATGCGGGGCGCCACGGCCGCGCTCACGAAGGAGGTCACGGGCTCCAGCACCGCACTCGACTTGCTGATGCAGAAGCTGGATCAGGCAAGAGCCCTGTTCCGGGCGACGGGTGAGGCGGGCAAGGACTTTGACACGGTCCGCTTGCAGGTGGACGCGCTGGGCCAGTCGTTCGGGGTCACCAGCTCCGGGCTCGAGGCTTACTACCGGCAGACGCAGCAGCTGCAGTTCACCACTCCGCAGACGGTGCAGTCCCTGCAGCGGATCACGGAGGCGCTGGCGAATCAGACGGCGCAGGGCCAGCAGGTGCGGCGGGTGCTGCAGGATTACGGCGTGAGCCTGGCCGGGCTCGGCATCAACGACGCCGACAAGGCGCTGCAGCGCTTCACCGAGCGGATGCGGGTGTTCCAGGACAGCGCGCAGAAGTTCCGCTCGGCGGCGATCGTGCTGGGGCCGATGGACGCCGACAGCTACGCCCGCCTGGACATGCCGGACTACGTCCCCATTACCGACCGCAAGCGGATCGCGACGCAGAACCAGTATTCCGCCGAGATCGCCGACCGCACGCGCAACGCCTCGATCATGAACCGGGAGGTGGACCGCAATCAGACCGAGCTCGAGGACCTGCGCGGAACCTACAGCCTTGGAGGATACGGACCGGGTTCGATCGGCCTGACCGGAGCGCAACGCGAAAGCCTGCGGGGCAAGATCGGCCTGCAGAGCGGCGACGCACACGGCTCCGAATCCGAGCAGCTCACGATGCTGCGCTACCTCAAGAACAACCCGTCCAGTCCCGAAGGCATGGCCGCACTCGACGCGCGGGCCTGGATGGAAAAGAACGGCGGTGCGGACACCGGGATCAACCGCTGGGGCAAATACCTCAACAGCGGCCTCTACACCGCCAACGAGACGGAGATCGTCGGCCAGCAGCTCATCGACCGGCAGAACCGCGGCACCTTCTACGCCCTCGGCAACCGCATCAGCTCCGACGCGCGCAACCTGTTCGGCTACTACAAGGGGCAAGCGCCGATCGCGGACGCGCGGCAGCAGGACCCGCTCGAGAAATACCTGAACGACCAGACGGCGGCCACGACGCTGGCGGAGCGGGGCGACCCGTCGCTGTTGCGCCGGCAGCAGGCGCAGGCAGCGCTTCGGGCCTTTCAGCTCGACCCGAAGACAAACAAGCCGCTGGAGGGCGTGAGCACGGAGGCATACGACCAGTACAGGGGCGTCTATGGCGCGGACGAAGGGGACGCCCGCTATCGGGGCTTCGGCGCCCGGCTGGAGCGGCAGCGCGACACGGCGATGAAGCCGGGACAGGGCGAGATGGACGCCGCCCGGGAGCAGTCATGGCTCCTGAGCCTCCCGCCCGAGCAGCGCGGTCAGGCGGAGGAATACCTGCGCTTCGCCAAGACGCAGCCCAACGTCGACGTCGGCCGGATGATGGAGCAGCGGCCGAACTTCAGCCTCATGATGAGCCGCGAAGGGCTGGACATGCCAGGCGGCATGTCCCCCGGGCAGCAGCAAGCCTTCCAGCAGATCAACGACGCCAACGTGGGCAACCGCATGGGCGCCTCGTCCGAGGCATTCCGCACGAACCTCGACCAGATGAAGGAACAGACGGCCCTCGCGTCGCAGGGGTCCGGCGTGCTCGAGGAGCTCACCGCCAAGCAGCAGGCCTACAACAAGGCGATCGCCGACAAGGCCACCCCCGGCGAGATCGACCTCGCGCAGCTCCGCGCCCTCGTGGAGCTGAACGAGCGGCGGAACGCCCAGGCCGAAACCGAGCTCGGCAACATGGCGGAGCAGAACCGGCTCGAGGCGGCGCGGGTGACGGCGCTGCAGGAGGCCGGGCCCGACCCCGTGGCGCGGGCGCAGGCATCCAGCACGAGTGCCCTGCAGGCCGAGTACGAGACGAAGAAGCGCCAGGGCTTCACGGGCTCGTATGAAGACTTCATGGCGCAGCGCACGGCGTCCGTCGGCATCAAGGCTGTCGACAAGGGGAACAACCTGGAGGCGCAGGCGCAGCAGGAGCTGAAGACGCAGCGCGACCTGCTGTCCGTGGCAGGATCCCGCGCCGACGTGCAGGCGAAGTTCGCGTCGGACCAGAAGGTCGAGCTCGAATTCGCCCAGTCGCTCGGGGAGGCCCGGTCGGTCGGCAACAAGGAGGTCGAGGCGTCGCTGCTGCGGCAGATCGAGCGGGCCAAGGACCTGCGGACCCAGCTCGCGGCCGTGAACCAGGAGGCGAAGAACTTCCAGATCGGCCGGGACCTGCAGGACGGTGCGGACTACGACAACGCCACGGCCGGGATCGCCGATCCGCAGGCCCGGCGCCGCGCACGCCTGCGCCGGCAGAACGTCATGGACAACCGTGCGACCACGCCGTCGCCGATGGACTCGTTCGATGACGGCGTGGAGCACGGCTCCGGCAGCGCGCCCGGCATCAGCGGCCGGTCGTCCGTTGCCTCCGGCGGGAGCGGCGGCCTGTTCGGCGCGATCCACTATCTGGAGAGCCGGGGCCGGACCTCGGCCGGCATCTATGGCGACGGTGGGGAGGCCGCCGGCCCGATGCAGGTGCATCCGGGGGCTCTGGCCGACGTCAACGAGAAGCTCGGCACCAACTACACCCACACCGATTTGGCCGCGAACCCCAGGCTCGGCATCATGGTCGGCCAGACCTACGCGGGCATGCTGAGGGCGCAGTTCGGGCGGGACGATTACGCGCTCGGCGCCTACAACGCCGGCCCGGGCAAGATGCAGGCGGCAATCAGCAGCGGCCGCGGCGTCGCCGGGCTGCCGGCCTCGACGCAGCAATACGTCGCCGAAGGCATGGCGCAGATGGCGAACACGCCGGGCATGCAGCGCAGGGACGACGGCACCTTCAACGCCGACGACGCGTCCGCGCGCACGGGCCTTGCCGACAGCCGCGACCAGTTCGCCGCCCGCGAGCGCCTGGCATCCGCGAGCCGGGGGATGGCGCCCGGCGACCAGGCGCGGGCGCGGGCCGGCTACGTCGATCCCACGGGGAACCTCATCGCGGGCCAAGGCCAGGCCGAGCTGGCGCAGGCCGGCGTGCTCTCGAGCCAGAAGGACGCGAACGCCGCAACCGTGGAGAGCGCCCGGGTCGAGATCGAGCAGCAGCGCAGGCTGGTCGCCGCGAAGTCGGAAAGCCTGAGTGCGGAGGTGAAGGCGCGCATCGAGGCGAAGCTCGACAACGAGGAGCGGGAGCGCGGCGTGGGCATCGTCGACCGCCAGTTGCGGGGACAGCAGCTCTACGCGCAGGAGACCGGCGCGCTGGCCGGCACGATCGTCGACAGCGCACGGAAGTCCCGGGACGCCACCGAGGACAACACGAAGCTCGCGGCCGCGTGGCAGCTGGGCGCCCGCGAGGCGGCCGAGATGCAACGCGCGCTGGAGACGGCCCCGCTCGAGCGTCAGATCGAGGCCTACAAGAAGGCCGGCATCGCCGTCGACGACCTGGTGGCGAAGCTGCAGAAGCTGAAGGCGGAGAAGGCCGGCGAGAACATCTCGGGCGACAACCGGACCCTGTCGCAGAGCGTCGGCCGCTCGAGGGAGCAGGACGCGCTCACCGAGGCGGACATGAGCCTCGGCGTCTTCGCAAGCGACCGCGAGCGGGAGCGGACGCGCTCGCAGCTTCAGGCTCAGCAATACCTCGACCGGAGCGCCCCGAACGCGGACCAGGGCTACAAGGATGCCTTCCTGGCCGAGGCGCAGTATCAGCAGGGCCTGAAGGAGACGGCGCGGGCGCAGGAGGACGTGCGCCAGGGCATCCAGGAGATCGGCAGCGCGGCCCTCAGCACCTTCAACAATGCCATCGTGAACGGCGGCAAGTTCCGGGACGTGGTGGGCAGCCTCACGAAGGACGTGGCCGGGCTGCTGCTGAAGATGGCCGAGAAGCCGCTGCTGAACGCAGGCTCCGACTGGCTGAGCACCCTGCTTGGTGCCGCAAAGGTAGGCGTCGGCATCGCAGGGGGCTCGGCAGGGATTGGCATATCGGGCGGGGGCAACGGCGGCAACATCACTGATCTGGGCACGCCAGGCGTCGGCGGGCTTGGAGCCTCTCCCCTGGGCGGTGGCTATGCGAACGCCGCCGGCAACGCCTTCGTGGGCGGCGTCCGCATGTTTTCCGCCGGCGGCATCCTCGACCGGCCGACGCACTTCTTCTCGGCCGGGGGACAGTCCAACGTCGCCGGCGAGGTCGGCGACGAAGCCATCATGCCGCTGAAGCGCTTGCCGAACGGCGACATGGGTGTGGCGTCCGGCGGCGGCGGGCGGTCCATCACCATCCACGCGCCGATCTCGATCAACTCCCAGGGCAGCGTCACCGGCTCCAACGGCAAGATGGACCCGGCCGTGCTGGACAGCATGCAGAAGCAGCTGAGCGACACCATGCGCGCCGCCATCATGCAGCAGCTGGCGGAAGAGAAGCGCCCCGGCGGCATGCTCTACAACTAGGCCCGGCAACCAGCGGCCGACCTGGTGCGGCCATGGACACCTTCGCCCCAACCCGCGCGCCCAGCTCCGGATTCGAGGCCTCGTCCACGGTCCGCACGATCAAGAACAAGTTCGGGGACGGCTACCGCCAGACAGGCCTCGACGGGCTGAATGCGGTCGCGAAGAGTGCCCCGCTGGTGTGGGAGGCCTGCACCATCGCCGACGCCAACTACATGGAGGCGTTCCTGATCGCGCACGCGGGCAAGTGCTTCCTCTATACGCTGCCGCGCGAGGCCGTGCCGCGGAAGTGGGACTGCGAGCAGTGGAAGCGGGGCGCGCCGGCCGGAGGCTACGACCGGTTCAGCGCGACCTTCGAGGAGCGGTTCGACATCTACTGATCAGTCCGGCATGTCAGGGTTTAGGCAGAACGCCTTGACCGCCGCGCCCTCGGCGTTCGCCTTCTTCACGACCTGGGCCGCAGCCCGCTCGCACGCGCGCAGCGTGGGATAGGACGCGACGGCCGGGGCGTAGTAGCCCCCGAAGACGGCGCTGTTGGTCAGCGACAGGATCACCAGCAAGTAAATCATGGCCCGCCTCCTTCGTGTTGCCGGGGACGCGGCGGCTCGGAGCCGATCCCGTCCCTTCACGGGCGATCCTGCCGCGCATGGCTTCGGGAACCAAGGCCCGGTGCCCTGCGGGCCATGTCCACCGCCCATATCCGCGAAGCGCAGAAGCTCGACCCCGACGCGCTGGTGGAGCTCTACACGCTCGACACCACGATGCTCACCAACATCTACGGCCAGCCCGGCGCCGGAGACGTGCTGCTGTTCTGCTCGGGCGCCCTCGGCGGGAGCCCGGTGGTCTTCAACGGCCTGACCTACACGCCCATGCCGATCGAGGCTTCCGGCTTCGAATGGAACGGGCAGGGCAAGCTGCCCCGGCCCAAGCTGAAGATCGCCAACATCAGCGGCCTCGCGGCCGGCCTGACCTATCAGTTCACGGACCTGCTCGGCGCCGAGGTGACCCGCCTGCGCACCTTCCGCAAGTTCCTGGACGGCATGCCCGAGGCGGACCCCACCGCCGTGTTCGAGCCTGACGTCTTCCGCGTGGACCGGAAGAGCCATCAGTCCAAGGCCTATGTCGAGTTCGAGCTGGCGGCCGCCTTCGACCAGCAGAACGTCCGCCTGCCGAAGCGCCAGGTGCTGCGGGACAGCTGCGGCTTCACCTACCGCGTGTACTCCGCCGGCAGCTTCCATTACGGCACCTGCCCCTACACCGGCGGGCCGATGTATGACGCGTTCGACGCGGGCACGACCGATCCCACGAAGGACCAGTGCAGCCATCGGCTGACCGGCTGCGTCGCACGCTACGGCCAGACCGCGACCAAGCCGTTCGCGGGCTTCCCGGGCGTGGCCCAGGTCCGGACCGGCTGATGCGCCCCGATCCCGCGGTGGTCGCCGAGATCCAGGCGGACGCGATCGCCCGCTACCCGGAGGAGGCGTGCGGCGCCATCACGCCCCAGGGCTACGTGCCGCTCGAGAACCGCGCCGCCCACCCGCTCACCAGCTTCGACTGCAACGAGGCTTGCGGCCAGCTCATGATGGCCGGCCAGCTGCTGGCGGTCGTGCACAGCCATCCCGACGGGCCGGAGGCGCCCAGCGCCCACGACATCGCCTCGCAACGCGCCATGGACCTGCCGTGGGGCTTGCTCGTGTGCGACGCCGAGGTCGCGAGCGTTCCGTTCTTCTGGGGCGACAGCATCGAGCCGCCGCCGCTGATCGGCCGGC
Organism: Acetobacteraceae bacterium; assembly: GCA_965246925.1. GTDB lineage: Bacteria > Pseudomonadota > Alphaproteobacteria > Acetobacterales > Acetobacteraceae > JANPPS01. The sequence continues at coordinate 87,655 of CBDFFY010000001.1, read as the reverse complement.
AGTTCCGTCACGGCCCCTCCGGCACGGACGGCCGCGGGGACTGCGGGGCGCTGGTGCGCGACTATTTCCGCCTCGAGCACGGGCTGCTGATCCCCGATTTCCCGCGGGCGGATGGCTGGTGGAAGATCACGGGCCAGGACCTCTACGCGCAGCACTTCGCCGAGGCCGGGTTCGTGAAGGCGGACCGCGACGACCCGCGGCCCGGCGACGTGGCGCTCATGCAGTTCCGCACGCCGGATGCCAACCCGGTCGCGAACCATGCCGCCATCTTTCTCGGCAACCACCTGCTCATGCATCACATCGAGGGCAGGCTGTCGCGCATCGAGCCCGCGATCGGCTGGGTGAAGATGGTTCGGGGCTGGCTGCGCCATGCACAGCTCTGACCCGCGCAGGTGGGTGTATGAGCCCCACACGGAGGAAACCACCACGGTGGTGCTGCACGGGGCGCTCGCAAAGCGCTTCGGCCGGCGGCACCAGCTCGGCGTGCGGACGGCGGCCGAGGCGGCGCACGCGCTGTGTGCGCTGCATCCCGGGTTCAGGGAGGCATTCCAGGACGGCCACTACCGGGTGATCCGCGGGACGGTGGCGAAGGGCATGCCCCTGTCCGAGGGCATGCTGACCATGCAAATCGGCCGGGCGGGGGAACTGCACTTCCTGCCGGCCGCGCGCGGCTCGAAGAGCGGCGGCATCGGCAAGGTGATCCTCGGCGCCGTGATCATCATCGCCTCCATCGCCGCCGCCGTGGTGACGGGAGGGGCATCGGTCCCGCTCGAACTCGGCGCACTCGGCACCGTCACCGTGTCCCTGACGTCGGTCGCCTTCTTCGGCGCATCCCTGCTGCTCTCCGGCATCTCGCAGATGCTGAGCCCGCAGCCCAAGAACAATTCGACGCAGGCCGACCCGAAGGCGTCCTTCGGCCTCTCGGGCCAGACGAATTCCGCCGAGCAGGGGACGCCGATCCCCGTGGTCTATGGCCGGCAGCGCGTCGGCTCCGTCATCGCGTCGTTCGGCTACTCGGCCGAGGACTACACGGGCCTGCCACCGGCCGGCTCGGCCGGGACAGGCGCCGGCCAGATCGGCCCCTTCGACACCGGCGCCATCGGGTCAGGCGGCGGCGGCAAGAGTGGGGGCGCCGGCGGGGGCGCCAAGGAGGCGCCCAACACGCTGCGGTCAAATGCCATCGTCCGCATCATCGACGTGCTGTCCGAGGGACCGATCGGCGGCCTGGTCGACGGCGCCAAGTCCATCTTCTTCAACGGCACGCCGCTGCAGGCCCGCGACGGCACCTACAACTTCCAGGGCGTCACCTGGGAGGTCCGGCTCGGCTACCCCGACCAGGCGCCCGTAGCCGGGTATCCCGCGGCCGAACAGACCTTCGGCGCGGATATCGGCTTGCCGTTCCTGGTCAAGCAGCAGGCACCCAAGACGGTCACGGTGAACAGCGCCACCGCCACTGCGGCGCGCGTCACCATCCGCCTGCCGACGCTTCTGTCCCAGGATCCCAGGACCGGCGACCTGAAGGCCGGACCCAACCTCGACTTCTACTTCGAGGTGCGCCCGACCGGCGGGAACTGGAAACGCGTGATCAGCGAGGAGTTCGCCGGGCAGAAATGCGTCAGCCCCTATCAGCGCTCCTACCGCTTCGACCTGCCCGGCGCCACGGACCCCTCGCGCGCCACCAGCTGGGACATCCGGCTCACCCGCGCCTCGCCCGACGACCTCACGGTCAACGACCACAGCGAACTCTACTTCGACGCGGTCGGCCTCATCACCGACCACCAGCTGAGTTACCCGAACACCGCCTACGTCGCGCTCACGATCGATGCGGCCGCCTTCGGGTCGCAACTGCCCAGCCGGGCCTACGAGATCGACGGCATCGTGTGCCAGGTGCCGCTCAACTACGACCCTGTGGCGCGGGCCTACGCCACGTCCGGGCCCGGCACGTCGATGGGCACCTGGGACGGCGCCAGCTGGAAGCCGGCCGTCACGTCGAACCCGGCCTGGTGCCTCTACGACATGTTCTCGAACAACCGGTATGGCATGGCCCTGCCGGCGCGGGTGCTGGCCGGCTCCCGCTACGACCTGTTCCCGATCAGCCAGTATGCCGATGGCATGATCCCGTCCGGGTTCAAGGACGGGCAAGGCGTGGACATCCTCGAGCCGCGCTACGCGCTCAACGTGTCCATGGCCACGCAGGACGACGCCTACCGCGTCATCCAGTCGATGGTCAGCGCCTTCCGGGGCATGAGCTACTGGGGGGCGGGGCGCGTGGTCGTGTCCGCCGACATGCCAGCCTACCCCACCGCGGCAATAAACCAGGCCAACGTCATCGACGGCGAGTTCGTCTACGAGGGCACCAGCCTCAAGACGCGCCACACCGTCGTCCGCGTCGCCTGGCAGGACCCGGCCAACTCCTACCAGACCGCGATCGAGGTGGTGGAGGACTTCGACGCGGTGGTGACGCTCGGCCAGGTTCCGGCCGACGTCCACGCCTTCGGGGTCACCTCGCGCGGCCTCGCGCGCCGTCTCGGCAAATGGCTGCTCGAGACCGAAAAGCACCAGAACGAGACGGTGAGCTGCCGCACCGGCATGGAGCACCTGCGGGTCCGGCCTGGCGACGTCGCCTTCGTGAGCGACCCCGCATTCATCGGCTACTCGACCGGCGGGCGCGTCGGCTCGTTCCCCAGCACCACCTCCATCCCCCTCGACCGCGTCATCGCCACCACCCCGGAATACACCTACACGCTCTCGATCGTGCTGCCGGACGGCACGCTCGAGACGCGCACCGTCAACAGCATGCAGGTCGTCACCGGCCTCAACGGCGGCAACTCGATCGCGCTCATGACCGCGCCGTTCTCACAGGCGCCGGACACGAACACCTCCTGGATCATTCAGAGCGTGGGTCCCACGGGCCCGCACGGCCCCGACGGGCTGCGCGCCGTCTCGGCCCGGCAGTTCCGCATCGTCGCCGTGGCCGAGCCGCAGCGCGGCACCTTCGCGGTCACAGGCATCAACCACGACCCGAACAAGTACGCCCGGGTCGAATACGGCCTGCAGTTCGATGCCACGCCCTACTCCGTGCTGGGCGACCTGCTGGCGACGCCGCTGCCGCCGCCCACCAACGTGTTCGCGCGGGACTACATCGCGGGCGTCGGCACCACGACGCTCGTGCGCACGACCGTCTCGTGCATGCCCGCGAGCGATCCGCGGCTTACGGGTGTGCAGTTCCGGGCCGTGGGGCCGGAGGAGAGATACGGCGCCAGCTTGGGCGGCAACTTCGACTTCGACGGCCTCCAGCTCGGCACTTATGTGTTCGGCGCGCGGTCCGCCGGCCGGGACGGGCGCGCCAGCGTGTGGGTGGACAGTCCCCCGGTCCTGGTCGATGGCCTGGCCGACGCGCCCGACACGGTCACAGGCTTCACGGCGCAGGGCGGCGCCATGTCGGTCGACCTGAAGTGGAGCCGCGGCCTCGCGCGCGACGTGCTGCACTACGAGCTGTGGCGCGCGCCGGCGCCGGGCAACGGGTCGCACCCGTTCCAGTTCGGCGGCTTCACGCCGGTCGGAACCCCGGCCGCGAACGGCGCCAGCCTGCTCGCCACGATCGACGGCACCTCGTTCCACGACGCCGGAGACGTGCTCGGCCCGGACAAGGCCTGGGCCTACTGGATCCGGGCCATCAACACGACGCTGGTGCCGGGCGCCTTCGTGGGGCCGGTCAAGGCGCTCACGACCTACTACCTGACCGACAACCTGCAGGAGGCGATCCGCAATACCGCGGTCTATGCGCAGGCCCTGCTCGGCGGCGCGCCCACAATCGTCTCGAACCTCCAGACCCCGGGCACGCACGAGAAGCAGCTCGTCTTCAACACCACGGACCAGAAACTCTACACCTGGGACAGCACGCACCAGGTCTGGGTCGCGTTCATCCCGCTGGTGCCGGACAGCTCGGGCAAGCTCACCGCCGACCAGATCGGCGCCATCAACCAGTCCTCGATCTCCGGCTCGCTCACCGCGGAGCAGACGCAGCAGCTGCTGGCCGGCATCCAGGCCGGGACCATCACCAGCGACAAGATCGCCTCCCTCGTCGGCGACAAGGTCACCGGCACCCTCAACAACGCGGCGGTCCTGGCCGGGCGCGTCTACGACGTGGATCCCGTCACGGGCAACTCCGTGGTGGGCGTCAGCACCGCGCGCCTGCTCGGCACCGTCCCCGGCTCCCAGGTGAAGGGCAACCTGCTGCAGGCGACCATCGGCGGCGGCTCCATCATCGATATCGACCCGGCGACCGGCAACGCCGTCGCCGGCGTCAGTGCTGCGCGGCTCCTCGGCCCGCTCGACGGCACCAAGCTCACCACGGTCCCCGCCTCGCTGCTGAGGGATGTGGACCCGCTCACCTCACAGCAGGTGTCGGGCCTGATGGCCGCGCGGGTTGCCGGCCAGTTCGTGGCCTCGCAGATCGCGGCCGGGGCGGTCACCGCGGAGAAGGCGGCGTTCGGCAGTCCCGACAACGTCATCGGCAACAGCTGCTTCACCGTCTCGGCAGACGGCTGGAACGTCGGCCCCCACCAGGTGACGCCGGTGATCGGCACCGCCTACGAGGTGAACTACACGCCGACCCCGGATGGCGCAGCCCGCGTCGTCACCACGTCGATCGCACCCGGCGACGTCGCCGACGTCTACTGGACCAACGGCCTGTCCGGGACCGGGATCGCGTACGACGCCCCGATCCCCTGCGCACCCGGCGAGTGCTGGGAGGCGCAGGCCGCCTACCTGCCGCAGAACGGCGCGGTCGAGGTTATCCTGATCTTCGCGCGGGCGGATGGCGGCCTGGCCTCCGCCCCGACCAGCGGCCCAGCCACATATGTGCCGCCGCCCAACGGCAAGGCGCTCTCCTCCTGGAGCACGATCGGCGCGAAGGGCGTGGCCCCGTCCGGCACCGTCGCCGTGGGCCTGATCATCCGATTCCGGAACAGCGGCAGCGTCACGAGCAACCTCAGCGCCTTCATCACGCGCGCGCAGCTCGGCCGCACCGTGCCGAATGCGGTGGCGCTGCTGCCGTGGACCCCGGGCGGCGTCACCTCGATCGGCGGCGGCCAGCTGCGCACCAACAGCGTCTCGGCCCGGAACGTCGTCGCGAACACGCTGACGGGCGACAAGTTCGTCGCCAACGCCGTGACCACGCGGGAGCTGAGCGTGGGCGGCGGATCGAACGCGATCTGGAATCCGAGCCCCCAGCTGTCCGGCGAGGGCTGGGCAGGGAAGGGCGTCGGCGTCGGCGTCAACCCGGCGTCCATCGTCAACCCGGGCTGGGCGCTGACCGACGGCAACGCCACCTTCGGCGCCGCACTGGCGGCCGGCGCGACACTCGACACCTTCTGGACCCCGGAGACGGCTTACGGCCATGCGGTGAACCCCGGCGAGTGGTGGGAGGCGCAGGCGATGCTGCTGCCGATCAACGCCACCGGATACGTGTTCCTGCAATGGCTGAAGGCCGACGGCACCTCGGCCGGCGTCAGCCAGAGCGCCGCACCCGACACGGACTATGCCGGGGGGCAGCCGGGCGCCGGCCAGCAGCAGACGCTCTCCGTCTACCACCTGAACTACGTGCTGGCGCAGGCGCCCGTGCTCGCAGCCAGCGTGCGCATGGGGATCCGGCTCTGGAACAACAGCGGCGCCGCCAAGACGTGCGCGATGTTCTTCGCGCGGGCCCTGCTGGGCCTCACGGTGCCCGGCGCCACGCAACCCTCCCCCTTTGCACCGGGCGGCCTCACCACGGTCGGCAACGGCGTCCTGAAGACGGACGCGGTGCTGGCGCGCAACATCGCCGCCGGGCAGGTCACCGCGGACAAAGCCGCCTTCGGCACGTCCAACAACGTGGTCTGGAACAGCTGCTGCACGGGCTCGTTCGACGGCTGGACACTCGTGAACGGCGCGACGCCGGGGGTGCTCGCCGCAACCGGCGACACGGACGCGCTGCACCTCGCCGGCTACGGTTCCGGGCTGCTGTCCAGCGCCGCGAACATCGGCGCCGGGTCCGTCGATGCCGTCTGGTGGCCGCAGGACGGCTACAAGGGCGTCCCATGCACGCCCGGCCAGACCTGGGAGGCGCAGGCCCGCGTCGTTGCGGCCGGCTGCACCGGGCAGCTGCTGATCAGCTGGTACGACGCGGCCGGCACGCCGATCGGCTCGAGCACCGGCACCAATTCCTCCGGCGCCACAGATACCGGGCAGGGCGCCCGCACCCTGGACAAATACGTGCTGCTGGCGCTGATCGCGACGGCCCCGGCCGGAAGCGCCTTCGCGTCGCTGACGGTGCGCATGCTCAATGGCCTGGCTGCCGGCCAGTTCCTGGTGTTCAGCCAGGCGCTGCTCGCACAGACGGTCCCGAACGCCTCGCAGATCTCGATCTGGTCACCGGGCGGCCTCACGCAGGTCTCGGGCGGCGCGGTGCGCACCAACTCGCTGGACGCCCGGGTGATCAAGGCGAACCAGATCGGGACGCGCGAGCTGGCCGTCGGCAACAGCTCGAACATCGTCAGCAACAGCTGCTGCGCCGTCACCGCGGAAGGCTGGTCCTACACCGCCGGCGGCGGCGCCATCGCGTCCAACCTCGGCAGTTGCGCCTCGATCCGCACCAGCTACCAGACCCCGGACGGATGCGGCACCATCGACACGTCGCTGCCGGTGGGCGGCTACGTGGACCTCGCCTGGGCGCCGGTCTCCTGCGCGCCGGGCGAGACCTACGAAGCCCAGATGCTGGTCCTGCCGGTGGCAAGCCAGGCCTCGCTCTACCTCGCCTTCCAGCGGACGGACGGCACGGTCGTGGGCTACAGCGCGCCGAGCAACCTGGTGCCGCAGCAGACCGCGCCGGCGGCGGCCCTGCAGGGAGGGCTCGCTCCGTTCCTGCCGGTTTCGCTGATCGCGCAGGTGCCATCGAGCGCCAGCAAGATCACCATGGTGCTGCGGCTTGCGAGCCCGCAGCCGGGGCAGGCGAACGGGTTCTGCATCTTCACCCGCGCGGGGCTCGGCAAGACGGTCCCGAACGCGACGCAGGTGTCGCCCTGGGCGCCTGGCGGCATCACCTCGATCGGCGGCGGTCTCATCAAGACGGAGACCGTCGTCACCCGCAACTTGGCGGCGGGCGCGGCAACCCTCGAGAAGCTGGCGGTCGCATCCGCCGCCAACGTCATCTGGAACGCGACCTGCCCGTCGACCGCGACCGGGTGGGCGAACCTGTCGACCGTCGCTTCGTCCCTCGGCTCCGTGACGGGCGACGGCATGGCCGCCGGGAGCTATGCCCTCGCCGGGCTCGGATCCGGGTGCGTCAAGGCGCCCAGCCTGCCGGTTGGGCAGGCCATGTTCGTGGCGTGGGATCCGGACGCGACGAACGGCGTGCCATGCACCGCCGGCGACTGGTGGGAGGCGTCGGCCTACCTCGCGGCACACCGCTGCTTCGCGCGGGTCCGCATCGACTTCGTGACCGCAGCTGGCGCGACCGTCGGCGCCGGCGCGATCGGAGGCAGGGTCGCGGGGCCGATCGGGGGCTCCGAGATCGCGCAGTACGGCTTCAGCTGGTGCAAGGGCCAGGTGCCGGACGGCGCGGTGCGCGCGCGCATGATGATCGACGGGCTGAACGACAACGGGGCGGACATTCCGGCCGGGCCGGCCGGCTCCACCCCGTACGTGTTCTTCACGAAGGCGCTGCTGGGCCCTTCCACGCCGGTCACGATCGCGCAGGGCGCCCAGCCGCAGCCCTGGCAGCCGGGCGGCGTCACGCAGGTCTCCGGCGGCATGCTGCAGACCGGCGCCGTCGTCGCGCGCACCGTGAGCGCCGGCGCGATCGACGGCACCAAGCTCTCCGTGGGGTCACCCACGAACCTTATCTGGAACGGGTGCTGCACGCTGTCCGGCTCCGGGTGGATGTCGGCCGTCACCGCCTCGCCGCCTGGCAACCCCTACACGCTGGCCGGCTTCGGCACGGGCATCGTGACAGTAGCGTCCTTGCCGGCGGGCCAGCTCCTCGACGTGTCGTGGGCGCCGCTGAATGGTGCCGACGGCTCGGTCTACAAGTTCGACGGGGTGCACGAGACCTATTGGGGCGCCGCCGTGCCCTGCACCCCGGGCGACCTGATGGAAGCCCAGGTCAAGGTGAACACGCACCGCTGCTCCGTCGAGCTGTTCCTGCTCTTCGTGGGCGTCGACGGCAGCGCCAACCAGGTGCTCATCAGCGCGCCCTCGACCGGCGCGCAGAGCTTTGCGCCATCGCTGACGGGCAACACGCTCGCGAACTACCGCCAGCTGTTTGTGCGCAGTGCCGTACCGGCCGGCGCCGTCCTGTGCACGCTGATGATGCGGATGGGGAACCTCCCCATCTCGCAATCGGTCCAGGGCGCAAGCTCCGGCTCCAACCCCTACCTCTTCTTCACGCAGGCGGGGCTCGGCACCTACCTGCCGAACGTCCCGGCACCCATGCCGTGGGCGCCCGGCGGCACCACAGTGGTCGACGGCGGCATGGTGCGGTCGCAGTCGATCGCCACGAACCAGCTGGCCGTCGGCGCGGTCCAGGCGGGCAACATCGCCGCCGGGCAGGTCACGACCGGCGCCCTGGCCGCCGGGGCCGTCACCGCCGCCAAGGCCGCGTTCGGCTCGCCCAGCAACGTCATCTGGAACTCCTGCCCGGATCAAGGGACGCAGGGCTGGGTCTTCTTCACCGAGGGCCCGAACATGCCCGGCGTGACCGACCCGACGATCCGCATGGGCACGGCCGCCTCGCTGAACCCGCCCTATGCGCTCGCGGGGTTCGGGTCAGGCTGGTCGCAGTATGTCGGCTCCGGGACGATCTACAGCGTCCAGCACTTCGTCTGGGACTGGCACGGCAACAGCGTCGCACCCTCGTTCGGCGTGGCGGTGAGCGCCGGCAAGACCTACGCCGCAGCCGCCCTCGTATCCTGCGGCAACAACATGGTCGGGCAGATCGTGATCATCTGGTTCGACGCCGGCGGCAACGTGCTGCCGACCAGCTACGGGCCGACCGTGATGAACAACGCCGTGGCTGGCGGAGCTTTCGCGGAGAACCAGTACACCCGCCTCGAGATGATCGCGATCGCGCCGGCGAACGCGGTGTCGGGGATGCTGCGTATCCTGGGCTACGGGAATCCGAACGGCGGAGCCTTCCAGCCCTACATGGCCTGGACGAAGGCCATGCTGGGCGCCGTGCCGCAGGGCGCGGCCGTGGTCGGCGAGTGGGTGCCGGGCGGCGTCACCACCATCGACGGCGGCATGATCAAGACCGGGACGCTGGACGCAAACCGGATCAACGCCGGCACCGTGGTTGCGGGCTCGGCCTTCGTGCAGGCGCTGACGGCCACCACGGTGACCGCCACGAGCGTGAAGGCCATCCTCGTCGGCGCGAACCGCCTGACGGCCAACGAGGTCGACGCGGACACCCTCACGGTCGGCTCGGTGAAGGCGGGCGCGATCGGCGCGGACCAGATCGCGGCCGGGCAGTTGCACGCATCCCACCTCGCGGCCGACTTCGCGCTGCTGAACTCGGCGCAGATCGGCGTGGCCACGATCGACACGGCCAACATCCGGAACTTGGTCGTGCCGACGGGCTGGATCGCGCCTGGCGCCGGGTCGCAGCTCGCCGTCGCTTTCACCGGCCGGTTCATCGGCGGGTCCCGGACGCTTTACGCCACGGTGGACACGGTGGCCGGCGCATCGGGCGTGGTGGTGTTCCTGCGGGCCTACTTCGAGAGCGACCAGTACGACACGACACAGCAGAACGGCGGACCCGAGGGCGGGTTCGGAGGATAACAGATGAGCAGTCCATACACGGTCGCCCTCTATCGCACCGGCCCGGACGGTCGGGTGCTGGTCGCGTCGTGGGCGACGCCCCGCGGCGGCGTCTGGCACGATTTCCACGTGGAGGTGCCCCCGGGCGGGAACTACACCTATGAGATGGTCACGTCGGACCCGGGTTCAGGCGGGGTTTCCGGTGTGAGGATGGCGGTGATGAGCATGAAGCGATGACCTGGTTCGCCGTGCTCGGCAACGGCGGCGTGGTCGAGAGCGTCGGGCAGGTGGCGGACGAAAGCTTCCCGGCGCACCAGGAGCGGGTGCCGGGCACGGTCGAGGTGTCGCAGCACGTCTTCGAACACATCCGCGCCGGCGGCACCTGGACCTTCACGGACGGGCAGTGGCGCCAGCGTGGTCCGGACCCGCTGATCGCGGCAAGCGACGCGCGCCTGAGCCGGAACCGGCTCCTGGCGGAGAGCGACTGGACGCAGCTGGCCGACGCGCCGCTCTCGGCGGAGGTGGTGCAGCGCTGGCGCGACTACCGGACGGCGCTGCGCGGCCTGACGGAGCAGCCGGGATATCCGCTGGAGATCACCTGGCCGGTGAAGCCGTAAGGCAAGCGGGACGGCCCTGGTTTACGTGCGCTGCGGTCGCCGCGCGTATTCCGCCCTGCCGGGCCTGGTGTAGGGTTCGGCCATCCGGCCCGCGACGTGCCGGCACCGGAGGGCATCGGCATGGAGACGGCGGTTGATGGCGCGCGGATGGTCGCGCCGTTGATAATCGACGAGGGGGTCGAGCAGGCGCTGCGCGAGCTGCGGAACTTCGCCGCGGACGCGCCGATCGACATCCGATCCGTGCAGGAGCGGCTGCAGACGCAGCAGGGCGAGCTGCTGCACAGGGAGGATATGAACGCCCGCACCGTCATGATCCCAGGTCCCTTTCCGTTCTTCGTGACCTACTCGCTCGAGACGAAGCACCCCTGCGGCACCGTGCGTCACATGAGCATGAGCGTTCAGCGCACGGGCGCGGTCCCCAGCCCCCAAGGGCTCTGGGAGATCGCCTCGCGGCTGGGCTTCCTGAACGGGCTGGCATCCTGCCAGTGCTGGGCGGAGGAGCTGAGCAGCGGCGGCACCGCGATCAACGTGGCCCAGCCGCTGGCGACGATGCCTGAGGCCGTCGCATGAACGACCCGACACCGACACTCGCGGGCTTCATGCGGGAGAGCCAGGCGGCGCCCTTCTTGCGGATGGGGCCGCCCGCGCCGCTGGAAGGGTGGGTCTATCGCGACTTCACACCCATGCCGCAGGCAATGTGGCTCGAACTCATGGCGCTGCTGGGCGAGGATCAGGTGCGGATCGTCGCGTGCAACGTGCGTCAGCAGCCGCCGGCCGCGATGTGCCGCGCGCAGATCTGGATCGGTCCGCAGGCGCGGGTGCGGTGGCGCGCCTACCTCGACGAATGCGAGCTTGTTGCCGGCGGCGGCAATAAGGTCGCGGCGCATGCGTGACAAAGGACGCCATCGATGAGCGGCACATCCCCCAACGCCTACTACGTCCGCATCGCCACGGACGGCACGATCACGGATCACGGGATCGCGGTGACGGTGCCGACCGGCGCCACGGCCGTGACGAAGGAGCAATACGAGACCGTGGTGGCGGCGCTGCCGCAGCAGTGCCGACTGCTGAACGGCATCTTGTCGCCGATCCCGTTGCCGACGCCTGCAAGCGCCACGCTGGCGCAGGTCAAGGCCGCGGCCACGCTGCTGATCGACGATCAGGCCGAGCAGGCAAGGCTGCAGTTCCTGACCCCTGGCGCGGGGCAGATGCTCGAGTACCAGGCCACCGCCGACGATGCGGCCCGGGCGCTCGCGGCGACGGCTCCGCTGCATGACGCGGACTATCCGTGGCTCGCGGCCGAGAAGGACGCGCTGCACCAGGTCGGCACGGAGGTGACGCTGCTGCAGGTCGCCCAGCAGGTCACCTTGGTCATGCAGGGCTGGGCGGTCGCGGGATCGGCCATCAAGGAGATGCGGCGCTCGAGCAAGATGCGGGTCGCCGGCGCAACGACGATCGGGGGCGTGCAGGACGTGCTCGCGTCGATCACCTGGCCGATCCCGCCGGGGTGACCTAACCCGCGGCGAGCGCTTGCTCGTCCGCCGCGGCGAGCGCTTGCTCGTCCGCCGCGGCGAGGCTCGCTGCGGGAACCACCCCCGGCGATGGGTGCCGCCTCATCCCGGAGGCACCCATGGCCGTTCTCAACCTCACCACCGCCGCCAAGGCCGCCCGCGCGGCAGCCATCAACACGGCGCTTGGCGCCGGCGCCAAGCTGAAGATCTACAGCGGCGCCATCCCGGCCAGCGCGGACACGGCCGCAACCGGCACGCTGCTCTCCACACTGTTCGGCAACGCGGGCGGCTTCGGCTCGGTGGTGAACGCCGGCGTGAACAACCTGGTGCTCGGCGCCGGCGGCGCGGGATACACCTCCAACCCGACGGTCGCGTTCAGCGGCGGTGGCGGCACGGGCGCGGCGGCGGCGGCCAACGTCTCCGGTGGTGCGGTCACCAGCATCACGATCACCAACCCCGGCACGGGCTACACCAGCGCGCCGACGGTGACGCTCACGGGCGGCGGCTTCACGACCGCGGCCGGCGCGCCGACGGCGGTTCTGGGCGTCGTGCTGCAGGCTTCCGCCATCACGCAGGACAGCTCGGCCGCGAACACCGGCACGCCCGGCTACTGCCGCCTGACCACGTCGGCGGACGTGGCCGTGCTGGACGTCGACGTGTCGGCAGTGGGCGGCACGGGCTCGATGCAGCTGGTGCCGGCGACGATCACGGCCGGCGCGCCGGTCACGTGCTCGAGCTTCCTGGTCGACGAAGCCTAGGCCGATCGACAGTAGGGGAGGGCGGCGATGGCGTTGGTGCTGAAGGACCGGGTGCGGGAAACCACCGCCACCATCGGGACGGGGGCGATCACCGTCTCGGGTGCGGCGGTCCGGCACCAGACGTTTGCTGCTGCTGGCGTGACAGCCGGTTCCACCTTCCCTTATGCGATCGAGGTGCCATCCGGGCCTTGGGAAACCGGAACCGGCACCTACAATGCCGATGGCACGATCTCGCGCGCCCTCGGCAACAGCAGCACCGGCGCCTTGCTCAGCCTCACCGGAGAGGCCGGTACGACGATCTCACTCTCCGCAACTGCCAGTGCATTCTCAGCCCTCGCGCAAGCACCGTCACCGCTCACCGTGACGGTGGTTGCCGCTTCGGGCTCAGCACAGACCTTGGCCGCGCCCGGCGGACCGAACGGCGGCAGCTCCGCGTATGACGTGACGCTGACCGCCAGCTGCACGTTCAGCCTGTCGGGGGGCGTGGCCGGACAGGTGCAGTCGATCATGCTGTTCCTGCGGCAGGATGCGACGGCCGGGCGGGTGGCAACGCTGCCCGCAGGCGTGAAGTGGGCGGGCGGCGCCGCACCCACGCCGAACACGGCTGCAGGCAGCATGGACGTGTTCATGTTCTTCACGCCGGATGCGGGCGTGACCTGGTTCGGGAGCTACTAAGTGGCGAACGATCTCAGCGCCGGCGGCGGCTCGACGCTCACCTACGGCACGGGCAAGTTCGGCCAGGCGCTGACCGGCGGCTACGCCACCACGGGCGCGGCGCTGCTGGCCAGCACGGGATGGACGGTCGAGGCGTGGATCAGCGCGCCCATCACCAGCAGCGGCGCGTTCGCGGCGATGGGCAACACCGACAGCGTGTGGTTCGGCACGATGAACGGGGCCCTGGTTGCCTTCATCGGCACGTATCAGAACGGGCAAGTCCAACTCACGGGCAGTGCGCTGTCCGGCGGTATCGGCGTGTTCCATCACGTCGCGGTATGCGCGGGGCCCGGAGGCTCGTCCTTGTGGCTGGATGGCGTGCTGCAGCAGTCCAGCAGCACGGCACTTGCTGCGACGAACCCCACCTACACCCACGGCATCACGCTGCGGAACTTCGATGGGTTCAGCACGCCTTGGAACGGCGCGATCGACGAGGCCGCGGTCTGGACCGGCATCCGCTACACCGGCGCCTTCACGCCGCCGGCGGCCGCCTATGCCGGGTCGGAGGCGAACCTCGCGGCGCTGTGGCACCTCGACGGCACCACCGCCGACAGCAAGACCGGCGCGGTCACAGGCACCGCCATCGCGCCGAACGATCCGGCGTTGCTGTACTCGCCCGGCAACTGGCAGGTGCTGGCCGGGGCCGCCACCGCGTGGAACCCCGGCGCCTACGTCCACACCCTGTTCTCCGGCGCAAGCTGCACGCTCAACTTCGACGTGACAAACAACGGCACGCCGCTGTCGCAGATCTGGTGGCGGATCGACAACGGGCCGTGGACCCTGGCGCCCGTCGCCAGCACCATCGCCTGCGCGATCCCTGCGGCCACGCAGGGCAGCCAGACGGTGCCGTATCACCTGCTGGAGGTCGTGTTCAAATCCATGGACAGCGACGCCGGCGTGCTGCTGAACCGCTGGAACGCCCCGGCCGCCACCGCCATCGTGTTCAAGGGCCTCACGCTCGCGCCCGGCGGTGCCGTGGTGGCGCCGGTGCGGGCGCCGCTCACCATCCTGGTGTTCGGGGACAGCATCACCGAGGGCATCCGCACGGTGAAGCAGCAAGACGGCGCCAACACGCCGGACAGCAACGACGCGATGATGGGCTGGGCGTTCGCGCTCGGCCGGCTGCTGGGCGCGGAGATCGGCGTGATCGGCTGGGGCGGCACCGGCTATACCGCGGCCTACGCCAACGTGCCGGTATTCGGCACGTCCTATGCGTCGCTCGCGGCGGGCGTGGCGCGGAGCTGGACGCCGCAGCCGGACCTGATCGTGTTGAACCACGGCTTCAACGACGGCTCGACCTCGATGACCAGCCAGGTCACGGGCGTTCTGAACGGGCTGCTGTCCGCGTGCCCGGCCGCGAAGATCGCGCTGCTGAACCCCTTCGCGCGGTCGGACCTGGCGTCGTTGCAGGCAGCCCAGGCGGGATGCAGCGCGCCGGGGCGCGTCACATTCGTCTCCACCACGGGCATCCAGAACAACGCGCTCGGGATCGACACGCCGAACGTGCATCCCGGCGGCGCCAACAACCAGGCCATCATCGGCCCGAAGGTGGCGGCTCTGCTGCGGCCGCTCGTGAGTGGCGTCAGCGCCGTCAAGCGCTGGACCTATAGCTGATGCTGTTCCACGCGGCCTTCTACAATCCGCCACCCGCGCCCGCACCCGTCGTGCCGACACGGGGCTTGGTTGCAGCCTGGCCGCTCAATGACGGCTCCGGCACGACCGCGCGCGAGACGGTTGCGGGGCTGGCCGGAACACTGAGCGGTGGTGCGGCCTGGGCCACGGGCACACGCGGGTCGGCCATCTCCTTCGCAGCTGGCGGGTCTATCGTCATTCCGAATGGCGCGGCATTCGATCAGCTGTCCGGGGACGTGACGCTCAGCATGTGGGTCAACGTGCCCAACTTTGGTCCCTATCAGGGCTTGCTGACGAAGTGCGCCAGCAATGCCCCGCAACCGATCGACTCCTATCTCTCACAGAGCAGTGGCGTCTTCACGGTGTGCCGCGGCAGCCCTGGTAGCTTCCGCATCTACGCCTCCCCCACGCCCCCGGCGCTTGGTGTCTGGCAGCACCTTGCCGCGGTGCTGCCGGCCGGAAATACCGGCGCCACGTTCTATCTGAACGGCACAGCGTCCGGTACGGTCGGATCGAGCTACAACAACGGCGACAACAGCGTCGCCAACAACGCCGGCGCGGCTGCCGGGGTCGGCCGCCGCGCCGATGGCGCGACGCAGAACAACGGCCAGGTGCAATTTGTCCGTCTTCGCAATGTCGCCCTGACCGCTGCCGAGGTGCTTCAAGAATACCGAGCCGGCTGAGTGGAGGACTGAGCGATGTTTGGCGGTTCCCCGGTTGGCGGCGCTCCCCTCGGCAGCAGCGGCGCCAGCACGGGCACCGGAACGCAGGCGCGAGCAGTCGCGCGCACAACCGGCCCGCAAGCCACCGCCCAAGCTGGCGTGCCTGCTGCGGCCCGGGCAACCGCGAGGACCGCAAGGCCGACCGGCACGGCCCGCAGCCTTCAGGTCACGAAGGCGGCGGCGGTTGCGCGCAGCGCGCCCGCTCGCGCCGCTGCCGCAGGTGCCAGCCCTTCATCTGCGCGCGCCGCTGGCGCAACCAGCGCCGCCCGGGCATCGGCGGCAGCCGCCAGCCCGTCAACCGCCCGCGTTTCAGGCACGACCGCCGCTGCCCGGGCGGCAGCTGCAGGATCTGGTCCAACTGCAGTTCGCGTCAGCGGCGCAACCACCGCGGGCCGAGCTGCCGGGACGGGTGCATGCCCCACCAGCGTCCGCCAGGCCACGGCTCCCACCTTGGCGCCTCGCGCAACCGCCTCGGTTGCCAGCGCGACCGCCGCTCGGGCGACGGCGGTCTCGGCTGCGCCCCGCGCCACCGCCGCAGGCACGTCGGCAGGGACGAACAGCCGCGCCAGCGCGATCCTTGCGTCCGCCCGCGCCGCTGCCGTCGGGCGGACGTCGGCGGTTTCGGCGCGAGCGGCAGCCACGGCGCTCGGCCCCCGCGCGCAGGCAGTCGGAGCAAGCCCGGTGGTGCCTGGCGTCGCCAGCGTCGCCGCCCGAACCCTCGCCCCCTCCGCTGCGGGGCGCGGGGCGGCGCCCGCAATCGGCCGCTCGGTCGCTGCTTCGCAGGCGCCGCGCGCCGCGGCCGCCGGGACCTCGGCCGGCACCAATGGCCGGGCCAGCGCACCCCTGGCAGCCGGGCGCGCCAGCGCGAACGGCGCCACATCGGCCGCAGCCGGCCGCGTGGCCGTCACGGCGCCCTCGGCCTTCGTGCGGGCGATCGGCGCCAGCCCCATCGTGCCCGGGGTGGCAACCACCGCCGCACGGACCGCTCCTCCATCGGCCGCAGCGCGTGGATCGACGCCGGCGAGCGCGCGGTCGACGGCCCGCACGCAAGCGGCGAGCGCGGCCGTGGCCGGCACCGCGGCCGGCACGACCAGCCGGACGGCCGTCGCGATCGCGCTTGCCCGGGCGAGCGCCACCGGAGGCGCGTCGGCGGCAACGGCCCGTGCTGCCGCTCCTGTCCAGGCCGCCCGTGCGGCATCCGCCGGCACAGCATCGGCTGTCGCCTCACGCAGCGCCGTACTCACCGGTGCGCCGCGCGCCTCGGCGCAGGGCAGCGCGCAGCCACAGACCATCGTGGGGGCGGCAACCGCGCGGACCGCAACCCCGACGGTCACGGCAGCCGGCCAGGCCGGCGGCGTGCCTGTGGCGGCCCGGGCAGCGGCTCGAACGGTCGGAGGCACCGCCTCCGCCCGGTCCCAGGCGGGCAGCCGTGCCGCGGCGGCAGCTGCGACCAGCGCGCCGCGCGGCACCGGGCAGGCAAGGGCGCCGACCCTGGCGCGCGGTCTCGCGAGCACGCTGCCGGCGCGCGGCAGCGGCGCGGCGACGCAGCTCACGGGCGTCACGGTTGCGCGGGTCACCAGTCTTTCGCCTGCTCCGACGGCCGGGGTGCTGGCCTACACCCGGCCCACGCCCTTCGAGGGGCGGACGGTGATCGTTTAGGAGCGCGCGTATGTCGATCCCCAAGCTGCCGATGCCAAAGGATCCCGACGATGTCACGGACTTCACCGTGAGCTTCGCCGAGGCGCTGCCGAGCGACGACGTGGTGATCGCCGTCGAGCCCGTGATCATCGAGGTGGCGAACCTCGCGGAGCCCCCGCCGAGTTCCGCGCCCGATCTCGCCTGTGCCTCGGTCCTCTGGAGCGGCCAGCTGGTGACCCTCTGGCTCTCGGGCGGCCGCGATCAGTGGCGCTACCAGATCGGCGTCATCGTCCACACGCAGGGTGGGCGCAAGCTGCATCGCCGCGCCCTGCTGCAGGTGGGCAACCAGTAGCTCTCTCCTGTCGGCGCTCGACCCGGAAACCACGCCTCCGGACGGAGGTCGGGCAACCACGGGAACGTGATCGATGTTTTCATACCAGCGACGCACGGGAGCAGCCGAAGCAGCGCTGGCGGGTAAGCTCGAGGTCCTCGCGTCCCGGCTGGACACGCTGACGGCGTTGCTGGAGCGGCACTGCGTTGTGACCATGGAGCATGGCCAGACGCTGCAAGGCCTACCCGCAGCGGTCGTCGTGAAAGCCATCGCGGAGGCGCGCGCCGTTGCGCAGACTGCGCTTGCCGCGGCGCTTCTCACGGTTCGGCGCCGCATTATCGAGGAGTTGAGCAAATGGGCATGGCGCGGCGTTCTGGGCTTCCTTGGCCTGAAAGCCCTGGAATACCTGCATACCCTCGCTTCCGGGTTGCAGGTCCCGGGGACGCACCCGTGAGCCGCGCGCAGCAGGCCACCATCGTGGCGCGCTGCGCGCTGCGCGACCTCGGCCGCGCCGGACTGGTGCTGCTGGCCTGCTTCGTGGTCCTGGCGGGCTATCATGCGGTCCGGCTTGGCGCCGAGGAGTGGCGGGCCACACACGCGCTTCCGCCCGGTCGGGACAGCGTGGACGGACACTTCGTCTCAAGCGGGGCCTGGAGGGTCGGTGGCTGATGGACCGCGTGGCACAGACCAAGGCCGTGGCGAAGTTCGCCTGGGGTGACCTCAAGCGGTTCACGACGCTGTTCCTCGCCTGCACGACCGTGCTGGGCGCGTATCACGGCGTGCGCATCCGCTACGGGGATCCCCGCGACTACTACACCTACCAGGGCGTGGAAGGCCCCTTCGCGCCCGTCATCGGGCCGGACGGGACATTCATTCCCGGCGAGCCGATCACCAGCGCACATGCCGGCGATACGTTCGGTTGGCGCTCGACCGGGTGCCTCGCCGCCGGCGTCACCGCCAGGGCCGTGTTCCAATTCGAGCGCGTGGCGGAGGGCGGCGGCCCGAACGTGCCGGCGGCTCCGGCGCGGGAGATCGTGAGCCGCCCTGCCGACCACCGTTGCGGGCCGAAGGTGGTCTGGCAGGACATCCCGAGCGGCACGCCGCCTGGACTGTATGAGGAAAGCCGCACGATCCACCTGCGCGAGACCAGCATGTGGCCGCTGGTGGTCGAGCTGCCGCCGGTGCGTCTGCAGGTGCTGCAGCCGCTCGACCGCTAACCGGCGCTTCAGCGGCGGACGAGCAGCGCTCGCCGCGGCGGACGAGCAGCGCTCGCCGCGGGAACCAGCCAGCCGCGGTGATGGGCTCCGAACCCGGAGCCGTCGTCTTCATGGATCCCAAATACATCGCGCAGATCGCGCACGATGCCGACCGCGCTTTGTGCGCCGTGAACCGCGACCTCACGGTCAAGGGCTGGTTCGCGCTCGAGGGCTGGCAGCGCGAGAACGCCGTCCGCGGCGTGAAGGTCGCCCTCGCGACCCCCGGCGCGACCGCCGCCGAACTCCACGTCAGCTGGGCGCACGACAAGCGCGACGCGGGCTGGACGCACGCCGCCGTCTTCGACCTCGCCACCAAGCGGGATCCGCATCTGCTGCCGTGGGCGCAGCTGCCGGACCTGGTCCGTCGCCGGGAGGCGCTGACCCTCGGCGTCATCCGCGCCCTGTCCACCCCCACCCAGGAGTAGCACCCATGGACATCCTCTCGACCACGCACGACGCGCTCACCGCCACCGGCACCGGCCTGATCGATGCGGTACGCTGGGTGTTCGGGATCCTGAAGCCCACGCTCGACGTGCTGGTACCGGCGACGTTGGCGATCCTGGTCCGGCGCTACGTCAACAACGATGTCGCGGCAAGCGCCCTCGCAACCGCCGCCGGCGTGGCCTACAGTACCGCGACCAGCCTCAAGCACGAGAACCCCGGCATGCTCTACGAGGATGCCAAGCAGGCCGGCATCGAAGCGGGCACCCTGGCGATCAACGCCTTCGTGCAGAAGCACCTGGCGCACCTCACGCCGGAGGAGGTCGCAGACCGCGTCGAGGGCGCGTTCGGCAAGCTGCTGGCCAACGATCCCAGCGTGTCGATCGTGAAGGACGTCCCGGCTCCGGTGACCATCACCGCGCCGCCCATCGGGCCGGCACGGGATGCGGTGGCGGCCGCCTTCGCCGCCCTGCACAACGGGGTCGGTTCCGCCGATCCCGTCATGGGCACGATCAAGCTGACCGAGGCGCAGCCCTCGGCGCCGCAGGCGTAGCCGTGCAGAGCGCGCAGGCAGCCGCGGGCTTCGTCGGCGCCGGCAAGCGGATGCAGCCCGGCGACGTCGTCGCCGCGGCGGCCCGCTTGGGATGTTCGCCCGCCGTGATCGCGGCCGTGCTCGAGGTCGAGAGCTCCGGCTCCGGCTTCGACGCGGCCGGCCGGCCCAAGATCCTGTTCGAGCCGCACGTGTTCTACCGCGAGCTCGCAGGGAGCGAGACGCAGCTGGCGGCCGCCCTGAAGGGCGGGCTCGCCTACCCGCACCAGGGCATGCAGCCCTACCCGCCCACCAGCGAGGCGAACTACTGCCGGCTGAAGCGCGCCTGCCTGTTGGCGCCGGATGCGGCGCTGCGGTCCGCCAGCTGGGGCATCGCCCAGGTGATGGGGTTCAACTTCGCGATCGCCTACGCTTCGGTCGGCGACATGGTCCAGGCGTGCATGGACAGCGAGGCGGCGCAGTTCGGCCTGCTGCTGGCCTATGCCGAGCGGAACGGCCTGGTGGCCGCGCTGCGCTCGGAGAACTTCGCCGCCTTCGCACGGGGATACAACGGGCCTGGCGCGGTCGCCCAGTATGCCGGGCGGCTCGCCGCGGCTTGCCAGCGCCACAAGGGCTCGGTGCCGCTCCAGCCGCGTCCTGTGCCCGCGCAGCCCCTTCCTGTGCCCGCGCAGCCCCATCCCGCTGTGCCAGCGCCGCAGCCGACGGCCGACAGCCTGATGGATGCCGAGTGGCTGCAAATCCGCGGAGGGAGCGCGGCATGAAGCCGACAACCCTCGTTTTCGGACTGGTCTTGCTCGCGTCCGTGACGTCGGCCTTTGAGCGGATGACGGAGCGGCCGATCTCGATGACGCTCCATCATGCGCAAGGCTGCGTGACGCTCGACGTATCGCGGGCGCCGCCGGTGCCCGAAGACGACGTGCCGCCGATGATCGAGCCGGACGATCTGCCGCCGCCTCATCCGCAGCCGGCGCCCCGCCCGAGGACCGAGCGATGGCTGTAGGCTATGTCAGCCCCGCGACGCTGGCGCGGGCTCGCCTCCTGGCCTTCCTGGCCGATCACCCCCGCCTGCACCTGTGCCTCGACCTGGCGCACATTCGGCTGCTCGAGAACGGCGACGTCGATCAAGCTCAGGCGCTGGTCGACGTCGGCTGGGCGACCTGGCATCTGGAGCGGACCGCGCTGATCATCACGAGCGAGGGCGCCCGGGCCGCCCGGCTGCTCATGCGCCCGCTCCCGCCGGTGCCGGCCTGCTGACGTGAACGCTGCCGGCGCCGCACCAGGCTTCGAGCCGTCGCCCGGCTACCTGCGTGATGTCGAGGCGACGCATCTGGGCCTGCAGGCGCTGCCCGGTGCGCTGATGGTCTACCTGGTGCGCAACTTCGCCTCCGAGAAAGCGCAGGGGGCGCAGCATCGGGCCATGTTCGTGGAGCTGAGCCTGGGGGAGGCGATGGCCTTCCACGCTCTGACCGGCGACATGATCCGCGCGGCGATCGCGCTCGAGCACAAGTCCGGCACGAAGGACAGCGCGCCGAGCCGCTGAACAGGGTTCGCGCGGCTGGGGTTTAGGCGGCGTCTTCGGCAGCGGCGTTCCAGCCATCCAACCAAGACGCTTCGTCGTCGCTGCCCTCTGGGTAAGGGCAGGACGTCTCCGACTCGCCTGCATCGTGCGCTTCGCGGCCTTCGGCGCCCGGGTCGTTGTCCATGTTCTAAGCTCCTGGAGTTCAAGATGTCAGCGGCCGAGGACGTGCTCGAGGACGGCGGCGATCCCGATGCCGGCCGACGCGCCATATAGGAAGATGCGGGCCGCCGACTGGCGCCGGTGGTGCGCGGCGTAGGCCGCCTCGATCTCGCGGCAGAATACCTCGAAATCGCGGGCGCGCTGGAGGATCGCCTTGCTCAGCTCGGCGCTGAGCTGCGGTTGATCGGGCTGTGTCACGGCGCCTCTCTCACGGTCGGCGCACCGTAGCCTGCCATTCCGCACACTCAAACGGCGTTGTCTGTGCGAAATCGCGCTGGACGAGAGACATTGACCCCGCGGCCCTCGCATGGTCGCCTGCGGGGGTCACAGGCCCCGGGCAGCGGCTTGCTGACAGGACGTTTCCTCCCCAAACTGGCTGTTGCGGCGTCAGATCTCGACAATCGGTCGCGGGGAAGTCGATCCAAGGGCTCATGCCTGAAGACCGGCTTCCCCCACTTTTTGGGTGCAACGATTCCGGGGCGGTGGCATCACTGTGATATGCCCATCCGCCCCGCCATGCTGCGCCACTACCACCGCGAATGGGCGGCGATCAGCCGCGAGGTGCGCTTCGGGCGCGCCAGGGGCCGCTGCGAGGGCTGCGCCCGGCCGCACCTCGAGACGGTCCGCGTGCTGCCGGATGGCCGCTGGTTCGACCCGGGTGGGAACTGTTGGCGGGATGCGCGCGGGCGCACGACCGCGCGCTGGCCCGACCTGGTGGAGACGACGCGGCTGCGGCTGACCCGCGTGGTCCTGGCGGCGGCGCACCTGGATGGCAACCCGCGCAACAACCGGCGCCGGAACCTTCGCTGCCTGTGCCAACGCTGCCACCTGCTGCACGACATGCCGATGCACGCGCGGCAGCGGGCGATCACGGTGCGGCGCCGCTACGCGCTGGGGGACCTGTTCCTGGGGTCATACGACGCGATGGGTCCGGCCCGGCCGGGCCGGCGCGCGGTGCTCAGGCGGCGGATGCCGGCGCTGCCGCCGCGGCGGGTGCTGGAGGCGCGGCTGCCGCTGCTGGCTTGACCGGGCCGGGTAGGAGGTTGTCCAGCAGAGTGCGCGCAACCGCCTGGACTCCTTCGGTGAAAGCCTCGTCGAGCATCTTGCGGATTGTCGCGGCGGGGAGCGGATGCACCACGGTGGCGCCGGCGTAGGTCGGCTTCAAGCCCAGATACTCCTCCGCGACTTTCGCCACCGCGGCCGAGCGGCGGATGCCGAGCACCCGGTCGCGATCGTCGACCATCTTCAGGGTGTCGGCCGAAGGCGGCCGCAGCCTCTGCAATTCCTCGAACTTCGCGCGGAGCATGTCATCGCTCACACCGGTTGCGGCCATCGTGGATCCTTCTCCTGCTTTGCACATCATAGTGATGCCATTCTATGCTTTGGGAAAAGGAGTTCCGCATGACGCCGAAGACTGAGCACAGCCCTGGCGATCCATTCCTCTCCTTCCGGGTGAAGCCGGCGCTGAAGGAGGCCTGCGACAGGCTGGCGCGCGCGGAGGAGATGTCGCTGGCGGCGTGGCTGCGGCGCGAGCTGACCGGGATCGTCCGCGAGAAGAAGGTGCTCGCGCCGTGATGGGCGCCGTCACGCCGGACTGCCTGTGCCCGCGCTGCGGCATGCACCTCGATCGCGCTGCCAGCCCGACCGCTCCCCGCGTCGCGCCGCGCCGGGGCGATCTGAGCGTGTGCTTCTACTGTGCGTCGCTGCTGGCGTTCGACGTCGACATGAGGTTGGCGGCCGTCAGCAGCGCCCAGTTCGAACAGCTGCGGATCGAGGAGCCTGAGACGGCCCAGATCATCGAGCGGTATCAGCAATCCGTCCACTCGCGGAACATGGGGCGGTTGCACGAGATCATCGGCGGGGACGCCTGATGGCTTACACCTGCCCGAAATGCGGCCGCACCAGCCATAATCCCAACGACGAGCGGCACCGCTATTGCGGGGCATGCCACCAGTTCGAGGACACGGGCGACGTGGTGCCGGCGGACCTCGCCTTCCTGATGTTCCTGGTCCAGGAGAACGGCTACGGCGCGGTGCGGTTCATCGCCGGCCGGCGCTGGGCCGGCGTGCGGCAGCTCTACGCCACCGGGGCGATCGTGAGCGGCCGCATGGGCGACCGGACCGGCATCGACGAACGCTGGTGCTACCACTCGATCGGGCAGGCGATCGCCGCGCTGCAGGCCTGGGACGGCAAGGGGGAGCCGGCGGGGTGGCACCGGCACCTGCCGAGCAGGCGCCGCGTCAGCGACGGCACGTTCGACATCGACGAGGACGGTAAGCTGGTCGCGGCCGGCCAGGTCTACGTGCGCGCATGATCGTCCGCGGTAATTATTGGGTGCTGGACGACGACAATGTCCCACAGCCGACAGACCTGATGTCCTGGGCGTCGTGGATGGAGGAGGCGGACCGAACCGTCGAGAAGACGAAGTTCATCAGCACGGCCGGCGAGGTCGAGGTCAGCACCGTGTTCGTGGGTGTCGACCTTAACTGGGGTGAAGGTCCGCCGGTCCTGTTCGAGACGCTGATTTTCGAAGGCCCGCTCGACGGGAAGATGTGGTGCTATTCGACATGGGACGAGGCGGTCGCGGGGCACAAGGCGGTGGTGGCCGAGCTGAAGGCTCAGTACGTGCCCGCGGCTGTAGGAGAACAAGAATGAACCGACCGAAAAACCGCAAGCTCCGAGCAAGCTAGTCCAAGGCGAACAGAAGAGCGCTGGGCAGCGAGGGGCCTGACCTCCAGGCAAGTTTGGACCTAGCTCAAAAGCTTGGCGAGGTGCTGGGCGGCCAGGAGCCGGAGGACGTGATGGCGGCACTGGTCATCATCGCCGTCAACACGATCATCCACTTTTCGGACACGTCAGAGAGGGCCCAGCTGACGGCGCACGAATTCGGCGAGCTGATCGCGACAGAGATCTCGATCAACTGGGAGCTGGATTCCAGTCGCGAAGCCGCTTTTGAAGGTGAGGGCGGCGAGGGCGCCGAAGGCCCGCTGACCGAGCACTGACGGATGCGCGCCTGTTGACAGGGCGAGTGCGATTTGGCCTGGATGAGGGAAGGACCTTGCCCGGCGTGGTCCGTCGCTTGGGGATCGAGCGTCGTGCCGGGTGGGCGTAGCGCCAGCAGGGTGTGGGCCGCGAGTATTGCTGGCGCGGAGGGGGGCCCGGCCACCTGCCCGCGTCAGGTCCGTCGGATAATGATTCTTATGGAAAGTCGAACTTCCGGCCGCAACGAATTGGCGACTCTCGCTTGAATCGGCCGATTCGCGCCTCGTTGTCGCGGCGTAACCTATGGTACGTCTTTATCCCCAGGCTTGCAGTCCGCGCGCTAGGACACCGCACCTGTGCCGGACGCCGGTTTTGCGCAATCGGCACCTGTCTTCCCAGGCGCGGCCGCAACAGGCGCCTGCAGTATCCGCCGCAGCGCATTGCGGCTGGTGACAACCTGGTGGCCGTCCGACAGGAACTCGATGAGGCAGCTGTTCATGCTGCCTCGGGCCAGCACCCGGAACACGTCCCCGTGCCGATCCGGCAGCTTCGCGCGCCACCGCCAGCGGTAGAGCTGCTCAGCCATCAGTGCCGCTTCACCGCGCCATTGTGTTGCTGCAGCGCGGCGGCATAGCACTCGTCACACACGCGAGGCGGTGACTTCGGGGCATGGGGGCGGAACTGCACCGCGTGGCCGCAGTTGGCGCAGGTGCCAACCAGGTTGTCCGCGAGGATCAGCGGCTCCGTCACGCGCCGGCAAATCACCGCGTCCGCTTTGTCAGCGTTCGGGTCGCCGACGAAGATGTGCCGCACCTCTTCGCCGGGCTCCGGCAGGAGCTTGCGCCTGGTCATTCCGCCGCCTGCCGAGCTTCAGCCGCGGCTTCCCGGCGGGCTTCGTGGCGGGCCAAGGTCATCAGCCGTCCCTTGATCGAGTTCGGCTTGCGCGGCGGGTCGAGCCGCCGGCCAATAGCGGTATCGCCCAACCCCTCACGCTCGAGCCGGAGGATCAGCTCGTCGTCAGCAGGTGTGTAGGAGCGAACCGCATGCCCGTTCCGCATGAACACCGGCGCGCCCGGCCTGGTCTGCGGCAGCACACGCTTGGCCGACGATTTCGTCTCTGCGCCGAGCTTCAGGAAATTCCATCTGAGGACCCCGACACTGCAACCGAACCGGTTGGCCAGGCGCTGCAAGCCCCAGCCACGTTCGCGCAGGGTCGCCGCCTCTTCATAGATCGAGTCCGGGAATTTCCGCCTGCTCATCGAAACAGCTCCGCCACCCGCATCTCGCCGCGGTCGATCTCGATCAGCCCGTTTTTCCGAAGCACGGCGATGCCGCTGTTCCAGTGCCCTCCCGTCGGCTTCTTTCCGAGGATCGAGGCGAGCTTGCCCACCGTGGAGAAGTCGGGGCCAGCCTGGGCGAGCGTGCGCAACATCTCCGGCGCCGGACTTGGCAGCCTGGAGCACCACAGCTCCAGCAGCTCGCGCTTCGTCGGCGGCGTTGGCGGCGGCTCGCCGCCGAGCAGCAACGCGATGCCGGTCGGGCTCGCCTTCACGAAGCCGTCCTCCTCCAGCACCAGCCCGCGCTCGCGCAGCTGCTGCCGTCCCGAGTTGAAATGGCCGCCAGAGGCCTTCAGGACGGCGAGCGTCCCGGCCTGCTGCCAGGTGAAGCGGCCGGACCCGTGGTGGATGAGCGCCGTCAGCAGCTTCAGCGCCGCAGGATGCAGGCCTGCGTCGCTGCCGCCCCGGCGCACCTTTGGCGCCACCGCCGCCCGCTCGACCGGTTGGGGCTCTTCGACGGCATTCTGAGGCGTCGGCCCGCGGTTGCTGACCGTGATCGCGTGGATGCTGTCCAGCTTTCCCTCCAGGTGCTCGCATCGGGCAGCCCATCTCGCCGCGGCCTGGCGCTCGGTCTCCAGCAACGCGAGCAATGCCTCGTACCTGGCGCGCATCGCTGCGAGATCGACCGCGACCTTGAGCCCGGCCGGCTTATCCCCGTCGGGATCGGGCACGCCGAGCGCCTCGAGCTGCGCCATGATCGCCGGCAGATCGACCTCCGCACGGGCGCCGGGCGCCGCCACCCGCTCGCCGCGTTGTGGCGTGCGCGAGCTGTCGAAGGTCGC
The DNA here is from genome assembly GCA_965246925.1 of Acetobacteraceae bacterium. Classification (GTDB taxonomy): domain Bacteria; phylum Pseudomonadota; class Alphaproteobacteria; order Acetobacterales; family Acetobacteraceae; genus JANPPS01. Next base: position 60,851 of record CBDFFY010000001.1, on the reverse strand, counting down.
GATCGTCGGGAAGGTCGTCTCGGCCAGCACCTCATCGGCCGGCGCCCACACATAGCCGCTGCCGCGCTTCAGCCGCGGCAGCGCCGCCAGCAGCTTCTTGCCCTCCACGCGATCCGCCTGACCCTCGATCCAGCCGCCGACCGCCTCGCGGTCCTGGCTCGAGGTCAGCTTCATCATCACCAGGATGTCGGCTTGGCTCAGCACATCCTTGTGCACGACCGCCGGCCGCTGGGTGATCAGCCACGGGATGAAGCCACGCACGCGGCCGCGGCGCACGATCTCCTCCATGCGGCCCAGCAGCGTCATCGCGTCTGGCCCGGGCCGCTGCGGGCACCAGAGGTCGGCTTCGTCGAGCGCCAGGTGCAGCGGCTCCGTATTGGCGTCGAACAACGCCTCCGCGAAAGCGGACATGAAACGCCGGCGCGCCGCGCTGCTGCCGAGTTCGGACAGGTCGATCACGCAGGCGATCGACTGCTTGCCGACGACGTGCGCCATAGCCCGGCCCATGTCCTCGGAGAGCGGCACGTCGGCGTGGCGGCCACCGAACACCACCACCGGGAAACCAGGCTTGGCCGGCGTCACCCCTGCCCGCAGGCCCCACCAGACGCCCAGCGGATCGACGACGCAGACGCGGGCTCCCTGCCCCAACAACAGTTCCACCATCCCCTTGGCGGCGTACGTTTTGCCCGAGCCTGACGTGCCGACGATCGCGATGCGCTCGTCGAGTGCGGACAGGGGCAGCACGCCGGCGACAAGGTCCGTCATGGCCGCCACACTCTTGCGACCCCGTCGAGGTAGTCGAACAGCAGCCGCTCGACGATGGTCTGCATGGGCTCCCGGCGCGCGAAGGCGAGGACGCGCAATTGCTCGTAGCGCTCGGGATCGAGGCGGAGGCCGAGCTGGATGCGGCCGGAGCGCCTCGATGCCGCTTCGGCCGGCGGCACGGCGGGCGGCGCGACGCTCTCGACCGGCGGCGGGGTCGCCGGGGCCATCGCCGCGTCCGGCACCGCGACCGCGGCGCCCTTCCGGGCGAACTCCCCTGCTCCCAGGAGGCTGCCGGGTCCCTTAACCATCGACCGAGCGCCCCTGCAGGCGAAGCGCGAGGTAGGCCCAGAGGGCGCGCATCTCATCAGCCGCCTTGCCGGCCGGCGAGATCTCCGGCGCCGTGCGGCCGTCGATCATCGCGGACGCGTATTCCGTGCGGTCCCACACCATCGTCGGCGCCACGGGCCCGTGCTGCGACAGCACCACCGCCGCCTCGCCCGTGAGCCGCACCCGGGACTTCACGCCGTTGATCACGAAGACCATCGGCTTCCGGGCCGCCTCCACCAGGCGCACCGTGCCCGGCACCGCACGCAGGTCGTTGGGCGATGGCCGGGCGGGGATCAGCACCAGGTCGGCCGAGACGATCGTCGCCTCGATCGCCTCGGTGATCGCGGGCGGCGTGTCGATGATCGCCAGGCCCACCCTGCCCTGCTCCCGCAGCAGATCGACCAGCGCGCGCAACGCGCCCTGGCGCGGGTTGGCGAACACCGGCGTCTCAGCGCCGCGCGCGTTGAACCAGGCTGCGAGCCCGCCCTGCGGGTCCATGTCGATCATGACCACCGGGCCGCTCCCGGCGCGTTCGGCCTCGACGGCGAGATGGCTGGTGAGGGTGGTCTTCCCTGCCCCGCCCTTTTGCGACGCGACGACGATGCAGTGCATGTGAACGGTATCCTCTGAGCTGATGAACGGAAGTCTCGGGGCACGGCGGCGTGTTGGCGGGTTGGCGTGTTTGCAAGCTTGCGGTCATGCGGGTTTGCGTTTGGCATCCGTGCCCAACCGGATGCCCCGTCCGGGCTCGTCGCGGGGCTCCGGCTCCGGCTCCCGCGGCAGGAGGGGCAGCAGGTCCTGCACCGACGCCAGCAGGTCCTGCATCGCCTGCGGCCCTTCCTTCTCCGCCTCGGCCGTGAGGATCGGCATGCCCGACGCGATCGCCTCCGAGACCTCCTCGAGCGTCGCGCTCCGCCCTTCCCGATACCAGGTCACCGCCATCGCTGCGCCCATGATGATCAGCTGGCCCGGCCTGCCATACGTCACCTGGTGCAACTTGAAGGTCCGCGTGGTCCACAGCGCGGTGACGCCCGGGTTCCGCTCGATCATGATGCCAGGCGGCGGGATGGATTCGGGATCAGGCTGCTGCCGCCTCATCCGCGGCTTCACCAGGAACGGGCATGCGACCGCTGCGAACCCCGCGCAGGTCAGATGGCTCGGCGGCTCCGAGGATACGCGGTTCACGGCGCACATCGGCCCGATCACGAACACCTTGAACGCGCCCAGCTGCTGTCCGCAGATCCAGCACCGGCCCTTGCGCACCGCCTCACCCCATCGCGGCTGGAAGGCCGCCGTGAAGTCAGGCTCGCCGTCGGCGCCGATCGCGGTGAACCATGGGATCGGATAGCCGCGGCGATCGCGCGGCAGCGACGCGATCCGGGGCGGCATCGGCGGTAGCTCGACGGTCATGGCGCACTCCAAGGTGTTTGCAAGTTGGCCTGCGGGCGTGCTTGCAAGCCCACGGGCCAACCCGCAAGCTTGTCAGCCCAGATGCGCGCCGCGAGCGAGGCGGCCTCGCGCCGGGATAGGGAAGGGGGGTCGGGCGGCAACTCCCCACCGCAGCAGCTGCAGTTGCCCCGCAGGTGATTCGCCCCGCCCACCACCGACCGGATCATGCAGTCCGTGTGCATGCACCCGGCGCCCCCGTTCACGGCCACGGTCAGCTCTTCCTCCTGGACCGGCTCGTCGCAGCGCATGCACTGGCGCAAGGGAGGCGGTCGCGTCATGCCCGGCCTCCCGCCGCCGGGCCGAACGGCGTGTCGAGCACGCGGCGCTCCGTCCATTCGATCATGTGCACCGGGTAGCCGGTTGCCATCGTCACCTGCTGGGCGTGTGGGCGGTAGGACTCGATCCTGGCCTTGTCAGCCCCGATCATGGGGTAGTGCACGCTGCCGATCTGCACCGAGCACAGGCTCTCGGTGCCGTCCGGCTCGGTCGCGACCCAGGCATAGACCGTGCTGATCTTGGATCCCGGTGGCGGCCGGCGCTGATCGTGCCGGTCCTCGCTACTCATGGCCGGCTCCCGTGACACGGTGCAGCGGAAGGCCGATCTGCCGCCGGTCGGCCCGTGCCGCCGCGAGCTCCCGCTCACGAGCCCGCTGCTGCATCAGCAGCCGCGTAAGCTCCGCCGCAGCCCGGCGGGCCTCGTCGTCTTCAGGCTCACGATCGTTCACTGGACAGTCTCCATGGCATCTTTCAACGGATCGCGGGCGGGGATCCACGACCAGAACCCTTGGGCGCCCGGGCGCCAGTCGATCGGATCGACCGGCCGGACATCGTCCAAGGGCCAGGCCCAGGTCTGGTGATCGATCCGATCGCTGTCCGCGACGTCGGTTGCGAACAGGACCCGCGCCGGCGTGGGCCGCCCGAGCGTGGCCGTGCACAGCACGGCGGAGTGGGGCAGGGCGCTCGGCGACACCAGCCACCGCTCCAGAAGGGCGATGGCCGAATGCACCGCCAACGCCGTCCCGAACCCCCCGTCTGTGTTGAGCGACAACAGCAGCTGCTGCAGCTCCGTACGGCGCACCTTCCGTGCGCCGGCATGGATCGCGATCCGCTGGCCGACCAGCCGCTTCGGCGCGGGCCATTGCCGGAACTCGTACGGCTTGCAGCCCGCCGCCACCAGGCTTGCCCAGGGCTGCCACACGGTGATGGCGGGCATGCCTGGGCTCACCATGGGCCGCCCCCGGCGTCCGCCGGCGCCGGCGCCGGCTCCCGCACACCCTCGAAGCGCAGGGTCGCCTTCACGTCGCCCAACACGACCTCGGTGATGTAGCGTTCGATGCCCTGCCCGTCGGTGTACCGGCGCGTCTCGATCGAGCCCTCCACGAAGAGCATCGAGCCCTTGCGGACCCGCTTCTCGGCGAGCTCCGCCAGGAAGGTGTTCAGCACCACCACACGGTGGTGCTGAACCTTCTCCTGCATCTTGCCCGTCTTGCGATTGCGCCAGTTCTGGGAGGACACCAGCACGAAGCGGACGATGCGGGTCCCGTCCTCTCCCGTGAAGACGGTGGGATCGTCGGCGACGGTCCCCGTGATCAGGGCGCGGTTCAGATCGTTGCTCACGCCCTACTCCGCCAGCTCGGCGACGCCGCCCTGCAGCCACACCTCGAACCGGCGCAGCAGCGCGTGCCATTCCTTCAGCGTCTCCTCCTCGCGCAGATGCGCCCGGGACGAAATGCCGAGCTGCGTCCGGATCGCCTCCACCGCCGACAGCTCGTTGCCGCGCGCATCCCCCTCGACGAAGCCGCCTTCCAGGATCCACCGCTGGAACGCCTCGTCCTTCGGGCGCAGCGCCGCCTGCTGGATCGCGACGCTGGCGGGGTCCTTCGCCGGCGGCGCCGGCGGCAACGCCTCCCGGGTGCCGAGCGGCGCGATCCCCACCCACAGCTTGCGGCCAGGGTGGGGCACGCCCAGCGCCTTCAGGGCCGCGTGGCCCCGCTCGGCCGGGATCTCGATCGACAATGCCAGCGCACTACGCCCCGCGACCAGGCGTTGCGCCTCGAGCGTCCCGTTGGTCACCGCTGGCGTCTCCGGCGCCTCTTCGCCATCGGGGCGCAGCGGCGTGATCGCGACATGGACGGAGTAGCCCGGCTCCGGCATGCCCAGCGTGTCCAACGCGTGCTGGGCATCCTCGCCCGGCACGTCGATCGTGAGTACCGTGACGCCCCGGATCGCCACCGTCCGGAAGGCGACGAACAGCCCGGCGACGGCGTTCATGCCGCCGCCCCGCAGCCCAGCACCAGCTTGCGGTTCTCCACCATGGCCAGCACCGCCAGGCGGGTCCCCTGCGGCAGCTGGTCGTAGGTCGGGTGGTTGGCCGCGATCCAAGCCATCAGCGTCTCCGCCGTGTCCTGGCCCATCAGGGACCGCTTCACCGCGACGAGATAGGCGGCCAGGTCCGGCGTGCCGCGGCCGGTCTTCACCACCGCCACCGCACGCGGGGCGGCCACGGGTGCAAGCGGCAGCGCGGCCTGCGCAACCGGAGCTGCGGCGACCGCCACATCGGCGGCCGGCGCCGGCGCGACAGGCTCAGGCTCGGCGATCGGGGCCTGCGGCTCGACCTCGGGCGCGCAGCCGTGGTCGGCCAGGATCGCCAGGGCAGCGGCATCCTGTGCGCACGCCTCCAGCATCCGGGCATTCTGCTCGGCAAGATTGGCCGGCTCATCGCTCGCCAGGTGCATGCGCACATACATCTCGGCGAAGGCGGTGGCCGAGCCGGCCGGCTCACCAGCGACCTCACCCACCTCGTCGAACGGCGTCCATGGCGGCATTGCCGGGGCAGGGGCGTCGGCCTTGGCGGCGGCGCGATCGGCCGCGACCTCGAGCAACCGCGTCTCAATCTCGCGCGTCTCGCGCAAGCGTTCGACACGGGCAGGGCCGGACCGCACGTGCTCGGCGAGCAACCCGTAGCCCACCGGGGCGTCGATGTTCATCTTGCCCCGGGACGGCTTGGCCTTGTTCCAGAGCTCCCGCAGGCGGTCGACATCCTCCAGGCTCTCGGCCAGCACGGAGGCGCGCCAGCACGCCGCCAGATCGTCGCCGAACACACGGCCGAGCGCCTGGGGCACGAGCCGGAACAGCGTCTCCCAGGCATCGGCCCGGCCCTCCTGATGGCGGTAGGCGATGAACTCGCTGCTGTCCCGCTGCCAGACCTGCAGCATCTCCGTGATCTCGCGCGGCGTGCTCGCGGTGTTGCCCAGCACCGTCAGGCGGTTCAGGCGCTCCCGCATGGCCCGCTCGGCCGCACCGGGGTGCTTCGGGTAGTCGTGGTCGACGATGGTGTTGCCGGTGGCCTCGCTGGCATCGTCATCCTCTTCCGACGCGATGTTGAGCAGGGTGCAGATCGCGTAGCGCTTGGCGTACGTCACCGCACTCCCGAAGCTCTGAGCCGTGTCCTTCAGCACCAGCACGGGCGTCGTGGTCTCGAGCCACTGGTTGGAGCCCTTGAGCAGCAGGCGTGTCTTCAGCAGGACCCGTGTCTCGGTCATCACCGTGAAGTGCATCAACGAGAGCCCGGCTTCGCTCAGCGGAAAGCGGATCATGTCGTTGATCACGTCGAGGGTCGCATAGCGGTAGTTGTATGCCGGGCTGCCGTCCTTCGGGCGGATCTCGACGTTCCGGTTCCGCGCGGGCGAGAACATCATGCCCTGCGCCGCGGCCACCGCCTCGGCGATCCTGTCGATCTCGGCGCTCATTCCGACCGGCGAGCGCACCGTCTCCGCGCGCTGCGGAAGGGCGGGGGGACTGGCGGGCGTGTCGGACATACGATGCTCCTGAACGGACTGGGTGAGGGCGGCGCTCATGCGCGCACCTGGACGCGGGTGTTGTTGACGATCTTCAGGCCGGGAATGGCGGGCGCGCCGTCGCTGTCGCGGGCGCCGGCGGCGATCGCCGCCTTCACGCGGGCGACGTCGAGCGTGAGGAACTCCCGGGGCACGAGTGCCAGGTCGACCACCTCGAAGTCCCAGTTGTCGCGAAGGGTGGCGACGGCGCCGGAATCACCGCGGCCGCGGCCGAGGCTCGCCGTGGTGGCCGTCTCGAGCTTGCGCGTGGCCTTCTCAGCCTCCTTGGCGGCCCGGGCCGCGTCCTCGAGCTGGGACGGCCGCAGCGAGGCCTCGGCTGCGGCCGCGGCGGCGTCGGCCTTGGCCTGCGCCTCCCGGCGCTCGCGCTCGAGCTTCGCCCTGGCCTCCGCGGCCTTGGCGCGCGCGTAGAACGTCATCTTGACCTGGATGTCGCCCACGGCCTTCGTCAGCGGCTCGAGCGTCTCCTCCTTGAAGAACTTCTGCACGACGCGGTGGGCGGTGGTGAGCGGGCGGGCGTGCCGCTCGCGGTCCGCCTCGACATCGGTGTGCAGCAGCTTGATCTGCGCCACGAAGTCGGTTGCGCGCGCGTTCTTGTCCTCGTCCTCGATGCGCTTCACGCGCTCGAAGAAGCGGTCGACCCCGGCCAGCAGCTCATCACGGCGGCGGAGGTGATCGGCGTAGTCCAACTCGAGCTGATCGCGCATGGCGAGCGGATCGAGCCAGGTGTTGATGTCCGGCTGGTCCAGCTCGGACGGCGGCAGGTTGTGACCGATCGGGGGCGGGGCGTCTGTCATGTCGGCTCCTCAATAAAGGGACGGCTTGCGGCGGAGATCGATGCGCACGGACGGGTCCGGCGCGTCCTTTCGGCCGAGCAGGCGCCAGTACTCGGCCTCGTCGATCTCGCGGCCATACTCCCAGATCCGCATGACGCCGTCCGCACGGAGCGGGTCTTCGTTGGCCGCGCCGCAGGGCTTGCCGCCGATCTCGGCCGAGAAGGCGTCGAAATCGACCAGGATGCGGGCGGGCACCCACGGTCCCTTGCGCACCTGGCGGATCATGAAGAAGCCTGCGCGCGGCTGATCGATGACGCGCGCGGGCCCGCGGTCGCGCTGGGGCAGCGCCGGGCGACGATTGTCGGGCATGAGGGCCTGTCGATAGAGGAGGGGATTGCCTGAAGGCAGGGGCCGGGCACACGGGCCAGGCGAGCATAGGATCACGATAGTCTCCGCGCTTTGAACGCCACGACTGTCGCACATAATTATGTGGAGTCCAGCATTTTCTGCGCCGGAAATGGAAAACGCCCCGCCAGGTCAAGCCCGGCGGGGCGTTTCGTTCAGCTGTCGCGCGTGGTGCGCACGAGGCGGTCAAGCGTGCGCGTGTGACTACGCTTCGGCAGGTCGAGAGTAAGCCCGAACACGAGCGACTTCATGAAGTCGCCGGCTTGCCGGTGCGTCAGCTCGTTCGCGATTTCCAGCAGCACCGGCAGGGCATACGGCCCAAGGTCGAAGAGCTGTTCGCGGACGTTCGTGAGATTGCCGTTGATCTGCTCGTCGCGGAGCAGCTGGGCGGCGATCTTCAGCTTCTGCGGCAGGCTGAGTTCGGCGTGCGGGATGCCCGTAGGGGCGTCGTGCACGAAAGGGTCTTGGTCTTCAGGCATGGGTGATCCTCGTCATGGCCGCGGCGGCGGACGAACGGGATGTTCGCCACGGGATCGCGCGGCCGACCGGCCGGGGCCGGTTTCAAGAAGGGGGATCAGCCCTCGGCAGGAACGCCAAAGTAGAGGGCATAGGCGGCTTCGGTGCCGAATTGCTCGACCAGGTCGCGGGCCTCGTCTTCCGAGACCAACACAAGGCCGCTGCCGGCGCTCGTCCTGTTGCCGCGGGTGGTAGCCCACCGGGAACGGCAATGGCCCTCACCTGCGATGAAGAATGCACCAAGCTTCGATCGATACAGGCGCGTGTCTTCCCAGGTGAAATCCATTCGAGTCTCCGCGGTTATGTCGCTGATGTCGCAGATCTCGTCGGCGGTTTCGGTGCTGTAGCGCTTGCCTTGGATGATCGCGCTGATGGTGCTCATAGGCGTTTCCCTCTTCATGGCAGCGCGGGCGGACGAACGGGATGTTCGCCGCGGGATCGCACGGCCGACCGGCCGGGGCCGGTTTCAATGTGGCGCTGTCACCAGGGCGTGTCGCAGGCATTTCGGCCCGCGGTGGTGATCGCGCCGTTCCTCTGCACCAGACGCTTCTCGATCAGGGCGTCCACCGCCGTGGCGAGTTCCGCCGGCGTGATGCCGAAGCGGAGATACGCGTCCAGGCGATGGCGGGCGCTGACGCGCCCGATGATGTTGAGGACGGCCTTCTCGCTGATGGAGAGGCTGACCGGCGCCGGCAGCAGCGGCGCGGCGTCGGCCGAGTGGACGTAGAAGGTGAGGCCCATGTCCGTGCCACAAAACACGCTGTGGCGAACCACGGCGATGCCCGGCTGCAGGGTCACGACGTTCTCCCGCCGCTTGGGGTCCCACGGCGCGGTGGAGTGGTGTGCCAGCTCCACCATGGCGCCGTCGGCCAGGCGGACGCCGTGATACTTCTCACGGCTGCCGCTGTCCCACAGGCCGGCGTCGATCGGCACGGTGACCGTCTCGCAGACTTCGGCTTGGAACTGCTTGCCTCGATAGGTGCCGCGCAGGTGCGCCGGCACGTCCTTCTGGTCCAGGTAGATCGTCTTCCGCATGAAAAGCCCCTCGACTGACCGGCAGGATTGCCGGCGACGGCCGAGACCGTTTCGGGAAACTATCCAGCGAGACGCACCCCGTCGTAGCCTGGCATTCGGGAGCGCACCGGCCGCGGTGTGATCCGCGCCAAGCTCGCAACCCGCTTCAGGATCTTCCGGGCGCGGATCCGGGGCGTGTCGTGATAGGCGAATTCGGAAGCCATGTGCGTCGCCAGCGCCTTCCGCTGCGGCTCCGTCAGCTGCGGCACCAGGTCCAGCATGACCAGGAGGCTCAACCCGCCCATGGAGACGAGGTCGGCTCGCACGACACCGTGCTCTCCCAGGGTGGCGATCTGGGCGAAGTAGGTGGCGGCCTTGCGGGCCTGATCGTGCAGTTCGGAAGCCTGGTCACTCATCGCATTTTCTCCGGTCGATCGCATGTGAATGTCCTCGCGTTGATAGTGGTAGGGCGGTGCGTTCGTGGCTTCAAGCGCCTTCGTTCACGAACCACCCGACGGTGCGTTCGTCATAAAATGTTACGTATGCCCCAAGGTTGCTTTTGTTACCTAGCGATTGACCGCTAAATGACGCAGAACAGACTTCTTGCTGAGGGTCTAGGATGTCCGAAGTCAAAGCCAAGCCGAGCCCATCGCTGGTTCGAAAAGTGGTCACGCTGTCGCCAGCGATGGTCGATCGCGTCGAGGATTACCGGTATCAGAACCGGATCGCCGATCAGACGGAGGCCTTTCGGCGCCTCATCGATATCGCCCTGAACGGCGGGGCCGTCACAGGGGTGCCAGAGGTCAAGAAACGCGCGGGGCGGCCATAGCCCGTCTGCCGCTTCGTCATGGCCTGCGCGACGGCAGGCCGACCGGCAGAGGCCAGTTTCAGGGTTGAGGGGTCATCCCTCGTGTAGGAGGAGCCAGGCCAGATAGGCGTCGCCCATCACGGCTTTCACGAAACGCGTCGTGCCAGGTCGGCCTGCATGCAGGTCTTCCCGGCCATCCTGCTCGTTGCCATAAGCGTCCTTGGCCCGGGCTTTGCCCATCAGGCAGAACCCGTCCGAGATCAGCCATGTGGCCCGTTCGCCGACACTCGACGAGCTCTGCCAGGTATGCCCGGCATTGATCTCGTCCTGCCAGCCCAGGATCCAGTCCAGGGTGGCCTTGGGCAGCACCTCGAGCACGTTGGATGAGGTGGTGAGCGATGCGTCGAGGCCGATCTTCTCGGCCAGCTCCGCGCGGTCCGACAGCGGCATCCCGTTCCACACGAGGCCGGTGAAGATCTTGATGTCCTCCTGTTGCATGAGGGCTTGGATCTTCGGCGTCGGGTGGTGCGAGAAGACGGTCGTCGGGACCAGCTCGCCTTTGTCGTCCTCGTGGAACATGGTCATGAAGGACGCATGCCGGTCCTCCTCGGACCGGGTCGCCCTCATCTTCTTCAGGGCCTCGAGCTTGCGCTTTTCGTAGGCGATCGCCTGCTCGACTTCCCTGTCGTGCTTCACGTCGCGCATGAGATACGCGACGCGGGCCTGGACCTTGTCCTCCTCGGACATCTCCTCCGGCTTCACGCCGAAGGGGCGTGCGCGCTCGTCGAGGTCCTCGAGATAGCTGAGTTTCATTAGGTGGCTCCTTAGACGTGCCAGCATGATTGCGTGGCAACCCGCGATGCGGGTTTCAGGGAGCGGTCATGCCGCGGCCTGGCGCGGCGCCTCGATGACGTCCGACCCGGGGGTGCCGGGCGGATCGAGCATCAGGCGTCGCGCCTGATCCAATGCCTGCTTGGCCTGGATCTTCTGCGTCCAGCCGCCCACGACGTGGGCCAGGGAATACCAGGTCTCGTCGAGGGTCAGCCGGATCGTATCGCCGCATTGGACGATGGCCGGGATGTGGAAGAGCGTGCACTGAATGTAGGTCATCCACACGCACCGAGGATCGATGTCCATGGCCGTGACGTGCATGCGCTTCTGATAGTCGATGCCCTGGTGCTTCAGGGCTTCCGCTGCGGCGACGATCATGCCGCCGGCGCCGCTACATGGTTCGCTGACCGAGATCCAGCCCTCGCGATCGACGATCGCCTGGGCGGCATCGAAGGTCATCCGCGCCATGAAGCGTGAGACCTCGTACGGCGTGAAGAACTGCCCCTTGCGGTCGTTGGAGAGCTGCAGCTGCTCGAACAGGTGCCCGAGGTGGTCGCCGTAGCCCTCCTTCTCCGCGATCTCCACGAGGCCCGAAAGCAGCGCCGGGAAGCGCAGCCGGTCCTCGAGCTCGTGGTAGGAGTTGATGACCATGAGGTATCGCGCTTCACGGCGGTCCCGCTGGTGCTTGTCGCACGCATTCGAGAACGCGATCGCGCTCATCTCGCAGAAATCCGAGAACGCCCGGCTCGCGTCGTGACGGCGGCTCAGCATCTCGAACTCCTTCAGCCACTCCTTCTCGCCCCGAATGGGGCGGACGGGGTATTTCTTTGCCATGGTGCGTCCTCGACTGACCGGCGCGGAATGCGCCGGCAACCGCACCAGGCGGTTTCAGGACGGGTCAGGCGACCGCATCGCCGCGAACAGGCGCGGGCCCCAGACCGGGTGGTTGCGGACCGCCCGCAACATGTAGAAACGGCCAGCCAGCTCGTTGAAGTAGACCGGACGCTCGTCGATCGTGTTGAAGCTGTCGGAGGCGCCGCGCAGGATCGCGATGATCTGCGGGGCGAACACCTCGATGTTCCTGGACTTCTCCAGTTTCGACAGCTCGGCAGCGATGCGAAAGGTACGCGCGTCCGGCGTGGGCGGCGTGGGATGCGGCATGGTCGGTCCTTCGTCATGGCCTGCCGGATTGCAGGCCGACCGCCGCGAGGGCGGTTTCACGGGGTGCCGAGCGGGTCGGCGAAGGTGCTGTCGCCGCGCGTGTCGCACGGCCGCAGGACGCGGATCTGTTCCGCTGGACGGTCCTCCGGTCGGATGGTCATCGTCGCGAAGGTGCCCGGCTGATACGCCAGGCGCAGCATGTCGACCCAGCTCTCGGCGTCGGTCACCATCGCCAACAGTGTCGGCGCGTCGACCGGGATTTGCGTGTTGTTGCCGAAGATCATGGTCCAGTCCGTCTCGTAGGCCATGGTGGTATCCTCATGGCCTGCGGAATTGCAGGCCGACCCGCCAGGCGGGTTTCAATCGGGGTCGATGATCCGGGCCAGGAAGTCGACGATCGCGGGCAGAGGGGTTGCCAGGAGCCCGCTGTCGGCCGGGACGCCGGCCGCTTGCGCGGTGGCGACACGGAGCGAGAGCGGGGCATCTGTCCACAAGTCTCCGACCACCTGGTCTGCTTTTTCCTGGTAGAGGCCCGGGTCCAGGTCGCGGCCGTTCGCCGTGAGATCGAGCAGCTGGGCCGCGAAGCCGATGACCGCTGGGTCCGGCCGGACGAGCAGGTATTGCTCGACCACCTTCCCGTCCTCGATCATCGGCGCGAAAGCGAACGACGTGCGCCCGAATTGCTTATCGAGCGTCACGATGATCGCGGCGAGGTTGCAGCGGTCGCGTATGCTGCCGGCCCTGAATGTCTGCACGAAGAGCCAGCCTGCAAAGGCTGGCGGCGTGAGCAGTCCGGCCGCCTCCACTGTCAGGAAGGGGCAGGGAGCGGTCATGGCGTTCGTCCTCGTCATGGCCTGCAGGATCGCAGGCCGACCGCCGGTGGCGGTTTCAGGCGTCGTCGAGATCGCGGTAGAAGAGCGTGTGCACTTCGGATGGCACCTCGGCCTGCAGCATCAGCTCGGGGCCGAGGTCGACCTGGTCGAGGTAGCCGGCGCGATCGGACAGGGGCATGTCGTGCCACCGCTGTTGCAGCAGGGGCGTGACCTCCTCCCAGTATGTCTCATCGCAGAGGATGCCTTCGTGTTGGATGGTCACGAGCGCGTCCCAGACGATGAAGGCCAGATCGTCCTTCGGTTTGAAGACGAGGCTGTTGACCACGAACAGGTCGCCGGCTCGGCGGACCAGCATGTGGCTGTCCGGCCCGGCGTGCTGCGTCAGCAGGTCGGTGAGGGCCTGCTGGTTGAGGCGGTCGCGCCGGCGACTTGGGATGAACTCGCCGGCGAAGAACCAGTCGAGCTTGTCCAGACCGACCTGTTCGCTCAGGTTCGCCTCGTGGGCGGTTCTGAACTTCACGATGTCCATGCGTGCTCCTCGTCATGGCCTGCAGGATCGCAGGCCGACCGGCCGGGGCCGGTTTCAGGGGGGAGCGGGTGTGCGCAAGCCATCCGCAAGCAGCTCGAATGCGCCGGGTGGCACCTTCGGGCCGAGCGCGGATTGCGGGTTTTCGCCCGCGGCCAGTGCGACCTGGACGCGATCGGCGAGCGGCATCTCGTCCCATAGCTTCTGCACCATGGGCCGGAGCATGACGTCGTTGATGCTGTCCTGCCTTTCGGGCTCCATGAGCTGCTGGAGCAGGTTCCAGGCGGCATCGCCGGCAGATGCGTGCACCACCAGGTGCAGCCGCTGCGGCGCTTCCTCATGCCCTTCGATGACGAATTCGAAGTACTCTCCCACTCCGGCCTCGGTGACCGTGCGGATAAGCCAATGCGTCTTCGCGCGATCCTCTGCGGACGGCGCGAAGTTGGCGCAATAGAGCCAGTCCTGCCGTTCGGGAGGGGCGGGTATTCCCGTCTCTTCGACGGTCCTGAAGGGGTGTGGCATGGCTCCTCTCTTCGAGCCGGCGGAGTGCCGGCGACCGCCTTATGGCGGTTTCAGATGTCCATCTCGGTCTGTTCCACGAACAGCATGTGAGACAGGTCTTCGGCGCTGCCGATCGCGTCGATCCAGCCCAGGTCCTTGCTCAGGGCATGGGCTGCGTCCTGGTTGGCGTTGATCAGCGTGCGGACACGGAGGCTGAGCGGCGCTCGCCTCCATAGGCGGCGCACGAGGGTCTTGCCGGCCCTGATCTGCAGGTCCGGCAAGACCTCCTCAAAGCCGCAGGTGGAGCCGCCCGCGCAGTCCGCGTTGAGACCGTTGGTGAGGGTCTGCATCCAGTCCTTCAGGCTTGGATGCGTCAGCAGCACGCGGGCGCCGTCAGGCTCCCGCGTGATGAGATGCCGCGCCCTGGTCGGGCGCGATAGCGGCGTATGCATCGCGGACTCCGCCGAGAGACCCTGCGCGAACCGCAGGCACGAGATCCACACGGCGATGTCGACGGTGCTGATCGTGGTGACGGTCGGAAGCCGCACGATAGCCCACCACCCGATCGGGGCGGCAGGCTGCATATCGGTGGGGCCGGTGATCTCTTCGATGAACGGCATGGCTCGACTTTCGAGCCAGCCGAATTCGGCATCATCGTCGGGGTCGTTGGACTCCCACCGCTTGAGGACGGAGGTGACCATCGTGGTAACTTTCGTCATGGCCTGCGGGATTGCAGGCCGACCGCGCTATGGCGGTTTCACGCTGGCGCTCTTCACCTTCTTCGGTATGGGAAACGTCATGAGGGTGAAGTCGAGGCCCTCGGGCCGCGGCGGGACCAGGTGTGTCCCGGGCGGCAGCCCATCATCGGTCCGGGGCTGCGGTGGCGGCCGGTCCGGATCGATTTGAACGCAGTTCGGGAACGTCCCTTCCGGCCAATACCGCGGGTGCGGTAGACGCCGGGTCGGTGCCCATTTGAGCAGGGTGCCGCTGGGCATCTTCAGGCGACATTCGGCAGGGGCCAGCACCACCCACGGTGCGGCATGCACCTGGAAGTAGTACGGGCCAAGCTCCGCCACGGCCGCGTCATGCGCCTGGCCGACGAAGTCGGACCAGTGCGGCTTGGTGGTGGCCGGTGTCTTCGCGCTGGGTTTGCGCGGAGGCGATGGCGGGGCGGGTTCACGGCGGCCGCACAGCTTCAGCAGCATTTGGGTGAAGCGGAGGGCAAACTCCTCTTCGCGCCCGGTTGCGATCGCGTGGTCGTGCGCGGCCGTGAAGGCGTCCGGAGACGCCAGAGCCATGATGTCGCGCTGGCTCATGGTGGTGTGCCTTTCGCGGCCAGGGTGGGCCGCTGATCACGCTGCCGGGGATCGGCAGCAAGGCCCCCCGCCCAGCGGGCGAGGGTATGCAGGGTGCTAGCCGAGCTGGTTGAGCTCGCGATCGGAGGGCACGTCAGCCCAGTTTGCGTAACCGGCTGTGTCCGAGGGACCGCCACCAGCCAGCGTGAGCTGCTGCTGGTGCACGTCGAACGTGGCGCGGTGGCCGGCATTGATCGAGGGGATCGAGGGATCGCTGCCGATGGCCGAGAACCAATAGACGGCGTCGCCGGCGTTGGTTTTGTTGATGCAGAGCCACGCCGAGAGTTTGGCGCCGCTCTTCAATTTGCAGGATGACCACCAAAGAGTGATGGCCGATCCGCTGCTCATGTTGGCCTCCTCGCGGAGCCCGGCGCTGATCTGCTCGTAGCGGCGGATGCGCCGAATGTCGTCCTTCGAGTAGGGGCTGTCGGCATCCATCATGTCCAGGGCATCGACGATGTCCTGGTTGATGTCGCCGGAATTGCCCAGTGCCATGACGGTGCCGTAGGGCACCGCTTTCACCATGGGTTTCGGCTGCTGCAGTTCGTCTTTCAAGCCCATCGGGTGTTCCTCGTCAGCGCCGTGCGGGGATCGCACGGCCGACCGCACGATGGCGGTTTCAAGGTCGGTCTGTCAGGTGTGCACGGCCCATTCGTGCGGGGTCTTCGCGGCATCGCGCCCGACCATGCAGGTCAGGTTGCTGGCGTCGCCGGAGCCCGTGTCGCCGGGTCCGTGGTAGATCAGGCCGCCGCCAAGCATCAGGTCCTTGCGTATGAGCTCGTTCTCGCGAATGCCCGGCCGTTTCGCATAGGCCAGGAAGTTGAACGAGTGCGGAGCCCAGTCCTTGTAGACCTGGGCGAACAGTTCGCAGCCACGGCCCTCCGCTTGTTCGCGGTGGTTGGACAGCATCGAGATCATCCGCGTGAAGCGGAGCGCGAACTCTGCTTCGGCGTTGTTCTCGACGGCGAAGGCATGCGCCGCCCGGAAGGCCTCCGGGTCGGTGATGGCGATGCGGTGGGCGTAGTGCATGGTGCGCCTTTCGCGGCCGAGCTGGGCCGCTTGTCAGCCCGCGAGGTGTCGCGGGAAGGCGCCGGGCCACGCGGGCCCAGCTTGCAGTCAGATCGTGATCGTCGAGATTTGGACGGCGAGCATGTTGTTAAGCATCGCGTCGAGCCGACGCTTGTGTTGGAGAGAGAACCTCTCCGCCAGGTCGGCCGGGTATCGGGACGCGTTTTCCTGCTTCAGCATTTCGGTCGCGACCCTGACGGGGTTCCGCACCGCGTCCCGTGCATGGATGCTGCTGGGATAGGCGTAGGCGGTTCGTCCGCTCTCGAGATCACCGCACAGGAACCCCTCGGAGGTCCTGAGGTAGATGAGTTCCATCGGTGTGCCTTTCGCGGCCGAGCTGGGCCGCTTGTCAGCCCGCGAGATGTCGCGGGAAGGCCCCCGGCGCACGGCCGGGGCGCTCGGCTTAGGCCGGAGCGTAGGTTGGTTGCTGC
This sequence comes from Acetobacteraceae bacterium, assembly GCA_965246925.1. Taxonomy (GTDB): domain Bacteria; phylum Pseudomonadota; class Alphaproteobacteria; order Acetobacterales; family Acetobacteraceae; genus JANPPS01. The sequence continues at coordinate 44,231 of CBDFFY010000001.1, read as the reverse complement.
ACGAACAAGGGCTGTAGGCGCAGCTGCGTCCCGAAGGTGAAGGGCTCGATCCACTCGCAGCCGGCCGGATCGATCCTGCCAGCTTGAGCGGGCGGGATGCCGGGCGCGGTAGCGAGCGTCAGGTGAAGGAGCGTGCCGTCGGGGCGCATGGAGTTGCCGCCCAACTGGGCGAGGAATGCTTCGTGTTCGGCGGTCCGGTGGATGGCATAGAGGGTGCAGTCCACCGGGTCGGCATTGAACAGGAAGGTGGAGTCGACGCCGTAGGCCCAGGTGAGGGACTGGCAGAACACGCGCTCGAGACGTGGCGGGTGCTGTTCGAACAGCATGGCGCGCACGCGAGCGGTCACATCGGCGCTGACGCGCCATTTGCGTTGTTTCATCGTTGGACTCCTTGGGGGAAAGGGGCTTTTGGCCCGTCCTTGATATGGTGTCGCAACGATGAATATTCAACGCGTTAGCGCAACATAACAAAACGCAACAGAGCGACTCGCATAGTTATGTTTGCGCTCTGGCACCTTATCGGATTTAGTGGGCGGGAGAGGCAAGGCCCCCCCGACCACCACGTCGAGGGGGCTTAGCTGATCCCGGTCTGCTCCGTGTGCCAAATCAGACCGGGCTACGCGCGCACAAACCGTCGATGCCCGACGGAGGCGCTATGGCCAATGTAGAGTCGAAGCCGAACCCATGCAACATTTTATCCGGGCTCCTGGCGTTATTGATTTCTTGAGCCGGCCCGCACGACGATCAGCAACACAACCGACACAATCAACAGTCCATAAGGAGCCGGGACTTTGACCGGCGCAGCGCTACTTAGGCGTGTACTCAAAGACCCCATCCTGGCGATGAAGTGGCACGCGCCTCAGATCATACCCCTGTCATCCCGGCCCGTGATGGAGGCCGTCTGCACGCTGATCGCCGCCAGCGACCCCAAAGGGATCGTCTACCGGCTCGACCCGGACTGCGATGGTGCCGAGACCCTTCCCGCCGTGGTCGCCCTGATGGCCAACGCCGTCGGCGCGGAAGCCGAGATCGAGGCGCAGCTGCAGATCCTCGCCCGCATGGGCTTCCTGCACGTCTACGCCGACAACTCCGTCGCCCTGGCGCCCGCCATGCGCGCCCGGGCCGGCGCCGGCGGTGACACCGGGCTCAAGCGCGGCGGTGGCAAGCCCCGGAAGGGCGAGACGAAGGAGCAGGCCGCCGTACGGCGGGCTCGCGAGAGGGCCGATGCCATGGCGCAGTTCAGCATGGTGATGTCGCTGCCAGGCGGGGAGCAGCCGTTCGTGCTGCAGCCCCTTTCCGGATTTGCGCTGGCCCGGCAGCTCCGCGCCGGCTTCCAGCTCGTCCAGGGCGGCATTGTCGATCCATCGAGTTCCGAGCCCGAGTTTAACTCGGACGCAAACTCGAATTCGAATTCGCAGGTCGATCAGGCCCCATTCGAGTTTCCGCCGACGGAGGCCATACCTCTTGCTGCTGCTGCTGCCTTTTCAGAAGAATTAACCCTTAAGGCAGCAGCAGCAGCAGTCTCTCCAGACCTCCCGCGCGACGCGATCGCCGAAAACTCCACCGAAACTCGAAACTCAATTCCGAATTCAAACTCGACCGCGAATTCGGAGCCGGAACCGGTCGACGAGATGGGCCTCGCCTCCGAACGCCTCGCTGTGCTGGCCACCGACCGCTTCACTCTCAGAGGGCACCACAAGAAGGAGGCCTCGGGGCACTTCAGGCGCTTCCTGAGCCAGGGCTACCAGGAGGCCGATATCGCGGCGGTCCTGAAGAGCTGGCAGGGGCCGGTCACCACGGCCGGCTACTTCAAGGACGAGCTGAAGAAGCGCTACGGCATGCGCCGCGCCCCGCCCGTCGAAATCTCCCCGGCGGCGCTCGATGCCGGCGGCGCGAGGCAGCCGGACGATCCGAGGCTGGCGGAATATCCGGCCGCCCTGTCCTCCACGACGAAGCGCTTCCTTCTTGCGGTCCTCGACCTCATGGACATGCCGCAGGCCCAGGCGAAGGAGCGGGCGGCGAAGCTCTCGTTCCAGCGCAGCCTATGCCGTGATGCCTGGGACCATGTCCTCGAGCGCCACCCGTCGCTGCGGGACATGACCGACTGGGAGCCGCGTCGCGCCTTCGGCTAGGGCTTGAACCCGATCGGCGGCCGCGGCGACGCCACGCCCGGCCCCCATGGCCTGCAGCGCAACCGCACGCCGAACTCCTCGAGCAGGTCCGCATACCCTTCCACAGAGCGAATAACGCGGTAGGTATGGCCGAGCGCCGCGGCGCCGGCCTCGAAGCGCTTCTGGCTCTTCGACTGCGATCCGGCGCGATGCAGGACGGCGGGCTTGCGCGATCGGCCGCCGGCGGCGAACAACGGCAGGCTTGCCGGCGCCGCCCTGACCTCTGCGATCTTGAGCTCCACCAGCAGCAGGCGTCCGCCCGCGATCAGCACATGCAGGTCGGCGACCCCTGGGAGCACGCCCAGGCCGGCGGGCATCAGGCATACCGCGTCATCCAGGTCCTCGCGCGCGGCTGCCGAGAGGCCGCTTAGGCGGGCCGCGGTGACCGGATCGCGCTTCTCCCCGTTCGGCACGGCGTAGAGCACCGCGTCAGCCTGGCGAACCGCGCTCGCGTGGAACGACACCACCGCCTGCTGCAGGTCGTCCTCGGGATGCGACCTCGACGACCTCGGCCGCGTGGTCGCGGCAGTACCAGACCGCCATCTTCCGCTCATCGGCCAGCGTCCGTGGGCCGAGCGGCACGAAGCAGGTGAACGTGCGCCGGCCGCATGCAAAGCACACGTGGTCGGCGAGGTAGTTCTCGGCGGGCGAATTCAACTTGCAGAACCTGTTGCAGATTCGCGCATTGTGGCAACTCGCTCGGAATGGGCGCAACCATCGGCATGCCGCATCCCCGGCCACGCCTGGTGCCCGGCACAACGGAGACGATCTCTTGGTCTACAAGACACCCGCTCCGGCCGATAAGGACGCCTGGCGCCGCCAGGTGCAGCTCGACAGCGAGGAGCGCCGGCGCATCATGCGGGCCTACCTCGACAATGCCGGGCTGACGGCTGCCGAGATGTCGCGCATGGCAGGGCTCGCCTCGCCCTCGGCCCTCAACAACTTCCTGGGCGGCTACAGCCAGTCCCTCAGCCACAGCACCGTCATGCGCATCGCGGCGGCGCTGAACGTCGCTCCCAGCGTGCTCGACGGCATGCCGCCGATCGAGACGGAGGAGGATCTGCAGCAGGTGCTCCGCCGGGCGCTCGGGGGCGGCGTGTCGACCTCGACGCGGCGGCTGCTGCGCGAGCTCGCGGCCGAGATCGCGCCCGAGCTCGTGCCCGACCAGGTTCCGACCCCGGCTCGGACGCGGCAGGCCGTCGGAATCCCGGTCGCGATCGACTTGGAGGTCGGGGCCTTCCGGCGCGCGCTCAAGGTATCGCCGGATCGGCGCAGCACGTCGACGCTGTGCGTGACGCCGGAACAGGCGCGCGCCGGCGCTTTCGGGGCGCGTGTCATGGCCGGAGGGGCTCAGGCGTATCCCGCCGGCACGACCCTGGTCTGCCTGCCGGTGAACGGGCACGAAGAGCAGCTCACGCACGGCCGGCGTGTGATCGTGCAGCGGACGCGACACGTCGGGCAGCGCGAGTTCACGGTGCGGGAGATCCGGGGCTCGAAGGCGCTGAGCTGGCTGGTGCTTGGGGAGCAGCCCGATGTGCGCCTGCCGTCGAAGCCGAACGCGAAGCCCTGGACAGACGTCGATCAATTCGTGCTACTCGGAATCGTCGTTGTCGCCTGCGTCCCGGAGGGCTGAATGCAAAAGCACTATCTCGAGAACCACACCACGGGCCTGAAGGTGCTTGCGGTCGCTGAAGCCTACCGTTCGGCGGCGGCCACGCCCGGCGCCTCGGTGACGATGGTGCAGGGTATGCCGGTCGAGGTGATCGGAGACGCCTCGCCCGCTGAGATCGTGGATTTCGCGTTGTCGGCGCAGCGCGACGCCGAAGCCGAGGAGCGCCGGCTGGCCGCCTGACGCTGCGGCGGAGCCCAGGCAGGAGCCCGAACGAACAAAAGCCCCACCGGGCGAACCCGGTGGGGCTTTTGTCTATTCGGCTGCCACGGCAGCGATGTAGGGCGCCTGCGCGGTTTGCACCGGCTCGGCGGCCCAGACGTGGATGCGGCGGCGGAGGCCGACGCCGAAGTCCTTGAGGATGGACTTCGCTTGGATGGCGGCGGGCGTCGCGAGACGCACGCCCTCGACGGCCGCGAGGCCGGTCATGGTGCAGCCGACGATCGCGGCGCCCAGCGGGTGGGCGGTCGCGACGCGAGACACAGCGGCGACGCCGACGGCGGCGGCGTTGGTCACGGTCGGCAGAACGATGGTGTAGGACATGTGATGTTCCTTCGAGTTGGGGTTTGCTGCATCGGTCTATCCGATCCAGTAGTATACATTTGGTGCGTTACTGTAACAATACAAGATGTCACGCACAAAAAGTGGTCAGAAATGCACCAAAAACGGAGGTTCTGACACCCAAAAAGCCCCCTCCGGTAACCCGGAAGGGGCAGTTGCCAGCGTTACGGAACGCTGCGCAGGGCAGTGTTCGGCGGACTTGGGTTGGGGTTCGGCTCGGCGGTCCAGTCAGCGACCGCCTCCTTGAACTTGCTCCAGGCCCACCGCGCCTCGGTCTTCCGCTCCTCCGTGCTGGTTGTCAGCGCGTTGGAGTAGGTGAGGGCGGCCGCACCTAGCACGCAGACGCCGATCGTGGCGGCCGCGTAGGGGTTGCGCATCGCCGCCTGGGCGACGCCGTTCACGACGCTCGGCACAACATTGCCGGCGGCGGGAATAACGATGGTGACAGACATGGTTTCTCCTTGTTGACCCGGTGACATGCTGACGGGTGCAGCGCTGCGGCCGCTCAAGGCGGCCTCTTCAGCCCTGGGCATTCTCCAGGGAAACCGGTGAACCGGTTTTCAAAGGCGGGGCGCGCGGATCCATGTCGCACCGGGCAGGCAGAGGCACGCACGCTGGCGTCGCGCCAGCACCCTCAGACCTCGCAGGTCTATGTTTGCCGAGTTGAGGTGCGGGGACGCCAGGGGCGTCAGGGTCGAACGGGATCTTGGCTCGACGGTCTCGCTCCAGCAGGCCCGCGATTGTTGCAGGCGGCTGGGACCGGTGTTCGACCAGGTCGCAAAGATGGTGATGTAGATGCAACGAAACAAGGCGTGCGCCCGGAAACGTTGCAGTGGTGCCGTGTCGAGCCTCGGACCGTGTGCTCGGAACATCTGTTCGAGCGATGGGGCTGTGCGCCAGGTCCAAGGGCGGATCGGCCGGCGACCGATCGGCAGACACCCGCCGCCCTGGGCGCGAGCCTCGCTTATGATAGCCCCCGGAGGGGTTCGGCGCGGCGCCAGGTGGCGGTCGTATCCCTTTCGCGGCCGAGCTGGCCGCTTGTCAGCCCCGCGGAGATCGCGGGGAAGGGAAGGCCCACGGCACGGATGCCGTGGGCCAGGATCAAAGGCAGAGCGCCGTGACGGTGAAGCCTACGCTGAACGTCGCGATGATCGTCCAGAGCATGCGCCACTCGCCCTTTGTCGGCGCGCGCGGAAAGTCCGCATCGAGCTGCTCATCGGTCATGGTGGTGTGCCTTTCGCGGCCGAGCTGGGCCGCTTTTCAGCCCCGTGGGGATCACGGGGAAGGCGCCCGGCCGAAGCCGGGCTGCTGGTCAGAATGACAGCTTAGTAGTGAAGTCCCTCACGGGGACAATAGAGCGAACCGCCACCACGAGGTGGGCCATGTCCGCCAGGAAGTCCGCGCTATCGTCCTCGCAGGGCAAGAGCGTGAGCGTCGGAGCGGTGGCGTCCGGGGGGGACGAATGCACCTCGAACCCAGACCCGGGTTTTTCGGCCTGAGCGCTCGCATGGTTCCAAGCGAGCGTGAGCTGCTCTTCGGTCTTGAAGATGAACTTCAGATATTGCTTTGCCATCGGGTGCCTTTCGCGGCCGAGCTGGGCCGCTTGTCAGCCCCGCGGGGATCGCGGGGAAGGCACGCCAGGGGTTGCCCCCTAGCGCTTGTGGTTGCGCAGGTCCGCATGGAAGCGGAGCCCGCACGGGACCTGCGCGTCCTCGGCCTCGCGACGGGTCGCGAACTCGAGGCGGCGGGCGTTCACGGTTTCGAAGCCGTGGCTGATCAGGTGAAGCTCGAAGACGCCGTCGGGCCGCTCCGTGATGGAGGCGGAGACGAACTTGGAGATGGGCGGCGTGGGGATCGTGAGATCGTCGCCGCTGTGCTCGAACCCGGTGGGGGAGCTGATGATCTTTCCCATGATGGGATGCCTTTCGCGGCCGAGCTGGGCCGCTTCTCAGCCCCGCGGGGATCGCGGGGAAGGCGCCCAGGCCGCGGGGCCTGGGACTGTGTCATTCCTTCGGGATGCAGAGGGTCGTGATCCGGTAGTAGTTGCCGGATGACGATTGCTGCTTCACGAGCGTCGCCGCCCGTTCGCATGCATCCTTGGTCGGAAAGTCGGACATTGCCGGCGCGACCCCACCCTGAATGGGTGAGAGGACCAGCAGGACATAGAGCATCGTCATGTGCGCTCTCCGGCCGTGCGCACGAGTGCGATCACGATCAGGAGCATGGTCAGCAAGAACCCGCCGAGCGTGCGCTCAGCCTGGGTGAATTGCGTTGCAGCCATAGATGCGTCCTTTCGCGGCCGGTGTGGGCCGCTGATCACCTCGCCGGGGATCGGCGAGTAGGACCCGCCCCGAAGGGCGGTATCCGCCTCACCAGCGCATGATGACGCCGGTGGTGGTGTATTCGTCTTCGAGCATCGCCTGTGACGTGGCATCGTCGAACAGGTGGAGCGGCTCGAGTTCGGCTTCGTCGACCACAGGCTTGTCGGCCAGGTGAGCGACCTCTTCTGCGGTCCCGCCAGTGCTCTGCACGAAGCGGACCGCGATGCGGCGGGAAACGTAGTGGCCGCTGAAGCAAACGATCTCGTCGAGAAAGCTTGCGAGCGGGCACACCGCATCCTCAGCCGATGAAGCATCGAGCATGAGAGTTTCCTTTATGAGGGGGGATGCGCCACATACTTATGCGGCACAGAGAATATATGGGTGCGAACGTGCAACAAATCAAGACGAGGATGCCGCAGAGTGCTTGATCGGCGCCGAGTGCTGCTGGGAGTGCTTGCGGCGCCGTTCATTGTGCGCACGCCGGGTCTGCTGATGCCGGTGAGGGCCGCGGGCTACAGGGCAACAGACCTCGACCGCATGATGGCGGTCATCGCCGCCTACAGGATCATCAACGCGTCCGCGCTGGCGATCCTGCAAGCCGAGATCAACGCATCGCCGGGCGTGCGAAGCGCCTGGGCCATCGAGGCGGAGCGTGTAATGAGGCTGACGGCCCGTCCCCCGACAGCAGCCCTCACCCATGCCTGAGAGGCGCCTGGTCGATTGGGCGGTCATCCGCGAGGAGTATGAGCAGACCGACGTGTCGGACGCTGCACTGGCGCAGCGTTGGGGCTTCAGCTCGGGCACCAGCATCCTCCGCAAGCGGCGCGCCGAGGGGTGGACGCGCGACGTGGCGGCCGTCACCGCGAGCCTCGTGGTCCGGGCCGTGGCCAGCACCGCGAAGGGCCGGAAGCAGCAGGATGAGGCCGCGCACACAGCGCGCACACACGCCCCTCACACACATGGGGCTGACACGGCAAACCCATCAAATGCTGGCACCGCGACAGATGATGTGAGTGCCACACGGGCAAAAAGCGGATCTCAGCGACAGCAGGATGTGACAGCGGGCGGGAATACGCAGTCGCGCACATCGGGCTGGGACAACTCCGAGGCCGCCAAGCTCGAGACGGCGCAGCACCTGGCATCCATCAAGGCGCGGGCGATCGCCAAGCAGCTCGACACGGCCGAGGAGATGGTGAGCACGGGCCTGCTATGGCTCCGCGAGCTGAAGGCCGTCGCCTGCGCGCCCACCGCCGGCGGCGGGGTGATGTCCGACTACAACGAGGCGGTGACGCGGCTGGGCGCGCTGTCGGACAAGGACACGCTCAACGCCATGCTGAAGGCCGTCTCCGGCCTGCTGAGCGAGGGCACGCGCATCCAGCGCGAGGCCTTGGGCATGGACACGCCGGCCGCCAAGCCCGACCCCAACGCCCCCCTGCCGGAGACGAAGGGCGGCTCCGTGACCCAGCTGCTGCCCATGCTGTCCCTCGGCGTGCTCGAGCAGCTGGGCGAGGCCGCCCGCAAGCTCCAGACACAGCGCCCGTCGATCGAGGGCCGCGCTGACCGTGTTGGGGAGGTGTAGCGGCATGGCCGCTCGTTCCCCCTCGACCCGTTCCGGGATGGCCCGGGCGGCTCCTGCGCACCAGCCTGGTGCGCCACCAAGAAGGATGGACCCTATGTCATCGACACCCCTGTCAGGCCTGACGGCACGCGTGGCCGCGGCCAACACCGTCGGCGAGAGCACGAGCATCCTGCTGCACGGGATCTCGACCAACATCCAGCGCGCCAAGGGCGACAGCACGAAGCTCGAGGAGCTGTCGACCTACCTGACCAACAACGTGAACGCGCTGGGTGATGCGCTGCTGGCGAACACGGCCGAGATGTCGGGCCTGAAGACGCCGAAGCGCACCACCACGAAGAGCGCGGCCGCGGCGCCGGCGGGTGGCCAGGCGTCGGAGCTGGCGCCCGTGCGGAATGCCAAGAGCGCCACCACCGCCACGAAGAAGACGCCGGCGCCGAAGAAGGCCGCGCCCGCGAAGACGGCCAAGCCGCCGGCCAAGGGCAAGCCCGCGAAGAAGGCAGCTGCGCCGAAGGCCGCGCCGATCGCCGCCAAGGGCGGCAAGCCCCGCCTGTCGCGGGCGGCTTGATCCGGAGGGGGCCCTGGGACGCCAGCGGCCCCCTGTACCTTGAGGGAGGACACTATGAGCGATGTCGTGACACATGACCTGGCCGAGGGTCGAGGCCGCATCCTGGACGCGACGAGGCCCTACGTGGGCGCCACGATCATCTTCGTGGCGGCCGAGGACTATTTCGCCTTCCCGAAGAGCTGCGGCCAGCGGCACCCGGCCATCGTCACCAGGGTGCTCGGCACGAACCGCGTGAACCTCCACGTCTTCGTGGACCGTGCGGGCTCGATGAGCATCGAGAACGTCCCGCCCTTCAGGGAGGACCGTTTGCTCATGTCTCCGGGCGGCTGGTGCTGGCCGGAGGTTCCGTGATGAGCGGGGACGAGGCGGGGCGCCTGCAGGTGGACGAGCGGGGAACGGTTGTCGTGCCGCCCCGGCCGGCGTCCATCGGGCGGATCGTAATCTTCACACCGAGCGCCAGCTTCGCGAGGATCAAGGGCGGGGGTGACGCGCACGCCGCGATCGTGACCAAAGTCCACGAGGACGGCACGGTGAACCTGCAGGTGTTCTTCGACCCGGCGGGTCCGGACCACCTGACGGAGATCCCGCTGCACCCCGGCCTCGGTGACGTGAAGACGTGGACCTTCGGCACCTGGTCGTGGCCAGAGCGCGTGTGATGCGCGCCAGGTGGAGCGAAAGGCATTGGAGGCTGGCTCAAAAGGCTTGGCTTGGCACCACCATGGTCAACGCCTTGCTGCCGCTGGTCAACGCCTTGCTGCCGCTCGCCTTCGGCTACCTGCTCGGCTGCTTTGCGCGGGGTCGCAAGTGACGGCCGCCTGGTCGTGGCCAGAGCGCGTGTGATGGCGGACGTGTTCGACTATGTGATCGAGCCGGCCGTCCTCTGCATCTTCGGCTACGTGCTCGGCCGCCTGATGCGAGGTCGCCAATGACGGCCGCCTGGGCGTTGCTCATCATCCTGTCGGGGGTGGTCAGCGGTGGCACCGCGGTTCCCGTGTACTTCGCGAACAGGGATATGTGCGAGGCCGCACGCGAGAAGGTCTTGGCCGACCTCGGCGAGCTCCCGCCGCGGTCCTCGCTCCGCTGCCACCTGGTGTCGATCCCACAGCCGCCCGTGGTGGTCACCACGACGATTCCCGGCGAACGCGGCCGATGATCGGGGTCGAGGCGCGGCCGATGATCGCAACGCCGGTGGAGGCAGGCGCTCCGCTCTCGCTCGCGCAGCTGCCTTGCCGGTGCTGCGGTCAGCTCGGCGCCCGCGTTGTCGCATTCGCAGGGCCGTTCGTGCTGGCCTGGTGCTCGGCCGACCACGCCGCGATCGAGGGCTGGCCGTTCCTGGCGAAAGAGGCGCAGCGGGCCGGGGGTCGCATCCGATGACGGCGTGCGCCTCGATCCTGTGCGACGCGTGCGGCAACCCCGGCCGCTGCTGCACGGGGTTCCACCTGCGCGACTTCCCTGCGGACGCGACCGCGCTGGACGTCATGACGTTCTGCGCAAAGGTCGTGCACGGGCAGGTTCGGGAGACAGGTTGGCCGGTGATGCTTCCGGCCCGCATCAGCCAGGCCTCGCTCGAGGACTTCGAGCACGTGCAGATCGGGCTGCCGTTCATGCCGCTGTGGCGGACGCCAGGCGGCACGTGGCGCTTCTGGTGCCCCGAGCTGGTCGACGGTCGCTGCTCGATCTACGAGCACCGCCCCGCGCTGTGCCGTCACTACAAGGCCGGCAGCGACGGGCTGTGCTGCATGCACCACCCCGGACCGAAGGAGCCGGTCTGGGCCGCGGTGGTCGAAGACGATCCTTTCCCAGCCCAGGAGCCTCCGATGTCCGGCAACACGCCTGAACCACCACCCAAGGTGCCGTCCTTTCCCAAGCTGTTCGGCATGGAAAGGTCCGGGCGCTTCCTCGCTTTCACCGTCATCATCGTGTCCTTCACCGTGCTGATCGGCCTGGCCTGGTGGTCGGGCGCGATCGGCGCGCCGGACTTCGTCACTTCGCAGGAGCGTCCCCATGGCCCATAGCGCCGCCTTCAATGTCGAGCTCACGACGCATGGGGGTCCAGCCTGCATCACGCTGCGCCGGAAGGCCGACGGGGCGTGGGTGGGGACCGTCACCGCACCGAATGCCGAGGATGCGGTGCAGGCTGCTCACACGTTGATGGATGCGGCCACGGCGCGCTGGACCGGGGGCGGACCTTGCCGGTCCGGAGCCGGAGCATGAGCTGGGACGCAAGCCGGCACGCGATCTGGCCGGTGGACGATCTGCGGCCGCACGAGCCGAGGAACCCGAATTGCTGGTGCAAGCCCACGCTCCAGCATGGGCTGCTGGTGCACAACAGCATGGACGGCCGCGAGAAGCACGAAGAGGACGGTGGTGCGGCGCCGCTACACTAGGGCGTCCAGCCGTCGCGGTGGAGGACCTGGCCGACCTGCGGGCCGGGGATCTCCACCAGTTCGGCCTGCAGGTCGTTGTGATCTGTGCCCGCCGGCGCGCAGATGGCAGCCACGAACGCAAGCACCCTCGTGCCTTTGTCGGTGGTGCCGGTCCACAGGCGCACGGGATAGCCGTCGTCGGTGTTGAAGAACTCGGCGGTGGGCTCGATCGTGATCTTCATCCGCCGATGTCCACGCCCGCAGGAAGGCCGGCCTGAGCGACGAGCAGCGGCGCGGGAAGGGACATCCAGTGCGTCGGGGAGAGTTCGTAGCCGCTTCCGCTGATTACCTTCCATGTTCCAGGCGTTCCGTCAGAACGCGGGTAAAGGAAGGCCAGCCAGAAGATGACGCACATGCGAGCTCCATTAGCTTCGTCTGGACAGAAGCCGAGCAGGGCTGGCCCCGCCCTGCCGGGCTCAGGACGGTTGGTGTGCGGCCCGCGCGGGGCGGTGTCGATCGGCTGCCAGGCCGGGGTCAGAGGGTCGGTTGCCTGCATGGTGGTGTCCTTGCTGGTGGGATCCGTAGCGGTCGCGCTCGCGCCGGGCCTGTCGCACCGCCGCGTCCGCGTGCCAGCCCCAGACGGTCTTGTTGCGGCCCCTCCGGCCGCTTCGAAGGTCTGTGCCGGACCGCGAGCGGCCGATGGGCAGCCAGCCGTCGAAGCGGTACGTGTCGCCGCTGTGCAGCGCCTCGTCCTGGTAGCTGATCGCCCAGGGCTTTCCGAACGCGGGGAAGACCATCTCCCGCCACAGGCGGAGCATGACGCGGCAGAGGTCCGCTCGAGCCGCGCACAGCCGCGCCAGCTCGAGCGCGTCGCTTCGGCTCAGCTGGTCGACCGTGTGCTCCTTCATGAGCGTGCCGAGGATGGTCACGGCCACCAGCCGGCCGTGCTCGAACATGCCATGGGCGGTGAGGGGCGACGGCCGGCTGCAGGCGCCCATGCGGTGCTCCCACGCGACCAGCGCCTTGTTGGCCTCGGCGACCTCGATCTCGGCCAGGTGCTGGATGGGCGGGATCAGCACGCCGCCATCACCTCCTGCACCCGCAGGTCCTCCGGCCACTGCGCGGGATCGTCCCCCTTGCCGGTGATGTCCGCCGGCCAATCCCCGCCGCGCGCCGAGCCTGCCTGCTTCATGAAGAACGCCGCGCCGCCCATGCGCGCCTGGTCATGTAGATCGCGAACCCACTGCAGCTGCGTCGGCCGCGCGCCAGGCCCGCTCTCTCCGCCCGCGATGACCCAGTCGATCCCGCCAAAGCACACCGGGCACTCTCGTGCGCTGCCGCTGGTCCGGCATTCATCGCTGTGCAGGTCGAGCCGCTCGAGCAGCGGTTCGCACGAGAGAAACCGGCGGCGGACCGGCGTGCGGGCGAGCCAGTGCCAGCGCCGGTCATACTCGTCCTGGTTCTCGGCCGTGATGCCGAAGCTGACGTTGTCCCAGCCGGCGCCCCAGCGCGGGTGACCCGCCACCTGGGTCGGCAGCATGTGGCGGATGTTCTGCGGCCGCTTGGTCAGCAGCAGCCAGTCCAGGTGCGGCGTCTCGGCGATGCGGTGCCAGAGATCGACCCGCCACGGTTCGGGCACCCGGTTGTCAAACGGATCACCGAGCGAGGGGGCGAACACGGTGGCGCGAACGCCGGCGGCAGCTGCGGCGGCGTTCCAGCGCAGGGGCTGTTGCCAGTTGCGTGCGCTGGTCCGGCGCCGCTCCGCGAAATCGTCGCCGAACCGCCTTGCCCGCGCCTCGGCGTAGCAATGGTCGCAGGCGGGCGACACCGCTTGGCAGCCGACCCACGGATTGAAGGTGTGCGTGGTCCAGGCGATGTTCGTGTGCTCACCCATGCTGCTTCTCCAATGACGATCGTGCTGCGTCGAGGACGTCGGCGCCCATCTGTCGGATCTTCTCGCTGACGGGCACGGCCATCGCGCCGATCGCCCGCACACTCGCCTCGGCGCCCGGCAAGAGCTGGTGCGCGTCGCTTTCGAAGATCGCCCGGCGCAGCTGCGAGAACAGCTGCTTCAGCACCAGCTCGTGATGCGCCTGGACGGCGCGCGACACGTCGGGGCTTGGGATGCCGTCGCCGGCCTCCAGCGCCGCCAGGAGCGTGCGACGGATGAACTCGCCGCTGGGCTCCGTGCCGCGCAGCGCGGTGATGCGGGCCATCGTGCCGAGCGGCATGCGGATGTAGACGTTCTCGGGGTAGAGCTCTGGTCGGGCCATCCGCTCAATACACCGCATCATAAGCGATAGCGCAATCGCTTATCCCGCTATGCGCCAGCTCGCATAAAACTCGCATATTCGCATACGGCCCCTCTGCCCTGGCGCGGGGAACCTGGGCCCGGCGTCGTCCGCCGATGCTGCATGACGACACCGCCGGGTTCGCGGACCAAGCCTTCGCCGAGCTGATGCAGCGGGATCCCAAGACGGCCGAGATCCTGGTCGACCGTGAGCTGGTGCGCCGCGGCGGCCTGCGCGAGTTCATCAAGCGCGCCTGGCATACGGTCGAGGGCAACACCCCCTACAGCACGAACTGGCACATCGACGCGATCTGCGACCACCTCGAGGCGGTCAGCGCCGGCGAGATCAAGCGCTGCATCATCGCCGTGCCACCCCGCTCGATGAAGAGCGTCAGCACGGCCGTCATGTGGCCGGCGTGGGATTGGATCGATAACCCTCAGCGCCGCAGCCTGTTCAGCTCCTACGCGCATAACCTGTCCAAGCGCGACAGCGCCCGGTGCCGCCGGGTCATCCAATCGCCCTGGTATCAGGCGCGATGGGGCGACCGGTTCCGGCTCACGAGCGACCAGAACGCCAAGCACCGCTTCGAGAATGACAAGACGGGATACAGGATCGCAACGTCGGTGGGCGGGCAGTTGACAGGCGACGGCGGCGACTTCGTGGTCGTGGATGACCCCCTGAACAGTAAAGACTCGGATAGCCCGACTAAAAGGGAGACGATGTTGACCTGGTGGAACGAGAGTATGTCGACCAGGCTCAACGACACCGCAAACGGTGCTTTCGTCGTCATCCAGCAGCGCCTGCACGAGCAGGACATGATCGGCGACATCCTGAAGAAGCACGGCGTCATCGAGGACGGCGGCGAATACACCTACCTCTGCCTCCCGGCCGAGTTCGAGCCCGATCACCCCAACCGTTGGTTCCGTGATCCGCGCACGGAGCTGGGCGAGCTGCTGTGGCCCGCCCACGTCCCGCAGAAGGCCATCGACAGCCTGAAGCGCGCCCTTGGCCCCTACGCCTCTGCAGGCCAGCTCCAGCAGCGCCCGGCGCCGCGCGAGGGCGGCCTGTTCAAGCGCTCCTGGTTCCCGATCGTGCGCGTGCTGCCGCCCGACCTCGAGTTCGCCCGCGCGTGGGACCTCGCATCCACCGCCGCACAGCTCACGAAGAGCGACCCCGACTGGACGGCCACGGTGCTGATGGGCTGGTCCCGGTCGAACCGGCGCTGGTACATCGTCGACGTGCAGCGCTGGCGCGAGAATGCCGCCGAGGTCGAGCGCCTGATCAAGTTCACGGCCGACCAGGACAAGGCGATCGGGCGCCGGGTGCGCATCTCGATCCCGAAGGATCCCGGTCAGGCCGGCAAGGGCCAGGCGCAGGCGCTGCTGTCGATGCTGGCGGCACACTCGGTCGTGGCCGAACCGCAGACGGGCGACAAGGGGACGCGCGCCATGCCGCTCGCCAGCCAGTGCAGCGGCGGCAACGTGTCGATGTTCTACTCGGAGGCCTGGAACGAGGACTTCCTGGACGAGATCACGGGCTTTCCGACGGGCGGGCACGACGACATGGTGGACGCGGCCGCGAGCGCCTTCACGCTGCTGACCGGCGGCACCACCGGCCTGCTCGAGTACTATGCCCGCCAGCTCGACGACGCGACGCGGGCGCAGGCCGAGAAAGCCGCCGCCCTTCTCGCTTCGGGAGGCACGCTGCCGGGACTGGTGACTGTCGAGGAAGAGACGCAGGACCTGGCGCGGGCCTTCTTCCCTGGCGCTCGACCGCCCCGCACATAACAATGCTGCCGCGAAGCATTTGCGCGTGGCTTCGCCGGATTGATGTTACAAGCAGGAACCAGTGAAAGGCGGGCGTTTCTTGACCAAGGCCGCAGCAGTGTCGGTTCCCGAGCCCGCAACGCTTGCCGGCTTCTTGGCGGTCGTCGGCAAGAACACGCCGCCGATCACGCTGCGGCAGTTCGCCGTCCTGCTGCTGCTCGAGACGGCGCCGCGGCCGCTCGGCGTGGGCGAGATCGCGGCCAGGACCAAGCTGTTCAAGCACGCGATCACCCGCGCCTGCGATCGCCTCGAGCAGCTCGGCTACATCAACCGGGCGGTCAACCCGGGCGATGAGCGCATGCGCCTGGTGACGCTCGAGCCGGCCGGGCACAAGGTCCTGGCACAGTTTCGCGCGGCCGCGGCCCCGCTTCCTCCGGCCACCTAACCAAAAGTTCACGAAAGCGTGTTCAGTCCGGCCTGTCATCGGTAGGTCGTTGCGTTCATCGCGCTTGATCACGCGACCGTGTAAATGGAACCTATGTTCACGGAACCGTGAGCATGGGGTTTACGCATGTCGCAACGCCTGGATTTCCTCGAAGCGGAGCTGAAGCGCCAACGCGAGGCACCACCAGGACAAAGGCCCAGCCACGTCATCACCCGGACCATGGAGGAGGTGGCGCGCATCGTGAACCGCCTCGCCAACGCGCGCGGCGAGATGCCCACCAACCCTATCCTGGGCGACCTCGCGGGCAACCGCGGCCGCAGCAGCGTCTTCCGGGCACTGCGGCGCCTCGCCCACGCCAACATCATCACCATCGAGCGCAAGGGCGACCGCCGGCGGTGCACGGTCGTCGAGACAGGGCGCTCAACGGATTGGGGCGAGGCCCGGCCCGGACATTCGCCATACATCCACCGGCGCCCCGGCGACGCCACGCCCTGCAAGCCACTGCGCAAGGTCCGCGCGCCCCAGAGCCGCCCTATGCCCTCGGAGCTGCCGGCACCGGCCGTCTTCGATCCGGGCCCGCTGGTCATCACCCGCGCGGCCACATGCCAGTATCCCCTCTGGGCTGATGGCGAGCGCACGTTCTATGGCGTGCGCCGGTTCTGCGACGATGCCAGCACGCCCGGCCGGAGCTACTGCGCGTTTCACGTGATCCTGTGCTACCGCGAGCACCCCGCGCGGCCCGGCGGAGGCCATGCGCCGCTCGACAAGCGCGACTTTCAGGCTTCTACGCGGCGAAAAGGGCTGGAATTCGGCTAAAACAGGCGCCCGGTTGCTCTCCGCATTCTTATGTGATGCGCTGGCCTTTTCGCGTGGAGGCGACCTTGGCATCGGAACGGCGGGATCATGAATTCGTCGTGTGGGACCATGCGCGGTATCAGCAGCTGATCGCGGCGTTCAACAGGCCGGACAACCCATCCTTGCCGGAGCTGGGCCAGATCCTGGGGCTGAACCGGAACCAGGTGGCCGGGGGGATCGCGAGAGCCCGGGTCCTCTACCCCGGTTGCATGCCGTTCCGCGGCTATCGGCCGTTCCAGGCCAAGGAGAAGCCGCCCGCCCGCCGGGTGGGGCGGCCACGGAAGGCGGCCGACGCGGTCAACAAGAGGAGCGCCGGCATGCAGATCGAGAACCCTTCACCGAAGGCCGAGGCGGCGCCGGATGCCGAGCCTGACGTGTCCTTGCCCACAGCGGCCGGACCCGCCGCCGATCTGCCCAGCACGTTCAAGCGGCGCGGCGCCGGCGTGGCCCCGCCGCCGGTCGGTGTGGGCAAGACCTGGATCCCGACGCGCCGGGCTGCCTGCTGCCAGTGGCCCACCGAGAACCCCGCCGGGACGTCGCCCAGGTGGACCTTCTGTGAGGCCCCGGTGGCCGAGCACAGCAAGGTGTACTGCGAGGAGCACCACGCCTTGGCCTTCACAGGCCTCCCCGTTCGGCTGGAGCGATACGCGGCATGACCACGGCGATCTTCATCTGTCTCGGATGCGTCGTGCTCGGATGCGTCGCCCGCGGGTCCGCCTACCTCCTCTTCGTGGCGGGTGTCGTGGCCTGGGGTATCGCGGTGTTCCTGTTCTTCCTGTCGCTCGGCCAGACGGTCGCGGTCATACCGGTGGTCGTTGGCCTGCTTGTCGCGGGGCTGGGCGTGCGTGAGGGCCTGATCTGGCTTACGCACCGCTGGCGCAGGCTGCACACGAGCCGCGACGGCGCCGCCACGCTTCCTGCCTACCGTCCGACCAAACCCTGAAAGGCATTGAAAGGCATGACCATGCAGCAGTTCGACAATGGGGCGCAGATGGAAGCGCAGATGAGGGCCGCGGTCACCGGGCGGGATCTGCGCCAGAGCCCGTTGACCAAGAAATACGAGTTCACCTTTCACGATCGGTTCGAGAAGAGCGCTTCGCTGTCCGAGCTGATCTACAACCAAAATGGCATGCTGCAGACGTTCGACGCCCAGCTTCATCGGCTCGCCGCCTTGGAGGAGCGTCTGCTCGGCGAAACTGAGACTTCGGGCGAGGACAAGGCAGTGCAGCCCGCCCGATCGCTGGCACCCACCGTAGCCAGTGAGCTGTGGGAGCAGGGGCGCACCTTCGCGGCTCATATCATGCGCCTCGAGCAAACCCTCGCCCGGCTCGAACGCGTCGGCTAGGCCTGTGGCGCCTGGACGCGCTCGATGCCCTTCGTAGTCGCCGGCAACGCTGCCAGCGCCCAACCCGTCACCAGGCACCGGGGTGACAACTATCGCGCCTACGAGCAGCTGCCGCGAGAGGTCCGCCGCGCGCTGCAGCTGGCCGTCGGCGACTTCTGCCCACAGACGATCCTGGAGTTCTACCGGCCGGTCGAGGCCTACGCGGCGCCTGGCTCGGCGGGGCTTCTGATGGCCCAGGCCATCCAGGCGAACGAGGAACAAGAGGTCATGGCGTTCTCCGACCTCCACAAACGGCGCCACGGCTGCCCCACGCCGCACGTCGCGGCTGGCGCCACGATCATGCGGGGCTGACCACCCGCAAGCGAGCTTCCCCGGCACCCCGGTTACTCATCGAGGCCGCAGGGAGGATTGGAGACGGCGCCGGGAGCGGGACCTTCCGGCGCCGTTCCTTTGCCAGCGCTCGCCGGGCCGGACGAGCAGCGCTCGCCGGGCCGGACGAGCAGCGCTCGCCGGGGGAACCAGCCCCCCATAGCCCCGAAGGCCTTGCCCTTCGGAGTTGGCACCCATGGCCGCAGCACCCCAGCCTGACACCCTGCCCGGGCTGCTGCCCGGGCCCATGGGACCCGCCACGCGCGCCATCGCCATCACCCCCAGCGACGGCAACCTGCTCCCCAGCGTGGCCCGGCTCTTGTGGATCGGCGGCGCCGGCGACGTCACGCTGCTCCCCCGGGACAGCCAGGCCGCCGTCACCCTGAAGAACGTGCCGGTCGGCATGCTTGCCGTCTGGACGCGGCAGGTCTTCGCCACCGGCACCACGGCCACGAACATCGTCGCCCTGGCGTAACCCGCCATGGACGCGCAGGACCCGTTCAAGCCCGTCGACCCGACCAAGGGCGATCCCAGCCTCATGCGCGGCCGCGCCGCACCGCTGGCCGACTGGGTCGTGCGCCAGGCCTCGGCCGCCATCAACGGCGTCGGCTCGCTCATGCGCGGCGGGGCAGGGGATCGCACCCCCAGTCCGTCGCGGGCACTCGCCGTGATCCCGCCATCGGCCCCGGGCTCGATCTACCGGCCGATCCCGCTGGCAGAGCGGCGCGAGCCCTGGTTCGGGCCTGGAACACCGCCGGTTCCGATGGCGCCCAAGGCCGACGTAGCCGGCCGTGCCTTCGACTACCTGCCCGGCCAGAACATGGGCAACCGCCCGCGCCAATACGCCGGCACCAGCTTCGAGCAGCTGCGCGCGCTTGCCGACGCCCTCGACATCGCCCGCCTCTGCATCGAGACCCGCAAGGACCAGATGGGCCGCCTCACGTGGTCGATCCTGCCGAAGCAGTCCGCGGGCCAGGCCAAGCGGCCCGGGTTGGCCGACGATCGCTGCCGCTATGTCGAAGGCTTCCTGGCGAGCCCGGACAAGGTGCACACCTGGGACGGCTGGCTTCGCATGATCCTGGAAGACCAGCTCGTCATCGATGCGACCTCGCTTTACGTGCGCAAGACGCTGGGCGGGGACGTCTACTCGATCGACGTGGTCGACGGCGCGACGATCAAGCCGCTGATCGACGTCACCGGCCGCACGCCGATCGCGCCCGATCCCGCCTACCAGCAGGTCCTGAAGGGCATGGCGGCGGTCAACTACACCTCCGACGAGCTGCTCTACGCACCGCGCAACCCGCGCGCCGACAAGATCTACGGGCTGTCCGTCATGGAGCAGCTCGTGATGACGGTAAACATCGCGATCCGCCGCGAGGTGGTGAAGATGAAGTATTTCAGCGAGAACAACATCCCCGAGGCGTTGGTCAGCGTCCCGAAAGAGTGGAACCCCGACCAGGTCGCGAGCTTCCAGGTCATGTGGGACTCGCTGCTGAAGGCGCAGCAGAACTCCGCCGGGCTGAAGTTCGTGCCGGGCGGGATGATCTACCAGCCGACGCGCGCCGACAGCATGCTGATGGGCCCGTTCGACGAGTGGCTCGCCCGCGTCGTGTGCTTCGCCTTCAGCCTGCCGCCCACCGCCTTCGTGCAGCAGCAGAACCGCGCCACCGCCGAGACCGCGAGCGAGACCGCCCTCGAGGAGGGCCTCGCGCCGATGATGGTCTGGTTCAAGGGGCTGATGGACCGGATCGTCCAGCAGGTGTTCGGCTACACGGACCTCGAGTTCACGTGGGACGACGTGAAGCAGATGGAGGTGGAGGCCGAGCGGGCGCAGGACCTGCAGGACATCGCGGCGGGCATCCTGTCCCGCGACGAGGTGCGGGCCAAGCGCGGCCTCGACCCGATCGGCATGGGCCACACCATCCCCGGCGGCCCGAACGGGGTGATCTTCATCGATGACCTGCTCGAGGCGAAGAAGGCTGGGCTCACGAAGATCCAGCCGCCGCCCGCGCCGCCGCAGCTCGACGAGTTCGGCAACCCGGTCCCGCCCGCCCCCATGGGTGGGCCGGGCATGGACCCTGGGATGGGCGCCGGACCGCCGCAGGATCCCACGCAGCTGAGCGGCAACGCGGCCGGGGCAGGGATGCCCATGCCGCAGCCGCGGCCGGCCCCGCCCGCTTCGCGCCCGCTCAATGACCCGCTGGCGGGTATCCCGCCCTCGATCCTGGCGGCGGTGGGCCTGGGGCCGCAGGGCGGGGGCGGCCGGCTGATCGACGTGACGCAAGGCGAGGAACGCCAGACGGACCCGGGCATGTCTGCGGTGGGGCATCCCCAGACGCTGGCGATGCTGCGGGCGGTCGAGGCGATGCACAGGGGGCGGCGATGAAAGAGCGGACGGAGCCAACGGTCGGGGTGAGCTGGAGCGCGCCGATGTATCAGCAGGATGAGCAGATCGACCCGGGTGTGCGTGACCTGGCTCAGGAAGGCGCGCTGGTGCGCGATGCCGCGGCGATCGACGTCACGGCCGTCCGCCGCCGCGCCATGTGCGGCGGCCAGGTCACGCAGCCGGAATACCGGGCCATGTGCGCGGACAACGACCGCATCATTGCCGAGGGGCGCGAGCAGCTCCGCGGCGCGCTGGAGCGGCATGATCGCCCGCTCGTGCTGATGACGGCCCAGAACCCCGGCGGCTGGAAGCTCGAGGAGCTGCTGCGGCAGCTGCGCGCGGAGATCCAGCTGAAGAACGAGCGCCTGGTGTTCGACGACGGCGAGGTGGCGCTGGCTGTGAAGGACGCGAACCTGCGGATCATGGCCGTGCTGTTCGAGGCGGAGGGGCTGCAGCGGCGCATCCTGGCGGTGCTGGACAGCTTGCGCACTGACGAAGGGCCGCTCGGCCGGCCGCGTATCGGCGTGGGATCGCTGTCGTGAAAGTGGGTGAACTGGCGAAGTTCGACGCCGCCAAGCACCTTCGGGGCAAGGGTGGTAAATTCGCGCTGGCGGCGGCCGCGGGTGCCACGGCCTATATCGGCGCGAAGGCCTTGGAGCGTCACAAGAACCATCAGGAGCTCAATGCCTTCCTCACGGAGCAAGGCGGCAATTCCTACACCGAGCCCCTCACAATCGGCAGCGCGCTTCGGCAGCCGGCCGAGCTGGTCGATCACGCAAAGGATATCGTGTCCGGAAACACCCGTATTGGCGGCAAGCCGACTGGTAAGCAGCTACGGCGCCAATTTGGCCGCGATAGCTTCATGGGCCGCGAGCGTGCAATCGTCCTGGATCGTGAGGGGACGGTTGTGCAGAGCATCAAGGGGAAGGCTACGTCGGTAGGCCGAAATCGGCGACAGTCTATCGAGATGGTTGACCTTCTCACAACCGGACGGGCTCGCCGGATTTATCATAACCACCCCCTACAGGGAGATCCATCTGGAGCTGATGCTCATGTGGCGCACGTATACGGACGGATCGCCAGGCACTCAGGGCAGCCGGAGCCGGTTCAGTACGTCTATTCATTTGGGAGGCGCCCCGATGGAAAGACGGCTCTGCAGTTGTATCGCTTCGATGCAGGCCCCCTTCGGCGATATGACCGCGCACCGGTCAGCGTACAGAACCGAGTTCGAGGCCGGTCTGTTAACTGGACCCGGGCCGTCAAGAACGGCTCCAACTATCGGTTCTCCGAGAGCTTCGAGAAACTCGCAAAGGGGTCTGCTGTAGCCTTCCAGGAAGACCAGCACCCGCGGGGCGACCACGGCCACTTCGCTGCGAAATGGGATGCGGAAGTTGCACGCGGCGCCCGGTTCGGGATCAAGCCCACCGTGCACGAACGCCCGGACGGCTCCGCCTGGGAGCACATGGGGCCCTATGCGCGCGAACACCGTCCGAAGCCCGCCGACACCGGCCCGCTGGTGGCCCACCCGCTCAACCTGGCCGAGCACCGCCGCCGGCGCGACGCCCGCCTGCAATCCCTCGACAACCAGGCCACGGCCATCCTGCGTGCGGCGCCCCCGCCGGCACCCGAACCGCCGCAACCGCTCCTCCACGGCGAAGGCCGCCCCGTGTTTCACGAGAAACGCAGCGGCGTGTCCGGCACGAAGGCTTGGCGGATCGGGGCCAAGACCCCCGAGCTGCCGATCGCCTACACCGGTTCCAAAGCGCTCGAGCAGCCGGTGGGCTCCTTCAAGGTGGCGCAGCTCGACTTCCACCCCCGGCCGGAGGACGTCAGCCAGGAGGCGCACGCAGCGCTGCATCACGGCCTCCGCCAGAGCATCGAGGCGATGCGGGAGCCGACGATCGCCGCCGGCATGACGCCGAAGAAGCGCGGCAAGCAGCGCGGCCAGGTGCTGATCCCGGAGGGCACGGAGCGCCGTTCGGTCCATCGCGCCTACAACCACGCGGCCATGCTCGCGATGCACCAGTACGGGATCGGACACTACAATTTCGCGATGTCGGACGAGGTGAAGGCGGAGCTGACGCCGCTGGTGGGCTTCATGCGGTATGCGAAGCGGAACGTGTCCAACCACATGTGGGCGACGCAGAAGGGGCACTGGAAGCCCTACCGCGCGGCGCATGGCATTCCGTTCGGGGATCAGCGCCGGGATCGCACGACGGGCGAGGTGCGCCTGCGGGTGCCGCCGCAGCACGAGCTGATCAAGGCCGCCGCCACTGGTGCCGAGTCCTCGCAGGTAGCGCCGATGGCAGCCGCATCCGGCGCCGCCGCTGGGCTCACGGGATACACGCTTGCCCGCGGCATGACGGCGCCTCCCGCGGTCGCGTCGCGCGCGAAGTCCTCGCTCCGCCAGACGATGAGAAGCGGTCTCCATGCGGCCAGGATGGGGGACATGGAAGCCCACGTTCGCCAGGCGCACGCAGCGGGTGCGGCAGCGGCAGACGGGGCCGTTCGAGCTGGGAGCGGCGCCAAGGCGCAGTCCTCGGCCTACCAGGCGGCGTTCAGCAAGCTTCTGGCGACAACGCCGGTTGGGTCTGCGCGTAGCGCGACGCTCCGCAGTGCCGCGCTTCGGCCCGGCAGCGCGAAGCAGGCGCTCCGTGCGGGAGCGGCTTTGTCTCATGCCGGCCGGGTTGGGCGGGTGGCGCTGGGCGCCGCTGCTCTGGGCGCCGGGCTTGGTGCGATTGGCAGCGCGACCGGCCTGCTGAAAGGCGCGACCTCAAACGACCTGGGAAAGTTCGACGAGGCCAAGGTCCACCGCGCCAGCTCCGGCGAGTTCACCAGCGCGGGTGGTGAGGATGCAGCGGCTGCTGACACGTCGAAGTGGACCGACCGCCACCCCTATCTGACAGGAGCTGCAGCGGGAGTTGGTGCTTGGCCCGCCGGCGGTGCGGCGAAGGATGTCGTATCACTCGCCCGCGGGACGCCGGGACGCTTCCGTGTGGGCGCCGTCGAAGGCCACTTGGCGCGGCTCCCACGGAAGAGCGTCCCACGCGCGACGGTGGACCGCGACTTGGCGGTTCAGCAGTGGAAAAGCGGGATGTCCGGATCCCTGCTCAATGGCGGACAGGGCATCGGCACCAGGATGAACCGGTTTGTTGCCGGCGCTGGCGGCGGGTCCGACAAGTTCGCGGCGCAGGTTCACCATCTCACGTCGACAAGGCACGGTTTCGACACTGCTGACGAAACGCCGAAAAAGCTGTGGCGCGGCACGAGCGGCGAGGGTAGCCAGGCGATGCTGAGGGCGAAGGTAGGTGACGTCGTCACCAACCATGTGCCGACCAGTTGGACGACCAGCCGCAGGATTGCGTCTGGCTTCGCCGCCCAGGCCAACCTGGGCACTCCTTTCCAACAAACGGCGAAAGCGGATCGGAATACGAAGGTTCGCACCGTGATCCGCAATCCGCACGCGCTGCCCAACATGGCCGCTATCGATAAGCTCAATCCGACGAGCCTTCTTGACCACCTGAGCGAAAGAGAGGTGCTGCTTGGTGGTGGCACGAAGCTCCGTGTCGATCGGATCAAGGACAGCAAACACGGGCGTGTCGTGCTCGCCACGGCGCTGCACCAAGACCCGAAGGCATCGTTCCGACGTGGGGTCGCCGCTCGTTTGAAGGATCCTGTCTTCCACGCTGGGCGCGGGTGGCGTGGCGTGTGGGGCGGCGCGCTTCTGACGGGGCCGGCCGCATGGGCGACGCACACTCTCTGGGGAAATCAGGTCAAGAGCCAGCAGGCCGGAGCGCTCGGCAAAGCCGCGTCTTACGGCGGCTCAACCGGATATGCCGCCCCGGCGGCGCCGCGTGCCCCAAGTGCGCCGAAAGCCGATAATGAGGCGAGGGACCTGGTGCAGCCGGCGCAGATCGCAGGCGGCGCACTCGGCGCCTCGCTGGCCGCCGGTGCCGCTGGCGCCGCGGCCAAGAAGCCGATTGCAAACGCCGCCGGCGTCGTCGGGCGCAGGGCGGCCGCTGGTTTCCGCATGCAGGCCGCGAGATCTGGCGCGATGCACAACACCGTCACAGCCGGGATCGTGCGCAGCCAGTCTAAGCTCGCCGGACACTTCTCCCGGCTGGGAACCAAAGGTCTGCTCGGAGCCGGCGTGGGAATAGCGGCAGGGCTGGCAGGAGATTACGTCGGCGACCTGGCAGCCCGGCGTGCCACAGGAAAGACGGGCGCCCAGGACGAGTATCGCCACGCCTCCACCGTTGGCATGGCAACCGGCATGCTCGGCATGGCCGCTGGACACAAGGCAGTCGCGTCGCGGCTGTGGCGCCCGCTGCGCTACAAAGGGGTTCGGCGCGGGGTGGCGGGCTTGGCCGCGGCGGTCATCGGCTCGGTTGCGGCTGAAGCGGGCGGCAACCTGATCGACGAGAAGACGCACGCGACCGACATGCTGGCTGGTGTGAACCGGCGCACGGTGGGGCGGTTTGCGCAGCAGGGTGCACAGCATGTGGCCCAGAGCGGTGCTCGTGGCGTACGATGAGGGGCTGAGCGAGCGGCTCGAGGCTCTCGCCAAGCGCACCGCCGGCGCGCCGCTGTCGGAGGCGGAGCACGAACAGCGCGTCGAGGCCGCCCGGGCACGCTGGGCGATCTCCGGGGCCGCTGGTGCCGCCGGTGCAGCCGCCGCTGGCGTCTCCGCAGCGATCGCCCTCCGCCGTCAGCGCCATGCCGCCACAAGCCAGGTCCGCGACACGATCGGCGGCGTGAAGGCCGCCCGCACGCAGAACGCCGCCCGTGCCGACCGTCTCGCCCGTAAGACGGCGGTGGTGCGGGAGAACCTGAAGCCGCTCACCGGCCAGGTGTTCGTCGGGCAGGCGATCAAGACGGTGCGCAGCAAGCTCCGGCGCGACACCAGCTACTGGAACCAGATCTTCGACCGCGGTGCCGAGCTGGTGACGATCCCGGGGTCGGGTGACGAGCACGGGCCGCTGGTGGAGCGGCTGAACCCGCGCGAGGAGATCAAGGGCTTCCATGTGCCGGTGGCCGAGGGCCGCGCGCTGCTGGATGACCTGCTGACGAACGGCCGGGGCGCCCGGCGCGTCGCGGTGGCCGGGTCGACGGAGGCGCACGCCGTGGCGGCGCACACGCGGCAGGTGAAGGGCCGGCCGGAGATCCGGTGGGAGGAGCACGCCCACGAGAAGCTCGCCTATCTGAAGGCCAAGGCCGGACACAAGCCGCCCGATCGGCCGAAGGTGCGGGAGGTGGCGGTGGACGCCACCACCCCGAGCCGCGCGTTCGGCGGCCTGCCGGAGTCCGACGCCAACGCAATCCCGGAATGGCGCAAGCAGCTCGACGCCGGCTGGAAGGCACTGACGCCAGACGAACAGGCTCAGATGGCCGGCAAGCCGATGAAGACGCAGGAGCGATACCTGGCCCGGAAGCTGGGCATCACCATTCCACGCCAGTCGAGCGCGCCGCGCCGCGGCGCAAGCAAGACACCCCGGCCGGCGATCGCCACGCCAGAGGAGATGGCCGCGGTTCGGGACCAAGCCGCCAAGGTCCAGGCGGAGAAGGACGCCGCCCACCGGGCAACGCTCACGCCCCGTCAGCAGGCAATCTTTGATCGAAAGCTGCAGCGGCAGGCCGAGAAGGCCGCGGCAAAGGCCAGTGCGCGAACTCAGGCCGCCACCACTCGGAAGGCGACCCGGCTCGATGAGTGGAAGACGACGGTGGATGACATCTGGTCACATGAGGGCCACGGCTTCTATGTCACCGACACGCTCAGGCATATTCGCAATCTGGACGACTTGGCCCGGTTGGTCGACGGCGTCGAGCCGCACTATCGCAAAGACTTCCTGAAGCACATCGAGGTTCTACCGGCTTTCACCCACCACCGGCCGATCCGCGACGTTCATGTCCCCGCGGTCGAGGCCCGGCAGCGCAACCCCAGCACGCGCAACGTGGCGGGCTACCCCGACCAGGCCACACGCAAGAAGCTCTCCGAGCGCCTCGAGGCCGACGTGGTCGCCCGGGCGCGGGGTGCCACCGCCCGCGAAGCCTTCACGGCCCGGCTCCGGCTTGCTGAAGCCCGCCGCGTCGCCCGCCAGGCCGCCTACCCGGCGCTGCGGCGGCTCGCCGTCCTCAACCCCCGGCTGCGCGCGGCCGCGATCGGCGGCGCGGCCGTGGCCGGTGGTGCCGGCGCCCTGTTCTCCGCGCTCGGCATCCACTCGGCCCTCGGCAAGGCCTTCGACCCGTCGAAGCACCCGCGCGGCGATCGGGGCGAGTTCGCGCGCCTGGGCGACCCGCCCCGCGTCACCATGCTTGTCGGCATGCCCGGCTCCGGCAAGAGCACCTGGCGCGCGCTCCGCATGGCCCAGGACGCCGTGCGCCCCACCACCATCATCTCCACCGACGACCAGGTGGAAGACGTCGGCCGAAAGTTCGGCCTGTCCTTCAGCGAGGCGTTCAAGCTCCTGGATCACAAGGAGGTCGACCGCGGCCACCTGATCGCCCTGAAGGCGGCGATCGCGGCCGGGCATGACGTCGTGATCGACCGGGTGAACGCGAGCCCCAAGGGCCGGGCCCGGCTGCTGCGCTACGTGCCGTCTCACTACGAGAAACACGCAGTTGCCTTCACGGCGCCGGAGCACGTGCTGGACCAGCGCCGCGCGCGCCGGGCGGGCAAGATCATCCCGAAGCGCGCGCTGCAGGAAATGCGGGACGCCTACCACCCGCCGGCCAAGGGCGAGTTCGACTACGTGCATCACGCAGTCCAGCACCACGATCCGGACGCCGGTATCGCCCTCGCGAAGGCGGCCAAGAAAGTCCGGAAAGACGACCCGAGAAATACGGGTGATTATGCACATCCTATGCAGGCAGCCGACGCGGCCGAGGCCGAGATCGGCAAGCGCCTGGCCGCCATGTTCGGCCGCTGGACGGACGGCGTCGAAGACAAGCTGATGAGCCCGAGCGCGACCAGCCTCCACACCGACATGCAGGCGGACCTCGGCCGGGCCCTGGCGCCGCTGCAGGCGGCCGCCCAGGCTGGCGCGGACGTGCCGGTGCTGGTGGGCGAGCGAAGCGGGGCAGGGGGCGGAGACGGCGCCAAGATCGCCTTCAGCTTCATGGGCCGCAGTCCGGACGTCACCGCCTTCATCGACCGGTACCGGCAAAGCCGCATCGTCGACCTCGCGGACGAGCAGCGGGACGCCATCAAGGAGCAGCTGATCGACGCCGCACGCCAGGGCGCATCCCCGCAGGCCATGGCCCGGCGGGTCCGCGAGACGATCGGCCTCACGCCCTTCCAGATGCAGCACGTGCAGAACTATCGCGCCGAGCTCGAGGGCCTGGACGGCGGCGCACTGACCCGCGCACTGCGCGACCAGCGCTTCGACAGTCCGATCAGCCGGGCGCTGCAGACGGGCGAGGTGCTCTCGGCCGATGCGATCAACCGATACGTGGACGCCTACCACCGCCGGTATCTTGCCTATCGCGCCATGACGATCGCGCGCACGGAAGGCGTGGGAGCCGCGAACAACGGCCAGGCGGCCGCCGCGGCCGCGCTCGAGGCGCAGTCGCCGGGCATGGTCCTCGAGAAGACGTGGATCGCGACCGTCGACAAGCACACCCGCCACGACCACGCCGAGCTGAACGGTCAGACGGTGGTCGGGCTCGACACGCCGTTCGAGTGCGCCAGCGGCGACGAAATCCGCTGGCCGCACGATCCCCGGGCACCAGCGCGGCAGATCATCCAGTGCCGGTGCAGCTGGGTCACGAGACTGGTCCCGCAACTCGGCGATCCCGATTCGCAGGGCGCGGAACAGTAGGAGAACAAGAATGGGCAGCGTACCCGTTACCCCGACCTTCGGGGTGATGTGGAAGGGCTTCTTCGACAGCCAGAAGAACCCGCCACTCGATCGCACCCCGCTGCCGGACAGTGCGCCGCTCGTGAACACGCCGAAGAACGCCTCGGCCGACCTGTTGCGGCAGGCCCGGCAGAAGATCGGCAAGGGGCAGAACCGCCGCGCGGTGCTGAACCAGCTGTTCACCAGCACGAAGCGCGGCCCAGCGGCCGTGAAGGGGCCGCCGGTCCAGGCTCCCGGCGCCGCACCGGCGGCCGGAGCACCCGCCGGGTTCGGCGGCGCTGGCTACAGCGGCAACGTCGCGAGCAGCCTGGGCGCCTCGTCGAACTTCGGCTTCAGTTCGCCGGATACGCCGCGACCCAAGGCCTAGTGCCGGACACCAACGTGCGTCGTTCCTCCGGGCCTTATCAGGAGGCCCCGATGAACGACGCCGAAGTGGATGCCCTGCTCGAGAAGGCCTGCAGCACGCCGAACGGCAAGATCCGCGCGAGCTTCCTGCTCGCGGACCTCGAGAAGATGGCGCCGGCCTTCGCGAACCCCGCGACCCGCCCGGCCGTCGAAGCGGCGGTCGCCCGTTGGCAGGATGGTCCGGACCAGCTGCGCAAGGGCATCTCGATGGCATGGCTCTCCCGGGCCCGGAGCATGATTCAGCCGGCTGCCCGCAGCGCGGTCGCAGCGGTCGGGCGCGCGACAGGTGCCACGGCCGCGGGGAAGGCGATCGGCGCGGCGGTGGAGCGCGGGGCGGGCAAGGCGGGCGACATCGGCGCAGCTGCCGGAGAGAAGCTGGCGCGGTCCCCGCTCAACGCGAAGCGGATGGCGGCGGCTCGGCAGAAAGGGGGCGAGGAGGCGCAGGCCCGCATGGCGGAGCGCCTGAAGCCCGGGTCGGGGCAAGCAGCTCCGCGGGGGCGCATGGAGATGGAGGGTCAGGCCGCGCCGCGCATGGAGGCTCCCTCGACACAGCCCTTCATGCCCGAGACGCGCGAGGGCCCGCAGCGGTGGCGACCGCGCCAGAACGGCACCAGCTCCGGGTTCACGAACGCGGCCGATCGCACGGCGGCGGTTCATGCGGACGCGCTGTCCAGCGCCTTCCGTGCGGGTGCCGAACATGCCGGCAACGCGCACGCTGGCGCAGCGGCGCGGCACGGCCGGGTGGCGGCGCGGCACGCCTTCAAGATGGGCGTGAAGGTGGGTGGCGGCGCGGCCGCGGTCGCCGGCGCGGGTGTTGCCGCGGGCCTGTCCCAGGCCCAGCACGAGGAGCGCGTGAACGCGGGCAAGCACTCGCATGACAACCGACGTGGCATGCGGAGTGCTGCATAAATGCCGCAGGAGGCAACCGGGACGGGCGCCGCCCATCCCTTCATCATCCCGCTCACGAAGATCGACGTCGCCCGCCGCCTGGTGATCGGCACCGCGGCCGAGGAGATCGCCGACAAGTCCAAGGAGATCATGGACTACGCGACCGCTCGGCCGCAGTTCGAGGAGTGGAGCGATGGGTTCTCGCGCGCGACCGGGGGACTGTCCAAGGGCAACCTGCGCGTCATGCATGGCAAGACCGTTGCCGGCCGCCTGGACGCGATCGACTACGACGACGCCAGCAAGAAGGTGCAGATCGTCGCCAAGGTCAGCGACGAGAACGAGTGGCAGAAGGTCCTCGACGGCAACTACACCGGCTTCAGCATCGGCGGCGGCTACCTGAAGAAGTGGAAGGACCCGAGCGGTCTGACCCGTTACACGCCGATCGTCCGCGAGATCAGCCTGGTGGACAACCCGTGCATTCCGACGGCCACGTTCGCCGAGCTGGTGAAGGCCGACGGCATGGTGGAGCAGATCCAGTTGCGCGGCGTGGCGCGCGGGTTCGCGCAGGCCTGGGCGGAGCGGCCTCGCACCTTCGCCGAGACGTGGGTGGAGCCGGCCAAGACGTTCGGCGAGCTGCACAAGAGCACCGTGTCGCGACTGTTCACGGAGACGCCGTCGCCGATGGCGAAGGATGCCGGCACCCTGTCCGAGGCGCAGCACCGGCAGCGCGTCGAGGCGGCAAAGGCGCGCTGGGCGCATGAAAACGGTGTTCCGCTCGAGCACGTGCACCAGGCGCTGGAGCAGGACGTCGCCAAGGCGGGCAAGTCTCTTTTCGGCGGCGCGCGCAAGATGCAGGCCAAGCGCGATGAACACGACCGAACCTTCTCGGCCCACGCCGACGCCTACGAAGCCTATGACCGCGCCGCCCCGTTCCTGCCGCACGGCGCCAGCCTGATGATCGACCATCCGCTCGGTGGCTTCTACGACCCCACCGGCGCGATGAAGCGCATGGCTGCGGCCGGACCCGGCACCGACATCAGCCACATGAATGTCTACGGGTTCGGCGCTCACGAGGACATCTCGAGCTTGCGGCACGACTGGGCCGGGGAAGACCGGGACGAGGCCGACAAACAGCGCCGAGACGGCCTGCTCACCCACGCCCAACACGGCAAGGCGATCGCCGCAGTGAACGCCAAGCACGGCACGTCCTTCGAGCATGTCCGCATCGAGCCGCGGCCGCACGGCATGAGCGCCGCCGACGAGCATATGCTGGTGCACGGCCGGCCGCTCGGGAAGGCTGCCTCCTGGAGCGAGTCCAAGCATCCCCGAAGCAAGGGTGGCAGGTTCGCGCCAGCCGAGATCGTCCGAACCGCCCCCAAGACGACGGGCAGCGGCGACCCCGTGAGGATCCTCGGTATCAAGACCGGGTTGCGACACTTCACGCCTGACGAGCTGAAGGCCATCGAAGCCGATGACGAGGCCGAACACCAGGCCTTCACGGCGGCGCAGGCGCTGCGGGATGCCCACCCTCGCCAGGACGATGAGAGAGGCTACCTGCAGGGCGCAGCGGCCGGTGCCATGGCGTATCGTATGGGCGCAGCCCACGGCCCCACGATCATCGACGCCGTAAAGTTCGGCACGGGAGAGCGGGGCGCCCGTAATCGTACGGCCAACATGCTGCGGAGCAACGCGGCCCGAGGCAGCCGGAAAAGGCTCAAGAACCTGGCGCATGCAAAGCGGCTGGATGCCACCGCCAGCGGCGAGGCCACCAGCCTCGGTGAGTCGGCCAAGCGCAAGTTCATGGAAGAGGCGATGCAGCGCGGGAGCAGCCTGGAGGAGGCCGCGGCCCTCGGTGACAAATTCGCCGCCAAGATCCAGACCCGGAAGGCGAAGATGGGCGCCATGCAGGGATGGATTAAGGGTCAGCGAGCGGCAACGCGCGAAATCAAGTCGGGCATGCTCTCCGCCGTGGCGGCTTACGGCCAGCGCCCCCGCGCGGCAACGAGTTTCGGCAGCTTGAAGCAGCGGTTTCTGAGGGACGCGATTCCGGCCGGGATCGCGGGGTTCGTCGGTGGACACTTGGGTGAGCAGTCGGCCTATCGCCTGCAGCACGAAGCCGAGGGCGAGGACGTGACGCATGCCCACATGGCCGGTGCCACCGTCGGAGACGTCCTTCGTGCGACCCGGCACGTCGAGCTCGGTGGAATACTCGGCGCGGCGGCCGCGCTGCCGGTCTCCTACAAACTGCAGGGCGGCGGTTTCAGCCGGGCGGGCGCCCAGCAGTTCATGACTGCCGGCAGCCATCCAACCCTGATCCGTCACCTTAAGCGCGGCGCGCTCATCGGGGCTCTTGGCTCCGTGGCGCTGAAGGTTCCCGACCTGGCCCGCGAATACTCCGCCCGCTACGGCACCAAGGATCGGTGATGCGTCCCACCTTCGATGCGGCGCTCATCGCCGATCTTCGCCACCGCGTGATCGAGCACAACGAGCGCCATCCCACCGCGCGCGCCAAGCTCGGAGACCTCCGCAAGGTCTACGAGCGCAACTTTCGACGCAGCAATCCCGGAGCGCGGGCCATGAACCATGTCGAGCAGCACCTGGACCGCCTGGCGAAGTCGGAGACGTTCGAGGAGGACAAGCACCCCCGCGCCAAGAACGGCGAGTTCGGCAGCGGCCGGGGCGTCGAACTGAAGACACCGGCCACCCACGAGGAACACAGAAAGCACCAGCTCAGCAACGCCGGCTACACCGCGCTGACGACCGACGTCATACCGGAGAAGCGGTTCGAGGCCGCGGGCGCTACCGCCCGGGACGTCGGCTCCCTGGCGGCCGGCGCTGCGGTGCTGCATGGCCTGAAGCGCAGCACGCACGGCGGGCGTGGGGAGCGGGCAGTTGGCGGTATGCTGGGGTTGGGCGGGCGGATGATCGGCGGCGCCGTCGGCTCCATGGTGGGGCACCCGGCTGCAGCGGCGGCGAAGATGGTGGGCCTGAAGCGGCCTTCCATGCAGGATGCGGACCGGCTGCAGGCGGGCGCCGCCAAGCTCGGCGGCAAGGCCGCCCATTTCATCGGCGCGCGCACGTATCGCGGTGTCGCGGGCGTGACGCGCAAGGTGCTCCAGGCGCCGAAGACACGCGGCGGTCGCGCAGCCCTGTTCGCAGCGGCCGCCGGGGGCCTCGGCCTCGGTATCCGTAGCCAGCTCAAGGACACCTTCTTCGATCCCGCCGTGCACGGCCAGACCATCGACGCCTTCAGCTATCGGTCCATCCGCAAAGGCGTGGCCGACAGCAACGAGCTGGGCGAGGCCCGGCGCCGGTACACCGAGATCCTGGCGAAGGACGGCCCGGCCGGCGGATCGATGCAGGACCTGAGCGCGTGGGTGACGGCCGGTGGCGGATCGCGCGAGAGCCTGGCCAAGGCCGTGCTGCCACAGCCCTGGGGCCGGTTCGCGGTGCGCGCCTTTACCGGGGCCGCGGCCACGGGCGGCGCGATCGCTGGCGGCGCACTGGGCTTCGGCGCGAGCCGCGCCACGCAGCACATCCAGCACGGCAGCCACTTCGACGAGGAGGCGCACCCGCGCGCGAAGGACGGCAAGTTCACGTCGAAGGCCGGGCGCGACCACCGCTTCGCCCAGGTGGGCGGGCTGCTGGGCGGCGCCGCGGCCGGGATCGCCGTGCTCCAGGGCCTGCGGCGGCACAACGCCCGGGCCCAGAGCCTGGCCGTGCAGACGCTGCAGGAGAACGCGGCGAATTTGCTGGACAGGGTCCGCTCCTACCAGTTCGGCAAGGCGAAGAAGGCGCAGGAGAGCGGGCCCAAGCGCATCCTGGACGCGGTGGCGGCCGACAAGGACCACCAGAAGGCGCTCACGCAGGCCGAGAAGCTGAAGGAGCTCGGCGCGTCCAACCCGTTCTTCGTGAAGGAGCGCCTGAAGCGCGCCTACGACGAGAAGCTGGGCGAGCTGCTGGGAGAACACCCGGACTTCCAAGTGCCGAAGGGCGCAGACTGGGAAAAGATCACGGTCACAGGGCAACCCGTGACCGTCGCAAAGCTGTCGGCCCAGCGCGACAAGGCCACTGCGGCGATCGCCAGAATGGACCTGAAGACCTTCAAGACGGCCATCTCGAAGCTGCCGGACGAGCTGCGTTCGGACGCGCTGCGCGTGTTCCAGGAAGGCGAAGCCGCGGTGCGCGGCGTCGAGGGCAAGATGGCAAGCCACGTCGAGGCGCTGAAGGGCGCCCAGGCGACGCTGAAGGCCGCGCGCGAAGCCGAGGCGGAAGCGAAGACGGCGGTGGAGGCAGCCAAGTCTAAGGTGACGCTGGCGCCGGATGCCGAGAAGGAAGCCCCGACCACCATCTTGGCCGCGGCCGAGAAGAAGCATGTGGCCACCACGGCTGCCTTGAAGCGCGCGGAGAAGGCCGAGGAAAAGCTGCGCGCCAACCCGTCCGGCGTCATGCACCCGTTCAAGGACCAGCCTGTGCCGCCGGCATCGCAGCACGACGTCGACAGCGCGGTGAAGACCTTGCGCGAGGCAGCGACGAAGAAGGCGACCGACAAGGCACAGAAGCTGATCGAGGGCGAGAACGAAGCCATCATGCTCGAGGAGCACAAGCGCTACGTCGGCCGGCACAATGTCCGCATGGCCACGCAGGCCGTCCGCGGGGCGAAGTACGGCAGCCCCCGCTCGGCCGAGAAGGCCACAAAGGCGCTGGCGGCCCTGAAGGGCGAGTTCGACAAGGCGCGGCAGGGCCTCAAAATCGCCCGCCTGAACCACGCGCCCAACGAGCTCGAGCACGCCGAGCTGGAGCTCGCGACGAAGACGACCAAGACCACCAAGACCACGGTGGGCGGCAAGCTCATCGACCCGCCGATCAAGGTGATGTCGGCCGAGCGGCGCGAGGACCTGCGCGGTCGGGCGCCCGAGATCCGCAAGAAGCACGCCGACACGGCCGCCGCAGTCACCGCGGCCGAGACGGTGCTGGCCGGGGCGCAGGCCAAGAAGGACGCGGCGACGGCGGTGTTCCGCCGGGCGATGGAGGATCAGCCCAAGGTCAAGCGGAACATGGGCGGCTTCCTGTCGGAGGAGGCCAAGCGCGACCTCAACCGGGCCGCGACCGGCGTGGAGGATGCGTGGAAGGAGTTCCTGAAGCGCCCCAGCACGAAGAAGCTGCTCGATCTCACGGAAGCGGCCCGGACGCAGGCCAAGGAGACCTATACGAAGACGAAGGCCGGCGCGAAGGCTGGGGCGAAGCAGTTCTACCGGGACCAGTTCACGCGGGATGACGGCAAGCTCAGCCTGCCGAAGGTCGTCGGCGGCGTCGGGTCCGTGTCCGCGCTGGCCGCCGCCGCCGGCGTCGACATGTCCACGGTCAAGGATCGCCTGTTCGGCAGCGACGAGGAGAAGGCGGCCGCCAAGAAGCGGGGCTACCGGACGAACCTGAAGTCCATGGTCGATCCGATCACGGGCGCCGGCTACAGCGTGCTCAGCGTCCCGCATCCGGACGGCAAGAACGAGCGCCAGGTGATTTGGGGCGAGCGGTTCGACAGCGTGCACGGCAAGGCCACCCCGATCCACACGGGCGGCACCGTCTCCGATCTCCAGCGCCGCATGAAGGAGCGCGAGCAGGCGATGAAGGCGAAGGCCTCCGGCCTGAACGGCTTCGTCCAGGCCGGCGCCAATAGCCTGAAGGCGGCGGTCGGCCTTTCGACCGAGCACGCCACGGAAGTGAACAGCGCCGTCGAGCGCCTGCGCAGCGCCGGCAACCTGAAGGCGATCGGCACGACGCTGAGCGGTCCGTCCGTCGAGCTGCGGGGCGACGCCCAGATGAATGACGATCTGAAGCAGGCCGTCGACAAGGCGGGCGGCCACATCACCGCGCACCTTGCCAAGCACCATGGCACCGCGAACGCCTCCCCGACCGGCGCCGATCTCCACACGACCCTCGCGACCCTGTTCAGCCAGGAAGGCCGCGTGTTCAGCACCGGCCAGGCCTTCCGCGAGCTGACCGGGTTCAATCCGGACGGACAGCGCGGCAAGCGCAAGTCCATCCTGCCGCAGAA
Source organism: Acetobacteraceae bacterium (assembly GCA_965246925.1). Lineage (GTDB taxonomy): Bacteria > Pseudomonadota > Alphaproteobacteria > Acetobacterales > Acetobacteraceae > JANPPS01. Next base: position 8,338 of record CBDFFY010000001.1, on the reverse strand, counting down.
CGACGCCTACGCGCTGCAGGGCGCCGACGACCAGAACGTGGCAAGCGCGCTCGCCGCGTCCGTGCAGCACATCATGACGCACAACAAGCCGCCGACGCCGGAGGGCGTGGCCAACCTCATGCGCGCCGTGGCGCTGGTCGGGCACGTGAAGAAGCTGAGCGCCGACAAGATGCAGCGGCTCTATGCATCGATCGGCAGCGCCGGCGTGGCGCAAGCGGCCGCAACCCCGACGCCGGCCCCGGCCGCGTCCCAAACGGCCCCGGCCTCGACGGCCATGACCGTGCCGGCCGCGCCCAGTGCGCCGCTGATCGACCTCGACAATCCGCCGCCGATGACGACGGCCGAAGCGCACGCCTGGAACACCCGCACGGCTTTCAGCCACGCCAAGCACTCGGCATTCGCGCTCCACGAACGGATGGGCATCGACGAGGACGGGATCGACCCGCTGGCGAGCGCGCTGGCTGGGCTCGCGCGATCGGCTCACCGCAACTACCACGGCCTCAGCGAGCAGAGTGCCGTGAGCGTGGTCACCCGTGCGTTCGGCGAGCTGACGGAGAGCCCGGGCGACGCCGACGCGCTGCGGACGATGGTGATGTCGGGTGGCGGCAGCAGCCGGCTGCTGCAGGACCATGCGTTCCGGCGCGCGCTGATGGAGGCGGCTTCGAAGCAGGGCGCGATCCCGCGCGACACGGTCGCAAAGGCCATCCTGCTCGATGACCTCGACGCCCTGATGAAGATCTCGATGGGCGCGTTCGTCGAGGACCTGCATCCGCGGGTGCCATCCGGCTCGCCCGATGCGGGCGAATTCACGGCCTCGGCGTCGCATGCCGCGGGTGATCACGGCGGCGTCGGTGGCCGGGTGGCGGGCGAGGTCGCGGAAGCCGGCGGCAAGAAAGCCAGCGGACCCAGCAGCCAGGGCGGCCAGGTGCAGGCCTGGCACCATCCCGTGCGGCTCGGAAATGAGATCGGCGGCAACCTGGGCTACGAGGCTGCATTCAACCTTGCCTCGCGCTTCCTGCCGGGCGGGACGGGCACCATCGCGCGGTTCGGCATCGAGACGGTGGTCGGCATGGCCGGAAGTGCCGTGGGTGCAGAGGGTGGCAACGCCCTCGGCCAGGCGGTCGAGCGATCCCAGACAGGCCGCAAGCGCGCTTCCGAATACGCGCCGCCGGAGCCGACGGACCTCGGTGAGGGCTTCGCCGGGATGGGTGGCGCGATGGCGGGCGGCATGTGGGGCAACGCGGCGGGCGCCACGGTGGGTGCGCTGGCCGGGCGGGCGCTCGGCGGCACGGTCGGCGCGGCGATCGGCGGTCCCGCGGGCGCGATCGCGCTTGGGACCATCGCGGGCTATGCCGGCGAGAAGCTCGCGGGCGGGCTCTACGAGGCCGGCCGGGACGTGGGTGAGCGCGTGAGCAGCTTCTTCCACGGCTACGACCAGCCGGCCGTGAACCGGGCGATGACCCGGTTCGGCGGCCAGGCGCGAACGGCACGGGCCTAATTTAGTTCGCCGGCTAAACGGCACTCATTCCGCAGGCTCGCCCCGGGCACCACCCGGCGGCCGGTCTGCGGCATGAGCGACAGCCCGGCCACCTTCTCCCAGCCCTCGAGCCCGACCTCCGGGCTGCAGCCCTATGACCTCGATCGCCGCCTGAAGGGCCTGGTGCCAAGCCTCCGCGCGCGGATGGCTGCGGGAACCAGAGGACGCGCCCGGTTCGCGCATCGGAGGCCTGGAGCGCCTTCAGCGATGCAGAAGGACCCCGTCATGAAATTGTTCCCGCAGATGGTCGAGACCCTGCACAAGAGCGTCACCGATCTCGTCGCGCAGGCGCCCGACAACCGGGACGAGCAGATCGCGACCAGCTTCGCCGAATTCGAAGCGGCCGTGGCGCCCGAGCTCGAGAAGGCCGCCGACGAACACGCCGAAGAGACGCTCGTGAAGTTCGCGGGCGAGATCGAGGCCGAGCACGCCCCACTCTACAAGGGCCTCGGCACCGTCGGCCGCGTCGCGAACCTCGTGTCGCGCCTCGCCGACATGGCCGACAGCATCATTGAGGGCGGCGAGGGCGAGGACGATCCGGAGCCCGCCAGCGACCAGATCGCGGCGCTGCTCGAGCACGCCGTGCAGGTCGCCGAGCTCGCGCTGCGCGCCGCGGTCAACGACCACATGGACTTCGCCCACGCAGACGACGAGGTCGAGGACGGCTTGAACTACGTGCAAGTCCCCAACGCCGAGGACCCGGAGAACCCGGACGCGGCGATGATCCTGAAGTGCGCGCTGCCGGAGGAGCTGGCGAAGTTCGCCTGCGACCCGGCCTCGATCACGATGGCCGTGGTGACGCTCGGCACCGAGATCCTGCTCGACGCCGGCGTGCCCGAGGAGACGCTCGGCAAGCTGTTCGAAGTGACCGACGGCCAGGACGTGCTCGCCAAGGGTGGCGACCCGGGCATGGACGGCGACCCCGGCATGGGCGGCGACCCGGGCGCGGGCGGGGGCGACGATCCGAACGACATCATGGCGCAGGTGGAGATCCTGGGCCGCATCGCGGCGGCGAGCCTGATGCAGGTCGACCACGTGATGCAGCTGCTCGGCGCCAACGACGCGGGCAGCGGCGACCAGGCGGGGAATGATCCCGGAACGGACCCGAGCGCGGGCGCCGATCCGACCGGCCAGGGCGATGCGCCCGACGGCGGAGGCGAGCCCGACGCGGGCGCCGAGCCTGACGCGGGCGCAGAGCCCGATGCGGGCGCAGCGCCGGCGGGCGGCGACGACCCGAAGAAGAAGCCGTTCGGCAAGTCGGCCGATACGGCCGAGCTCGACAACATGCGCAAGCAGCTCGCCTCGGTGGAGGCGAAGATGCAGAAGCTGGCGAGCGAGCCCAATCCGCAGGTCCAGGCGCTGCGGGCCGAGGTGGCGCGCCTCTCCGCCCAGCCCGCCGCGCCGCGCGCCGTACTGGGCGGCAGCACGGCGCTCGCCAAGCAGGCCGACACCGTCACGGTTGGCGACGGCGTGCTGGAGAAGATCGCCGCGGAGCTCGACGGGGCGCGCACGCAGGACGAGCGCAACCGCATCATGCTGAAGGCCGCGATCAAGCTGCCGGGCGCCGACCTCTCGGCTCTGCACAAAGTGGTCTGAGCACGCCAAAAGCCGCTTGACCGCTGGTTCAGGGAACCAGCGCGGACGCCAAGACAGCACGCCGGGTCGCAAGGCCCGGCGTGCTCGTCATCCCCCCTCTGAGCACGGGCTGGCCCGATCACGCCGCTGGGCCGCGGTTCCGCTCCGAGGGAACACCCCAATGTCCACTTCCGACACCCTGACGCTGCTGCGTGCAGCGCTCGCCAACGCCGCGGACCCCGCCGCGCTGGCGAAGGCCGCCACCTTCTCCCAGCCCTCCGTCGCGACGCAGGGCCTGCAGGACTATGACCTCAGCCCGGCCGTCCTGAACCTCTACCCCGTCCTCACGCCGCTGCGGAACAGCATCCCGCGCGTGGGCGGCGGCAAATCGATTCAAGCAAACTGGAAGGCCGTCACCGCCATCGACACGACCAGCGTGTTCGTGGGCGTGTCGGAAGGCCACCGCGGGTCCGTGATCGGCGTCAGCACGAAGGAATACTTCGCCGCATACCGCACGCTCGGCACCGAGGCCGCCGTGACCGACGAGGCGGAGCTCGCCGCCGCCGACTTCGACGACGTCCGCTCCCGCGCCGCCAACAGCGGCCTGCAGGCGCTGATGCTCGCCGAGGAAAAGATCCTGCTGGGCGGCAACACCTCCTCCAACCTCGGCGTGACGCCCACGCCGACGCTCGCCGCGTCCGGCGCCGGCGGCGCGCTGCCGGCCACCACCACCGTGTCCGTCATCTGCGTGGCGCTCACGTTCGAAGGCCGCCGCCGCTCGACCGTCTCGGGGGGTGTGGCCGCGCTGGTCACCCGCACCACGGTCGACGGCTACACCGAGAGCTTCGGCGGCGGGTCCGCGCAGAAGTCCGCGGCCGCCACCGTCACGACCTCGGCCAGCACCACCAACAGCGTGACCTGCACGGTGACGCCGGTGCGGGGCGCGTTCGGGTATGCCTGGTTCGGCGGCGCGGCCGGTGCGGAGGCGCTGTTCGCGGTCACCTACATCAACCAGACCGTGCTGACGGCCATGCCGTCCGGCACGCAGCTGGCGGTGTCGCTGCCGAACACGGACAACAGCACCAACAGCCTGATCCACGACGGCCTGCTGACCATGGCGGGCAACGCCGCCAACGGCGCCGGCTACATGACGCTGCCGGCGGGCTCCGGCCTCACGGCGGACGGCAGCGGCGGCATCGTCGAGTTCGACGCGGTGCTGCAGGACTATTGGGACCGCCTGCGCCTGGGACCGAGCCGCATCCTGGTGAACTCGCAGGAGGCCATGTGGATCCGCAAGAAGATCCTGACCGGAGGCCCGACCAGCAACGGCCGGTTCACCTTCAACGTGATGCAGGGCCAGCTGGTCGGCAGCGGCTCGCTGAAGGGCTACACCAACCAGTTCGCGGCGAACGGCGCGAACCAGGAGCTGCCGATCATCGTGCATCCGGACATGCCGCCGGGCACGGTGCTCTTCCTGACCGACAGCCTGCCCTACGCGCTGAACAACATCACGAACGTGCTCCAGGTGCGCACGCGGCGCGACTACTACCAGACGGAGTGGCCCCGCCGGACCCGTGCTTACGAGTATGGCGTCTACACCGACCAGGTGCTGCAGAACATGTTCATGCCGGGCATGTATGTGATCACCAACATCAGCCCGAACTAAGCCTCGAGCTGGAGGGACTGCGGGGGCGGGGGGAGCGATCCTCCCGCCCTTCGCGCGTTCTGGCCTCAGATGTGGTGGGGCGGCGAGATCCGGACGACGTGGGAAGCGACGTCGTCGCATACGCGGTCCAGCAGCTCGATGTCCGCGGGCGCGCTGATGACGTCGCCCGGCAGGAAGGAGGCGAACGCCTTCACGACCACCAGGTGCTCCGACGCGGAAAGAAGGCGCGGACTCTCGGAAGCCGGACCCGCGGTCAGGGGCGCAGCTTCACGGCCTGAGTGCAGGCGAAGGCACGCGCCGGGTCTTCCGTCAGATTGCCGGTGGCGCATGCCGCTTCGACCCGCCGCGCCAGGCTCCGCTCAGCGTCGCGCAGACAACCGGCCGGCCCAATGATCGCGATCGAGAAGAGCGCCACGGCCGTGATGCAGCAGGTGAGCACCTGCCGGTCGTTCATTCGGGAAAGCCCAGCCGCTTCATCGTCTCAGCCGCCAGCGCCGGGTCGGTGATGGTGATGCCGTGCGCTCCGGCCACGAAGCCGGCGAAGAACTCGGCCTGCGCCTCGTTCAGGTACTCGGCCTCGACGCGGATCTGCTCCTGCATCTCCTCCACCGTGAACACGCCCTTCGCGATCAGCAGTGCCGTCAGCGCGTTGTTCTCGGTCCGCATCACCAGCCATTTGTCGGCAAGGTCGCGCATGGCCGACGTGCCGGGGGTGTGGAGGGTGCGGGTGCCGAGGTGCCATCCGGCCAGCACGGCGCGCCACTTCGCGAGCACGTTCAACGCCGCGATCATCCGGTCCGCTGTCGCTGCCATGCCGGTGTCTGCCTGAGAGGGGTTCAGAGGAAAGGCGGTTGTTGGCGCGTCGGCACGCCAACATGCCAACGCGCCAACGTCCATCAGGCGGCCGGGGTGGCGGGATCGGGCGTGGCGACGCCCTCGGCCGGCGCGGTCACAACCGGCGCCGGGCTCTCGTTCGCCGCGGCCGTGCCGGTCACCATCGCATCGCTGATGGTGCTCGTGTTGGCGGCGATCGCGCCGTGGAGCGCCACCAGGTCGGCCAGTTGCGCATCGGTCGCGCCCGCGGCCGAGGCCGCGGCGAGTGCCGCCTGCAGCTGGGCCACGACGCCCTTCTCGTAGGTGATGAAGCCGTTGATGACGGTCTTCTGAGCGGCGACGTCCGCCGTCAGCGTGTCGATCGCGCCCTTGATGTCGGTTGCCATGCGTGTGAGCTCCTTGATGAGGTCGGTGAGTTGAACGAACTGACGCGACTGCAGCGACGCCGCGGGATCGATCACAGATGCCGAGCCGCCACCGAAGATGCACTCCAGAAGCCGACGGAAAATCTGCAATTCGCTCTCCTCGATGACGACCAGGTGCATGCGGCCCGCTCCATGAGCGACGCCCGGACAAAGCCGGGCGCCGGGCGGCAGCCTCGCATATTCATGCGACCGATGCACCTTTCGGTTGCGGTTTCGGCTATGTCTGACGCTCAACCTTCACCGGAGCGACCATGGCCAACCCTCCCATCTCGCGGGTCGAGTTCACGCCTACCAGCATGATCGTTGTCGCCGGCGCGACGAAGTTCACCTTCCCGCTCGCGGCCACCGGTGCTGCCGCCCTCAGCGTTCCCTTCGCCAACGTGGACGCCATGCTGGCCGCGATCGGCAAGCACATCGACGACGGGCTCGCGGCCATCGGCACCAAGCTCGACGCCGCCGTCGCCTCGCTCGCGTCCCCGGCCCCGGCCGCGGCGCCGGCGGCGCCCGCCGCTCCCGCCAGCAACCCGCTCTGGTTCATGAACCAGCAGCTCTCCCCGAACAAGCTGATCACCCTGCCCGAAGGCACGGAACCGGGGCACCTGCATATCGGGCCCGAGAACACCCCCATCGTGTTCGAGGGCGCCGGCATGCGGAAGACCCTGCTCGACGGGCAGGGCGGCCTCGGCTCCGGCCACCGCCTCTCGTACGGCAAGGGCATCGTGCACACGATGGGCCCGGCCGTGTTCCGCAACATCGGCTTCGTCAACGCGGGCGGCGCCGACGGCGTGTCGGACGGCGAGACTTCCGTCTATCCGGAAGGTTTCCTCACGGCCGGCCAGCTGCTGCTGCAGCTCTGCGCCTTCGACGGGTGCGAGAACGGCGTGTTCGCCCCGCCGGGCGGGTCCACGCTCGTCGACTACGTCCTCGACCGGTGCGTGTTCGGCCGGAACAAGAACAACGGCCTCGCCGACGGGCGCAGCCACGACACGTACGTCTGCTCGGGCACGTTCCGGATCATGGCTTCGATCTTCGTGGGCAACAGCGTGGGCAACACCATCAAGACCCGCAGCCCGCGGCTCGACGTGAGCGACAGCTACATCGGCCGGTCGAACGGACGCTGGCTCGACTGTCCCGGCGCCACGGTCGCGACCAGCACGCGCAACACCTACGTCTCGCTGCCCGGGTGTGCGAGCGGCAACGCCATGGGGTTCAACGACGAAGGCGACAACAACGTGCGCCCGGGCGAAGGCGCGCAGTTCACCAGCACCGACGACACGTTCTACATCTCGCGCTTCTCCGAGGTGATCTGGCTCGCCGGCGCCACGACGCGGGCGGAGTTCATCCGGCCGAAGGTCTTCTGGGTCGGCCAGCCCGGCAGCCAGCCTCCGAGCGTCACCTTCACCGGGGAAGGGCAGCTGGTCGGGGCCAATCCGTTCGTGTTCGACAGCTCGAACCGCGTGTCGGCGCCGCCGGACGCGCCGCCCGACCCGGCCTGAGCCCACCGCCTCCGCTCCGGGGCGCTGGCACGGGGCACCAGCGCTCGATAGCCCCGGAGCATCTTCATCCGGAGCGCGCCGCACATGAGCACGAAATACACCCTGCCGCCTGGCGTCCACGAGGTTTCGGCCCGCGGACAGACCTTCACGGCCGACGAGAACGGCGAGATCGACCTGCACGACGTGGACTCCGGCGTGGTCCTCGACCTCATCACCCTGGCAGGCGTCTCGAAGGTGCCGGACCCGGCCGAGGTCGACGCGGCCGCTGCCGTCACCGCCGAGCTCGCGCGCGCCGCGGCGGTGGCCCAGGAGGAAGCCGCCCGGGCCGCGGCCGACCTCAAGGCGCAGGAGGACGCAGCGGTCCAGGCCGAACAGGCCGCCGCAGCGGACCGGGCCGCCCAGAGCCAGGCGGACACTGCGGCCCAGGTCGCGCGCGAAGCGGCCGTGGCGGCGGCGCCGGTCACGCAGGTGACGCCGCCCAGCCCGGCCATCGCGCCGGCCGAGCCCACGAGCAAGGTGAAGCCGCCCGCCCGCGCGAAGAAGAATGGCTGATTTCGCGACGCTGTCGCAGCTGAAGGCGGCGCTCGACATCACCGACGGCAGCAAGGACGCGCAGCTCACCCTCCTGAACGGGGTGGCGTCCGCGCTGCTCGTGGACTTCATGAACCGGGATCCACGCTCCGACGACTTCTCGGAGCTGGTGAACGGGCTCGGCACGTCGGACCTGATCACCCGCGAATACCCGATCACGCGGGTGATCTCCGTCAGCGTCCTTTCGGGCACGTCCGAGATGAGTGTCGACCTG
>OZ251994.1:3347500-4101114 GCA_965246925.1 Acetobacteraceae bacterium | reverse complement strand
TTGGTGCGCGCCGTGGCGGTGTCGGACGCCACGATGTCTTTGGCCAAATCGTTGCGGAACCGCTCGACCTCCGCCGTCTCCTGCTCCAGGCCGAACTGGTCGTAGCGCTCGGCGGTGCCGAGCACGCCGGGCTGGGTCAAGCCGGCCGTGGTGCGGCGGTCCGGGCCGTGCCGGGCCTCGGTCACCTGGCCGTTCGGGTCGTATTGGTAGCTGGTCGTGCCCCACAAATCGTCGCTGATCTCGACCGGAGCGTGGGCGCGGTCGTAGCGGTAATGCCGGTCATAGCCGGTGATGCGGCCGTGCGCGGTCTCAGCCCGGGCGGTGACGCGCTGTTGCACGAGCTGACCGACGGCGTCGTGAAGCTGATACAACGCAAAGCCGCGCCCATTCTCGCGGCTGGTCTCGCGGCCGAGCGCGTCGTGGGTCAGGCGCAGCCGGTCCGCCGCCGCGCCCGTGCCCTCCACACCGAGCGACAGCGTCGTGAGCTGGCCTCTGGCGTCGTAGGCGTAGTGCGTGACGGTGTCGGGGGGCGGGACTGGCGGCGGCTCGGTCTGCGGCGGAGTGAGAATGCGGCCGGCTTGGATGTCGGCTTGCGTGAGGCCGGTGAATGTCGGAAGCCGCCCGCCCGTGCCGGTCCAGCCCGGCGCGGTGCCGATCGCGCGCTCGGTCCGGCGGCCGCAGGCGTCGAAGGTGCTGGCGATGCGGCGGGCATCCTGCGTCTCCACCGTGACCCGGCCCACCGCGTCCCGCTCGAAACCGACGGTAACCGCTGGGTTCTGGGCGGCGATCAGTAGGCCCCTGATGTCATAGGTGAAGGTTTCGGTGGCACCCGGGGCGCCGCCGGGTTCGGTCGCGGCGATGGCGGTGACGCGGCCGGTGGGGTCATAGCTGTAGCGCAGCTGGCCGCCATCCGGGGCGAGGCGGGCGGTAACCCGGCCGAGCGCGTCCCGCTCATAGCCGATGCGGCGGCCGTCGAAATCGGTTTCGGCCACTACCCGCCCGGCGGCGTCGCGCTCGTAGATATATGCGACGTTGTTGGCGTTGGTGACCTGGGCGAGCCGGCCCTCGGAGTCATAGGCCAGCCGCAACACGCCGCCGCGCGGGTCGGTGACGGTCTGCAGCACGCCGAACGCGCCATGCTGATACCGCGTGGTCCGGCCTTCGCCGTCGGTGACGGTGGCGAGGTGCCCGTCGGCGTCGAAGCGACGGTACGTGGTGACGCCGTCGGGCCGGGTCAGGGCGCGGTGGGTGTAGAAGCCGCCGGGCGCGGCTTCGTAAGTGAGGTGCGTCGCGCCGCCATGGGCGTCGGTGATGGCGGTCAGGCGGCCGAAGGGGTCGTGGGTGAAGCGCGTGGTGGCGCCCACGGCGTCGGTCGCGGAGGCGAGCCAGCCCTGTTCGGTGTAGCTGCGTGTCTCGGCGGCGCCGTCCGGGTGCGTGAGGCGGGTAACCCGGCCGGCGCCATCCCGCTCACAGCCGGTGCGGGCGCCATCCGGGGCGATCTCGGCGATGACGTCCCCGGCGTCATCCCGCTCGAACCGCCGCTGATGCCCGGCCGGATCGACGATGAGGCCGATCTCGTTATCCGGACCCCAGCGGTAGAACGTCTTGCGCCCGGCGGCGTCGGTGACAAGCTGCAGGTTGCCTGAAAGTCGGGGATTTCGTCGCGCACCGCGTGTAAGTTAGGAAAACGGCAGTTCGCTCCCGAGTGCCGCTAGCAGGACCGACGCGATGCCGCGCCCGCTGGGCTGGAACGTGATCTCAACCACCCGGGCCTCGTCCAGTAAGTAAGACACACGGGCGCCGGGCCCGATGTGGTTGCTGGTGAGCTTGGTCTGGGCGGAGGTTAACGTTTCCGCGAAATCGTCTAAGCCATAAGGCAGCGCCGCCCCGGGGGCGTGAGCCTGACCCGTTCCACTACCAGCGCGTCCTCCCAGCCCGGCACGCCCGTCTCGGCCCGGCGATACAACACCATTTCGAGCCCGGCCACCGCGTGCTTGAGGGTGACCCGTGCGCGAGGCGCGGCGAGCCCGTCCGGCACTGCCTGGCCGAGCCTTTCCAGCAGGTCCAGCAGCCAAGGGCCGATACTGAAGCGGTTAATGCGCAAGGCTATTTCGGCGGCCATCGCCCGATCCACGATCATGATGGCATCATCGCACCGGCGGGTTGCCGGGATAGTCGATGCGGGTCCAGGTCTTGCCATCGAAGCAGAGGATATCCCGGAACCCCACGGTCCAGAGCACGCCATCGGCCGACGTTACGGTATGGATGTCATCGATGTCAGGCGTAAGCCCGGTGGTCACGCGGTCGAGCCGGCCGTTATGAAAGGTGAACAGCCCAGTGGGCCCGCCGAACCCGCCATTGGCGGTGATCCATAGCTTGCCCTGGAACAGCGTCATGGAGTTGAACGACAAGTCCCCGCCGGGTGAGAGGTCCTGGAAGCCGTCCTTGTGATTGCCGCAGAGGAGGGTTCCCTTGCTGCCGCAAATCCAGATCCGCCTTTCGTCCTCGACGACAATTCCGAACAGGTTGTTCTTGGGAATCCCCTCGGTTATCCACCGCGACCGCTCATCATTCCAGAGCAGGAGACCGCCGTCGTAGCCAGTGAGGTAGATTTCGTATTCGCGGGGGCCGTTGATGAAACTAAAATTTTTCCGACGGTCATTGGTGAACATGTCTACTAGAAACTGGACATCCCCCCGTTCAGCTGCTCGCTTTGTGCTTGCAAGGTCCGTTTGAAGCGACGGGTCCAGTAGCTTTCAATGGTCGCCGAACTTTTCGTAGAGCTGCCCGTCTGCGCCACACGCGTAAAGGCAGTTCTTGATCTGGACTAAATTCAAGATGTCAGCCCGTACTATTGTTTCAGGATACAATCTCTCCATGCGCCCCTGGACGCTGTCCTTATAAAAAATTGCACCTTGGATACAGGTTGCGGCCAACGTTTCTGATCGGCTACCAGGTTCGAGGACCGGCTTTAATCCCATTGTATAGAACGGCAAATCGTGTAACAACCATCGCTGGTCTGAAAGCACAAGTTGGCAAAGCCTGGTCCGAGGATAGAATGGATCTTCGGTATTTAGATCATCCTCAAACGCCGCAGACGCGTAAAGTGTCGGACCCTGTCCCGCAGAAGCTTTTTTGAAACTGACTACGTCGGACTTATTTGACACTCAAGGCCTCCTGACGAAAGTTTGCCAATTGTCCTGCGTCGCACCCCGGCGTAGCACTACCCCGGCGTCCCCGGTCGGTAGATTTTGCGTCGTGCGTCCTAAGACTTTGCGATCTCGGCCCTGATATTGTTGATCTACGGCCTTGGTTACCTCCACTACACAAGCGGGCACAGCGCCGATCGTAGCAGCTATCGAAACTGAAATAATCTCTCCTATGGCTAAAGTGCCTTTTGGAGTGTTCGCGGCACCAAGACGACCGATTATGACATCCCCAGCGTGAGCCCAGTAATGCTCACGCTCAAGATCGCCAGGGTTGCTCTTTACGTCTTTGGGTTGCTTCGCATTGCCGGAAACGCAGATGCACATGCCGTCTTTGAAGCCTGGAAGACCTGGAATGCGATATTCTGGCTTATCAGTCTCGCGTTGACCCCGGTTGCCGACACCCAGGGCGTAATCAGGCACAATATGATGCGGCGTCATGCCTCTGGCCGCGCAGATCGGTTGCATGATGGAATACTTATCGACCTGGCAACGCTTGCGTCGCTCCTCCTCGCTGATCCGGGCGCCCTCGCCACCGCCGTCAACCGAAGGCTGCTCGGTAGGCTTCTCCTCAAGCAAAGCGGCCACTTCTTGGCCGTTGAGAGTTCTTATGTCTACTCGGCGCCCTGCGCGAGCACTCAAAATATCGTTGGCTATTGCAACTCTGTCTTCAGGCTGAATGAGAAGCCCGTACTTACTCGGCGGTACATTCAGTATATCCAGAGGAGACTTTAACGGTCGTCGACCCCAAAGCAGGTTTTGATCGGCAATGACCTTTACGCCCGTTGGCGAAAGTATCACTCCCATCGCCCGGTCTTCGTCTTCGACCTCCTGATCGGTCATGGTCTGACGTCTCAGCAAATCTCGAAGCGGCAACGACCATATCCCGAAACGCCGTAGCAGCACCGAGCCGGACGGACGGCCCGGGGGAGGGCGGGGCGTTGGTGACGTGGGGGTGCCCGGTATCGGCTGTGGCGGGCTTACTGGTGGAACCGCAGTCGGTGCCGGTGGAGTGAAGCGCTGGCCTGTATCGTTGTAGGCCAATTGCGCGCCGGGCCGAGAGAGGCTCGGGTCGGGCGCAGCGTCCGACATGATTTGTGGTTCATTGTTGACCCGGGTTGCCACCGACCCCGCAATCCGGTCCGTATCCGGCGGCGGCTCGTAGGTCGCGGTATCCCGCGTAAACTGGCACTCCCCCACCGTGTTCCGGTTGTTCATCCAGCACCGGTCCAGATGCCTGATCACGGGGGAGCCCTCGACCCGGAACTGTGCCGCATGCTGGATCGGCTCGCAGACGCCGCCATGGGTGCCGGACTTGGCACCGCCGCCCGTGCCGGCCTCGTCGCCGTGCACGTGCTGTGTCAAACTGGCCAGGCGCATCACCCGCTGCCCGGTGAAGAACACCGTCGCGGCATAGCCCTCGTCATGGCCGCCGTAATCCACGACATTGTAGGGTGTCGGCATCATCTGGTTGCCGACCGGGGTGAGATTCACGCTCGGCGCCAAGCTCACGATCTTACTAGCGTCGGTGTCCCGCATCGCCTCGCGCGGGTCCTTGGTGGCCCAGGGGTCCGGGCTTGACTTGCAGATTCCTATCGAGCGGCCGAACCGATGTTCCGAATGATTTTCTTTACACCAAATGGCTGAGTATCAGTAGCCGGGTAAAGTCTCGTGAGCTTGAAGGTGGTGATTTGGGTCAGAAACAAAAGATGTTCGATCAAACCCAACCGCCGTACGTTTTCCAATTTTGGCTCACCGCCAAAGTTCAGCGCTGGAACGAAGCCATAGATCTCACCTGGGGAAAGCTGGCCTAGTTTTGCCAGGGCCTGCGGAAACAACATCTCCCCGGCGGCATCGTAGGGTCCGTCGTCGTCAGACTCGATCCCGCCTTGAAGGGCCAGGCCGACCCCGAAATCTGGTGGCGATGGCGGTGCATTCGCAAGCTCAGGACGGGTTGGAAGCGCTGGATCGTATGTACCATCGAAGATTTCTGACTCTTCGAACGTCACGTAAAGATACACATCTTTCTTACCCCAAAGAACCATGTCGCCGAATGCATAATAGCCAATGGCTCGGATTTCACTGGGATGATACTCTGGATCGTCAGCCAAAATTCTATCAACTACTGGGTTGAGCAATGCCGGGTCCGGGATCCAAAACTTACCTTTGCCGTATGATCCTGATCCATGCTGGGCCAAAAACAGCATTAAACCTGGCGGGACCTGCCCATCCAGTTCACGTATACGGTTGTGGGTTAGGACCCGGCGATGCTCAGGGTCGCCATGTGCACGAATGATCTCGGCGAAAACGTCGAAAATAGCCATATGGGTATCCCTCCAAGATATGCATAGCGCGCATCAACAGACCGATAGCCGGATATTCATGGGACAGTTCAAAGCGGCCATCTCCGCAGCGTAGCGCTGCATGGCCACGGTCACTGGCGCGGAGGACGCTTCGCTTCGGACCGTTGGCGCGCTACCCGGGATAGGGTCGCGGTCGGGCGAGGCTGGGTAGGTCGTCGTATTGCGGACAAGAACCGCCTCGCCCACCGTGTTGCGGTTATTCATCCAGAACCGGTCAAGGTGCCGAATAACTGGCGATCCTTCCGCCAGCACCTGCGGAGCATGCCCGATCGGCTTGCAGATGCCGCCCTGCGTGCCGGACTTGACCCTGCCGCCCGTGCCCTGCTCGTCGCCATGCACCTGTTCGTGAAACTGCGCAGGACCATTGCCCGCTGGCCCTTGAACCGCACGGAATGCCAGGAGCTGGGTCAAAATTGCGTACTCTATAAGGTTGTATTGCCCCAATGGCAGGGCCTACCGCTAAACCCTCAGGACTTTTAGCCGATATTTTGCGCAATCCCGAGGTGCGCGGCCCAAGGCCGGGTGCACCCTAAAGCGTGGCAAGATGCCGCTGCAAGTGAATCCGAGGTCGGTGAACATCTGCCGGGCGGCGTCGTGGTCCGCGTCACAGGACGCCGACATCCAGGAGGCAGTGCAGCGCGCCTTGGTCCAGGTGATCAATGCCGCGACGGCCTCCGTCATCAGCCGATGCCCCCACTGCTCCCGTGCCAGGAGGAAGCCGATTTCCATGTCGGTGGACAGCCGGCTCACCTGCACGATCCCGCATAGGCGGCCGGGGTGGGTGGTGAGATCGACCGCAAAGCTATGCACACTGCCGATGTCTGCGTGCTTTTGACAGAGGTGGATGAACTGGCGCGTCGCGGCGCGGTCGGACAAGGGTGCCAAAGGAGTGAAGCGGCAGACAGCTGGATCGCATAAGATGTCGTTTAGGCGATCCGTGTCCTGATCAGACAATGGCCGCAGCGCCACACGGGCCGCCTCGTCGTTCACCAGGCCAGGTATGATAACCTCCCTTAAAATACCGTGATTGGTGGCGCTATTCGCCGATTTTGCGGATGTTCACTCGGCGAGCGTTATCGTCGAATTTTATGAGTGTGAAATGTCCGAGGCCAGCCAGGATGCTGAAATGCTCTGGGGCGCTCAGCCTGCGCACATTTTCCAAACGGATTTTACCGCCCAGTGCCAAAGCTGGCACAAAGCCAAAGCATTGACCTTTTGTAAGTTTCCCGTACTTCTTAACAGCTTGCTCAAACAAAGGTCGATTTTTTTCATCTCTGAAAGTGGTTGCTTGTCCTCCTGTAGGCAGACCTATTGCAATTACGCGGTCGGGACCTAACTCAACATTGGTTTGAAGCTGCCTTTCGGTGCTCATGAAATCCCCATACACCCAACCTAGAGGTAGATTGACGTGGATGGTCCCCATCGTTCTATGCCAAATACTCAACTCACCAAAAGCAGTATATCCATACATTGCGCAGTCTTTCGGACTGATTTCTGAGTCGTCCTCGAGAATTGAGAAAAGCAGATCTTGAAAATCACTCGGTTTACAAAAATTAAACAGTTTCTGGTGCCAGGAACCGACCCCAACCTCTTCCCAAAAATCTACCAAACTTTTTGGTAGTATCTTACTGACTTTTGACAGTTCGTCTCTTTGTAGAAATTCTGGATCTTCTGGAAATCCATTTTCTGAAAGGATAAAATGAAAATCATCTGTCATCATAATGCTGCCTTACAACGCTCAGAACTATTCATCGCCCGATGGTTCTGACAAACACCTCCCGTCCATCAATATCATATTTGATTAGGCTAAAGTTCGAAAGACCAGCCAAAATCTGAAAATGCTCGAGTGCTCTGACACGCCTGAGTTGGTCAAGTTCGTTACTTCCTCCGAGTGCCAGTGCCGGTACAAATCCAAAGCACTCATCACGCTTGAGCTTTCCGAGTCTTTTCGTGGCACGATTGAACATAAGTGCCCCTGAACGGTCTCGCATATCACAATCACTTACGACATCGCTTAGATTAACTGCGATAACACGATCCTCTCCGATTGCTCTTCGCGTCTCTTTGACATCTGATCGGGCTTCGGAGTGAGATTGAATGGTTGTAAATGGGAGGTCGATCTCCACCATGCCGAAAACTCTGTGCCAGGCCCGTAGCTCCGCAAAGGCACTGAACCCAAAAACCGCACAGTCTGCTGCGGACAGGACCGGGTCGCTGCCCAAAATCATGTTCAAAAGCCCTTGGAACATCTCTGGATCACAGAAGCGGAACACTCCATCCCCCCAGGAACCAAGACCGACCTCACCCCAAAATTCGACCAAGGCAGATGGAAGAATGCCTTGGAGCGACTGCAATCGATTTCGGGGTAAAAATTCGACGTCATCGAGACCACCAAACTTTTCCATCAAATAAGAAAAATCATCATTCATCATGAAACCTGCTTACATCTTGTTAATTCAACATTCATTTTCTTATCTCCTCTAGCCTTTGCGTTAGCTGCCTCTTGTTCAAGTATGTCTCCCCTCGCCCGAGCATCCCCATCTCCTTTTTGATTCCATTGGCTCCCGATTGACCGATTCTCGGAAGAGCCAGCAGGGTCTGGACTTAATGTCCCATCACCGCCTGCTCTGAGATCAGGCGCGTGAGCCATATCCTTGCCAGCCAACTCGCGACTTGCCGTCTCTCTCGCTTTCGCTTCAGCTTCCTTCAATGTATAATTTTGTCTTAAATATTCATCCTTGAGCTCGGCGGCCCGTTTCTGTAGCGCGTCATCTCGAGCAATTCGTCGAGAGCTTTGGTCGGCGGGTGGGCGGATGATCTTGCCATCCGGTCCACGGTTTTTCCGCAGATTCTCGAGCATCTCGTCGGGTGAGATTTTGTTGATTTCGTCTTGCTGCTCTTTCAGCTGCCGATCCATCTCCTCATTCGTGCCCTTCTCAGGCGTACTGAAACACGGAATGGCCTCCTTGGGGCAGGTCGCACAACCCGTCACCGCCGCTCTCGATTGCAGCGCGATGTTCGCCACCTGCACAACCAGCTTCAAATCTTCCGCCGCCCGCGCCGCTGCTTGCGCCGCCCTCGCCAGGCGATAGATTCTCCAAGCCGCATAGGCAGCTTCGCCGAGTTCAATCGCCTCGATCCCGGCCGGTATCAAGATGAGAGGCGGCATTACAGACCCCCTTCATAGAACGCATCCGCCTCAGCCAGCTTGGTCATCTCTTCGAACAGCCGGTCCAAATTCGTGTCCGGCACCCCGCCCCCCTGCATGATGTAGCCCAGCACCGTGCCGTCACGCCCAAATGCGCCGCCGGTGGTCAACGCCATATAGGCCCATCGACCATGCGCCCGCTCGCTCACCAGCCCGGCCAGCCGCCCCTCATCCTCACACTCCTGCACGAACCGAAGCACCTGGGCGCGGGTCAAGCCAGTGGTTTCCTCAGGCGCAACCTCACAC
This sequence comes from Acetobacteraceae bacterium, assembly GCA_965246925.1. Taxonomy (GTDB): domain Bacteria; phylum Pseudomonadota; class Alphaproteobacteria; order Acetobacterales; family Acetobacteraceae; genus JANPPS01. Next base: position 4,092,091 of record OZ251994.1, on the reverse strand, counting down.
AAGAAGTATCCAATCCGATGGTGTGACCGGTCCCGCATGACGGCATCGAGCTTCACCACCTGCTCTCCGGACAACGCCAGCCGCCCGCGCGGGGCCGGCGGCCAGTCGGGCAGGTTGACGACGCGGGCCACGCCTACACCGCCCATGCTGAGAGGATCGACAAACAGCAGCTCCGCCGCAGGACCCAGCACCCTCGCGAACTGCCCGGCATCCAACACCCGAAGCATGCTGCTAATCGCCCGAGGGTCCCAATAGCGGAACGTCACCACCTCCGTGCCAGAGCGCGCATCGCGGGCGTCTGGGTTGGGCGGCGATGCCATATCGACCTGGGCCAGGGTGCGCAAATGCCGCCACAGCGCGGCCTCTCCGGCGGGACAGCCCCAGAAGACTGCGGCAGGTTTCGCGTCCAACATTTCCAGTACCGCATTGGACGCATCCGGCCGCTGATCGAGCGCTACCAGCCACGGACCCGCTGCCTCCACATCCTCCCCGGCACCCAACAACAGGGACCGCCCCCGCAGCCCGGCTGTCGCCAAGGCGCTCGGAAAGTCGTCCCACTGCGCCCCATCCACGACCGCAAACGCGGGCTGGGGCAGACGCGGCACTCCATCGGCCAGCCGGGCCATGTCCGAGACCGCCGGCTTCGGCTCGTCCCCGGGGAGGGGCGCGACCTGGTCGCCTATCGCCGGGCTCACCCCCGCACCAACGGGGCACCCAAATCCGCCATCCGTTTCAGGCAAGGGGCCGAGGGCGCCATCGCCGTGCCCGGAACGAGGGCCGGAATGTAGAGCACCGGGCCGGGTCCGACCGTCAGCTGCGCGGCACCCCCCTTTACGATCGCGGATATCTTGCCTTCCAGCACGGCCAGCCCAGCAGAATCCAGCTCGAGCCGCGCATCACCCGCTTTCAGGACAATGCGTTGCCCGGCGGTGATCTCCAACGCTTCGCCTGCGTCGATGATAACAGTCTTGGCCGCACTGATGTCAATCGCCTGTCCGACAGAAAGCTGATACGTCTGGCCAGCCTTGATTGAGTAGCTCTGACCAACGTTGACGACTTTCGAGACACCCACCTGCTCAGCACTCGCCACCCCCACTGTGTCCGACTTTAACGATCCCACCACCGTGTTCAGCACGCCGGACAGGCCGAACAGCCCGGCCACCGCCGCCCCCACGCCGCCGCCCGCGCCGGTCAAGGCCAACCCCGCATCCGCCTTCGGGCTCGACCCGGCCACCACGCCCTGCCGCAAGCCCAGCGCGTCCCCGCCGAGAAAGCCCAGCGCCATCTGCGCGATCCCGCCCGCGAAGTCGCCGCCGCCTGCGCCGCTCAGCAGGGCGGCGGTTTGCGGGGCTAGCGCGGCGGCTTGCGCTGCAATGCCGGACGCCATCGGGCCCACACCCCCCACGGTCACGTTCATCGACCCGCCGACCTCATGCTTCTGGTTGCCCGCAACCTCCACGCTGCGGCTGCCGCCCACGGATTGTACCTGGTGCGCGTCCACCCGTTCCGTCTGGTTGTTGCCCACCTTAATCGTGTGGTCGTGTTGCGCGTGCATGTGCATGCGTTCGGCGCCGGGCTGGTCTTCCATCGTGAATTCGTTGAAGCCGGTGCCCTTATACGTGTTGCTCCGCATCACCATCCGCGTCTTCTGCGCCGGCAAGCTGTAGGGCACGCGTTGCTGCGGGTTCGGCACCAGGCCCGCCACCACCGGGCGGTCCGGGTCGCCGTCCAAATAGGTCACCATCGCCTCCATGCCGATCCTGGGGATCACCTGCGCGCCCCAGCCGCCGCCGCCCCAGGACTGGATCACGCGGACCCAGCACGTGTCCGTCCCGTCCTTCTTCGCCCGGCGGTCCCAGGGGAACCACAGCTTGACCCGCCCATACTCGTCCGTGTGGATCTCCTCGCCCTCCGGGCCCGCCACGATGCCGATCTGCGTGCCGTCCAGCCGCGGGCGGTGCGTGTCGCGGTGGGGGGTCGCGGGCAGGCGGGATGGTAGCGCCGTAAAGCTGTTGGTGTAATCGCGGGCGTTGTCCTCCGGCTCGAAGCTATGGTCCTCCATGATGTGAGTCATGCTCAGCACCACGTGCTCCTCATACTTCGGGCCGTGCTTGCTCACGTCATACGGCTTGAACAGCTGACCCGGCGCCAGCGTCTTGCTGTCGCCCCCGGCCTCGATCCGTTCATGGTCATACTCGGTCGCCTGCATCCGCAACTTCGTCGCCCGCCCCGCCTCCGCCGCAGTGCCGATCCGCGACGGATACTCATACAGCTCGTATTTCGGGTTGCCGGGTAGCTTCACCAAGGACGGCGTCTGACCCCGCGGCACCGTGCCCGGCGTCTCGAAATTCCAGTCACCCCCCGCCCGCACCCCCGGCGTGTAGGTGTATTTCTTGGTCCAGGCGCTGATGCAGTCCTTGTCGGACGAGCCCAGTTCCAGCCGCACGTCCGGCGTGGCGCCCGGGGTGTAGCTGAACTGATGATCGGCCACCCGCAAAGTATGCTTGCCAGCCTCATGCACATGCCAGAAGAACAACCCGTCCTCCTCCAGCCGGCGCGTCAAGTAATCCAGGTCCGTCTCGTTCCATTGCACCGAGTAATGCTGTGGCGGCACCGTCCCCAGCACCGCCACCTGCGCCGGCGGCAGCCCGTGCTCGCTCACCAACGTGCGCAAGACATCGAGCGCACTCTGATCCTGCCAGATCCGGCAATCGCTCCGCTGCGACATCAGCCACATCTGCGGGCGCATCACCAGGTGATACTGCCGGAAGCCGCGCATCACATGCGGCTCCTCATGCATCTCCACCATCAGCCCGTTCCACGCCCGCATCGTGCCCGCGCCGTCCAAATCAAGCGACACGTCGGCGAGCTTGCCCACCAGCTCGTCCGGCTTCAAATCCGGACGCTTGCTCCGCACCGTGACCTTGATGTCAAACAAATCGTTGACCATCTCCGTCAACTCAATCCGCTCCGGCAACAACAAATCCGGCCCCAGCGGCGTCAGCAGCTTGATCGACCGGTCAGTCTGAACATACTCGGCAAGATCACTCATCGGGCTCTCCCTGGGGCGCCCACCGACCATGGCATAATCTGCGTTTATGTGCAGCCCAATGCCGATTAGACCGCCGTGTGAAACAGTCTAGCGCCCGCGCTTCCGTCCCTTGCGCTTGGCCGGGTCCCATCCGCCACCGCCGGGTCCCAGCGGTTCGGGCGTCATGTCTTTCTTCGGACGGGCCGCAAAATTGCTGCTCGCGGGCGGCGGGGGTAGGCCGAGCTCTAGCGCCTCGAGCCGCTTGATCTCGTCCCTGAGCCGGGCCGCGGTCTCGAATTCCAGATCCGCGGCTGCTGCGCGCATCCGCTTTTCCAAGTCGGCGATCGAGGACTTCAGGTCCTTGCCGACGAATTCCGTGACGCCCGCGTCCTTCACCGGCGCGACCGTCACGTAGTCCTGCTCATAGACGCTCTGCAGCGCCTCGCCGATATGGGAGCGCACGCTGGTGGGCGTGATGCCGTGCGCCTCGTTGTACGCGACCTGCTTCAACCGCCGCCGGTCCGTCTCCTCGATCGCCGAACGGAGCGACTGGGTCATGACGTCGGCATACAGCACCACCCGTCCATCCACGTTCCGCGCTGCCCGGCCGATGGTCTGCACGAGCGAGGTGTGCGAGCGGAGGAACCCCTCCTTATCCGCATCCAGGATCGCCACCAGCGCGCATTCGGGGATGTCCAGTCCCTCGCGCAGCAGGTTGATGCCGACCAGCACGTCGAATACGCCGAGCCGCAGGTCCCGGATGATCTCGATCCGCTCCAGCGTATCCACGTCCGAATGGAGGTAGCGCACCTTCACGCCGTTCTCGGTCAGATACTCGGTAAGGTCCTCGGCCATGCGCTTGGTCAGCGTGGTCACCAGGATGCGCCCGCCCCGGCCGATCACGGCCTTGGCCTCGTGCAGCAGGTCGTCCACCTGGCGCTCCACCGGGCGGATCTCGGTCATGGGGTCAATCAGGCCGGTCGGGCGGATCACCTGCTCGGCGAACGCACCGCCGGTCCGCTCCATCTCCCACGGGCCGGGCGTCGCGCTCACGAACACGGTCTGCGGGCGGAAGCTGTCCCATTCCTCGAAGCGCAAAGGCCGGTTGTCGAGACAAGAGGGCAGGCGGAAGCCGAACTCGCTCAGCACGCCCTTCCGCGCCGCGTCGCCCCGGGCCATACCGCCGATCTGCGGCACCGTGACGTGGCTCTCGTCCACGATCAGCAACGCGTTCTCGGGCAAGTATTCAAATAGGGTCGGCGGCGGCTCCCCAGTGGCGCGGCCGGACAGATAGCGGGAGTAGTTCTCGATCGACTTGCAGGAGCCAGTCGTCTCGATCATCTCGATATCGAAGGTGCAGCGCTGTTGCAGCCGCTCTGCCTCTAGAAGCTTGCCCTCGGCTGTGAACTGCTTGAGGCGGTCTTGCAGCTCGACCTTGATGTCCTTGATCGCCTGCTGCAGCGTCGGGCGCGGCGTCACGTAGTGGCTGTTCGCATAAATGTGCGTCTCTTCCAGCGACTGCGTCACTTCGCCCGTCAGCGGGTCGAATTCGCTGATCTTCTCGATCTCGTCGCCAAATAGGCTGACGCGCCAAGCCCGGTCCTCGAGGTGGCTCGGCCAGATATCGACCGTCTCCCCACGCAGCCGGAACGTGCCGCGTGCGAACGCCACGTCATTGCGGCGGTATTGCATTTCCACCAAGGCGCGGGCCAGCGTATCCCGGTCGATCTGCCCGCCGGCGTCCAGCTTTACCACCATGCGGCCATAGGTCTCGACCGAGCCGATACCGTAGATGCAGGACACGGACGCCACGATCACCACGTCGTTCCGCTCCAGCAAAGCGCGGGTGGCGCTATGGCGCATGCGGTCGATCGCCTCGTTGATCTGACTATCCTTCTCGATATACGTGTCCGTCCGCGGCACATAGGCCTCGGGTTGATAGTAATCGTAATAGGATACAAAATACTCGACGGCATTGTCCGGAAAGAAGTTCTTCATCTCTCCATAGAGCTGCGCGGCCAATGTCTTGTTGGGGGCCAGAATGAGCGTCGGCCGGTTCACCGCTTCTATCACCTTGGCCATGGTGAAAGTCTTTCCCGAACCGGTGACACCCAGTAGCACCTGGTCCCGCTCATCCTGCTTGATACCGGCCAGCAAATCCCGGAGCGCGGTTGGTTGATCCCCCGCGGGCTCATAGGGCGAGGCCACGCGCAACGGCGTGCTACCATCTTTCGCGGCCTGCTTTTTCGGAACAAACGTGACCGGCGGCGCAGCGGCGATTTTCTGGGCAAGGGACGATGACATCCCACCTACTTGGTCACAGCCAGCGCCGCCGTCCAGGTTGGACCTTTCCCGGGCCGGACCGCCCTGATATGTACTCACGAATAACAGACCCGTGAGGCCGCGCATGGCCCTGCTCGACACCATCGAAAGCCTCCGGTTCATGTCGTTCCGCGATATCGGCCTGTTCCGCCGCAGCGCCCGCACCGACGCCGCCATCGCGCAGGACCGCGGCACCGTCGGGAACCGCGCCGCGTTCGAAGCTGCCTATGCTGTCGGGGACCCCTGGGCGTCCGCCGACCCGTCCTACAAGTATCAGCATCGTAAGTATCAGACACTGATAGCGCTCTTGCCGGACCGTCGATTTCACGCCGCGCTCGACCTCGGGTGCGGCGTAGGGCAGATGTCGCGCATGCTGGCGGGGCGCGCCGAGAGCGTGCTGGGCCTCGACGTCGCCCAAGGTGCCGTGGATTTCGCCCGGCACGGCGCGGCCGGCACGCCGGGCCTCAGCTTCGATCAGGCCGATGTTACGGATCTACCCGCCAGCCTGGATGGCCGATTTGACCTCGTCGTCTTGGCCGACACATTGTATTATCTCAAGCCGCTGGATGACGCGCTGCTGAAGCGGCTTGCGCTACGGGTTCAGCGCTTGTTGCAGCCCGGCGGGATCTGCTTACTCGCTAACCACTTCTTCAGCGGTGCCGACCGGGATAGCCGGCTTTCGCGCCGCATTCACCGCGCCTTTGCTTGGTCTCCAGGATTAACCGTTCTGTCTGAACACCGGCGGCCCTTCTACCTCGCCACGCTTCTATTGCGGTCGGAAGCTTAATTTCGGTCGCATTCCGAACAGATTTGCAGGTAATAACGCGCCCGTGATCGTTAACGGGAGAACAAATATGTTGCTGAGTAAACGCTTGGGTGCCGAGTTTTTGGGCACATTCACGCTGACTTTCGCCGGCTGCGGCAGCGCCGTGCTCGCCGCAGTCTTTCCGGGCGGGCTCGGTATCGCCTTCGCTGGCGTGTCACTGGCGTTCGGCCTTACGGTGCTCTGCATGGCCTACTCGGTCGGTCACATTTCCGGTGGCCATTTCAACCCCGCGGTGACCGTCGGCCTGTGGGTTGGGGGCCGGTTCAACGGACGCGGCGTGCTTCCTTATATCGTGACGCAGGTCATCGCCGCCATAGTCGCCTCATTCGTGCTCTATACGATTGCCAGCGGCAAGCCGCTGTTTGAGGTCGGCGGGTTTGCCTCCAACGGCTATGACGCACTCAGCCCGGGCAAGTATAGCATGGTCAGCTGCTTCATGATCGAAGTGGTCATGACCTTCTTGTTCCTGATGGTCATTCTAGGGTCCACCTCCGCCCGCGCGCCGTCTGGTTTCGCGCCGATCGCGATCGGGCTTGCGCTCACGTTGATCCACCTTGTGTCGATACCCGTCACCAACACGTCCGTGAACCCAGCGCGTAGCACCGGCCCGGCGCTGTTCGCGGGCGGCGCGTATATCGGTCAGCTCTGGCTCTTTTGGGCAGCGCCGATGATCGGTGCGGCCATGGCCGGGGTCGCCGGTAAGGCGCTCTATAAGGAAGACGACCAGACCCTGCCGCGCGCGCTGTCGGCCGTGCCGCAGAAGGACCCTACGCTGACCTAACCGGCACGGGCCTGGTGACGCGCCATACCCAAATGGCGGCCGCCAGGCCCACCACCAGATTGGCCACGCACACGCCCAGGAACACGCCGTCCGCACCGAACAGCCGCCCGCCGATCCAGGCTACCGGCACGTTGACGCCCAGCGTCCGCGCCACGGAGATCACCACCGCCGCCCCGGGCCGGTTCAGCCCGTTGAACGCCGCGTTGACCACGGCGATGATTCCCGCCGTGCCATAGCTCAGCGGCACGATATGCAGGTAGGCCACCACGGCGCTGGCGACCTCTGGATCATGGGTGAACAGCCCCGCCACCCAATGGCCCGCGCCGAACAGACCGGCCGCCAGAGCGGCGCCAAGCCCCATGCAGAACACAAAGCTGACGCGAAGCCCCTCCCGCACCCGGTCCATGCGCCCCGCCCCCGCGTTTTGCCCGGCGAACGGGTTCATGATGGCGGACAGCGCGTATGCCATGACCAGAGCCAATCCCTCAACCCGCCCAGCCACGCCGAAGCCTGCCACGGCGCGCGCGCCATAGGTGGCCAAGATGGCAGTGACGATCGCGGCCGAGACCGGGATGATCGTATTCGTGGCCGCCGCCGGAAGCCCAACGTGGAGCACCCGGGCCGCCGACACCCGGAACCGCGCGACGCTGGGCCACCCCGCCTGCAGCAGGCCAAGGCTGCGTAACCGCCAAAGCGTCCCGATCAGCAACGGCCCCCATGCACAGACATTGGCAATGGGCGCGCCGGGTAGGCCGAGGCCCCGCCAGCCGCCCACCCCCAAGATCAACGGTGCCGCCACCGCCGCGTTCAGCAACGCTGCCAGGATCATAGCCAGGCCCTGAAACCGTGCATCCCCCGCCGCCCGGCCGGCCGACAGCCCCACCATCGCCGTCATGAACACCACTGCCGCCGGTAGCCAAAGCCGCATATAGCTCAAGATCAGCGGTATCAGCGGCGCGGGTGCGCCCATCAGCCGGAATAGCGGCCCGGCGAATATTTCGGCCAGCAACGCCGCCACTAGGCCGAGCCCGGCGGTCAGCAACATAGCATCTACCACCAGCGCGCCCGCGTCCTCCGCCGCACCCAGCGCCCGCGCCACCACGGCGGACGTGCCGGCCGCGAGGCCGATCGCCAGGCTGATGATGACCATGTTCACCGGAAACGTGAATGAAGCCGCGGACAGCGTATCCGGCCCCAGGCGGGCTAACAACCAGGTCTCGGCCACCGAGTATCCGATGGTCGCCATCACGCCTCCCACCATCGGCAGCGTCAGGCGGAACAGCAGCGGGGCGACGGCGCCCCCCGTCATGAGCGGGCGCGGTTTGGTTGCGGTTGGCATTTAACCCTCGTTCACAGAAACGCCACAGCCGACCCCCTGGCCGCGCGCCCGTTTTGCGCCATACTGGGTGCAGGTGAAAGAGGGCGCACGGGGCCGCTTCCCTTTTGCCGGGTTGCAAACCATTCTACCCGGCAACCACGCCCGTAAAGGAAGAGCCATGGCAGCAGACGGTGACTTCACGAAGGCCAGCCTGCCCGCGATCGACAAGACGGCGATCGACACGATCCGCACCTTGTCGATGGACGCGGTGCAGAAAGCCAAGTCCGGCCATCCCGGCACCCCTATGGCCATGGCGCCGGTCGGCTACACTATTTGGCAGGATTTCCTTCGCTACGACCCGGCGGACCCGTCCTGGCCGAACCGCGACCGCTTCGTGCTGAGTGTCGGTCATGCGTCCATGCTGTTGTATTCACTCATTCATTTGGCTGGGGTCCGCAGGCTGGACCAGAACGGGCCCACCAATGCCGAGGCTATATCGCTCGATGACATCAAGCAGTTCCGGCAGCTGAGCAGCGTCACGCCGGGTCATCCGGAGTACAGCTATACCTCGGGTGTCGAGACCACCACGGGGCCGCTGGGGCAGGGTGTGGCGAACTCGGTCGGCATGGCGATGGCGCAGCGCTGGTTTGCAAACCGGTATAACAAGCCGGGCTACGAGCTTTATAACTATCGGGTTTACGCGCTGTGCGGCGATGGCTGCATGATGGAGGGCGTGTCGTCCGAGGCGGGCAGCACGGCGGCGCATCTGCGGTTGTCGAACCTCGTTTGGATCTACGATAGCAACCACATCACGATCGAGGGACCGACCAACCTGGCGTTCGACGAGGATGTCGCCGCCCGGTTCTCCGCCTATGGCTGGCACATCGTCCGGGTCGCGGACGCCAATGATGTCAACGCGATGGGCGCCGCCTTGCGTGAGGCCGAGAGCGTGACCGACCGCCCGACTTTCATTATTGTCACCTCGGTCATCGGCTACGGCGCCCCGCACAAGCAAGGCACCCGGGAAGCGCATGGCGAGCCGCTGGGCGATGAAGAGATCAAGGCGGCCAAACGGTCGTATGGCTGGCCGGAAGACGCGCAGTTCTTAGTGCCGGACGGTGTGCGGGAAAGGTTTGCCGAAAAGATGGGCGCCCGCGGGTCCAAGCTGCGCGCCGAGTGGATGGAGTTGTTGTCCCGCTACCGGGCCGAGTATCCGGATTTGGCGGCCGAGCTGGACCAGATGGATCATCACGAGCTGCCTGAGGGCTGGGATGCCGACATCCCGGTCTTCCCTGCCGACGCCAAGGGGCTTGCGAGCCGCGATAGCTCGCAAAAAGTGCTGAACGCCATCGGAAAGCACGTGCCCTGGCTGATCGGCGGCGCCGCAGACCTTGCGCCCAGCACCAAATCCAACATGACGTTCGACGGCGCCGGCAGCTTCGAGGCCGATAATTACGGCGGCCGCAACCTGCATTTCGGCATCCGCGAGCACGCCATGGGCTCGATCTGCAACGGCATGGCCCTGTCGGGTGTTCGTGCGTATGGTAGCGGTTTCTTAATCTTTTCCGATTATATGAAGCCTCCTATCCGCCTCGCGGCGATCATGGAGGTGCCGGTCATCTACATCTTTACCCACGATAGCATCGGCGTCGGCGAAGATGGGCCGACGCATCAGCCGATCGAGCAGTTGCTGATGCTGCGCGGCATTCCGGGCCTGATCGTGCTGCGCCCCGCGGACGCCAATGAGGTGGCGGAGGCGTGGCGCGTGGCGATGCACTCGAAGCACCACCCGGTGGCCTTGGCCCTCAGCCGTCAGGCGCTGCCGACCATAGACCGGGAGAAATACGCCTCCGCCAAGGGGGTCGCCAGGGGCGCCTACATCGTAGCCGATAGCGAGGAGCCGCAGGTGATCCTGATGGGCACCGGCAGCGAAGTGAGCCTGTGTATCGGCGCGTATGAGGCCCTGAAGGCCGAAGGCGTGTCGGCGCGGGTGGTGTCCATGCCCAGCTGGGAATTGTTCGAACAGCAGGATGAGGCCTACCAGAACGAGGTGCTGCCGGACCACATCATCGGCCGGGTCGCGGTGGAACAGGCGACGACCCTGGGCTGGGACCGCTATACCGGGCGCCGTGGTGCGGTAATCGGTATGCATAGCTTCGGCGCCAGCGCCCCGGCGGCCGAGCTGCTGAAGAAATTCGGCTTCACGCCGGACGCCGTGCTCGATGCGGCCCGGAGCCAAGCCAAACGAGGAGAAGCGCATTGAACCCACTCCAGCAGCTCGGGCAATTCGGCCAAAGCCCCTGGCTCGACTTCATCCAGCGCAGCTTTACCGCCAATGGCAGCCTGCAGAAGCTGGTGGACGGGGACGGGCTGAAGGGCATCACCTCTAACCCGTCGATCTTCCAGAAGGCGATGGGGGAGGGGACTGATTACGACGACGGCTTCAAGGCCCTCGCGGCCAAGGGTGACCATGACGCGCTGGACATCTACGAGGCGCTGGCCGAGGAGGATATTCAGCACGCCTGCGACCTGATGCGTCCGGTGTATGAGGCCACCCAGAAGATCGACGGCTATGTGAGCCTCGAGGTCTCGCCCTATTTGGCGCTGCGCACCGATGACACGGTGACCGAGGCGCGCCGGCTCTGGAAGGCGGTGGAGCGGCCCAACCTAATGGTCAAGGTGCCCGGCACCGATGCCGGGGCGCCCGCGGTCCGCACGCTGATCGGCGATGGCCTCAACATCAACGTGACGCTCCTGTTTTCTTTGAAGGCCTATCAGGCCGTGGCCGAGGCGTTCATCGCCGGGCTCGAGGACCGGATGGCGAAGGGGCTGCCGGTCGCCGGGATCGCCAGCGTCGCCAGCTTCTTCGTGAGCCGGATCGACGCGGTGATGGACAAGAGGATCGATGAGCGCGTCGACCCGGCGCTCAAGCCCTTGCGCGGCAAGATCGCCATCGCGAATGCCAAGGTGGCGTATCAGCACTACCTCGGCCTGATCGGCTCGGACCGCTGGAAGAAGCTCGCCGCCGCCGGGGCGCAGCCGCAGCGCCTGCTCTGGGCCAGCACGGGGGTGAAGGACAAAGCGTATAGTGACGTGCTGTATGTCGAAGAGCTGATCGGACGCGACACCGTCAACACGATCCCCCCCGCGACGATGGACGCCTTTCGCGACCACGGGAAATGCCGGGAAAGCTTGACCGAGGGTCTGGAAGACGCCAAGCACGTGCTGGCCGAGGCCGAGAAGCAGGGCTTGGACCTTGAAGGCGTTACGTTGAAGCTGGTGCAGGACGGCGTCGAGCTGTTTGCCGCCGCCGCGGACGGTTTGCTGGGCTCGGTCGCCAAGAAGCGTGCGGCGATGCTGGGTTCCCAGCTGTCCGGCATGAGCGCCAAGCTGCCGCCGGAGCTGGACGCGGCGGTGAAGGCCACCATGGACGAGTGGCGCAAGAAGGGTCTGGTGCGGGACCTCTGGGCGCATGACGCCAAGCTCTGGACCGGTGAGGACGAGGCTAAGTGGCTCGGCTGGCTGCACGTCGTGCAGGACCGGCAGGCCGATTTGTCCGCGTTGCAGGCCTTCCAGGACGAAGTGAAGCAGGCCGGGTTCGAGCATGTGCTGTTGCTGGGCATGGGCGGGTCGAGCTTGGGCCCGGAGGTGCTGGCCGAGACGTTCGGCCGCGTGCCGGGCTTTCCCGCCCTACAGATCCTGGACAGCACTGACCCGGCGCAGATTGCAGCACTGGAGAAATCGGTCGATCTCAAGAAGACGCTCTGCATCGTCAGCTCGAAATCGGGCGGCACGCTTGAGCCGAACATCTTTAAGGCGTTCTTCTGGGACCGCATGAGCCATGCCGTGCAGGAGCCTGGGCAGCATTTCGTAGCGGTCACCGACCCAGGCTCCAAGGTTGCCGGCATTGCCGCCAATGACGGGTTCCGGCACGTGTTCCTGGGTGATCCCACGATCGGCGGGCGGTATTCGGTGCTGTCCAATTTCGGCATCGTCCCCGCGGCGGCGATGGGGCTGGACCTGAAGGCGTTCCTGCAAAGCGCCGCGCTGATGACCGCCGCCTGCGCCGCGGGTACACCACCGGCCGAGAACCCTGGCGTGCAGCTCGGCGCAATCCTTGGCACCGCGGCCAAGATGGGCCGGGACAAGGTAACCGTGATCGCCTCCCCGGGAATCGCCGACATGGGCGCCTGGCTCGAGCAATTGCTGGCGGAAAGCACGGGCAAGCTCGGCCACGGTATCGTGCCCGTCGATGACGAGCCCCTCGGCGCCCCCGGCGTGTATGGCGCCGACCGCGTGTTCGCCTATCTGCAGCTGTCCGGTGACAGCACGCATGACGCGGCGGTCATCGCCTTGGAGGCAGCGGGTCAGCCGGTGATCCGGTTCACGCTATCGGATAAGATCCAGATCGCGCAGCAGTTCTTCCTGTGGGAGTTCGCGACTGCGGTCGCCGGTTCGGTAATCGGCATCAACGCCTTTAATCAGCCGGACGTGGAGGCGAGCAAGATTGAGACTAAGAAGCTGACCGACGCGGTCGCCAAGGACGGCAAGCTGCCGGACGAGACGCCGTTCGTGACCGAGGATGGCCTGAAGCTGTTCACGGACGCGACGAACCAGGCCGACCTTCCCAAGTCCGGCCTGGACGCAGTGATCAAGGCGCACCTGGCCCGCGCCGGCACCGGGGATTACGTGGCGCTGCTGGCCTATTTGGACCGCACACCGGCGCATATCGACGCGCTTCGTCAGATGCGGACCGGCATACGCGACCATAAGCATACCGCCACCTGCGCCGGCTTCGGCCCGCGCTTTCTACATTCGACCGGCCAAGCCTATAAGGGCGGGCCGAACAGCGGCGTGTTCCTCCAGATCACCGGTGACGAAGCGCAGGACCTGGACGTGCCCGGCGGCGGCTACACCTTCGGCACCGTCAAGGCGGCCCAGGCCCGCGGTGACTTCGAGGTGCTGACCGAACGCAAGCGTCGCGCCCTAAGAGTCCATCTCGGTCCCGACCGGGAAGCCGGTCTCACGAGATTAGCGCAGGCTATCCAGAAAGGGTTGTCCTAGCCCCCTCTCCCTCCGGGAGAGGGTTGGGGTGAGGGAAACGACAAGGACCGGAGTAAGCATGGAACTCGGAATTATTGGCCTAGGCCGGATGGGCGGGAACATCAGCCAGCGCCTTATGCGCGCCGGCCACACGACAGTCGTGTATGACCGCAACCCGGACCCGGTGCATATGCTGCAAGGTAAGGGCGCCAAGCCCAGCACGGGCCTGGAAGACATGGTAAAGCAACTTACCCCGCCACGCGCAGTCTGGGTCATGTTACCTGCGGGGAAGATCACGGAGGATACCGTGATGCAACTGGCCGGCATGATGGACAAGGGCGACATCATCATCGATGGCGGCAACAGCTATTACAAGGACGACATCCGTCGCGCCGCCACGCTGCGCGAGAAGGGCATCACCTATATAGACGTCGGCACGTCCGGCGGCATATGGGGCATCGACCGCGGATACTGCATGATGATCGGCGGGGAAAAATCGGCGGTGGACCATCTGGACCCGATCTTCGCCACCCTCGCACCCGGCATCGGCACGATCGAGCGGACGCCGCACCGGGATGGCCGCGACCCCCGGGCCGAGCAGGGTTATATTCACGCCGGGCCCGCCGGCGCAGGGCACTTCGTGAAGATGGTGCATAACGGCATCGAGTACGGACTCATGCAGGCCTATGCCGAGGGGTTCGACATCCTCAAGCACAAGAACAGCGAGGAACTGCCGGAGGCCGAGCGGTTCGACATCGACCTGACCGAAGTGTCCGAGGTCTGGCGCCGCGGCAGCGTCGTCAGTTCCTGGCTGCTGGACCTGACGGCCATGGCGCTGGCCAAGAACGACACGCTGTCGGACTATAAGGGTGAGGTCGCGGATTCCGGCGAGGGCCGCTGGACGATCGAGGCTGCGGTCGAGGAAGGCGTTCCCGCCCCGGTGCTCTCCACCAGCCTCTATGCCCGGTTCGAAAGCCGCCGCCAGGGCGCGTTCCCGAATAAGCTGCTGAGCGCCATGCGGGCCGGGTTCGGCGGGCATGTCGAAATTTCGACGCCGAAGGAGAGCTGACCCATGCCCGGCCCGGACGGCAGCACCCTCGACGTCACGACGCGCATGGACGGGCCGGACACTCTGGCCGCCGTGCTGGGCAAGGCGCTGCCCGCGCCGCCCTCGACCCTGGTGATCTTCGGCGCGGCCGGAGATCTGACCAAGCGTCTGCTGATGCCGTCCATCTACAACCTGCATTTGGCCGGGCTGCTGCAGGAAGGGTTCAAGATCATCGGCGTCGATGTGCAGCCCGGTGACGACGAGAGCTTCCGCAATAACCTGACCGCGACCATGGAGTCGTTCGTCAAGGACCGCGGCGGGGAGTTCGCGCCGGAGAGGCTGGACCATGACGCCTGGGGCTGGCTGCGCGACCGGCTGAACTACCACGTCGCCGATTTCGGCAGTGCGGAGGCGTTCAAGGAGCTCGCGACCAAACTGCAGGGCAACTGCATCTTCTACCTGGCCGTGGCCGCGCGGTTCTTTGGCCCGGTGGTGGAAAAGCTGGCCGAGGCCGACATGCTCAAGGAGGCGGAGGGTGCGTTCCGCCGGGTGGTGGTGGAAAAGCCGTTCGGCCACGACCTCGCGAGCGCCAAGGCGCTGAACGAGTTGATCCTGAGCCACGTGGGTGAGCACCAGGTGTTCCGCATCGATCACTTTCTGGGTAAAGAAACGGTGCAGAACATCATGGCGCTGCGCTTCAGCAACGGCATCTTCGAGCCGCTGTGGAACCGGTTCTATATCGATCACGTGCAGATCACCGCGGCCGAGACGGTGGGCGTCGAGGGCCGGGCCCGCTTCTACGAGCCGACCGGCGCGCTGCGAGACATGGTGCCCAACCACATGTTCCAGCTGCTGGCGATGGTGGCCATGGAGCCGCCCAACAGCTTCGATGCGGACGAGGTCCGGGCCGAGAAGGCCAAGGTGATCCAGGCGATCAAGCCGATGGACGCCATGCGGGTGGCGCGGGACGTGGTGCGCGGCCAATACACGGCGGGAATCATCAAGGGTGAGGCGCTGCCGGGTTACTCGCAAGAAAAGGACGTAGCGCAGGATAGCGTGACCGAAACCTACGTCGCGATGCGTCTCAAGATCGACAATTTCCGCTGGGCCGGCGTGCCGTTCTATATCCGCACCGGCAAGCGCATGAGCGTGCGGAAGACCGAGATCGTGGTTCATTTCAAGCAGGCGCCGTACGCGCTGTTCCGGGAAACTCCGGTGGAAAAGCTCACGCCCAACACCATGACGATCCATGTGCAGCCGAGCGAGGGCATCACGCTGCAGCTGAGCGCCAAGGTGCCGGGCCCGACGATGGAGCTGGGCGCGGTGCGCATGGAGTTCCGCTATTCCGATTTCTTCAAGACCCCGTCCGCGACCGGGTATGAGACGCTGATCTATGACGTCATGATCGGCGATCAGACGCTGTTTCAGCGCGCCGACAATGTGGAGGCTGGCTGGGCCGCGGTCGATCCCATCTTGGTGGAGTGGGGCGCCGGGCACACTCAGGTGCAGGATTACCGTGCCGGCAGCGCGGGCCCGGCCGCGGCCGACCGGCTGCTAGAACGGGACGGACGGCATTGGCTGCCCATCACATGATCCGGCTCGTGATCACGGACGTCGATGGCACGCTGGTGCGGACGGATAAGTCGCTCGCGCCCAGCACGATCGCCGCGGTCGGGCGGCTGCGCGACGCGGGCATCCCGCTTGGCATCGTCAGCGCCCGTCCGCCCTTCGGATTGAAGACGATTGCGGATGCGTTGTCGTTGACGGGCTTGCTCGCCGGGTTCAATGGCGGCGTCGTGGCCCAGCCGGACGGGACGGTGGTGGAGCGGCGGCTTCTGGCGCCGGAGCTGGCGCAGCGTGCGCTGGACCTGTTCGCCCGCAACAAGGTCAGCGCCTGGTTCTTCACGGAGACGGAGTGGCTGGCGCAGGATCCGAACGGCCCGCGCGTCCCCCTGGAGCGGCGGACCATCCACACGAACGAGCGTATCGTCGCGGATTTCACCCCGTACCTGCACGAATGCGGCAAGGTCGTGGGCGTGACCGATGACGAGCCGCTGCTCGCCCGGCTGGAGGCCGAGCTGCAAGCCATGCTCGGCGCCTCGGCCAACGCCAAGCGGTCGCAGGCCTATTATCTGGACGTGACGCATCCGGAGGCGAACAAGGGCAACGCGGTCCGGACGCTTGCGGCGCAGTTCGGCCTGCCGCTCAGCGACGTCGCGGTGCTAGGTGATCAGGCCAACGACGTGCCGATGTTCAAGGTGGCGGGCTATTCGATCTGCATGGGCAACGGGCCGGAGGACGTGCAGGCGCAGGCCAGCGTGGTCACGGGCCGGAACGATGACGATGGCTGGGCCCAGGCGATCGACCAGTTCATCCTGCCGAAAGCCGCCGCATGACCGCAGCATCGCCGGGCGCGCTGGCCAAAGAGGTCGCGGACTGGATGCTCGAAATCCTTCGCGGCACGAGCGGCCCGGTCGCGGTCTGCCTGTCGGGCGGGTCGACACCGAAGATTCTATATGAACTACTGGCACAGCCGCCCTATCAGGGGCTGATGCCATGGGACCGCCTCCATGTGTTCTGGGGCGACGAGCGCTTCGTGCCGCCCGATGACGCGCGGAGCAACTACCGCATGACCTACACGGCGCTGCTCGGACACGTGAAGATCCCGGCCAGCCACATGCACCCGGTGCAGACCGAAGACGTGTCACCGGAACAAGCCGCCCAGCAGTATCAACAGGCGCTGCAGGCGTTCTACGGCGCATCCACCCTCGACCCGGCACGCCCGTTGTTCGAGATCGTGCTGCTGGGGTTGGGCACCAACGGTCACACGGCATCCTTGTTTCCGGGCACACCGGCATTGGATGAGCAATCCGCCTGGGCCGTGGCGGTCACGCCGGAGGGGGAGCCGACGCGGATCACGCTGACCTACCCGGCGCTGGAATCCGCACAGCACGTGGCGTTCATCGTGACCGGGGCGGAAAAGCGGGACGTGCTGGTCAAGGTGCGGGCCGGCGACCAAAGTCAGCCCGCCGCAAGGCTCCATCCCACGGGCGACCTGCATTGGTTCACCGACCAGGCAGCCGGGGGCTGATAGTCATCAAAACGTAATGACTGTTTGCCGCTGCGCCGAGTAGTGTGCCATCGAAACGAGAGAGAAACGATGACGACACGTCCCCGCAAGCCTCACGTCCCACCGCATAACCCGGCCGGCCCTGGAGCGCTGATCGGCCCGGTGTTCGCCGAACCGGTTCCCGGGTCCGACCCCTCCAGCTTCGGCACGCCGCATGAATCCGATGGCGCGATCTATGCCCAGATCAGCGACCTGCTAAAGAAACAGACCGTCGCCTTCCCGAAATCCCGCGTGGCGGATGACGCCGTCATCACCCTGAACGACATCTACGGCCCCAGCGGCGGTGCCGTGATCGCCGCCATCAAGGCCGCCGGGCGGCTCACGTTCCACTCGGTCGGTGATACCGGTGCGTCGGACGTGCGTAAATATCGCGATGAGATCCGCGTAGCCGACCAGTTGACGACCGATAGCCAGACCACCGAGGCCAGCAACCGTGCCGCGTTCTTCATGCATTTGGGCGACGTCATCTACAGCTTTGGTGAAAGCCGCTATTACTACGACCAGTTCTACGAGCCGTACCGCGCCTACCCGGCGCCGATACTGGCCATTCCCGGAAACCATGACAGCTTCGTCGTCCCCGGCACCGCCCCGGCCGATGAGCCCCTCAGTATCTTTATGCGCAATTTCTGCGCCGAACGCCCGGTCATCACGCCGGAAGCCGGGTCACTTCACCGCACCGCCATGACGCTGCCCGGCGTCTATTTCGCGCTCGATCTCCCATTCGCCCGCGTCATCGCCCTGTTCAGCAACGCGCTCGAGGATCCCGGCGTCATCTCCAGCGAAGGCGGCCGCTGGCCCGGCGTGCCCGATTTCCAGCTGAGTTTCCTCGAGGCGCAGCTGCGCAAGATCAAGACGGAAAACTACCAGGGCGCCGTGATCCTCGCCACGCACCACCCCTCGTTCACCTATAGCCCGCCGCCGGCGGCCGGCTCACAGAACGCCAACCATAGCGGTAGCATGGACATGCTGCGCGATATCGACACGATCTGCGCCAAGGTGGGCGTCTATCCGCACGCCTTTCTGTCCGCCCACGCCCATTGCTATCAGCGTTATACCCGCACCATCAGCATGGGCGGAACCGAGAGGGAGGTGCCTTTCGTGGTTTGCGGCAATGGCGGGCACAACGTGAACCCGCTCGTGCGCTCCACCCGCGGCGGCACCCTGCATGAGCCGGAAAACGGGACGGACATGTCCTACCTCGAGCGTGCCCCGGCCGTGGAGGCGAAAGGCCTGCTGCTGGAGAAATACGACGATCACAATTACGGCTACCTGCGCGTCACCGCCGACACCAACCAGCTCCGCATCGCCTACCATCAGGCCGGGGTGCGCAGCCTGCTGCAATCCCGCTATGACCTGGTCACGATCGATTTGAAGACGAGGCAACTGGTCGCCAACTGACGGCGCTGCTACCGTCCTGGCATGGCGGACCCATTCTGGACCACGACGCCGCTGGCGCAGATGACGGACGAGCAATGGGAGAGCCTGTGCGACGGCTGCGGACGCTGCTGCCTGCACAAGCTGCGGGACGAGGAGACGGAGGAGCTCTCGTTCACCAACGTCGCCTGCCAGTTGCTGGACACCAAGACCTGCCGGTGCACCGACTATGCGCACCGCCAGGACAGCGTGCCGGATTGCGTGTCGCTCACCCCGGCGGGCCTGGCCGAGATCGACTGGCTGCCGCCGTCCTGCGCGTACCGCCGGGTGGCGGAGGGGAGGGGGCTCGCGTGGTGGCATCCGCTGGTGTCCGGCGATCCGGAGACGATCCACACGGCCGGCGTATCGGTGCGCGGCCGCGCGGTGAGCGAGGGCAAGGCCGGGCCGCTCGATAATTACGTGGTGGACTGGCCGGGGCAGCCGCCGCCGATCCGGAACCGGCGCTAACGGCATGACGTGGTGGAGTTGAGGGGAATCGAACCCCTGACCTCCTCATTGCGAACGAGGCGCTCTACCAACTGAGCTACAACCCCGCCATACCGGCGCGGAACATGCTGATTGAGCCGCACGCTGTCAACCCGGCAGCATAGGTTGCATGGGGGACGGGGCGCCGGTAGGGTCCGCCGCAGAGCGGAGGCCTGCTACGTGATCACTGGGTTGTATCTATTGCTGAATGCCGTGCTGAGCTTCATGGTCACGGCCATCTTCATCGCTGCGATCGTGCAGACCTTGATCTCGTTCAATGTCCTCGACACGCGGAATCGGCTGGTATGGACGATTGCCGACATTCTATATCGCGTGACCGAGCCTGTTTTGAGGCCCATCCGAAGCGTATTGCCCAATTTCGGCGGGCTTGACCTTAGCCCCTGGGTTGCAATCCTATTGCTAAACTATGTCGCCCGGCCGCTTCTTCTCACGCTGTACACCGGTATAGCGTATGGCAATTGGTCATTAATTTGACCGCGCGCCTGATCAACGGGAAGGCGCGGGCCGCCACGCTGCGAGCCGAAGTCGCCGCCCGCACCGCCACGTTGGCTTACCGGCCGGGCCTTACGGTCGTGCTGGTCGGCGACGACCCGGCCAGCGCGGTCTATGTGCGGAACAAGGACCGCGCGGCGCAGGAGGCCGGGCTGCAGGCCAAGACCATCCGCCTGCCGGCGGATACCGGCATGGCCGCGCTGCTGGCGGTGGTGGCCGGCCTCAATGCGGACCCGGATGTGGACGGCATCCTGGTCCAGATGCCGCTTCCGCCGGGCTTGGACTCCCGTGCGGTGATCGAGGCGATCGACCCGGCTAAGGACGTGGACGGCTTTCACCCCATCAATGTCGGCCGGCTGCAGAATAACGAGCCCGGCCTCGTGCCCTGCACGCCCCGCGGCTGCATGATCCTGCTGGACGGCTTGGACCTGCGCGGGGCGCGCGCGCTGGTGCTGGGGCGCTCGACCATCGTCGGCAGGCCCATGGCCGCGCTGTTGCTGGCGGCGGATGCGACGGTGACGATCGCCCATTCCCGCACCCGGGACCTGGCGGCCGAGTGCCGGCGTGCGGACGTGCTGGTGGCCGCGGTGGGCCGGGCCGAACTGGTGCGGGGCGACTGGGTCAAGACCGGCGCCACGGTGATCGACGTCGGCATCAACCGCGGGGCTGACGGGAAGCTGGTGGGGGATTGCGCCTTTGCCGAATGCGCCGCGGTGGCGGGCGCGATCACGCCGGTGCCGGGCGGGGTGGGGCCCATGACGATCGCCTGCTTGCTCGAAAACACATTAACGGCCGCCATGCGCCGGCGTGCGGGTTAGCTATTTCGGTTCGTGCTGGGCTTCGAAGCCCTGAATGACATCCGGCGGCAGGTCATGAACATCGCTAGTGCCGAACCAGCGGGATGAGGTCACGGTTGGCGTCCGCGTAAACAAGCCGACCCAAAGCCGCCGTTCGCGCGTGTCCAGCACGATCGTCGCGTGCCGATTGCCGCAGTCGTGCGGCATGCATTGCTTGATCACCATGAACGGACCGATCTGTTCGATAGGGGCCTCATTGGTCAGCATGCGCAAATTGTCCCGGTCGGCAGGGCTCAATACCTTGTCCAGCCCTGCTTTGAGTGCCGGTCGGTCGAGTAAGCGGACGCGTCCATCCGTCGGATACCGTCCCACCCACGGCGACAAATCTCCCCAGCCTTCCGGCGCGGCGGCGGCAAGCAGTAGAAGCAGGGCAGCAAAAACAGGTCTCACTTGTGGATCGCGAACAGACAGGGCTTCAACTGGTCATCGGTGCTCGGTGGCTGCTGCCGCTTCATGCAGATTTCGCAGGTCAGCAGGTTGTCCGCATAGCCCGACCCGGTGCCGAACCGCTCGATCCCTTTCTTCACGTCTCCGCCCACGCGCTTGATGCGGATATCGACGTAGTACGAGCCGCATTGGATGTTCTTCGCCGGGTCTGTCATGTCCGCGTGGGTGTAGTGCACCCCAGCCGGCGTGCTGGCGTTCACGTCGGTGACCGCGTCCCGCGTCACCTGCATCAACCCGGTGGCGGTGGACGCCGAGTTCTTGATGGCCGGTTCGAACCCGCTTTCTTTCCAGATCAGGCAGGTTAGCAGCTCGTTCGACAATTTGACCGAGCGATTATTGGCAATAACCAGGGTCCGGATTGTTTTGAAATCCAACGTCGCCATGCTGCCTCCTCCTGCGTATCCGCCGCACCATTACGCTGGCGCACCTTATGGCCGAATCTTCGAGAACCGCAAACCACGGTTGAGTGTGGGGTGCAGAGGTATTTATCCGGTTTGGGTTCGCAAGCTTTGGCAAAGCGAGCGGGGCCCCGGTCGAGTCCGGGGCGACGACTGAGAACTTGTTCCGGTTGAGGGCGGCTCGGGTGCGGGTGGTGTGGCGATGAGGGTCGAGCTTGCGGCGGCGATCGGGGTGCGCGGCCCCCTTGCCACCGTCGCGCAATCGGTGAACAAGCCCGGGGTCAGCAATGGGGCCGAAATGATGCGCATGATCCTGCTCGCCGCCACGGTCACGGCCACAGTCTGGGCGACGGGGGCGGCCCGGGCCGAGGTGCCGCTGGCCGGCTCGTTCACCGCGAGCCAGGCCTGCCCGGCGCTGCAGTCGATCCGGCAGCAAGCGAATCCCGGCCGGGTCATGACGGAGCCCGGGCGCGCTTATCCCGTGACCGCCAAGAACAAGGATGACGCCACCTATTTCCTGATTACGGTCGAAGGGGCCGAGCCGCGGCAGCGCTGGGTGGCGGCCGGCTGCGGACGGACGGACGCGGCGAGTGCGGCGGTCGCCACGCCGGCTGCGGCGCCGGGCGGCGGCA
This sequence comes from Acetobacteraceae bacterium, assembly GCA_965246925.1. Taxonomy (GTDB): domain Bacteria; phylum Pseudomonadota; class Alphaproteobacteria; order Acetobacterales; family Acetobacteraceae; genus JANPPS01. The sequence continues at coordinate 4,069,846 of OZ251994.1, read as the reverse complement.
CGCGGGCCACGCACGTCCTGGCGCTCGGCTGGGAACCGGCATTCTGCCGGGAGCATCCGGACAAGGCCGAGTGCGCCCGCGAGACGGCGCAGAGCTTCGAGGCGACGCATCTCAGCCTACACGGCCTCTGGCCACAGCTGCGGGGCCGGGCGTATTGCGGCGTGGACCGGGCGGTGGCGCAGGCGGGTCGCGCCCATGATTGGGGCAGACTGCCGGCACCGGCGATCGGCCCCGCCACGCGTCAGCGACTGGCGGCCATCATGCCCGGCACGCAATCCGGGCTGGAACGGCATGAGTGGATCGTGCACGGCACCTGCTACGGCGCCAGCGCGGACCAGTATTTCAACCGCGCCGCAAGCCTGGCCGAGCAGGTGAACGCGTCCGGCGTGCGCGACGTGTTCGTGCAGCATACCGGCGGGCCGGTCACGGCGGGCGACATCCGCGCGGCGTTCGATCAGGCGTTCGGCGCCGGTGCGGGTGCCCGGGTCAGCGTCTCCTGCCCGGGACGTGACGCGACGCGACGGGTCGGTGAGATCGTGATCTCGCTCGCGGGTGACGTGACCGGGGAGGCGCCCTTGGCCGAACTGATCCGGGCCGCGGCCCCAGTGCCGCCGGGTTGCCCGTCCGGGCTGGTGGAGAGGGCAGTCCGTTAGTGCATGGGATCAGACGGGCGATCCACTCGCCTGGGTCAGAAATCCGTGCAGCGGCCCTTCTGTTCCCAATCGCCGAAGCGGGTGGGTTCGGGGCCGGCCGGGCCGCCGGTTTCCTTCGGGAGGGGCGGGGGCTCGGGCTTGGCCTTCGGTTGATCGTCCATAGCAGTCAGATGGGGGCTGCGCCCGCCGGCTCAACCCGTCGCACGCGCTCGCTCTCGGTCTTCAATTGGCCGCAGGCGGCGAGGATGTCCTGGCCGCGCGGACGACGGATTGGAGAGCTGAACCCGGCGTCGGTGACGATTGTGGCAAAGCGGTCCAGCGCGGCGCGGGTGCTGGGCTCATAGGCGCTGCCCGGCCAGGGGTTGAACGGAATCAGGTTCACCTTGGCGGGAATCCCGGCGATCAGGCGCACCAGCTCGCGCGCCTCGGCCTCGCTGTCGTTCACGCCGCGGAGCATGACGTATTCGAAGGTGATGCGCCGGGCGTTGCTGCTGCCGGGATAGCGGCGGCAGGCGGCCAGCAGCTCGGCCAGGGGGTATTTTCGGTTGAGCGGCACGATCTCGTTCCGGAGATCGTCCGTGACCGCGTGCAGGCTGACGGCCAGGTTCACGCCCAGCTCCGCGCCGGCGCGGTCCATCATGGGCACCACGCCCGAGGTGCTGAGCGTGATGCGGCGGCGGGATAGGCCGATGCCCTCACCGTCCATCACGATCCGCATCGCCTTCGCCACGTTCTCGTAATTGTATAGCGGCTCCCCCATGCCCATCAGCACGATGGTGCTGAGCAGGCGCGGGGTCTCGCCCGCCGGGCTCGGCCACTCGTCATACGCATCGCGGGCGGCCATGAACTGCCCGACGATCTCGGCCGCGCCCAGGTTGCGCACCAGCTTCTGCGTGCCGGTATGGCAGAACCGGCAGGACAGGGTGCAGCCGACCTGGGAGGAGATGCACACCGCGCCGCGGTCCTGGTGCCGGTCCGGGATATAGACGGTCTCGGCCTCCTGCCCGTCCCGATAGCGGAACAGCCATTTGCGGGTCTGGTCCGTGCTGGTCTGCTCGCTGGCGATGCTGGGTCGCCCGATCACGAAGCGGTCCGCGAGCTTGGCCTGCAGCGGCTTGGCGATGGTGGACATCAGGCTGAAATCGGTGGCGCCCTGGTGGTAGATCCAGTGCCAGAGCTGCTTGGCGCGGAACGGCTTCTCGCCGATCGCCGCCAGTTCGGCCGCGAGCTCCGTGCGGTCCAGGCCCACCAGCTCCCGCCGGCCGTCCGGCAGCTGGATGTCAGGCGGATTGAACAGGGCCGATTTGGCCAGGATCCGCGTGCGCTCGGCCTCGGTAAGGACCGCGTTCATTGCGTTACCGGGCCGGGCAGGCGCGGTTGATGGCGGCGTAGGCCTGGTTGAAGCCGCGTAGCGGGAAGATGTCGGTGACGTTGGCCACGCGCGGCCCCGGCCCCTTCGCCACCGCCTGCCGCCCGCGGCTGAAGGCGGATACGGCGGCCCGGCCCTCTCGTGCGAAGGCCGATCGGTTGGCGGTGTAGAACGGGACGGACGTGCCCTCGACCACCACGGTCACCTCGGCATTGGCCGGGTAGGCGAAGCCGGCGCTGATGGCGACCGCGTCGCGCAGGCCCGGGCGCTGCGTGACCGTGAGCACGACGTCGCCGCGGCCCGGGAGCGCCGGGTTGGAGCTGTTGGCGCGGGTGAAGGCGTAGCAGACTTGCTGCCCGGCCTCTTGGTGCGTGGCGGCCTTCCACTCGTCGAACCGGCCGATCAGGTGGGGCGGAGGGGTGCCAGGCCGCGGATGGGCGCGGCTCTGCGCTTCGGCGGGGACGTTGGCCAGGCCGATGGCGGTGGCTGCGAGCATGAGTTTGAACATCATGGGGGAGAGATACGGCCTAGGGTGGTTTGGGACAAGCGGGGCCTGGCGGTTCGGCCGATCTACTCCATCCAGTCCGGGACGGTGCGGCGGAAGCGGGGGTTGCCGTGGCCGGACGGGATGGCCGCGAGGTCCGGCGGACCGCCCGTGGCGACCGGCCGCTCGGCGAAGCGCCCGTGCTGCAGCAACCGGTCATACAGCACGAGGGCGCCGGCCACGGCCAGGTTGAGGGCGAATTTGGTCGAGATCTTTACGACGTGCTTGCACTCGGCGCGTAATGCATCGGACAGGCCGGAGCGTTCCGGCCCCAGCACGTAGGCGGCATTGAGTGGGTGGCGGAAGGAGGGGAGGTCGACCGCGTCGTCCAGCAGCTCGATCCCGACCAGCACGCATTCCCGCGGCAGGTGGATGCCGGGCACATCCGGAAACCGCCAGAGCGGCACGTGCGCCGGGGTGTCCGCCGTGTCCGCGCGCCGCCCGGCGCGCGCGTCCCAGCCGCCGCCGATGGTGAAGCAGAACGCCGCGCCGAACGCGTGACCGGTGCGCAGCAATGCGCCCATGTTGGCGGATTTGCTGACCCCCTCGGCCCCGATGCCGAAATATCCTCGCGTTCGCATCGGATAGGCATACTGTGCGGCGCCGGCTTGACCAAGGCCGGGTCAGGCCTTACGTAAACGTCAATAGGCTTACGGAGATGGCGGTGGCGACCCTTTTCACCATTGGCGAACTGGCGACCGAGTTCTCGCTCTCTCCGCGGGCGATCCGCTTCTACGAGGATCAGGGGCTGATCGCGCCGCAGCGGGTGGGGCCGAACCGGGTCTATACCAAGCGGGACCGCGCCCGGCTGCAGCTTATCCTCCGGGGCAAGCGGTTAGGGTTCAGCCTGTCGGACATCCGGGAGTTCCTGGAGCTGTATGATGCAGACCGGACCAAGGCGCGGCAGATGTCCATGACGCTGTCGGCAGTACGTCAGCGTGTATCCGAGCTGGAGCAGCAGCTGGAAGACATTACCATTACGTTGGGCGAATTGCGGGACATCGAGCAGGACGTGCTCGCCTACATGCAGGCCAATGACGACAACACGAGGAAAGGTGCACAATTATGAGTGCGAGCCAAACGAAGGCCGTCATCGTGGGCTTCGCCCGCTCGCCCTTCACCCCGGCCGGCAAGGGGGCGCTGTCCCGGGTGCGTCCGGATGATCTGATGGCGCAGGTGGTGCGGGCGTTGCTGGAGCGGACCAAGGCCGACCCGGCCGACATCGAGGACATCATCATCGGCTGCGCATTTCCCGAAGGCGAGCAGGGCTTCAACATCGGCCGCGTCGTGGGCTTCCTGGCCGACCTGCCGATCACCGCGGCGGGGAGCCAGGTCAATCGCTGGTGCGGCAGTTCCATGAGCGCGGTGCACATGGCGGCGGGTGCCATCGCCGCCGGGGCGGGCGAGCTGTTCGTCTGCGGCGGCGTCGAGAGCATGAGCCGGGTGCCGATGCTGGGCTTCAACCCGGTGCTGAACCCGCGCCTGCAGAAGGAAAAGCCGGATAGCTACATCGGCATGGGCATGACGGCGGAGAACTTGGCCGAGCGCTACCAGATCGACCGGCATGCGCAGCAGGCGTTCGCCGTCACCTCGCAGCAGCGTGCGGCGGCGGCGGCGTCCGGCGGGCATTTCAAGGACGAGATCGTGCCGATCATGACGAAGGCCGGCCTGGTCGATCAGGACGGCTGCATCCGCGCCGATACGACGGAGGAGGCGCTGTCCGGGCTCAAGCCCGCGTTCCTCGCCACCGGGACGGTCACGGCCGGCACCAGTTCGCCGCTGACCGACGGAGCGGCGGCGGTGCTGGTGGCCAGCGCGGCCTATGCGGAGAAGCATGGGCTGCCGGTCCTGGCGCGCATCGAGAGCATGGCTGTCGCCGGTTGCGCCCCCGACATCATGGGCATCGGCCCGGTGCCGTCCGCGCGGAAGGCGCTGGCACGGGCCGGCTTGCAGATCGAGGCGATGGACGTGGTCGAGCTGAACGAGGCGTTCGCGGCCCAGGCGCTGGCGGTCGAGCGGGACTTGATGCTGGATCACGCCAAGGTCAATCTTGACGGGGGTGCCATCGCGCTCGGCCATCCGCTGGGCGCATCCGGGGCGCGGATCACCGGCAAGGCGGCGTCGTTGCTGGCGCGGACCGGCGGCAAGCACGCGCTGGCCACCATGTGCGTGGGCGGCGGGCAGGGCACGGCTACTATCCTCACGAGGGCCTAGGACATGCCGATCGAACGCTGCGCCGTGCTGGGCGCCGGGCTGATGGGGGCGGGGATCGCGGCGCATCTGGCCAATGCCGGGCTGCCCGTGCTGCTGCTGGATATGGACGACCGGGCAAAGGGCGCGATCGACAAGCTGAAGAAGGCCGAGCCGCAGCCGTTGATGACGCCGGACGCGGCGCGCCTGATCACGCCGGGCAGCTTCGACGACCTGTCGGGGCTGGCGGCGTGCGATTGGATCATCGAGGTCGTGATTGAGGACCTCGCGGCCAAGCGGGCGATGTATGACCGGATCGACGCGGTGCGGAAGCCCGGCAGCATCGTCAGCTCCAACACCAGCACCATTCCGCTGCGGAGCCTGGTGAAGAAGCAATCGGACCAGTTCAAGGCCGATTTCTGTATCACGCATTTCTTCAACCCGCCGCGCTATATGCGGCTGCTGGAGCTGGTCACCGGTCCCGATACCCGGCCCGCGGTCGGCCAGGAGCTGGCGTCGCTGTGCGATGTTCGGCTGGGCAAGGGCGTGGTGCACTGCCATGACACGCCGGGCTTCATCGCCAACCGGATCGGCACCTATTGGATCACGGCGGCGATCAACGAGGCGATCGCCCGCGGCCTGAGCGTCGAAGAGGCGGACGCCATTCATCGCCCGATGGGCATCCCCAAGACGGGCGTGTTCGGCTTGGTGGACCTGGTCGGGCTCGACCTCATGCCGCTCATTGCACAATCGCTGCTGATGAGCCTGCCGGCGGAGGACGATTACCGGCGCATCTTCAAGGTGCATCCGGTGATCATGAAGATGATTGCGGACGGCAATATTGGCCGGAAGGGTAAGGGCGGCTTCTACCGCATGCCGAAGTCCAAGATCAAGGAAAGCATCGACCTCGTGACCGGCGACTATGCCGTATCGGAGAAGCCGAAGCTCGAGGCGGTGGATGCGGGCCGTAAGGACTTGCTGGCGCTGGTGCAGCATTCCAGCCCGGCCGGCGAATACGCGCGGGCCGTGCTGGTGCAGACGCTGTCGTATGCCGCAGCGCTGGTGCCGGAGATCGTGGATGACATCCCGAGCGTCGATCAGGCCATGCGGCTCGGCTATGGCTGGGGGCAGGGTCCGTTCGAGATCCTGGACCGGCTGGGCGCCGGGTGGCTCGCGGACCAACTCACGGCCGAGGGCAAGCCGGTGCCGCCGCTGCTCGGGTTCCGGAAGCCGTTCTACCGCACCGAGGCCGGGCGGCTCGAATGCCTGACGGTGGCCGGCGAGTATGCCGAGGTCCGGCGCGCGGAGGGCGTGCTGCTGCTGGCGGACGTCAAGCGGGCCGCGAAGCCGGTGCTGAGGAATGCGTCCGCGAGCGTGTGGGACATCGGTGACGGCGTGCTGTGCTTCGAGTTCACCAGCAAGATGAACTCGCTCGATGCGGAGATCATGGCGTTGCTGGGCAAGTCGATCGAGCTGGTGGCGAAGTCGTATAAGGGCATGGTGATCTATAACGAGGGTGAGAACTTCACCGTCGGCGCCAATTTGGGCATCGCCATGTTCGCCGCCAACGTTGCGGCCTGGCCGGTGATCGAGCAGGGCGTTGCGGGCGGACAGGCGACCTACAAGGCGTTGAAATACGCGCCGTTCCCCGTCGTGTCGGCGCCGTCCGGCATGGCGCTGGGCGGCGGGTGCGAGATCCTGATGCACTCGGCCGCGGTGCAGGCGCATAGCGAGACCTATACCGGGCTGGTCGAGGTCGGCGTGGGCCTGCTGCCGGGCTGGGGCGGCTGCAAGGAGCTGCTGGCCCGCTGGCAGGCCAACCCAGCCATCCCGCGCGGCCCGATGCCGGCGGTGGCCAAGGCGTTCGAGATCATCAGCACGGCGCAGGTCAGCAAGTCGGCGGCGCAGGCGATGGGCCTCGGCTACCTGCGTCCCACGGATGGGATCACCATGAACCGGGACCGGCTGCTGTATGACGCGAAGGCCAAGGTGCTGGCGCTGGCAGAAGGGTATCAGCCGCCGAAGCCGGCCGAATACCGCCTGCCGGGCCCGGGCGGACGCGTGGCGCTAGACCTCGCGGTGGACGGGTTCGCGGCCCAGGGCAAGGCCACGCCGCATGACGTGGTGGTGAGCAAGGCGGTCGCCCGGGTGCTGACGGGCGGGGACGCGGACGCGCTGGATGTATTGACCGAGGACGACCTTACCTCCTTGGAGCGCGAGGGATTCATGACGCTGGTCCGCAACCCGGCGAGCCTCGCGCGGACGGAGCACATGCTGGCAACCGGTAAGCCGTTGCGGAACTGACGTGCCTTCCCCCTCTCCCCCTTGCGGGAGAGGGCCGGGGTGAGGGTCTGTCAACTGGCGCAGGCCCTTGAGTGTCACCCCACCCTCATCCCAGCCCTCTCCCGCCAGCGGGAGAGGGGCAGAAAGGAATCCAACCATGGCCACCTACACCGCCCCCCTCCGCGACATCCGCTTCGTCATGCACGAGCTGCTGGACAGCGCCAGCCTGCAGGCGCTGCCGGGCTACGAGCAGGCGACGCCGGAGCTGATGGATGCCGTGCTGGAAGAAGCCGCCAAGCTCAGCCAAAACGTGCTGTTCCCGCTCAACCTGTCCGGTGACGCCGAGGGCTGCACGTATGAGAACGGGGTGGTGCGCACGCCGAAGGGGTTCAAGGAGGCGTACCGTCAGCTGACCGAAGGCGGCTGGACCTCGCTCGCGTGCGATCCGGCCTATGGCGGGCAGGGGATGCCGAAGCTGGTCAGCACCGCGTTCGAGGAGATGGTCAGCAGCGCCAACCTGGCGTTCGGCATGTATCCCGGGCTCAGCCACGGCGCCTATCGTGCGCTGCACGCGCATGGCTCGGACGAACTGAAGGACGCCTACCTGCCGAAGCTGGTGGATGGGAGCTGGGCGGGAACGATGTGCCTGACCGAACCGCATTGCGGGACCGATCTCGGCCTGATCCGCACGAAGGCCGAGCCGAACGAGGACGGCAGCTATCGCATCAGCGGCACCAAGATCTTCATCAGCGCCGGCGAGCATGATTTGACGGAGAACATCCTGCACCTGGTGCTGGCCAAGCTCCCCAACGCGCCGCCGGGCACCAAAGGCATAAGCTTATTCCTCGTCCCAAAATTCCTGCCCAACGCCGAAGGCAAAGTTGGCCCGCGCAACGGTCTGATGTGCGGCAGTATCGAGCATAAGATGGGGATCAAGGCCTCGGCCACCGCCGTCATGCATTTCGATGACGCGACCGGCTGGCTGGTGGGCCGCCCGCATTCCGGCATGAAGGCCATGTTCACCATGATGAACGCTGCCCGCCTCGGCGTAGGCATGCAGGGGCTGGGCGTGGCGGAGACCGCCTATCAATCCGCCGCCGCCTATGCCAAGGACCGGCGCCAGGGCAAGTCCCTCGGCCGTGGCGAGCCCGGACGCGAGGCGGCCGACCCGATCATCGTGCACCCGGACGTGCGCAAGATGCTGCTGGAGAGCCGCTCCATGGTGGAGGCCGGCCGGGCGCTGGCGTACTGGGCCGGGCTCGAGCTCGATCACGCCGAGCATGACCCGGACCCGGCCGCCCGGCAGGCAGCGGACGATCTGGTCGCGCTGCTCACCCCCATCATCAAGGCGGCGCTCACCGATTTGGGGTCCGAGGCCGCCAATAGCGCGGTCCAGGTCCTAGGCGGCCATGGCTACGTGCATGAATGGGGCGTGGAGCAGCTGGTGCGGGATGCCCGGATCGCGCAGATCTACGAGGGCACCAACGGCATCCAGGCGCTGGACCTGGTCGGCCGTAAGCTGGGCCAGGATGGCGGGCGCCTGCTGCGCCGGTTCTTCCACCCCGTGGCCGAGTTTCTGGAGACGCATGCCGGGGACGAGGCGTTGGCGCCGTTCGTGGGCCCCACGGCCAAGGCGTTCGCGCGGCTGCAACAGGCCACCATGACGGTGGCCCAGCGCGGCATGGCCCGCCCGGAAGAGGCGGCGGCGGCGGCCACGGACTACCTCCGCCTGTTCGGCCTGGTGGCCATGGGCTTCATGTGGTGCCGCATGGCCGATGTCGCGAACCAGAAGCTGCGCGCCAGTGCCAACGGCGAAACCTCGTTCTACCAGGCCAAGCTCGACGTCGGTGCCTTCTACATGTCCCGCATCCTACCCCGGCACTCCGTCCACTTCCAGGGCGTCATGGCGGGGGGCGAGACGCTGATGCGGATGGAAGCGGCGGCGTTTTGACCGCGGCCGCTAGCCGGAGGTTGCGGCTAGCGCGGTGTTGTAGAGTAGGCAGTCCACGTCGAACATGCCGGGGAAATGGTCCTCATTGCTGCGGAGGAACGCGGTCGGTGCGAAGCCACTTTGCGCTAACGCCTCCAACACTTGCGCGTAGCCCGGTGCGCCATCGTATAGGGGGCGCATAGCGAGTTCCGTTTGGATGCCCACGAACGTGCGCAGCGCCGGGCCCGCGCCTTCGATGATGGCCATCTCGTTGCCCTGCGTATCCATCTTCAAAAAAGGACGGCGGAAGCCCAGCTTGGCCTGCCAGGCTGGTAGTTCGAGCGCGAGGGTCGAGCGCTGCACCGTCACGTCCAGCGAGGTCTTGATGCCGTCCGCAATGCCGGCATCCTGTTCGGCGGCGGGCGTATGCAGTGAGCTGAACTGATTTTCCTGCGCGACGTGGAACACCGCCGGTCCGGCCTCCCGGTCCATCGCCATAGCCTCGATGTACCATGGCCAGGCGCTGCGTTCCTTCCGGTCCTTCATACGCTGCGCCATGCTTGGGATCGGCTCGTATGAGATGATCGGGCCGCGAAAGCCGATTTCATCCCGAAGGCGGTCGGCATATTGGCCGTCATTGGCCCCAATATCGAATGCGCAGTCCACGTTCAGGTATTTGAAGAGTTTAGATATGTTCAGGGCCTCGGCGCGGGAAAGCAGGTCCGTGGGTGCCAAGACGAGATTGCCAGATAAGCGCTCGATCAAATTGGCTATGTTACGCTTAAGTGTCATAGGCGGTTCCTGCTTCGGCAATCTTCTGCATGATAGACACGATCTGCTGCTGGATTGTGTCAGCATTGTAAAGGGCTGCCATCTTTGCCCGGCAGGCATCGCCTAGCCTGAGGCAGGCCGCATGATCCGTCAGCAGGTCCACGCAGGCCAGCGCGATATCCTCGTCCCGTTCGCGCAATAAGATCTCCGCGCCGTCCGTAAAATTCAGGCCTTCCGCGCCCAGCCGGGTGCTGACGATAGGGCGGGCGTAGGCGGCGGCTTCGATCAGCTTGAGCCTGGTGCCGCTGCCTTGCAGCAGGGGGCAGCACACCACCCGGGTCTCCGCGTAGAGCGCAGCCAAATCCGGAACGAAGCCGCGGTAGTCTATGCCCTCCGGCGCCTGATTGCGCGACGGCAGGCGGTCGGTCCCCTTGCCGGCCAGGATCAACGTGGCGCCGGGTAGGCGGGCGCGGATTAGCGGCCAGATGCGAAGCGCCAGGCGCTCGGCCGCCTGGTGGTTAGGCGCGTATGTGCAGGCGCCCAGGAACAGCACGGACGGGAGCGTGCCCAGCCCCGGTGGAGCGTCCGGCAGCGTGACGGCGTTCGGTACGACCTCCAGCCTCGGCCCGAAGCCCAGCCGCCGCAGGTGCGCGCGGTCCAGCGCGGAGCAGACCGTGCTGTATTCGGCGGCCTGCACCGCGCGCCGCTCCGCCAGCGTCAGGGCCGGTAGCTGCATTAGACCAGACGCGCGCTCCAATGGACGCGCGCCCGCCAAGCTGCCCCAGCGTAGTTTGTGCTCGACGTCGTTCAGGTCTAGCAACAGCCGGACCGGACGCACACTGCTATTCAGCACAGGCAGCATGGCTTCCAGCCGATCAACCAACACCAGGCCGGGCCGCGTGGCCAGGTGACGTCCGACCTCGTTCGCCAACGCGGGCCCGCCATAGCTGCGGAGAGCGGGCTGCTCGGCCGCGCGGAACACGCCTGCCCCGTAATGCTTCCATGCCGTCTCCTTCCGTGTACGCCGGGCGGTGAGGTGTACGCGCAGGCCGACGCCCCAAAACGCAGATTGTGCCTCGTCCAGCGCCGGCCCGGCCCGGCCGAGCAGCTCGGGCGGCACGATATGCAGCGCATCGATGGATGGGCACACTGTGGCGAGGGCGCGTAGAAACAGCCCGACCCGGCGGTGCATCCCCCCCCGGTCCGCCTCCGACCGCGGGGGGAGCATCGGACTGATAAAAAGGGCGCGGCGAGAGCTCTCGATAGGGACTGGCAAAGGTTTTCACGCGATTCGTTATACCGCGACTTTATTAACAAAGACCTACCACGGACACCCGCGCCAGCCAGAGCCACCGCTTTGCCCTGCACAGCGCCAGCAAACAGTGGCACAAAGGTCCGCTAGTTACGGAGAACAACATGCCGGATTTCGTCCTGATCCACGGTGCCTGGCACGGCGGCTGGTGCTGGCGGCATGTGGCGGACCGGCTGCGGGGCGCCGGGCACCGGGTCATCACACCCACCTGCACGGGCCTGGGCGAGCGCGCGCACCTCATGTCCGCCTCGATCACGCTCGATGTGTTCACCCAGGACGTGGCGGCGGCGATCGAGATGGAGGAGCTGGAGGACATCATCCTGGTCGGCCACTCCTTCGGCGGTTTGGCCGCCAGCGGTGTTGCAGACCGCATGCCGGAGCGGATCAGGGCGTTGGTATTCCTCGACTCGTTGCTCATCGAGCCCGGCCAGTGCGCCTTGGACATCCTGCCGCCGTCCATCGCCGCAGCCCGGCGGGCGGCCGCGGAACCGAGCGGCGGCGTGAGCCTCCCGCCCCCGCTGCCAGCCGCATTCAACGTGACCGGGACCGAGGCCGAATGGGTGCAGCGCCACATGACGCCGCATCCGTTCGGGGCGTTCACCAGCCCGCTCAACATTCGCAATCCGGTCGGCAACGGCGTTCCCACCACCTATGTCGCCTGCACGAACCCGCCCTACGCGCCGCTCGAAGGCGTGCGGCAGTGGGCGCGGACCCAGCCCTGGCAGTGGCACGACCTTCATGCCACCCACGACGCGATGGTGACCCACCCGGACCTCCTCACCGACTATCTGCTCGGCTTTGCTTTGTAAGGGACGATGATGCGCATCCTGTTTGCCCTCCTGCTCTGCGCCGCCTCCGCTCACGCCGAGGTGAGCCATTTCGACATCCTTTCCCGCGAACAGCCGGCGCTGCAGGACCGCCTCTTTGGCGGTGCGGGGACGGCCGAGAAGATTACCGGACGGGCTACCATCAGCCTCGACCCGGCGGACCCGCACAACGCCGTCATCGCCGATATCGAACTAGCCCCGCGCAACGCCGCCGGGCGGGTGGAGGCCACGACGGACGTAGTGATCCTACGCCCCGCGCACCCCAACGGAACCATGATCTTCGAGGTGCTGAACCGCGGACGCAAGCTTCTGACGGGCTGGGCGGATGAAACCGACGCGATCCAGGGCACCCGGCTCGAGCGCTCGGCCGATGCCGGGCGCGGGTTCCTGCTCAGCCAAGGTTTCACCTTGGTTTGGGCTGGCTGGCAGGCGGACGCGCCGGGCAACCCGGGCATCAAGATCACCGTGCCCACGGTGCCCGGTCTGACAGGTCCGTCCCGCGAAGAGTGGAGTTTCCCGGACGCCGCCAGCCCCAAGCGCGTTACGCTCAGCTACCCGGCGGCCGTCCGCGATACGGCGCAGCTTACGGTGCGCCCCCGCGCCGACGATGCGCGGGCGGCGCCGGAGGGTTTGTCGTTCAGCTGGGCCGATGACAGCACGATCGAGATCACGCGGCCGCCGGGCCTGGCGCAGGACTCGCTATACGAGCTGACCTACACCGCCCGCGATCCCCGCGTGACGGGCATGGGTTTGGCAGCCATGCGGGACGTCACGTCGTATTTGCGGCACGAGACCAGCCCGCAAAACCCGCTCGCGCTCGACCGTCCGGCCCGCGCCATCGCTGTCGGGGTGTCGCAATCGGGGCGCGTGCTGCGGGACGCGCTGTATTTCGGCATGACCCAGGACGAGGCCGGGCGGGTAGTGTGGGAGGGTATGATGCCGCTGATCCCCGGGGCCCGCCGCAGTTTCACCAACGCGCGGTTCGCCCAGCCCGGACGCAACCCCGGGCCGCAATATGACCGGCTGTTCCCGGTGCTGCAGTTTCCGTTCACCTATGCTGTCATGGAAGACGTGGTCAGCGGGCGGCGGGATGGGCTGTTGGCGCGATGCAGCCTAAGCAACACGTGCCCCAAGATTATGCAGATGGATTCGGAGTTCGAATACTGGGGCTCGGAAGGCAGCCTGCTGGTGACTGATACGCGCGGCAACCACATCGCTCTGCCGCCGAACGTGCGCGGCTACATGGTGGCTGGCGCGCCGCATCTCAGCGCCTTTGACATGACCGCGAGCCGCAATCCGGGCTGCGCGCTGCCGCTCAATCCATTGAACGCGGGGCCGGCGCTGCGGGCGTTGCTGACGGCCATGCAGGCATGGGTCGCGGATGGGGTGGAGCCGCCGGGCAGCCGAGTGCCGACTTTGGCATCTGGAACCCTGGTGACGGCCGCCGACGTTTATCCGGTGCCGATCCCGTCCTTGGGTTACCACGCGCAGTATGTCCGGGGCGAGTTCATCACGCCGGGCCCGCGCTTGCCGGAGGTGCACGGCACCTATCCGCTGTATGTTCCCAGGGCGGGGATCGACGGCAACGCCATTGCCGGGCTGCGGCTGCCGATCATTGCGGCCCCGCGCGCGACCTATACCGGCTGGAACCCTGTGACGGGCGCCGAGGGGCCGCAGAATCTCTGTACGCAGATGGGCGGCGCTATCGCGTTGGCCGCGACCAAGGCCGAGCGGGAGGCGGCGGGCGACCCTCGTCCGTCATTGGCTGAGCGCTACCCGGCGCCGGACTCCTACGTGAACGCGGTGCGGGAGGCGGCCGCGCGCCTAACGGCGGACCGCCTTTTGCTAGCAGAGGACGCCACGGCCGCAATCGAAGCAGCGCGTGCTGGCACGCTCGCGCGTTTGCCACCTTAGAGGCGTTGGCACTTGTAAAGGGCGTTCTTCGGCGGGACAAGCGGGCCTAGGCACCCCGGATACCCGTTAGCCCTCAGCCGCGTTTGCAGCGGCGGAGGCCCATGAGGCTCGTGAGGCCGGCTGCGAGGACGGCCAGGCTCACAGGCTCGGGCACGGTGGTGGCCGGCGGATTGGTGTTGGGAATGGGCGGATCGATCACGCCGGTGAATGCGGCGACGCCCTCGCTCGCGGCAAAGCTTAAACCGAAGGCTGCGTTCGTGGTGCTGAGCGTGGGGATCTGGGCGTTGAACGACAGCGTCGCGCCGGGGGCTATCCCAGTTAGGAAAGTCGTTAGTTCGACATACCCGGCCGCGATGCCGCTATAGAGGCCCGAGCCCACGATGGTTGGTGTGGCGGTCTCCGTTGCGGCCCAGCCCACGGGAAGCGCCGGATTGAAAGCAACAAGGAACGCACTGATGGCGGAGGCGGATGGCGCCGGTGCGAACTTTAGGTCGCCCAGCGTGATCTCGGGAATTTCGATCTTGATGATAGCGTTGGAGGTCGAGGTGTTCGTGACGGTGAACGTTTCGTAGAAGGTGTTTGGCGCTATGCTGAAAGTGGTGCCGGTAATGGTGGCGCTGCCGTTGCTAAAGGTGAGCGCATGAGCCGGTGCGGCCATTGCCGTCAACGCGGCACCCAGAGCGGCACTGCGGAGGAGGGTGAGGAACATGGTTACGGACTTTCTCAGTTTTGAGAATTGTATTAAGCAATTGTTAGCGCTGTCTAGCTAATTCTGGCGTCGAAACATTTCATGACTTCTACGCATTCCTGGCCGGGCTGAGCCCCAAATATAGAAAAGCGGGGTGCTGGGTCTGGGCGAGAGATTTAGCCAGGTCCGCGAGTTAGGATTCTAGTGGCTAATTCAGGCAGTTCGGGAAAGGAGAGCGCTGTGGCCGCTGCGCCTGCAGGGTCGTCGCCGTAGCCCCACACGGCAAAGATGCAGGGAATTCTGGCGCCGGCTGCGGCTAGAACGTCGTTTTGATGATCGCCCACCATGATCGCCCGCTCCGCGTCACCGCCAGCCGCCGCCAGGGTGGCCAGCAGGTGTGCCGGGTCGGGCTTGCGGACGGGGAAGCTGTCACCGCCGCCCACCGCCGCTAAACGGTCGAGCAAGCCGAGTTGCGACAGCAGCAGGCGGGAGGCCGCTTCGGGCTTGTTGGTGCAGACCGCCAGGCGCCAGCCTGCAGCGATCATCTGGTCCATGGCGGCGACGGCGCCCGGAAAAGGGACGGAGTGGTCGGCCACGTGCGCCATATAGTCGGCGACCATGGCGGCCATGTCGGCCTCCGTCGCGGTCTGGCCCCGCGCGGCCATGGCGCGGCGCATCAGCACGCCCGCGCCGTCACCGATCCACGTGCGGGTTTCCGCCGCGGTGTAGGGCTGCGCCGGGTTCAGCACGCGATTCAGGCTCGCCAGCAGGTCCGGCAGCGTATCGACCAGCGTGCCGTCGAGGTCCAGCAGCAGGGTGGGGGTCATCGGCGGTTCCCTTCCGTTTGCCCCGCTTTGACACAGGCGGCGCGGGACGGCTACGCCCATGGGCATGAGCACCGCCATCCTCCTCGCGGCCGGCCTCGGCACGCGCATGAAGTCCAGCCGTCCGAAGGCGCTGCACCCGATCGCCGGGCGCCCGATGCTGCGGCATCTAATGGCGAGCTGTGCGGGGGTGTTCGAGCGGATCGTCGTGGTCGCCGGGCCCGGCATGGAGGCGCTGGCGGAGGTGGCCGCGCCGCATCCGGTGGTGATTCAGCATGACCGGCTCGGCACCGCGCACGCCGCGTTGCAGGCGGCCGGGCATTTCGGCGATGGCGACGTCGCGGTCCTGTATGCGGACAACCCGCTGATCCGGGCGGCCACGCTCCGGCGGTTGCTGGACGTGCGCCGGGACGGGGACACCGGCCTCGCGCTGCTGGCGATGCGCCCGGACGAGCCGGGGCGGTATGGCCGGGTCGTGGCGGATCGGGGCCGGGTGGAGCGGATCGTGGAATGGGCCGACGCGACGGCGGCCGAGCGGGAGATCGGCCTTTGCAACGCCGGTGTGCTGTGTGCCCCGGCGGGCGACTTCCTCCGCTGGCTCGGCGCGGTGACGCCCAGCCCCAAGGGCGAGTTCTATCTCACGGACTGCGTGGCGCTGGCGGTGGCGGAGGGTAAGCGCGTGACCGCGGTCGAGGCGCCGGCCGAGGAGCTGCGCGGCATCAACTCCCGGGCCGAGCTGGCGGAGGCGGAGGCGACGGTCCAGGGCTGGCTGCGCCGGGCGGCGATGGAGGCGGGCGTGACGATGACGGCGCCGGATACCGTGTTCCTCCAGGTGGATACGGCGCTGGCCGCCGACGTGACGGTTGGCCCGCATGTCGTGTTCGGACCCGGCGTCAGCGTGGAAACGGGGGCCGAGATCCGGGCGTTCAGCCATCTGGAGGGCTGCCGGGTCGGCCCGGGCGCGCTGATTGGCCCCTACGCCCGGCTCCGCCCCGGCACGGTGGTGGGGGAGGGGGCGCATGTCGGCAATTTCGTGGAGCTGAAGGCGACCGATCTGGGTGCCGGGGCGAAGGCGAACCATCTGGCGTATTTGGGCGATAGCAGTATCGGCGCCGGAAGCAACATCGGAGCGGGGACGATTACTTGCAATTACGACGGGTTCGCCAAGCACCGGACGGTGATCGGCTCGGGCGTGTTCGTCGGAACCAACTCTACGCTGGTGGCGCCGGTGACGCTGGGGGATGGCGCGTTCGTGGCGGCCGGGAGCACGGTCACGCGGGATGTGGCGGCGGATGCGATGAGCTTCGGCCGGGCGCGTCAGGAGGACAAGCCCGGCCGGGCGTCGGAGTTCAGGGCGCGCAACAAGAAATGACCGGCCCGCCCTTGGGCGTCAGTTGGAGATCAGGCCGGCTATGGCGTCCAGCTGCGGTTGGGTGAGGACGCTCTTGGTGACCAGATCGGCGGCATTGGCGTAGGGGCGGCCGGCGACGATCTTGGCGGCGCGCACGTCGCCGATGCCGGGCAGGGTGCGGGCGAGTTCGGCGGCGGAGCTGGTGTTGATGTTGGCCAGCGCCATGCGGTCCTTGGCGCCGTCCAGCACGGACTTGGTCAGCACCTTCTTGGTCACGAGCTCATCGAGGCTGTTATACGGGCGCCCGGCGACGATCTTCTTGGCGCGGGCCTCGCCGACGCCGTTCAGCGTGTCGAGCTGTTCCAGCGTTGCACTATTGATGTCCACGCGGCCCGTCGCGGCGGCAGGGGCGGGCATGGCGGGCTTGGCAGCCGTGGGCGCGACGGGCGCGACGGGGCGGGCGATGCCGGGCATTGTGGGTTTAACCGCACCGGGCGTGGGCGTCGCGGCGGTTTGCGCGAGAGCGGGGAAGGCAATTGCCACGGCGAGGGCGGCAAGGCGGAGGCGCTGCAGCATGGTGGTCCTCTGGTTCCGGAACGGCGCATCCGGCGCCACGGTGGCTAGGCCCAACGAACTTCCGGGGGAAGGCTCATCAGGATGGCTTCGACGTTTCCTCCAGTTTTGAGGCCAAATAATGTTCCGCGGTCGTGTAAAAGATTGAATTCTACGTAGCGTCCGCGGCGTAGCAGTTGATGGTCGCGCTCGGCCTCCGTCCAAGGCTCGGCCATGCGGCGTCGGATGATCGCCGGATAAGCGCCGAGAAAGGCGCGGCCCACGTCCTGAGTGAAAGCGAAGTCGGACGCCGGGTCACCGGAGTTGAGGTGATCGTAGAAAATACCACCGGCCCCGCGCGGCTCGTTCCGGTGCGGCAGGAAGAAGTATTCGTCGCACCAGGCTTTGAATTTGGGATAGTAGGCGGGATCATGCGCGTCGCAGGCGGTGCGGAAGCCTTGGTGGAAGACGGCCGCGTCCTCGATGGCCTCGGGCGCATCGAGCCACATGGGCGTGAGGTCTCCGCCACCGCCGAACCAGCCGCGCGTGGTGACGAGCATGCGGGTGTTGAAGTGGGCGGCCGGGACTCGGGGGCTTTGCAGATGCGCGACCACGCTGATGCCGGACGCCCAGAAGCGCGGATCCTCGGCTGCGCCGGGGATGGTAGTGCGGAACTCCGGACTGAACTCCCCCCAGACGGTCGAGACGTTCACGCCTACTTTTTCGAACACTTTTCCGCGCATGAGGCTGATCACGCCGCCACCGCCCTCGGAACCGTCCTCTTGCGGGCGGGACCAAGGGTCGCGTACGAACCGTCCGGTGCCGCCGCCCTCGGTTTCGATGGCCTCGAACGTGGCGCAGAGTTGGTCCCGCAAGCTTTCGAACCAGGCGCGGGCGGCTGGTTTCAGCGTCGTGTAGTCCGGTTGTGCCGGGATCGTTTGCTGCCCTTGCGGCATTGTGAAGCCTTCCAATGTCTTGCCGGTGAACATAGCGGCGATCCGTGATATGTTGCAGGGGTCATCGTTGCCCCGTATGGGGTGTGGCGGGTTGAGAGTGCCGAAAGTAGAGGGACGACATGGCTGACACCATCACCGCCGACCATGCGCCGGCCGAGGCCGGGAAGCGGGATTTCCTGCTGTTGATGACCGGAGCGAGCGCGGCACTTGCCGTCGGTTCGCTGGCCTGGCCTTTCGTCAACAGCATGAACCCAGCGGCTGATACGCTGGCGCTGTCGAGCATCGAGGTCGATATTGGACCGGTTGTGGAAGGGCAGGGGATCACTGTCGTTTGGCGTGGGAAGCCGGTGTTCATCCGGCACCGGACCGCCGAGGAAATCAAAGCGGCACAGGCCGTGCAACCCAACCAGATGATCGAGCCGGCTAAGGATGCCGACCGGGTCAAGACTGGTCACGAGCAATGGCTGGTGGCGGTCGGAATCTGCACGCATCTGGGCTGCATCCCGCTGGGCAATAAGCCTACGGACACCCGGGGTGACTATGGTGGATGGCTCTGCCCGTGCCATGGCAGCCAGTATGACGTTTCGGGACGCGTGCGGAAGGGGCCGGCCCCGGCCAACCTGCCCATACCGGCTTACGCGTTCCTGTCCGACACCAAGATCAAGATCGGCTGAGAAGGAGCATAACGATGGCCGGCCTGCACAAATCAGAGTTTCAGAATCCCGTCGTCAACTGGATCGACACGCGCCTGCCGATCATTACGCTGATGTCGAAGGAATATGGCTCGTTTCCGACGCCCAAGAACTTCAACTACTTCTGGAACTTCGGCGCCTTGGCCATGATCAGCCTAGCGATCATGATCGCCACCGGTATTTTCTTGGCGATGAACTATACGGCGCACGCGACCATGGCGTTCGACAGTGTCGAGCGCATCATGCGGGACGTGAACTACGGCTGGTTGCTGCGCTATGTGCACGCGAACGGCGCCTCGATGTTCTTCGTCGTGGTTTATATCCATATCTTTAGGGCGCTTTATTACGGTTCATACAAAGCCCCGCGTGAGCTGCTGTTCATGCTTGGCGTGGTCATCCTGTTGCTGATGATGGCGACTGCGTTCATGGGCTACGTGTTGCCTTGGGGGCAGATGTCCTATTGGGGCGCTACCGTGATCACCAACCTGTTTTCGGCCATCCCGCTGGTGGGCGATACCATCGTGACCTGGCTGTGGGGTGGGTTCAGCGTCGATAACCCGACACTCAACCGGTTCTTTAGCCTGCACTACCTGATGCCGTTCATGATCACCGGTGTCGTGTTCCTGCACATCGTCGCTCTGCACATCACGGGATCGAATAACCCGCTCGGCATCGATGTGAAGTCGCCGCAAGATACGCTGCCGTTCCATCCGTATTACACTGCGAAGGACAGCATCGGCGTGTGCCTGTTCCTGGCGATATTCGCGGCGATCGTGTTCTTCGCGCCCAACATGCTGGGGGAGCCGGATAACTACATCCCGGCCAACCCGCTTGTGACACCGGCGCATATCGTACCGGAGTGGTACTTCCTGCCGTTCTATGCCATCCTGCGGTCGGTTCCGGACAAGCTGGGCGGCGTGATCCTGATGTTCAGCTCGATCGCGGTGCTGTTCGTGCTGCCCTGGCTCGATACCTCGCCGGTCCGCAGCACGCGGTTCCGCCCGATCTACAAGCAGCTGATCTGGGTGTTCGTGCTGAGCTTCCTGGCGCTGGGCTACGTGGGCAAGATGCCTCCGGAAGGCATCTACGTCGTGATTGGCCGCGTGGCGACGGCATATTACTTCCTGCACTTCCTGGTGATCCTGCCGATCCTGGGTAAGCTCGAAAAGCCACTGCCGCTGCCGGAGAGCATCTCGCGGCCGGTTATCAGCCGGGCTCCGCCGGGTGGCGGTGCGGGTCCGCTGCCGCACGGTGCGACGGCCAAGACGATGGAGAAGCCTTGATGCGTGGTGTAATCGCTGGTGCGGCGCTGGCCTTCCTGTTGGCAGGGCCGGCGCTCGCGCAGCATGATGAAATGAAGCTGCCGCAGCAATCCTGGAGCTTCAACGGACCGTTCGGCACCTATGACCGCGCCGCGATGCAGCGTGGGTATCAGGTGTATAACGAAGTCTGCTCCAACTGCCATGGCATGAAGCAGATGTATTACCGCAACCTGACCGGCATCGGCCTCAATGAGGAGCAGGTCAAGGCGATTGCGGCGTCAAAGGAGATCTCGGGCGGCACGGACGATAGCGGGCAGCCGGTCGAGCGTCCGGCGCTGCCGTCGGATCACTTCAAGTCGCCATTCCCGAACGACAAGGCAGCGCGGGCCGCCAATGGCGGCGCGCTGCCGCCGGATCAGTCGCTGATCATCAAGGCACGCGACGATGGCTCCAACTACGTCTACAATCTTCTGAACGGCTATGAAGACGCCCCGGCCGGAGTAAAGGTCGGAGACGGCCAGTACTACAATAAGTGGTTTCCCGGCCATCAGCTGGCGATGCCGGCGCCGCTACGGGACGGGGCAGTAACCTATGCGGACGGTACGCCGGCGACGGTCGATCAGATGTCCCGCGACGTGGTGCAGTTTCTAACTTGGGCGTCGATGCCCGAGATGGAGACCCGCAAGCGGATGGGGATCAAATGGGTCAGCATCTTCGTCATGCTGACGGGCCTTACCTATGTCGTGAAGAAGCAGATCTGGAAAGACGTGCACCACTGACGCGTCCAGCTTTGCCGTGCTAGACGCCGCGTGGTCCGCCACGCGGCGTTGCTGTTTCTGAGGGGCTTATGCCAAGCATTACACCGGTTATCGGCATTATTGGTGGGTCCGGGCTATACGATATCGAGGGCCTGACTCGGACCGAGTGGCGGACGATCGACACGCCTTGGGGCACACCATCGGATCAGTTGCTTTTTGGTGAGCTGGATGGCGTCCGTTGCGTATTCCTGCCGCGGCACGGGCGGGGACATCTTTTGCCGCCGAGTGGTGTGAACTACCGGGCCAATATCGACGCGCTGAAGCGGTCTGGCGTCACGGACGTGCTGTCACTGTCGGCCGTGGGCAGCCTCAAGGAGGAGCTGGCGCCGGGCGCGTTCGTATTGGTGGATCAATTCATCGACCGCTCGTTTGCGCGGGAAAAAAGTTTCTTCGGCGCGGGGTGCGTGGCGCACGTGTCGATGGCGGACCCGGTCTGCCCGCGGCTGGGCGATGCGTTGCAGGCGGCCGGGCAGGGTCTCGGGCTCGAGATGCACCGGGGCGGCACTTACCTGGTGATGGAGGGGCCACAATTCTCGACCCGGGCGGAGAGCGAGCTGTACCGGAGTTGGGACTGTAGCGTGATCGGGATGACCAACATGCCGGAGGCCAAGCTCGCTCGGGAGGCGGAGCTTTGCTATGCGACGGTGGCGATGGTGACGGACTATGATTGCTGGCGCGCCGGGCATGACGCCGTGACAGTGGATCAGGTCGTGCGCACCATGCAGGATAATGCGGGCCGGGCGCGCGCTTTGGTTCGGGCCGTGCTGCCCGGTCTCGGCGCTGAGCGTGAGTCGTGCCCGGCGGGATGTGACCGGGCTCTGACGCATGCGTTGATCACCGCGCCTGGGCAGCGCGACCCGGCGTTGTTGAGCAAGCTCGGCGCAGTGGCTGGCCGCGTGCTCAGCCCGGCACGGCAAACGGCCTGAACGATTCGGCAAGCACACGGTAAATTGGCGCTTTGAACGGGACGGCGAGGCCGGGCAATTCGGCTAACTCGGTCCAGCGCCAAGCGTCGAACTCCGGGTGCGGGTCGAGGTCGAGGCGGATCTCGGCGTCATGCCCGGCGAAGCGCAATGCGAACCAGCGCTGGCGTTGACCGCGGTAGCGGCCGCCGAGTGCGCGTCCGATCAGGTCTGGCGGCAGGTCATAGTAAAGCCACTCCGGATGCTCGCCGATGATCTCGGCCGCGTCGGTGCCGATCTCCTCCTGCAATTCCCGTAACACGGCGGACCTGGGGTCCTCGCCAGCGTCGATGCCTCCTTGCGGCAGCTGCCAGCCGCCCGGCGCACCTTCGGCATTCGGCAGGCCAGCGCGGCGGGCTACGAGGACGAGGCCGTCCCGGTTGAACAATACGGCTCCCACGTTGGGACGGTAGGGCAGCTCACTCATGCCGGGCCGGCTCGACCAAAGCGCTGGCGGGAACGAGGGACAGGCCGCGCTCCTCCATGGTCCGGGCCCAGGTGGCGATGAAATCGACCGTAACCGGGCGCGGCGGGCCGGCCAGCACGAGGGCGGAGCCGGTCAGCCGGGCATAGCGCTCGGCGGCGGCTATCTTGGCCTGGATCTCGGCGCGAGCCGGTGGATCGTCCAGCACGATATCTACCGCGCGCACCGGCATGGACGGTGGCGGCGTGATGGGGTTGAGGCGAACGGTGCCGGGCCGCGGATCGACAAACATCAGGCCGCGCCGGGCCAGCTCGTCCAGCATGAGGTTGAACGAACTGGTTTGCGCCATGAAGCGTTCGCCGCGCATGCCGTTATCAGCCGCACCGGTGACGCCGGCATAACCGTCGAATCGTGACAGGCTCCACTCTAAGTTGAGGCGGTTCTCATCGGGGCTGGCACTTCGCAGCAGGGCGCGGGGCCCGGCGTCATCGACGGACCGCTCCGGCTCCATCGGGACCGATAGCCAGAACTCGTGCCCCTTGCTCCGCGCCGCATCGACAATGGCGTCGCTGGCCCTGGTATAGGGTGAGACGGCGAGGGTCACCGGGCCCGGCAGCTTGGCTATGAGGTCAAGGCTATCCGCCTCCGACTGCCCGACACCGGCGAGGATGACGGCAATGCGGGGCCGTCCGTCAGGGGGTGCCGCAGGGCGGGCGTAAGCGCGCCGTGGTAACCTTCCGTCAGCGCCGATCCGGGGCAGGTTCTGCTTAGGAAAAGCGGCAGACGCTTCGAGCAACGCTGGCAATGGGACGGAAATCGAGGGATCGGCCCAGGCGGCAGCCGGTTCGGACGGTATCGCCGGTTGTTGCTGATTGGCCGGGCGGGGCGGGACGGCCTGGTTCGCCGTTGGCCCGTCGGGACCCACCAACTGCGGGGCCGGCACGGCCATCGCCTCCGCTGGCTGCTCCCAGGCTGGCATCGGGGTTGGCAACAGGGAGCGGTCGATGCCCGGAGGCGCCGCCCTGGTATCCTCCACCACGGCCGGCGGCAAGGGGCCGAGGGCCTGTAGCGTCCCGGCGCCTGCTGTAGCCACCGTCAGCAAACCGGCCCAAAACCACGCCAGCGCCCTGCCGGGCGGGCTCAATCGGCTCCGCGCCGCCACACGCTTCAGCGGGCCGCCCGGCGCTGCATCGCCATCCCGCGCAACACGACCAGGCCCTCTTGCAGCTGGAAATCGGTCTCCGGCTTAGCGGCGTCAGGCGCGGGGAAGTTTTCCGGCGGCACCTTCGGGATGTCCCGCGCGACGGCCGGCAGATCTGTCCGGGCCGGGGGTGAAGCGGCCTGCGGTGTCCCGCCCTGGTTCCGCAGTGCGCGGTTCAGGTCCGCCTCCCGCTCGGGACCGAAGCGCGGCGCCTCGGTCCGGGTCGCGGCGACCTCGATATCCGGGGTGATCCCCAGGCCCTGGATGCTGCGGCCGGACGGCGTATAATAACGCGCCGTGGTGAGCCGCATGGCCCCGTTGCCGGGTAGCGGCATGACTGTCTGGACCGAACCCTTGCCGAAACTCCGCGTGCCGACCAGCACGGCCCGGTGATGATCCTGCAACGCGCCGGCCACGATCTCCGATGCGGAGGCGGATCCGCCGTTGATCAGGACGACGACCGGCAGCCCACCGGTCATATCGCCAGATTTGGAGTTGAAGCGCTGGCTCTCTTCCGGGTGGCGGGACCGGGTCGACACGACCTCTCCCTCACCCAAGAAGTCACTCGATACCGAGACGGCTTGATCGAGCAAGCCGCCAGGGTTGTTGCGCAGGTCGAGGATCAGCCCGCGTAGGGTGCCGCCCGATTTCTGCTTCAAGTCCTGATAGGCTTTGCGCATCTCCGGGTCGGTCTGCTCGTTGAAGCTGCTCAGCCGGATATAGCCGACGTCGCCTTCCAGCCGCGAGCGGACGACGACGATGCGAATGATCTCCCGCTGCATCGCGACCTCGACCGGCGTGTTGATGCCCTCCCGCTTTACGGTCAGGCGGATGCTGCTGCCGGGCGGGCCACGCATCTTGTCCACCGCGTCATTGAGGGTGAGCCCCTGGACCGTCTGCCCATCGATCGAGGTAATCAGGTCACCGGCCTGCATCCCGGCGCGGAACGCGGGCGTGCCGTCGATCGGTGAGACCACCTTGATGATGCCATTCTCGCTCTGCACCTCGATGCCGAGCCCCCCGAACTGCCCGGTGGTCTGCACCTGCATATCCTTGAAGGCCTTGACATTCATATAGCTGCTATGCGGATCAAGGCCGGTCAGCATGCCGTTGATGGCGTTCTCGATCAGCTCACGGTCGTTGACCGGCTCCACATACTCGGCGCGGATGCGCTCGAACACGTCACCGAACAGGGTCAGCAAACGATACGTTTCGGCCCGGTTGTTGTCCTGGGCACGGGCGACCGAGATGGGCCAGCCGAAGCCGAACGGCGCATGCGTGAAGTTTGCCACCGGCCCTACCAATACCCCCGCCGCGAAGGCCGCACCTAGAAGCAGCCCGGTTCGTGTCTTCATTCGCCCTGTTCCCTTTTCGCCCGTCCTGGACGCACTCGCTCAGCCTACCGTGCTAGCCTTACCAAAAGCTTAACGCCAACGCATAGCACATGGCTATCCGTGAACGCGTAGAAAGGGGGCAGGATTGATCGCCTGCCCGTCCCGGCGCAACTCTATATACAGTAATGGGCGGTTGCCGGGCACCCGCGGGTCCCAGCCGGGCATCACGCCGACCGGCTCGCCCGCGCGCGCCGGGTCACCGACGGCGAGGTCCAGGCGTTCGAATCCAGCCAGAACGAAGTGATAGCCGCGCCCGCAATCCTGGATCAGCATGACGCCGTAGCTGCGGAAGGGTCCGGCAAACGCGACCCGGCCCGTGCAGGGCGCCACGACCCGGGCACCGGGCGGCGTTGCATAGGAGATGCCGGAAGCCGGCCCCGACTCGGTCCGTTCTCCCCAGGCGCGGGCGACGCTGCCGGATACGGGGACCAGGCCTGCATCGGTGAGCCCGGGTCCGGCGGGCCTGCTGAGGCTTTCTTGCCGGCGCCCAGCGTCCTGCAGCGAGGTGGTCTCACGCTGACGGGCAGCGCGCGTCATATCGGCGCGGGCGCGGGCTTCGGCCTGCGCCCGCTCGGCCTCCATCCCGGCCAGCGCGGCGCGCAGGGTGTCGGCACGCGCGGCCTCTACCGCAGCACGGCGGGCCGCGTCGGCGCCGGCGTCCTCGGCCTGCAGGCGATTGGTGCGCACGAGGCCGATCTCGCGGTCCAGTGCCGCGGCAAGGCCGGACTGGGTGGCTTGCGTGATGCCGAGGCGAGTGGCCGCCGCCTCGACAGTCCGGGCGCCGGCGGCGACCGCCTCCTGTTCGGCGCGCAAGGCGCCGGCCTCCGCCTCGAGCTGCCGGGTAAGGCCACGCAGCACTGCCAGGGCCTCCAACGCACGGGGGGCCGGGGCAGGCAATGCCAGCAGGGTCTCGGACGGATAGAGCGCCAGCCGCTCGATCAAGGGTAGCACAGGATGCAGCGCCGCCTCGTGCTGCGCCAGCGCCTCCGACGCTGCGCGCTGGCGGGCTGCGAGCGCGTCCACCTCGGCCGCGAGCTTGGCCGCCTCGCCTTCCGTCCGTTGCAGCCGGCTGGCGGCGGCAATGCGCTGGTCGCTGAGGGTCCGCTCGGCATCGGCGGCCGCTGCGGCCCGGCCGGCAGCCTCCTGCTGCGCCGCGGCCAGGGCGGCCCGCGCCCGCTCGGCCTCCCGCAACTCCCGCGCTGGCTGGGCGTAGGCAGTGGCGCAGATCAGGACGGCGGCGACGCTAAGGGGCAGCCGCATGCAGCAGCGAGCGCCCTGTCATCTCCGGGGGGGCGGGGATACCCATGAGGTCCAGCAGCGTGGGCGCTAGATCGGCCAGGCGGCCGTCATACAGGGGCTGCGCGGCCGCTAGCATGACTGGGACGGGGTTGGTGGTGTGCGCCGTGTGCGGGCCGCCCGTGGTGGGGTCGCGCATCAGCTCGCAATTGCCATGGTCGGCCGTCACCAGCAGGGCACCGCCGGCCCGGTCCATGGCCTGCATGATACGGCCAAGGCCCTCATCGACGACGGTCACGGCGCGGATCGCGGCCGTCAGGTTGCCGGTGTGGCCCACCATGTCGGGGTTGGCGAAGTTCAGGATCAGCAGGTCGTATTGGCCGCCCTCGATCGCGGCGACGGCGCGGTCCGTCAGTTCAGGCGCCGACATTTCCGGCTGCAAATCATAGGTCGCGACCTTGGGGGATGGCACCATCGCGCGGTCCTCCCCGGGGAAGGCGATCTCCTGCCCCCCGTTCAGGAAATACGTGACGTGCGGGTATTTCTCGGTCTCGGCCAGGCGGATTTGCGTGCGCCCGGCGGCGGAGACGACTTCGCCCAGGATTCTCTGCATGGATTGCGGTGCGAAGGCGGCGGTCATGAGCGGGGCCAGCGCGTCGCTATACCGGGTCATGCCCATGGCGGCAGCGAACCGGATCTGGCGGGGGCGGGCGAAGGCGTCGAACGCCGGGTCCAGCAGAGCGGCCAGCAACTCGCGGATGCGGTCGGCGCGGAAGTTGAAGGACAGGATGGCATCCCCGTCCTGCATGCCCGTGTAACCGGCAATGGCGGCGGGACCCACGAATTCATCGGTCACCTCCTTGCCATAGGCGTCGTCCACCGCGCTGGCGGCGTCGGCGAAGGCGGCGCCCTGGCCCTCGGCGATCGCAAGATAGGCGCGTTCCACCCGGTCCCAGCGGTGGTCGCGGTCGAGCGCGTAGTAGCGTCCGCTCACGGTGGCGACCCTGACCCCGGCGGGCAGGGCGGCCTGAAACTGCGCAAGCGTGCCCGCGCCGGCGCGGGGCGGCGTGTCCCGCCCGTCCATGAAGGCGTGCACGCGGACGGGGATGCGCGCCTCCGTCAGAATGCGGGCGAGCGCCAGGGCGTGATCCGTATGCGCATGGACGCCGCCGGGCGACAGCAGGCCCATAAGGTGGCACACGCCACCGGTGGTCCCGAGCGCCGCGATCAAAGCCAGTAACGCCGGGTTCTGTGCAAGGCTGCCATCCACGATCGCCTGGCCGATTCGTGGCAATTCCTGCATCACCACGCGCCCGGCGCCGATGTTGAGGTGGCCAACCTCCGAATTGCCCATCTGCCCCGGCGGCAGCCCGACATCGAGGCCGGAGGTGCGGAGGAAAGCGTGCGAGCCTTCCATCAGGCGGTCGAAATTCGGAGTGTCGGCGAGCTCGACGGCGTTGTCGGCGGTGTCTTCGCGCCAGCCCCAGCCGTCGAGTATCACGAGCATGACGGGACGGAATGGCATGGAGGGCTCCGCAGAAAGCGTGTGGCATCAGCGGATTACGGTATGGACGGTGGGGCGCTTTGGTTCAAGGCCGCCCGGCGCGGTGGTACGGGTGGCCGGCCAGGATGGATTGGGCCCGGTAGAGTTGCTCAGCCAGCATGACGCGGACCAGCATGTGCGGCCAGGTGAGCGGGCCCAGGGACAGCACGTGGTCCGCCCGGGCCAGCACCGGGCTGTCTAGGCCGTCCGCGCCACCGATGAGGAAACAGGCACGGGTTTCCCAGCGCGCCAGCAGCTGCGCCAGCCCCGCGCTATCGGGGGCCGGGCCGCCAAGGTCGAGCGCGACCGCCAGCGCGCCGGGCGGCAGCGCGGCCAGGAGCGCCGCACCCTCCCGCCGCTTGGCCTCGGCGGGCGCGCCCTGACCCTCCGGCACCTCCGTCACCCGCAGCGGCGGGCGGAGGCGGGTGGTGTAGCGGGCGAACAGCTCCGCCTCCGGCCCCGGGCGTAAGCGGCCGACGGCGATCAGGCGCACCCTGGAACCTTTGTGCCATTTAATAGTATAGGGCAATCATGAAGAAACTCTTGCCCCTGCTGCTGTTGCTGAGTGCTGCGGCACCGAGCCCCGTCCTGCTGCGTCAGCAGCCGGGCACCAAGCTGGACGCCGCCGCCCGCGCCCTGCTGGAGACGGATCTGCAGGAGGCCAAGCGCGCCAACGACAAACCCTTGCTCTTGGTGGGCGAGGCACAGCTTGGCCCCGCCACCGACCGCCCGGCACTGTTTGTCCAACTGCAATCCGCGCGGGAATGTGGCTCGGCCGGGTGCAGCACGTCCGTGTTCGCCTGGTCCGGCGGCGGATATAAGCAGGTGCTGGACGGGCTGAGCGGACCTTTGACCACCGGCCCCGGGCGGCATCGGGGTATGGCTGACCTCCATACCGCCAACGAACACTACATCTGGAACGGCGTGCAATACGTGGACACCAGGCCCGCGCCGGCCGTCAATCTGCGGCCGCACGCCACTACGGCCCGGCGGTAGCGCTCGACGGGTCCAACTGCTCATCCAGCTCGGGCCCCCACATCCGCTCCAGCCCATACAGCTCACGCGCGTCGGGCTTGAACAGGTGAATGACGATGTCCCCGGCGTCGATCAGCACCCAGTCCGAGCCGCCGCCGCCTTCGACCTGCACGCGCTTGATGCCGATCTCCTCGAGCTTTTCCTCGAGGTGGGTCGCCATGGCGCTGATCTGCCGGTCGGCGAGGCCGGTGGCGATGACCATGCGGTCCGTGAACGCGGCGCGTCCGGCAAGGTCGAGCGCGACGACGGCCTCGGCCTTGTCGGCCTCGAGGCTTTCGACGATCACGGCCTGCATCTGGTTCAGCCGGTCGGTATGCTGGGCGATGGCGGCCTGGTCCTTGGGCGCGGCCTTGCGGGTGCGGGGCCCGGCGGCGGCGGCCTTCTTGCGCGGCGTGCCGGGCACCTTGGCGGCTTCGGCAAGCGCTGGCGCCGGCTTGGGCGCGCGGCGCTTGGGTGCGGGGCTGGCCGGGTCGGTGGTCGGTTTCCGGGCTATGTCCGTGTTCCTTCGGCTATGCGGGCCTGCTGTATAGCATCATCGGTGGCGGTGTGCGGCAAGTTTGGCGGCCAGGCCTGACGCAAACGGAGTGCGGTGGCCGAGAGCCCGTTCTGCTGCGCCGGCAGGAACGTCCAGGCCGGCGCGGCGCTCTGGGCCAGCACCGGGGAGGCCCGCGCCGGGTGCAGCGCGCGGCGCAGCGTTCGCGCCGCCTGCCCGGCCAGCGCCCGTTGATTATAGCTGGGCCGCGGCAGCACCGCGAACGGCATGGTCCGCGCGAGCCCCCGCCAGCGCTGCCACCGCGGCAGCTGCACCAGGTTGTCGGCGCCCATCAGCCAGACGAAACGCACGCGCGGAAACAGGCGGCGCAGGGCGCGCAGCGTGTCGAACGTATAGCGGGTGCCGAGCGTCGCCTCGATCCCCGTGGCCAGCATGTGGCGGTTCTGCACCAGGGCGCGGGCGCTATGCAGCCGGTCTGCCAGCGTGGCCATGCCGGCCGGGCGCTTCAGCGGGTTGCCCGGCGACACCAGCAGCCAGACCTGGTCCAGCCGCAGCCGCTGCAGCGCCAGGCGGGCGATATGCAGGTGCCCCGCATGCGCCGGGTTGAACGAGCCGCCCAAGATGCCGACCCGAGTCCGCCGCCGGTCGCCCCAGCGGGGCAGCGCGTCCTTCAGGGGCGCACCTGCCCGGTGCCGGTGATGACGTAGCGGAACGTCGTCAGCTGCTCCACGCCCACCGGGCCGCGGGCGTGGATGCGCCCGGTGGCGATGCCGATCTCGGCGCCGAACCCGAACTCCCCGCCATCGCAGAACTGGGTCGAGGCGTTCCACAGCGTGACGGCGCTGGTGCAGCGGCTGAGGAAGCGAAGCGCCGCCTCCTCGTCTTCGGTGACGATCGCCTCCGTATGCTCGCTGCCATACCGGGCGATGTGGGCCAGCGCGGCGTCCACCCCGTCCACCACGGCGATGGAGAGCGTGGCGTCCAGCCATTCCGTGCCGAAATCCTGCGCCGTGGCCGGGGGGAGGCCGGGCACGATGGCCTGCGCGGCGGGGTCGGCACGAAAGGCGCAGCCAAGTGCGGCCAGGTCCTGCACCAGATGCGGCAGCAGGGTGGGGGCGATGGCGGCGTCGATCAGCAGCGTCTCGGTCGCGCCACACACGCCGGTGCGGCGCATCTTGGCGTTGGCCAGGATGGCGCGCGCCATGTCCGGCAGCGCGGCGGCGTGGACGTAGGTGTGGCAAAGCCCCTCGGCATGCGCGAGCACCGGGACCCGCGCCTCAAGCTGCACCCGCTCCACCAGGCCGCGGCCGCCGCGGGGGATGATGAGGTCGAGCAGGCCGGCCCCTTCCAGCATGGCCGCCACATACCCCCGGTCCGTGCCCGGCGCGACCTGCACCGCATCCTCCGGCAACCCGGCCTCGACCAGCCCCTCGCGGATACAGGAATGAATAACGCCGGCGGACCGATGACTGTCCGACCCACCGCGCAGGATGACGGCGTTGCCGGATTTGAGACACAGCCCGGCGGCGTCCGCGCCCACGTTCGGCCGGGATTCATACACCATGCCAATCACCCCGATCGGCGCGGCGATGCGCTGAAACCGCAAGCCGTTGGGCCGCGTCCACTCGGCCAACGTGCGGGCCAAGGGGTCCGGCAGGCCAGCGATGTCGTCCAGCCCGTCCGCCATCGCCCTAATCCCGCCCGGCGTCAGCGTCAGCCGGTCCCGCATGGCGGCGGAGCCCTGAAACGCCGCGACGTCAGCCGCATTGGCCACCGACAACGCCGCCTCATGGCGCCGCAAAGCGGCCGCCGCGGCGTGCAGCCCGGCATTGCGCAGCGCGTCCGGCATGGTAGCGAGCACCGCCGACGCCGCACGGGCGCGCGGGCCGGCGTCTTGCAGCCATGCGGTGTAGAGGTTGCTGTCCTGATCCATCAAACGCGATGTTGCCCGCACTCGGCAGAAAGCGCCAGACCTCCCGCACGTCGCGCTCATGCCTTAACGGCGGCGGACCAGGATGTATGCTTTCGGGGCGGACAAGAATGGCAAGCCCGCATAGAATGGGCATCAGAAGGGAGAACACCGGCAATGAGACTTTATTTCTGTCCTAGCCGCAGGACGGCCAGGCACGTAGGCCTGGCTCTCGCCGTCCTGAACACCGCGCCTGCCTCGGCCAAAAGCTTGCTTCTTTGCAAGGCTCCTGGACAGCCTGACGTGGAAATAAGCCTGCAGGACCGGCAGTTCCGCGGGCGGGCGCTGGATTGCATCTCAGGCGACTTCGTGTACGACCTGACGCCCTGCGCGCCACCCGGCGGATACGGCCTGTCGGCGCCTTCAGGCTCCGCCCCGTTGGGGCGCGTGGTGAACCGTCGGCAGGACTACGGCGACCACTTCGGCGGCGTAGCCGGGCACTCCGTCACGGCCGACAAGATCGCTTTCACCGGTGGCTTCCACTTCCCGAACACTGGCTACAAGGAAGCTTGGTCGTTTACAGCAAGTCGGCTGACCGGGGTTGCGGAACTCGTGCAGGAAGGCAAGCCGCCCCTATCCTACATGTGCAGCAAGGCCGGCCGGCGTTCATAGAATGGGCCGCGACCCATAAACCATGCCATACCCTTGATCGGCGCGGCAATCCGCTGGAAGATGCCGCGCTGCCGATCGAGGACGCAGCGGCGGCGTGCGGCATCGGCATGACTGGGCTGACGGTCTGCATCGAGTGCCGCAGCAGGCCGCAGTGCTGGACCTTCTCCGGCAGCCGGACACCTACTCGGCATCGCTCGACCCGGTTGGCTTCTGATGATCATCCGCCAAGAATCATCTGCCAGGCTATCGGCCCCGAACCAAAGAGCCTCGATACCGCGGGCTGAGCCGCCACCGCTGGACATCCCCTGCGTAACACCTAGTCTGTCCCAGGAATCGAAGGACGACGCCCATTATGGATTGGGACAAGCTGCGGGTCTTTCATGCCGTTGCGGAGGCGGGGTCGTTCACCCATGCCGGGGAGTCCTTGAGCCTTAGCCAGTCCGCCGTCTCGCGGCAGATTTCGGCGCTCGAGGAGAACCTGCAGGTCCCGCTGTTCCACCGGCACGCCCGCGGCCTGATCCTCACCGAGCAAGGGGAAAGCCTGAACCGGACCGTGCGCGAGGTGTTCAGCAAGCTCGCCATGACCGAGGCGCTGCTGACCGAGAGCAAGGAGAAGCCGGCCGGGCGCATCAAGGTCACGACCACGGTGGGCTTCGGATCGAGCTGGCTGGCGCCGCGGCTCGAGGGGTTCCTCAAGCTGTATCCGGACGTCACCATGACGCTGTTGCTGGATGACGCGGACCTGGACCTCGCGATGCGGGAGGCCGACGTGGCGATCCGGATGCACGCGCCGCGGCAGCCGGACCTGGTGCAGCGGCACCTGATGCAGATCCATTGGCGCGTGGTGGCGCATCCGGATTACCTGGCCACGGCCGGGGTGCCGGACCGTCCGGAGCAGCTGGACGACCACAAGCTGATCCTGTTCGGCGACTATCATGCGCCGGTGGCGGACATCAATTGGCTGGCGCAGGCCGGGCGGCGCGCCGGGTCACCGCGGCGGGCGCTGCTGGAGGTCAACAGCCTGCATGCCATGGCGGGGGCGATCCGCTCGGGCCTCGGGATCGGCGTGCTGCCGGACTGGATGGAGGGGGAGCTGGACGGCCTGACCCGGCTGTTGCCGGAGCTGAAATCCCCCACGATCGACGTGTTCTTCGTCTATCCGGAGGAGCTGCGGAACTCGAAACGGGTCATGGTGTTCCGCGACTTCCTGCTGGCCCGGCTACAGGAGCTGCATTGATGCCCGCGTATCTCATCGCCCACATCACCGTGCATGACCCGGCGGTATTCGCCCAATACCGCGATCTGGTCACGCCCATCATCACGCAGCACGGCGGGCGGTATGTGGTGCGTGGCGGTGCGATCGAGGTGGTGGAGGGCTCGGCACCGCCACGCCTGGTCGTGGTGGAGTTCCCGGACCTCGCCACCGCGCGGGCATTCTACCACGGCGCGGAGTACGCCCCGGCATTGGCGCTACGCAAATCCTGCTCCAGCTCCGACATCGTGATCGCGGAGGGCCTGCCCGGGTAGTGCGCGTCCTCGTCATCGGCGGCACCGGCACGTTCGGCAGCCGGCTGGTGACGGGGTTGCGGCGGGCCGGGGGTTTCGAAGTGCTGGCCGCCGGGCGGACCGGCGGGGACGTCCGGCTGGACCGGGCGGACGTGACGGCGCAGGCGCTGCGGGACACCGGGGCCGTGGCCGTGGTGGATTCGGCCGGGCCGTTCCAGGGTGGCGACCTCCGGCTGGCGCGGACGGCGATCGCGGCCGGGTTGCATTATTTGGACCTCGCGGACGGGCGGGGTTTCGTCGCCGCGTTTCCGTCATTGGACCCGGCGGCGCGGGCGGCCGGGGTCACGGCGCTCACGGGTGCCAGCTCCACGCCCGCGCTGTCCACGCCGTGCTGGACCACCTGACGGCGGGATGGCGGGCGGTGCACCGGGTGGAGGCGGCGATCGCGCCGGGCAACCGCGCGCCGCGGGGCTTGGCGGTGATGCAGGCCATCCTGTCGTATGTGGGCCGCCCGGTGCGGGTATGGGAAGGCGGGCGATGGCGTAGCCGTCCGGGCTGGGGCCTCACCCGGCGAGCCGGTCTGCCGGGCCTGGGCCGCCGGTGGCTCTCGCTGGTGGACACGCCGGACCTCGATCTCATTCCGGCGCGCTTCGCGGTGCGGAACACCGCCGTTTTCCGCGCCGGGCTGGAATTGCCGGTGCTGCATCTCGGGTTGCTTGCGATCGGCATGCCGGTGCGCTGGGGGCTGGTGCGGTCCCTGGTCCCGTGCGCGCGCCCGGCCCGGTGGCTTGCGGACCTTCTATACCGGTTCGGCACGGACCGCGGCGGGATGCTGGTGGAGGCGTGGGGAGTGGACGCGAAGGGCCGCCCGGCGCAGGCAAGCTGGTCCCTGCTGGCCGAGGCCGGCGACGGCCCGTTCATCCCGACCCTGCCGGCGCTGGCATGCCTGCGCGCCTGGTCCGCCCGCCCGCCGGTGCCGGGCGCGCGGGTGTGTGTGGGCGAACTGACCTTGGCGCAGATCGAAGCGGAGTTCACCGGGTTGCATATCCGAAGTGCGTTTGCATCCAAATGAGAGTCCCGGAGGGCACCATGTATTGCCAATCGAAGCGTAGATCGGTGGCGTAGGACCGGGCCACGAGGTCACGAGGCAAATTGAAGATAGCTTCTTGAGCCGCTGTAGATGGCGATCCAGACGCGATAGGAGCGTTACAGCACGCCTTCGAACACTCTCGCCCGTTCGCTCATGAATTTGCGGTTGATGCGATTCGACACGCCGAGCAAATGCCAGACGCTCGCCTGGTAGCCAGACGTGCGTACTGCCGCATCATGATGACCGATTACCGCGTTCTTAGTGTCCATTGCGCCGAACTCCAATGACGGATACGCCTTCGGGTCACGTTGCAGGCGTTGATGGAAGCGGGTGCCGGGCATGATGGAGAAGCGGTTGACCATCACGCGCTCGATCTGCGCGGCATGCGCCTCCAGGAAAGCGGTGGTTTTCTGCACATCTTCGGCCGTCTCCCCGGGGTAGCCGACGATGATGGTGGTGCGGAGGCTGATGCCGGCGGCATAGGCATCTTTGATGAACCGCGATGTGCGGGCCAGATTGGTGCCCTTGCCCATGGCGTTCAAAACGCGCTGACTGCCGGACTCGACGCCGGTCGTCATCCGCACCAGCCCGGCGGCGCGGGCCGCGCGTAACTCATCGAGGCTGAGGCCGTTCTCAACCTCCAGCCCCACGTGAACGGATGCCGTCCAGCGGGCGTTGCGGACCCGTTTCGGCATCTCAGACATCAACCCGTGCCAAACCGGCAGGCTCGAATTAAGCTTCAGGTCTAGTATGACGAACAGGTCGGCCTCGTGCCGGGCGGCCTGGTAACTGATCTCGTCCAGCACGTTTCCGGGGGAGCGTGAGCGGAAGCTTCGCCCGGCCACGGTGGTCACGTCCGAGCAGAACGTGCACACGTCCCAGCCGCATCCACGGCCCGTCATCAAAGGAATGATCCGTTGTGGGTACAAATCCCAAGGGAAGTCCGAGTAGTCTGCAAACGCAACCCGGTCCAGGCTCTGCAACGGCGGCGCTTGCTCCCGGGTCGACGTGCGGGTCCAGACGCCGGGGAACCCCGAAAGGTCCTGGCCTGATGCGGCCGCCTCGACGAGGGCCGCCACAAACGGTTCGGCTTCACCCGCGACGATCGCAGAAAGGCCGGGAAGGGCGAGCCATTCATCGGCGATCACGGGATCATTGAAATAGCTGCCGCCCACGATCAAGGGAATGCCGGCTTGGCTGCATGCGAGGCCGAAGGCGCCGACGGTTTCTGCATACATGGTGTAGGCGGAGACGAGGACCACGCCGGGTCGCATCCGCTCCAGCAGCAACCGGAACTCCTCCCGCATCGCCAGGCTGTCCGCGTGCCCATCGGGCCGCACGAGCCTTGCGAGGCGGCCGCGCACGGCCTGCACCGTCCTGCTGTGGGAGAACGCCGTCATGAAACGGAGCATGGAGTCGATCTGCCCATACCATGGCGCACGGCCCGCCCGGGCAAAGCCGGTCACGCCGACGGTCAGGGGTGAAAAGACGGAGACTTGGTGGCCAGCCTGACGCAACGCTGCCGCAATCAGGCCGACCGGGATGGTCGGGTAGTGCGCGAAGTTATTGAGGTCCACGAGCAGGACCCGGGTGGGGTTGGTCATCGGCCCTCTCGGCTTATGCAGGGCGGGGCCCGGCTCGCCCCTCAATGAAACATCAAACGGCCGAAGTGCCAAAACCGGCAAGGACGCAACGTGCAGCGTCCTGTCCACTGAGGTAGGCGCCGCCCACGGTGCCGGCCAGGCCGTCCGTGCGGGTGGCCTCGCCGGCGAACAGGACGCGCCCGGCGAGGTCCGCCCCGGCCAGCACGGCCCGCGCGCCGGCGTGGCCGGGGCGGGCGTAGGCATAGGCACCGCGGGACCAGGGGTCGGTGCCCCAGTGCGTCACGACGGCGCCGGGGGGCAGGGCGAACGGCAGCATGCGGCGCAGCTCGGTGCGGGCGAACTCCTCGGCGGCGCGGTCGTCGCCCGCCAGCGCCCAGGCGGTGCGTCCGCCCATGAAGCCCAGCACGTGCCCGGCGCCCCGTGGCCCGGCGATGAAGTTCATGCCGGCCTCGCCGGGCTCGAGGCGGCGGACCATCGACGTGTTGGCCGGCACGTCCAGCCGCCCGGGCAGCGCCACCTTGCTCAACAAGCCCATCGGTAGCCCGTGCACGGCCTCCTGCACCGGAACGGGCAGCGCCGGGTTAAACCGGATGCTGCCGGCAGCCAGCACGCCGGTGGACACGGTGACGATGCAGGCCGCGGCGTGCAACGTGCCCCGCGTGGTCTCGACCCGCACGCCGGGCCCGTCCCAATGCACCGCCAGCACCGGCGTCTCGAGCTGCACCGGACCTGCCAGCAACTGGGTCACCAGCGTGCCGAGGCCGTCCACCGTGCTGAGGTTTGCGCCCTCCAGCGCGTTCCGCTTCCAGTCCTGGGCGCTGAGTGCGTCGGCGTCCGCGGCGGCGATGATCGCACCCTCCCAGTGCGCGATGGTCGGGGTCCAGGGGTCGGCGGGGTCCAGCAGCGCCTGCAGCGTCGTGTCCGCGCCGAGCGGCGTGAGCGCGTCCGTGGCGGCCCATGCGGCGTCGTAGGCGGCGGTCTCGGCCCGGGTGGCCTCGCGGCCATCGATGTAAAGGCGGCGGGCGCGTTCGGCGTCGGAATCGATCAGCGTGATGCCGGCCTTGCGCGCCAAGGGCACCAGCGGATTGCGCCCGGCCGCGTGCAGCCAGGACGCGCCGTGGTCGAACGCGGCGCCGGCCAGCATCGCCGGGCGCGACGTCCAGGCGCGTCCGCCGATGCGGGCCGAAGCCTCGAGCACGGTGACCCGCACCCCCTGCGCCCCCAACACCTGCGCCGCCCGCAGCCCGGCGACGCCCGCCCCGATCACGATGACGCCATCCGTCAGCATCCCTGCCTTATTCATGCCACCACGTTCCGCGACTGTGCGCCCAGGATAGGGCGGACCGATGTCGCAGCAACACTCCCCTGGATTTTTCGACGCGTTCACGCTGTCCAGCGTCGCGGTGGCGGACGGCACGCTGAGGGTGCGGAGCGGCGGGTCGGGGCCCCCGGTGCTGATGCTGCATGGCAATCCGCAGACCCATGCCATGTGGCACGCGGTGGCGCCGGTGCTGGCGCGCACCCACAGCGTGGTGTGCCCGGACCTGCGCGGCTACGGCGGCAGCTTCAAGCCCGCCCCGTCCGAGGATCACGCGGCCTATGCCAAATCGGCGATGGCGCGGGACATGGCGGAGCTGATGACCGCGCTGGGGCATGAGCGGTTCGCGGTCGTAAGCCATGATCGTGGCGCCCGGGTGGCGCACCGGCTGGCATTGGATTTCCCAGACCGGGTCACCCGCCTCACCGTCATGGACATCGTCCCCACCATCGAGCATTTCGAGCGGACGGACATGGCGTTCGCGTTGGGTTACTACCACTGGTTCTGGTTCGCGCAGCCGCATCCGTTCCCGGAGGAGCTGATCAATGCGGCGCCCGCCACCTGGTTCCGCGCCCATACCTCGCGGGAGCCGAAGGACGCGGCGTTCTTCCGGCCCGAGGCGCTGGCCGATTACCTGGCCGCCGCGCACGATCCGGAGGCGATCGCCGGCATGTGCGAGGATTACCGCGCCGCCGCCAGCATCGACCTCGTGCATGACCGCATCGCGCGGAGCCTCGGTCAGCGCATCCGCTGCCCGATGCTGGTGCTTTGGGGGGCTAAGGGCAAGATCGGCGGCTGGTATGATCCGCTGGAGCTGTGGCGCGAGTATTGCGCCGGCCCGGTCACGGGCGGGCCGGTCGATAGCGGGCATTACCTGGCCGAAGAGGCGCCGCTCGAGGTGCTGGCTGCCGTGCAGCCGTTCCTATCCAACCGCTGACAGCGCCTGTGCCACGCGGGTGATGAGCGTCTCGCCGGCCGGGACCGCGGCCGCGTATTGGATGACGCCGTGGATCATGCCGGGCAGGCACTCCTCGGTCACGTCCACCCCGGCGTCCCGCAGGCGGGCGGCGTAGGCCTCGGCCTCGCCCCGTAGCGGATCGTATTCGTTGGTGATCAGCATCGCGGGGCAGAGGCCGTGCAGGCCGGCGCAGATGGGTGATATATCGGGCGCGGTGCGGTCCTCGGTGCCCAGATATAGATCCAGGCTGCGGTAGAGTTCGGCCATGCGGATCACCACGCCCTCATACTGCGTGCGGGTGGCGTAGAGCGCGCCGGGGCGGAGGTCGGTGTTGGGATAAAGCAGGACTTGCAGCAGCAGCGGGATCCCGGCGTCCCGCGCGTGCCCGGCCATCACGGTGGCGAGCAGGCCCCCCGCACTGTCACCCATCACCGCCAGGTGCGCCGGGTCCGCGCCGTGTTCGCCGCGGGCCAAGGCCTCCAGCGCCAGCCGGCAATCGTCGGGGGCGGCCGGGTAGGGATGCTCGGGCGCGAGGCGGTAGTCCACGGCCGCGACCTGCCACCCGGCGCGGATGGCGAGCCAGCGGAGCGGGACGTCATAGGCCGGCAGCGACCCGGCGACGAACCCGCCGCCATGGCAGAACAGCACGGTGGGCCAGGGATCCGCGCGCTCACGTGCGCCGGGACCCGGCCGATACAGGCGGAGGCCGGGCGCCGCGACGGTCACGAGCTCCGGCGCCTGCCCCTGCCAGCGCGGCAGCGCGTCCAGCTGCGCCCGGTAGTGCGCGAGCCACGTGGCTGTGTCGCCGGGCATGGGACGTGCGTCGGCGTGCATGGCATCAAGAATGATTTTGGCGCACGGGTCGATCATGGCAGATGCAACGGAGTGAGCCCGCCTTACGTTCCCTGACCCGGCAACGAAGGATCGAACATGGATTACGGGTTGAAGGGCGCGACCGCCGTCGTGACCGGGGCCGATTCCGGCATGGGCCTGGCGATCGCGCGCATGCTGCTGGACGAAGGCGCCCGCGTGCTGATCAGCGACAAGGAGGCGGACAGCCTGGCCGCCGCCGCCGGCGACCTGGCGCCGCACGGCGAGGTGCACGCGGTGGCGGCGGACGTGACGCAATGGGCGTCGGTCGAGCACTTGCGGGACGCGGCGCTGCAGCGGCTGGGGCACGTGGAAATCCTGGTGAACGGCGCCGGCGTCACCGGCCCCACCGGCCCGTTCCACACGATCGATGACGACGCCTGGCTGTCCTGCTTGCAGATCGACCTGATGGGCGCCGTCCGCATGGTCCGCGCCTTCGTGCCGCATATGATGGAGCGAAAGGCCGGCCGCATCGTGCTGTTCGGCTCCGAAGATGCGGAGCAGCCCTATCCGGACGAGCTGCCGTACTGCGCGGCCAAGGCCGGGGTGCTGAACCTCACCAAGGGCCTGGCCAAGACGTACTCCAAGCACGGCATCCTGATCAACACCGTAAGCCCGGCCTTCATCGCGACCCCGATGACGGACGCGATGATGGAGAAGCGGGCGAAGGAGACGGGCACGAGCTTCGATGAGGCCGTCAAAAGCTTCTTGAAGGAGGAACGCCCCAACCTGGAACTCCGCCGCCGGGGCGAGGCGGACGAGGTCGCGGCGGTGGTGCTATTCTTGTGCTCCAAGGGGGCGAGTTTCATGACGGGAAGCAACGTGCGGGTCGATGGGGGGAGCGTGGGGACGGTTTGACGCCGTTATCGATCCGATATCATAGTCGCTGACACAAAGGATCGAGACTGGGATGGTTCCTTTCCGCGCGCTCACGGATGCGGTGGGTAGAACACAAACGAACAGGCCCATCGATGTTGCGATTGTCCAAGATCTGGTCGGCCGAATATCACCTGAAGGTAAGCCGATTCAGGTGGACGGAGTGGCCGGGAGTCGGCTGTTTCTCCTGATTGAAAAACTTCAGAAAGACCAAAAACACGGCTTTGCAGACGGAGTAATCTCTCCGGGGGGACAGACTTTCAATGAATTCGTGAGTAAGTTGACAGGAGCGTACGCCGGCCCGGAGGTCTTTCTGGCAGATCCTGGAGGACGTTGGAAAAACTTAGATCGAAACCGGTTTGTTGAATTGTTCGCAAAGCAATTCTCTTCACCACCTCCGAATGGACATATTTACGTT
This sequence comes from Acetobacteraceae bacterium, assembly GCA_965246925.1. GTDB lineage: Bacteria > Pseudomonadota > Alphaproteobacteria > Acetobacterales > Acetobacteraceae > JANPPS01. Next base: position 4,029,401 of record OZ251994.1, on the reverse strand, counting down.
CGGCCGAGTCCAGGAGGTCTACGAAACGTGTTGGAACGGGTTCTCGCGGATAGCGAGATTGCCGATCTACGTTGGGCGGCTTACATGCTAGCAACAGTCCAACTAGAGACCGGAAACTTCGAGCCAATCGAAGAATTCGGTAAAGGTAGAGGGTATCCATACGGAAGACCTCAGACTTATGTTGGACCAGACAAAAACAAATATAAGAACGTCTACTACGGGCGAGGCTATGTCCAGTTGACATGGTTAGCTAATTACAAAAAATTATCTTTGGCCATTGGCTTCAGCGACATCTTGGCTAAATTTCCAGACAAAGTTCTCGAGCCGGAAGTTGCTTACCCCATCATGAGTGTGGGAATGAGAAAAGGTTTATTCACAGGGGTTGGATTAGGAAATTATATCAATTCGAGCCGTTGCGACTACCCTTCAAGCAGAATGATAATTAATGGAACGGACAAGAAAGATGAGATTGCGGATTGTGCAGGTTGGATCGAAGGCCTGCTTTGGTTGTCGCAGGGTGATTTCGGGCCATCAATCTTTACTGGCGCATCTCCGTCTTTCTAATCTAGACCTAAGCTGGAACCAAAAATGAGACGACCTGATGTATCGAGATCTATTCTTTTAATATCGGTAGTGTGTCTAGGGTTCTTTCAGTGTTCCATCACTTTCGGTCAGTCTATTTCAAAGGAGATTAGCAGTGCTTATACAATAAAACAGACTTCCCACGACATAACAGTTATGAAAGGGACTGAAAAGGTATTCTCGGCCATCGCCTTAGCCTCAGCTCAGAATGTAGATCTACGCAAATCTATCAATGCTAGTTATTCTGGCTTAAAAACAGTGCCTCCTCTCACCTTTCGCCATGAATTTGAGGTTCTCTCCTTAGTTGGACCTTATCTTGCACTTCAACATTCTCTTGACTTTAGCTCGCCCTTCTTTATGTCCGGTCAGGGTTCGACCGGGCTAATTACGATCGATTTGCGAAAACGTGCGTTTGGGTTCGACCCTGATCAACCGCTACGGATTTCCGGATCGAATGCGGGTGCATTTGTAAACCTAAGGGACTTCTTTGGTGAAGCCGATCTAGTTAACGCTATTTCGAAAGTAGTATCTGATCAGACATCGGCACCTGGAAATCCATCACAGCCCCTCGTATCTGCATTTCAGGCTCTCTCACAGAGATTGATGCCGCAAAACTGCAGTGCCGACGAACGGATAGGCTTATTCAACTTCGCAATACAGAAGGTAGACTATCCGATGATCACTGTGGCGCTCGGGCTTTCCGGAGGCTCGACGGCCTGTCGCTCAGTTTTGCGAACGGCCGACATAAGCTTACGGTTCGAGATGCTGGCAGCTTCCAGGTCAGGCGATATCCCGCCTCACTTCGTTCATGCGGCGCCACGGGCCAAGGTTCAAATCAACGAGACGCTTAGGAGTCACTGATGCAAAACGGCTGACGCGGCACGGGGTCTTGCTGCATGATCTGGCAACGGGCGAGCGCGGGGCTACAATCCATAAGTTCTTTGCGCAGCTTCGCAATCCAAATCTTGGTATCACGGGACTTCTAACGTCCTGGTGTAATCTCGAATAAGCTATCTTTCTCGTCCAAGGGGAGCCGAGGGTTAGTTAGTTTTTGCAAAGCGTAGCTCGGCGGGGAGGCGTATCTGGCCGAGCGGACCGGATCGTGATTAGATCGCTGGTAAAAGGGAACGACAAACTGCTTCGATCGATTTGGACCGGCCTCGCCATCGTGTTCGCCGCAAGCCTAACACGCTGCGCGCCGCCCCCTAGTCTGCCGCCTATTGCCGCCTATTGCCGCTTACGACGCACAGTCGCTCAGCGCATTGCGGTATAAAGCTGTTCTCATCGCGGGGGATGGCCGGCTGCCGGTGTTCGATAACGCGGTCGAGGGCGTCGAGAGGCGCTCAATGCGTCCGCTCGATTGGGACCGCAAGATGCGCAGCGGCTCAGCAACGCGCCGGGTCAGATGGCGCGGGAGGGCGTGCGCTCCGCTTCGCTCGATCACGTGCTGGATGCCGTCTCCGGCATGCATCCTGGCCCGGGGCAGGGATGCTTCGTGTTTGCCACGTCGCATGGAGCGTTGCGGCGGGGGTTCGCCCTGGTTGCGACCGATCAGATCCTCGACCCCGATGCGCTGGACCGGGCGTTGGTCGCCGGATGTGGCAACGCGCCGACGGTGGTCGTGATCTCGGCGTGCTTTCCCGGCAGTTTCGCGGTTCCCCCTATGGTACGGGCCAATCGAGTGATCCTCACCGCGGCCCGGGCTGACCGGGCATCGTTCGGATGCGGGGCCGGCCGGGAGTTCACCGTGTTCGACCGCGAGCTGATCGACGCGCTCAGACAAGGCGGCGACTGGGAGAAGGCGTATGACACAATCCGGTTCCGGGTGGCGGCAGAGGAGAAGAGGCAGGGCTTCCCGGCCTCAGAACCGCAAGCTTGGTTCGGGCCTGCCGTCATGCATCTACCAGTGCCGGCGCAGTCTGCGTACTTGTAGAAGGTTGAGGAACAATGGATCGACGGTCTCACTAAGATCGGACGGACACGGTAGGTCGGTAATGTCTCTTGTGGACGTGCGCCTGCTGAAGATGGCTGGCTTTCAATATAAACTCGTCCAACGCAGATCCAGACGCTCCGAGCTGAGGCATTTGTATCCGGCCGTCTCGTAAGAGCAGGTCGGGGCGCGCCCGATCTTGGCCGCGCCATGCACACCTACACGCAAGCCGGCGTAACGTCAGAGTTCGCCGGTGTCGCCTGTTCGGCCACGACAGGCATGCGGTATGGAGCGGCTGCGGCGGCAATAGGGACGCCGGGCAGTCCGGCGCTGCTCGTCCCTACCCCCACTCCTTCCCTCTTGCGCCAGCTGGCAACAAGAGGCGCTGCATTCTTACCGTTGGGTCGAATTACCGGTCTGCGGTGCCGGGGCCGGGGTGTTCGCTGCCTTATTCGCCTCGTGATGCCCAACCGCGCAGCCCACCGCGGCACCCGCCACGCCGTGATGCCCGGCCACGTGACCCGCAACCCCGCCCACGGCCGCGCCCTTCAGGCACCCAGCAGCCTGAGACTGGGCGGAAACGGCGGTCAGCGCCAGAGCTAAGACAAATACAGTACGCATGATCATTCTCCAATTGCGATACCGCTCCAACGCCAGCCGGCCGCAAAAGCTCCCGCGCCCGCCTATGTCCGCACACAATTCGCGGCTATGACGTCAATGCGGGCATAAAAAAGCAGGATTCGTGATGATCGACCGGCGCACTCTCCTAACCGGCGCGGCACTGGCCGCCTCCCTTCGTCCGGCGCGCGCGCAGGCGGGGCCCATTCGCATCGGCGAAATCAACTCCTACACCGGGCAGCCCGCCTTCACGCTGCCGTACCGCAACGGCTGGCAACTGGCGGTGGAGCAGATCAACGCGGCGGGCGGCGTGCTGGGCCGCAAGCTCGAGGTCATCAGCCGGGATGATGCGGGCAAGCCGCCGGACGCGGTGCGGATCGCGGGCGAGTTGCTGACCGACGAGAAGGTCGATCTCCTGGCCGGGACCTTCCTCAGCAATGTCGGCCTTGCCGTGAGCGACTTCGCGCGGGAGCAGAAGCGGCTGTTCGTGGGCGGGGAGCCGCTTTCGGACTCGCTCGTCTGGCAGAAGGGGCACCGGTATTGCTTCCGCCTCCGCCCCAGCACCTACATGCTGGCCGCCATGCTGGTGGAGGACGCGGCGAAGTTGCCGGCCAAGCGCTGGGTGACCGTCGCCCCCAATTACGAGTATGGCCAGTCCGCCGTGAAATGGTTCAAGCAGCTGCTGTCCGCCAAGCGTCCGGACGTGGAGTTCGTGGGCGAGCAATGGCCGGCGCTGGGCAAGATCGACGCCGGGGCCACGGCGCAGGCGCTGGCCGCCCCCAGACCCGACGCCATCTTCAACGTGACTTTCGGCGCCGACCTCACCAACTTCGTCCGCCAGGGCAACACGCGCGGCCTGTTCGAGGGGCGGAGCGTCGTCTCCATGCTGACCGGGGAGCCGGAGTATCTGGAGCCGCTGGGCGACGAGACGCCGGCCGGCTGGATCGTGACCGGCTACCCGGCCGATCTCGCGACGCCGGGCCACCGCACGTTCGCCGACGCCTACCGCGCCAAGTTCAACGAGGCGCCGAAGAACGGCTCCATCGTCGGCTATAGCCTGATTCAGGCCATTGCCGCCGGGCTGCGCCGGGCCGGCAGCACCGAGACGGAGGCGATGGTGGACGGCCTTCGCGGCGCCCGGTTCGACACGCCGTTCGGCCCGGCGATGTTCCGTCCGCAGGATCAGCAATCCACCCTGGGCGCCTTCGTCGGCACCACGGCGGTGAACAACGGTCGGGGCGTCATGACCGGCTGGCGCTACGTGGACGGCGCGAGCGTGCTGCCGGACGACGCGGCGGTAAAGGCGTTGCGGCCCGGCTGACCCGTCTTGGACGTTCTGGCCACCTTTCTGACCGGGCTGTCCGGCGCCTCCGCCCTGTTCCTGGTAGCGGCCGGGCTCACCGTCATCTTCGGCGTGACCCGGGTGGTGAACTTCTCGCACGGCAGCTTGTGCATGCTGGGCGCCTATATCGGCTGGTCCATCCTCACCCGCCTGCCGCGGGACCCGGCGTCCTTCGTCTTCGGCCTGCTGCTCACGGCTTGCGTCGTGGCGGCGCTCGGCGCGGTGCTGGAGGTCGTGCTGCTCCGCCGCATCTACCGGGCGCCGGAGCTGTTCCAGCTGCTGGCCACGTTCGGCGTGGTGCTGATGATCGAGGACGTGGTGCTGCGCCTCTGGGGCCCGGCCGACCTTGCGTTGCCGCGGGCGCCGTGGCTGCGCAGCACCATTCCGCTCGGGGACGGGCGGTTTCCGGTCTATGACCTGCTGCTGATCGCGGCCGGGCCGACGGTGCTGGGCGGGCTATGGCTGCTGTTCAATCGCACGCGCTGGGGCACGCTGGTGCGGGCCGCAACGTTGGATCGGGAGATGGTGGCGGCGCTGGGCGTGGATCAGCGCTGGCTGTTCACGGCCGTGTTCGCGCTGGGCGCGGGGCTCGCGGGCCTCGGGGGGGCGCTGGCGCTCCCATCCGCCTCGGCCAATCCGGGGATCGACCTTTCCGTCATCACGGACGCGTTCGTGGTGGTGGTGGTGGGCGGGCTCGGCAGCATCGCCGGGGCCTATGTCGCGGCGTTGCTGATCGCGCAACTGCAGGCGTTCGGCGTGGCGCTGGTGCCGGAGGCGACGCTGGTGCTGGTGTTCGCCATCATGGCCGTGGTGCTAGTGCTGCGCCCGCATGGCTTGCTGGGCCGGCCGCAGACGGAGGCGCGGGCCATGACCGGCACCGTCACCGCGCTTCGCCCCGCGGCGCCGGTGCTGCGCTGGGTGGCCGGCGCCGGGGTGGTGCTGGCGTTGCTGCTACCGCTGTTTGCCGGGCCGTATGCGCTGGCGGTGGGCACGGAGGCCTGCATTGCCGTGCTGTTCGCCGCGAGCCTCCATCTCATGATGGGGCCGGGGGGGATGCCGAGCTTCGGGCACGCCGCCTGGTTCGGCGTCGGCGCCTATACTGCGGCGCTGCTGGTGCGGGACGCCGGGGTGCCGTCCGGGCTCGCGCTGCTGGCCGCACCGGTGGTGGCGCTGGCGGCGGCGCTGCTGTTCGGGCTCGTGGTGGTGCGGCTGTCGGGCGTGACGCTGGCGATGCTGACGCTGGCGTTTGCGCAGATCATCTGGGCGGTGGCGTTCCAGTCGGTCGGCTGGACCGGGGGGGATAACGGCATCCTCGGGCTGTGGCCCGGCGGCTGGCTGCGGGCGCCGGCCGGGTATTATTGGCTGACGCTCGCGGTGTGCCTGGGCGGGCTTACGCTGCTGCGCCGGTTGATCTACGCCCCGCTCGGCTACGGCATCCGCGCCGCGCGGGACAGCGCGTTGCGGGCGGAGGCGGTGGGGTTGCCGGTGTGGCTGCTGCGGCTGCTGGCGTTCGGGCTGGCGGGCGGGTTCGCGGGGCTGGCGGGGGGACTGTATGCGTTCGCCAAGGGCAGCGTGTTCCCCGCCTATGCCGGCATCCCGCGCTCGGTCGATGCGCTGGTGATGGTGTTGCTGGGCGGGGTGCAGACGGTGTCGGGCCCCATCATCGGCGCGCTGGCCTATACCGGGCTATACGACGGATTGCTGCGTGCCACGGATCAGTGGCGGTTCGCGCTCGGCGCCGTGATCGTGGCCCTGGTGCTGCTGTTTCCCGAGGGCATCGGCGGTGCCATGCAGCGGGCGTGGGACCGGCGCCGGGCATGACCGTGCTGGAGGTGCAGGCGCTGGGGCGCAGCTTCGCCGGCGTGCGCGCGGTGCACAACGTGTCCTTCAGCCTGGCGCGCGGCGAGATGCTGGCGCTCATCGGCCCGAACGGCGCGGGTAAGAGCACGTGCTTCAACATGATCGGCGGGCAACTTCGCCCGACTCTTGGAGTGGCCTTGCTAGGTCAAAAAATCATCACCGGCCTCAGCCCCCGCCGCATCTGCCGCCTGGGCGTCGGGCGCACATTCCAGGTGGCCGCGGTGTTCGCCAGCATGACCGTGCTCGAGAACGTGCAAATGGCCCTCCTCGCACTGACGCGCGGTCTTTGGCAGCCCTGGCGCCCGGCGCGCTTCCAGTACGAGGGTGCGGCCCGCGCGGCGCTGGCCCAGGTGGGCCTTGCCGACCAAGCCCAGCGTGGCGCGGCCGTGCTGTCCTATGGTGACCTGAAACGTCTCGAGCTGGCCATGGCTCTCGCCCACCGTCCCCGCCTGCTCCTGATGGACGAGCCCACGGCCGGCATGGCCGGACCCGAACGGACGGCGCTGATGCAACTGGTCCGCCGGCTCGTCAGCGTACAAGGCCTGGCGGTGCTGTTTACCGAACACGACATGGACGTGGTGTTCGGCGTCTCCGACCGTATCATCGTCATGAACCGGGGGGAGATCGTGGCGCAGGGGCACCCGCAGCACATCCGGGCCGACGCCCGCGTTCGCGAGCTGTATCTGGGCACCGGCGCCACCAGCGGGGGCCATTGATGTCCATGCTGGACGTGGCCGGCCTATGCGCATTCTACGGACGCGCCCAAGCGCTGTTCAACGTCGGCTTCGACGTGGCGCACGGGGACGTCCTGGTGCTGCTGGGGCGGAACGGCGCCGGCAAGAGCACGATCCTGAAAACCCTTATGGGCATCGTGCGCCCGCATGGGATCGTGCAGTTCGAAGGCGTAAGCCTGGTCGGGCAAGAGGTGCACAAGATCGCCCAGGCCGGTATCGGCTACGTGCCGGAAAATCGACGCATCTTCGCCGACCTCACGGTGCTCGAGAACCTTGAAGTCGGCCGCCGCCCGTCCTGGTCCGGCCCCGGCTGGACCCCGGAGCGGCTGTTCACATTGTTTCCCAACCTCGCCCAGCATCGCCACCGTCCCGGCGGACGCATCAGCGGCGGCGAGCAACAAATGCTGACCATCGCCCGTACCCTGATGGGCAACCCACGCCTGATCCTTCTAGACGAACCTAGCGAGGGTCTGGCGCCCGTCATCGTGGAGCAAATGGCCCAATCCATCCGCATGATGCGGCAGGAGGGCATAACGGTGCTTCTGGCCGAACAAAACCTTCATTTCGCCTCCCGCGTGGCCGACCACGCCGTCGTGGTCGAGCGCGGCCGCGTAGCCTGGTTCGGCGCCATGGCCGACCTTCTCGAGGACGGCGCGGCGCGAGAGGCGTACTTGGCGGTGTGAGGCCTTTCGCGCACTGGTGGATTGCCAAGCGCATTCCACCCTACCCAGGATGGAACGCCTCGCGTTCTAACCTACAAGGCCCTACTTAGCCTTCAATTCCAGCGCCATCCGCTCATGCTCGGCATCCATGGCCGAAAACTTCTGCAAGAAAGCCTTGATATCGGGATCCTGCGTCCGCCCGCTCTCGAGTTCTGCGTCATGCCGGTCCTCGTTGTTGATCCGGAGTGCCTCATCGACGAAATTCGCGTCTGACACGCTGCGGGTCTGGTTGAACAGCACCGTCGCCTTGCTGCGGTTCTCCGCCGTGAGCTCCGTCGGCAGCGTCACACCCTTGGCCGCCGCAAGCTCCTGCAGCGCTTGATTGTAAACGACGTGGTCCGCCAGGATCCGGGCGGCATAGGCCTTGATGTCGGCCCGCTCCGACCGTTCCTGCGCGATGGTCGCGAGCTGAGATTCATACAGGCCGCCCTGCGCCTCCTTGGCCAGATATTCGCGGTCGCCCGCGCTGACCTGCGCGTGCGCGGTAGCACTGATCAACAAGGCGGCGGCAGTCATGGCAAAACGGTTCATTCTGGTCTCCAAGATGGGGATGAGGGGTCGGCATCACTGGACGTGATGGCCGCGCCGGGTCAAAACCCGCGGACACCGCAAAGGATGCCTCATGCCCCGTCACATCACCGTGCTTGTTGCTCTAACAGTGCTCGCCGCCCCCGCCTGGGCACAGACCGTGCCGACCCGTGTTCGCGGCACCGTGCAGAAGATCGAAGGCGATACGCTCGTGATCGACGGGCGGGACGGCGACATCATCCCGGTGCATCTGGCCCCGGCCTACACCGTTTCCGCCGTCGTGCCCGCATCTTTGGCCGATGCCAAGCCCGGCAGCTTCATCGGCGCCGCCGCGACCGGCCCCCGCGATCACCTCCGCGCGCTCGAAGTGCTGATCTTCCCCGAAGCCGCCCGCGGCAGCGGTGAGGGGCACTACCCCTGGGACCTGAAGCCCGAGAGCACCATGACCAACGCCACCGTGGAAAGCGAGGTCACCGGCGGCACCGGCCGCGTGCTGACGCTGGTGGCCAAGGGCGAGAAGCTGGAAATGACCGTGCCGCCAGACGCCCCGGTCGTGACGTTCGAGCCGGGCACACAAGCCATGCTCGTGCCCGGTGCCCACGTCTTCATCGGCGCCCAAAAAGCCGCCGACGGCACCCTCACCGCGAACCGCGTCAACGTCGGCAAAGACGGCCTCACACCGCCGATGTAAAACCGGCAATTGCGCTGGGTGGAATGCGCTTGCATTCCACCACTACGCCGCCGGTCAGCCCGGGATTCGAAACGGCGTTGTCACCGTTCGAGCTGCGCCCGTAGCTCCGCCAACCCGCGCCGGGCAGTGCCGTCCGGGGCGAAATTCTCCGGCGCCAACCAGGCCTGCAACGCATCGCGCCGCCCCGGCCACTCCTCCGCCTGCATACTGAACATCGCCGTATCCCGCCGCCGCCCTTTTACGATTGCGGCGCCCCGCAACACGCCCTCCGCCACGAAGCCCAGCCGGTGTGCCGCACGGATGCTGGGCGCGTTCAGCGCGTTGCACTTCCAAACCAGCCGGCGATACCCCAAATCGTCGGCAGCCAGTTTCAACAGCAAGAACATGGCTTCCGTCGCCGCCCGCGTCCGCTGCAGCTTGGGGCCGAACCAGATATGGCCGAGCTCGATGGCTGCATTCTTGGGCTGAATCTCCATAAGCGTCAGCCAGCCCGATATCACCCCGGTACTCACCGGGCGCACCGCCCACGCCATCGGGTCGTGGTTGGCCGCAAACTCCGCGACGAACGCTGCCAGCGCGTCCTCGGAAGCGAACGGGCCATAGCCGAGATAGTCCCACGACTCCGCCGCACCCTGCCCGGCGGTCCACAGCTCCGGCGCGTGCCGGCGATGCAGCGGCTCCAGCACCACGTGCTGGCCGCGGTAGGCCATACGGGCCGGCAGCGGGCGGGGGGTGGAATCGACCAAGGGGCCAAGCGGGTTCGAGATCATCAAGAACCGATGCGGGCCTAGCGCCGGGCTGTCAATTCCCGCGCCGGTGTCCCATGCTGGCCGCCGCGATCACGCGAGGGAGGCAATGGTGACTTACAATAAAGCGGTGCTACTCAGCCTGGTGCTCGGCTTATCCGCCTGCGACGCGCCGATGAAGTTCCAGGCGTCGCTTGCGGGCACGCAAGAAGTCCCGCCCACATCGTCCGCCGGCACCGGCACGATGGCCGCGACGCTGTATCCGGACACGCACGCCTTCAATTATACCCTCACCTATACCGGCCTGACCGGCCCCGGCACGGCCGCACACATCCACGGCCCCGCCGCCCCCGGCACCAATGCCGGCGTCCTGGTCCCGTTTCCAAGCGCCGCGTCCGGTGCAGCAGGCATGATCACGCTGACGGAGGCGCAGCAGGACGCGCTGGTGAACGGCAAAACCTACACCAACGTACACACCGCGGCCAACCCCGGCGGCGAAATTCGCGGCCAGATCGCCCGGGTGCAGTAGCCCTCCGTAGCGCGGGCTGCAGCCCGCCACTCGAACGCGGGCTGGTCTCTCCGCGCTACGGATGCTCCGTTCTACAGCTTAGCGGCCGGCATGGCCGGGGTGGCCTTCACGCCGGGCAGCGCCGTGCTCGGCAGGGTGGGCGTCTTGGCGGCCATGCTCGCCTGCGGCGCGGCCGGCACCGCGCTGCTGGTTGACGGCGTCGTGACAGTTGCGGTCGCGGGCTTGGTGGCCGTGGCCGTATCGGTCGCCGCAACCTTCTGCACGTGCGCGCGGGCGGCAGGGTGGCGGTGGTGCGAGCGCTGCGCCATGGCCGGGGCGGCCAGGGTGCCGAACGCAACGAGGGCGGCAAGCATCAGGCGGGAGATGGACATCGGGATGGGTCCTTGCGTCGTCGGCTTGATTGCCAACGCTGCTAATAAGGGCTCCCGGTATGGCCGCACCGGGGCGCGATCATGGCGCCCCGGTGGTATTTAGGCCAGTACGTATAAGCGAGTTCTGGTGCGCCGATGTCAGTGAGCCGAAGCCCCCGACGCGCCGATGCCCGTTTGGCTCCGGACATACTGCGCCTCGAACATCGCCCGCTCCCGCATCGCCGTCCGGCTGCGGTCCAGCGTGGACACGAGCCAGCAGACGAAGAACGCCGCCGGCATCGTGAAGATGGCCGGTGACGTGTAGGGGAACCAGGCCGACCCGGCGGGATGGCCCAGCACGGCAACCCAGATGCCCGGGCTCAGGATCGTGAGCCCCACCGCGCCGACCAGCCCGGTGAACCCGCCACAGAACGCACCCCAGGTGGTGAGGCCCCGCCACAGCATCGACAGCAGCAGCACCGGGAAGTTGGCGCTGGCGGCGATGGCGAAGGCCAGGCCCACCATGAACGCCACGTTCACCTTCTGGAACGCGATCCCCAGCAGGATGGCGAGAATCCCCAGGATCACCGTCGTGATCTTGGACACCCGCACCTCCGCCCCGTCCGCCACGCGGCCCAGCCGGAACACGCTGGCATAGAGGTCATGGCTGACGGCGCTGGCGCCCGAGAGGGTGAGGCCCGACACCACCGCGAGGATGGTCGCAAACGCCACGGCGGAGATGAACCCCTTCATGAGGTCGCCGCCCACCGCGTGCGCCAGATGGATGGCCGGCATGTTGCCGCCGCCCAGCAGCCCGCCCTTGGCGTCCAGATACTCGGGGTTGGTGCTGACCAGCACGATCGCGCCGAAGCCGATGATGAAGGTGAGCAGGTAGAAATAGCCGATGAACGTCGTGGCCCAGAACACCGACTTACGCGCTTCCTTGGCGTTGCGCACGGTGAAGAAGCGCATCAGGATGTGCGGTAGGCCGGCGGTCCCGAACATCAGCGCGATGCCGAGCGAGATGGCCGAGATCGGGTTCGCGACCTGGGGCCCCGGCAGCATGATGGCGTTATGCTTGCTGTGCACTTCGATCGCCTTGGACAGGAAGGCGTTCACGTCGAAATTGAACTGCGCCAGCACCAGGACCGAGATCAGCGTCGCGCCCGAGAGCAGCATGATGGCCTTGATGATCTGCACCCAGGTGGTGGCGATCATGCCGCCGAACGTGACGTAGAGGATCATCAGCACGCCCACGATCACCACGGCGTAGGTGTATTCTAGGCCGAACAGCAACTCGATCAGCTGACCGGCGCCGACCATCTGCGCGATCAGGTAGAACGCGACGGTGACGAGCGTGCCGGTGGCGGCCATGGCGCGCATCGGCGTCGCCTGCAGCCGGTAGGACACGACGTCCGCGAAGGTGAACCGCCCGAGGTTGCGCAGCGGCTCCGCCATCAGGAACATGATGATGGGCCAGCCCACCAGGAAGCCAATAGAATAGATCAGCCCGTCATAGCCGAACGTATAGACCAGTGCCGAGATACCCAGGAACGACGCGGCCGACATATAGTCACCGGCGATGGCGATGCCGTTCTGGAAGCCGGATATGCCGCCGCCGGCGGAGTAGAAATCACTCGTGGTCTTGGTCTTGCTGGCCGCCCACGCCGTAATGGCCAACGTCAGCAGCACGAACCCGGCGAACATGCCGATCGCGACCCAGTTGGTCCCTTGCCGCGTTCCCGCCTCGAGCGGACCCGCCGCCAGGGCAGGGGTGGCCAGCAGCAGCGCTGCCGCGATGAACCGCTTCATACCCGGGCTCCGATCTTGGCCTGTGCTACCACGGCGGCGGACAGGCGGTCATAGGCGCCATTGGCGCGTAGCACATAGATGCCGGTGAGAAAGACGGCGCTGAGGATCACGGCCACTCCTAGGATCAGGCCCACCGTAATCGAGCCGCTGACAGGCATGCCGATGATGCTGGGCTTGAACGCCACCAGCGCAATGAACCCGTAATAGATCAACAGCATCAAGATCGTCAGCGTCCAGCCAAAACTGCGGCGGGAGCGCTCCAACTCGATATAGTCAGGGTTAGACCGTATGCGGGCCACCAATGCTTCGTCCAACGTTCGATCCCCACCTATTCTTATGCGTCTCTTTTACGTTCATTGGCCGAATTTGCAAGGTGGTGCGGGCGACAGACCTAGGCCAAGAAGCTGCTCTCAACCTGCCCAACCCAGAACCTGTTAGTCCTGAGCCCGTCAAAGGACGGCACGCCAGCTGCAGACATCGAAACCGAACAAACCACCAAGCAGCATTTACCCCCGCCCGCGCACACGATCCCCCAGCCGGGCCGCAATCAGCGGCTCGATCGTCTCCGCAATCCGCGCCTGCGCCATAGCCGTCGGGTGCAGCGGCGGATCCGGCGGGGTAAGGTGGTCGTCCAGGAACTGCGTGCGATCGACCATACCCTCCCGGACGAACAGCGCGGTCAGGTCCACATAACGCAGCCACGGCAGCTCTCCCGGCGGGTAACGTTCGGCCAATGCACGGTTCACCTGCTCCGTCGTCCGCGTCACGTACTTACTCCGGATGCTGGGCAGCACGCTCAAGAGGATCAGCTGGGCGCCTGGCAGGCGGCGGTGCGCCTCCTCCACGACAGCCGATATCCCCGCCACCGTCTGCGCCGCATTCCAGTGCACGCGGCCCATATTGTTGGCGCCGATCAAGACCACGGCCACCTTGGGGGCCAGCCCCTCCAGCTCGCCATTCTGCATCCGCCACAGCAGATGCGCCGTCGTATCGCCCTTGAAGCCCAGGTTCATTGCGTGCCGGTCACCATAATAACGCTGCCAGACCGGCGCAAAATCCTGCCACGCCTCCGGCCCGGCCAGCTCCCAGTCCTGGGTGATGCTGTCCCCGAGCCAGACCACATCCACCCGCTGCCCGGCGCTCCGCAACGCCTCGACTTCTTGCAGCTTGGCCTGGTGCCGCGCCCGCCACCAAGGCGTGTCCAGCCGCGGCAGCGGCAGCGTCGAGACCGGAACCCGCTCGGCCGCAGCCAGCAAAACCGCCCCCGCCAGCAGCGCCCGGCGGCGCAGGATCATGCCATCACCACGAGCCAGGCGGCGGCCAACGAACCCGCTACGACGCAATACACCGCGAACGGCTTCAGCGCCCACGCGTCGTGGTTGCGGAAATACCGCATCAGGAACGCCGTCGCCAGCCACGCGGTGATGCCCGCCAGCACCGCCGCAATCAGCGACGTCTGCAGCACGCCGGGCGCGATGCCGGCCCGAAGCAGATGCGGCACCTCCAGCACGGTCGCCCCCACGATGATCGGCAGCGCGATCAGGAACGAGAACCGGGCGCTGTTCTCGTGATCGAACCCGCGCAGCAGCCCGCCCACCATGGTCGCACCCGCCCGGGACAGCCCGGGCAGCAGCGCCAGGCACTGCCACACGCCGATGATCAGCGCATCGCTCACGGTCATGAGGCCGAGCCGCTTTTCGGTCTGCACCCGTCCGGCCCGGGTGCGCAGCTGCTCGCCCACCAGCAGCATGAACCCGTTCAGCACCAGGAACGCGGCAGCAATCAGCGGTGAAGCAAACAGCTCCTTCAGGAATTTGTTCAGCCCGTAGCCCAATATCACCGCCGGAATGGTGGCCACCACGATCAGTAGAAGAAGGCGCCGGGACTCGCCAACCTTCTCGGGCGCCCCGGCACCGATCACCCCTAGCGCCAGCGCCAGCCAGTCCCGCCAAAAATACAGCAGCAGCGCAGCCGCCGTTCCCGTGTGCAGCAAGACCAAGAACGGCAGAAACTCGGCCGAACCCTGATTGATCCCCCAACGCAGCACCGCCGGCAGCACCACCGCGTGTCCCAGGCTGCTGATGGGGAACAGTTCCGTCGCACCCTGAATGATGGCGATGAGGTACGCTTGCAGGTCGGTCATTGGGTCAACTCCGGGCGGTCAGTTGCGTTTGCCGCAGCGCAACAGAATGAGCAAGCATGGACCGCAAGGCGCTTGAGCGGCGGTGGCTGGAGTTGATGCGCGAAACCCTGCCCGGCATGGCAGCGGAACAGCGCTGGCCAATTCGCTTCGACCATTGTTTCATGCGCGTATGCCTGGACGGTTCGTTCGGCGGCGTGTGGACCGCCTTCACCGCCCGCCCGGCCATCCGCACCATGTCGGACACGCAACTAGAACGAGCGATCGACGTGGCACTACAGATCGTGGCGGACCCAGGCCTGCTGGTGTCCTTGAACGATCAGAGCCTGGCATGGCGCCGGGCAAAGCCAAAGAAGCTTAAGCTCAACAAAACCGCTTGACGCGACCATACAGAACAGAAGCCCGTCTAAGGACGGCACGACAAGCCCGCCCTCCGGCCAAGCTCAGAGTGACCTCCGCGCCCGTATCGCGTGGTTCTAGTCCGCCCATGACCCCAACAAGAAAACCCGCACAAGCCCCAGCTACCTCCGACGCGCCGGCCCCACGCGCGGCGGAGTTCGCGCCTGCTGCAGCATACCCGCGCACGCCCCGTCCTCGCCGGTGCCGAGCTGCACCGTCGGGATCAGCGCGGCCAGCGGCGTGAGCAGGATACCGAGCCCCACCGCCGCCCCCGCCCGCGCCGCCAGCACCGCCACGTCCGGACGCACGCTGGGGGCGCCCATCGTCCCTGTGATGTTCACGGGCGCCGGCAGCGAGCCGACGCTGAAGTGTTTCGCCTCCGTCCGCAGCACCATGTTGATCCCTTCGCTCTGCAAGTTGATGCCGCCCGTCATGCCGACCCGGTTTTCGTCCGTGTCCAGCACCGCCGTGCGGGCCGTGACCTGGCCCTGTTGCAGCACGAAATCGGTGATCAAGCACTGAATTTTCGCCCGGTTTGGGATGCCCAAGGCGGACAGCACGGCATTGCCGAACTGCAACCCGCTCAGATCCACCAGCAGCGCGCTCACATTCCCACCGCTGCCCATGTACAACTTCAGCTCGCCATTGCCGTGGCCCAGTATGTCCGCCAGCGACCGCCCGGTGCCGTCGATCACCGCCCGCCCGCCGATCGACCCAGCGCCCCGTGCTGCGCCAGTGGCCGCCAGCAGCTTATCGACGCTCACCCGCTGAAAATCGACCGTCGCCTGAGCATGCAGCGCCTTACTCTTCTCCGCCAAGTCGATCGTGGAGGTGATCTGCCCACCGCCGATGCCGAACGCCAGCGGATGCAACTTCACGTCGCCGTTCACGATGTCCAGATCGGCGCGCATATTGTCGAGCGGCTGAGCCCGGCCCTCGATCCGGGCGGCGGTATATTTCAGGTGAATGTCGGCGGCATTGAGCTTGGGGAGGTTCACGGGGTCGTTGGGCAGTACGCGGCCGTTGCTGGGGGCGGCGCGCTTAGTGCCCTTGGCGGCATCGCCGGGCTCGGCACCGATGAAGCCGCCGAGGTCCTTCAGGTCGACGCGTTGCGAGTGCAGGGTGGCGGTGAGGACGGGCCGCGTCTCAGGCTTGGTATCGACCTCGATATCCCCGCCGATGTCGCTGCTGCCGAACTTGCCGCGCGCCTTGGTGAACTTCACCACTCCCTTCTCGTAATCCAGCTGCCCGGCGACGTCATAGACAGGGGTTTTCGGGATCGCGACCCCAATCAGGGGCAACAGCAGCGACATGTCCGGACCGGCCAGCTCGAGCTTCAAATTGGCACCGGCGAAATTGAGCGGGTTCTCGATCGTGCCGTTCAAGGCTAGGTGCGTGGGCCCGTTGGCAAGCTTGGCCTGCACCGGATAGGGCTGCCCGGCGTCGCGCAACGACAGCAATGCGCCGCCGATGAAACTGGCGGTAATCGGCTGCTTGGCATAGGTGCCCTTGGCGTCCGCCACCACCTTGTCGTCTTTTGTGGCGATATCGACCTGAAAGTCCGCGCCTAGTTTGGCCAGCACGGTGTGCACGTGCCCGTCGTTGATCTGCAGCTGGCCCAGCTTGGTCTCCTGCTCCGCCGGCGGCGGCGGCGCGGACGGATCGCCGCTTGGGAAAGTAAAGTTGTTCTTGCCGTCAGCCAATTGATGCAGCTCGGCCACGGGGTGATCGACTTGGATGGCCGGTAGGATCAGCTGGCGGTGGCGGATGTAGGCCATGGCGTCCACGTCTATGCCAAGCTTGTCGATAACAGCCAGGTCACCGCCGCCGGGCCAGTCGGCGGGGTTGCCGATGTGCACGCCGTCCACCTCGATATGCGGCACCCGGCCGAGGCGGACATGCAGATGAGTGATGGTGACCGGCCGCCCAAGGGCGCTGCTGGCCTGGCGGTTAACGAACGGGATCAGCCAATCCCACTGAAATAGCATGACGGCCAGCAGGCCCAGGAGCACGATTGCGCCCGCAACGAAGGGCCATTTGCGCCGGTGTTTCTGGTCGGACATCCCGCTGTAACGATGGCACGGTGCTGGCGGTTGCAGGCCCGATCTGGCATGGATCGGCCATCAACGAAGGACACGCCATGATCCATGAACTGCGCATTTACCGCTGCATGCCGGGCCGTCTGCCGGACCTGCTCCGCCGGTTCGAAACCATCACACTCGACATCTGGGCCCGCCACGGTATCCGCCAGGCCGGGTTCTGGACGACGGTGCTGGGGGAGAGCAACCAGGACCTCACCTACATGCTGGCCTGGGACAGCCTGGCGGAGCGTGAGTACAAATGGAACGGCTTCATGGCCGACCCGCAATGGATCGAGCGCCGGGCCGAGACGGAGCGCAACGGCCCGATCGTCGCCAATATCACCAGCTCCATCCTGGCGCCCACGTCCTTCTCGATGCCACAGCAGGGCGGCCGAGGCTGATCGGTTTACGCGGCTGATCGATGTATGGGGCTAATCGGTTTGCGGGGCTGATCTTTTTTGCGTAACCGGGCAACTGGGCCTTGCCTTCGCGGCGGGCGGCGGTCACGGTTCGGGCTGGGATAGGGAGAAGGACATGCGGCGGTTTTGGATGTGCGGTGTGGCCATGGCCCTCGCCAGCCCGGCATGGGCGCAAAAGAATAGCGGCCCCTTACTGCCTACCGCGCCCTATGAGGTACCGCGTCCAGCCCCCCGCTATCCGCCGCCTCAATCGCTGCCGTCCCAATCTCTGCCGCCCCAATATCCGCCGCCACAATCCTATGCCCGCCCCGCTGCGCCGCCCGCAGGTAATCCGGCTGTAGAACAGCTCGCGCAGACCCTACCGCTCGACCCAGCAACCCGCGAACTGCGGGACGCGCTGCCGGCCGACCCGCGCGCGACCGAGCGGCGGTTGGGCTTGAGGGAGGCGCAGGGGCCGGTGGTGGATTTGCGTGGACGGCTGGCTTCAACCCGGGAGATCATCGATGCGCTTCGGCCCCGCTAAACTACTGGCTCTGGCTCTGGCCGCCGGCCTCGCCGCCTGCACGCAGCCGGGCACGCCACCGGGCGTATATAACGGCGCCGCGGTGGACCGCCGGGTCGTGACGAACATCGAGTTCGATTTCGACAGCTACCGCATCCGCCCCAGCAACTATGCGCAGCTGGACAACGTCGCGGCCGCACTCAATGACCCGGCGCTGGCCGGCGCGCGCTTCGACATCGACGGGCACACCGACATCAGCGGACGGCTAGGCTACAATATCAGCCTATCGCAACTGCGCGCCGCGGCGGTGCTGGACTACCTAGCCCAGCGCGGGGTGCCCTCGGGGCGGATGCGGGCCCAAGGCTTCGGCCCGCTCCAGCTCCTGGACAGCTACAACCCGCGCAGCCCCGTGAACCGCCGGGTCGAGGTCGTGGCGACACCCTGAAGCAGTATCGCCTCAGATGAGATCATCTAATCCGACGTTCCGCGCCCGTTTATTCTATCCGAGCTCGAACAGGATATCTTTGGCGCCCTGATACAACACCTCGCGCCCCAGGGTGACCAGGTGTTCGGCGCCCTCGGTCACGGTGAGGAAGTGGTTGCCTGCCAGCACGCCGAGTTTGCTCGCGAACTGCACGCTGCCATAGGCCAGCAGAAACTCCGTCTCGCTGTACCCGCCCGGATAGAGCAGGATCTGGCCCGGCGCCGGATAGCTGGTGGCGTTCTCGTGGTTGAGCCCGAGGTCGAGGTCGCCGAGCGGTATCCAGCAAGCCTCACCGCTCCAGCGGACATGAATGATCCGCTCGCGGTATGGTAGAAGATTGCGGAACACGGCGCAGGTCTTGGGCGCGAGCTTTTCCTCCAGCCGCGCCGTAAAATGATACTGCCCTGAAATGATATGAACGTCCGTCAAACCGGTCTCCTGCTACAAAGGACGAAAAAAGATTTGTTAATAGTTTCCTGGTATGGTGTTGATCTCAGGAGTGAGCCGTTGCAGTGAGGCTTAGTTGAGTAAACTTACGCCGATAGGTGCGCCGGGTTGATGTCCTTGCCTGGCCGAGCCCCAATCCTCCTGGCCACGGAGATTGACGCTGAAATGGTGGATGCAGCAACCCTGTGGAGCCAAGCCGGCAGCGCATTGGCGCGGATCGCGGCCGGCAGCGTGGGTGCGTCCGGGGCGGCGATCGAGGTGTGGGCGCATCAGGATGCCACGCGGGAACCATTCCTGCTGCAGGAAGGCTGGCAGCCTACCGACCCGGCCGCGGCCATCGGAATGCTGGACCGCCTTGGCCTGAGCGAGCCTGGGATCTGGCCCGTGCTGCCGCAGCACCTGGCCGTAGGCGGGCTTACTGGCGTCGGAGCGGCCGCCTACCTCCCGATACAGCTCTCGAACGGCATGCGGGCCGGGCGGCTTTGCGTTTGGAATGAGACCGCCTTGCCAGCCCTGCAGTCCCGGCCCCTGACCGAGATCGCGGCGCTCATCACCTTCGATCTCGAGCGGGAGACCCGGCACCGCCAGTTGCTGCAGGTCACCCGCCGGGCGCTACGGGCCGACCGGATGCTGCGCATGGTGGCCGAGGCGCCGACATGCGCCATGGCGCTCAAGGGCCTGCTGACCGAACTATGCTTGCATCATGACGCGCTAGTCGGACGCATCTGGGAGCTGGTGCTGCCGGAAGAGACGATGCACGAACTGAGCCGCTTCAATGCGGACGATCTGGACGCTCAATCCTACTACCGCCGCGCACCCGCCGCCGCAGTCAACGCCCGCAACATGATCGTGGCCGAGGCGATCCGCAACAACGAACCGTTTGCCATCGAGTATGCCAAGCTCAACGCGCCGGAGCGTTTCGTGTACCTGGCCAACGCCCGCGCCGCTGGGCTGGTCGCGCAGGTGAGCTACCCGATATGGGTGCAGGATCAGCGCTTCGGCATCTCGCTGGCGTTCAAATCCATGCCCGCGTCGCTGGACGCTGTCGTCGATGACATTGCCTCGCTAGCCAACACCATTCGCCCGGCGCTGCTGCGCAAAATCAATGAGGAGCGCATCCGGCACGTCGCGCATCATGACGATCTGACGCAGCTATCGAACCGGCTGGTGTTTCAGGACCGGCTGAGTGAGGCGGTGGCGGCCGCGGCCGGGGGGGAGCAAGGGCTGGCGCTGCTGTGCCTGGACCTGGACGGGTTCAAGGCGGTGAACGACATGCGGGGGCATGAAGTCGGCGATAAGCTGCTGTCTGCCGTGGCCACCCGCTTGCGGGACAGCGTGCGGGCGGGCGACACGGTGGCCCGGGTCGGCGGTGATGAGTTCGCCATCATTCAGCTGCTCGAAGGGCAGCCCGCACCGGCCACGAGCCTGGCGGACCGGCTGATCGCCCGAATCGGCCAGCCATTCGAGATCGGGCCGCACCGGCTGACGATCGGGGTGTCGGTTGGCGTCGCGATCCATCCGCCGGCCGGCACCATCACGCCGGACGTGCTGCTGCGCTACGCCGATACGGCACTCTACCGCGCCAAGGCCGCAGGCCGGAACACGGCCCGGGTTTTCGTGCCCGAGATGGATCAGGCGCATCAGGAGCGTGCGCTGATCGAGCAAGACCTGACGCAGGCGGTCGATGCGCAGCAATTTCACCTGGTATTCCAGCCGATCTGCAACCTGCACTCGCTGGAGGTGCAGGGATTCGAGGCGCTGCTGCGCTGGGATCACCCCACCCGTGGCCCGATCGAGCCGGCGCATTTCGTACACCTGGCCGAACAGAGCGGCCTGATCCTGCCGCTGGGCCAATGGGCGCTGGAGGCCGCGTGTGCGGAGGCGGCCCGGTGGCACCCGCCGGTCCGGCTCTCGGTCAATCTGTCACCGCTGCAGTTTCGGCAAACCGACCTGCCGGCGTCGGTCTCGGATATCCTGGCCCGCACCGGGCTATCGGCTCACCGCCTCGACCTCGAGGTGACGGAGGGGCTGGTGCTGGACGATTCCGGCGTGGTGCTGCAGATGATGCGCGCGCTGAAGGCGCAGGGGATCGGCATTACGCTGGACGATTTCGGCACGGCCTATGCCAGCCTCAGCTACCTGCGCCGGTTCCCGTTCGACCGCATCAAGCTGGATAAATCCTTCATCCAAGGCATGTGCCGGGATGACGGCACGCTGGCGATCGTGCAGGCCATCGTGGCACTGAGCGCGCGGCTCAACCTGTCCCTGGTCGCGGAGGGTGTCGAGACTGAGGAAGAACTGGACGCCTTGCGTGACCTGGGCGGCCTGGCGGTGCAGGGGTTCCTCACCGGCGAGCCGATGACCGCCGAAGCGGCGCGGCAGCTACTCGCCCACCGGACGCAAGAAGCCGAAGTCGCACCCCTCATCAGCCTGTAGCACGTGGCCTAGGAACAGATTGAGGTAGCCGCGTCCGGCGCCGGGCGGCGGCGGTGGCGCGGTCCAGGCGAGCCGCCGCCGCTCCAGCTCGGGCAGCTCCACCAGCAACTCGATGCGCCGTCCCGCCAGGTCCAGCGTGATCTGATCGCCGGTCTGCACCAGCGCTAGCGGACCACCAGCCTGCGCCTCCGGCGTAATGTGCAAGACAATGGTGCCGAACGCGGTGCCGCTCATGCGGGCGTCGCTGATGCGAACCATATCCCTCACCCCGGCGCGGGCGAGCTTGCGCGGGATCGGCAAGTAACCCGCCTCCGGCATACCCGGCGCGCCCACGGGCCCCGCGTAGCGCAGGACCAGCACGTCGCCGGCCGACACGTCCAGCGCGTCATCGTCGATCCGCGCCGCCATGTCGGCAGTACCGTCGAACACGACGGCGCGCCCGGTATGCTGCAGCAGGGCAGGCGTGGCAGCGCCGTGCTTGATCAGCGCGCCCCGCGGGGCGAGGTTGCCGCGCAGCACCGCCATTCCGCCCACCGGATAGACTGGGTCGGTGGCCGTGCGGATGACGGTCTGGCCGGGCATGTCCTCGGCCGCGTCGATCACGTCCGCCAAGGTGTTCCCCGCCATGGTCCGGGCCGAAAGGTCGAGCCACGGGCGCAGCTCCCGCAGCAGCCGCGGCATGCCGCCCGCCTGATTGAAATGCTCCATGTAATGATCGCCCGTAGGCTTCAGATCGATCAGCACCGGTACCTCGCGCCCGATGCGGTCGAACCCGTCGAGGTCGAACACGATGCCGCGGCGTCCGGCGATGGCCGTCAGATGGATCAGCCCGTTGGTGCTCCCACCAATCGCCTGCAGCACGACCTGCGCGTTGTGGAACGCCGCTGGGGTCAGGATGTCGGCCGGGGTGCGCCCGCCGGTCAGGGCCTGCACCGCCTCGTGCCCGGCCTGCTCGGCGGCGCGCAGCCGGTCGGCGTTCACCGCCGGAATGGTGCCCGAACCCGGCAGCGCCATCCCCAGCGCCTCCGCCACGCAGGCCATGGTGCTGGCGGTCCCCATGACCATGCAGGTGCCGGCCGTGGGCGCCAGGCGTCCGTTGATCACGTCCATCTCGGCCTCGGAATACTCGCCCGCGCGGTGCCGGGCCCAGAACCGCCGGCAATCGGTGCAGGCGCCCAGCACCTCACCTTTATAGTGCCCCACCAGCATCGGCCCGGTCACGAGCTGGATGCAGGGAATGTCGAGGCTCGCGGCGGCCATCAGTTGCGCCGGCACCGTCTTGTCGCAGCCGCCGATCATCACCACGGCATCCATCGGCTGCGCGCGGATCATCTCCTCCGTATCGATGGCGGCCAAATTGCGGAGGAACATCGATGTGGGGTGTGCGAAGGATTCGTGGATGCTGATGGTGGGGAACGGCATCGGCATGCCGCCCGCCAGCATGACGCCCCGCTTCACCGCCTCGACTAGTTGCGGCATCGTGCCGTGGCAGGCGTTGTAGCCGCCGCCGGTCTCCACGATGCCGATGATGGGCCGGTTCAGCGCCGCATCCGAATAGCCCATTGCCTTGATGAACGCCCGGCGCAAAAACAGGCTGAACCCGTCATCCCCGTAGCTCGTAAGCCCCTTGCGCATCCCAGTGGTCATGCCGTTCTCCCCGGTGGCGATGGTAGCGCCCTTGCGCTGGATGTGCACTGCGGCAATGCTTGGGACATGAGCATTCAAGCCGCGCTCCTGCACCGCACGTCCTATAAGTACGACCGCCCGGTCCAGCTGGGGCCGCAGACCATCCGCCTCCGCCCCGCGCCGCACGCGCGAACGCCGATCCTGTCCTATTCGCTGACGGTCAAGCCCGAGGGCCATTTCCTCAACTGGCAGCAGGACCCCCAGGGCAATTTCCTGGCCCGGGTGGTGTTTCCGGAGCGGGTGACGCACTTCGACGTGACGGTCGATCTGATCGCCGACATGGCGGTCATCAACCCGTTCCAGTTCTTCCTGGAGCCCGAGGCCGAGAGCTGGCCGTTCGCCTACGATCCGCTACTGGAGGAGGAACTGGCGCCCTACCGCAAGCTGACCCCGCCGGGCCCGCTGCTTGCGGGGTTGCTGGCGGAAGTGCCGCGGGAGCCAAGGCGCACCATCGACATGCTGGTGGACCTGAACCGCCGGGTCATGCAGCGCGTGGGCTACATCGTGCGCCTGGAACCCGGCGTTTGGGAGCCGGAGCAGACCTTGGCCGAGGCGCAAGGCTCCTGCCGGGATAGCGCGTGGCTGCTGGTGCACGCGCTCCGACAGCTCGGCTATGCGGCCCGTTTCGTGAGCGGCTATTTAATCCAGTTGGCTCCCGATGTGAGGCCGCTCGAAGGGCCTGAGGGTCCGACGACCGATTTTACGGACCTGCACGCCTGGGCGGAGGCGTACCTGCCCGGCGCCGGCTGGGTCGGCCTGGACGCGACATCCGGCCTGATGGCGGGGGAGGGACATATCCCGCTGGCCGCCAGTCCCGAGCCGCAATCGGCCGCCGCCATTTCCGGCCTGGTGGAACCGGCGGAGACCGAATTCGGCTTTGAAATGTCGGTCACCCGCGTGAACGAAGCGCCCCGCGTGACCAAGCCCTACACGCCCCAGCAGTGGCAGGCGATCCAGGACGCTGGCGCCGCAGTCGACAAGGTGCTGCACGCAAGCGACCTTCGCCTTACCATGGGCGGAGAGCCGACTTTCGTGTCCGCCGCCGATCCCGAAGGTGCGGAGTGGACGGTCGATGCGCTAGGCCCCACCAAGCGGCGGGAGGCGGGGAAGCTGCTGCACCGGCTCTTGGAGAGCTGGGCGCCGGGCGCGGTGGTGCAGTATGGCGCGGGCAAGCATTACCCCGGTGAGCAGACGCCGCGCTGGGCGCTGAACGCCTCCTGGCGTCCGGACGGCACCCCCGTATGGCAGCAGAGGGCGCTATTGGCAGACCCCGATACCGATCAGGGTGACGCGACGCAGGAGACGGCGCAAGCGTTCACCCTGGCCCTGGCCGCGCAGTTGCAAGTGAGCCCGGCGGCCGTGCTGCAGGCGTATGAGGATCAGCCGTACTGGCTCATGCGCGAAGGCCGCATGCCGGCCAACGTCGTGGCGGAGGCGGCGCAGTCCCGTGACCCGCAGGAGCGGGCGCGCATCATTCGGGTGTTCAGCCAGGGCCTAGACGCCGCCGTCGCCAGCGTGCTGCCACTCCGCCGCCGTTCAGGACGTGGGGGCGGAACGCCGCGGCATTGGCAAACCGAAATCTGGCAGATGCGCGAGGGCAAGATCTTCCTCGTGCCCGGCGACAGCTCCGCCGGCGTCCGCCTGCCGCTGGCCAGCCTGCCGTGGGTCGATCCTAAGGAGCTCGAGCCGGACCCGGAGCTGGACCCGTTCGAAATGGGGACGCCGCTGCCGGCTTTAGATCCAGTGCCGGGCACCGTAGGGCGGGGCATCCGCACCGCCCTCACGGTCCAGGCCCGGGGCGGCCTGCTGTTTATCTACGTGCCCCCGCTCGACCGGGCGGAGGATTGGCTGTCGCTCATATCAGCCATCGAGGCGACCGCCGCCCAGCACCGGCGTCCCGTGGTGCTGGAAGGATACAAGGCGCCGGGAGATAGCCGGGTGCTGGGCTTCTCGGTCACCCCTGACCCCGGCGTGATCGAGGTCAACATCCATCCGGCCACGTCCTGGGCCGAGATGGTGGACCGCACGACCCATCTTTATGCAGAGGCGCGCCGGGTTGGATTGACGGCCGAGAAGTTCATGCTGGACGGGCGCCATGTCGGTACCGGCGGCGGCAACCACGTGGTGATGGGCGCCATTACGCCCGAGGATAGCCCCTTCCTGCGCCGCCCGGACTTGCTGAAATCGCTGCTGGGGTTCTGGCACAATCACCCGAGCCTGTCGTATCTGTTCAGCGGCCTGTTCATCGGCCCGATGTCGCAGCATCCGCGCATCGATGAGGCGCGGCAGGACGCGTTGCGTGAGCTGGAAATCGCGTTCGGCCGGATCGCGCCGGGTGAAGAGACGGCGCCTTGGCTGGTGGACCGCATGTTGCGCAACATCCTGACCGACATGACCGGCAACACGCACCGGACGGAGTTCTGCATCGACAAGCTGTATTCACCGGACAGCCCGTCCGGACGGCTAGGCCTGGTGGAGTTCCGCGCGTTCGAGATGCCGCCGCATCCGGAAATGGCGCTGGCGCAGACGCTGCTGATGCGCGCCGCCGTCGCCGCGTTCTGGACCACGCCGTATGAGCGCCGGCTGGTGCGCTGGGGTACGCGCATCCATGACCAATTCATGCTGCCGCACTACGTGTGGGAAGATCTGCTGGACGCGCTGGAGGAACTCGGCACCCATGGCGTCAAGTTTGACCCGGCCTGGTTCGTGCCGCACATGGAGTTCCGCTTCCCGCGCATCGGCGCCATCAACGTGCATGGTGTGAGCGTGGAATTGCGGCATGCGCTCGAGCCTTGGCACGCGCTCGGTGAGACGGCGGGCGTAGGTGGAACCGTGCGCTACGTCGATAGCTCGGTCGAGCGGCTGCAGGTGCGCGTGACAGGCTGGGAGACGGAGCGGTTCGTGCTGGCAGTGAACGGCGTCGCGGTGCCGCTGAGCCATACAGGAACGGAGGGCGAGTTTGTGGCGGGCGTCCGGTTCAAGGCTTGGGACCCGCCGCAATCCCTGCACCCGACCCTGGCCGCGCAGACACCGCTGGTGTTTGACGTGTACGACCGCTGGACGGGCCGGGCGCTGGGCGGAATGACCCATCACGTAGCGCATCCGGGCGGGCACAGCTACGCGACATTCCCGGTGAACGCCAACGAGGCCGAAGCGCGGCGCCGGGCGCGGTTCGAGCCGATCGGCCACACGCCGGGCCCGATGCAGGAGCCGCACGGGGCGGCGGCGCAGGAGCATCCACGCACCCTGGATTTGCGCGCCGTCATGGCCTGAACCAAGCGCAGCTTGCCGCGTTCTGCCCCCGTTAACGAGGGGGACTCAAATGCGTAAAGCTTCCGTCATACTGGCTTGCTTGACCGTCGCCGCCTGCAGCAGCGAGCGGATGGGCGGGGACCCGGTCGTCTCCCCGCGGCTGGACAGCGGCGTCACGTCGAACAACGGCGGCGGACAGCGTGCGCTGGGCAACACGCCGGACGTATCGGTCGGCAATGGCGCGGCCACGGTTCGCCGGTCCAACAACAGCCAGGGCTCGGCCTACTGATCCGGCGCAGCCAAGTCGAAGAAGGGCTGGCGGTCGAGCGTGAACCTGGGGTGATAGAAGCGGTCCCGCTCGAGCGCTTCACCCCAGCGCTGCTTGACCGTCTCGGTCTCATCGAAGAAACGCGCTTCTTGCATGGGTCGCTCGTCATCGCCGCGGCTGAGCGACTCATGGTGTTCGGCCCTGAACTCCGGTGTCCAAATGATCTTGTAGCCGGCCGCGCCGAGCTTCAGGCATAGATCGACGTCGTTGAAGGCGACTTTGAGGTTCACCTCATCGAAGCCGCCGACTTGCCGGAACGCCTCGGCCAGCACCAGCATGCCAGCAGCAGTGACGGCCGACATTTCCTGAGCAAACAGCATACGGCCAGCATAGCCGTAATCTTCGGATTGCAGGCCGACATGCACGTGCCCGGCGATGCCGCCAATGCCGAGCAC
Source organism: Acetobacteraceae bacterium (assembly GCA_965246925.1). GTDB lineage: Bacteria > Pseudomonadota > Alphaproteobacteria > Acetobacterales > Acetobacteraceae > JANPPS01. Next base: position 4,002,388 of record OZ251994.1, on the reverse strand, counting down.
AGTCCCGCCGTGCTGCACGCTACCGTCGGGATAGACGAACTTGCCGCCGACGGCACCGACCGCCGGGTCGGCTACGGCTTCGCGCACGACAGCGTGCAGCCAATGAGCATCTTGCACGAACAGATCGTTGTTCATGAACATGAAGAACGCGGCGTCGCTCTGGGCGGCGGCAAGGTTGTTGAGGCGGGAGTAGTTGAACTCCTCTTCGATTCGCAGCACGCGCACGCGCCGGTTCCGGGCGAGACCGCGGCGGAACGCGTCGGCCTCGGACGAGGTGGACCAGTTATCCACCATGATGACGTCGTAGTTCTTGTAGGCCGTGAGGCTCAGCACGGATTGTAGGCAGCGCTCGGTCGTTTCGATCTGGTCCTTGTAGGGGATGATGATCGTGACCTTCGGCTCGTCCGTCACCGGCCAGCGTACGCAGTAGAGGGTGCGACCCTCCAGGCTGCTGACGTCGGCGGGGCGGCCGAGCCGGATAAGGTGATCGGTGACGGCTTTTATTCCGGCGGCGGTCGCATACTCCTTGTTGGACATCGACTGTGCCGTGGACCCGGCGGTGATGCGCCAGTGATACAGGATCTCCGGCACGTGGTGGATCTTGTCGGCAGGCACATGCTCGGACAGGCGTAGGATCAGCTCGTGGTCCTGCGCGCCGTCATAGGTGCTGGACAACGGACCCACGGCCTCCAGCACAGAACGGCGCACGAATAGCAAGTGGCAGACGTAGTTCACGCCCAGCATCAGCCGATGGTTCCAGTCTGGCTTCAGGGCCGGCATAACGAAGTGTCCGGACGGATCGACTTTGTCTTCATCCGAATACAGCATGTCCGCGCCGCTGGACTGGGCGGCCCTCACCATGCACTCGACCGCGGCAGCGACCAGGAGGTCGTCATGGTCGAAGAACGCGACCCATTCGCCCTTGGCGGCCGCCAATGCCGTGTTGGTGGCGGCGCTGATACCCCGGTTGCGCTTATGCGCCAGCAGGCGAACCCGGGGATCCCGCGCCGCCAATCCTTCCATGAAGGCCGACAGTTCCGGCACGCGGCTGCAATCATCGACCAGAATGAGCTCTATGTCGCGATAGGTCTGCGACAGGACGGAATCCACCGCCGCCCTGAACTCCTCCAGCTGAGGCTTGAACACCGGGCAAACGACGCTTACCAGCGGACCGGAGACGAGCGGTTCGTCTTGCATGCGCTTCAGCAAGGCCGGCTCATACAGCCGGAACCATCGGTCGTATTCCGAGATCGTGTGCCGCGGCTTTGGCGTCAGCTCTCGCAGTTGGCGGCGGATGCGCGTGAGGTCCCGGTGGGCGTTGTCCACGGCCTCCATGAGCGTCAGCAGCCGCGCCTCCATCTGGTCTGCGACGAGGCTGGTCTCACAAGGGCTGCCGTCGATCTCGATGTTCTCCGGCATGACGAAGAACTGGAAGCGGCGTGGGTAGGAGCTGCGCAGGTGCACGGGCGGGGTGAAGCGGAAGCCGCAGCTGGACGGGCCGTTGAACATCCGGGCGGCGTCGCCGCGATGCTGGTTGGCGCGCACGTGTCCAACGGTCGCGCCGTCGCAGGCGATGCGGATCACACAATTGCCGTGCGGCACCGTTTCGCCGATCTCGGTCCGCATGACCCAGCCCTCGAACCCGCCATGCCGCAGGCCGTCAAGATGGCCCTGGATCTGCGGGCGAAGCGTGACCGAGAACTCCAGGCTGCGATAAGGCGCGCCGTCCAGGGTGATGACCACTTCGCGCCGGCGCTGGTCGCGGAAAGTTAGCTGATGCGGCGTGCCGTCACCGACGTGAATTGGGAGCGTGGCCTCATACCCGACCCGGCGCGGACCCTTGCCGGCCGATAGCACGTCCGGACGGTCTCCGTCGCACGGAGCGGACGCGACCTCCTGGCCATCGACGACGATATGTAGAGTCGGGGTGACCGTTGGCATCGTCGGGTCGAATGCCCAGCCACGAACCGACAAGCCGTTAAGCTCGTCTAAGTAGCATTGGATGGGTGACACTGCGTCCGGGACCGAGGGCAGCACGGCGCTCACTCGTTCACGTCTGCTCGACATCCACTCGATCCACCTTATTTCCTGGGCGCATTATGCTGCGGCGCGGGGCTGAATACAACCGGAGGCCAGAAAGGCGCTAGCGCCACGCTGCGCGGTGCTGCACAAACAAAGACGGCTAAAAGGCTGAAAATGGGACGGAAATGACCTTAAAGCTACCAGCAGAATTCGACGTCTCGGCCTATCTAGCCCATAGCCCCGACCTGTCCACTTTCTCGGCGGAGCAGGCGGCAGACCATTACGAGCGATGGGGCCGGACGGAGGGGCGGGTGTGTAGCGGCATCGCCGGGCGGGGTGATTTCCTGGCTTTGGTGCCCCGGCGGGCGCGCGTGCTTGAGATCGGGCCCTACACGGCGCCCGCGCTTCGCCGTCCACAGCACAACGTGCGCTACCTCGACGCGTTCACCACGGACGAACTCCGCGCCAAGGCGGCGGCCACTGGGATGGATGCGTCAGGGGTACCGGCCATCGATTACGTCTGGCGTGGTGAGCCGTATGCCGAGCTGATCCATGAGCCGACGGCGGCGGTGTTCAGTTCGCATAATATCGAGCATCAGCCCGACCTGATCCGGCACCTACGACAACTGCATGACATCCTACAGCCTGGCGGACTGGTATTCTTTGCAATCCCGGACCGCCGCTACTGCTTCGACCATTTCCTGCCCGATACCAACTTCGCCGACGTGTTCGGCGCTTATTATGACGAGCGGCGGCGGCACACGGCCGCCAGCGTGTTCGAACACCGGATGCTCACGACGCATAACGAGGCTAGCCGGCACTGGGCAGGGGACCACGGCGCGCCCCCGCTGACGCTGCCGCTGACGAAGGAGCGCATTGCGGTCTTGCACGAGACGACTGGGCGGATCGAGGCGACGCCGGGCTATATCGACACCCATGCCTGGCAGTTTACGCCGCAGAGCTTCCGGGCGCTGATGGACATCTTGGCGCAGAGCAATACTATTCCGTTCCGGGTGGAACGGGTTTATCCGACCCTCAACGGCAGCAACGAGTTCTACGCCGTGCTCAAGGCGACCTAAACGAAATCCGCTGCCCTGTTCTTGCCAGAATGGCGCCTTAGGTTAGTCGCGCCGCTGCGGCGTTGGATGGGTGCATGCGTTTCTACCAGGTTTACAAGCAGGCGCTGAGTGTGCTCGGCCGCGACAAGCGGCTAGCTGGGCTGCTGGCGATCGCCAACGTCATCGTGGCCGGACTGACGTTCATGGACCCGGTGCTGTTTGGCCGCGTCATCGGCTTGCTGACCCGGTCTGATGGCATGCCCGCGGACTATTTGTGGAGCCAGGCCGCGGAGTTGCTGGGCATCTGGTTTGCGGTCGGTGCGGCCACGATACTGGCCAACATCGCGACCTCCTTGCAGTCCGAGAGGATGGCGCACCGCAACCGGCTCGGCGTCATGAACCGCTATTTCAATCACGTGCTGTCATTGCCGCTAAGCTTCCATGGCGACGTGCATTCCGGACGGCTGATGAAGGTCATGCTGGGCGGGTCGGATGCGCTGTTCAGCCTCTGGCTCACGTTCTTCAAGGATCAGCTTTCGACCTTTGTGGCTGTCATCGTGCTGTTGCCGCTGACGTTCTTCCTGAACTGGCGGCTGGCGATGACGCTGGTGGTTCTGGTGGTGTTGTTCGTGGTCTTGACGGCGCTGGTGGTGCGGCGGACGGAGGCCGGGCAGCGCCGGGTAGAGCATTATCACAATCACTTGGCCGGCACGGCGCAGGACGCGCTGGCCAACGTGATGGTGGTGCAATCCTTTACCCGGCTACAGGCGGAAAGCCGGTTGTTCGGGCAGATCGTCGAGGACGTGATCCGCTATCAGTTTCCGGTGCTGAATTGGTGGGCGGTGGTGAACGTGCTGACCCGCGCCTCCAGTACGCTCGCGGTCATCGCCATCGTCGTGATCGGCACTGTGCTGCACATCGATGGGCAGGCGACGGTGGGTGAGATCGTGAGCTTCATGGGGTTCGCCACCCTGCTGATCGGACGCATGGAGTCGGCGGTGCAGTTCGCCTCCCGGCTGTTCTTCCAGCTGCCGATGCTGGAGGATTTTTTCGCGGTGCTGGATGCGAAATCCTCGGTGCCGGAGCGTCCTGATGCGCCGGAGCTGCACGCCCCGCATGGCGAGGTGGCGTTCGAGGATGTGACGTTCGCCTATCCGGGCGGGCCCCCGATCCTGTCCGGCGTGAGCTTCCTGGCCCGGCCTGGCCAGTCGGTGGCGCTGGTCGGCCAGACCGGCGCGGGCAAGAGTACGGCGATGAACCTATTACAGCGGCTCTGGGATCCAGTGGCCGGGCAGATCACCATCGATGGGCAGGATTTGCGGGACGTCTCGCTCGAAAGTCTTCGCCGGTCGATCGGCGTGGTATTCCAAGAGAGCCTGTTGTTCAACCGCTCGATCCGCGAGAACTTGCGCATCGGCCGGGCGGCGGCGACGGACGAGGAGCTGGAGCGGGCGTGCCGTTTGGCGGACGCGCATGAATTCATCGTCCGGCAGCCGCAGGGCTACGACACCATCGTCGGCGAGCGCGGTGCGACGCTGTCGGGCGGCCAGCGTCAGCGCTTGGCGATCGCGAGGGCACTGCTAAAGGATCCGCCGATCCTGATCTTGGACGAGGCCACGAGCGCGCTGGACGCGGCGACCGAGGCCCGGGTGTCCCGCGCCATGCAGACCCTGATGCGCGGCCGCACGACGTTCATCATCGCCCACCGTTTAAGCACGGTGCGGGATGCGGACATGATCCTGGTCTATGAAAACGGCCAAGTGGTGGAGCGCGGCAATTTCGACGAGCTGCTGGCCATGCGGGGCCGGTTCGCCGCTCTGGTGGAGACGCAACTGAGCCCTGCACTGGCGCATGCGGCGGAGTAGGTAAGCTGGCCAGGGCGAGTTCAACCCTTGTAGCTTAGAACTTACGAGACCTAAAACTGCGCCCGAACTCGGTGGGATGCCAAGAGCATTCACCCTACGGCCTCGAGACGTAGAGTTAATGCGCTTGCATTCCCTCACAACAAAACTAGTTCAGCATAGAAGATAAACCGCTCCCCAAGCCTTAGCGTAACCGAGTCATGCGTCGTCATCGCGAGCCCCTTGGGGCGGTTGGCGTGCGCCGCACGCCTAGGTGATGAGTTGCCTCTTCATGGATCAATCACAGCCGCGCAGCCGTCAGTGGGGGCTGCCGCGATGTGGCCTACGACGGGCACGATTTTCAGCGCGGCGGAGGTGACCCGGCATGGTGCGGCGGCCAGGCCGCAGCCGGAGAGTAGGAGCAAGAGCGGCAGAAGCTTGATCATGCCCAGAGCATAGCACCGCTAGCCCACTTAGCGCACCTGTGTGAAAGTCCTCGCCGGGGTCTTGGACCAAAGGATGAGGCGCAAGCGGCCAAGGATCCTAGTACGTGGGACCGTGCCGATATCGGATCGGCTGTCGGCACTGTTGTCCCCGATTGTCTCTCAAGACGAAGTATTCGTCAGCTGGCACCACGTATATGCCAGTCGTCTCGTATGTGGAAGCCTGCCTTTCCTCATGTAGAGCGATACTCTGCACAAGAACGTGGCAGTTGTTCCATACAGGAGGGGCGGTGACCGCCGCTTCTGCATTCGGCGCAGTATCGCTCAAGACGATGTCGCCTATCAGAAGTGTCGGCTGATTGGACCCACTCGATAACGAGTAATTGCGCCATTGAAGGCTGAAGCCCGTTGCTCCACCAAACCCCGGTGCCGATCGCCAACGCAGCGATGCCGACGGCCCACTGCCAGTCCTTCAGGTGTGCCATGCCCTATCCTGGGAGAAGGCGGCCGCGACTATCCAGAGGCGGTTCGACTTCAGCCCAGGTGGGCGCGTGGTCACTCGCGCCCTCGGCGCCTCGCACGTCCCGGTCCACGCCGGTTTCTGAAAGGGCCAGGCCGGGGCTGAGCAAAAGGTGGTCGAGGCGCATGCCGGCGTTGCGGGGCCAGGCGTCGCGGAGGTAGGACCAGAACGTCCAGTGCGGGCCGGCCAGCGCATCGTTCCAGCCTTGCTCCAACAGGCGGCGGAACTGAGCCCGCGGCGCGGGCTGCAGCAGGGCGTTATCCCGCCAGGATCGCGTGTTGTAGATGTCGGCGTCGGACGGGACGATGTTGTAATCCCCGGCCAGCACCGCCGGCACGCCAAATGACAGCAGCCCGGCGGCGTGGGTCAGCAGACGCTCGTTCCAGGCGAGCTTGTATTCGAATTTGGGGCCGGGCTGCGGGTTGCCGTTGGGCGCATACAGGCAGCCGATCACGACGCCCTGGACCGCGGCCTCGATATAGCGGGCCTGCTGGTCGGCGGGATCACCCGGCAGGGCCCGGCGTGTCGGCACGGGGGTGGTGCCGCGGGCCAGGATCGCAACGCCGTTCCAGCGGTGCTCTCCCTGCCAGACCGCGCCGTAGCCGGCCGCCTCGATCTCGGCCAAGGGGAAGCGGGTGGTCTTCAGCTCCTGCAGGCACACCACGTCCGGCTGGGTGTCGTGCAGCCAGGCCAGCAGGTTCGGCAGGCGCTTGTTGATGTCGTTGATGTTGAAAGTGGCGAGCCTCACGTCCAGTACAGCATGCGGGCGCCGGGCAGATGCCGGGCGATGCTGGCCTCGAGCGCGCCCCGCATGTCGGCCATCTGCTCCTTGGGAAACACGTATTTGACCGCGCCGAACTTGCCGAACTTGCGGCTGCGCGCGGCCTCGTCCATGTCGAGCGGGCTGCCCGGATACCAGCCTTGCAGCACGCCCTTGGATTTGGGAGTGAAGCGGTGGGTGATCAGCTCGGCCGTGAGGTCCGTCTCCACGCCGTCCAATGCGGCGGCGACGTCGGCGAACAGCCGGTCGTATTCCAGCCGCCAATCCGGCAGCGGTAGGATAGGGGCGACGGTGAGGCCGACCTTGTAGCCCGCCCGCGCCATGGCGCCCAACGCCGAGAGCCGCCCGGCCATGCGGGGCGCCCCGCCCTCGAACCGCTCGGCGGTCCGCGTGTTGACGGAGAACCGCACCCGGGTCCGTCCGCGGTGCGGCAGAGCGAGCAGCGGCTCCACCGCGTCGAACTTGGTGGTGAAGCGCAGCTGCGCGTCCCAGTTCATATCGCCGAAATGGCTGATACAGGCGGCAAGGCTCCCGGTCAGATGCTCGAGAGCCAAGGGGTCGGTGTAGCAGGAGCATTCGAACGTCGTGCCCTCCGCCGCGCGATCCTGGCTCGTGGAGGTGACCCGGCCCTGGCCCAGCCCGGCGCCGAGCCCGGCCAGGATCTCCTCCAGATTGGCATAGACGCGGATGATGGGCGGCCCGGATAACGAGCCTGCGAGGTAGCAATAGCTGCAATGCGCCGGGCAGCCCTCGGCCAGGTCGAACCGCCAATCGGCGCTGGGCGGAATGGGATCGAGCTTGCGGCGGCTGGCGCTGGCGTTGATCACCGCCAGGGTCCGCTTGCTGTCCCGGTATGTATCCGGCAGGCCGGTCAGCCGGTCGGACCGGAGGCGCACGACCTCGGAGCCGAGTGCGGCCGCCCGCTCGACAATACCGCTACCGTGCGCCGTGGCCAGCGCGGATGGTGTGACGAGGACGGTCTTGGGCACCCAGGGACGCATGCGCTTAGAACCGCTACGCCCGGCTCTCGTTCCCCAGCACGCGAACCTGGCTGCCCCATTGCCGCCGCCCGGTGAGGAACGAGACCCAGCCGAGCGTGGCGCCGAGGTGGCGCAGCACCTGGAAGCTGAACGGCTCGATCAACGCGGCCAGCACCGCCGGGCCCCAGCGCAGGTGCGCCTGGGGGCCGAGCCAGCGCCGGTAGAGGCGGAGCGACCATAGATAGAAGCCGAGGTCGAGCAGGGTTTTGGCGCCGATCACCCCGGCCACCGGCGCCACCGCGCCGCCCCCGGCCCAGGACGCCAGCAGCAGCGCGATGCTGGTGAGGCCGAACACCGGCTGCATCGTGTCCAGCGCCTTCACCGGCAGCATCCGAGTGCCGAGCCGTCCGTAGCTGGGATTGCCGATCATGTGCCGGTACCAGAGCTGCGTCTGCAAGAAGCCGCCAAACCAGCGCCGCCGCTGCCGCAAGAACGCCGCGACCCCGCCCGGCGCCTCCGTCCGCGCCAGCGCGCCGCCCACCACCGCCGTGCGCCAGCCCAGAGCCCGGCGGGTGCCGACATCGCGCAGCCGGTGCGTCAGCTCGTAATCTTCGACCAGACAATCCGGGTCAAACCCGCCCACGTCCAGCACGGCCTGCCGGCGATAGGCGGCGAAGGCGCCGGAGATCAGCAGCAGTCCGTCCTGCCGGCCCCAGGCGTAGCGGGACAGGAAATTGCGCATGTACTCGTAGGTCTGGAACCACTGGAACACCCGCCCGGCGGCCGAACCGCCGCACACCGGCAGCAGCACGCCGGTCGCGGCCACGAGCGCCGGGTCGGCGCCGAAGGCGCGCTGCATCGCCAGCACGGCGCCGGGCTCGAGCAAGGTGTCGGCGTCCACCGTCAGCACCAGCTCCTGCGTCATCTGCGCCAGCGCGGCATTGAGCGCCCGGGCCTTGCCGCCGTGCGCCAGGCGGAGCCACCGGATGGGCGGGCCGGCCCAGTTCTGCAGCAGGGCGGCGGTGCCATCGGTCGAGCCGTCATCGGCGATGCAGATTTCGTCGGGCGGCGAGGCTTGCGCCGACAGCGCGGCGATGGTGGCCGGCAGGCTTGCGCATTCATTATGGGCGGCGATGATCACGCCGAGGCTGGGCGGCGCGCCGGATGCGCTGGATGGAACGACCCGCCGGGCGAGCGGCAGGGTCTGCACGAACACGAACGCCAGCAGCACCGTGTCATAGGCGACATAGGCGAGGCCCACCGACCACGCCAGCAACCCGCCCGCGCCGAACGCGCGCAGGAACAGCAGCAGCCATAGCACGGTGACCGCGCCATGGATCAGCACGGCGCGGGCCGGCGTGGGCGGCGGGGCGAAGCGGGGCGAGAGGGTCCGGCGTATCACGTCCAGCGCGGCGGCATTCTGCATGGGCTTGCAAGTGGCGGTGCCGCCCGAATATGCCAGGTCATGACCGAACGCGCGCTCCGCTACACCAGAACCGCCGCCTGGCTGCATTGGGGCGTGGCCGTGCTGATCGTGCTCAACGTGGCGCTGGCGCTCACGGCCGAAAGCCTGCCGGAGGGGTGGATCCGGCCCACGATCGACCTGCATAAATCGGTGGGGCTCACGCTGCTGGGCCTCGTGCTGCTGCGCATCCTATGGCGCATCGCCCACCCGCCGCCGCCGATGCCGGCCGCTTATGGGCGGTGGGAGCGGGCGGGCGCGCACGCGGCGCATTACGTGCTGTATGGGCTGATCCTGGCCTTGCCCATCAGCGGCTGGCTGCATGACAGCGCGTTCAAGGACGCCGCCGCGCATCCCCTGAAGCTGTTCTGGCTGGTGCCGTGGTTCCGCATCCCGGCCGTGGCCGACCTGCCGCCGGCGGCCAAGGAGGCGGCGCACAGCCAGTTCTATGCGGTGCACGCCTGGTCGGCCTATGCGCTGTATGCGCTGCTGGCGCTGCATGTGCTGGGGGCGCTCAAGCATCAATGGGACGGTCATGCGGAGCTGCAGCGGATGCGGGCGGGCGCCTGAGGTAAACCACGCCCAGCAGCGCTGCGGCAAAGCCGGACGCGGCGCCCACGCCCAGCGCCCAGCGCGGCCCGAAGCTATCCGCAACCCAGCCCACCAGCGGCGCGCCGAGCGGCGTGCAGCCCAGCGCGATCGCCAGCCGGATCGCCATGACCCGGCCTCGCATGGTGGGCTCGGTCGAGAGCTGCACCAGGCTGTTGCTGGTGTTGGTGACGGTGAGGGCCGCGACGCCCACCAGGACCAGCGCCAGCGCGAACCAGGGCGCGGTGGGGGTGAGGGCGGCCAGGCCCAGCCCCACGCCGAACAGGGCCGAGCCGGTGACCAGGTGCCGGAACAACGGCCGCTCCCGCCCGGCCGCCCCCAGCGCCCCGGCGATGGTGCCGAGCGCGAGCGCCGAGCTGAGCAGGCCATAGCGGGCGGCGTCCTGATGAAACACGCTGACGGCCATAGCGGAGATGAACAGCGGCAGGTTGAGGCCGAAGGTCGCGACCAGGAACAGCATGCCGAGCATGGCCAGCAGGTCCGGGCGGCGGCGGACGTAGCGGAACCCCTCGATCAGGCTGCCGCGCGCCCGGGCGGCGCGAGGTTCGCTCCGGAGCTTCATGCGGCCCAGCAGCACGAGCGAGACCAGCACCGCGGCGAAGGACGCGCCGTTCACGATGAACGCCCAGCCGGTGCCGATGCCGGCGATCATCAGTCCCGCCAACGCCGGCCCCACCATGCGGGCAGCGTTGAACGAGGTGGAGTTGAGCGCCACGGCGTTGGCGAGGTCCGCGTCGTCCACCAGCTCCGAAACGAAGGTCTGCCGCGCCGGGGTGTCGAACGCGGCGGCGCAGCCGGAGAGCAGGGCGAACGCATTCACCATCCAAAGGCGGACGAGGCCGGTGAGCGTGAGGATACCGAGCGTCAGCGCCAGCACGCCGAGTGCGGCCTGCGTCAGCATCATGAGCCGCCGCCGGTCGAGATGGTCGGCGGCGAAGCCGGTCCATGGCAGCAACAGCAGCTGCGGCCCGAACTGCAGGCTCATGACGACACCCACGGCCTGGGCGTTGTGCGGCGTCAACTCCGCCAGCACGAGCCAGTCCTGCGCGGTGCGCTGGACCCAGGTGCCGGTGTTGGACACGAGCGCGCCGGCGGCCCAGACCCGGTAGGGCGGGCTACGGAGCGAGCGGAACGCGTTCACAGATGGTCAGCGTGCAATGACCGCCACCGCCGCTCCCGCCATGACCACGCCCGCGCTGCGGTTCAACCGTTGCAGCCCCCGGGGGGAGCCGAAAAGCCGGCGGGCCCGGGCGGCCGCCAGTCCGTAGCTGGCCAGCACGCCCGACAGGATGAACGCCATGCATACTGCCACAACCGCGCCCCGTCCGGCGGTGATTCGTTCGAGCGGGAGGACGCCGGGCAGGATGGCGAGGAAGAAGACAATGACCTTGGGGTTGGACAGCGTCATCGACAGGGCACCGGCGAACACGGTCAAGGGGCGTTCGGAACGGGGCGCCTCCCCGAGCTCGATCGGGGCGGCGTGCGCGGTCCAGAGCGAGTACGCGAGGAAGAGCAGATAGGCGGCCCCGGCAAATCTGATGAGCAGCAAAACGGCGAACATCCGCTCCGCGACGAAGGCCAGCCCGGCGGCGGCGGCGGCGAACCAGACGATGTCACCCGCCACGCAGCCGGCAATGAACGGCGCCATCCCCGCCGTGCCGCGTCCCAGCCCGCGCGCCACCACCGCCACCACGGCCGGGCCCGGCGAGGCAGTGGCCATGAGGTAGATGACGGCAAACACGAGCAGGCCGGACCAGGGCATTGTTGACGCTCCGTAAGGCGGTTTAGCATCCGGAGCCGGGCGGGGTCAAAGCGGGATTGGTGATGGTAAACGAGTTCGCGTTGACGATCCTCTACACGCAGCTGTTCATCGCCAATCCGGCTGCACCCCGCGCGGTCGTGCTGTGGTCCGAGGAGGAGGTGGCGCAAGGCTTCGCCTGGGACCGGACGCAGGTGGTATTCGGTATTCCGGACGTGGATGACCCGTGCTGGGTGCGGATCAGCACTGGTGCGGACGCGTCGCCGGCGGTAGCGGATGACGCACTTTGGGCCATCGCCGTGCCATTCGCCGCGAGCGGGCCGGTCTTCGAGGCGGGGACCGTGCTGTTCGAGCGCCCGTTGCCGATCGGGCCGGGGTCGTATCAAGTTGTGTTCCAGGCACGTCCGGGTCCGGTGGGGTATGCCTACCGGCTAGAGCTCAGCCTTCAGCGCAAGGCTGTGCCGGAGTTTGCGATATTGAAGCAGGGTCCGCTCCACACGGGCCACGTGTTAAGACATCAGGCCGCCACGTCGCGCTGAAGACCGGCAACAAATATAAAGGACTTTGTCGGCTCGGCCATGGTGCACGTGGATTGCGATCGTAGGCCTGGTGTCTGTTGCTTCGCCGTCCTGCCTGCGGCGTTCAGGAGTTGGGTGGACGGGATGCACGAGCGGATAAACCCCGGGGCGGCGAGGCCGGGTCGAGCACGGGGTTATCTGGCCGAAGCGGTTGGGACGGTCACCGTGCGGACGGCCGGGCCGAAATAGGCTTGGGGTTGGGAGGCTAGGACGTGTTCGGCCCGTTCCTCGGCACTGACGCAGGCGCGGATGGTGCTGCTGGCGTGCTGCCACGATCCGCCCTGGTCCCAGGCGTCCAGCACGCAGCGGTCGAACACCGTGAACTCCCGTCCGGCGGCGCAGCCGAACGAGGTGCGGTCGGCGCGGGCCGCGGTGAGGATGATGCGATTGGGCCGGGCCATCGGTGGGCGGGCGAAATCACCACTGAAACAGCCGGACAGGATGGCGACCGTCGTGGCCTTGCCGCAGCCTGAGGTCAGCGCACGGTCCAGCTCGGCCGGGCTGAGCGCCTCATCCTGGCCCAGCATGAGCCCGTAGCCCTGGGCGCCGTGCGAGGTGGCGAACACGAAGCAGCCTTGCCCGGCGCCGGGGTGCATGGAGGCGATAGTGTTCAGCACGTGCGCAAGGGTCGCCGTTTGCACGCCGGGGCGGGCTGTTAGCGCGGCGGTGTCACTGAGCTGCGCAATGCTGGCCGTGCCCGCCTGACGCAACCGGCCGGCCACCTCGGCAACGGCATTGTCGAACACCGGCAGGCTGCGGTCGCCGGCGATCAGCACGGCCTTGTATTGAACGGCGTTGGCCGATGCGGGCTGACCCGCCGCCGGGGTTGAAACGACGGCCAGAAGGAACAGGAGCAGGAAGCGCATGGTGGGAGTGTGGACTGATACGGGCACTTTAGACCATCCTGTTCCGGCCGGGTTGGGCAAAGATAGGCTGAAATCGGATTTGGTCATCGGGCCTGGTGATGGAGGGAGGAACTGGATGCCTACGCTACGGAAGCTGCGAGCTAAGGAGTTAGTATGAACCATTGGGGCCATCTTTCCCGTGCTGCGCGGGACGCCGCGTATAACAACACCGCCGCGTGCCCCGACGGGCCCGGGTATGTCGAGGCGTTGCGGGCGGAGTCGCTCGCCATGCGGGCGGCCCATCCGGCGCACCTGGATCAGCCGTTCGGACCGACGCAGCGCGAGGCGTGGGATTTGTTCCCGGGGCCGCCGGGCTCGGACTGCCTAGTGTTCATCCATGGCGGTTATTGGCAGCGCAATGACCGGGAGGGGGCGGCTTCCGTGCTGGCCGGGGCGCTGGCGGACGGCTGGTCGGCCGCGCTACCGGGTTACACTCTGGCACCAGATGCGACGCTCACGCAGATCGTGGCGCAGATGAATGCGGCGCTGGACTGGCTGGCGCAGCATGGCCCGGCGCATGGCATCACCGGGCGGATCGTGGTCAGCGGCTGGTCGGCAGGCGGGCATTTGGCGGCCATGGTGCTGGCACATCCTGCGGTGGGCGCCGCGCTGGCGGTCTCCGGCGTATTCGAGTTGGGGCCGCTCCGGGACACCTACCTGAACGAGAAGCTGCGGCTGTCGGATGCCGAGGCAGAGGCGCTTTCGCCGTTGCGCCTGGCGCCTGTGGCCAAGCCCATGGCCATTGCATACGGCTCGGCGGAGCTGGATGCACTGGTGCAGGATAGCCGGCGCCTGCACGCCCATCGGGCGGTGCAGCACTGCCCAGGGATGCTGATCCCTGTGGTAAACGCAGACCATTTCACAGTCATCGACGCGCTACGGGCGCCGGGTAGCCTGCTGCTGCGTGCCGCGCGTGAACTGCTGGCCTGATCAGGGATCGATCAAGGCCGAGCGCGGAAGCGGCCGCGGCAGAACACCGCACGATGCGTTCACGGCGGCTTCCATCCGCGCCCGGACTGCCTTCCGCTCGGCCAGCGTGATGATGCCGCTAGGCCCGCATACTTTCCCGCATGACCTCCAGCTCCAGCCAGCGCTCCTCGTCCCGCGCGAGCCGGGCCTGAGCCTGGGCCAGCGCTTCCGTCGCTTCGCGGAAGCGGGCAGGGTATTTGCTGTAGAGTGTTGGGCTGGACAGGGTGCGTTGCAATTGCGCGATCTCCGCCTCGGTGCGCTTCATCTCGGCCGGCAGCGTTTCCAGGGCGTGCTTGTCCTTGAAGCTCATCTTGGCCGCGCGCTGCGGCAGGCGCTTGGGGGGTGAGCCCTTGGCCCGCTCGGCGGTCACCGCGTCCGGCTTGCCGCGCTGCAGCAGCATGTCGGAATAGCCGCCGGCATACTCCACCCAGCGGCCGGCGCCCTCGGCGGCCAAGGTGCTGGTGACGACGCGGTCCAGGAAGTCACGGTCGTGGCTGACCAGGAGGACAGTACCCTTGTAGTCCGCCAGCAGCTCCTGCAGCAGGTCCAGCGTCTCGAGATCGAGGTCGTTGGTCGGCTCGTCGAGCACCAGGAGGTTGCTGGGCCGGGCGAGTGCGATGGCCAGGGTAAGCCGGCCCCGTTCGCCGCCGGACAGCACGCCCACGGGGGTGCGCGCCTGTTCCGGCTTGAACAGGAAGTCCTTCATGTAGCCGATGACGTGCCGCCGCTCACCGCCAACCTCCACCTGGTCGCCGCCCACGGTGCCGGTCAGCGCGTCTTGCAGCGTGCTAGCCGGGTCGAGACTGGCGCGCTGCTGATCCAGCGTTTCGAGCTTGAGGTTGATGCCGATCTTGACCTCGCCCTGGGTCGGCAGGTCGTGACCCGTCAGCAGCCGCAGCAGCGTCGTCTTGCCCGCGCCATTCGGGCCGATGATGCCCAGCCGGTCGCCGCGCAGCACCCGGAGCGTGAGGTCCCGCACGACCGGGGGTCCCATCTCCCCGTCGTTGGCGTAGGCTCGCGTCACACGCTCGGCCACCGCCACCAGGCGTCCAGAAATGTCCGCCTCGCTCGCGGCCATGCGCAGCCCGCTGGAGCCGCCGCCGAGTTCGCGGCGTTTCTGCCGCAGCGCCCCAAGCTCACCCAGGCGGCGCACGTTGCGCTTGCGGCGGGCGGTGACGCCGTAGCGGAGCCAGTCCTCCTCCCGCTCGATCTGCCGGCCCAGCTTGTGCTTGTCGCGCTCGGCCTGTTCTTCGACCTCGTCCCGCCAGGTCTCGAAATGCTCGAAGCCTCGGTCGATCCGGCGGGTGAGGCCGGCGTCCAGCCAGACCAGGCTCTTGGACAGCGTCGTCAGCAGGCGGCGGTCATGGCTGATGAGCACGATGCCGGCGCGGAGCGAGCGCAGTTCCTGCTCCAGCCACTCGATCGCTGGCAGGTCCAGATGGTTCGTGGGCTCGTCCAGCAAGAGCAGATCGGGGCTGGGCGCCAAGGTTCGCGCCAGCGCCGCCCGGCGCAACTGGCCGCCGGACAGGTGCGCGGGGTCCTCGTCACCCTGCAGGCCGAGCTGATCCAGCAACGTGCGGGCCCGGTGCAGATCGTCATTGGGGCCCATGCCGTCCTCGACATAGGCGAGCGTGGTTGCAAATCCCGCGAGGTCCGGCTCCTGCGGCAGATAGCGCACGGTGGTGCCAGGCTGGATGAACCGCGTGCCGCTATCTTGCCGCAGCAGCCCGGCGGCGATCTTCAACAACGTGCTCTTGCCCGAGCCGTTGCGGCCCACGAGGCAGATGCGCTCCCCCGCGCCCACGCCCAGCTCCGCGCCCTGCAATAGCGGGGCCGAGCCCAAAGCGAGGTGGATGTCTTGCAGCAGCAATAAAGGAGGAGCCATGCCGGGCATATGGCACGCCCCGGCTGCTACGTCACCGGGCTGCGGGCGCGCCGGCGCAGCAACGGGCGGATCTGCTCCGCTATCTGCTGGACGAGGCGATGGTCTAGCAGGGTCAGCGCTGCCCCATAGACCAGCGCGCCCCCGCCGATCAGCAGGCAGAGGCGCGGCAGCACCGTCCAGCCCTGCAAGCCGGGCTGCGCCAGCTGGATCAGAGCCACCATCACGGCGGCTGCTACAACGGGCGGGAGCGCGGCGCGTGCCCATGCCCGGATGCGGATGTTCAAGAGCCGGCGCAGCAACAGGACCGAAACTGGCAGGACCGCCACGGTCGCCATGACGAATGGCAGCGCCACCCAGGCCGGGTTTGCGCTACGCGCCACAGCGAACAGCGTGAGGGAGATGGCGACGTTCAGCAGCGCCATGTATAGCGTCCACACCGGGCGGCCGCGGATGAGGAACACTGTATTGTTGTAGTCGACGGCTATGGTTAGCAGCGCGCCAGCCGCCAGCCAGGCGAAACCAGCGGCGGCCCCGGTCCATTGCGGCCCGAATGCCAGGCGGATCAGGTCCTCCCCAACAGCGGCGGCACCGAGGAACGCGGGGGCGGCAATGGCAAAGACGACGGAGGTTGCGGTCAGCAGCACCTGGGTGAAGCGCGCCGGGTCCGCCTGGACCTCGGCCAGGGCCGGCATCGTCACGCTGTTGATCGGCGTAGCGATCGCGAGCTGTAATGCGAGGCGTAGCCGCTTCGCCACACTATAGATGCCGACGCTGCCGGGGCCGAATGCCAGCCCGATGAGAATGGTGTCGCAGTTTTGATTGAACGCGTAGGCAAGGCTACCGCCGCTCGTGCTGCCCAGATGCGTCAAGATGTCACGAGCGGCGGCGACTGAGAACACCGCGCGGGGCCGCCACGGGCAGGCAGACCATAGCAGCAGCAATCCGCCGAGCGACGTTACGACTTGTTGCAGCACGAGCGCCCATACGCCCCAGCCGAGCAAGGCCGCGCCAATCCCCGTGAGCCCGCCGGCTAATGCCCCTAGTAACCCGCGCATCGCGAGCGCCCGGAACTGGAAATGACGGAGCATCCAAACCTCCTGCGTCCGCGCCATGCCTTGGACGAGCAGCATGACGCTGAGCGCCCGCAGGAGTTCTGCCAGATGAGGTGCCGAAAAGATGCGGCCAGATACTATAGAGAATAGCTGCAGACCGGCGAACGCCATTATAGAGATCGAGACAGTGAGCCAGAATGCTGTCGAATACTCGAGGTCGGTTCCGGCCTCCTTTCGGGCGACGATCGTGGCCACACTATCGAACAGAACGATCTTGCAAGAATTTACAAGGACGAAGCCGATGGAGGCGAGGCCGAAGGCGTCTGGGGTCAGAAGTCGTGCGAGAACGGCGAATACTACAAGAGACAGGAGCTGCACTCCTACCGTCTCGACCGTGACCCAGGCGGCGCCGGTTGCTGCCCGGCGCGCGAGACTAGCCGGCACGGCGAACAGCCTTCATAATACGGACGATATGGCCGCGATAACCTCCCTGCTCATCAGTCGGCACGATTACCGTACCAAGCGGAAAGCCAACGTGCATTTTATTGCCCGGGAGTTGGCCGCACTGGGCCGCTCCAGGTTCTTTTCGTTCTCGTTCAGCCAAATATCGCGGCGGACGCAGGATCAGCGCCTGTCGTTGTGGGACCGGGCGAACCGGGTTGAGACGATGGACGGGGTTGATTGTTATTTGTGGCGGACGCTGCTGCACCCGTCCAAAGCGCCACGCTCGCTGCAGGGCTTGATGGCGTTGTATTACCGCGCCTACGTCGCCACCGTTCCTGCGACGCTGCGGCGCTGGATTGCAGAGTCGGACCACGTCATTCTGGAGGCAGGTGGGCCCGAGATTTTCTATGACCTGATCCGCGCCGTGAACCCGCGTTGCAAGATACTCTATGTCTGCTCGGACACGCTGGATACCATCGGCGCATCGTTCTACCTGAAGGATACGCTGGCACGGATCGCCCCCGGACTTGATGGCATCAGGATACCGTCGCCCAGAATGAGGACCGCGTTCCCGCCTGGCTGCAGACTGTATTACGTGCCGCACGGTATCGATGCGCTGTCGTTGCAAACCGGAGATGCCAGCCCGTATCAGGCCGAGCGCAACGCGGTTTCGGTCGGAAACATGCTGTTCGACCCGGCGGTGTTCGAGGCTGCGGCGCCCGCCTATCCGGACGTGCAGTTCCATGTGATCGGTGGCGGCCCAAGGGCCGCTTCGCTGTCCGCGCCTAACATCACCGTCTATGACGAAATGCCGTTTAGCCAAACGCTCGCCTATATCCGGTATGCCGATGTGGGTGTGGCTCCCTACCAGTCCGCAATGGCCACGCCCTATCTGACCGACACGTCGATGAAGCTGATGCAGTACGCCTATTTTGGACTGCCGGCGGTCTGCCCGTCTGGCATCGCTGCGGGCTACTCGCATCGTTTCGGTTACGATCGCGCTGTTCCCGGAAGCATCATCGCCGCAATGGGTGACGCGCTGGCATACGGACGATTTCAAGGCGACAATTTCTTGAGCTGGGCCGAGGTCACGCAGCGATTGCTGGCGCCTGAGGCCTTTCCGGATACCGCCATCAAGTGATCATTTCCGGCGCTGGTTGAAGCCGGGTGGCGAGCCACTGCCGTGCGGGCCGTTCGATCAACTGGTAGCTCACCCACGATACGGCAAGAATGGCGGTCATGGCCCAGGCCGCGCCCCAGCCTGGACCGAAACCTCCGAGCAGCCCGGCTTTCGTCATCAGGTCATAGATTGCAACATGAAGAAGATAGACCGAGAAACTGATAGCACCCAAAAGACGAAGTGGCGCGCTCCCAAGCACCCAGTGGCCAGGCGCGCCGGGGTAGGACAATCCGAGCACGATGCAGCTTGCGAGCACGACCCGGGCGGGGTTGGCGAAGAACTCCGCAAGGGTCGGGTCGATGTGTATGTTGATGCGGTCATCCCCGATCCAGTGTGCGAAGCCCGGACTGACCATGATCATGATCACCGCGATCAAGCAAAGAGCATGAACCACCGGCGTGAACCGAGCCGGCAAATTGGGAACATTGAGCCGAATCTCGGCCGCGGCGAGACCACACGCGAAGATATGGAATTTGGAAGCAATAAGGACGCCGGGCACGTGCGCCGCCATAGCCAAGCTCGCCAGCGAAAGAAGCGCCAGGCTCATCGCGTAAGGAATGCGGTTCCGGCGAAATGATAGCAGCCAAAGCGGCACGAATAAGAAATAGAACTGAAACTCCGGTCCTATCGACCAAAAAACTGAGATGCTGCCGTTGAAAGTAAGCTGCCGAAGCAATTGGACGAACGGCATGGCATAGACAAAGCTGGAGTCCACTAAATGAGCATAAGCGTAGGAGGCTAGAACGACCGCAAAGTAAATCGGGACGATCCGCGCAATCCGGGATGCAAGATAGCTGGCGATTGCCGGGCGTGTCGGTCCACGGGAGAGGTAAAGGGAGCCCATGAGGAATCCGCTGAGCGAGAAGAAGATGAGAACGCCGTAGTCTTTGGCCGCGGGCTGGACGGGGGAGAGCAGCCCGAACTCTGGTGCATGGCCCGTTACAACCAGCAGCGCCGCCAGCCCGCGCAATCCATCCAACGCGGGCATGTGTCCCGGCTTGGTCATTCCCGTGCCGGCGCGGCCTGCACGGCTCCGAACAGGAACCAGAGCAACGCGCCTGTCTTGATGGACACCATGGAGCCGCCAATGCAGAGCGAGGTTGCCGCGTAGATTGTGAACAGGCCGCGTAGGCTCGCGGCCTCGGGCGCCGGCTGGCGTTTGAACATCCAGAGCCATAAGGCGGCGGCGGCGGGTAGGCCGAGGTTGTTGATGATGTAGGCGTAACCGGTGTCGGCGGTGTAAACGGCGGAGGGCGCAAGGCCTAGCCACTCGGGCCAGCCCCAAGACGTCAACAGCTTGCCCGAGAAAGAGAGCCGGCCAGGCAGATCGTCACTGGTAATGGCGACGGTCTCCCCGGGCCATAGCGTGGACCAGCCGATGGCCAGCAGGGCGGCTAGGCCAACGAAGGGCAGTGCGGCCATTAGGCGGGAGCGGTGCATCTGCACCCGGCTAGCCACGGCGAGCAAGACGCAGCTCAGCGCCGCCAGCCGTGAGTCCGGCAGCACGACGCAGAGGACCGTGCCAGCCGCCAGAAGCATCCGGCTTATCGTCCAGACGCGCTTCACGCTGAGCAGCCAAGCAAGGCTGATCAATGGAAAGTTACCCATAGAGACAGGCTCGAGAAAGATGGAAGAAATTCGGTGTGGGCCGAAGATGAAAGGAAGCAATAGCCGGCCTGCGGACTCGCTACGCTCGGCGCTGACAAAGAACTTGCTATCGTTGTAGTTGATCGCGTCTGCGCTGACGGACCCCTTGTTGGTGTAGAACGATAAGATATCAAGCCAGTTCTGGAAGGTATCCGGTAGCAGCCATTCAATCAGGCCGACGCCGACCACGATGGCCATGACCCAACCCAGCAGCCGCTCCGCCGCTTCCGGCGTGCTCTGTTGGCCAAGGTGGTAGAACACTGGCATAAGCGCCAGATCAAACATGATCTTTGCGTCGAGGTCCGGGTTGAACGCCCGCAGTGCCGCGACCGTCAGTAAGGCGAGCAGCACGATTTGCGCGAGCCCGGCGTCCACTTGCCGCCACGTTGCGGCCATGCCGCAGCCAAGGATCAGAAGCGATGCGCCGACCACCTGGGCAGGCCCGACCGACATCCAATGCCGGGTATTTATAAGGCAGAGCACCACGTTGAAGCAGCAGGCGGCCAGCACCAGCCATGGCCCCGGTTGCGCCCAGGTCCGGTCAGAACGCCCAACGCTCCAGCCCGCGGAGAGGCTTTGGCTCACTGGCGCCCCTGTCGTTGCAGGATGGCGAGCTGCGGCGGCGTCGTGCCTCCCCGGGGCTCGACCGCGAACGGGTAGTCCGGCCCCCACCATGCGCCGGCTGCCCAGTAAGTCCAGCCGCCCCAGACATCACGGTTGGCCGTGAAATACCGTAGCATCGCCGCCAGCCCGGCCAGGCATTCCGGCCTGGAAGATGCCGCGAACTCACCCATGAAGCCCTGGCGGTGCCCATCGCGAAGCCACTTCGTCATGGGGTCCAGCAACGCTGGGATGTTTTGGGCGGCCGGGCATTCCGGGTGCGTTCCTGAATAGTCGGCATCTAGATATTGATGCACCTCGAAGGCCAGCGCGTGCGCAGGGTCTGTAATGGAGGACAGTCTCGTGCTGGGCGTGCCGTAACCGGCGCCTGAGACGAAGTTATGTGCGCCATCCCAGCCCACTCCCGGCACTAGCACGGGGGTCTTGGCGCCGGTGGCCCGGATGGCGTCGATCGCGGCTTGAACCTGTAGCGCCCAACGCTCCACCGGCTGATCATGCGGCTCGTTCATTAGGCCGAAGATCACCAGGCGGTCGCGACCGAACGCCTGCGCCATTTGCGACCAAAAATTAGCGAAAGCTGCGGCAGGGGGAAGTTGACCACGGTATGTGCCAAAATTATGCAGGTCGATCACTGTCCGGATGCCACGCCGCACGGCCCCGTCCACCACGGCCCTGACCCGGGCCAGCTCGGCCGGTGCAAGCGGGCCATCGAGCGCGGGCTGCAGCCGCTCCCACAAGACCGGTAAGCGTATGATGTTGAATCCCGAGGACACCGCCCAGTCGAGCTGTTGCGCGGACGGGTACACGTAGTCGCGGTCGGGTGTGCCGGGCAGGGTTCCGGCCGCAAACTCGGCACCGGCGAAGTTCACGCCATGCAGCGCCACGCCCGGCGGTGCGGGCGCCGCTGCGCCAAGGAGTAGCAAGATTATCGCCGAGGACACGGCCCGGAGCCATCTTGGCAGGGTCTGGCTATTCATCAGAGGCTAACCTGTTCGCTGTGGATAGCCGGATCTAGCTTAGAAGGCACAGTACGGTCCAACAGCGCCTGATAGAGCTCGACATGAGACCGTGCGGCATGCACCCAGTCGAAACGCGCCACCGAGGCCGCCATCGCCGTGCGAATCTCGCCGTGACGTCCGGCGAGTGCGGCATCTTGCTTGATTATATCTCTTGCCGCTTGATCCGGCGTGTCCGGATCGAACAGCACGCTGGCCGGCAGCGTCTCGGCCAGCCGTTTATAGGTCGGAATTCGGCTCAGGATCGGTATTAGGCCGGCAGCCACGGCCTCCACCGCGGCGACGCCGAAGCCCTCGAACGCCGAGGCCGAGGCAAAGTACGTTGCCTGTGACGCTTCCTCTGCCAGCGCAGGGTCCGGTAGTCCGACCACGATCCGCACGGCGCCGCCGACGCCAGCCGCTTCGGCCTGTGCTTGCAGCGAGGCGGCGGTTTCACCCCACTCGACCCCGGCGAGCACCAGCGTCCAGTCCGGGCTATGACGGCGGAGAGCGGCCAGAAGAGGGAAAAGCGATGCCACCCGTTTATGCGGCGCGAACCGGCCGAGGCAAAGAATGCGGCGCGGATCGGTGCGGATTGCCACACTGCCCGGCGGCGCCCGCAGCTTGTCCAACGCCACGCCATTCTCAATCGTCAGCATTCGCCGGGGCGAGAGCGGCTTGAATAGGCGGGCGTCGTTGTCGCTATCGGCCACCACGGCGCGATAGGCGCGTAGCGACAGCCGGGTCACGGTTTGGAACCAAAGGCGCTTCAGACTTGCCTGCTTGTCTGTATGAAAAATGCCGCCATGGGTGGCCACCAGCATGGGAATGCGGTGCAGCGGCCAGGTCAGGGCGAGGAAGTCCACAAAAAAATCGATAGCGTGCACGTGCACGAGGTCGGCGCCCTTCACCTCCTGTAGCACTCTCGGCGCCAGGGGATAGCGGGGCGAACCCCACCACCGGAGCCGGGTAACCGGAATGCCTGCGATCATCTCCTGTGCCGGCAAGGGCTCGGTTTTCCAGAACACGCGGTCCAGCGTGACGACCCGGGCGTCGATCCCATAGTTCTCGCGTTGCTGCCGGGCAAGGTTCAGCACGACATCCTCGATCCCGCCGACCGAGGGCGAGAACTGCCGTACGACATGGACGACGCGCATCGCTCAGTTCACGTAGTAGCGTTGCATGACCCGCACGTCATAGCGGGTGAGTTCGTCACTGTATTGCGCAAGCCGGCCATGATCGACCATAGACACCGCAACGCCGAGGACGGTGGCATGGGCGCCGCGCAAACGCTGCAAGCAGTTGGCGGCTGCCAGGCGGCTCGTCCGGCTCCAGCGGCAAAGGAAGACGGTTCCGTCTGCAAGGCTGGCGTAGAGTAGCGCATCCGTCACCGCGAGCAGCGGTGGCGTGTCCACAATCACCAAGTCGTAATCCTGCTCGAGCCCGCGTAGCAGGCCGCGCAGCCGCTCCATATCGGGCTTGCCGAACGATCGGGAAATGGGCGCCCCGGCGCCGATGAAGTCGAAATCCAGCTCCGGGTCATGCTGGAGGACCTCGGGGATGCCTGCGCCTCCAAACACCATGTCGGAAAAACCGCGCCGGTTTTTACCGCCCAGCCGTTGGCTGATCATACCCCGGCGGTGGTCTCCATCGATGAGCAGGACGCGCCGCTTGCCCTGAGCCGCCGCGCTGGCGAGCCAGAGCGATGTGGTCGTCTTGCCCTCCTGCCCGGTAGCAGAGGCGATCACCACCGTGCGGATCGGCCGGCCATCCGCGCCCTGTAGTTGGAACTGCGTGAGCAGCGTCCGGATCGACTCAGCCACGCTCGAGAATGGATGGAGGTGGACGTAGTGCGGCAGCCGCCTTTGGCCGCTGCGGGACGACACTGCCGGGATGGCGCACAAAAACGGGGCTGCCAGCTGATCGCTGACCCGGCTGATGTTGCTCATGCCCCGGGACATGATATCGCGAAGCCAGGCGGCCCCGGTGCCGGCGAGCAGGCTCAGGCATAGCGCGCCAAGCCAAAGCCGGCTCCGCGGCGGGCTGGACGGCTCGGCCGGCGCAACAGCGTGGGCCGCAAACTGCACTTGAGATTGCAGCAGGCCGACACGGTCATCGAGCTGCTTGGCGCGGGCCAGGAAGGTCTCGAACACGGTGCGCGCGCTGCGCGCTTCATCTTCTAGGGTAGAAAGCTCCCCCTGTTTAGCGCTGGACGCCGCCGCATCGCCCCGTAATTCCGTGAGGGATGCGGAGAGGTTGTTCACCGCCGCCTGCTTCACCTGCAACTCGACCTCAACCGCGCGTAGGATCCGGGTTGTCTCGACCCTGATTTGCCGTTCGATCGAGTCGATCTGCGCCTGCGTTGCTGCAATGCGGGGGAAGTTTGCCCCGAATGTCTGCCTCATGTCCGCGAGTTGGGCCTGTAGCGGCGCCAACTGCGTGTTCAGCGCGACCAGCCCCGGCTCATCCCTCATTGCCAGAAAGGCGCGGCGGTCCGACGTCGTGCTTGCGGCTTTCAGGGCGGAATAACGGGCCCGGGCGGCGGCGAGTTCGTTCTGGGCGGCCGAGAGACTGGTGGCCCCGCTACTGACCTGCTGGCTTACCAGCGGTGCGCTGCCGAGCCTCGACCCGCTGGGCGTCAGCCCGCTCTGGGACGTAAATTTCGCCGTCTTGGCTTCTGCGTCAAGCCAGACCCGGCGCAACGCCTCTACCCGCTCGGTAATCCAGCCAGAGGTCCGCGCAAGGTCGGCCGAGCGCTGCAAAATTTGTTGCTGCTGGTAAGCACCGACCAACGCATTCAATACCTGGGCCGCGACGGCCGGGTTGGCATCGGTATAGCTCAATTCGATCACGCGTGTGCGCGGCAGAGGCGTCGCCCGGAGCCGGCTTAGAAAACTGGTGAGCCGCTGCTCGGCCGGCGGCATGGGACTCACGGCATCACAGGATAGCAGGGTGACCCGGCCGCAGATCACCGGCTTAAGGTGAGCCAGGCCGCCGAAAGCATCGCCTACGCTGATATCGGCAATGACGGATTGCGCCAGGTCCCGCGAAGTGAGTAGCGCGGCTTGCGTCGAAACTTCGTCGTCACGCAACACGGCCTCGGGCCCGCCCGTCTGCAACGGGTCCGGAAGGGAGGGGCTGACGACGACCGACGCCGTCGCGGTATAACGAACCGGCACGCTATCGATCACCGCGGCGGCCAGCGCCATGATAGGTATGGCCACCAAGCAAAACAGGAGGCGGTGACGGTTCAGCCGCCGCCAGAGTTCAACCGGCACTGGCCGGTCTGGAGGCGCGGAGAATGCTTGCTGCACGGAGTTCATCACTTCATCTCTCGACATCGGCCGAAGTGCCTGGTGCTAACACGAGCGGAACTGCGCGCCTTCTGAATAAGCGTCTTACGCCAGTGTCTCTCAAAACGCGCCAGGTAAATACAGGCAGGCCGAGTAGGTAGCGCTTCCAAAGGCGCCGCGGCTCGACCGCTAGGCGGACCAGCCATTCGAGGCCGCAATTGGCGACCCAGGCCGGCGGGCGGCTGACCCGGCCGGCGACGTGATCGACGAGCGCGCCGGCGGTGACCACGACGGGAACATCAATTCGGTCCCAATTGTCGTAAAGCCACCGCTCCTGCAGCGGCATGCCCATATTCAACAACAGCAGGTCCGGCTGAGCGTCCCGTATGGCCGCCAACACCGCTTCGTTACCGGGTGAGCCGGCCGTCATGTCGAAAAAGCCGTGGTGAGAGCCGGCAGAACGCAATCCGGTGCAATGTTGGAGGTTCCTTGCCGCAGCTTCAGCGACGCCGGGCATGCCTCCCAGCCAGAATGCCGACGCGCCGAGCGGAGCGAGTTGCTCGGCCAAAGGCTCGATCCATTGCGGCGGCGTGTGTCGCTGAGGTCTGGTCCCAGTCTGCAACCATAACGCGAATTGCACGCCCGCACCGTCGCAGAAGCAGATCGAAGCCTTGGCGAACAACTCCGAAATCCAGTCGTGATCGTGCGCCAAGTTAATCAAATGGGCATTCGCATTGACGACAGTAAGCCGGCCTCCGGTGATTACTGCATCTCTGATTGAAGAGATTAGGTCCACGGCCGCTATATCATCAACCCTGACACCGAGCAGTTCGCTTGAACGCGCGATGAAGCCGATCCCACGCTCTAAAACGCCGGAGGCAGTACAAGAATCATGGATGATGTGATCAAGCAATGATGGACCCCACGATAGCGGTGAACCGGCCCTATTCTCACAGAGATAGGTTAAGAACTAATGAAGACCTATCCTGTTACGGCAGGTATAAGCAATCGTATGCGTCGAGTTTCGATCATTTCTTAACAGTGTATTAACTATCTCTGGATTTGGCCGCAGATCAGCAAACCGAGCATGCTGCACTGCAACCAATCTGTCAACAACCGCTTCTCAAAATGCGAGCCAGAGCTGTAAAATGAAGCTGCCCGCGCGCGTGAAGTGGTGCAAAGCAAGGTGGTGGCGGATGGGGTGGGATTCGAACCCACGGTAGGCTTGCACCTACGGCGGTTTTCAAGACCGCTGCCTTAAACCGCTCGGCCACCCATCCGGGCGCCGCGACTATACGCAAGGGGAACACTCAAGCAAGGGACTAGGCTTCCGCTTGGGCCAGGGACACAGTAAGGCGTTGTGCGCGAAGGAACGGGATCGAATGATGGGACGGTTGAAAGTAGCGTTTGTGGTTTGGGCTGGCGTCTCAGCGCTGATCCCTGCTGATGCGGCGCCGCCGGCCGATCCAGCCAGTATCATCACGCTGCAAATCGAGAACGACGCAGTCTCTACCTATCGTGGTACGTCGGACGCCTATTACACGGCGGGGCAGAGGCTCAGTTATACTTCGGGAACCGGGGCGATTCCGGCCTTCCTCAGCGAATTTGGACGAAATGTTTGGGGAGACGGTGTGCAGCGGATTTCGATCGATCTGGGCCAGTCCATCTTCACCCCGCGCAATACTCAGACACGCCGGCCCGACCCGGCGGACCGGCCCTACGCCGCCTGGCTGCATGCGGATGCGGCACTGCTCCACGATACCGACATCACCCGGAGCATCCTTGGTGTCTCGTTGGGCGTCGTCGGCCCGTCCGCGCTCGGGCGGCAGGTGCAAAACGGGTTCCATTCCATCATCGGCGACGGGCCAAATCTCGGCTGGAGCCGTCAGATCCAGGACGAGCCGGCGTTCCAGATCATGGCGCAGCAGACATACCGCCTCCCGATCACGCAGTTCGCCGGGCTCGAGGTGGATGCCTTGCCGGCCCTCACCGCGGGGCTCGGCACGGTGCGGGATTACGGGCAGGCCGGGATCAGCTTCCGGCTGGGCCAGGGACTTGGCAGTGATTTCGGGGCAGCACGTATTCAACCGGGACTATCGGGCGGGGACGCATACACGCCAACCCAGCCCTTCGCCTGGTACGTGTTCGCCGGCGCCGACGCTCAGATCGTGGGCCGCGACATATTTCTAGATGGCAGCACCTGGCGCCAGAACACGCCGAGGGTGAACAAGCGTATCTTGCTCGGCGAAATCCAGGGTGGCGCGGCGGTGATGCTGTATGGCGTCCGCGTGACCTACACGCAGGTCTTTCAAACCCCGTCCTTTAGCCGGCAGCGAAGCGGGTTGTTCAACTTCGGATCGCTGGCCTTATCGGCGCGGTTTTGACCAGCCACAAGATGATGACACAGGTTAGCCGATCGACGCCTTCAAGAAGATCACGTCGCCGAAGCCGGGCTCGGTGCCATGGTGGATGGTGATGCGCTCTGATTCGGACTGGCCGACGGTGGCGCCGTCGGCGATGACGGGGCCGTTTTGCATGGGGTAGATGCCGAACTTGATGGTCTTGTCCATGATGGCATCCCGGTTCTCGGCCGGGTCGCTGATCATCAATTCCTGCATGGTGAAGCGCACGAGGCCTTCGCTGATGCAGCGAATGAAGCCGGGCCGCTCACCCCGCCGCAGGTGCAGCGTCATCCACAGCAGCGCCGGGAACCAGGATAGGGCGCATAGGCCTTGGGGCTCATGCGCTGCCACCACTGGGCGGAGTTGAGCACGATCCCGTCCCAGAGGGCGCCTAGGTCATGCTGGCCCTTCGCGGCGATCGCCCCGGCGACGGCGGTGATGGCGCGGGCCATGGCGAGGGTGACCGAGCTTTCGCCGAGATCCGAAACCCGGCAGATAGACCACCCTGCAGGCGGCTGGCCAGGGTGCATGGACGATAAAGAAGTAGGGAAGCGAATAGGCCGGGCACAGCCGGCCTGCGCTGAATAGACTGTGCGATCGGGCGCTTACCCCGCCGTCTCCGGCACCAGCACCGGGTTCACGCCCTCACGCTGCACTTCGGCGTCCGTCAGCATGCGCCAGATGCCGCCGACGAGGATTTCGCACGGGCGGAACCGCGCTTTGTAGGCCATCTTGCGGCTTTCGGCGACCCAGTAGCCCAGATACACGTAGGGCAGGCCCTCGCGGCGTGCCCGTTCGATCAGCCACAAGATCGCCCAAGTGCCGAGCGATTGCCGCTCGTATTCCGGGGCGAAGAAGCTGTACACGGCGGAGAAGCCGTCACCGAGCCGGTCCGTGAGGCAGCCGCCGACCAATCGGCCTGATGCGTCGCGGAACTCGGTGATCAGCGTCTCGATCGGCGTGTCCTCCACCATGGCGCGGAAGTCGTAGAAGCTCATGGTGGCCATGTCGCCGTCGCTATGGCGGCTCTGCTGATAGCGCTGGAACAGCTGGAACTGCTCGGCGGTGGCTCGGGCGGGAACGTCGTGCGTCTCGATCATGGCGTTGGCGCGGGCGATACGGCGCAGCGTGCGTTCCGGCTGGAACGTCGCCACCGGGATGCGGATCGGCACGCAGGCCTGGCAGGACGGGCAGACCGGGGCATAGGCGATGTTGTGGCTGCGCCGGAATCCGGCACGGCTCAGCCGATCATGCAGCGTCTCCGATTCCGGGCCGGTGATCTCCGTCACCACCTTCCGCTCCGTCCGGCCCGCGATGTAGGGGCAGGGGAGCGGGGCGGTGGTGTAGAAGAATTGCGGGCGGCGCGGCGGCTTGTAGCTCATCAGACCATGGTTACCAAACCGGGCGCCCCGGTCAATTGATGGCGGCGCACCACCACGAGGCTCGACAGCGCGTCATGCAGCGTCCGCTTGTGCGACAGGAACAGCGCGGCGGCGAGCCACACCACGCCGAGGCTCAACGTGATATACAGCCCCGCCGTGAACAGCACCGCCTGAAACAACGAGGGCGGGCCCAGGTCCAAATCCCGCCGCACCGACAGGTCCATCGCATGCTGACCCGGCGTCCCGGTCCGCCCCCCCGCGATGAACAGCGCGTGGTAGGCCAGCGGCGCAACCGGCAACAGGCCCAAAAGCGGAAAGGCCAGACCCAGCGTCAGCGCGCCGAACAGGCCCAGCAGCGTCCACAGCACGGTGGCGATGATGCCGATCAGCACCACGTCGATCACCCACGCCACCACGCGGCGCCACAGCACGCCCTGGGTCAGCGCATCGCCGATCACCGCCATTTCATGCACGTCACTCATGGCCTCAGCTCCACGATCTCGGCCGGCTGCCCGCTGCGCGGCCCCAGGGTCAAGGTGGTGCCGTCCCGCCACCGTTGCATCAGGCTAGCGGCCAGGACGCGGAACGGATGCCCGGATTGACCCGGCGTCATGGCGAACCGGCTGCGGTCCAGGTCGGCCAGGTCATAGACGCCGCGGAACCCGGCCCCGTGCGCGCTGATCCAGCCCGGCGGGCGGGAGCCGCCGCGGTTCAGCGTCGTCTCGTCGCCGGGCTGGGCGATGGACCAGGTGAACAGCCGGCCGATGACGGGCACGCGGCCCAGCAGCGGGTGCTGGAACACCGCCCGGTGCGCCACGCCCCAGCGCCAGGCGGCCGGGTCCGGACCCTGCTGCGCCGCGAGTTCCGTGAGCGCCACCGCCAGCGATTGGGATAGCAGCGGTAGGATTTCCTCATGCTGGACCGCCTGCGCCACCACGTCCGGCCAGGCCCCTGCCACGGCGGGCGGGATGTGGTGCTGCGCCAGATAGGCGGCGGTGAACGCCCGCATCCAGCCGTTGAAGATCAGCGGCTGCGGCCGGTCGGCCCCCATGCCGCCGTCCCAGCCGTCCAGCAGCGCCAAGGCGGCGGCGGTGCCGGGCGCGGGCGTGATCTGGCGGAGGCGGGGCAGCACGGCCTGGGCGAACGCGCTGATGTCGTCCAGCTGCATGGCGGCGAAGCTGTCCAGATCATGCCGCGGGGTGGCGGCCAATAATGTGCGGATGCGCTGCGCCCGCCAGTCCCCAAACCAGTTACCGCCCAGGAATACCGGAAAATCTGGCGGTGCCACCCGCTCGTTGGCGTTGGCGATGCGTCCGCTGTCTGGCGCCACCACATGCGGCAGTTGCGAGCCGGCGGCGAAGCCGGTCCAGTCATGCAGGCCGTCGTCGCCGGGCACGGGGCGGCTGCCGTCGCCCTCGCGGCGGAGCGGGATGCGTCCCGTGGTGAACTGGCCGATGGTGCGGCGGTCGGCGCCCAGCAGGTTCTGCACCGGGCTGGTGATCAGCGCTGCGGCCTCACCAATGTCTTCGACCGTCCGCGCCCGGCTGAGCGCGCGAAGCCCGTCCGCGCCGGTGTCGTGCGGGGCTAGGGCGGCCATGCTGATGGCCATGACGGGACCGACGGGTTCAAGGTCGCTCAGCACCGGGCCGTGCCGGGTCTCGCGGACCGTCAGGTGCTCGTCCGGGGCGCCGCGGACGTGGATCACCTCCTCATGCGTGTCGAAGGCGGCGGGGCCGTCCGGAGTTTGGTAGCGCCCGTCCGGCAGCACCGTCTCGATGAACACGTCCTGCGTGTCGGCGCCGGTGGTGGTGAAGGTCCATGCGGTCTCGCTGTTGCGGCCCAGCACGACGAAGGGCACGCCGGGCGCGGTGGCGCCGGCGCGCACGCCCTGCGGCGTCTCGATCCGGACCAAGTACCACAGACCCGGCATGCTGAACCCCAAATGCGGGTCCCCGGCCAGCAGCGGGCCGCCGGTGGCACTATGCGTGGCGTCCACCGCCCATTCGTTGCTGGCCTGGGCGGGCTGGGTGAACGGGGCCGGGAAACTGGGAACCAGCCCGGCCCAGTGCGACGGCAGCGCCGCGTCGGGCCGGGCCGGATGGTCCTGCGGCGGCCAGTAGTGCTCGTCCGGCTTCAGCGCGGCCTGCGCCAGTTTCAGGCGCCAGGACCCGGCCAGGTATAAGGACATGCTCTTGCCCCATAGCAGGCTGTCGGTCGCGGTCCAGGGTGCGGGCTTGCCGAACGGGATCAGCTCCGGCGCCGCGAACCGGCCGCGTGCCGCGATCCAGGCGTTCACGCCGCGCGCGTAGGCGTCCAGCACGTCCCGCGTTTCCGGCTGTAATTCCGGCAAATCCGCCGTGGCACGGCGCTGCAGCCCCAGCATGCGCATGGACCGGTCGAACGGCACGGTGCTGGCGCCGGCGAGCTCGGACAGGCGTCCGGTGGTAGCGCGGCGCGTCAGCTCCATCTGGAACATGCGGTCCCGCGCGTGGGCGAAGCCGAGGGCGGCCGCGGCGTCCAGCTCCGACCCGGCGCGGATCAGCGGTATGCCGTCCGTGTCGTAGCCGATGCTGGCCGGCGCGGCCATGCCGGCGACCTGCACCCGCTGCTGCGCGGCGGGAAACGACCACCAGATCAGGCCCGCCCCGGCGCCCGCGGCGACCAGGATCAGGATCAGGGTGCCGCCGGCTAGCCAGCGCAGGATGCGGCTGATCGATCCAGCCGGTTTTCGCCGAACCCTAGCCATCGTGGGGCGAATAAGTCCTTGCGCCATCCACCAGACGGTTGGCGCGACGGCGGATGACGCAAGGGCTTATCCGCCCGACGGTCAATGAAACCGCGGTGCTTTGAGGATGCTGGCGCGGTCGATCGAGGTGACGGTCACCGCCGCTGTGCGCCCGCCGCGGCCGAGGCTGACCTGAACCGCCGCACCCGCCGGGCCTGACGCCCAGACCGCGCGCCACAATCCGGCAAGGTCCGGGACTTCGTTGCCATTCACCGCCAGGATCCGGTCCCCGGTGCGCATGCCGGCCTTGTCCGCCGGGCCGTTATCCGCCAGGCCGCCCACTACCAGCGTCTCGTCATCCTCCATTGCATAGATGCCGAGCCACGGGCGCGGCGGGCGGTTGACCCGGCCATAGTTCAAGAGGTCGTCCAGGATGGGCGGCAACAGCTCGACCGGGACAACCATGTTCATGTCCTGCCGCTTCGAGCCGTCCCCCTGTTGTAGCACCAGCGACCCGATGCCCAGCAGCTTGCCGTCCTTGCCGATCAGGGCGCCACCGCCCCAGAACGGGTGCGAGGGTGCGGTGAAGATCGCGTCATCCAGCAGGTACTCCCAATAGCCCGGGAACTCCTGCCGGCCCGTCACCTTGGCCGCCACGCAATGGCGGCGGCCCCCGGCGGCGGCGAAGATCACAGGCTCCCCCACGCGCGCCTTGGCGCTGTCACCCATCTCCATCACCGGCACGTCCAGCCGGCCTAGCGACTGCACCAGGCCGAAGCCGCTCTCTTGGTCATACGCGAGCGCGTGTCCGGCCATGGTCCGCCCGTCCGACGCCGTGAGCCAGACGCTGTCGGCCTCGGTGATCAGATAGCCGATGGTGAGGAACAGGCCGGGGCGGATGTGCACGGCGCTGCCGGCCCGCTCCGTCCCCAGCGTCTCCGCCGTGAACGCATCGTCCGGCACCGTGGCGCGCAGGCCGACCACGGCGGTCAGCACATGCTCGAGGTCGAAGCTGTACTCGGACGGCTTCGGCTGCTGGCTAGTCGGGATTCCGTGCTCGGTCTTGGGCATGCGCGTCAGCCGTAATTGACCATGATGGTTTTTTTATGCGTGAAGTGCTCGAGCATGGATTCCAGGCTCGCCTCCTTGCCCAGCCCGCTGCTCTTGACGCCGCCATAGCTGAGGTTGGCCTGCACCACCAGGTTCTGGTTGATCTGCACCAGCCCCGCCTCGAGCCGGTGCGCGAGGTCCAGGCCGATCTTCAGGTTATTGGTCCAGAGCGACGCCGCGAGGCCGAACTCCGTGCCGTTCGCCTGCGCCAGCACCGTCTCCACGTTATCGAACGGGAAGACGCAGGTGACGGGGCCGAAGATCTCCTCCTGCACCAGTCGGCTGTCGTTTGGCAGGTTGCTGAAGATATACGGCCTGATGAACAGGCCGCGAGCGAGCGCGGGGTCGGACGGCATGGCGCTGGCGGCGCGTCCGGTGGCGCCCTGGGTCGCCAGGCCCTCCTCGATGAAGCCCTGCACCTTCTTGAACTGATCTTGGCTGATGATGGTGCCGATATCGGTCTTCTCGTCCAGCGGGTCGCCCATCACCATGGCGTCCACCTTGGCGGCCAGCGCGTCCACGAAGCGCTGGAACAGCGGGCGCTCCACATAGATGCGGGACGCGGCGGTGCAGCTCTGACCCTGCCGGGTGAAGCGCATCGAGGTGACGGCGCCCATCACGGTCTTGTCGAAGTCACAGTCGCCGAAGATGATCATGGGGCTCTTGCCGCCCAGCTCGAGCGTGACCGGCACGAGCTTCTCCGCCGCGCCGCGGGCCACGATCTTGCCGACCTCGACGCTGCCGGTGAACGTCACCTTGCGCACGTCCGGATGCGCCACCAGCGGCGCGCCGCACTCCGGGCCGAAGCCCGATAGCATGTTGAAACACCCGGGCGGCAGCACGCGGTTCATCAGCTCGCAGATGCGCAGCACCGCGAGCGGCGCCTCCTCGGCCGATTTCACCACCACCGTGTTGCCCGCTACCAGCGCCGGGGCGATCTTCAGCGCCATCAGCAGCATCGGCACGTTCCAGGGAATGATGGCGCCCACCACGCCCAGCGGCTCCCGCACGGTGACGCTCAGCACGCCGGGCGCGAACGGCACCGTCTCACCCTTCAACTCGCCGCCCAGGCCCGCATAGAACTCCAGGATGTCGGCCACCGTGTTGGCCTCGACCCGGCTTTCGGTGCGGAGCGCCTTGCCGGTTTCGAGCGCGATGAGGCGGCCCAGCTCCTCCACGTGCTCCTTGATGATGGCGGCGCACTGGCCGACCAGGGCGCCGCGCTTGCGGGACGCCATCTTGGCCCAGGCGAGCTGCGCGTGCTTGGCGTCCGCCACGGCGGCGTTCACGTCATCCGCATCGCCCTCGGCCGCGCGCGCGACTTCGAGCCCGGTGGCCGGGTTCACGATAGCAAAGCTCTTGCCCGACCGGGCCGGCACGAAACGGCCGCCGATAAAGTGCTTGCCGGACAGCGCGGTCGCCAGTGCCTGCTGGTCCAGCGTGGGCGCGGCCGGGGTCGTGTGCGGGCTGTCGAGCATCGGTCCTGCCTTGTGGTGGCGGTTGAGCCCCATTAATGGACCCTGAGCGCACGCCGAACAAGGGTAAGGAGCGGTTCCAATCTCATGACCGATCAAGCGACCGGACCGCTCAAGGGCCTGACCGTGTTCGACCTCACCCGCGTGCTGGCCGGTCCCACCTGCGTGCAGATGCTGGGCGACCTCGGCGCGGACGTCATCAAGATCGAGAAGCCCGGTGCCGGAGACGACACGCGCGGCTTCGCGCCGCCGTTCATGCCGGGCACGCAGGAGAGTGCGTATTTCGTGGGCGTGAACCGTAACAAGCGCAGCGTGACGCTGGACATCGCCAAGCCCGAGGGGCAGGAGATCGCCCGGCAGCTGATTGCCCGGTCCGACATCCTGGCCGAGAATTTCAAGGTCGGCGCGCTGGCCAAGTACGGCCTGGGCTACGAGCAGCTGCATGCCGAGTTTCCGCGCCTGATCTATTGCAGCATCACCGGCTTCGGCCAGACCGGCCCCTACGCGCCCCGCCCCGGCTATGACAGCCTGGTGCAGGCCATGGGTGGCGTGATGTCCCTGACGGGTGAGCCGGACGGCTTGCCGCAGAAGGTGGGCGTGCCCGTGGCGGACCTGTTTGCCGGCCTGTACGGCTGTATCGGCATCCTGGCGGCGCTGCGGCACCGGGACGCGACCGGGCAGGGGCAGCAAGTGGATATCGGCATGCTCGACACTCACGTGGCGTGGCTGGCCAATCAGGGCATGAACTACTTGGCGACAGGCGAGAACCCGGTGCGCTTAGGCAATCAGCACCCCAACATCGTGCCGTATCAGGTGTTCCAGACCCAGGATGGATACTTGGTGCTCTCGGTCGGCAACGACCCGACGTTCAAGCGGTTCTGTGATTCGGTCGGGCTCGGTCACTTGCTGGACGATCCCCGCTTTGCCACGAACGCCGCCCGGGTCGGCAACCGGCAGCTGGTGACGGACACGATGGCGCCGGTGATGCGGGGCGATACGACGGTGAATTGGGTCACCCGGCTGGAGGCGCTGAAGATCGGCTGCGGCCCGATCAACACGCTGGCGCAGGTGTTCGCCGATGAGCAGGTGGTGGCGCGCAATACCGTGGTCCGGGTCCCGCACTCGGCGTCGCCGGACGGCGTGCAGGTGATCGCCAACCCGGTCCGCCTCAGCGAGACCCCGGCCGACTATAGGCGCGGCCCGCCGGTGCTGGGCGAGCATACGGACGAGGTACTGGGCGAGAACCTTGGCCTGTCCCAGGCAAGACTGGCGTTCCTGCGTGAGCGGGGAGTGATCTAGGTGCAAGCACCAGCCAGCCCCCCCTGCCGCCAGCGGGAGAGGGGGAAGTAGGTGTTCTCCGGCGCGACCCCCTACCTCCTGCAAGGTGCCTTCTACCGCATGGCTCACGTCGCCTGGGGTGATCCGGCCGCACCGGCGGTCGTGTGCGTGCACGGCCTTACCCGGACCGGGCGGGATTTCGATGTGTTGGCGCAAGCGCTGGCTCAGACGCACTATGTCATCTGCCCGGACCTACCCGGGCGCGGCGCGTCGGATTGGCTGCCGGACCCCGCGCTGTATCAGCCGCTCAGCTACGTCACCGCGCTATCCTACCTGCTCGCCAGCCTGAACCGCCCGGTCCATTGGGTCGGCACATCGCTCGGCGGCATCTGCGGCATGCTGATCGCGGCGATGCCAGGCCAGCCCATCACGCGCATGGTGCTGAACGATATCGGCCCGTTCATACCGAAGGCCGCGCTCGCCCGCATCCGCGACTACATCGGCGCCGCTTTGGTCTTCGATAGCGTGCAGGACCTTGAACGCCATCTTCGCACGGTCCACGCGCCCTTTGGTCCACTCACGGATGCGCAATGGGCGCATTTGGCTGCGACCTCGGCCCGGCGGCAGGGCAGCCAGTATATCCTGCATTACGACCCGGCGATCGCTCAGCCGATCCGGGCGGCAGAACCGGCCAATGCCAACCTCTGGCCCCAGTTCGACCAGGTTAGAATTCCGATCCTTGCCGTGCGGGGTGCGGAGAGCGACCTTTTACTGCCGGAAACGCTGGACCAGATGGTCGCAGCCGGGGCGCAGTCCCTTGTCATGCCGGGCACAGGTCACGCGCCGGCCCTGATGGACACGGCAAGCGTCGGAACGATCGTGAGATTTCTGCAGGATCAAAAATGAGATTCGTGACTACTCCTGACACACGCTGAAGTTGTCCAACGGCATACTCGCTTCTGCAAAGGAGTTACACATGCCCGCAATCGAGTTTAGCAATGTGGCCACCGCCCTGCAGCCAGCGCCGATCGAGCCCAGCTGGGTGCTGAGCGGAACGCCCACGGCCCACAACAAGCTGCTGTCCACCAGCAAGGACACGACCGCCTGCACCCTGGTCTGGAACTGCACGCCCGGTGTGTTCGAATGGCAGTATGACAAAGACGAGACCATCCACATCCTGGCCGGCCAAGCGATCCTCGATGATGGCCACCAGGGCCCGCGCACCATCTCGCCCGGTGACGTCGTGTTCATTCCGGCCGGGTCGCGGGTGCATTGGACGGTGCAGGAGACCATTCGCAAGCTGGCCTTCTTTCGCCGGACGTTGCCGGGTCCAATGGCTGCGGCGGTCCGCTTCCTGAAGTGGGCGCGGCGCCTGAAGAATGGCGGTCCGGCGCTGGATTGGATGGGCGCACCCACGCCGCAGGGAATGTTTGCGGAGACGGCATCGCCGCGCTAACCTAGCCGCCTCTCATTGAGGCGGTATCATGAACGAACAGAGCGCATCTATTAGCCAAAACCGCTTTTTCGGTGCGTCTCTGGCCGAAGCCGACCCGGAACTCGCCTCCGCCATCAATGCGGAGCTGGCGCGCCAGCAAGACGGGATCGAGCTGATCGCCAGCGAAAATATCGTATCCCGGGCCGTGCTCGAGGCGCAGGGCTCGGTGCTGACTAACAAATACGCCGAGGGCTATCCCGGGCGCCGCTACTATGGCGGCTGCATCGAGGTGGACAAGGCCGAGACCCTGGCGATCGAGCGGGCGAAGGCACTGTTCGGCTGCCAGTTCGCCAACGTGCAGCCGCATTCCGGCGCGCAGGCCAACCAGGCCGTGTTCCTGGCCCTGATCCAGCCCGGTGACACCATCCTCGGCATGTCGCTGGCCGCAGGCGGGCACCTGACCCATGGCGCCGCGCCCAACCTGTCCGGCAAATGGTTCCGCGCGGTGCAGTACGGCGTGCGCCAGGATGACGGCTTGCTGGATTATGAGGAGCTGGAGCGTCTTGCCCGGGCCGAGCGGCCCAAGATGATCATCGCCGGCGGCAGCGCCTATCCCCGCGCGATCGACTTCGCCCGCATCCGCGCCGTGGCGGACGAGGTGGGCGCGGTGTTCATGGTCGATATGGCGCACTACGCCGGGCTGATCGCGGCCGGGGTGTATCCATCCCCCATCGCCCACGCGCATGTCTGCACCACCACGACGCACAAGACCCTGCGCGGCCCGCGCGGCGGCATGATCCTCACCAACGATCCGGAGCTGGCGAAGAAATTCAACTCCGCCGTGTTCCCCGGCCTGCAGGGTGGGCCCTTGATGCACGTGATCGCCGGCAAGGCGGTGGCGTTCGGCGAGGCGCTGCGTCCGGAGTTCCGCACCTATCAGCGGGCCGTGATCGACAATGCCCGCATGCTGGCCGAGACGCTGATGGAGCAGGGCTGCAACATCGTCACCGGCGGCACCGACAGCCACCTCATGCTGGTCGACCTGCGCCCCAAGCGCGTCACCGGCAAGGCGGCGGAGGCGAGCCTCGAGCGGGCGCACATGACCGCCAACAAGAACGCCATCCCGTTCGACCCGGAGAAGCCCGCCATCACGTCCGGCATCCGCCTCGGCACCCCGGCCGCGACCACCCGGGGGTTCGGCCTGGCCGAGTTTCGGGAAGTCGGCATGATGATCGGCGAGGTGCTGGACGGCCTGGCGCGGTCCAATGACGGCTCGAACGCGTCCGTCGAGGCCGCGATCGGCGCCCGCGTCCAGGCCCTATGCGCGCGGTTCCCGATCTACGCTTGAGGCGGTCGTTTGGGCATGGTGGAATGTACACGGGCATTCCACCCTACGCTGCTGTCTTCGTAGTCTAGTCCGGTCATGCTCTGCCCCTTCTGCGGCCATGACGACAGCCAGGTGAAAGACAGCCGGCCGTCGGAAGACGGCTCGGCCATCCGCCGCCGCCGGTCGTGCGGCAATTGCGGGCAGCGCTTCACCACGATCGAGCGGGTGCAGCTGCGCGACCTGATGGTGCTGAAGGCCGACGGGCGGCGAGTGCCGTTCGACCGGGACAAGCTCGCGCGGTCGATTCGCATTGCGCTCCGCAAGCGCCCGGTGCTGGATGACCGGCAGGAGAAGATCGTCTCCGGCATCGTCCGCCAGCTCGAGGCGACGGGCGAGAACGACATTCCCAGCAAGCAACTGGGTGAGCTGGTCATGGAGACGCTGAAGGAGGTGGACGCCGTCGCCTACGTCCGCTTCGCCAGCGTGTACCGGGATTTCCGCGAGGCGAAGGATTTCGAGGCCTTCCTGGGCTCGCTCGAGGAGCCTACATAGGCCGGTATGGACACGGAGTACATGCGCGCCGCCGTGGCGCTAGCCCGGCGCGGGCTGGGTGCGACGTGGCCGAACCCGAGCGTGGGCTGCGTGCTGGTGCGGGATGGCCGGGTCCTCGGCGCCGGCACGACGGCGCCGGGCGGACGTCCGCATGCGGAGGCGCTGGCCCTTGGCATGGCCGGGGACGCCAGGGGCGCCACGGCCTACGTCACGCTGGAACCCTGTAGCCACCATGGCCAGACCCCGCCCTGCGCCGGCGCGCTGATCGCCGGGGGCGTCGCCCGCGTCGTGGTGGCGTGTGGCGATCCGGACCCGCGCGTGGACGGCGCGGGCCTCGCGATGCTGCGCGCCGCCGGTGTCGAGGTCGTGACGGGCGTGGGCACTGCCGAGGCGGCGGTGACGCTCGCGGGCTTCTTCAGCCGGGTGCGCCGGGGCCGTCCGATGGTGACGCTGAAGCTCGCGACCACGCTCGATGGCCAGATCGCGACCGCGTCCGGCGAAAGCCGCTGGATCACCGGCCCGGCCGCGCGCGCGGTGGTGCACCAGATGCGGGCGCAGCATGACGCGGTGATGACCGGGATCGGCACGGTGCTGGCGGACGATCCGGACCTCACGTGCCGGCTGCCGGGCATGGCGCGGGGGCGTGCGGTGCGGGTGGTGGTGGATACGGATCTGCGGACGCCGCCGGGCGCGCGGGTGCTCGGTGACGATACGTGGGTGGTGCATGCGGATGACCTGACCGGACACCATGGCCGCTCCATTCCGGTGCCGCGGGGGCCCGGCGGAGTCGATCTCGGGGCGGCGCTGCTGGCGTTGGGTGCCGCCGGGCTCACGCGCGTGCTGGCGGAGGGCGGGGCGGGCCTGGCCGGCGGCTTGCTCGCGGCGGGGCTGGTGGACCGGCTCGTTTGGTTTCACGCCCCCGCCGTGATGGGGCAGGGGCTAGGGGCGGCGCGGTTGCATACCCAAGTATTGGCGGCGATGCCCCGATTCCGGCGCACCGCGCTGCGCCCGATGGGAGACGACATGCTGAGCGAATACGAGTTGGCCTGATGTTCACCGGCATCATCACCGGCGTGGGCGAGGTCCGGGCCATCATGCCGACCGGCGCCGGGCAGGACATGCGGCTCACCATCCACACGCCCTGGCCGGACACGGCGGCGATTCCGGTCGGCGCCAGCATCGCCTGCGCCGGATGCTGCCTGACCGCGGTGGCGCTGGGGCCGGACTGGTTCGCGGTGGAGGTATCCGGGGAGACGCTGTCCAAGACCGGGCTCGGCACCTGGCGGGAGGGCACGCGCATGAACCTCGAGCGGTCGCTCCGCATGGGGGACGAGCTGGGCGGCCACCTGGTCAGCGGGCACGTGGACGGGCAAGGCGTGGTGCGGAGCGTGGTGGCGGACGCCGGCTCCTGGCGGCTCTCTATCGGCGTGCCGCCCGATCTGGCGCGGTTCATCGCGCAAAAGGGCAGTGTCGCGATCGATGGCGTGTCCTTGACCGTGAACGAGATGGACGGGCAAGGGTTCGGCGTGAATATCATTCCTCATACCTGGACCGTCACCACGCTCGGCACGCTTACGCCGGGTGTGCGCGTGCATATCGAAATCGACATGCTGGCCCGCTACGTGGCCCGGCTCCGTGAGGTCGTATGAAACAAGCCCTTCTGTCCGACTATCTCTGCAGCGCCGCCGACCTGGTGGAGGAGGCGCGGGCCGGGCGCATGTTCATCCTGGTGGACGATGAGGACCGGGAGAACGAGGGCGACCTGGTGATCCCGGCGCAGTTCGCGACGCCGGATGCGGTGAACTTCATGGCCCGGCACGCCCGCGGCCTGATCTGCCTCGCCATGACCCGGCACCGCGTCGATCAGCTGGGCCTCACGCTCATGAACCAGTCCAACAGCAGCCGGCACTCGACGGCGTTCACCGTCAGTATCGAGGCGCGGGAGGGGGTGACGACGGGCATCTCCGCCGCCGACCGCGCGCATACCATCGCGGTGGCGATCAATCCGGAGACGGGGCGGGACGCGATCGCCACGCCCGGGCATATCTTTCCGCTGGTGGCCAAGGAGGGCGGGACGCTGGTGCGCGCCGGGCATACCGAGGCGGCGGTCGATCTGGCGCGCATGGCCGGGCTCAACCCGGCGGGCGTGATCTGCGAGATCATGAACGAGGACGGCACCATGGCCCGGCTGCCGGACCTGGTGGCGTTCGCGCAGCACCACAACCTGAAGCTCGGCACCATCGCCGACCTGATCGCCTATCGGCGGCGGACGGAGAAGCTGGTGCGGCGGATCGAGTCCGGGCACATGAACCACGCCGTGGGCGGTGAGTGGCAGCTGGCGGTCTATGCCAACACGACCGACTATGCCGAGCATCTCGTCATCAGCAAGGGGGACCTTACTGCGCCCGAGCCGCTGCTAGTACGCATGCACGCGGTGGATTTGATTAGCGACATGCTGGGCGGGCCGCAATGGAGCACGCTGCATGGGGCGATGCGCGCCATCAGCGAGGCCGGGCGCGGCGCCCTGGTGCTGATCCGCGATCC
This sequence comes from Acetobacteraceae bacterium, assembly GCA_965246925.1. Classification (GTDB taxonomy): domain Bacteria; phylum Pseudomonadota; class Alphaproteobacteria; order Acetobacterales; family Acetobacteraceae; genus JANPPS01. The sequence continues at coordinate 3,961,114 of OZ251994.1, read as the reverse complement.
ACGTCCGCTGGCCTTGTCGGAGCGGGTGGCGGGGCTGCAGGGGACGCCGAAGCCGCAGCCGTTCTTGCGCGATTACGGCATCGGCGCGCAGATCCTGACCGATCTGGGCGTGCGGGACATGATCCTGCTGAGCAACACGCGCCGGCACGTGATTGGTTTGGAGGGGTACGGCTTGAACATCGTGGACCAGATGCCGATCGAGGGTGATCCCTCCGAGAATGCGTGAATGAGCACGCAGGACGCCCCCGTTCCCACCGCGCCCGACATGGCGGCGGCCCATGTGCTGATCGTCAGGGCGCCGTACTACCGGGGCGTGGTCGACGGCATGACTGCCGGGGCGCACCGCATTCTGGCCGCGGCGGGCGCGACGCACGACACGCTGGACGTGGCCGGCGCGTTCGAGCTGGCGCAGGCCATCCGGATCGCGCTCCGCGGCACGGCCCGGTTTGACGGCTACGTGGCGCTGGGCTGCGTGATCAAGGGTGAGACGGACCATTACGACTTCATCTGCCGCACGAGCCTGGACGGCCTGATGCAGGTGGCACTGCAATACGGGCTGGCGATGGGCACCGGGTTGCTGACGGTGCATGACATCGCGCAGGCGGTCGCCCGGTCGTCCGATGACGGGCACAACAAGGGGGCCGAGGCCGCCGCCGCCGCGCTGGGTCAGGTCTCCGCCGCCCGGCGTCTGGGTGCGGCCTGATGCCGCGGCCCACCACCCGCCCACGCACGGCGTCCCGCGTGGCGGCGGTGCAGGCGCTGTTTCAAAGCGAGCAAGGGGGTGAGGCGGCGGAGGCCGTCATTCAGCAATTCGTGCGCCACCGCCTAGGCGAGCTACCCGGCCCCGAGAACGAAGGCGGCGGCGGGTTCGAGGAGGGGCGGGTGCCGGACGCGCACGTGCCGCTGTTCCAGGAGATCGTCCGGACGGCCGTGCTGCAGCAGGACCGGGTGGACGCGCTGATCGCCGCGGCGCTGCCGCCGGAGTGGCCCATGACCCGGCTCGACCCGGTGCTGCGCGCCCTGATCCGCGCGGCGGGGGGCGAGATGACCCTGGCCGACGGCCCGCCGGCGCGGGTGGTGATCAACGAGTACCTGGACGTCGCGCACGGCTTCTTCACGGGCGACGAGCCGCGGATGGTGAACGGCATCCTGAACACCCTGGCCCGCGAACTACGCCCCGGCGACTTCCCGGCCGAGGCTGCCGCGCCGGTATGACCGCCACGGTGATCCCGGCCGAATTCGGCCTGATCGCCAAGCATTTCCGCCCGCTGGCCGGACCCGGCGCGTTCGACCTGCTGGATGACGCCGCAGTGGTAACACCGCCGCCGGGGCGGGAGCTGGTGCTGACCGCGGACGCCATCGTGGAGGGCGTGCACTTCCTGCCGGATGATCCGGTGGAGACCATTGGGCGTAAACTGCTGCGCGTCAGCCTGTCTGATCTGGCCGCGATGGGCGCCACGCCCTGGGCGTATCTTATGACCGTCTCCGTCCCGCGTGGCACGGGCGATGCCTGGTTCCAGGCGTTTACCGCCGGGCTCGCGTCCGATCAGGCAGAGTTCGGCCTGATCCTGCTGGGCGGCGACACGACGTCCACCCCGGGTCCGGTTTCGCTGAGCGCGACCTTGCTGGGTCATGTGGCGCCGGGCAAAGCTTTAAGGCGCGCCGGGGCCCAGCCCGGCGACGAAATTTGGGTCACTGGCACGATCGGCGATGGCGCGCTCGGGTTGCGCGCGCTGCGGGGTGATTGCCCAGATCCTGGCAGCCTGCTGGCCGGGCGTTATCGGCTGCCGCAGCCGCGGTTGGGCTTGGCCCTGCACGGTGTAATCCACGCGTGCATGGATGTGTCCGACGGTTTGATCCAAGACATTGGCCATCTGTGCCGCGCGGCCGGCCTGGGGGCCGAGATCGATGCGGCATCGGTCCCGCTATCCGAAGGTGTAGGTGCTGAATGGATTGAGACATGTCTCACGGGCGGTGATGATTATGAACTGGTGATGGCCGTCCCACCCGGCCGAAGCGACGCCTTGCGCGCCGCCTGCGACGGGCTGCGCATAACGTGCATCGGCCGATTCGTCGCCGGGGAGGTCGTATCGGTGCGTGGCGCGGGACCGTTGGGCCGGGCTGGATGGAGCCATTTTTGAGGTGCCAGACGGCCTGTAAGCCGGGTTCTGTCCGCTCCCTCGCGGGCGCGGGACGGCCATTCCTCTAGGATGCGCATCGCTGCGCACCTCGTGCGACCAACCCGGGTGACGGGGCCTAAACGCCCCTGCGTCACGGCTTTCGCCGCCCGCCGGCCACCCCTATTCGGTCTTGCTCCCGGTGGGGTTTACCCTGCCACCCCTGTTGCCAGGGGTGCGGTGCGCTCTTACCGCACCGTTTCACCCTTCCCCGGCGCACTCGCGCGGGCCGGGAGGTTTGTTTTCTGTGGCACTTTCCCTAGGGTCGCCCCCGCCGGCCGTTAGCCGGCACCGTGTTTCTGTGGAGCCCGGACTTTCCTCGGCCCATACGGGGCCGCGGCCGTCCGGCCGTCTGGCCCGCCGGTGATGCGCTGCGCCCCGGAATGCGTCAAGTATCGGCCACGCAGTCCACCACGGCCTGTAGCCGCCGCAATGTTCCCTGATCCGCCCGGCCATGCACGTGATCCGGAAGCCAATGCCGCTGAAAGGCCGTGAGCGTCATTGCGAGATCCCCCGGTCCATAGCCGATCGCGTCCAGCGCCGCATGCGCGTCCGCGGCTGGTGCGCCGTCCGGGCCGGGCCAGAGGCCAACGCCGTTGGCGGCCAAGCCGCGCCAATCGAACAGCTCGCCCGGATCTTGCTTCCGATCCGGCGCCACGTCGCTATGGCCTACGACGTTCCGGGCCGGGATGGGGTGGCGCGAGAGGATGCCAAGGCACAGCTCGCACACCGCCGCCATCTGTAGCGCCGGGAACGCGCGGTAACCCCATTCATGACCGGGGTTCACGATCTCGATACCGATGGAATTGTCATTGAGCCCGGTGCGTCCGCGCCAATACGAAACCCCGGCGTGCCAGGCCCTGGCACCTTCTGAAACCAAGGCATGGACGGCCCCATACTCGTCCACGACATAGTGCGAAGAGACCTTCGCCTCCGGATCACACAACCGGGCGATGGCCGCTTCCGCGCGCTGCATGCCGGTATAGTGCAGGATCAGCGTATCCACCGGGCCGGTCCGGGCGTCGAAATTGGGGCTGATCAGAGCCGGCGCTCACGCTTGACGCTGTCCCAGGCGGCGTTGATGCGGGCCGCCTTCTCGCTCGCCCGCGCCACGAAATCCGGCGGCACACCACGGGCGGCGAGCGTGTCCGGGTGGTTCTCGCGCACGAGTTTCAGCCAAGCCTGCCGCGCCTCGTCATCGGTAGCCGCGCGGGTGATGCCCAGCACGGCATAGGCCCCCTCCGCATTGGTAGGCGCCGGTCTAGCGGAGTTGCCCCGCGCCTGGTCCCACGCCAGTTGATCCAGCCCGAACGCCTGATGCACCCGGCGCAGCATCGCCTGCTCGCCCACCGTGACGGGCTTATCGGCCCGGGCGATGGCGAACAGGGCGGTCAGCACGTCTTCCAGCAGTCCGCGATTATCGGCGAAGGTCTGGCCGAGCTGGACCGCATACGGCTCGAAACCCTCCGGGCTGTCCCGCGCCTGATCGAATAGCCTGCCGATATCGCGCACACCCTCGGGCGGGATGCGGAACTGGCGTTTGAAGGCGTCGATCTCCGCCCGGACTACCGGCCCATCGCATTTGGCGAGCTTGGCCGACAGAACGACCACGCCCAATGCGAAGAGCTGATCTTTCTGGCCCAGCGCCGCCGCGATCCGGGCGGGGCCGAACACGCCGCCCAGGCCCTCACCCAGGCTAATGCGCGGCAGCACCTTTTGGTCTGCCGCATGCCCCAGCGCGGCGCCCATCATGGCACCGACCGGACCACCCATCACGAGCCCGGCGAACCCGCCAACCAGCTTGCCCCAATACATCATCACCTTAGACTAGCATGCCAGGGCTTGCGCGCGCACCCGGTCCGGACGCTATGTGCAGAGGTTTGAACCATGGTGCCGTGCATGCATAGAGATCAGGTCGATCCGAGCGGAGGATGCCGGGTTTGAGGGTAGGGCGGGCTATTCTTTGGGTCGGGGCCGCTAGCATGGTGGTGCTGCTGGCGGGTATCTGGGCTGTGCCGAGCCTCTTGGATTGGAACCAGCATCGCGGCAGCATCGAGTCCCTGGCCAGCTCCCTGCTGGGCCGCCCGGTGCGGATCGGCGGCGACGTGACGTTGCAGCTACTACCGCAACCGATTCTGAACGCAGCGCGGCTGGAGGTGGACGACACTGGTGACGGAGTGATCCTGAAGGCGCAGGCACTGCGCCTCCGCGTCGCGCTGACACCCTTGCTGGCCGGGCGGATCGACGCACAGGAACTGGTGATCGAGGGCGCGGATCTGCGCCTTCCATGGCCGCCCGCGCCGGGTGCTCTCTCACAGCGCACGCCCGCCTGGCTCACGGGCCTCAGTGCCCGGCTGGAGCGGAGCCGCATTACCGTGGGCACCGTCGCGATGTCGGGTATCGATGCCCGCTTCGAGACCGATCCCGAGACGGGCACGCTTTCAGTCGCCGGGTCAGGGCAGCTTGCAGCCACCAGCGTGCGGTTCACCGGGCGGCTTGCGCGGCCAGGGCGGGACGGAAGCGCCGGGCTGGAGCTCAGCCTCGACGGCAATGACGGGCTGCGCGACACTGGCGGGCGGTTCACTGGGCAACTCGGAGGCGATGGAGCGCTGGCCGGGCACTTGGTCGCGCGGGGTCCGGACCTCTCTTTATTGCTGCCGATGCCGGCGATCCCCTGGCGCGCGGACGGCCGGCTGACTGCCTCCGACGGGCTGGCAGTGGCGGACGAGCTCGTACTCGACCTGAACGGCTCGGCTGCCCGCGGGGCGGTCACGCTCCGGGTCTCGTCCGATCCGCGCATCGACGTGGCCGTGGCGGCCGGGCGGCTCGAGCTGGACGAGTGGCTGCCCGTCTTGCTGCGAGCACCGGAAGTAGCGATCCCCGCCGGGCTGGATTTGTCGGTCGAGGCTGCGGCCCTGGCCGGCGGAACCGTCCGGCGAATACGCGGCGGCTTCGATTTCGACCGCGCCGGCGTCAGCGCCCGCGACGTGACGGCGCTGTTGCCCGGTGATGCCAACATCAGCCTCCAAGGAACCATTCCCCGGGGTACGGGCGGGCCAGAGTTCTCCGGCACGGCGCACCTGAACGCGCCCGATCTACGCACCACCCTGGCATGGGCGAGCAAGCTGATACCGTCGATCTCGGCCGTAGTGCAGGCCGTGCCGGACGGCGTGCTGCGCGGGGCCGACCTGGCCAGTGAGGTCAAGCTCGGCGCCGGTGCTGCGTCGATTTCTGGCGTATCTGGCATGTTGGATGGCAGCCCGATCACAGGCATGGCGCAGGTCACCTATGCCACCCTACGCCCCGCGCTCTCCGCCACGCTGGATCTAGGCCGGCTGGCGCTCGACCCATGGCTGCCCGAGCCCAATGCAGTGACGCCGGCCGGACTCTTCGCTGCCTTGCAGCAAGGGACCGCGTTCGACGCCGAGCTGAAGCTGCACGCGCAGCAAGCCAACTGGAATGGCGTGCCGATTAGCGAGCTGCGGTTAGAGGGCCAGACCCGGGCGGGACGGGTGAGCCTGCGCCATGTCGAGGCCGGGGTCCTCGGCATACACCTGCTCGGCTCGGGCACCATCGAGCCGGGACGGGTCAGCGATGGCAAGCTCGAGGCCGAGGCTGGCGACGTCGCGGCTTTGCGCCCGTTATGGCCGGCGTCCTGGCCAGGGCAGGCCTTACTGGCCGGGCCAGGCAGTGCCAGCCTTCTCATTTCCGGTCCGGCAGAGGCACTCACGGCGAAGCTGAGCGTCGAACTCGGCGACCTACGGCTAGAGGCACAGCCGGCTATCAACAGCCCGGCGCGCAGCTGGGCCGGGCCCGTGACCGTCCGGCATCCCGGGGCCCCGCGGCTGCTGAGTAGCCTGGGATTGCCAAATACGAGCGGATGGTTAGGGGACGGGTCGGTTTCGGCCTTGGCGCAGGTGACAGCCGGCCCGGGACGCCTGGCGTTGGACGGCCTCGTTCTGGCCGCCGGTTCGCTGCGGGCGCAGGGGCAGCTGGCGTTCACCCCGGCCGTCAGCGGCGCGCTACACTTCGATACGCTGCCTCTGCCGCTGCCGCCGGCCCGGGCGGATCTGTGGCCGGCTGCCTGGCTCTCCGGCTGGGAGGGTGCGCTCAAGTTGGACGCCGATGAAGTCCTGCTTGGACAAACCCCAGTGCTCGTAGGCGCCACTGCCGCGGCCAACCTCAAATCCGGGATGTTGGTCGTGGACCATTTGGAGGGGCAAGCCGCGGGCGGAACAATATCAGGGGGTTTGACGGTCAACACGGACACCGATCCGCCGCAGATGTCGGTCCGGGCGGATGCCGACTCCATCCGGCTCGAGTCGCCGCTGCTTCGGGCGCCCGGTGGCGGGCTGGATGTAGTGTCCGGCTTGCTGAACGTAAACCTGAACGCCAGTGCCTCGGGCCATAGCGTCGCTGCATTGCTCGCCACGCTGACGGGCGAGGTTTCCTGTCGGGCGAAAGATGGCGTCGTCAGCGGGTTTGACCTACCCGCATTGTCGCGGAGCCTTATGCTGCAGGACTTAGCCGCTGCCACGTCCGCCGTCCGTGCGGCGCTGCTGCCGTCGCAAACGGCCTTTAGCACTTTGGACCTCAAGCTCGGCCTACTTCGGGGCGCAGGCAGCCTGGAGGGGCAGCTTACTGCGGAGGCGGGCCATGCGGACGTGCGCGCCAACATCGACATCCCTGCAGCAATCGCGGAAGCAAGGCTCGTTCTCCGGCCCGAGCCGCCCCCTGACACCGGTGCAGGGGCGGACCGGCCCGAAATCGGCTTGCGTATCGCCGGGCCATTCGGCGCGCCTACCCGCACGCCGGAGCTGGCTGGCATCTCGCGCTGGCTCGCGCTACGGCCTTGATCAGTGCGGCCGGTCAAGCACGCTATACATGATCTGCAGCAGGTCGGTCGCGATCTCGGCATGGCCGGCGCGGTCGGCGTCAACCGCGAGGCTGATAAGACGGTCCGCCAGTTGCAGCGGGCTAACGGCCGTCATGGCGTGATGGGGGATGGGCTGGGAAAAGGCGAAATTGGCGTTCATGCTTTTTCTCCTTGAAGGACCGCGACCGCTTTGTCGCAAGCACTAATCTGACGGCGAATACTTGCTAAACTGTTAAGAACGTCGATCGCAAAACCGTGAGCCGTAATTCGGAGGCGAGAGGCGATCCATGCGCCCGCGCAGCGTCCACTTCTGTGACGAGGGTCACCAATGGGATCGATCTCGTAACGGCGATTTGGTCAAGCAACACTCAGAATTCCGGCTCCAATGCCACGCTGGTGCGGTGCCGGGCCAAGCTAAAGCTTCGTTTCTGCAGCCTAACGAACGTGCGCGGCCAGGCGTTGCACGGCCCATTCGGCCGCCTCAGCCACCACCGCGTCTGGATCGGACAACAGTCTTTGCGCGGCTGGCGTCAGGCTACCATCGGCCGAGTTGCCGATGGCCATCAGCACATTGCGAACGAAGCGGTTGCGTCCGATGCGCTTGATAGGGCCACCGGCGAACAGCGCGCGAAATCCGGCATCGTCGAGCGCCGCCAGCGCGGCCAGGCGCGGCGCCCGTAGCTCATCGCGGGCGCGCAACTTCTCATGCCCGGCGTGGGCGAAGCGGTTCCAGGGACACACGGCCAGGCAATCGTCGCAGCCGTAGATGCGATTACCCATCAGCGGACGAAGCGCGTGCGGGATCGGGCCACGGTGTTCGATCGTCAAATATGAGATGCACCGCGTCGCATCCAGGCGATACGGCGCAGGAAACGCATCGGTCGGGCAGGCGGTGAGGCACCGGGAGCAGCTGCCGCAACGGTCGGCGTGCGGCGCGTCCGGCGGCAGATCGAGCGTGGTCATGATTTCACCTAGGAACAACCAGGAGCCATGCGCGCGGCTGACGAGGTTGGTGTGCTTGCCCTGCCAGCCTAGCCCGGCGGCCTGCGCCAGCGGCTTCTCCATCACCGGCGCGGTATCGACGAACACCTTCACGCCCACCCGCCCCAACTGCGCGGCCAACTGCTTCAGCATGCCCTTGACTACGTCATGGTAATCCCGGTTGCGCGCATAGACGCTGATGCCGCCCCGGTCCGGACGCGCCAGCACGGCCAGCGGATCGTCATGGGGCGCATAGGACAGCCCGAGCACTATCACGGTCTTGGCTTCCGGCCACAGCGCCTGCGGGTTCGCCCGCTGTTCCGCTCGCTCCGCCATCCAGCTCATCTCTCCATGCTGGCCTGCGGCCAGGAACGCCGCCAGCCGTTCCCGCGCCTCAGGCCCCAAGGCGGCGGGGGCGAAGCCGATAGCGTGAAAGCCAAGCGCCATCGCATAATCACGAATGACTGCTTTCGTATCGCGCGCGTTTGCGGGCAGGGTCATGGTCATGAAATGGTTGGTCGCACTGCTATTGCTTTCCGGCTGTCCGGGCCCTTGGCCTACCGCCGGCCCGGAATGCGTGCTGACCGAGGTCGCTCGGCTGCCGCTGACCGTCGAGGCGAACGTACCCGTGATCGACGTGACGATCAATGGGCAGGCGGTCCGGCCCTAATCGTTACGAAACACTTGCAATTCTCGAGGCTCGGCGGCATGGTCAGGTTGCAGACTCAAGGAGCAGATAATGCGAACCGTGCTGGCAGCGGCTTTGGTGGTGATCGTTCTGTGGAACGGCCCAACCTTGGCAGTCGATCCGGAAGTCCGTCTTTCCAGTCCCTCACCCAGCCTCACGCTGATAGCGGCAACTTCGGCGAGCCGCGCGTGCAATGCCTGTAGCACTGGGCTGAAGATATGCACAAAGAAGGCGAACAAGTGCCGGCACCAGATTTGTACGAACGAAGAGTTACTCGCCCAGGCCGACGCAGCGGAGCAATGTTCAGCCACGTATAACGATTGTCTGAGCAGCTGCGGCCTGAGCCGCCGGGCCCCGTAACCCGCGGCAGATCAGCTGCCACGCCAGCTCCGCCCCGGCAACGATGACCCGGCAGGTGGTGAGCGCCGGATCGGTCACCAGGGCGGCGCTGGCGGTCCTACATGGGAGCAGCAGAAGAATGGCGCAGGCGAGGGCTAGGCCACGAAGCCGAGTACGTAGGACGATTCCCTCAGTTCGATTTGGCAGCCGGTAAGGCCGAATACTCAGCGAGTAACCGGCACCAACTGCTTCGCCGTGCCCTCCACCGCGCCCAAATCCTGCCCCTTCCCGATCGAGAGCGACGGGTCCAGGCACAGGATGTCCTCGAACTCGTTCACGCTATCGACCTCCGTCCCCATCGAGATGTTGGTCACGCGCTCCAGGATGAATTCCAGGACGACCGGCACCTGATGCTCCTCCATCAAGGCGTGCGCCCGGGCGAAGGCGTCCTTGAACTCGTTGGGGCTTTTCACGCGGATCGCCTTGCATCCCAGCCCCTCCGCCACCGCCACGTGGTCCACGCCGTAGCCGCGCACCGCGTCACCATCGGGTGCGGTATTGATGTTGTCGAAGGCGAGGCTCACCTCGAAATCCATCTGGAACCCGCGCTGCGCCTGCCGGATCAGGCCGAGGTAGGAGTTGTTCACCACCACGTGCAGGTACGGCAGCTTATGCTGCGCGCCGACCGCCAGCTCCTCAATCAGGAACTGGAAGTCGTAATCGCCCGACAGCGCCACGATCTTGCGCGTGGGGTCTGCGGCGCGCACGCCCAGCGCGGCCGGCAGGGTCCAGCCCAGCGGCCCGGCCTGGCCGCAATTGATCCAGTTGCGGGGCCGGTACACATGCAGGAACTGCGCGCCGGCAATCTGCGACAGGCCGATCGTGCTGACGTAGCAGGTGTCGCGGTCCAGGATGTCGTTCATCTCCTCATACACGCGCTGCGGCTTCAGCGGCACGTGGTCGAAGTGCGACTTCCGCAGCATGTTCTGCTTGCGGTGCAGGCACTGTGCCGCCCAGGCGGAGCGGTCGCGCAGTGTGCCCGCGGCCTTCATCTCGCGCGCGGCCTCGATGAACATGCGAAGCGCCGCGCCGGCGTCGGACACGATGCCGAGGTCCGGGCCGAACACGCGCCCGATCTGCGTCGGCTCGATATCCACGTGGATGAACTGCCGCCCCTTGGTATAGACCTCGACCGAGCCGGTGTGCCGGTTGGCCCAGCGGTTGCCGATGCCGAACACGAAATCCGACTCCAGGAAGGTGGCATTGCCGTAGCGGTGGCTGGTCTGGAGCCCCACCATCCCGGCCATCAGGTCATGGTCATCGGGGATCACGCCCCAGCCCATGAGCGTCGGAATCACCGGCACGCCCGTAAGCTCCGCAAATTCCACCAGCAGGTCCGCGGCGTCCGCGTTGATGATGCCGCCCCCGGCTACGATCAGCGGCCGCTCGGACGCGTTCAGCATCGCCAGCGCGCGCCGGGCCTGCTTCATGGAGGCGGCGGGCTTATAAGGGACCAGCGGCTCGTAGGCGTCGATATCGAACTCGATCTCGGCCATCTGCACGTCGATCGGCAGGTCGATGTGCACGGGGCCCGGGCGGCCGGAGCGCATGACGTGATAGGCCTGCTGAAACACGGTCGGGATCAGCGCCGGCTCCCGCACGCAGACGGCCCACTTGGTCACGGGCTTGGCGATGGTCTCGATATCGACGGCCTGGAAATCCTCCTTATACAGCTTGGCGCGCGGCGCCTGCCCGGTGATGCACAGGATGGGGATGCTGTCGGCGATCGCGGTATAGAGGCCGGTGATCATGTCGGTGCCGGCAGGGCCGGAGGTGCCGATGCAGACGCCGATATTGCCGGCGCGGGCGCGGGTGAAGCCGTCGGCCATGTGCGACGCGCCCTCGACATGGCGGGCCAGGATGTGGCGGACGCCGCCATGCTTCTTCAGCGCGGAATAGAGCGGGTTGATGGCGGCGCCGGGCACGCCGAAGACGGTGTTGGTGCCCTCCCGCTCCATGATCAGCACGGCGGCTTCGATGGCTCGCATCTTCGGCATGGCGATTCCCCTGAGTTCGTTGCGCGCAGTATGCCCGGTTTGCACATTCGTGGGGGGCTATCCCGCAATACGGGAACAGGCCAGGATAACCCCGTGTTCTGAAGGGGATAGGGTGCTTCCATGAAGCCGGCGGGTGACCAGGTGCAATCCCTCGTACGGGCGCTCGGCCTGCTGAACCGCATCGCCGAGGCGCCAGAGGGCGGGGCGACGCTGACCGACCTGGCGCAGCAGGTGGGGCTTGCGACCAGCACCGCACACCGGCTTCTGACGACCTTGGAACAGGAGCGCTACGTCCGCTTCGACCCGGACGGACGCCTGTGGTCGGTGGGCGTGCAGGCCTTCGTCACCGGCGCGAGCTTCACCAAGACCCGGAGCCTCGTAGCGCTCGCCCGGCCGCACATGCGGCATCTGATGGAGGAAGGGGGTGAGACGGTGAACCTCGCACTCGAGGAGGACGGTGTGGCGGTGTATCTGGCGCAGGTCGAATGCCGGCAGATGATGCGCGCCTTCGCCCGCCCCGGCACGCGGGTGCCGCTGCATTGCTCGGGCGTGGGCAAGGCGATCCTGGCGGGGATGACGGATAAGGCGGTGGCGCGGGTGCTGCATCAGCACGGGATGCCGCGGCTGACGTTCAAGACCCTCATCACGCCCGCCCTGCTGCGCGCCGATCTGGACCGTGCCCGTGCGGCCGGGTTCGCGATGGACGACGAGGAGCACGCGGTCGGCCTCCGCTGTATCGCCGCCCCGGTGTTCGATGAGACCGGCGACGTGGTGGCGGCGGTATCCACGTCCGGCCCGATGGCGCGGGTGGTGGACACCCGGGTCGGACCGCTCGCGGCGCTCGTGGTCCGCGCGGCCAGCGCGATCTCGGCAGAACTGGGCAACCCTCCTTCCCCCTCTCCCTCCGGGAGAGGGCCGGGGTGAGGGTGGCGGCAGGTGCGATTTAGGTTACGCGCTTAAGGGACCGGCACCGCTCGTTTCCCTCACCCCGACCCTCTCCCGGGGGGAGAGGGGGCGGCTTTTGCCGTTATTTCGGTGCCATTCCATAGGTCAGCACGGTAAAGCTGTCCCGGTGGTAGGTTGGTGCTGTCGGCTTGCCGTCTGGGCCGGGGGCGGGCTGGGTGTGGTTGGCGGTGACGGTGAACAGGCGGCCGGTCTGCCTGTCCGTGGCCAGCACGCGGGCCATGGCGTGGGTCGCCAGCGTCTCCAGCAGGCGGAACTGGCCGGGGGTGGATTCCTCGATGATGCTCATGGTGCCGTCCACGCCGCCTGCGGTCACGATCAGGTGCCGGCCCTCATCCTGCACCATGCCATCCACGCCGCGCCCGATCGGCAGGGTGGCGGTGATGCGGCCATCCGCCGGGTCGAGCGCCAGGAACACCGGCTTATCCCCCCGGCACGCCATTAGCACCCGGGGCCCGGCGTGGTCATACTCGACCGCCACCGGCTGCACGCAGGGGCCGAGCGGCCAGGTGGCCTGGATCGCCAGCGTCTCTGAATCCAGCCTATTCAGCACGTTGCGGTCGCGCATGGGCGCATAGATCGCGCCGTGCCCGTCCGGCGTGGGGTCATCCATCTTCTTGCTGTCGAACACCGTCCGGCCCAGGACCGCGCCCGTCGCAGCGTCCAGCGTGACCCAGGTCGTGCGGTCCGGCCGCGCGCCCACGATCATGTGCACCCGCTTGGTCGCGGGATCGTACATGCCCTGGTTCAAATCGCCGGCGTCCAGCGGCACGCGGGCGATCGGCTGCAGCGTTGCGAGGTCGAACGACAGCACGCTGCCATCCGTCATGGCGGTGTAGCCGCGGCGGAACTCGGGCACGAGCACCACTCCGTTGGCGCCCGTGCTGTTGTCCACGGTGCGCGGCGCGGTCCCACCCCGCATATCCATGACGGTAAGCCCGTCGGCGCGCCGGGCGATGAACAGCCGGCCGCTGGCCTGATCGAAGGTGATGTAGTCCCAGCTGGTATCGGTGCTGGGCAGCGTGACCCGGCTCAGCTCGACATAGGCCGGACCCGGCGCCGCCCCGGCCGTGAGCAAGACCAGACCGGCCAGCGCGGCGGATTGCCCGCATTTCATAATGGACGCCTCCCGTTTTGGCGCGACGATGCGCGAAAACGCGGCACTCCGCTATCCCGGCCCTGAAATTTCCTGCAAACACCCGCACGAAGCGGAGACGGCCCGATGGTGACAAGACTTGGCTGCGTGGGCGCCCTGCTCGGCTGCTGCGTGTTGCAGGCCGCGGCCTCACCCACCTCGTTTACCGTGAAATCCGTGGTCGTCGGGCAGGACGGGCAGTGGCATGACGATCCGAACGGGCGGCAGACCCCGGAGGATTGCGCCCGCTTTCGCGTGTCCAAGACCGTCGCGCTACAATGGTTCCGGCGGTCGCGCGAGGTGACGGACCGTGCCTGGCGGGAGGAGCTCGACTGGACGCAATGCTCGGCGGTGGGCACGCTGGTGACCGGGGACGGGCGGCAGTATCGGTGGGAGCTCGATCAAGCCGGGCGGGGCCGGGTCATCCTGACGCCGGGCGCTTCCGTCTATCTGAGCGGGCCTGAGCTGCCGTCCGCCAAGCGCTGATCCCTGCCTCGCGGAGGGCAGATTTCAGCCCCGGCCCCGGTATGACGGCACGCCCTGGTCCGGCACCCACAAATCCGCCGGCGGCGCGCCGGTCTGCCAGAACACGTCGATCGGCATGCCGCCGCGGGGATACCAATACGCCCCCAGCCGCAGCCAGCGAGGGGTCAGCAGGTCCACTAGCCGCTCGCCGATATGCATCGAGCAGGCTTCGTGGAAGGCGCCGTGGTTGCGGAAGCTGGCCATGAATAGCTTGAGCGACTTGCTCTCCACGATCCACTCGTCCGGCACGTAGTCGATCACGATGTGCGCAAAATCCGGCTGACCCGTCAGCGGGCAGAGCGAGGTGAACTCGGGACAGACGAAGCGGACCAAATAGTCCTGCCGCGGATGCGGGTTCTTCACCCGCTCCATCAGCGCCTCGTCCGGTGAGGCCGGGATCAGGGTCGGGGTGCCGAGCTGGCTGAGGCTGGCGTAGTCCGGTGTCATCTAGGGTCTCCCTCGGCCCAGCGGGCGCGGATCGCGGCGGCGTGGGCCGGCAAGCGTTGGCCGATGATGGCGGCGCGCAGGCCCTGCATCAGCGATTGGTAGTAGGTGAGGTTATGCTGCGTCAGCAACATCGGGCCCAGCATCTCCCCGGCGCGGAACAGGTGATGCACGTAGGCACGGCTGTGCCGGGTGCAAGCGAGGCAGGGGCAACAGGGGTCGAGCGGGCTGGGGTCGTCGATATGCCGGGCGTTGCGGACGTTGAGGACGCCCTGCGACGTGAACGCCCGGCCGGTGCGCCCGGCGCGGGTGGGCATTACGCAGTCGAACATATCGATCCCCAGGGCCACGGCGGCGATCAGGTCATCCGGCGTGCCGACGCCCATCAGGTAGCGGGGCCGGTCCGCCGGCAGTAAGGGCACGGTCGCGTCCAGCACCTGCAGCATCATCGCCTGCCCTTCGCCGACCGCAAGGCCACCCACGGCGTAGCCTTCGAAGCCGATGGATTTCAGCGCCTGGACGGACGCCGCGCGCAGCTCCGGGAACACGCCGCCCTGGACGATGCCGAACTGCGCATAGCCCGGGCGGGCGGCGAAGGCGGCGCGGGAGCGGGCGGCCCAGACCATCGACAGCTCCATGCTGCTGCGGGCCTGGTCAACGGTCGCGGGGAAGGGGGTGCATTCATCCAGCACCATGCTGATGGTGCTATCGAGCTTGTGCTGGATCTCGGTCGCGATGGCGGGCGTCAAGCGGTGTCGGCTGCCGTCCAGGTGGGATTGGAACGTGACGCCGTCCGGGTCCATCTTCCGCAGCCCCGCGAGCGACATGACCTGGAACCCGCCGCTATCGGTCAGGATAGGGCCGGGCCAATCCATCATGCGGTGCAGCCCACCCAGGCGCTGCACCCGGTCCGCGCCAGGGCGGAGCATGAGGTGATAGGTGTTGCCGAGCACGATGCCGGCGCCCGTTCCGCGGACCTGGTCCATGGTCATGCCTTTCACCGTCCCGGCGGTCCCGACGGGCATGAAGGTCGGCGTCGCCACCGCACCATGCGCGGTGTACAGCGTGCCAGCCCGGGCTGGGCCGTCGACGGCATGCACCCTATGGGAAAACGCCTCCCCCTCTCCCTCCGGGAGAGGGCCGGGGTGAGGGAAACGACCGGGGCTGGCTTCAGCCTTCGCCGCCCTTCCAGCGGATGGTCCGTCCCCGACGTTTCCCTCACCCCAACCCTCTCCCGGAGGGCTACGGGAGTCACACATTTGCGGAATGAGCGAGGGCCCACCCTTGTTTGATCCCGTCGAGTTTCAGCACTCCTCGGGCGATGATCTTGGGTCCGGGCGGCTTGTAGCCTCTCGAGTGGTATCCGGACCAGCCGCCGAGGCGGGCGACGATCCAGGCGAACCAGGCCAGCGTGTCGTCGGCATGGGGGTTCTTCAGCGCCGCCGTCCGGCCTTCGAGCTTGGCGCAGCACGACTTCAGCATCGGCGTGTCGGCTGGATCGGCTGCGTCGCTCAGCGGCTGGCCGGTCGCGGCGTCGCGCCCTACCACGATCTGCACGATCCGCACCGCCGCGATCAGCGCCGTCACCGCCAGCTTGACGTAGCGTCGTGCCTCGACGACTTGCGAGTTCTCCGCTTCTGCCCCGGCACTCTTGAGCGTGCGGAACACCTGCTCGATCGTCCAGCGCAGCCGATACCAGCCGACGATCTCGCGGGCCCGCGTCACATCCGGCACGGCATGCGTCGTCAGCAGGCACCAATGCACCGCATCCTTATCCTCCGTCATTGCCTCCGGCACCCCGACCTCGCGCACGTCCACGACGCGCAAGGTCACCGTTTCGGCCAGGCTCCGGGCCGCTTTGGCCGGGCGTCTCAGCGTGACCTCGCCGAACCGGATCGCAACCTGGGCCGAGCGCGCCGGACGCGGCCCGCGCGCGGGTATCTCGATACAGACGCGGTCCTGCTCGGGCCACGATGCACAACTGGCGAACAGCCGCGACCCGGTCGTCAAGGCCCGGTCTTGTGCCGCCCGGCACAGGAGGTGGGCACCTTCGGGCCGGCGGGCGAACTGGTCGTAGATGTCGCTCTCGCGGTCGGCGACGACCGTCACCAGCGCCGCGTCCTCCAGAACGGCCGCGGCGGTTTCGGCCCCCGCCAGCCAACGGCGCGACTCCTTGGCATCGGCGGCCCGGGTGTTACGGTCGGCCACCAGGCCCTCGGTCCGGTTGAGCACCTGGGCACCCACAAGGCCGATCACGCCGCCCGTGGCAGCATCGACGGCGACCGTCGGATGCAGGAACAGGCCGATGTCCTCTCCGTTGCCTGCCCGGCCGAACCCCCGCTTGCTCGCCCCGTGCGAGGCGAAGTGCAGCTCGGTCGTGTCCTGAACCGCCAACACATGCCGGCCGGCCGCGCGTCGGCCAGTGACCCGGCCCGTATGCACCAGCATCTCGTCCGCACTCACGGCCGGGTTGTCGAGGAACTGACCAAAGCGGAGAGCCTCGTTGCGGGTCTCAGCCAGAGCATGCAAACACATCGTGGGCGCGTTCTGCATCGCCGCCAGCAAACGCGCACCTACCCGCCGCAACCGCGCGTCGCCAAAGGAACCAAGGGTGTCATCACTCATGCGAATCGCTCCATGAACACCAGTCATGGATTCGGAAAACCAACCCGAACGCCAGTCAAAATTGATTCGCACATGCGTGACCGCCGTAGCCCGGAGGGAGAGGGGGCTGGTCTGCGCCTGTCATTGGGGCCGCTCTAGAAAGCAAGCGTCGCCGTAGCTGTAGAAGCGGTAGTTTTTCGCGATCGCATGCGCATACGCCGCTCGCATGCGGTCCGTGCCGGCGAAGGCGCAGGTGAGCATGAACAGCGTGGAGCGCGGCAGGTGGAAGTTGGTGATCAACGCGTCCACGGCGCGGAACCGGAACCCCGGCGTGATGAAGAGGTTGGTGTTGCCCTGGAAGGCACGGACGCCGGCTTCGTTCACGGCGCTCTCCAGCAGGCGCAGCGTGGTGGTGCCCACGGCTATGACGCGCCGGGCGGCGTTGATGGCGGCGGCGGCTTCGGGAGTGATCTCGCCGTGTTCGGGGTGCATGGCATGATCGCTGACGTCGTCGGTACGGACCGGAAGGAAGGTGCCGGCGCCGACGTGCAGCGTCACGGTCACGCGGGGAATGCCGAGGGTTGCCAGCAGCTCCGGCGTGAAATGCAGCCCGGCGGTCGGCGCGGCGACCGCGCCGGGGTGGCGCGCGAACACGGTCTGGTAGTCGGACTGGTCTTGCGTGGTGGGGCCGTCCGAGCGGTCGATATAGGGGGGCAGCGCCAGGGCGCCGGCCTGATGCAGCGCGGACTGGAACGCGGCGCCGTCCTTGCTGAAGCGGAGCGTGACGCCGCCATCCGCGTCCTTGGCCACGAGTTCCGCCGTAAGATCGGCGTCGAACGTCAGGGTATCGCCCGGCCGCAGGCGGCGCGCGTTGCGGGCCAGGGCGTGCCAAGTGCCGCCGGGTTGGGGCTGATCGAGGGTGAGGCCAATCCGGGCTTCGCCTCGGCGGGCTTCGAGCTGGGCGGGGATGACCAAGGTGTCGTTGGCGACCAGGATGTCGCCTTCTCTCACAAGGGATTTTAGGTCTTTGATGTGAAGGTCATCAAGGGATTCTGCGACGTGGAGTAGCCGGGCGCTGTCCCTGGGGCGGGCGGGCGTTTGGGCGATGCGGTCGGGCGGAAGGGGGAAGTCGAAATCGGAGAGGCGCAGCGGTTTGGCTCCGGGGAGTGCGTGCTTGTCGTTTCCCTCACCCCGGCCCTCTCCCGGAGGGAGAGGGGGAAGTCAGCGGTCTAGGTAGCTGGCGATTTCGATCAGGTTGCCGTCGGGGTCGCGGCAATACACGGACTGGATCGGGCCCAACGCACCCGTCTTGCGCACGGGGCCGTTGGTGATGTGGACGCCGCATTGCTCCAAGTGGTCCTGCACGTCTTCGGAGCCGACGGCGGCGACGAAGCATAGATCGGCGCTGCCGGGCAGGTCGGACGCGCCGGTGGCCCAGCTGACGGGGTCGGCGTCATGCGGGCGCAGATTCAGCTTCTGGCCGCCGAATTTCAGCGCGGTGCGCCGGTCCTCGCCGAACTCCTCCCGCTCCATGCCGAGCACGCGCTGATACCACGAGGCGGTGATCTCCACGTCCCTCACGTTCAGCACGATATGGTCCAGCCGATCGACGGTGAAGCGCATTATTCCAATCCATCGTAGAAATCATGGCCTTTGTCGTCGATGACGATGAAGGCCGGGAAGTCCTCCACCTCGATCCGCCAAACGGCCTCCATGCCGAGCTCGGCATACTCCAACACCTCCACCTTGCGGATGCAGTCCTGCGCCAGCCGCGCCGCCGGGCCGCCGACGGAGCCGAGGTAGAAGCCGCCAGACGCCTGGCACGCGTCCCGCACGGCCTTGGACCGGTTGCCCTTGGCCAGCATGACCAACGAGCCGCCGGCGCGCTGGAACTCCGCCACGTAGCTGTCCATCCGCCCGGCGGTGGTGGGGCCGAAGCTGCCGGTCGCCATGCCCGCGGGCGTCTTGGCGGGCCCTGCGTAATACACCGGATGATCCTTCAGGTAATCCGGCAGCGCCTCCCCCCGGTCCAGCCGCTCCTTCAGCTTGGCGTGCGCGATGTCCCGCGCAACGACCATGGTGCCGGTGAGCGAGAGGCGGGTCTTCACCGGATATTGCGACAGCTGGCGGCGGATGTCGGTCATCGGGCGGTTCAGGTCCACCTTGACCACGTCGCCCCCCATGATGTCGTCAGTGTACTCCGGCAGATAGCGCGACGGATCGGTCTCGAGCTGTTCCAGGAACACGCCTTCCGGGGTGATCTTGGCCAGGATCTGCCGGTCGGCCGAGCACGATACGCCGATCCCCACCGGCAGGCTCGCGCCATGGCGGGGCAGGCGGATCACACGGACGTCGTGGCAGAAATACTTGCCGCCGAACTGCGCCCCGATGCCCAGGGTGCGGGTCAGCTCCAGCACCTTCTGCTCCATCTCGAGGTCCCGGAAGCCGTGCCCGGACAGGTCGCCGGAGGTCGGCAGGCCGTCCAGCCACTTGGTCGAGGCGAGCTTCACGGTCTTGAGGCAAAGCTCCGCCGAGGTGCCGCCGATCACGATCGCCAGATGGTAGGGCGGACAGGCCGACGTCCCCAGCGTGCGGATGCGCATGGCCAGGTAGTCCACGAGCTTGGCCGGGTTCAGGATCGCGCGGGTTTCCTGGAACAGGAACGATTTATTGGCCGAGCCCCCGCCCTTGGCGACGAACATCAGCTTCATCTCGTCCGCATGGTCGTCACCCGGCGCCGCCGCGATGTCGAACTGCACCGGCAGGTTGTTGCCGGTGTTCTGCTCCTCGAACATGCTGAGCGGCGCCATCTGCGAGTAGCGCAGGTTGGTTTCGGTATAGGTGCGGTGAACGCCGTAGCTCAGCGCCTCCTCCTCGTCACCCTCCACCCAGACGCGCTGGCCCTTCTTGCCGAACACCAGCGCCGTGCCGGTGTCCTGGCACATCGGCAGCACGCCGCCGGCGCTGATATTGGCGTTCTTCAGCAAGTCCAGGGCCACGAAGCGGTCGTTGGCCGACGCCTCGGGATCATCGAGGATGCGCCGCAGCGACGCCAGGTGCGCCGGGCGCAGCAGGTGGGAGACGTCATGGAAGGCGCGCACCGCCAGCTCGCTCAGCGCGTCCGGGGAGACATGGAGCACGGTGCGGCCGTCGCAGAGCGAGGTCCGGACACCTTGAATGTCCAGCTTGATCCAGGGCGTTTGATCCGGGCCCAGCGGGAACATCGGGCTATAGCGGAACGTGTCGGGCCGCACGGGGGTGGCGATGGGAGCGTTCATGACTAGTCCTTACCAGTCGGTTTCTTACGAAAGGCGTCGAGGCTCACGACTTGTGGCGTCTCGGACGGGGCGGAAACGGGTTCGGGCGCGTTGATCTCGGGATCGTCATTGGCGGCCTCCTCGCCCGGCGGGCGGAAGCGGAGGCCGAACTGCACGTGCGGGTCGGCGAAGGCGGTGACGGCGCCGAACGGCACGGTGAGGGTGGAGGGGATGCCGCCGAAGCTCAGCCCGATGCTGAACCATCCGCCGGGCTCGTCCACCTGCAAATCCCAGAACTGATGCTGCAGCACGATGGTCATCTCATGCGGGTATTGCGCCAGCAGCCGGGCGGGAATGCTGACGCCGGGCCGGTCGGTGCGGAAGGAGACGTAGAAATGGTGCTCGCCGGGCATCCCCTGCGCGCCGACATGGGCCAGGGCGCGGACGACGACATGCCGCAGCGCCTCCTCTGTCCAGGCGTCGTACGGGAGGAGGCTTTCGGGCCGTGGCGGCTGCGGACCGCGTCCGTCTTCGTGATCTTCCATGGGCGTGTGTTAGCGCGGGAACGGGGTGATGGGAACGGGGGCCAACTCATGTATAGGTGGGTAGGCGCGGAGGTGAGGACAATGTCGGACACGCCGCACTCCGGCTCACGACGATCGTGACGTGCGATGCAAGCGTCATCATGAGAGCCTGCGGGTTTTGGGTCGTGGAGCCGTCCAGAGATGGGATGAAGTAGGGGGCTTCTGTTGCCCGGTGCCCCCCGAACCGCGCGTGTCACTGCTTACGCAGCGATCGCGAGCGCCTGATGATTGTCATTGGCACTTGTGATATGACCCGATAACGGCGGTATCATGCCGGGCAAAAGGCACCCCTTTACTACGCGTGTCGAGCCTGTGTCGCCCCCACACCCACCGATGAAGTGGTGGAGGCGCCGGGCACTGCCCCCGGGTCCACAACGCTTATTCCAGATACCGTTTATCACCATAGCTGTTGTCAGCCCGCTCAATATAGGCGAGTGCGCGCCCGGATGCTAGGGCTATCGCCATGACCATGACACCCGAACAAGCCGCCGAGATCACCGCTCAGCGGGACGCCGCGCAACCGACCCGCCGCGCCACCGTCCCGGCGCTCGAGGCGATGCTGTACGAGCCCACCCCCGTGCTGGATCACGGCTTCGTCCGCGTGATCGACTACATGGGTGACGACGCCGCCGTGGTGCAGGCCGCCCGCGTCAGCTACGGGCGGGGGACGCGCCGGGTCAGCGAGGATGCCGGCCTGATCCGGTATCTCATGCGCCACCGGCACAGCACGCCGTTCGAGATGTGCGAGATCAAGTTCCACGTCAAACTGCCCATCTTCGTCGCCCGGCAATGGATCCGCCACCGCACCGCCAACGTGAACGAATACAGCGCCCGCTACTCGATCATGGACCGGGAATTCTACATCCCCGCCCCCGAACACCTCGCGGCCCAATCCGCCCAGAACCGCCAGGGGCGCGGCGCCGTGCTGGAAGGGGACGAAGCCCGGCACGTCCTGGACACGCTCCGCGCCGATGCGGAGCAGACCTACGCCCACTACGCCGGCATGCTGAACGAGGGCGGGGCCGACCCTGCACGCCAGGGCCTGGCGCGCGAGCTGGCGCGCATGAACCTCACGCTCAACACCTATACGCAATGGTATTGGAAGGCCGACCTGCATAACCTGCTGGGCTTCCTGTCCCTCCGCGCCGATCCGCACGCGCAGTATGAAATCCGCGTCTATGCCGACGCCATGCTGGAGATGGTGCAGGCCTGGGTGCCGGAAACCTACCGCGCCTTCATGGATTTCCGCCTGGGCGCCGCCACGCTCTCGGCCGGCATGCTGGCCATCGTGCGGCGCATGCTGAAGGGCGAGACCGTCACGCAGGACGCGAGCGGCCTATCGAAGCGGGAATGGACGGAGCTGATGGACGTGCTGCAACCGTGATCACCGTCTTCGGCTCGATCAACCTCGACCTGATCTTCGCGCTCGATCGGCTACCCGCGCCCGGTGAGACGGTGCTGGGCCCCGGCGTTCGGACCGAGCCCGGCGGCAAGGGTGCCAATCAGGCCGTGGCCGCCGCACTCCAGGGGGCGCAGGTCACCATGGTCGGCGCAGTGGGCCGGGACGCCATGGCGGACCCGGCGCTGGCGGGCCTGCACGCCGCCGGGGTCGACATCAGCCGGGTGGCCCGCGCCGACGCCGGAACCGGATGCGCGTCCATCTGCACGGCCGGCGGCCAGAACCTGATCGCCGTCGGCGCCGGCGCCAACCTCCTGGCCCGCGCCGCCCAGGTGGAGGACGCGCTGCTCGGTCCCGGCCACACCTTACTACTACAGATGGAGTGCGACCCGGCCGAAACCGCGGCGCTGATCGCCCGCGCCCAGGGCTGCCGCATCATCCTGAACCTCGCCCCCGCCGCCCCGCTGCCGCAAGTGGCGCTGGAGGCGGTGGACTTGCTGATCGTGAACGAGGCGGAGGCCGCGTGGCTCAATGAAGCCATGCCGGGCTTGACCGGGCCGGAGCTGGTGCGGACTTTAGGGGAACGTGGAGCCGAGTATAGCGGCGGTCACATCCCGGCCTTGCCGATCGAGGCAGTGGACAGCACTGCCGCCGGGGACTGCTTTACCGGGGCGCTGGCGGCGGGGCTCGACCGGGGACTGCCCATGGCGGACGCGTTACGGCACGCTTCGGCCGCCGCGGCGCTATGCTGCACGCGGCGGGGATCGCAGGGCAGCCTACCGAGCTTAGCCGAGACAAACCAGTTCCGGCTTCAGAACTAGACCGACATCGCTCTGACTGGAATCGCTCTTGCGATCCAGGCAGAGCGATGAAGTCGGTCGCCCAAACAAAACCTAGACCGCCCTGACACAGTCAGGGCGATTGCGGTCTAGGCGGCTTCCTCGGTCTCCGGCAGCGGCGGCGGCACCGGCGGCGGGGTCTGGCCTTCGCGGGCCAGCCGATCATTGGCGGTCTGCACCACGGCGTTCAGGTCCGCCTGGCTGCAGAGGCCCAGAATCACTGGGTCCCGCGGCTTGATGTTGGCGCTGTTCCAATGGCTGCGCTCCCGCACCTTCTGGATGGTGTCCTTGGTGGTGCCCAGCAGCTTGATGACCTGCGCCTCGCTCACATGCGGATAGGTGCGCAGCACGAAGGCGATCGCGTCTGGACGGTCATTCCGCTTGGCCACGGGCGTGTATCGGGCGCCCTTGGACCGCTTGTTGATCGGGTTGCCGGCCGGGATCAGCTTCAGCCGGGCTTCCGGATCGGCCTCGCAGCGCTTGATCTCGTCGGCCGTCACCTGGCTGTTGGCCACCGGGTCGTAGCCGACGATTCCCTGCGCAACCTCGCCATCGGCGATGGCCTGCACTTCGAGTGGGTGCATGCCGCAGAAATCCGCGATTTGCGTAAACGTCAGCGCGGTCTTGTCGATCAGCCATACCGCGGTGGCTTTTGGCATCAGAGGCAGGCTCATGATCGTATCCTTCGGGCCGCGTGAACAGCGGGCCAGGGTTGGGCTAAATTAAGGCAGGGCCGGATATGGGCCTGTCCCGCCGCATGGGTCAATAGTATTCGTGGGTGTTACGACCGAGGCAACGCTTTCCCATGACGGGGCCCATGATGACGATGAACGACGACGATTCCCCGCTTCGCCCCGCCCGTTTCACCCCGTTGCCGCTCGACCGGCTGGGGGTGGACGAGTTGCGCCGTTACATCGCCGACATGCAATCCGAGATCATCCGGGTGGAGGCGGAGATCGCCAAGAAGCAGGATTACCGCAGCGCAGCGGACAGTTTCTTCAAACAGAAAGGGCCGGGATAGACCCGGCCCCTCCTCGTTTCCGGCTAGACCTTACGCAGCCTGGGCCGCGCTGCCCTGGCTGTCATTGGCGATGGCCGGGGCGGCCTGGCCGCCGCCGATGCTGATGCGGCGGGGCTTCAAAGCCTCCGGCACCACCCGCTTCAGGCCGACATGCAGCAGGCCGTTCTGCAGGTCCGCACCGTCCACGACGATGTGGTCGGCGAGCACGAACCGGCGCTCGAACGCGCGCCCAGCGATGCCGCGGTAGAGCACCTCACCCTTGGCAGCCTCGTCCTTGACGCGGCCGGCGATGATCAGGGTGTTCTCCTTCACGGTCATCTCGAGGTCGTCCTGGCCAAACCCGGCCACCGCCATGGTCAGACGATACGTGTCGTCACCAGTACGCTCGATGTTGTAGGGCGGGTAGGACTGCGCGGTGGCGTCCTGCGCGGTGTCCACCAGCCGGGCCAGCCGATCGAAGCCGATGGCGGTACGGAAAAGGGGGGCGAAATCGTACGTCATTTAAGAACCTCCAAAGAAGCAAGGTCAGATTTGAACCGCTCCAAAGAGCCGGCCCGGTCAGTCCCCGCAGCCCCATTTGGGCACCGCGGACAGAACGTAATTGAGTTTCTACCCCTTCCGTTTCAAGACCCCTCCACCTCGTATCAGCCCGCCCTCCGGCCGTAGATGCAGTCCCGAGCCCGCAAAGCAAACCCGCCCCAACCGTTCGTCCCTAGCTTGTCGAAGAGCTCTCCCCGATGCCGCCCTCCGACAGATCGGGGCTAGCGGTGAGGGCGGGGCAGATCACTCCCCGCTCAGCTCCCGCCGCCGCTTCTCTAGCTCCTCGCTATACCGGCGCAGCGCATACTGCTCGGTCAACACGCCGATCACCTTCATGCTCTCCGCGCCATCCACCACCGCGAGTTCGTCGCTCTCGGCGCTTTCGAACATCTGCACCGCTTCCTTGATGGTCATTTGCGGCAGCAGCACCGTCTTCTTGTGGTGGACGACGTCCGCCAGCTTCTCGGCGCTCTCTGGCGCGGCATACGCCTCGCTCGTGGCAAGGATGCCGGCATACCGCTCCGCCGGGTCCACAGCGACGACGCGCCCGATCGAGCCCAGCGCGAACTCACGCCTGAACGACGCCAGCGGCATGTCCATGCGCACGCGCCGGAACTCCTTCCGCATCATCCGGCCCACGGTCAGGTTGCGCATCCAGCCCACATCCACCGCGCTACGGATCGCCTCGCCCCGCAAATGGAACCGCCAGGTCGCGAAGCTATAGCCGAATGTGCGCCGGACGGTGATGGTGCTGATCACGCTGGCGGCTAGAACGGCCACCGTCATCGGCAACGACCCGGTGCTCTCCAACGCCAGCAATGACATCGTGAGCGGCCCGCCCACCACCGCCACCGCCAGCGCGCTCATGCCCACCAGCGCGCAGATCACGCTCGGCAGCGCCTGCACCACCGTCACCAGCGCCAGTAGCCCGGCGAATAGCTTGCCTACCAGCGCGCCCAGGAACAACGAGGCGAAGAACAGCCCGCCGCGGAATCCGGAGCCGATGCTGACCGCCGACGCCACGGCCTTCAACACGATCAGCAGCCCGATCTGCGTCAGCCCATATGGCGCATCGAGCGCCACCTTCAGCGCCGAATGCCCGGACGACATCACCGCCGGCGAATACAGCGCCATGCCCCCCACCGCGAGACCGCCCAACGCCGGGCGCACCCAGGCGGGCATGCCGCTGCGGCGAAACAGCGCCTCCACGATCGTCACACCCCGCATCAGCGCGATCCCGCCCAGCGCGCACAGCATGCCCAGCGCCAGAATCGGCACGTAATCCACCGCCTCGATCGACGTCGGCACCCTTATGTCGAACCCGACCTCGGACACCAGCATGCGGGAGACCGAGACGGCGCAGATGCTGGCCGCAACGACAGGGGCCAGCGTCGCCAGTGAATAAGTGCCGATCACCAGCTCGAACGCATAGAACGCGCCGGTCAGCGGCGCATTGAAGGCCGCAGCGATGGCCCCCGCCGCGCCGCACCCCACCAGCAACCGAAGATCGGAACGCCGCACCTTGAATGCACGGCCCAGCCAGGACGACAGCGCCGAGCCGATCTGCGCATACCCGGCCTCGAGCCCCACGGATGCGCCGACGCCGTTGGACCACACGGTCTGCAGCACCACGATCACACTGTCCACGACCGACATCCGCCCGCCATACAGGGCATTGGCCTCGATCGGGTCCACCGTCCGCCGCGGCATCCACCGCGCCAGCGCCCACCCGGCGATCCCCAGCACCAACCCGCCGGCCGTAGGCACGATCAGCGCGCGGACCGGCGAGACTTTGACGAGCGACGATAGATACTCACCGGGCGAAAGCAGGAATAGCGCGCGGTGCATCAACTGCGTCACCTCCTGCATCGCGACCACGATCAGGCCGGATGCCAGGCCCACGCAGGCCGCCAGCACCACGAGCCAAATTTCGTCTGCCCGGACCAACGCCCGCAGAGTTTGGGGAACGAGGGCCACATACTCGTTCAGGCCCCGCCGGGCCGGCGCACGCAGGTCCGCCGCCGCCGGCCCGGAAGCGGGGCCGCGGAACGAGGTGAACAGACTCATCGGCAGGCGTTCAAAGCAGGCACATCGGGCGGGCGACAGTGCAGAACGAGGGAAGCGTAGCCGGGCGGGCGACCGGCCTTACATGCGTCCGATACGGCAGGGGATCAACCATGGATGCGTCCCCTGCTGCATTTTGGCTACGCTGTGGCGCGATCGCGACGGGTCTGCTCCAGATCGTCATCGATGAACGCCTGCACCATGGCCGAAAGGCCCTCGTGCCGGCTGAAACCGAGCGCCTCCGCCCGACCGGTCTGGAACGCGGCGGGCCAGCCATTGACGATGGCGGCGATGGCCGGGTCCGGCACAAGCTGCACCAACGCGGAAGTGCCGGGCCGGATGTGGTCGAGTGCGGCCAGCAATTCACTTACCGTCGCGCGGCGCCCGGGCGGGTTCACGCTGCGGTCGAGGCCCATGGGCGCCGTGTCCATACTGGCCGCGTGCAGCAGCCACTCCACCGCCCGGCGGGGCGAGGCGATCCAGATGCCGAAATCGTCCGGCACCGGCAGCGTGGCCGGCAGGCCGAGCAGCGGCTCCCGCATGATACCGCTCACGAAGCTGCTGGCGGCCAGATTGGGGCGTCCGGGGCGGATGACGATGGTGGGCAGCCGGATCAGCACGGCGTCCAGGAACCGCCGGCGGCTGGCGTCGGACAGGATCAGCTCCGCCATCGCCTTTTGCGCCCCGTAGGAGTTGGTGGGCGTCTGCCGGGCATCGTCGCCCAGCACGGCCGCTTGCCCGCCGGAAAATGACGCGACCGAGCTGGTGAACACCACCCGGGGCGGCGTGGCCAGCGCCCGGCACGCATCCACAACGGCATCCGTTCCGCGGACATTGACCCGGCGCCCCAGCTCATAATCCGCCTCCGCCGCCGCGCTGACCACCGCCGCCAAGTGGAACACCACGGACGTGCCCGGCGGTATCGCCGCTGCAGGGAGGGCACTGAGGTCACCCGCGACCGCGTGTACGGGAAACGCCGCGTCCGGCGCCTCGGGTGCTTTCAGGTCGAACAAGGTCAGGCTGCTGACAGCCACGCCGTTCAGCCCACCCTCCGCAGCAAGCCGCCGCGCCACCTTCTGCCCCAAGAACCCACCACCGCCTAAAATGCTGATGTGCATGATTGTCTTTCGAGCTTGCTTCCCCCTCTCCCCCCGGAGAGTGAAGGGTAAGGGAGGCCACAAGAACCGATTTCCGTCGAACTGGCCAGCGACACCGCCCCCCGCCCATTAGCCCTGGGCGCGCCGAAGGGCGGCGCCGCAAGGACGTACCTCGGTAACATCAGCATGCATCTAGCCTCTTTGCACGGCCCGCGCGATGATGCGGCGATGCCTTTCCCCACCCACCATGTGCTCATAAATCCCCGCCGTGGCGTCCCGGGGATCGTGGTGCTGCCCGCCAGCGGTTTTCGGCGGGCCCGGGCGGAGATCACGTCATGGCCCGGCTACGCGCCCACGCCGCTGCAGAACATCACTAGCACGCTCGAAGTCGGCTCCATCCAGATCAAGGACGAAAGCGCCCGCTTCGGCCTGGGCAGCGTCAAAGCCCTCGGCGGCGCATACGCCGTGCAGGGAGTGGTGGCTTCCGCACAAAGCCAAGGCAAAGCCCCGCCCAACATCCTATGCGCAAACGCCGGCCATCATGGCCGGAGCGTCGCCTGGGGCGCGCAACGATTCGGCGCTGCCGCAACCATCCTGGTGCATCCCACCGTGAGTGAGACCCAGCGGGACGCCATCACCGCCTATGGCGCCACCGTGCAGGAATCAACGGCCAGCTACGATGACGCCGTGCTGGCAGCCGCCGCGCTACCCGGCGCCTTTCGGCAGGACGCCGTCATGGTCAGTGACACCTCCTGGCCTGGCTACACCGAGATTCCGCGGGAGATCATGCAGGGTTACCGGCTCATGCCGGACGAGGCGCTGGATCAATGGACCGGCCCGCCGCCCACTCATGTGTTCATTCAATCTGGCGTGGGCGGGGTCGCCGCCGCTACCGCGGTGCAGCTCCGAACACGGGGCGTCAACGCCGCGCTGGTCGTTGTCGAGCCCAACAGCGCCGGGTGCCTCTATAGAAGTGCGGAGGCCGGGCAGCTCACCACCGTCCCGGGCCCGCACGCGACTGCGATGGCCGGCCTCGCCCGCGGCACCCCCAGCCTGCTCGCCTGGCAGGAGCTGGAGCGATCGTCCGCCGCGTTCATGACCATCCCGGACGAGGTCACGCCCCCAGCCATGCGCATGCTGGCCGGCATGGGCGTCTCCTCCAGTGCAACCGGTGCAGCCGGGCTCGCCGCCCTGATGCTCGCCGCTGCTGACTCTGCGTTACGGGACGCCCTGGCGCTTGGCCCCCAAAGCCGCGTTCTATTGTTCAACTGTGAGGGCGCGACCTGACGGCTCGACTGGGCTATCGTGCCGGAAGACGATGATGGGGCGGCGAGCTTGATCCTACAAACGACGGCGCTGGGGCAGGGCGCCCCCTTGGTCTTGCTGCATGGCCTGTTCGGCGCCGCGTCTAATTTCGGCACCGTGCAGCGGCGGCTGGCGGAGCACTACCAGGTCTGGGCCTTGGACCTGCGCAACCACGGACGCAGCCCGCACGCCCCCCGCATGGACTACCGCACGATGGCTGCGGACGTGGCCGAAACTTTGACGGCTCAGAATGTCGGCCCAGCGGCGGTGCTGGGGCACTCGATGGGTGGAAAGGCCGCCATGGCCCTGGCCCTCACTGCGCCGCACGCGGTCACCCGCCTGCTGGTGGCCGACATCGCGCCGGCCCGCTACGAGCCGCATTTTCGCAAGATCGCCGCCGCGATGCAAAGCCTCCCGCTCACGCCGGGGCTGACCCGCGCCGGCGCGGACGAGGCGCTGCGCTCCGCGGTGCCGGACCCGTCCGTGCGCGGCTTCCTGCTGCAAAACTTGCGCTTCGGCGCGCAGCCAGCCTGGCGCATCGGCCTCGATGAGATCGCCGACGCGCTCCCGGATATCGAGGGCTGGGACGCGGCCGGCCGGTTCGAAGGCCCGGTGCTGTCCCTGGGTGGTGAGCGGTCCGACTACGTCCTGCCGCAGCACCGCCCGGCCTTCCGCGCCCTGTTTCCGGCGGTCAAGTTCGCGACCTTGCATGACGCCGGGCATTGGCTGCATGCGGACGCGCCTGAGGCGTTTCTGGCCGCCGTGCTAGGCTTTATGGCCTAGCGCAGCAGCGTCTCCCGCCGCCAATTCTTTTCGCGGAACAGCGGCGTCTCCGTCCGCGCCCGGCGCGCCGGCACTGGCAGGGCATGCCATTCTAAAAAGCGCCGTAACACCTCACCGGTCACCAGCATCAAATCCTGCGTCAGCGCTTCGTGCACCGGAAAATACCTCACGTCCCGCAGCTCCTCGCTCGTTCGGAGGGTGCCGTGGGTGGCGGTGGAGGGCAGCACGAAGAAGCGCGCATTGAACCGGATCGGCTGCCGCGGCGGGGTCACGGCCCGGCACAGATAATCCATATGCGACAAGTCCGGCGGCTGCCCCGGTGACAACGCAAGTGAGAGCCCCACTTCCTCCTCCAGCTCGCGCGCTGCCGCGATCATCAGCGCGCGGGCCAGCCGCGGGATGCGCCCCAGCCGCGCCAGCACATCCGCCCGCGGCTCCTGTGCGGCAGCGGCATGTCCGTCCCCGGGATCCACGGCCCCACCCGGAAACACCAGCCGGTTCGGCACGAACCGGGCACCGGCGCCCCGGATGCCCATCAAGACCTCCGGCCCATCGGCCGCATCCCGCCACACCAGCAGGCTCGCAGCATGGCGGGCGAAGACGGCGCGATGAGTAGAGTCCGGCATAGCCATCATTATAGCCCGGCTGACCGCTAGGGCATACTAGTCCAAGGGGCTTCAGGGTCCGGCTAGGATTTCGCGATTCCACCGCCGCGCAACGCTTCCCAGAGCGGCCTTGCGTGCGCCTCTACCGTGGCCGCATTGTGCCCCGTTCCGTCGCCCGAATGTGGGAACACGATGGTGATCACATCTGATGGGATCCCGGTATTCGTGAACCATAGCCCGTTAACGGCCTGAGAACCCCGGGGCGCGCCGTGCGGACGATTGTGCGATAGGACCGAGTGCCCCAGTGCTAAATGAACGCAAATCGACGCCTCACCGAAGCTCCATTGATGCAAATCGAGCCCGCCATGTTCGAATGTTGCATGACCGCTCACGTCGCCATAGAAGGCATAGCAGAGCCGGTCTTTATATATGATGACGGCGTAATCGCCTTTGCTGAAGCCATTATGTTTTGCGAAAACGGAGCAGAATGCAATGTATGGAATAGAGGCGGCATCAAGGATGCTGTTGCGCTTGCGGTCGAGCGTCAATGCAGTCCCATATTTTCCGTCGCGGTCTTGAGGATAGTATCTCGAACCGTCCGCATCGGCTGCGAGCCCCGAGTCCGAAACTATTTCACCTCCAGGCAGTCTAAAGATCCGGTGTGCGCCTTTATAAGACCCAGTCGGAATCTCTCGGGTTCTCGGATCGGCGATCAAAGCGGTTACCTGGCCTAGCCGTTCAAGGCTTGCCTTCGGCGGCTCGTACTGCGGCATTCAAGTCTCCCAAAAGCTGGCAGCAACGGCCTGAGTGTTCGCATACGGCGCGGTTGCGTAGCGTGAAAGTTCTGTGCCAGCTTTCCGGCAAGGCCCGGGTTGCAGGCAGGGCGCCGACTTGCAAGCTTCTTGCGAAGATCTAACACTAGCTTCGCGCTGGTATGTCGGGCTTGCAGGATGCGTCCGTCACAATCTGAACGGCGTGGCAAGGCGGGGCGATTGCCGGGACCGGCGCACCCCGTCAACTTTGCAAACAAGACGGCGAGATCAGACTAGGCCGGCAGGGCGGCAGTTCTTACGGCACTGAACTGGCCTAACAAACTGCATCCAAATCCGAAGCTGCCCCGTAATGTGATCGTTGGACGGTAACGCAGAGACGAAAGCGCCCCGGCTGACAAGCGTGTTCAATCCAATAGGGGCCACACATGAACAAGTTCCACAAGCTGGCGTTGCTGGCTTTGTCGTTAACTGCTGCTGAACCGGCTTTTGCTCAGGTCATGGTCGGCGGCGCGCCGATGTATGCCAACAAGGACATCATCGACAACGCCGTGAACTCCAAGGATCACACCACGTTAGTGGCGGCGGTAAAGGCCGCAGGCCTCGTGGACACGCTGAAGGGCGCCGGGCCGTTCACCGTGTTCGCACCCGTCAACTCCGCCTTCGCAGCCCTCCCGGCCGGCACCGTCGATACGCTGCTGAAGCCTGAGAACAAGCCCACCCTCACCAAGGTGCTGACCTTCCACGTCGTTCCCGGCAAGCTCGACGCCGCCGAACTGATGCGCATGGTCCAGGCCGGCGGAGGCAAGGCGATGCTGAAAACCGTCGAGGGCGAGGCGCTCACCGTCACCGTCATCGCGGGCATCGTTACCGTCACCGACAGCAAGGGTGACATGGCGCACGTTACCACGGCGGACGTGTTTCAGAGCAACGGCGTGATCCACGTGGTGGACAAAGTCCTCCTGCCAGCGTGAGCCGCGACGCGGCTGCCGCCACAATGTGGCAGCCGCGCCTTGCTGCAACGCTCCCTCCGGGCAATAACGTCTGCATGATGAAAGCAGCCGACGCCTTCAACCCGCCTGATGAGGTCGCTGTGTTGCTCGCCCACTGCGCTACCCAGGACGCCGTAGCCTTCCGCAAGTTGTATGAACAGCAAGGCGCGACTCTATACGGGGTAGCATTGCGCATCACGCGGCAACCCGCACTTGCGTCGGATGCCGTCCATGACGCCCTGCTCCAAGTCTGGCGCAATTCGTCCCGGTATGACCCTTCCCGCGGCAGCGGACGCGCCTGGCTGCTCAGCCTGGTCCGCTACCGCGCCATGGACGCCGCCCGGCGCCGGGGGCGAGAGGTCGTGACCGACAAGGTGCCGGATAAGGTCGACACCGCTCCCGACCCGCTCGCCCGCCTATTGGCAACCCAGGAGGGCCACGGCCTGCACCGATGCCTGCGTGAAGTTCCGGAGGACCGTCGCCGCCTGATCGTCTTGGCGTTCGTGGAGGGCCTCACGCATGCCGAAGTGTCCGCCCGCGTGGGCCAGCCGCTCGGCACCGTAAAGTCTAGCATACGCCGCGCGTTGCTCGCACTCCGGCTCTGCCTTACGAAAGAATCCGCATGAGCCTCATCCCCGAGGGTCCCCGGCTCACCCCACCCGACAGCGGCGTGCCGGACGATCTCGACCTGCTGGCGGCGGAATACGTGCTGGGCAGCCTGTCCGATAACGAGCGCGCCGCGCTGCTGGCCCGCGCCCCCCGCGCCGAGCTGAGGTCCCGCATCGTCGTTTGGGAAGAGCGTCTGGCGCCGCTGGCCGAATGCGTGCCCGCCGCGTCACCGCCGCCAGAGCTATGGCAGCGCCTGCTGCTCGCGACCAGCGCAGCCAAGGACACCATGGCCAAGCCGGTCAAGAAACCGACGCGCTCGCAATCCAAACCGGCCAATCCGGCGCCGTTCTGGCGTTTCATGACCGCGGCCATGACCATCGTAGCGGCCGGGCTGGCGGCGTATATCATTGTCCCCCCGCCCCAGGTGTCGGACCCGTTGCTGGCCGCGCTGTCCCCGGCCGGGCTGCAACCGGCGGCGTTTATCGTGCGGGTCGATAGTTTAGGGATCGGCACCGTCTATGCCCTGCCGCAAGCCGCCGCGCCGTCTGGACGCTCGCTTCAACTCTGGGCTCTCTCGCCCGCTCCAGCGCCACCGGTGAGCCTGGGCCTGCTAGATCCTACCAGCACGGTCCGCCTCCGCGTCCGCTCCTCGGCCGGCACCATCCTCGCCGTGTCGCTGGAACCTCAGGGCGGCTCCCCCACCGGCAAGCCGACCGGGCCTGTGATTTTCACGGGGACGCTCACGAACGGAATCTGACGCGGCATGGCTAAAGACCTGGGCTTGTTTCGCCAGCCACGCCGTCCGAAGTAAGTTCGATGAACGAGACACAAGCTCAGGCGCTGATCCGGTTCGGCCTCGGGCGCCGCGGGGACGATCCCGTGCCCGACGATCCTAAGGCCTGGCTGCGCAGCCAGATCGCCGGGCCCGACACCTTTTCCCTGCCCGGCGCCCGCACCACCGCCCAGTGCCTGCAGGATTGGCGCCAGGACAGCGTCGAGCCGCTGCCGGACGGGAGCCGGGTGGACCGGACGCTGCGGTCCGAGAAGATCGGCCAAATGAACAACGCCCTGGTCACCCCGGCCCCGTTCCGCGAGCGCCTGGTCTGGTTCTGGAGCAACCACTTCGCCATCAGCCTGACCCGGCTCGAATGCAAGCCCGTGGCTGGCGCCTATGTCCGCGAAGCCATCCGGCCCCACGTGACCGGTAAGTTCCAGGACATGCTGCTGGCCGTCATGCGCCACCCCGCGATGCTCATGTATCTCGACAACTGGTCCTCCACCGGGCCAAACAGCGCGGTGGGGCGCGCGAAAGGCACGGGAATCAACGAAAACCTCGCCCGCGAGTGCATGGAGCTGCACACCATGAGCCCGGCGTCTGGCTACACCCAGGCGGACGTCACTAGCTTCGCGCAGGTCATCACCGGCTGGACGATCGATTTCGCCCGCGCCGAGCCCGGCTTCGCCTTCGACCCCGCCGCGCACCAGCCCGGCGCCAAGACGGTCATGGGCCACAGCTTTCCCGAAGGCGAGCAGGGCGGCATCGAGGCGCTGACCTGGTTCGCCAATCATCCCGCGACGCATGATTTCATTGCCACCAAGCTCGTCCGCCATTTCGTGGCCGACATTCCGCCGCCCGACGCCGTACGGACGGTCGCCGGCACGCTGCGCGACACCGGGGGCGATCTGGGCGCCGCCGCCCTCGCGCTGATCGATCTGCCGGGCGCCTGGGTGCCGCTGACCAAGCTGCGGCCACCGATCGACTACGTCGCCGCCTGCGCCCGCGCCGTGGAGGCGACGCCGGTCACGACCAACATCGCGGCCGAGATGATGGCGGGGCTGGGCCAGCCGCTCTGGACCCCGCCGCTGCCGGATGGCTGGGCCGACCGGGCCGAGGCCTGGGCCGGGCCGGAGGCGCTGCTGCGTCGGGCGGAGCTTGCGAGCAAGGTGTCCTACCGCCATCCCGACCCCGACCCGGCGGAGGTCGCCGACCTAGTGCTCGGCCCCTATCTGCGCGCCGAGACGCTGCAGGCCATCCGCTTCGCCGGATCACGCCGCGCCGGCATGGTTTGCCTCATGGCGTCTCCGGAGTTCATGCGGCGATGAAGCACCTGCCTTCCATCCGGCGGCGCACGGCGCTGCTGGGCCTCGGCAGCGCCATGGTACTGGGCCGGGCCTCGCTCGCGATGGCGGCGGCGGATACCGACAAGCGCCTGGTCGTCGTGCTGCTGCGCGGCGCCATGGACGGGCTCGCGGCCGTTGTGCCGTATGGCGATCCGGACCTCGTCCGCTGGCGGCCCGAGCTGGTGCCGCCGCAGCCCGGGCAGCCCGGCGGATCGCTCGACCTCGGCGGCTTCTACGGCCTGCACCCCGCGCTCGTGGGAATGCATGACCTGTATCGCGCGGGTGAGCTGCTGCCGGTGCACGCCGTCGCCGGGCACTACCGCAGCCGAAGCCATTTCGAGGCTCAGGACTACCTGGAAAGTGGCGTGGACCGGCGCATGGACAGCGGCTGGCTCAACCGGACCCTGGCCGCCTTGCCCGGGCCGGAGCAGTCCGCGGTGGCGGTCAGCGTGACGGTGCCGCTGATCCTCCGGGGCGCGAGCCCGGTGGCCACCTGGGCCCCCGCCACGTTCGACCCGCTGGACTTGGACCTCTATCAGCGTGTGGTGGCGTTGCATGCGCATGACGCCGTGACCGGCCCCGCCTTGCGGAACGCGCTGCGCGAGCGGGGCTTTTCCGACGAGGTACTCGCCTCGGGCCTGCCGGCGGCGGGCCAGGGTGCATTCGCGACGCTCTGCGCGTCGGCCGCCAAGCTGCTCTCGGCGCCCGCCGGGCCGCGCGTGGCGGGGATGGAGCTCGAGGGTTGGGACACGCATTCCAGCCAGCCTACCCGCATCGCGGCCGCACTCGAGGAACTGGATGCCGGGCTGGTGGCGCTAAAAGCCGGTCTGGGCGAGGCGTGGGCGCAGACGGTGGTGCTGGTGATCACCGAATTCGGCCGCACCGTCCGTGCCGACGGCACGCTCGGCACCGATCACGGCACCGGCACCGCGGCGTTCGTCGCCGGCGGGCGCGTGGCGGGCGGCCGGGTCATGGCGACATGGCCCACCCTGAAGCAGGGCGCCCTCTTCGAGAACCGCGACCTGCAACCAACCCTCGACCTACGCGCGCTCGGCAAGGGCATCCTGTCATCCCACCTAGGCCTATCCCCGGCAGCGCTGGCGACGGTGTTTCCAGATAGCGCCGGCGTGGGCCCGGCTGCTGGGATCCTACGGACTTAGCTGGCCCGTTGATGAGCTATGAGAACTCGACTTAGACTTACCGTGATAGCCATAGTTTTTGGGTTCAGCGCTCCCATGGCGGCGGCGCCCATGAATTGCAGTCGGGCTAGAAGGGGCGTTGAGCAAACGATCTGTGCTGATCCAGCCCTGAAACAAGCGGACGCGAGGCTGTCCGCTCAATATGAATCAATCTACGACCAAACTGAGGGTCTAGTGAGAAAGCGCTTTGCCGCTCAGCAAAGGCGGTGGTTAGAAAGTCGGGATCGTCTATGCGCCGCCGCTTCGATTTCCTGTCTTTCGTCAAGTTATACATTACGGCAAGAGCAGCTTGATGCACTTGCTGCCCGTAGTTCAGATATCGGTCCTGGTGTAATTTCAAGCATAAATCCATTAACGTTTCGCGGCGCTTGGGTTTCTGGTAGCTTCGTAAGATACTCTGGAACACTTCGGCTTGACGAAGATAGTTTGAATCAAGAAGGTAAACTTGCTCGTTTACCCGCGCCCAGCCAGGTTATTACGGGATATCGGGGTAGGCTTTGTTACGATAAGGATTGCCAAGTTGCCGGTCTTGCGCGGAGTCCGCTTACACCTGTGTTACAGAACTTGGCTTCCGTGGCTGGAATTAAGTTAAAACCTTCTCGAGCTGCATATAGCGTCATTTTTTCGAAATGGATCGGCTTCGATTTAGTGATTGGAGTAGACGGCCGAATATTGGCCAAATTCAACAAATGCCTGGATCGCGACCCACAGGAGTGTGCCTTGCTCTACCAGGTCTGGCAGCCGAAGTCATCCGGCACAGGCATTGTGGAGATGATTGACAAATAACTTCGTTTGTCGCTTCTGATTTCAAGCAGTAAGAGAGCCATTCATGCGATGAGACGGCTGACGAACGCAACATTGGCCGCTTATCTGCAGTTTGGGATATCTTACCAAGCAAACGTCATTAACGACCAAAATGCGTTGTTGGCACCCCGCTCTAGCCCAGCAAACGCGATGAAATGCCACCATGCGTCCGGCCGCGTCGGACATGAAGTCTGCAACAACCCTCGTCTCCGAGAAGCAGACGGAAACGTAACCTCAGCTTACCATCAAGTCATCGCTCATTTATCCCCGGCTGCAAAATCACTGCTGATCGCTCGGCAACTACGATGGATCGTCAAGCGGGACCGGTCGTGCGCGTCCGGGACAGAAGACTGTCTCAAGTCGGCCTACGCAGCCCGGCAAGAATACATGGATGCTCTCCTTGCGACCGAAGCCGTGGGCCGGGGCACCGCAGGCATCGCTGACCTCGATCCGATCGTCCTGCGAGGTGTGTGGCAAGCGCTTGAACTGGACGGAGTTGGCGATAGCCCCCCTTTCGGCCCATTCGAATTGGAAAGCGGGTGGAGCGTCAACTCCCTGCCGCAGCCGGGTCAGCGGATCACGGCTAGACCAGGTGAGCTATGCTTCGATCGGCTCTGTCATCGAATTTCGATCAAACCTGCTCGAATAAGTCGTGCATTGCTCGCGTATATCAGGTCCGAAAGATGGGGAACCGGCTCGCTACGAGGGTTCAGCGTGAGGATCAAAGACACGAGCTTCGACTTGGCGCTCGACAGGACGGGCCGGGCTATCGTCACCGTGAACTTTTGTGTCGGAACGACCACACTGCGTTGCTCTGACATCTACCAAGTTTGGGACCAGGTCTGGGACCCCGGCGGCGCTAAGCCCGAAGCCGTTACGATCCATCCCTAAGCACCATCCGAAACTTAGGCCCCCTCGAACCCTTGACGCCAGCCGCCGGATTGCTCATTTGAGATCAATCCGGACCCGTCAGGTCCGATTTGTGGAACGTGCATGCTGAAACTGTCCAAACTCACGGACTATGCCGTCGTCGTCCTGGTCCGGCTGTCGCGCGGGGAAGCGTGCCAGACGGCGCCGGGCATCGCGCTGGCGACCGGCGTGCCGGAGCCGACGGTGGCCAAGGTGCTGAAGGCCCTGGCGTCCGTGCAGCTGGTCATCAGCCAGCGCGGCGCCCGCGGCGGCTACCGCCTGGCGCGCAGCCTGTCCGAGATTTCGGTGGCCGAGATAGTAACCGCCATCGACGGCCCGATCGCGCTCACCGCCTGCGTCGAAGGCTCGGGCGCCGGGTGCGAGGCGGAGCGGTGCTGCCCCGTCCGCGGCCGCTGGGACCCGGTCAACACGGCCGTGCGCGCCGCGCTGTCGGCCATCAGCCTTGCCGACCTCGACCGCTCTGTCCCCCGGGCGTTTCCGCCCCACATGCCGGCCCCGTCCCGCCCTATCCACCTCGCCGAGTAGGATCAGCCATGCCCGCCGTCGCCGAAACGATCGACACCGTCTCCGCCCTTACCCAGTCCGGCTACAAGTGGGGGTTCGAGACCAGCGTCGAGATGGATATCGCCCCCAAGGGCCTGACCACGGACACGGTCCGCATGATCTCTGCCAAGAAGGACGAGCCGGCATGGCTGCTGGAATGGCGCCTGGCCGCCTTCGCCGCGTGGCAGGCCATGGAGGAGCCGAACTGGGCCAAGGTCGGCTATCCCAAGATCGATTACCAGGACATCCACTACTACGCCGCCCCCAAGCGCCCGGCGCCCAAGAGCCTGGCCGACGTCGATCCCGAGCTGCTGGCGATGTACGAGAAGCTGGGCATCCCATTGAAGGAACGCGCGATCCTGGCCGGGGTCGAGGGTGCGGACGCCGTGCCCAACCTGGGCAGCAACGTCGCCGTGGACGCAGTGTTCGACAGCGTCTCCGTCGCGACCACCTTCCGCGACACGCTGGCCAAGTCCGGCGTGATCTTCTGCCCCATCAGCGAGGCGGTGCGTGAGCATCCGGAGCTGGTGCAGAAATATCTGGGCACCGTCGTGCCGACATCGGACAACTACTTCGCCGCCCTGAATTCGGCCGTGTTCACCGACGGCAGCTTCGTCTACATCCCCAAGGGCGTGCGCTGCCCGATGGAACTCAGCACCTATTTCCGCATCAACGCCAAGAACACCGGCCAGTTCGAGCGGACGCTGATCATCGCCGATGACGGCGCATACGTCTCCTATCTCGAGGGCTGCACTGCGCCGATGCGGGATGAAAATCAGCTACATGCCGCGGTGGTGGAACTCGTAGCGTTCGAGGATGCCACGATCAAGTATTCGACCGTGCAGAACTGGTATCCCGGGGACGCCAACGGCAAGGGCGGTATCTACAACTTCGTGACCAAGCGCGCCGCCTGCCGCGGGGCGCGCAGCAAGGTGAGCTGGACCCAGGTCGAGACCGGGTCCGCCATCACCTGGAAGTATCCGTCCTGCGTCCTACAAGGTGAAGGCAGCGTGGGGGAGTTCTACTCCGTCGCCGTCACCAATAACCGGCAGCAGGCCGATACCGGCACCAAGATGATCCATATCGGAAAGAATACGAGGAGCACGATCGTCTCCAAGGGCATCAGCGCCGGGCGGTCGGACAATACCTACCGGGGCCTCGTGCGCATCTTGCCGCGCGCGTCCGGCGCCCGGAACTTCACCCAATGCGACAGCCTGTTGATCGGCGATCAGTGCGGCGCGCACACGGTGCCCTATATCGAAAGCCGCAACCCGACCGCCAAGGTCGAGCATGAGGCGACCACGTCCAAGATTGCCGAAGACCAGCTGTTCTATTGCCGCAGCCGCGGCCTGTCCGAAGAAGACGCAGTCGGCCTGATCGTCAACGGGTTCTGCAAGGACGTGCTGAAGGAACTTCCGATGGAATTCGCGGTCGAGGCGCAGAAGCTGCTGGCCGTATCGCTCGAGGGGTCTGTGGGCTGATGCTGTCTATTCACGAGTTGTCTGCAAAGATTGCGGACAAAGACATCCTACGCGGTCTGAGCCTCGATCTACCGGCTGGCCAGGTGCACGCCATCATGGGACCGAACGGCTCGGGCAAGAGCACGCTGGGCTACGTGCTATCCGGCCACGAGGGCTACGAGGTCACCGGCGGTACCGTCACGTTCGACGGCAAGGACCTGCTGGCGATGGAGCCGGAGGAGCGTGCGGCCGCCGGCCTGTTCCTGGCCTTCCAAGCCCCGATCGAGCTGCCCGGCGTCGGCAACGCCAACTTCCTCCGCACGGCGCTGAACGCCATCCGCCGCGCCCGCGGTGAGGCGGAGCTGGATGCGGTCGCCTTCCTCCGCCTCGCCCGGGCCGAGGCCAAGCGCCTGCTTATGCCGGACGACATGCTGAAGCGGAACGTGAACGTGGGCTTCAGCGGGGGCGAGAAGAAGCGGAACGAGGTGCTGCAGATGGCGATCCTCCGCCCCAAGCTCGCCATTCTGGACGAGACCGATAGCGGCCTCGACATCGATGCGCTGAAGATCGTGGCGGACGGCGTGAACGCGCTGCGCAGCCCGGACTTCTCCGCCCTGGTCATCACCCACCACCAGCGCCTGCTGGACCATTTGGTGCCGGACCGCGTCCACGTGCTGTCAGCCGGCCGCATCATCCGCTCGGGCGGGCCGGAACTGGCGCGCGAATTGGAAGCGAGCGGCTATGCCGGCGTCGTGGCGGCGGCGGCATGAACCAGCTCGCCCCCACCGGCGCCGACGCCTTCGTCACCCGCTACCACGCCTTCCGCGCCCGCCTGCCCGGCGACCGCGCGCTCCGTGCCGCCGCCGCCGCCGCCTTCGCGCTGCCGAGCGTGAAGTCGGAGGCTTGGCGCTACACCAGCCTCCGCCCGCTCGCCGAAAGCAGCTTTCAGGAGCCGCTGACCGAGGTGTCGGACGCCCCCGCCCTGGGCGCGGTGCCGGATGGCCCGCGCCTGGTGCTGATCGATGGCCGGTTCCGCCCCGACCTGTCGGTGTTGCCGGAGCATGTGACCGTCACCCGGTTTGCCGACCACCCGGACTTCGGCACCCTCCCGCGCCTGACGGAGCCGCTGGTCGCGCTCAACACCATGCTGGCCGAGGACGGCGTGCAGCTGCATGTCGCGGCCGGCGTGGACGCGGGCGCGGTCATGCTGGTCAACATCGCGCCCGACGGCCACCGCCCCATCGCCTTTCACCCCCGCCACAGCATTCACCTGGCCGAGGGCGCCAAGCTCATCGTGATCGAGGTCGCGCGCGGGCAGGGGACCTACCTGCATAATGCCGTGACCGAGGCCGTGATCGCCCCGCACGCCACGCTCACCCACGTGCGGCTGCAGGAAGAGAGCGCGCAGGCGTTCCACGTCAACACCACCTACGCCGAAGTCGCGGAGCATGGCACGTATGACGCCTTCGTCCTCACCCTCGGCGCCCGGCTGGCCCGCACCGAGATCCACGCCCGCCTGCACGGCCCGCACGGCATGGTGCACCTGAACGGCGCCCAATTGCTGACCGGGCAGCAGCACGGCGACATCACCACCGTCGTCCGCCATGACGCGCCGGATTGCGGCTCCCGCCAGACGGTCAAGAACGTGCTGGACGGCCACGCGCGCGGCGTGTTCCAGGGCCGGATCGAGGTCGCGCGCATCGCGCAGAAGACCGACGGCTACCAGATGAACCAGGCCCTGCTGCTGTCGCCCAACGCCGAGATCGACTGCAAGCCGCAGCTGGAGATCTACGCCGACGACGTGAAATGCAGCCACGGCGCCACGATCGGCGAACTGGACCAGGATCAGCTGTTCTACCTCCGCAGCCGCGGCGTGCCCGGCGCCGAGGCCCGCGCCATCCTGGTCCGCGCCTTCCTGACCGAGGCGATGGAGCCGGTCACCCATGACGGCGCCCGCGCCATGCTGGAGGCCGCGATCGAGCAATGGTGGGCCCGCGCATGAACGCCATCACGAAGCCTGTTTTCGACGTCGAACGCATCCGCGCCCAGTTCCCCATCCTGGGTGAAACCATCCGCGGCAAGCCGTTCGTCTTCCTCGACAGCGCCGCCTCCGCGCAGAAGCCCCGCGCCGTGATCGACGCGATGGTGCAGGCGATGGAGACGCAATACGCCAACGTGCACCGCGGCCTGCATTGGATGAGCGAGCGGACCAGCGACGTTTATGA
Organism: Acetobacteraceae bacterium; assembly: GCA_965246925.1. Classification (GTDB taxonomy): domain Bacteria; phylum Pseudomonadota; class Alphaproteobacteria; order Acetobacterales; family Acetobacteraceae; genus JANPPS01. Next base: position 3,919,178 of record OZ251994.1, on the reverse strand, counting down.
AGGCACCCGCGACGCCGCCGCCCGGCTGCTGAACGCCCCCAGCCGGGAGGAGATCGTCTTCACCGCCAACGCCACCGCGGCGTTCAACCTGGTGGCGCACAGCTACGGCGCGCTCATGCAGCCCGGTCAGGCCGTGGTCATCAGCGAGATGGAGCACCACGCGAACCTGGTGCCCTGGCAGATGCTGCGGGATCGCACCGGGATCGAGCTGCGCGTCGCACCCATTACCGATGCGGGCGAGATCGACATGGCCGGGCTCGAGCATTGCTTGCGGGACGGTAAGGTGGGCCTCGTGTCCATCACGCATATGAGCAACGTGCTGGGCACCGTGACGCCCGCCGCCCGCATCGCCGCGCTCGCGCACGAGTACGGCGCCCGCGTCATGTTCGACGGCAGCCAGTCCACGGTGCACCGCGCCATCGACGTCCAAGCGATCGGCGCCGACTTCTACGTTTTCACCGGCCATAAGCTGTATGGCCCGACCGGCATCGGCGTCTTATGGGCCAAGCGCGACCTGCTGGAGCGCATGCCTCCCTTCATGGGCGGTGGCGACATGATCGGCTCCGTGAGCTTCGAGCGCAGCACCTGGGCCGAAGTGCCGCACAAGTTCGAGGCCGGAACCCCCGCGATCCTGGAGGCGATCGGCCTCCGCGCCGCCATCGAGTGGGTCGAAGCGATCGGCCTTGACGCCATCCAGGCCCACGAAGCGGACCTTACCGAGCACGCCCTGGCCCGCCTGGGCGCCATACCCGGCCTCCGTGTGCTCGGCCAGGCGCAGGACCGCGGCGGCGTGCTCAGCTTCACGATGGAGGGCGCGCACGCGCATGACATCGCGACGCTGCTGGACCGCCAGGGCATCGCCGTCCGCGCCGGCAATCACTGTGCCGAGCCGCTGATGCGCCGCCTGGGCGTGGACAGCTCCGCCCGCGCCAGCACCGGGATCTACACCACCCGCGCGGAAATCGACGTGCTGGCGGATACGCTCCTGCGGGTGCGGGAGTTCTTCCAGTCATGACCCGTCATGTTTGACGAGCTACGCGACCTCTACAGCGCGGAAATCCGCACGCACGGCCGCGCCCCCACGCACGCCAGGCGCCCGGCCGCGTATGACGCCGAGGCACGGGGCGACAATCCCATGTGCGGCGACCGCGTCACCGTGTTCATCCGCCGGGACGGCGGCCGGGTGGTGGACGCCGGGTTCGAGGCGCGCGGCTGCGAGATCAGCGTCGCCAGCGCGGACCTGATGTGCGAGGTTGTGACCGGCACCACCCCGGACCATATCCGGCAGGCGGCCGCAGGGGTCGCGATCCTGGCCCGGACCGGCGCGTGCCCGGATTGTGACCAGCGCCTCATGCCGTTCTCGGCCGTGCATGAGTATCAAAGCCGGGTCAAATGCGTGACGCTGCCCTGGAACGCCCTGCTGGCGGCCCTGGGTGGCGAGAAGGAGAGCAGCAGTGAGTGACGTGCAAGCCTGGACCCCGGACGGGGTGGACGCGCCGGTCAAGCCGACCGAGGACGCGCTCCTGGCCGCCATCGCGACCGTGTACGACCCGGAAATCCCGGTGAATATCTACGAACTCGGCCTGATCTACGCCGTGGAAATCGATGACGCCAACGCGGTCAAGGTCGAAATGACGCTGACCGCGCCCGGCTGCCCCAGCGCGCAGGAGCTGCCGGTGCAGGTCCAGGACGCCATCATGGCCGTGCCCGGCGTCACCTCCTGCCACGTCGACACCGTCTGGGACCCGCCCTGGGACCCTAGCCGCATGACCGAAGACGCGCGCCTCGCGCTGAATATGTTCTGAGGAGGCCCCGATGAGTGACGTGCAAAGCGCCCCCCGCACCCGCCGTGCGCTCCCGCCGCTGATGACCTTGACGGACGCCGCTGCCGCCCGCCTGGCGGGCCTGTACGCCAAGGGCAAGCAGGGCATGCTGCTCCGCATCAGCGTCAACACCAAGGGCTGCAGCGGCCTCAGCTACGTGATGGACTGGGTCGAGGCGCCCGGCCCCGGCGACGAGATCGTGAAGGACCACGACCTCACCGTGCTGGTGGACCGCAAGGCGAGCCTGTTCCTGATCGGCAGCCAGATGGACTACCAGGTCAAGGACCTAACCTCCGGCTTCACCTTCAGCAACCCGAACGAGAAAGGCCGCTGCGGCTGCGGCGAGAGCTTCCACGTGTAGGGTGGATGAGTGTAGCGTTATCCACCTTAACGTGGTGTCCGCATACCTTTAGTGATGATTATGTGCGCGGCCGAGGGCCCGGTCAGTGACGCCAGCAGCCGGTCGGCACCCGCGCTGGCATGCATCTGAAGCCCGGCACTATAGACAGTCACATTCTGCACCGCGTCGGGCAACGGACCCACGAACGCCACCCCTGGCGTGGTTAGCAACTCGCTCACCTGCTGCAGTGCCATGCTGGCCCGCCCATCCGCCACGGCGGTTGCGGCCAGCCCGCCATTCACCCGCACCAGCTTCGCCGCCATCGCATCCGCAATCCCCATCCGCTCGAACAACGCCGTCAGGTAGATCCCGCTGGACCCCCCAGACGCGGGATCCACGATCGCCACGGACGGCGCCGCCAGCAACGCGGCACGGAACGACTCGGCGCTGCTCAAATCGGGCCGGGGCGCACCATCCGCCACCGCCACGCCGATCCCTACCTGCGCCACATCCCGCCGGCTGCCCGGTGTCAGCGTGCCGTCCGCGATCAGCCCGTCGATCACGTTGGGCGTCACGATCACCACGTCCGCTCCGTGCCCGGCCTTGATCCGCCGCAGCACGCCGCCGGCCGTGTCGGTCTCGATCGTCACATGGTCGCCTCCCACCTCGAATTGGGCCACCAGCGCCAGCGCCGCCTGCTTGAACGCGCCGGTCGTGAGCAGGGTGTAGTCCGCCGCCATGGCCGGCCCTGCGAAAAGGCTTGAAGCAGCAAGGGATAGCAGCCAAGTCTTACCCATGGAACGCACTCCTCCGCTGCTGGACATGACCCCCGACGGCGCCTTCCGCACCCCGCCGCGGACGGGCGTGCCGCTGTCGTTCAAGCTGCTGGTGGGCGCCGGACTCGTGGCGGTGCTGGCGGGGGCGGCGTCCATCGCGCTGTTCGCACTCACGGTGCTGTCCTTCCTGTTGCCGGTCGTGATCATCGCCGCCGCCGTCGCATACGGCACGTTCCGCTACCGCCAATGGCGCGGCTCATTCGGCCGCCATCGCCATATCGTGCCGCGCTGATGCCTCGCTGATCAACGTGTAGCTGCGCTGCCGGGCCGCCGGGTCGTGCAGCGTGGTCAGGATGGCGATCTCGTCCACGCCATGCTGCCGTCCCACCGCCGCCAGTTTGTCTGCGACCGCCGCCCCAGTCCCCACCAGCGCCGTCTCCCGTAGCCGGCCGATCCGGTGCCGCTCGGCGTCCGAATACACATAGGCCAAAGCCTCTTCCGGGCTCGGCAGCGGGGTATAGACGCCGCGGTCACGGCCCAGCCGCCATAGCGCGCGGGACGCGAACTGCCGCTCCACCGCCGCATCGTCCTCCGCCGCCATCGCCCACACCGCCAGCGCCGGCACGGGCGCCGGAAACGCCTGGCTCGGCCGGTATAGGTCCCGGTACAGGTCCAGCGCCTCTGCCGCGCCGTGCCCGTCGGTGATGAAGTGCGCGAAGCAATACGGCAGCCCGAAATGCGCCGCGATCTGGGCGCCGTAGGCGGAACTGCCCAGGATCCACGGCCCGGGCGCGGTGGGCCCCGCCGGCTCGGCCCGGACGTCACGGAAGGGATGCCCCTCCGGCAGCGCCTCGTCCCGGGTCCAGGCCAGCACGTCCCTGACCATCGCCGGAAACTGATCCGCCGCCGTCGCCGCCTGTGGATTGAGCGCGAATGCCGTCCGCCCGTCCGAGCCCGGCGCCCGGCCCAACCCCATGTCGATCCGCCCCGGCGCGATCGCCTCCAGCACCCGGAACACCTCCGCCACCTTCAGCGCGGAATAGTGCGGCAGCATGACCCCGGCCGAGCCCACGCGGATGCGCTGCGTGGTGGCGGCGATGGCGGCAATCAGGATTTCCGGCGCAGTCCCGGCCTGGCTGGCACTCGCATGGTGTTCCGCCAGCCAATACCGGTGATAGCCCGCGGCCTCGCAATGCCGGGCCAGCGCCAGCGTCTCCCGGATACTCGCATCCGGGCTGCGGCCCGAAACGGTCGTGGACTGGTCCAGGACGGACAGGCGCATCGGTCACTCCGCATTCTCGTCAGCCGAATTCGAACCCGCTATGGTGTCGAACCGTTGACGCCGCTTATTACATGGGAACGCCGTATGTCTGCCGCCAGCCTTACTGAAATGACCCGGCCCCCGCTATCGACCGGGATCGCCGGCCTGGACGACGTGTTGTTGGGCGGAATCAAGGCGGAACGCGTCTATCTGATCGAGGGCACGCCCGGGGCCGGCAAGACCACCCTGGCCCTGCAATTCCTCCTGGTGGCCAAGGCGCTCGGCGAACGCAGCCTGTATATCACCCTGTCCGAAGGCGAGGACGAACTGAACGCCGTCGCCCGCTCGCACGGCTGGTCGCTGGACGGCATCGACGTGTGCGAGCTCATTACCGAGGAGGGCCTGGACGCGGAAGCCGAGCAAAGCGTGCTGCATCCGTCCGAGCTGGAACTGGGTGAGACGGTTCGCCGCGTGATGGAGCGGGTGGACGCCGTGAACCCGACCCGCGTCATCTTCGACAGCCTGAGCGAGCTTCGGCTCCTGGCCCAAAGCCCGCTCCGCTACCGCCGGCAGGTGCTGGCGCTCAAGCACTACTTCACCCAGCGCCGCTGCACCGTCCTGCTGCTGGATGACCGGGCGATCCGGGCCGAGGATCTGAAGCTGCACAGCGTCGCCCACGGCGTACTGACCCTCGAGCAGCTGCCGATCGAGTTCGGGACCGAGCGCCGGCGCCTCCGTGTCGTGAAGATGCGCGGCAGCCAGTATCGCGGCGGCTTCCACGACTTCACCATCACCCCCGGTGGCCTCGAGGTCTATCCGCGGCTGGTCGCGCACGAGCATGCGGCCGAGTTCGTGAACAAGAAAGTCAGCACCGGCAGCCCCGGCCTCGATTCGCTCATGGGCGGTGGCTTGGTGCCCGGCACCAACGCGCTGCTGATCGGCCCGTCCGGCGCCGGCAAGACCACCATCGCCACGTCGGCCATCCACGCCGCCGTGTCCCGCGGGGATCGCGCGGCGCTGTTCCAGTTCGACGAAGGTCTCGCCACCCTGCTGGACCGCTCCGCCACCGTCGGCCTCGACCTTCGCCCGTTCATGGCCACCCAGCAGCTGACCATCCGCCAGATCGACCCGGCCGAGATGTCGCCCGGCGCCTTCGCCGCCCTGGTGCGCCAGGCCGTGCAGCGGGACGGCGTGCGCATGGTGGTGATCGACAGCCTGAACGCCTACCTACAGAGTATGCCCGGCGAGAAATACCTCCTGCTGCAGATGCACGAGCTGCTGACCTACCTCAACCACCGCGGCGTCGTGACCCTCATGGTGCTCGGCCAGCACGGCCTGATCGGCGACATGCGCAGCACCGTGGACGTCAGCTACCTTGCCGACAGTATCATCCTCATGCGCTTCTTCGAGGTCGAAGGCGAGGTGCGGAAGGCCATCTCCGTGCTGAAGACCCGCACCGCGGCGCACGAACGCACCATCCGCGAGTTCAGCATCGGCGAGCGCGGCGTGTTCGTGGGCGACGCGGTACTAGGCTTCCGCGGCGTGCTGTCCGGCATGCCGGCCTGGGAAGGGGACCGCGGCGACCTGCTGGGCGCGGAGCCGGCCGGCTGAGGTGACCGCCCCGATCCATATCCTGGCACCCAGGGGCAGGGATGCGCAGGTCATCACGCAGGTCCTGGCGCGTAACGGGATAGCAGCCGAGACCGCCGCCGACCTACCGGCCTTGCTGATGCAACTCGATCGAAGCGGCGCCGTGCTGGTGACCGAGGAATGCCTATCCGGTCCCGCGTTGCTGGAGTTTCTGGAGGTCATGGAGCGGCAGCCGCCGTGGTCCGACCTGCCGATGCTGGTCTTGGTCACGAAACAGGCTGGCCCCCGCTCGGCCACGCATCTGAGCGTGCTGGAGCGCCTGGGCAACGTGCTGTTGCTCGAGCGTCCGCTGAATGCCGAGACGCTCGGGCGTGCGGCACGTTCGGCGTTACGGGCGCGGGAGCGGCAGCTTGCCGTGCGGGACGTGAACGTCACGCTGGAGCTGCGCGTGGCGGAGCGGACCGAGGCGTTGACCACGAGCGAGGCGCAGCTCCGCGCGGCGTTCGAGGCTTTCCCAGACGTGCTGTTCGTGCTGGAGACGAGTGGAGACGGGCGGTTCACCATGCTGGACGCCAATCCGAGGGCCGAGGCGCTGTGCGGGCAGGCCTTGACCCATATGGTCGGCCTGCCTCTCGAAGATTTCTTTCCCACGACGCTGTCGGACCAGGTTACGGCGCAGCTGCATCGATGTGTCAGCACCGGCGCACCCGTGCATGACGCTATGACCCTGGATTTGGGGCAGGGGGCCCGGCAGTTCGAGCTGAACATCACCCCTATCCGGGACCGCGCAGGCCGGATCGGGCGCCTGCTGGGCGTCGCGCGGGACGTGACGGCACGGAACGAGCTCGAGGCGCGGCTGCGGCAGGCGCAAAAGCTCGAGGCGGTCGGCCAGCTCACCGGCGGCGTCGCGCATGACTTCAACAATCTGCTGCAGGTCGTGCTGGCGGGGCTCACGCTCATGGAACGCTCGCGGGACCCGGAACGCCGGGCGCAGTTGTCCGACAGCGTGCGGCGCGCGGCGCAGCGTGGCGGCGATCTGACGAAACGGCTGCTGACCGTGGCGCGCCGGCAGTCGCTGCAGCCGCAAGCCGTCGATCTCGCCGCCTGGTTCGACGATGGCGCGGGTGAGCTGCTGCGCCGGGCGCTACGCGGCGATATCGTGACGGATATCGACATCACGCCGGGCCTGCCGCCGGTGGAGGCTGACCCGACGGAGCTGGAATTGGCGGTGCTGAACATCGCCGTGAACGCGCGGGACGCCATGCCCCAGGGCGGCACGCTGCGGATTAGGGCTGCGCTGGCGGAGCTGCGCGGCGGACTGGACCCGGACGGTTTGCGGGGCGCTTTCATCCGCCTGTCGATCAGTGATACTGGCACCGGCATGGACCGGCAGACGCAGGCGCGGGTGTTCGAGCCGTTCTTCACCACGAAGGGCATCGGCCAGGGCACCGGGCTCGGCTTGGCGCAGGTGTATGGGTTTGCCCGGCAGAGCGGCGGTAGCGTGCGGCTGCAGAGCCAAGAGGGGAAGGGCACGACGATCACGATCCTGCTGCCGGTCTCGGCCCGGGCGATGCCTGTGCCTGCGGCTCCGGCCGCGGCTACCACGGTGCCGTCGAAGCGCCGCGCCGTGCTGGTGTGCGAGGATGATGACGACGTGGCCGCCCTGGTCGTGGATATGCTGCGCCAGCTGGGCCACACACCGACCCGGGTCGCGACCGCGGCGGCGGCGCTGGGCGCGCTGGCGGATGAGCGCCCAGTCGATGTGCTGTTCACCGACGTTATGATGCCCGGCGGCATGGACGGCCTAGCGCTGGCCCGCGAAGTCCGCCGCCGCCGGCCTGGCCTGCCGGTGTTGCTCACCACCGGCTACACCGGACGCGGCCCGGCCGAAACGCCGCTCGGCATGCCGGTGCTGCGCAAGCCGTACCGGATCGAAGACCTCGCCGCCGCGCTGGAGCGTGCGGTCACCCAGGCGTAGGGTCACTCGTCGTAGCTGACCAACGTCTCCACCGGCACCCCGACCCGGCCCCGCCCACCGAGGAAGGTGAGTTCGATCAGCACGGCGGCGGCCGGCACCATGGCACCCACCTGCCGCAGCAGCGCGATGCTGGCGGCCATCGTCCCACCGGTGGCCAGGAGGTCATCCACCACCACGACCCGCGCGCCGGGCCTGACCGCGTCCGCCTGGATCTCGATCCGGTCGGTGCCGTATTCTAGGTCATAGTCGAGGCCCACGACGGCGCCGGGCAGCTTGCCAGGCTTGCGGATCATGACGAAGCCGCAACCGAGCGCCAGCGCCAGGGGGGCGGCCAGCAGAAAGCCCCGGCTTTCGACTCCGGCCAGCACGTCCGGTTGGTGCCGGCGCACCAGCCCGGCCATTCGCCCGACCGCGACCTGCCACGCATCGGCGTGCCGGAGCAGGGTGGAGATGTCGTAGAAGAGGATGCCGGGCTTGGGGAAATCGGGCACGCTGCGGATGTGGTCTTTAAGGTCCATGCCCGGCGTGTAGACGCCCTGTCGGTAGGTGGCAAATACCTGGCGCGATCCCGCCCGGTGCGTTACGCCCGGCCATGTCCAGACCCACCGCCGCCTCCCTCGCCGGGATCTTGTTCGTGCTCGCCTATATGGTCACGGCCATAACCCTCCCGGACTACTTCCCGCGCCTCCATTGGACGCTGGAGGCGCTGTACTGGCTGGTGGCCGGTGTGGTGTGGGTTTTTCCGGTTCGCTGGCTGATGCTGTGGTCCGTGCATAAGCGGTAGGCCTTCGGCGAGCGTCGCCCGCGCCTGGGCTGGAATGCCGGGGCTGCGCGGCCCGTTGATCTTACACTTGTAGGAGGCATTCTTGGCGTGGCGTCCTTCGATACGCTCAGGACTAGAGCCCAATCCGACCGGAGTGGGTCGGCTTGGGCTCTAGTTTTTCAAGTTCGGCGAGCACTCCTACCGTCCAGGCGTGCCGCCTGGTCGGTAAGTGCTCTAGCGGAGTGGATAGGCTCAGGACTGCGAGGCGGGTTTGAGGCCTGAAATGGGAGGGGGTTATTCCAGTTTTGGTTCGTTCCGGTGATTTTGGTGGGCTGAAGTCCACACGGGTTTGAGACTGCTCTGGTTGTTTCCCTCACCCCGTCCCTCTCCCGGGGGGAGAGGGGGAAGCGCGGCGCGGTGGCGGAGGTCGGCTAGGGTGGTTGGGGGTGCGGCGTTTGTGGCGCCAGCTGCGTTCTTGGGCGTTGACGTTGAGGTCGCGGGCGATCTCTTCGATGATGTCGTCGAGCGGGCGGGTTTGCAGGTCGAGCTCGAGGTCGTAGTCGGCCATGCGCATGCTCGAGTTGATCCACGAGCGCGATCCCGGCTCGGTCCGCGGCCTTCCTCTGCAACCCGGCGACCAGCAACCTGGATAAACCGGTCCCCAGCCCCGCCAGCGGAACGCCCCTGCCGTCGTGGAGGGAGACTGTGCCACCGGAGAACGACACGGACGCGGCATCGAGGTATGCGTGCGCGCCGCCTTCGAGCGGAACCCCGGCCCGTGTGGCGACGTCCTCGACTGTCGCCAGGACCGCTTTGAGCTGCTCGTCGGCATTCGTCCCGAACGAGCGCCTTGCGTCCCGGGCAGCCTTGACAAGTGCCGCTGTCGCATCGGCCCGCTCATCGGAAAGCCTATCAAGGACGGAGCCGCGTCTCCAGCCGAGGTTCACGTGTGCGGAACCGCCGATGCGGAGGGGCGCGACCGCGACGCGATCCGTCCAGATCAGGCTACGCACCGTCCCTGCGGCGGCGGCACGCTCGGAATACAGCGACCAGACCGGTTCCAGGTCGGCCTCTACCACCAGGGTCACTGTAAGGACGGTCTCTAGGTCCGATCCCGGCTCGTCCTCGACGAATTCGAGGGCCGGTTCCCACCCGCGCAAGAACTGGCCGTAGGCCTCCATGCTCCGCATACCCGCAGGAAGGTCGCCCAACGTAACCGCGACGTGAATGGGCTGCTCAGTGTCGGCGCTTGAAAGTCGGCGTCGCTGAACTGGACGCTTCTCCGCGCGCCCAGGCACAGGTCCACGGCGTCCAGAATCGTCGACTTGCCGCTGTCACCCGGCCCTACCAGGCAATTCAGACCAGGACAAGGCGCCCAAACAGGGATCAAACGGCACGAAAATGCCTGATTTCGATCTGCCTAATACGCGCCATGCCGCCCCCATGTCTCATTTAAGCTTTAGCGGTTTCTTTCGGTCCAGCCATTCCCCTGCTTCAAAGCCGCGTCAGGTTACTAGGCTAGGAGGCGACTGGACTGCCCGCAGTCCTGACGGTGATCTTATAGATCTCGGATAAATTCCGAGCCGGGCTTGACGGACGAGATCAGCAGGCGGTCGCGGGCGCGAGTGCAGGCGACGTAGAAGAGGTGGCGCTCCGTCTCATACACCTCGTCCATCTCCGTCTCGTCGGCGGCGATCTCGAGGCGGCTCTGCAAAGGCAGGACCCCGTCATCGCACGCCATGACCGCCGCCGCCTTGAACTCCAGTCCTTTCGCGAGATGCATCGTCCCGATGGGCACGCGGCCTGCGGAGTCCTCGTCCTGCTCGGACAATTCCATCCATCCGAGGCCAGCCGCCTCGGCCGCCGATCGTGCGCGGGCCAGTTCGGCGCGAGTTCGCACGAACACCCCGATCTCTGACGGCAGCACGCCATCGGATCGTGCTTGGGCGATCCAGGCCGCCACCGCCGCGATCTCGGCGTCGATCGTGTCCGACTGCACCACCTCTGGCGCCGGGCCGTTGAAGATCGACACCGTGCGGTCGCGCTCATCGGCATTGCCGTCGACATCACGGACTGCGTTGGGCAGCAATCGATCGGCCATGCGGCGGATTTGGTGACTGGTGCGGTAGTTCACCGTGAGGGTGGAGGACCGCCCACGGACGTCCACGCCCAGCGCCGCCCAGGAGAACGGCTGCTGGAAGATGCGCTGGCCGAGGTCGCCCGCGAAGAACAGCGCATCGGCCCCGGCCGGCGCGATCGCCGCAAGGAACCGCAGTTCCGCCACACCCAGGTCCTGCGCCTCATCCACGACGATGTGGCTGAATGGTTTCGCCGGCCGCCCGGCGTAATATCCGGCGGCCCGGCCATAGATTTCCGGCCAGGTCGCCAGACCGCGCTTGGCCAGCGACGCGCGCACCGCGGCGAAAACGGGCCAGAGCCGCTCCCGCTGCCCGGCGCTCATCCGGTTCTTGCGGCCTAGGCGCGGCACCTTGGCGTAGGCCTCGACATCGGCGATCTGCCAGGCATCGACCACGTGCCGCCATTCCGACAGCAGGAACCGCGGCGTGAACCCCTTTGCTCCCACGGCCTCGGCAGCCTTGCCGATCGCATCGTCCACCTGGGCGTCGGACGCGACAGTCGCCCGGCGGCCGAAGGCCAGCTGATAGAGTTCGTCCACCACCATTCGATACGGCAGGACCGTGACCCGGCCCATCACGGCCGCGTCGCCGCCGGCCAGCACGCCCAGCTTCCGCGCCAGAGCGGACGCCAGGGGCTGCGAGAACGTAGTCAGCAGCACCTTGGCGTCTCCCACCTCCCTAGCAAGACGCGCGGCGCGGTGCAGGGCCACGACCGTCTTTCCGGTGCCAGCGGAGCCGGACGTGCGCGCGGGGCCTGCGTAGCTGCGATCCACGACGCCCCGCTGCGTCGGGTGCAGGAACACCGCCCACTGCTCCCAGGGCGCGTCTAGGGCGAGCGCCAGCGCCTCCTGGTTGTCGACGACGCGGAAGCGGCGGAGGGCGTCGGGGTGGGCGAACGGATCGGCAGGCACCTCTGGCGCAGGACGACGCAACCGCCCGGTGCCGACAAATTCCAGCAGCGCCTCGGCCGCCTCCGCCGGTAGATGCTCCGTCAATTCGAAGAACCGATCCTCGCTCGCGCCTTGCACGTCCGCTGTCCAATCGACCGGGACGCCGACGGCCAGCAATTCCTCGGCCGAGAGAGACTGGAAGGGCAACACTGTCTTCGCGGGAAGCGGCTCCGCCTCGGCAGCCGGCGCCGCGGGCGGCGTGAGGAACTCCTCGACGCGCTCCCGGACTTCCACGATCTGGATCGCCCCGGTGCGCGGATGCGCCTCGATGCGGCGGCGCTCGGCCCAGGTGTAAGCGTCGTCATGGTGCCCGACATAGGCGAGCAGGAAGCTGGCCTCCGTCTTATGGACGATGATGCGGATGTCGCCGTTGACGCGGATCGACCAAAAGTGCGGATCGCGGGATCGATCGATCCGGTGGAATTTTAGCCCCGGCGCTGAAGGATCCAACTGGAGATCGAACGCTGTCGTCTTGGCCGCCTTCTGCTCCACGGACTGCAAACGTGCGAGAGAAGTGGTGAAAGTGGCGGCAATTCGGAAATCCATGACGCTCACTGTGGAAGGGTCGTGCCGCGGACTAACTCAATCATAGGATCTGCAAAGTCGATTGCTGCCAGCGACAGAGGCTCAAGACTGAACCGGCGCTGTGACCGCGGTATCATCCGCTTCGCCATCCTACGTAGGATTTTGGTCGAAGCCAGGGCCAGCGTCACCTGCATCTTTGGGCGACGCAGTGAACACCTGCTTCGCAGCCGTCGCTGCCCCGGCTGTCGTGAACCCATCGATCAAACCACCGACAACTCCACCAACCAGGGGAACGAACTTGGACAGGTTCGCTATGCCGGTCGAACCCGCCTTGGTCAGCAGCCTAAAGCCGACAGCCTGGTTAATCGTGATGATCGTCTGCCCGGAGATTTGGCCAATTGCTTGAGCCGTCAGCTTGAGGCCCAATTGAATGCCAGCCTCCTTCACGATCTCCGCGACCGCGCTGCCGAGGAGGCACATGATCCCGAACGTTCGCACGTTATCGCTACGAATGTCGTAGCCTCTAAGGTGCGCGATCGCCGCCACCATCCGAAGCTGGAGCACCGCTGTTGCGGCGAGATCGGCGGGAATGGTGATTGGTAGCGTGATCAATCCGCCGACATTGAGGCCGAAACCGAGGGCACTCGACTGTGCGGTCTGCCACCAGATCAGGTTTGTAATGGCTGCTTCGGCGTCACCTTTCGCTTCCTTGAGATATTCCTCTGCTAGTTTCTCGGCCCCGGTCAGCCCCGTGACACCGTCAACCGAAAGGTTGAACACTTTTTTTAAAAACTCGACGATGGCACTCGGGGAGAATTCATTGCTGGTCGCTGTCATGTTAAACTGACCACAATTTCATAACTGATTCCTCGAAATGATTGATCGCCTTCACATTCAGCCGTGAGGAACTGCACGTAATTTGTCTCCAATCGTAAACGCGATGATCAAAGGACATGCAGCGAAACGGATGCCCAATGGGCCAATACGTTTGCCCCATAGAGAAGGGCACCGATGATGCAGCCGACGACCGTTCCGCTGATGCGGATCATTTGCAAGTCTCCTCCAACCTCCGCCTCCAGACGCCCCGCAAACGCGGCCGGATCATATCGAGCTAAGCTCGACTTAATAAACGAGACAATTTCAGGACGCCATAAAGGGACGTTGGTCACAAGGGTTCGTTCAAGCCGGGCGTTGAACTCACGGCGCAGCGTGTAGCTGTCAAGCTCTCGTGCCACTTGCAAGAGGATCGCGTCCAGGCCTGCCTTAATCTTTGACTGTTCCGAGTTAAGATCCGCGAGCGCGGCATCACGTGTCTCGCACCAGACTAAGCCGACGAGCGTATTAAGCTGGCGGTCTTTCATGGCGCCCTTTGCGGCCGTGATAGCCCGCTCCAGAATGGCAGGGTTTGCCTCCATTTCAGCAGGCAGTGTCTTCAGCCATTGCTCAAATCTCAGCCGCTCGTCACTTCCATCATTCTCGAGAGCAGTGAAGTATGCGTCTGCTGCGTCGCAGACGCCCTCCGCAACTTTTCGGTCCAGGAAGGCGGGCGTCCATCGGCCCGTATTCTGCCCGATCGTGGCGATGATTCTTGCCCGATGCTGTTCAAGCACCATCTTGCCGGCCCCGGCGATCTCGCCGACCAGTCGCCCCAGCGCAGGACTTTTCAATGCCTCACTAACCGTTCGCAGGCACAGAGGCCGCAAATCGGTGTCACCGACCGCATTGCGAATCGCCGCCGCGAGCGCAGGGATAATCGTTGTATCACGTTGTGGCGACAACAGTCGAGGCAAGCCCCCGACTAGCGCGCTGACGATCTTCCCGCGGTTCTCATCATCTAGCAGGAACCGCTCCGTCATGTTCGCCACGTCAGCTTTTCGCAGCCGTTCCGCCAGCATCTCCGCCTGGAGGAACTCGCGTTCGATATAAGCAGCCAGCCCGTCCGCTATCCTTTGTCGGCTTTTGGGGATGATGGCGGTATGCGGTAGTCGCAAGCCGAGTGGGTGCCTGAACAGAGCGGTCACAGCATACCAGTCGGCGAGCCCTCCGACCAGTCCAGCCTCGGCGGCTGATCTTAAGAACGCAGCCAACCCAGGCGCGAAGGGAATAACGTAGGTCGTAGCCCAAATCAGTGCGACGATGCCGAGGCAGAACAGTGCCCGCCGCTTTTGCTCTGCAAGTCCGCGCCGCTTTTCAGCCGGCGCCACCTGTTCTGGGACCGCCATATCGGCAGCCTCTTGCTGGCCGAGGTGCTTCATATGCTGAACACCTTCATGACCTCGTCACCGAAGTGATTGATTACTTTCACTGCAATACGCCCCGTCTCCGGCCGCGCGAAGGGGCGGGAGACGTCGCGGTAGAGGGTGGCCCAGGCTTCCTCGTCGATCTCCGCCCGTAGCGCCGCCTTGAGCGACTTGTAGGGGTCCTGGGCGCCGAGGAAGTAGGCGTGGCGGACGAAGAAGCTTTCTTCGTTGTAGTCGGTGTCGATGAACCAGGCGGCGATGCTTTTGGTGTCGCCGGAGCGAATGTCTCCGGTTTGTGGGTCGAACACGTCCACGCCGAGGATGCGGATGCGGACCATGTCGGGTTGGTCTTCGACTGTCTCCACCACCAGGTCGGGTTCGCCGAACACGACGAACAGGTTGCCGCGCCCGGTGTTCTTCAGGTCATCGGCCATATGCAGGTCGGGGTTCATGCGGGCCTTCAGGATCGGCATCGGGCCGAGCTTGGTCAGCTCGGACGCGTGGGCGTCGTAGTTGAAGGCGCAGGCGATCAGCACGTCGAACCGAGATTCGGAGGCCTCGCGCGCTGCGGTGACGAGGTCGGTACGGGACAGGGTGCCGAATTCGGGGCCGAACAGGATCGCGGCCCGTCGTTCCGTCTCGCCTTCCCCCGGCTTGCCATCGAGGAAGCGGCCTTCGGCACCGATATAGACGCCGGGCCAGGGGACGAGGCTGGTGAAGCGGATGCTGTCGGCCCTCTGCGACTGGTGCACGCCCGCGGTGCGGAGGTGCTCCAGCACCATGTCGGCGAAATCCACGGGCGGGGTGGCGCCGCGCCGGCGCGCCGCCTGCGGACGGGGCGGTCCGTCCGGCTCGGCCGCGGCCGGGGTATTTAGCAGTTCGTCCTCGTCGGCGGGCACGACGCGGTGGGGCGATAGGCTCTCGACGGTGAACGGTCCGGCGACGCGGATGCGGGAGCGGTCTTCGTAGGGGCGGTCGTAGAGGTATTCGATATCGGCCTTGCGGGCGATGGAGGCGTCGATGCGCCGCTGCCGCTCGATGCGCGCGTTCCACCAGGCGGCGTGGGCCTGCTTGGCTTCCGCGGGCCAGGCGGCGTCGGGGTCACGGGGGATTTGCCACTCCTCCCAGGGCGCTAGCCCCACCCCGTCATCGCGAGCCGCCGCTTGGCGGCGTGGCGATCCAGGGCCATGCGGCACGAATCCGGCTGGGTGCTCCTGGATTGCTTCGGCTTCGCCTCGCAATGACGGGGTGGGGGCGGTCCGGCCGAGGGCGGCGTTGAGGGTGGCGCGCAGGGGTTCGAGCGTCGTTTGCGCCTCCTCCCACAGCACGTCGATCTCGGCGTTGTTGGCGATGGATTTGAGGGTGACGTGCGGCGCGCGCTCGTAGACGAAGCCGTGGCGGACGTCGTGGCGGGTGGGCGTGTCGGGCTGGACACGTCCGGAGACGGACTGTTCCTTGGCGCGGCCTTCAGGGCTGTCTGCGAGGAGGTAGTAGGGGTGCTTGGTGGCCATCAGCCTGGTGCGGGCGAGGGCGAGAGCGACGCGGGACGTGTCGATGGTGATCCAGCGGCGACCCCATTGCTCGGCGACGGCGGCCGTGGTTCCGGAGCCGCAGGTAGGGTCGAGCACGACGTCGCCCGGGTCGGTGGCCATGAGGATGCAACGTTCGATGACCTTAGCTCCAGTCTGTACAACGTAGAAGCGTTGATCTGAGAAGCCGGTCGACAACACATCATCCCAGCTATTTCCGATTGGGGAAACGGAGAAGTCATCGATGTAACGACGGTACATGAGACTATTTCCGATGGGCTTGAGTCTGTCTGCCTTCTGCGCACGCTCGATGCCTACGCGATTTGTCTTCCAACCCCCTTTTCCGTAGTGGAACGACCTACCAGCAAGTTCTACTGAGAACTGTGTGCTAGCCCCGCCAGATTGGCCCTTCATATCGGAAGCGGCGAAAACCCGAACATGCTCCACCGCAACTTCGCCCCCGAGACGGACATCTTCTAAGCTGGTTGTCCGGCCCCAGACATACTGGCTAGCTCCCTTTCCCCCGAGACTTTTGATGAAGAAGACTGGCCGATGCTTCAAAACATTCCGATCCTTCCCATACAACAGAATATAGTCGAAGGTGCTTGCTAAGAACTCCGATGTTGCGCTGGTCGTTTTGATGAACGAAATTCCTGCAATGTAATTCTCTGCCCCGAACACCTCATCCATAACCGCCCGAACGCGGTGAACGTTCTCATCCCCAATCTGCACGAAGATCGACCCGCTCTCCGTCAGCAGTTCCCGCGCCACCGTCAGCCGATCCCGCAGATAGGTCAAATACGAATGGATGCCGTCCTTCCATGTGTCGCGGAACGCCTTCACCTGCTCCGGCTCACGCGACACGTCGGCGATCTTGCCGTCCTTCACGTCGCGGCTCTGGGTGCTCACCTGCCAGTTGCTGTTGAACTTGATGCCGTAGGGCGGGTCGAGATAGATGCACTGCACCTTGCCGCGCAGCCCCTCGCGCTCGGCCAGGCTCGCCATCACCTGCAGGCTGTCGCCCAGGATCATGCGGTTCGACCAGTGCTGGTCGTGCTGGTAGAAATCCAGCTTGGCCTCCGGGTCGTCCAGCCCATTGAAGTCGGCGAACAGGTCGGGTGCCGGGTCGGAGTCCTGCCGCCGGGCCTCCGCCTGCCGCAATCGCGCGTCGCGGCGCAGGGCGTCGATGATCGCCTTCGGGTGCACCTTCTCCTGGATGTAGATCGGCGGCGGGTTGACCACGAGGTCGGACCAGTCCTGCGTATCCTTGCCGCGCCAGACGATCTGCGCGTCGCCCAGCTCGATCTCGCCCGTCTCCTGCAACTGCGCCCGTTGCGCGGGCGTCAGCTTGATCTTCATGCCACGCCAGACGATCTGCGGATCGAGGTCCGGGTCGCGCGGCCGCGTCTCGCCCGGCGGCAGCGGCGCCGCGCGCGTATAGCGGGCCGGCGGCACGGGCGCCCCCTCCTCCATCTGCTGCGCCAGCGACTGGAACTCGGCGGTCGGGATGTTGCGCCGGTGGTCCGCGGGATGGGTGAGGGTTTCGACCCGTTTCGGGTTGGTTTTAGGCGGGAGTGGGGGGCGGGCCATTGCTGGTCTTTCGCTCAGGCGACGCGGGTGTCGGTGCCGGGTCCGGCCCGAAGCTCGATGTAGAGGCTGTCGGTTTCGGCGTCATAGGAAAGCTTCATGCTGCGTCCTCCCTGATGTTCGATCCGGTTCGCTCCGCCGTCGTCACTGCGAGGAGCGCTTGCGACGAAGCAGTCCAGGGCCGCACGAGCGCGTTCGAGGCTCTGGATCGCTTCGCAAGCGCTCGCGTTGACGGGACATGATGGCCTTTGATCTGGAATGACAGACTCATCCGAGAATATCCTCATAAAGGTCGCGCCAAGTTGGGTTTGCGGCCTCGATGAGCGCGAGCTTTCGCGCGCGGGAGCCTGCCTTGATCTGCTTTTCGCGGGTGATGGCGGCGGTCATGCCGGCGTGCTGTTCGAACCACACCAGCACCTTGCAGCCATAACGGGCGGTAAAGCCAGGGATGGCTGCAGTCCGGTGCTGGAAGGCGCGTAGCACCAGATTCGAGGTCACGCCGACGTCGATCGTGCCGTTGCGGGCGCTGGCCATCATGTAAACCGCTGGATGCCTTTCCCTGGTCATTGCAAGCCGCGGCCTCGCTCGCGATGACGGGGTGGCGGAACGTATGGGTCATGCACGGCCTGTGACGTCCGCAACCAGTTGTGCAAAGGCGGCCTCGATCTCGTAGACGTCGCGGAACTCGGCGAAGGCCCAGCGGCCGTGGGTGCCGAGGGCGTTGACGCCGGGCACCCAGCGGGCGCGCATGGTCTCGGCCTTGAGCTGGGCGTCGTTGTTCCGGAAGCCCTTGACCTCGATGACGATGTTCAGCGGGTCGTCGCCGCCGTCGCCCGGAACGGGCGCGAGACGATCATCGACGCGGACGATGTAGTCGGGCCAGTAGCGCCGGGCCTGCGCGCCGTCGCGGTAGGATACCTCGAACTGCATGCCCTGGTTCTTCACGTAGGCGAGCACCTGCGGATGCGCTTCGGCGACCTGCGCGAACTCCGCCTCCCAGTCGCTGTCCAGCACCACGTGGTTCACGTGGCACTTCGTGGGCGCGGTGGTGAACAGGGGCTTGGACGTGAAGAAGTTGACGAAGCGGCTGCTGCCCGTGGGCGTGTAGGGGTCGAGGATGGCGCGGATGCCGCCCCCGCCCGGCGTGTCGGTCTGGCAGGCCAGGAAGATCAACTCGGCGGCACGATCCAGCAGCTCGGGGTAGCAGAGCATCGCGGGCTTGGTGCTACCGAGGCAGACAAGGTAGCCGTCCGACAGCCAGCGGTTCGCGATGCGCTTGATGTCGCCGAAGAGGTGCATCCGCGGGGGTTCGCTGCCATCGCGGAAGCGGGTGAACAGCAGGTGCTTGGCGAGTTCGTAGCCGATGGTGCTGATGCGCTTGCTGTCCAGCACGTCGACGTTCATGTCCACGCCCTCGCCGACGATGCCCTCCATGCGGAACCGGCAGGCGCCGACCTGCTCGGGCGTGAGTTCGAGGCGCGAGTCGTTGGTGAACACGGCCTCGACCCGCTCATCCGGCAACGCCATGCGATAGCCGGTGACACGGGGGAAGATGATCTCGAGGGCATCGCGGTCCTTGATCGCCTTGACCTGCGTGGTGGGCTTGGGCGGCTTGGGCTTGGTGAGGACCGGCTGGGCGGCGAAGTCGAACGGGATGCCCATGATGTCGGCGTACTCGGCGTCGAACAGGCCGTGCGCGTTCAGTTCGTAGGACTGGCGGCGCAGGCCACGGCCGACCACCTGTTCGCACAGCAGCTGGGTGCCGAAGGCGCGGACGCCCAGGATGTGGGTGACGGTGTTGGTGTCCCAGCCCTCGGTCAGCATCGAGACGGAGACGACGCAGCGCACGGTCTCGCCCAGGCGCCCTTTGCGGCCGACGGTGTTCATAACCTCGCGCAGCAGTTCGGTGTCCGAGATGGCGTCCGCGCCACTCCCGGCGCCCTCTCGCTGCATCTTCTCGCGGCGGAACGCCTCGATCTCGGGGCCGACGGCGGTGCGGAAGGCCGGGTCGAGCGCCTCGCCGGATTCGATCTGCTCGCTGTCAATCAGGAGGGTGTTCGGCCGGGCCAGGCGCGCGCCATGTTCGTCGTAGTTGCGGAACAGGCGCAGATGGCCGTCCTGGAACCGGGTCTGCTCGTCCTCGCCATCGCGCTCGAAGCCGGCGATCCACTCGTGGACGAGCTCGGACGTGGAGGTGTTGTTGCAGACGACGATGAACACGGGCGGGACGTCGATGCCTGCGATCGACCACTGCTCGAAGACCTTCTCGTAGTGGCCATACAGGGCGTAGAGCGCGGTCTGCAGCTCGTTCGGGATGTCGAGCGGGTTGTTCTTACCGCCTTTGGCGCGCCCGGCTTTCGGCATGCGCTTGCCGATGTGGTCCCAGAGGTTGCGGTAGATCGGGCTTTCGCCGGTCGGCAGGTTGTCTGCGACGGGGATGCGCGGCAGCTTCACGATGCCGCTCTCGATCGCGTCCATCAAAGAGAAGTCGCTGACCGTCCAGGGGAACAGCGTGCCCTCGCGATAGCCGGAGCCGCGCAGGAAGAACGGCGTGGCCGACAAGTCGTATAGCGCGGTGATGCCGAGCTTACGCTTCACCGCCTCCAGTCCGCCGATCCAGAGGCGCGCGGCCTCCGCGTTGGCGTTGGCATCCTCGCGCTCGTCCGCACCGATGTCCTCGTCGCGGTCGGACTTCTCCCGGTAGCAATGGTGGGCCTCGTCGTTCAGGACCACGACGCCCTTGAAGCCCATCAGCTCGTCCGCGGCACGCTTGAGCATCTGGCCGTCATTCTCGAGCGTGCGGGGCGCCTCCTCCCGGCCGAAGAGGACCGCGCGCCCGGTCTTGGTGATCTCCAGCGTCTCGCGCGGCTTGAAGGCGTGATAGTTCAGGATGACGATCTTCGCCTTCTGCATATCCAGCAGCATGTCGCGCGGCACCAGCTCGCGGCGGTCGTAGTAGTTGTCGGCGTCGTTGGGCTGTAGGACGCGCAGGCGGTCCTTGATGGTGATGCCCGGCGTGACGATCAGGAACCCGCGGCTGTAGAGTCTGCTGGCCGGGGACCGGACCGCGTTCAGCGTATGCCAGGCGATGAGCATGGCCATGACGGTGGTCTTGCCGCTGCCCGTCGCCATCTTCAGCGCCGTTCGGAACAGCTCTGATTTGGATTGCTCGTTTGCGCCGACCAGGTGCTTGCGGATCCGCTCATGACGGCGGTCGCGGGTCGAGACCTCGGTCAGCCAGATGACCGTCTCGACAGCCTCGATCTGGCAGAAGAAGGGCTTCTGTTGCGCGAACTCGTGCTGCCGCCAGTGCATGAGCAGGCGCTGCGTCGTGGGGGACACTCCCCAGTCGCCTGGATTGGGCAGGCTGCGCCAGGCGGCGACGTAATTGCGGACCTCGTTGATGACCCAGGTGGGGTTGTATTCCTGATCGCCGGTCGACAGGTCGTTTGCGTCCGGCATGACGAACGTGCCCTGTTTCGACTTGCCCTGCTTCTTGCGGGCTTTCGGGACGGGCGTGATGAGCTTCGACAGCCGGCGCCCTTCCCGCGGCGGCTCGTCGAGCGGCTGGCCGTCATCGTCCAGCGCGTGGTGGCGCGAAGGCGGCTCGTACGGCGAATTGAGGATCGGCTGTTCGTAGAAGCTTGCTGTCATTCACCTGGCCGTCCGGGAATTCGCACCGAGGCAGGATGACTGGTTTACGATCCGATGTCATCGCGTCGAAGTTCGCGGTGGCGAGGCCGGGTTGGTCTTGGCGACGACCTCGTCGGTGAGAACCTTTCTGACGCGGCGATGGCGGCAGCAGGTGCCAGCGGGGCGAACTGATCGTCCGTGGCGCGCGACGGAGGGTGCGTCTCGTAAGTCGCGAGATGCAGTTGACCGACCTCCTCGCTGAAATCGGCGGAAACGACTTCCGATCGCCGGATGACATCTGGCTCGCCGCCGTCCACGAGGCCGGGCATGTCGTGGCAGCATTCGCGTCCACTCCCGGGGCACAGCCGCCGCTCGGAAAGCGTAACACATGGGGACCAAAGTGGGAAACAATAACGGCTCAATGTGGGAACATAAACGTTTGCTCTGCCGAAATGTCCCTGCACCACAATAGGTTAGAAAATGCGGATTGGTCGGGGCGAGAGGATTCGAACCTCCGGCCTCTTGCTCCCGAAGCAAGCGTACTACCAGGCTGTACTACGCCCCGACTGAGCGGCGCGTATAGACCGCCATAGCCGGGGCCGCAAGCGTCAGGCGCGGTCGATCGCGTCGGTGAGTGCGGGGTGGAGTTCGTGCAGGCGCGCCAGGACCGATGCCACGTCGGGCAAGACCTCGTATAACGACGCTGCATCGGGGTCTGCGAATCCGGTCTGCACCGCGGCGTCGATCATGCGCAGGTAGGGCTGAGCCCAGCCGCCGACGTCGCAGATCAGGATCGGCTTGTCGTGCAGCGCCAGTTGCCGCCAGGTGGTGATCTCGACCGTTTCATCGAACGTACCGAGGCCGCCTGGCATGGTGACGAAGGCGGAGGAGGCGTCGAACATCATGCGCTTCCGGTCGTGCATGGTTGCGGTCACGACCATGCGGCCGACGCCGCCATGCGCGACCTCCCGCCGCTGCAGGAACTCGGGAATGATGCCCAGCACGTCACCCCCTCCTGCCAGCGCCGCATCGGCGGTGACCCCCATCAGGCCCACGCGCCCGCCGCCGTAAACCAGCCGCCAGCCGGCCCGGGCGATGCCGGCGCCCAGCTCGGCCGCGGCGGCGCGGAACGCCGGGTCGGCGCCGAAGCGCGAGCCGCAGAATACCGCGACCGAGTGAATTCCGCCGGTCAGCATCGATCAAACCCCCAAACATACCGGCCCATCCGGTGCTCATTTTTCCCATGGCGCAACGCGTCCGGGGGTGCAAGGCTCCCGCCTCAACCGCCGGAGACTTCAATAATGCGCCCCACCCTTTGGGTGACCGCCGTCTTGCTGACGGCTGGTGCCACTGCGTTCGCCCAAGCCCCCACCCCTCTCAAGCCTGACGAGATCATCGCCGCACGGCAAGCCGGGTTCGACCTGCAGGCGGGCGTGGCGGGCGCGATGAAGACCGTCATCGATGGCAAGCTCGACGTCAAGGGCTTGGAGGACGGCGCCAAAGGGCTATCGGCCTGGGGCCATGTCATTCCCACGATGTTTCCGGACGGCACGCAGGCTGGGCATGACACCAAGGCGCTGCCGGCGGTGTGGAGCGACCGCGCCGGGTTCGAGAAGGCGGCCGAGAACTTCTACACGCAGGCCGAAAAGCTGCGCACCCTGGCGGCGGCCAACGACAAGGACGGCTTCGCCGCCCAGTACACGCTCACGACCCAGGCCTGCGGCGCCTGCCACCGCGGCTACCGCGCCAAGGGTTAGCCGAACCGCACCAGCGCCGCCACCAGGCCGGCAGAGACCGCCAGCACCGCCACGGCCAGCAGCGGGCTGGCGAAGCGGGGCTGGCGCATGGTGGCCGGCAGGCGTTTCTGGCCGGTCACCATCGCGCGCACGAGGTCATGCCGCTTGAACACCGCGTAGGCGGCGATCGCCAGGATGTGCAGCGCGGTCAGCGCCAGGATGGCGTCGAACGACCAGGCGTGCAGCTTGTCCACCAGCATGCCCTGCGCCTTGGTCAGGTGATAGCCGAGCGGCCCGAGCGGCCCGGTGTCATCGCCGATGATCAGCCCCGTGCCCACCTGGAACAGCAGCACCGCCAGCAGCGCCAGCACCATCCAGCCGCCCGCCGCGTTATGGCCGATCTCCGTGTCCGGCGCGCGCGGGCCACCGAAGCTCGCGAGGTGGCGCAGGCCCTCCACCGGGCTGCGGAGGAATTGCCGGAACCGTGACGTCTCGCTACCGGCGAAGCCCCAGACGATGCGGAAGATCAGCAGGGTCAGGATGGTATAGCCCGAGTAGAAATGCGCTTTGATCCAGTCCAGTTGCACGGCAACGTAGCTGAAGGTGACCAGGAGTACGATGGCCCAGTGGAACAGCCGGGTCGGCGCATCCCATACCCGCATGAGCAGTTGCGGCACCCGTGGCGTCGGCGGGCCGGTGGGACGGCGCAGCGTGGAGGAGGGGGTGCTGGATGGTTTCGCCATAGGACGGCTCCTTGCTCGGACCCAGTCTAACGCCGCCGCCGGTTGACGGGAATGGCCCCGATGTCCATGCCGCTGCCATGATGGGTTTGATCGAGGCGGCGCGTGGGCCGGTCCTGGCCGCGTGCGGGGTGGCGTTAGCCAGCTATGGACTCGGCCGCGCGCTGCGCCGTCCGTTGCCGGCGCCCGCGCTTGGCGTGCTGGCCGGATGGGTTGCGCTGGCGTGGCCCGGCTTTTCGGCCCGGCCGCCCTGGGGCGCGGTGTTCTATCCGCGGCAGCTCACGGATTTCCTGCTGTTGCCGGCGCTGCTGGTGTGCGCTTACCCGCTCTGGGTCCGCCGTGTGCGGTGGGCGCCGTTCGTACTGGGGGCCGCGGTGAGCTGGTGGGTGGCGCATATGCCGGCGGTGCAGGGCGAGTTCTGGCGGGTGTGGGCGTTGGGCGGGCTGGCGCTATGGCTCATGGCGCGTGATGCCCAATGGGCCCTGGCGGCACCCGTGGCGCTCACGTCCGGCTTGTGGGTGGCGGGGGCGCCCGCCGTCTGGACCGTCGCCACGCTGGTTCTGGCGGTTTCGGGCGCGCCGCTGGTGCTGACCGGCATAGGCGCTGTGGCGGTGGCGCTGGGGGCGGGGCGGTTGGTGCAGGGCGGGTTAGACCCGGTGGACGCCGCCTGTGGCGCCGCGGTGCTGGCGCCGGCGGTGGCGCGGGTGTTGGCGGGGCGGACCCGGCGGTGGGGGCGTGCCGGGCCATGGGCGGCTGCGGCGCTAGCGGTTCTGCTGGCGTGTGGGGTCACGTGGACCGTGGGCCGGCTGTTACGGTCCTGATTGCACCCTGTGGCTTGTGAACCTATCTATGATGAATGTCTGAGCAGAGGGCGTCTCCGCGGCGGGCCAGCTCGGCCCTATTCTTGCTGTTGCTGGCCTGTGCCGCCGGCATCGCCTGGTTTTGGCCGCAGGCCAGCAGCCTGGCGACGCAGTGGGCCAGCCGGACGGAACCGCCGATGACCCAGCTGCCGGCCCAGTCGCCCGTGCAGCCGCTGCCTACGCTACCGCCCATCCCCGGCCCGTTCGATGGCGGACCGCAGCCGCCGAGCTTCGACGTGGTGCGCGTCTCCCCGAACGGCAGCGCCGTGATCGCCGGGCAGGCCGAGCCGGGTGCGGAGGTGACGGTCAAGGACGGGGACACGGTGATCGGCCACGTGAAGGCCGATCGGCAGGGGAACTGGGTGCTGCTGCCGGATGCGCCGTTGACGGCCGGAGGACGCGAGCTTTCGGTCGTCGAAACGGCGCCCGACGGGTCCGAGACGCTGGGGCGGGATACCGTGCTGCTGTCGATCCCGCGGGCGGCCAGCGGCGAGACTCCGGCGGCGCTGCTGCTGCCGCAGGGCGGGGAGGCCAGGCTGCTGCAGGCCGGGGCTGCGCCGGCGGCACCGCCGGGAGTAGCATCGGCGGCACCGCCAATAGCGCAGCCATTAGCGCCGCCGGTAGCGCCGCCGCTTGGGGCCGCACCGGCCCTCGCGCCAGTAGCGGCAGCGGCGCCCACGCCCCCCACGCCCATGCCCCCCACGCCCACGCTCCCGGCGCCCACGCCCACCGTGTTCCGGCCCGTATCGCCCAAGCTCGGTCTGGGGACGGTAGATTATACCGAGCAGGGGGAGATCCACTTCGCCGGCACCGCCGCGCCTAACGCGCCCGTGCGGGTCTATGTGGATGACGCGCCGTCCGGGGATGCCACGGCGGACGCGACCGGAAAATGGGGCCTCGTGCCGCCGCAGGCCGTGGCGGGCGGGGTGCACCGGCTGCGCATCGATCAGCTGAGCGCGGCCGGCCGGGTCGTGTCGCGGGTAGAGCTGCCGTTCGAGCGCAGCACGTTGCCGGCAGAAACCATCGCCAATGGACGCGTGGTGGTGCAGCCGGGGCAGAACCTTTGGCGGATGGCGCGCAAGGTCTATGGCAGCGGAGTGCGCTATACGGTCATCTACCTCGCCAACCAGGACCAGATCCGCAATCCGAAGCTGATCTACCCGGGCCAGGCGTTCTCGGTGCCGAACCCGTAGCTTGCCCCGCCTGGGGTGGAACTCCATAACGCTGACCTCATGACCTTCACGCAAACCATCCGCTCCGTCCTGGCCCCCCCGCACCCGGCCGGGCGTCCGTTCATCATTGGCGCCGGGGTTGCCGTGATACTGGGTCTGGCGCTGAGCCTATGGCTGTTTTGGGCGGGGCTCGGGCTGCTGGCATTCTGCCTATATTTCTTTCGGGACCCGGAGCGGGTGCGCCCGGCCCGGCCGGGCGTGCTGGTCGCGCCGGCGGATGGCCGGGTGGTGTCGGTCGAGCAGGTGGCGCCACCAATGGGACTTGGACTAGGCGATGCGCCGCGCTGGCGGGTGGCGACGTTCTTGTCCGTGCTGAACGTGCACGTGAACCGCGTGCCCGGCGATGGCACCGTGACCGCCGTGGCCTATCACGCCGGGCAGTTCCTGAACGCCAGCGTGGACAAGGCGAGCGAGCTGAACGAGCGGAACGCGCTGGCGATCCGCTTGCAAGACGGCCGGAGCATCGCCGTGGTGCAGATCGCGGGGCTGATCGCCCGGCGGATCGTCTGCACGGTCAAGGCCGGCGACCCCGTCGTGGGCGGCTCGCGCTTCGGCATCATCCGTTTCGGTAGCCGGACGGACCTGTATCTGCCTGAGGGCGTGGCCCCTTTGGTGTATGTAGGGCAGACGATGGTGGGCGGGGAAACCGTGATGGCCCAGACATGACGCCGGTCGCGCGGCTGCGCACCCGGTTCCGGCCGCGGCAGCGCCCGCGCTACGCCGGGCCGAGCTTCAACCGGATGATCCCCAACATCCTGACCATGGTGGGGCTGTGCGCCGGGCTCAGTTCGATGCGGTACGGGCTCGAGGGACGGTTCGGTGCGGCGGCGGTGGCGATCGTGGTGGCGGGCTGTATCGATGGTCTGGACGGGCGGCTCGCGCGGTTGCTGAAGGCGACGTCGCGGTTCGGGGCGGAGTTCGATAGCCTGACGGATTTCTGCGCCTTTGGCGTGGCGCCGGCGTTCGTGCTGTATCTGTGGTCGTTACAGAGCGTGGGCGGGTTCGGCTTCACGCCGTGCTTGATCTTTGCCGTCTGCATGGCCTTGCGCCTGGCGCGGTTCAACGCTGCCCTGGATCAGGAGCCGCCGATCGCGCATGCCTATGCCTACAGCTTCTTCACCGGCGTGCCTGCCCCGGCCGGGGCGGGGCTGGCGCTGTTTCCATTGTTCCTGGGCCTCGAGGGCCGCCAGCTGGGGCTGCCTTGGCTGGTGACGGTGGCGCATCACCCGGCGTTCTGCGCGGCTATCCTCATCGGCACCGCCCTGATGCTCGTCTCCACTCTTCCAGTCTGGAGCTTCAAGAATTTCAAGGTTCCCAGGGAATACGTGTTGCCCCTGCTGCTGAGTGTGGGGGTGTTCGTGGCGGTGCTGGTTGCCGATCCCTGGGCGGCATTTGCGGTGGCCGGCCTGATCTACGCCGGCATGCTCCCGTTCAGCCGGCGCAGCTTTCACCGCCTACGCAACGAGGCTGAGGCCCATCGGGGCGAATGATCACGCTGGGCTGAGCACGTGAATGACACGGCTGATGACATGCTGCTTCGTCTCCGCTCCGTAGGCCAGCATATGCGGCGCGTTTCCATGTGCCCGGAGCGCGTCCAGGCTTGCCCATTTTTCGATGACGGCAAAGGTGTCTGGCCCGAGCGGCGTCTGGATTTGCCCTGCATCGGCCGTATCGAGGGCTGGGCTGTATTCGATGCAGCCCTGCTCGGCGAGAACGGCCGGGACGTTGGCGCGAAACAACCGCAGCACTTCGCCCCGCAAGCCGGGCTTGGTGGTGATCAGGGCGAGGACGTGGATCATTGGGTGCCGTTCTTCCGTTTTTGGACCACCGAGGGGCCATGTCTGCCGCGTGCGCTGGCCGTGACCAGGTAGGCTCTACCCGGCAGGTTCACGCCAGCCACTCCATCCCGCCATCCACACTCACCGCTTGGCCGCTGATGGTCGCGCCGAAGGGGCTGCTTAGGTAGAGGGCCATGTTGGCGATGTCCTGCTGCGTGACGAAGCAGCGGAGGCCGACGCTGGCCAAAGCACGCTCGGTCTGCTCGTTGTCGCCGATCCCCGCCGCTGCGGCCTTGTTGCGGATGACGCTGCGGATGCGGGGGCCGTCGACCAGGCCCGGGAGGATGGCGTTCACGCGGATGCGGTCCGGCCCCAGCTCCAGCGCCAGCGTGCGCGTGAAGCCGATCACGCCCCATTTTGCGGCGGCGTAGGGGCTGCGCAGCGGGAAGCCGAACTTGCCCGCGGCAGAGCTCAGGTTCAGGATCGTGCCGCCCCCGGCCTCCCGTAGTGCGGGAATGGCGCCGCGGGCGCAGTGGAACATGGCGGCCAGGTCCACCTGTAGCGTGGCGTCCAGCTCGGCCGGCGTCACATCCTCCACGCGTGCCGTAGGTCCGGCGATGCCGGCGTTGTTGACCAGCACGTCCAAGCCACCCAGCACGCGCAGCCCCTCGGTCATGAACTGATCGAGGTCCGCCGCCCGGCCTGCGTCGGCCCGCATGCCGGGGTGGCCGCACCCGGCCAGCGCGGCCTCATCCACGTCCGACACGAACAAGCGGGCGCCGCACGCGGCGAAGCTGTCGGCCATCACCCGGCCGATCCCGCCCGCCCCGGCGGTGATCATGACGCGGAGGCCGGTGAGATCAAGCGGAACGGGGGTGGTGGCGCCAGTGTGCATGATCTAACGGTCCGTGAGCCGCAGCTCGATGCGGCGGTTGCGGGAGTAGGCGGTGGCGCTGTCCGCTCCATCGAGCGGCTGGAACTCGCCGAACCCGGTCGCGGCCAGGCGGGTGGCGGGCACGCCTTCCTCGATCAACAGCTTGACGACGTTGATCGCGCGCTGCGACGACAATTCCCAGTTGCTGGCGAACAGCCCCCGCCCGACTGGCAGCCGGTCGGCGTGACCGTCGACCCGGAGCAGCCAGTTGAGGTCGGCGGGGATTTCCGCCGCGATCCCCTTCAGCGTTGCGGCGAGCGCGCGGATTTGCTCCTGCCCGGCGCCGGTCATGTCGGCGCTGCCGGTGGGGAACAGCACCTCGGACTGAAACACGAAGCGATCCCCTACCACCTGCACGCCGGGCCGGTTGGCGAGCACGTCGCGGAGGCGGCCGAAGAACTCGCTACGGTATCGCTGCAGCTCCTCGACCTTGGACGCCAGCGCGACGTTGAGGCGGGTGCTCAGTCCGGCGATCTGCGCGTCCTTGTCGCGTCCGCTTGCCTCCATCACGCTCAGCGCGGCGCTGACGGTGGCGATCTGGGTGCGGAGTTCCTGGATTTGCCGGGTCAGCAGGGCCACCTGGGCGCGTCCGCTCTCGCTCAGCTTCTGCTCGTCGGCCAGCTGCGCCGCCACCGCCTGCCGCCGCTGCGCCTCCGTCGTGGCGCGGACCGCGGCGTCCTGCGCCTGCCGCTCCATCTCGTCCCGGAGCGCCGTCAGCTGGCGCACTTGGGCGTCGAGCCGCGTGAGGTCGGCGACCTTGGCCTCGATCGTCGCGCGGTCAGCTTTGACGGTTTGGTTCAGCGCGTCCATCTGCGCCCGCAGGGCGGCCAGATCCCGCCGGCTTTGCGCGAGTTGCCCCGCCAGCGCCGCCGCCTCCACTCCCGCCGCGTCCGTCTGGCCGGCGGTTTCCGCCAGCCTGCCCTGTAACGCCTGTAGCCTTGCATTTGCGGAACCGGCCTGCAGCTCCGCATCGGCCAGCCGGGCCGTCAGCCGGTCGCGCTCGGCCTTGAGCGCGTCCCGGTCCGCCTGTGCGCGGCCCGCCTCGTCCCTCAACGCCGACAGGTTCTGCGTGAGCGCGTCCTTGGCGGCGCTGGCGGCATTCAGATCCCGTCCGAGGCTTGCGACCGAGGCCTGCAGTTCGGTGCCGCGGCCGCGCTCGAGCGACAGCATGTCGGTCAGCTCCGCCACTTGCTGGTTCAACCGGTCGAGCGCCCGGTCCCGGCCCGACAGGGCGACCGACAGGAAGGCCTGCGCCAGCACGAACACCAGCAGCACGAAGATGATGACCATGAGGAGCGTGGACAGCGCGTCCACATAGCCGGGCCACGGGTTCAGCTCGTCACTGGCGCGTCCGCGGCGGGAGCGGGGCATTGTCTTACAGCCGGGGCATCAGGCCGGCGGCCCTTCGGCCAGCGCGGCGATCGTGCGCGTCAGGACGCGGATGTCGTTGCGCAGTTCGGACGTGGTCTGCGCCCGGCCCTGCTCGCCGTCCTTTAGGATGCGGCCGAGCAGCGCCTCGATCCCGCGCAGGTGATGGCGGGCGGCCTCGTCCCCGGTGTTGTCGCCCAGCCGGGTCAGGGCCGGCATCAGCTGCGCCTGGTTTTCTGCCAGCCGCATCATCAGCGCCTGGTTCGCGCGCATGGAATCGGACAGGGTCGCGATCTTGTCGCTGAGCGCGAGCACGGCCGCGTTCGCCTGCTCCTGCCCGGCTTCGCCGCGGACCAGGATGCGCTGTAGGTTTTCCATGTTCTCGGCCGTCTGCTCCAGCAGCGCCTGGACATAGACGGGGACCGAGCCCTCCGCACCCTCACCGAGCGCGCCCGAGCTGAGGCGGGTGAGGCCGGCGAGCCACTCCTCGAGTTCGTTGAAGAAGCGGTTCTGCGCCTGCCCGGCGGTTAGATCGAGGAAGCCCAGCACCAGCGCGCCGGCCAAGCCGAACATGCTGGAGCTGAAGGCGGTGCCCATGCCGCGCAACGGCTTGCCGAGGCCGGATTTGAGCTGCTCGAACAACGCATTGAGGTCACCGGAGCCGATCGACATGCCGCTGATGACGTCCGACACCGAGGCGACCGTCAGCAGCAGGCCCCAGAACGTGCCGAGCAGGCCCAGGAAGATGAGCAGCCCCGTCATGTAGCGGGACAGCTCCCGGCTTTCGTCCAGGCGGGACGCCAGGCTGTCCAGCAGCGAGCGCATGGCCGGGGCGGACAGGGTGAAGCGGTCTTGTCCGGCGGGACTCTTGGCCTGGCGCTGCGCCAGCATGCTGGCCATGGGTGCGAGCAGGCGGGGGGTGGGGAGGCTGGCCAGTTGCGGCCGCTTGGTCTGGAACGTCTCGAGCCACAGCACCTCGGGCGTCAGCCGGATGACCTGCAACAGGTTCCATCCGATGCCGATGGCGAGCACGATGAAGATGAGCGTATTGAGCAGCGGATTGCTCTCAAACGCCGTGAACAGGGCGGCGGAGAGGAAGCCCGTCAAAATCAGAACGGCCAGCAGGAACGCCAGCATGCGGACGAGGTAGGTCCGGGGCCGGGTCATCACGGCTTGGCGCCGGCGCGCAACAGA
Source organism: Acetobacteraceae bacterium (assembly GCA_965246925.1). Lineage (GTDB taxonomy): Bacteria > Pseudomonadota > Alphaproteobacteria > Acetobacterales > Acetobacteraceae > JANPPS01. Next base: position 3,888,203 of record OZ251994.1, on the reverse strand, counting down.
TCCACCCGGTCCGGCGGCCCATCCCCTGCGGTGGTGCCGAGCGCCCTGGGGTAGATGCGGACGGAGGCGATGCCCTCGCTGATCAACACCGCCCGTGCCGCCAGCGCCCGGGCCAGCGAGACCCGGCGGGGGGTGGACGGGTCATCCGGGCCGCCGGCGGCGTAGGCGAGGATGTCGATCGATGTTTGTTCATTGGGCTTCACCTGCGCGGCGAAGTCCCGGAGGGCGGCGACGGTGGCGGCGTTCAGGTCCGACCGGTCCGGCCCGAAGGTGACGCGGATGCCGGTGGGGAGCCCTGTGGCCACACCGGGCGCGTCGGCGGCAACGGGCACCGGGGGCGGGGGCGGGGGCTTGGCGACCGGGACCGCGATGGGCGGAGGCAGGGCGGCGATGGGCGGTGGCTCGGCCGGCAAGGCGGGCTTGGGTGTCTTGGGCGGCGCTGCAGCCGCGGGCTTGGCCGGGGCGGCGTGCGGGGCGGGGCGCGTGGGGGTGAGGCGGTCAAGCGCGCCGGGGTTCACGGTCGATTGCGCGAGCGCCGGGCTGGAGAGCAGCGCCAGGATCGCCAAGGCGCGCATCAGGCCGGCACGCTTTCGCGGCGGCCGGCGGCCTGCACGCCTTCCTCCACCGCCTCCCGCAGCTTGGCGTGCATGTGCGGGTTGGCGGCGACGATGTCGTTCGGGCCTTCCTGCAGCACGCTTTCGGCGCCCGCCGGGTCGGTGACGAAGCCCCCGGCCTCCCGCACGATCAGCAGGCCGGCGGCCATGTCCCAGGGTTTTAGGCCGAGCTCCCAATAGCCGTCATACCGCCCGGCCGCGACCCAGGCGAGGTCGAGCGCCGCGGAACCAAAGCGCCGGATGCCAGCCACTTGCGGCATCAGCAGGCCCAGGGTGCGGGCGAAGGCGAGGCGCTCGGGCGCGGGGACGATGGCGAAGGGGATGCCGGTGGCGAACAGGGCGGTGTTGAACTCACGCCGGGCCGAGACGCGGAGCCGGCGCTCGTTCACGAACGCTCCGACGCCTTTTTCCGCCCAAAACATCTCGTCGTTCACGGGGTTGTAGATCATGCCCGCGGCAATTTCGGCGGTGCCGTCCTGTAGCCGATGTTCGAGGCCGATGGAGATGCACCAGTGCGGGATGCCGTGCAGGAAATTGCTGGTGCCGTCGATGGGGTCGATGATCCAGCGCCAGGCCCAGTTGTCGCTGCCGGACTTGCCCGCTTCTTCCATCAATAAACTATAGCCGGGGCGAGACTTGGTCAGTTCTTCACGGAGCGTGTTCTCGGCGCGGATATCCGCCTGGCTCACGAAGTCACCGGGGCCCTTGACGCTGACCTGCAGTTGCTCGACCTCGGCGAAATCCCGCAGCAGCCGCTTCGCCGCTTTTTGTGCCGCGTTCTGCATGACGGTCATGTGCGGGGAGAGGCGGAGGGCCATTACAGGAAGCAGCTCACGACTTCGCCCGTTCCACGTAGCTGGCGTCTTCGGTCCGGACCACGACGCGCTCCCCGGCCTCCACGAACGGCGGCACTAGCGTCTTCACGCCGTTGGACAGCATGGCCGGCTTATACGAGCTGGCGGCGGTCTGGCCCTTGACCACCGGGTCCGCCTCGGTGATCTCCAGGACGACGGTGGAGGGCAGGCGGACGCCGACCGCATCGGCCTCGACCATATCGACGGTGACCGTCATGTTGTCCTGCAGGAACGCGGCCTGGTCACCCAGCAACTCGACCGGGATCAGCGTCTGCTCGAACGTTTCGGGGTCCATCAGCACGATATTGCTGTCATCGGTGTAGGAATAGGTGAAGTCCTTCTCCGACGTCTGCAGCCGTTCGACCGTATCGGCCGTCCGCCACCGCTCGTTGGTCTTGTTTCCGGTCTTCAAGTCCCGCATCTCGACCTGGATGAACGCGCCGCCCTTGCCCGGCGTGATGATTTGCTGCTTCAGCACGGTCCAGCGGCGTCCGCCATGGTCGAGCACGTGTCCCGCGCGGATGAGGTTGGCCTGCTGCTTCATCGAAAAAGAACCCGGACAATGAGATAGAGATCGCCGCTTCTACTCCGCGGTAAGCGGATGCGGCAAGCCATGCGGGTCCCGCACGCTGCTGCCGTGTAGATAAGACGGCCCGATCGGCACCTTCCCGTGCCCGCCCGGGATGTCCAGCACGTAGGTCGGCCAGGCGAGCCCGGTGACCCGCCCGCGCAGTTGCCGCAGGATGGCCTGGCCCTCGGCAATGGGCACATGGAACCGTGCCGTGCCCGGCGCCGGGTCCAGCTGATGCAGGTAATACGGCTTGACCCGGGCGCGCAGCATCGCCCGGAACAACGCCTCGAGCGCCTCGGCCGTATCGTTCACGCCGCGTAGCAGCACGGACTGCCCCAGCAGCGGCACCCCCTGCGCCTGAATATCCCGGAGCGAGGCGATGGCGTCCGGGGTCAGTTCGCGCGCATGGTTGATGTGCACCACCACCCAAAGCGGCTTCTCGGTCCGCAAATCGCTGACCCGGCCCGGCTCCGCAATCGGCACGCGCGTGTGAATGCGCAACAACTCGACATGCGGAATACCTTCGAGTGTCCCCAGAATATGCCGCAACCGCCGCGCCGACAGCATCAACGGATCCCCCCCGGTCAAGATAACCTCCCGAACCGCCGGATGAGCCCGCAGCCAATCGAACGCGCCCTCGAGTTGAGCATCGGTCAACAACCCTCCCCCGGGCCCAACATGCTCCCGCCGAAAGCAGAACCGGCAATAAGTCGGACAAATCAGCAACGGCTTCAGCAACGCCCGGTCCGCATACCGATGAACGATCCCCGGCACGGGCGAGAACGTATCATCACCGATCGGGTCGGGCCGCTCATGCGGGGCGGTGTGAAGCTCATCCGGATGCGGGATGAACTGCCGGCCGATGGGGTCGTCCGGGTGGTGGATGAGCGCTTGCAGGGCGTCCGGGATCGAGACGGCGTAGCGCTGCGCAACAGCGTCTAGGGCTGACTCTCGGTCGGGTTGAGCGAGCCCCGAATTGATAAGAGCGGTGGTGGTTTGTATGGACATTTCAGCAATATAGCATGTAAAAACGGCGATCGGTGGAAGGCAGGCATTCGCAAACCGGCTTAACTTTTCCTGGGACAATTCGTGCCGGTTTGATGGGAGATGCAAAGATGGCAAAGGGACCGACCAGAACGGATGATTTCCGCACCGCATTGCTGGAAATGTTCAGGGAGGCGGAGGCGGCACAGGCGTCCTCGATTGAGGTCACGTCGAAGATGTTAGCGACCAGGGTGGGACCGTCGAAGCGTGGCAAGTATGACGAAATGGAGATGGCGACGAAGGCGTTGCGCAGCAATCTGCGGGAGGAGGGGGATGAAATCCGTTCTTCGCCCCCAAAGGGTCGCGGCAGCAGTTTCAGAGCTGTATTTTTACTTCCCCGAGACGGTGATGTCCCATCAGGAGTTCATTCAAAGCCATCGGTAGATGCTGCCCCTACCGGGCAGACATCTTACTTTGAAGGCCGAAAAATGCTGCGTGAAATATTGACCTTTTATCGCAACCCTAAACTCGTGGAGAGGGCTAAGGCCGAATACGGTCACGTCTGTCAGGCCTGCGGCTTTGATTTTCAAGCGCGCTACGGTGATCTTGGAGCAGGTTACATCGAGTGCCACCATATTGACCCGATCTCTGGCCGTGGCGGTGAAAATACGCCAACCACCATCAAGCAGGTTGCAATGTTATGCGCGAATTGCCATCGAATGATACACCGCATGACGGGTGCCATGACGGTTCCGGAATTTAGGGAGCACCTGGAACAACCAGATGGCAGATCATCTGGCGGCGAGGTGGCGACGTGAGATGGGCTCGGTTCATTCTGAGTAGGCCAAGGCAAAAGGTCAGCGAACTCCGCCGATATCGTGGATCGGAAGCGACCAATCGCCCATGCGCCAACAGGCAGGGGTCAAGAGAACTCGCTCACGAAGCTTAAACTCAAACGAAAGAGAATCTGTGTTTGGAACGAAATAGGCCTTTATTTAATTATGGACGGCTTCAGCGCTCGTCCACAAACCGACATTGATGAAGCAAACAGACTCCGCTTGGCGGAGGTCCCACGTCACCCAGTCATATTTTTTATGGCCCGTCAGCTCAGAGGCCATTTCGGAATCAAGGCGGAACGTCTGCCGCTTGGGGTTGGATGGTCGGGCCGAATGTGATTCCAAGCGGGTGTTCGAAGCCTCGCTGGAGATCTCATGTGGACGCCGACCACCCGCGCGCAGCATAGCCGCTCGGGACTACGCTATGGAAGTGACGTGACCGACGCCGAGTGGCTGATCCTTTCGCCGTTCCTGCCTGCACCGCGCCGCTGCGGTCGGCATCGCAAGTGGGAGATGCGGGAGATCGTCAATGGGATCTTCTACGTGCTGCGCGGCGGCATCGCCTGGAGCCTGCTGCAAGGACTTTCCGCCATGGCCCACGGCCTATCGCTGGTTTGCCCGGTTTCGCGACGACGGCACCTGGGAGCGGATCAACCATCACCTGGTCATGCTGGACCGCGAGCGCGCTGGCCGCGAGGCGAGCCCACCACATCGCCACCAACCCACCCAAAGCCCGGACCCCGGCCGTAGAACGCGCCCAAGCCCGCGAGAAAACAATCCGCAGCGTGGAAGACGCAATCGAAGCCCGGCGCGGCCCCAAGACCGCCACCGACACCGCAATCCTCTACAACGAACTCCACGAACGTCTCGATGACGCCGATTTCGAGCGCGACCTCCGCACCCGTCCCATCGATGACATCATCGAAGAGCTCGCCCGCGACCTCGGCGTCGCCTACCAGTCCCGGGCCTTCATCTGGAAGCGCCGCACCCCCACCGACATCGCCACCCTCCGCGCCCGCGCCGCAAGGGACGCCAACGAAATACCTCCCGGCCCCGAAAACCAACATAGGGAAGGCGTCAGCCCACCACTTCCGCGGCAACACAAGCATTGGGCTGAACCACCTTAGATATCGTGTCGGAGAGCTGGGATGAACGTCCGCGCCGCCTATGTAGTGGTTGCCGGTCACGTTCAGTGTGTGTAGTCGAGTGCAACGTGCTCAATCGGCCCCTTGAAGCCTGGTGCGGCCTACGCGTTCTGCTAGTTCAAGTGTAGCATTCTCCGCGGGCAGACCATGACCGACATTGTCGACCGCATCATGACGATGGTTGGATCCTGTGGCGGGCCGAGCGTAGCGGTGGGCCTGTGCCTGGCCGGATGCGCCGCCCTGCCTGGCGATCGATTGGTGAGGACAGAGGATGGCCAGGTCGAAATCTCCATCAGCGGCAGCACGACACCGGTCGTCGTCTTTGAATCGGGGCTGATGAGCTACAAGAGGAGTGGAATAAAGTATTTACGGTCATATCGGCCACCAACCGGGTGTTCGCCTACGATCGTCCCGGCGTCGGAGAAAGCACGCCGACGGGGCGGCCTCGCGATGGAGCGACGATCGTTCAGGATTTTGCGGCTGCTCTTGCGGAGCCAACATCTACCGCCGCCCTATGTTCTCGTCGGTCACTCGGCCGGGGGCCTCTACATGCAACTCTATGCCCGGCGCGACCCAGACGAAGTTGCCGGACTGGTGCTCGTTGATCCGACCCACCCCACGCAGTTTGAAGGCGAAGGGTCGATGCAACACCGCTCCACCCTATCCAACCTTGTCATCGCAGCCGCATTGACGGCGACGGCCAAAGCTGAATTTGCAGCGCTGGACAATACGGGGCATCAGGTTCTCGCCTCACCCCCCGCGCGTGCCGACCTGCCCATCGCGATCCTAATAGCACCGGACACGTCAGGCGGTGCCATCGCCAGCCTCGACAACGCCAAGCGCCGGGACTTCGCAAAGCTCTATCCCCAGGCCGCACTGTCTGACATCGACAGCAGTCACGGCATCCCGCAAGAACGCCCCCAAGCGGTGATCGACGCAATCCGTGACATTCTCAAGCGCATCGCCCGGCATGCCGAAAACCCGCGTCGTTGAGTGGCCGAAATCAGACGGCAAACTCCCCCACCCGATAGCCCTGCAAAAACAGCAGCGCCCGCAATCCGCAATGCTCGATCCGCACCTGCGCCGCCGCGGCGACGATCGGTTTGGCATGGTAGGCGACGCCGAGGCCCGCCGCCTGGATCATCCCCAAATCGTTGGCCCCGTCGCCCACCGCCAGGCACTCGGCCAGCGTCAAGCCAAGTCCGGAAGCCAGTTCGCGCAACGTGTCGAGCTTGGCATCGCGGTCGAGGATCGGCTCCCCCACCAAACCGGTCAGCACCGTACCATCGTCCAGCAACACATTCGCCCGGTGGTTATGAAAGCCGCATCGTTCAGCCACCCGGCCGGTAAACCAGGTGAAGCCGCCGGATACCAACGCCGTATGAGCACCATGCGCGCGCATGGTGCGGACCAGGTCTTTGGCGCCGGGCATGAGGTGCGTTTGGGACCAGGTTTGCTCCAAGGCGGTGACCGGTAGGCCCCGGAGCATGGCGACGCGTTGGCGGAGGGCGGTCGCGAAATCGATCTCGCCATTCATGCTGCGCTTGGTGATGGCGGCGATTTCGTCCCGGAGGCCGGCGTGGGCGGCCAGCTCGTCTAGCGTTTCGGTGGTGACGATGGTGCTGTCCATGTCGGCGATCAGCAGGCGCTTGCGGCGGCCGGTGGCGGGAAGCACCGCGGTATCGACCGGGGCGGCGTCCAGGGCGGCGTGGATCAGGGTGGGGTCGGGGTCTTGGCAGGGGATCTCCACGGCCTCACCGGGGGATAGCGTGACTGGGGCGCCGCCGCGGACGGCGTCCTGCACCCGTCCGATCAGGGCTGGACTTAGCTCGTGATTCGGAGCCATCAGGATGAGAACGTGCTGCATGTCGTTCATATGACGAGGTTGTGGGAGTGGAACAAGGGACGGCGCTGATCATCGCCGGGCCGACGTGCAGCGGGAAGTCGGCGCTGGCGCTGGACCTCGCGGTGCGGCTGGGCGGCACGGTGATCAACGCGGATTCGATGCAGGTGTATCGCGAGTTGCGTGTTCTGACCGCGCGTCCGGCCTTGGAGGACGAGGCGCGGGCGCCGCACCGACTGTATGGCGTGCGCCCGGCGGCCGAGCCCGGCAACGCCGCGTGGTGGCGGCGAGAGGCGATGGCCGAGATGGAGCGCGCGCGCCTGCCGATCCTGTGCGGCGGCACCGGGCTTTACCTCACCGCGCTCACGCAAGGGATTGTCGACATTCCGGACCCCGACCCGGCGATGCGCGCCGAGGCGCGGGCCATGCTGCCGGACCTGCCGGGCCTGCATGCCCGCCTGACCGAGGCCGATCCCGCGACGGCAGCCGGCATCTACCCCGGCGATGGTCAGCGGCTGGCGCGCGCCTGGGAGGTCTGGCGCAGCACCGGGCGGGGGCTGGCGGCTTGGCAGGCGCTGACCTTGCCGCCCGCGCCGTGGCGGTTCCGCATGGTCTTGCTCGACCCGCCACGCCCCGTGCTGCGGCAGGCGATCGCCGGGCGGTTCGCGGCGATGCTGGCGGCGGGCGCCCTGGACGAGGTGCGGACGGTCCGCCACCTCGACCCGGCGCTTCCGGCCATGCGGGCGCATGGGGTGGTGGAGCTGATGCAATACCTGGACGGGCGCATCTCGCTGGACGAGGCGGCTGTCAAGACCGAGCTGGTGACGGGCCGCTATACCAAGCAACAGGCGACGTGGTTCCGCAACCGCCGCATCGTGGACCCCGCAAATTTGCATACGATCCATGCGCGATACGAGGGTCTGACGCAATTTTCGCATAGTTTGAGGGTTGATTTAGAGTATTTCGTTAACTCATCCCTTGACGCGCCGCAGCATCAATGAGAGTGGAGCGGCCAAGGAGAGACCCATGACTGACCTGCCGCAACAATCCGGTTCCGACGTTCTGCTCCGCGCGCTGCGGGACCAGGGTGTCGAGGTCATTTTCGGCTATCCCGGCGGTGCGGTGCTGCCGATCTATGACGCGATCTTTCAGCAGAACAGCATCCGCCACATCCTGGTGCGGCACGAGCAGGCGGCGGTGCACGCCGCCGAGGGGTATGCGCGCAGCACGGGGAAGGTCGGCGTGGTGCTCGTCACCTCCGGCCCCGGCGCCACCAACGCGGTCACGGGCCTGGTGGACGCGCTGATGGACAGCATCCCCGTTGTCTGCCTCACCGGGCAGGTGCCGACGCATCTGATTGGCAATGACGCGTTCCAGGAGGCGGACACCACCGGGATCACCCGGCCGGCGACGAAGCACAACTACCTGGTCAAGCGCTCCGAAGACCTGGCGCGGGTGGTGCATGAGGCGTTCTACGTCGCACGCTCCGGACGGCCGGGCCCGGTGGTCATCGACCTGCCGAAGGACATCCTGATCACCCGCGCCCCGTATCAGCCCCCGGCCGAGACGCCGCATCGCAGCTACCGGCCGGTCATGGCCCCGGAGCCGGAGCGGATCGCCGACGCGATCCGGCTGCTGCGCAATGCCAAGCGGCCCATCATCTATAGTGGCGGCGGCGTCATCAACTCGGGCGACGCCGCGTCCCAGGCGTTGATCGACTTCGTGCGCGCCACCGGCATGCCGTGCACCAGCACGCTGATGGGGCTGGGGGGCTATCCGTCCAACGATCCGCAGTTCCTGGGTATGCTGGGCATGCATGGGACGTACGAGGCCAACATGGCCATGCATGGCTGCGACGTCATGCTGAACATCGGCGCCCGGTTCGATGACCGGGTGACGGGGCGGCTCAATGCGTTCAGCCCGGGCTCCAAGAAGATCCACTGCGATATCGACCCCAGCAGCATCAACAAGAACGTGGCCGTGGACGTGGCCGTGGTGGGGGACGCCGGGCAGATCCTGCAGGCGCTGCTGGCGGCCTGGAAGGATGTGTCCAACAAGCCGAGCCTGACCGAGTGGTGGCGCCAGATCGACACCTGGCGTGAGATGGAGAGCCTGAAGTTCCATCAGGACCGGGCGCCGGGCTCCATCATCAAGCCGCAGCACGCGATCCAGCGCCTGTATGACATCACGCGCGAGTCCGGCCGCGACACCTTCATCTCGACCGAGGTCGGGCAGCATCAGATGTGGGCGGCGCAGTATTTCCGCTTCGATGCGCCGAACCGCTGGATGACCTCGGGCGGACTCGGCACCATGGGCTACGGCCTTCCTGCCGCGATGGGCACGCAGATCGCGCATCCGGACGCGCTGGTGATCGACATCGCTGGGGAGGCCAGCATCCTGATGAACATTCAGGAGATGTCCACGCTGGCGCAATACCGGCTGCCGGTGAAGGTTTTTATCCTCAACAACCAGTATATGGGCATGGTGCGGCAGTGGCAGGAGCTGCTGCACGGCTCGCGCTATTCCGAGTCGTATTCGGAGGCGCTGCCGGACTTCGTCAAGCTGGCGGAGGCGTTCCAGGGGGTGGGGCTGCGCGCCACCAGCGTGGACGATTTGGACCGAGTGATCCGCGAGATGATCGCCGTCGACCGGCCGGTGATCGCCGATATCTGCGTGGACCAGAAGGAGAATTGCTTCCCGATGATCCCGTCCGGCGCGGCGCATAACGAGATGATCCTGGGCCCGGCGCAGCAGGGCCGCACGGCGTCGGTGACGGATGAGGGGCTGTTGCTGGTATGACCGACACGCGGTCCGCCACCATCTCCGTCCTGGTGGAGAACGAGAGCGGGGTGCTGGCGCGGGTGATCGGCCTGTTTGCCGGGCGCGGCTACAACATCGACAGCCTGACGGTGGCCGCCGTGGACCAGGAGGGGCGGAGCCGCATCAACGTCGTGACGTCCGGCACCGACATGGTGATCGAGCAGATCAAGGCGCAGCTGGACCGCCTGGTCCCGGTGTATCGCGTGGCGGAGCTGACCCGGGAGGGCCCGCACCTCGCCCGCGAGCTGGCGATGGTGAAGGTGGTGAGCCACGGCCCGGACCGCGCGGAGGCCATGCGCCTGGCCGACGCCTTCCGGGCGCGGACGGTGGACGCGACCATCGGCAGCCTGGTGTTCGAGCTGACGGGCGGGCCGGAGAAGGTCGATGCGTTTATCGAGCTGATGCGGCCGATTGGGCTGGCCGAGGTGTCGCGGTCCGGCGTGGCCGCGATTGCCAGGGGGGCGCGGGTTCTGTAACCCCCGTTCACGCTTTAGTTAAGGAATGGATTGATGCGCGTTTACTACGACCGCGACGCCGACGTGAACCTGATCAAGGGGAAGCGGGTCGCGATCATCGGCTACGGCAGCCAGGGTCATGCCCATGCCAACAACCTGAAGGATAGCGGCGCCAAGGAGCTGGCCGTGGGGCTGCGCGCCGGTTCGGGCGGGGTGGCGAAGGCCGAAACGGCGGGCTTGCAGGTCATGGACCCCGCCGATGCCGCCAAATGGGCGGACGTGGTCATGGTGCTGACGCCCGACGAAGGGCAGGGGGATCTGTATCGCGAGAAGCTGCACGCCACCATGAAGCCCGGCGCCGCGCTGGCCTTCGCGCATGGCCTCAATGTCCACTTCAACCTGCTGGACCCTCGCCCGGACATCGACGTGTTCATGATCGCGCCGAAGGGCCCGGGCCATACGGTGCGGAGCGAGTATCAGAAGGGCGGCGGCGTGCCGTGCCTGGTGGCGGTGGCGCAAGACAGCTCCGGCAACGCCATGGAGATCGCGCTCAGCTACGCCAGCGCCATCGGCGGCGGCCGCGCGGGCATCATCGAGACGACGTTCAAGGAGGAGTGCGAGACCGATTTGTTCGGCGAGCAGGCCGTGCTGTGCGGCGGCCTGGTGGAGCTGATCAAGGCCGGGTTCGAGACGCTGGTTGAGGCCGGTTATGCGCCGGAAATGGCGTATTTCGAGTGCCTGCATGAGGTAAAGCTGATCGTGGACCTGATCTACGAAGGCGGCATCGCCAACATGAACTACAGCATCAGCAACACGGCCGAGTACGGCGAGTATGTCACCGGCCCGCGCATCATCACGTCCGAGACGAAGGCCGAGATGAAGCGCGTGCTGGAAGACATCCAATCCGGCCGCTTCGCCCGCGATTGGATGCTGGAAAACCGCACCAACCAGTCCAGCTTCAAGGCGACCCGCCGCCGCAACAGCGAGCACCAGATCGAGGCGGTAGGCGAGAAGCTGCGCGCGATGATGCCGTGGATCGCGCAGAACCGGCTGGTGGATAAGGCGAAGAACTAAGGCGCCCGCGGTAGCCACGAATGGGTTGAGGCTGGTCCTTCAGCGGCGGCCAGCCTCTTTACCTCGCTCATGACCGATACCGGCGCGCGAAGCGGATAAGCCGGAAGTCTTGGCGGTGGAGGTGGCGATGGCGTCCACATGCCCATTCACGGCCAGCATCAATGCATCGGCGGTGTGGCAATCCTACCGTCATCGCACTCGCCACCGATCGGGGCGGTCGGCTTTGGCGAAGGCCTGGCGCGCAATACGTTCTCGATGAACGAAAGAAGCTTCTTTCCTTGCCCCTCTGGATCGCGAAACCAATCGGTGGACCAGATCCGGTAGATCGTCCATCCCAAGCCTTCCAAGATCTGTTGCCGGAGAATGTCGCGGTCCCGGGCCGAGCGGCTCGAGTGATAGGTCGCGCCGTCACACTCGATGCCGAGCAGAAACGTCGCGGGTGACGCCGGGTCCCGGACAGCAAGGTCAATGAAATAGCCTGAGACGCCCACTTGCGGCACCGCCTCATACCCGGCGGTCAGAAGGCGATCTCGGACAAAAACCTCAAAATCGCTGTCGGCCTCGCGCCCGGTTTCCTGCCCGGCCTCGAGCCGCCCGGTTTGAGCGTAAGCAAGGTAGGCTTTCAGTACGCGAACGCCTCTGGGACTTTCGGGAGTGGTCAGGATGTCTTCGGGCCTCATGGACGTAAATAGCCGAACCTGATGCTTCGCCCGGGTGAACAGGACGTTCAGACGACGGTGTCCGGAAGCACCATTGATGCCGAAACTCTGCCTCACCCGGGCGCCGGGCTCGGCAGGGCCAAAGACGGTCGAGATGAAGATCACATCCCGCTCGTCACCCTGGACGTTCTCGAGATTCTTGACGAAGAAGCGCTCGAGCGTGCCGCTCCACCGCTCCCGATAGGCTTCGATATCCGGATGCTGAGCCGCGAGCCGGTCCATTTCCATCGCGATCATCTCACGCTGATCTTTGTTCATGGTCGCGATGCCAAGGCTACGGTCCGGACGGGTCCGCATGTGATGCAAGGCGGCTTCGCACACGGCCTTCGCCTCCGCCTCGTTGCAATGAGCCTTATACAGGCCGCCCACGAATACGCTGCTGACACCCTGATTTTCGGCCGCCTCGGCAGGTGACGGGAAGACTAGAAGATCCTCGTCATAGAACTCACGGTTCGAGAACGCGACCAGGCTGCCATGGCGCGAGCGGTAGTGCCAGCGAAGGCGCCGGGCTGGCCGGAAGACGCGCTGGGCGAGATCGAGTATGGATTCGACATCGACGTCCTGCTCGGCCTCGTCATCCCCGCTATCTCCCCGATCGAACCGGTTGGTGGGCGGCAGTTGCTTTGAGTCACCGACCACGACGATCTGCCCGCACCGGGCCACGGCGCCCACGGCGTCCTCAGGGCGCATCTGCGACGCCTCATCGATCACCAACAGGTCGAAGCTGAGGCCGCCGGGCTTCAAGTATTGCGCGACCGAGAGTGGCGACATCATGAAGCACGGCTTGAGGGCTTGCGCAGCCCCACCCGCCCTCGCCAACAACTGGCGAATTGAGATATGCCGCTTTTGCTTGCTCATCTCGTGCAGAATCAGTGCCCGCTCGGTGCGATCGCTCGATTTCCCCAGTTCGATCCCGGCTGGCACGGGCTGACTGCTCAGATGATGAGCAAGATACTCCCGTCGTACTACAGAGGCTTCGATGTCCAGCGCGGCGAAGCGGCTCCGTGCCTCATCTTGGCTTAGCCCGGTAAAGCGCTCCAGCTCCGGATGGCGCTGAAAAGCCAGGCGCGCCAGGGCTCGATGCAGAACACGGTCGAATGCGGCCGGGAGGGACACCGGCAACGTGCGCGCATCCCAAAGCGCCAAGAGTGGGCCGAGCTTGAGTGCCTCGGCTGCGGCCCGCTCCTTAAGGTATGCAATCCAGCCGCCAAGCTCCCCCGGATTTGCGGTGGCCAGTTCGAGCCGTAGCCGCACCCGCTCTGGCGGTGTGTCAGCGAGTGCCTGACCGAACAGCGCAGTCTCTTGCAAAGCCAACCTAGCCTTGAGGCCAGCCCAACGCTGCAACACGGCGTGATAGGCCAAAAGATATCCATGGGCGGCCGGAATGGCTACGGTTTGAATGGTCTCCGGCGCCGTGCGCCACAGCGCGTCCTTCGTGACCGGGGGCAGGTCGAGACGTTCCAGCTTGGCCGCTAGTTGCACGGCCGCCGCGTATGGAGCACGGTCAAGGGATGCCTCCGGCAAAGCCCCGTTCAATACCTTGGCCAGTGCGTCCGGCGGGCGGGCGGCAGCGTCGGCCTCGGCCGTCCGGCGAAGCGCCGTACAAAGGCCGGGTAGCCGATCAACCAGAGTCTCGGCCGATATACCAATGCCTTCGCACAAGGCCGCCAGTGACTCAACAGACTGGGCTGTTGCCAATGAATGTAGGGCGGCGTCAGAAAACGAGTTGGCTTGCGGCGGGGCCTGTCCAAGCTCGGTCAGCATCGTTGCAAAATCAGGACGGGTTGAGAAAGCCCTGATCGCCTCGAGCCTGGCGGGATCGCCGCTCAGAAGAACCGATTCGGCGCCAGCGCCGGCGGGGCCCTTGGCCATGAGCGAGGATCTCACCTGCGAAGCCCAGGTCACGGTCAGAAGCGCCGTGTCCACGTCGGTCGCAAGCCCCCTATAGCGCGAACCGAAAGCATGGCGGTAAGACTCACCAGACTCGATCGTTCGAATGGTCTCCAGATGTTCGGCCACCCTTATCAAGCTTGCAGTCATCTCGGCCTTGCTAGGCTTCTGCGGCATCCGGAGCAGCCCGGCGTAGCATTGCCGCGCTGCCTTCTGCGCCGGACTCATAAAGGCGAGAAGGCCGGACGAAGAAACTGTGGCAGCGTGAAGGCGCAGCGTTTCTGGTGTTAGTCCGGGCGCCAGGCTAAACTGCTCGATCAGTTCGGCATGACGATCGCGGGCGGACCGGATCACCATTGCTGCGGCACTGACTGACGGACTAGAACCTGCCTGCATCAGCTCGGGCGTAACGTAAGCCGCGACTGGCGCAGTTGTTGCTGCGGCAAGTTGAACGGCCGCTGCGAGTATGCTGGCCTCAGCCAGTGTTTTAGGCGAACGGGCAGCCAATAGCGAAGCCATGGCCGTTGCCAACTGATCCAAATCAGCCATGCGAGCCGCCGCATCGCGCATCTTAGCTGCACACGCAGGCAATCCGCCAGCCGTTAGGCCGGGGTGGAGAGGACCGGCGGCGGACAGGTTAGATTGCAACTCTATAGATGCAAGAAGCGGGTCTTTGTCTCGCGGCAGCGCCAGCAATTGGCCTTGCACGGTCAACGCGTCCTGATACCGATCAAAGGAAGCCAGCCATTCCTGGGCAAGCTCACGCATATCGGGCATGGCGCACGCGGCAAAGAGAGCCGGGTGCGTACTCCCTTGTTGATCAAGGCCTGCCAGCTGAGTCGCAACCTCAGCTAAATCAGCAAGCGTCATATCCGGCCCGGCGCCAAATGCGCTCAGGGTCTGGGCCTGCTTGACCACGTCTGCCATGAGCGCGGCCAGGTCCGCAGTGTCCCGGACCGCTTCGTCGATGTCGGCAGATGGCAGCATGTGTTGCGTCACACCATACCATGGATGGCTTGAGAGCTTGCCAAAACTGGCTTTCATGGGCGCGGATGCACGCTCGAGCTGAGCCAGCACTTCACGATGGTTCTGTGCCTCATGCGCCGTGATTTGGTCGGGTGAGTGGAGTTCGATAGCATCAAGCCACCGCGCCTCCTGATCCTCACCCACCCGGCGTCGGCGGTCTGCCCATATTAGTTCGTGAACAGTGTGCCCAAGCGCGCCGAAGCGGGTATTGAGCAGGTCCACGTAGCGGGTCAGCGCCATCCGGGTCGAGAAAAGCTCGTTCTGATTGCGAACCAGTCTTGTGCTGTCTGCCCTAACGGGGCGGCGCTCGATGCGCTGCTTGAAGGACGCAAGAACCTCTGGCTTCTTCGATTTTCCGGAATGCAACTCCAGACAAAAATCGCCGAGTCCGAGTTTCTCCAGCCTGTCCTTGACGACCTGCAAGGCCGCTTGCTTATCCGCCACGAACAGCACGCGCTTATTCTGCGACAAGGCGGCCGCTATGATGTTGGTGATGGTCTGGGACTTACCGGTGCCCGGCGGTCCTTCTATCACCAGGTCCTTACTCGCCATGACATCGAATACCGCGCTGTGCTGGCTTGCATCTGCGGGAAGCACAAGAATTGGTACTGCGGCCGTCATCTCCGGCGCGTCGATCTCATGCTCTTCCGCAAACATGGACTCGCCCTGTTCACGGCCCCCTAGGAGCGAGGCAAGCACCGGGTGCGCGGCCAAGCCGCCCGCACCACTCCATTGCGCTTCGTCCAAGTCTTGAAACATAGAGAGCCTGGCGTAGGGGAAGTGCGCGAGTGTCAAGAACCGGCGTACTGACCACCGGGGGCGATCTGTGCAAATGTCGGCCTGAACGCGCTCGAGATATCTCTCCGGAGTTTGGTCTTCGGCCCTGTCGGGCAGCTTGACCCGGAAATCTCGGTCAAGCCGTTCCGATAGGGTGAGATTGATCTCCGCATCATCCCCGGCGGCAGTCACCGCATACTGATACTGGCTCCGGACGATCCTGCGGTCGATATCGACCCGGAGCAGTATCAGAGGCGAGGTGATACACTCATTAGAACTGTCGCTTTCGAACCATTCGAGGAAGCCGAAGGCAAGGTGTAACGTACTAACGCCAGTCTCTTCCGCGAGCGTGCGAGCAGTCTCCCTGATCTTAGCAAGCTGGCCTTGCAATATCTCTGGGTCGACCACGGTTTGCAGTTCTGCACTGGATGCGCGGTCTGCTTTTTCGGCAGCTTCCGGGGTCGGGTCGAGGTCGAAACAGGTCTTGTTGGAGACCGTTTGTTCCGCAGTCTTCACTGTTTCTTGAGTAAGTTTTAAAGATTGCTCGACTTCGCACTTCGAGAGGCCGGGAGTTGCAAATTCCTCCTGCCCGCTGTCCAGTCCTCGTATTGACGGCCCCTCCGACAGGTCAAGCTTCTGCGCCTCAGTTGTTGAGCCTGTGCCGGCGTTGGGATCAAGCCGATCTTGAACGGGGTCGCCGGGCCGGATGACCAAACTCTTTCCGTCGGTCAATTGGGTGAAAAATAAATCCAGGTGCCCGGCCGCAGCCCGGACATAGGCCCGGGAACCGGCTGCTTTCCTGTGCCGGAAGGAAACAAGTGGGTTACGCGCCGTAAGATCCAGGAGACGAGCCCGGAGGGTCTCGATAGCTGCTACCGCCGCCGTGTTTCGCGCGTCGAGGTTCAAAGAGATATCCGTATCGCACTGGTCTTTACCAACACGACGACCTTAAACGCGATTTGTTTCTACCGGAAGTAGTAGTCAAATCACAGAGATGTTCCGTAAGGGTCGGGGCGGGACGTATGGCTCCCGCCAGCCGGGATCACTTCACCATCACATAACGCAGCGGAAACGAGTTGTCGGCCAGCTGCTGCAACTCGATGTTGGCCTTGGCCGCCCAGACCACCGTTTGCTGATGCAGCGGGATGAACGCGGCTTCGTCGTGGATGATCTTGGATGCGGCGTCGATCAGCTTCTGGCGTTTCGCCGGGTCGATCTCCACCGCCATGTCGTCCAGCAGCTTGTCGAATTCGGCGTTGGACCAGCCGCCGTTGTTGAAGACGCCGCGGGTGCCGTTGCGGGTGCCGGCTAGGTTGAAGAAGGAGTTGTGGGCGTCGTAGGTATTGGGGGTCCAGCCGAGCATGTAGAAGCTCGTGTGGTAATCGGGGTTGCTGATCTCGGCGAAGTATTTGAGGCGGGTTTGCGCCGCCAGGGTGATGCGGATGTTGGCGCGGGCCAGCATGGCGGTCACGGCCTGGCAGATCGATTCATCATTCACGTAGCGGTCATTGGGGCAGTCCAGGGTCACGCCGAAGCCGTTCGGATAGCCGGCTTCGGCCAGCAGCTTCTTGGATGCTTCGGGGTCATAGGGATAACGCTGATCGGAGGCTTCGCTGAAGCCGTTGACGCCGGGTCCGTACATGAGGCCGGTGGGGCGGGACTGGTTGCGCATGACGCGGGCGCTGATGGCCTTCACGTCGATCGCCTGATAGAACGCCTGCCGCACGCGGCGGTCCTGGAACGGGTTCTTGCCCTTCACGTCGGATTTCAGCAGCTCCGGCCGTACCTGGTCAAAGCCTAGGAAGATCGTGCGCAGTTCCGGCGCGACCTTGAGCTGCAAGCCCGGCGTGCTCTGCAGGCGCTGCATGTCCTGCGGGGGCACGGTGTAGATCATGTCCACGTCACCAGATAGCAGGGCGGCGACGCGGGTGGCGGGGTTGCCGATGACGTTGAACGTCACCTCGGTCAGGTTATGCTCGGGCTTGTCCCACCAGGCCGGGTTGTTCTTCATGGTGGTGCGGCGGTCGGGCTCGCGGATGTCCAGGATGAACGGGCCGGTGCCGTTGGCGTGCCGGGTGGCGAAGTTCTCTTCCTTGGTCTTGGTCAGGTCCACGGCCTGGGTCGCGTTGTTGGCCTCGCACCAGGCCTTCGACATGATGACCCAGTAGGTGATCTCCTCGAGGAAGATCGGGTCCGGCACCTTGGTGATGAAATCGACGGTGAACTCGTCGATCTTCTTCACCTCCTTCACGGACTGGAAATACGAGTTGATTTGGCTGCCCGGCGCAACGGCCCGGTTGTAGCTGAACAGCACGTCATCGGCGGTGAAGGCCTCGCCCCCCTGGAACTTGACGCCCTGACGCAGGTGGAAGCGCCAGGTCATGGGGTCCGGCTGCTCCCAGGATGTGGCCAGCGCAGGCTCGACCTTCAGGTTGCGGTCGCGGCGCACCAGCGGGTCATAGAAGTTCTGCACGAACGTCAGGAGGAACGTCTCGCTCCGCGTGTAGGGGTCCATGGAGTTGGCGTCGCCGTCATTGGCCCAGGTCAACTTGGCGGCTTGGCTATGGCCCGTGAGCATGACGGTGGCCAGCAGGACGGGGGCCAGCAGGGCGGGGGCCAGCAGGGCGGCGCGGAGGGTGCGGACGGACATTGAGTCTCCAAGCGTGAGTGTTCCGCTCACGATAGGGGACGTTTGTGGCTGTTGGGAAGTGCTGCTCCCTTTCTCGCTTTCGGAAGGGTCTTAGCCGTTCGGAGCCTAGCCTGCTGCCCCACCCTCACCCCGGCCCTCTCCCGCCAGCGGGAGAGGGGGAAGGGTTAGGCTCACCCCGGCCTTCTCCCGAAGGGAGAGGGGAAGAGTTAGGCGGCGCGGCGGCTGGCTAGGGCGGAGGGTAGGCCTTGGATGGCGCGGTCGATCAGGGCGGCGTCGGCGTCGGCGTCGTGGGATTGGGCCAGCACGCGCTCGGCGGCGCGGGACGCGATGTCGGCGGCGGCGAGGCGGACGTCGGTGACGGCGGCTTTCTCGGCGGCGGCGATGCGGTCCATGGCCATCTGCTCGCGGCGCTTGGCGGCGGCGGCGGCGTCCACGCGGGCGGCGTCGGCCACGCGCGCGGCTTCGGCGTGGGCCTGTTCCAGCAGCGTCTTGGCCTGGGCCAGCGCGGCCTCACGCTGGGCGGTGGCGTCCTTCAGCATCGCTTCCGCCTCGATCCGCAGCGACGACGCGGCGTCCAGCTCCCGCCGCACGTCGGCGCCGCGCTTGTCCAATATGCCGGTGACCACGCTCGCCAGCTTCTTACCGAAGATCAGGAAGAAGATGGTGAACGCGGCGGCGACCCAGAGGCGGGGATCGGCGAGCAGGCTCTCGTGATGTTCCATTTGGGGTCCTTAGGCCATGCTTGCGGGCATGACGGCGCCCACCGCCGCGTTCACGGCGGCCTGATCCGGCGTGCGTCCGGTCAGCCGGGTCACGACGTTGGCGGCAGTTTCGCTCGCGACCTGACGAAGCGCGCCCATGGCCGCGGTACGGGCGGCGCCGATGCGGGTCTCGGCCTCATGCAGCTGAGCGTCGAGCTGGGCGGAGGCGGCGCGCGCGGCCTCCGTCGCCTCGGACTTGGCCTGGGCGATGGCGGAGGCGATGCTGGACTGCGCCTCGGCATTGGCGCGCTTGGTGGCGTCCGTCATCTCGGCGGTGGCGGTGTCCGCCTGTTTCTTGGCGGCGCGCGCGATGGCGAGGTCCGCGTCGATGGCGGCCGCGCGCGCGTCCAGCACGCTGGCCACCTGCGGCAGCGCCCAGCGGGCCAGCAGCATATACAGCCCGGCGAAGATGAGCGCCATCCAGACGACCTGCGCGATGGTCAGGCTGTTGGCGAAGTCGAGCTGGGGCATAGCCGTATCCTGAAAGGGGGCCGGACGAACCCGGCCCCGGTTACGTCTTAGGTGAACAGGATCAGGAAGGCGATCAGCAAGGCGAACAGCGCGACCGCTTCCGTGAGCGCGAAGCCCAGGATGCCGATCGGGAACACGGCGTCACGCGCGGCCGGGTTGCGGCCCACGGTGGTGACCATGGCGGAGAAGATGTTGCCAATGCCGATACCCACGCCCGCGAGCGCGATCACGGCCAAGCCGGCCCCGAGGGCCTTCGCAGCAAGAACGTCCATGTCGATCTAGTCCTTTGGTTAAAAGCGTTAGTGCAGATGCACGGCGTCGTGCAGGTAGATACAGGTCAGGATGGCGAACACATAGGCCTGTAGGGCGGCAACCAGCAGCTCGAAGCCGACCAGCACCACGTTGATCGCCATCGGCAAGATGCCGGCGGCGGTGCCGAGCGCGCCGGCACCGGCCAGCAGCACGACGAACGTCGCGAACACTTCGAACATCACGTGCCCGGCCACCATGTTGGCGAACAGACGGATGCTGAGGCTCACGGGACGTGAGAGATACGAGATGACCTCGATCGGGATGATCAGCGGCGCCAGCAGCTTGGGCGCGCCCTCCGGAAAGAAGTAGCTGAAGAAGTGCCAGCCATGGATGTGCAGCGCGACGGCGGTGACGATCACGATCACCAGCAAGGCCAAGCCGAAGGTGACCGCGATATGGCTGGTATAGGTGAAGCTGAACGGCAGCAGCCCCAGTAGATTGCCCATCAGCACGAAGAAGAACAGCGTGAAGATGAACGGGAAGAACCGCCGCCCTTCCGGCCCGATACTACCGACCGCCATGTCCATCATGCCGGTATAGGCGAGCTCCGCCGCGGATTGCAGCCGCCCCGGCACCACCGCGCGCGGGCGCATGCCGTAGTACAGCAGCGCCAGGATCAGCGCCGAGCCCAGCACCATCATGAGGTTGGAGTTGGTGAAGTTCACCGAGCGGCCGAGCGCCCCGAGCGAGGTGTGCAGCTCGAACTGGCCGAGCGCGTCAATCTTGGAATCGGCCGCCAAATCCCTGTCCCCTCAACCCTTCCGCGGCATCATCAGCCGCCAAACGTTCGCAACCCCCGCCGCACCGCCCAGCAGCACGAACAGGCCCGTGAGCCACGGCTTGGTCCCCAGCCAGTGGTCCAGCCCCCAACCGATGGCGACGGCCACCGCGAGCGCCGAAACCAGCTCCACCCCCACCCGGACGCCGATGCCCATCGGGCTCGCCGTGCTGGCCGCCGGTGGCGCAAGCGGCCCGGCGTTTTTGCCTTCTGCCGCCCTTAGCCGGTCTTCGAACGAGCCTTTTTCCCCGCTCAAACGAGCCTCCAACGCACATGCCCTGAAAGCGAGTGTCCCCTACCGGCGGGGTCAGGGAGTGTCAAGCCGCGCTGGCCCCTTGGCAGGCTATCATGCCGCGCCTACTCCGCCGCCACCGCCATCTCCACCGCGCGGCTCAGATCGACCGATAGCAGCCGGGATACGCCGCGCTCCTGCATCGTCACGCCATACAGCCGGTCCATGCGGGCCATGGTTAATTGATGGTGCGTGACCACCAGGAACCGCGTCCCGGTCTCCGCCACCATGTCCGCCAGCAGGGCGCAGAACCGGTCCACATTAGGATCGTCGAGCGGCGCGTCCACCTCGTCCAGCACGCAGACCGGCGCCGGGTTGCAGCGGAACACCGCGAAGATCAGGCTGAGCGCCGTCAGCGCCTGCTCGCCCCCGCTCAGCAGCGCCAGCGAAGACAGCTTCTTGCCCGGCGGCTGCGCATAGATCTCGAGCCCGGCCAGCAGCGGGTCGTCCGAGCCCACCAGCGCCAGGTGCGCCCGCCCGCCGCCGAACATGCGGCCGAA
Source organism: Acetobacteraceae bacterium (assembly GCA_965246925.1). Lineage (GTDB taxonomy): Bacteria > Pseudomonadota > Alphaproteobacteria > Acetobacterales > Acetobacteraceae > JANPPS01. Next base: position 3,866,831 of record OZ251994.1, on the reverse strand, counting down.
CAACGCCTGAAAATGCCGGTCCACCTGCTGGAACACGGCCTGCAGCCGCTCCCGCCCCTCGCGGTTCAGGTGGCCGATGCTGCCGCGCAGCTTGGCGATGGCGCTGCCCACCTCCTCCTGATCGCGCAAGATCGCGGCGATCGCCTCGCTGGCCGCGGCCGCCTCCTGCCCGGCCAAGAGGTTCACCGGGCCGATCGCGTCCCGCTCGCGCACCATGCGGTCCACGCGGGCCCGGGCGCGCTCCTCGGTGGCGGCGCTGAGGTCGGTGGGCGGCGGGCCAATCGGCGTGACCGCGCCGGCGTTCCGCCAGGCTTGATCGGCGTGCGCCGCGTCCGATTCCGTGCGGGCCAGGGATTCGCGGGCTTGCGATAGGGTGCGTTCCGCCCGTTGGGCGGCGGCCAGGGCGGTTTCGGCGCAGGTTTCGGCGGTGGTGAGCGCCTGAGCGGCCTTTTGCGCCCTGGTGTTTGCCTCATTGGCGGCGGTGACGGTGGACGCCACCCGGGCGGCCGCCTGGTCCGGCGCGGCGGTCAGATTGGCGAGGGCCGCATCCGCCTCGTGCAGCCGCGCCGCGAGGTCCGTGGCGCGGCTGGCGGCGTCCCGGGCGCGCAGGCGCCAGTCCTCCCGCTCCCGCTCCAAGACCGGTAGCCGTGCCCGGCGTCCACCCTGTTCGCGGCGGAGCTGGTCGATGTGCCGGGCCGCCGCCGCCTCGGCTTGGCGGGCCACCTGCACGGCGGCGCGCGCCCGCTCGGCCTCGGTGCGCAGCTGCGCCGGGTCGGGCAGGGCGGTGAGCGCGGCCTGAGCCGCCCGCAGCGCGGTCTCGGCGTCGGCGGCTTCGGGCGCATGCTGCGCGTGTTGTTCGTCCAGCACGGCACGTTGTTGCGCGGCGGCATCGGCCTGGGCGCGGAGCGTGCGCAGCGCCTCACGGGCGGCGTCCAGGCGCTGTTCGGCCTGGCGCCGGGCTGGGCGGGCGGTAGCTTCGGCCTGGAGCGCGGCCCGCTCGGCGGCGTCGGCCTGATCGCGGGCGCGCTTGGCGGCGGTGGTTGCGGCCTCGGCAGTGCCGAGCTGGTCCCGCAACGCCGAAAGCCGGTTGCGCTGCCGCAGCCGCACCGCGGCCGCACTGGGCGCCCCGGCCCGCACGGTGTAGCCGTCCCAGCGCCATAGCGCCCCGTCCCGCGACACCAGCGACCGGCCCGGCGCCAGCCCGGCCTGCCCGGACGCGCCCTCCGCCGGGTCATCCACGACCGTGACGGCCCCGAGCGCCCGGGACAGCGCCGCCGGGCCATGGACCTGGGCGGCCAACGTGCCGGCGTCAGCGGCGATGGGCGGCAGCACGCACCAATGCCGGGCGGCTGCTGGGTCCACGGCTGCGTCTAGCTCATCGCCAAACGCGGCGCCCAACGCCGCCTCAAAGCCCGGCTGGACCGTCAGCTGGTCCAGTAGCGGTGGCAGGCGGCCGCGGTTCTGCACGGCCAGCACGTCCTGCAAGGCCTGCGCTTCGGCGGCCAGCTTGGCGCGGGTGCCCTCGGCCCGGGATAGGGCGGCGCGGGCGGCTTCGGCCTCGGGCTGAGCCTGGGCGCGCGTGCGTTCGGCCGCGTCGAGCGCCGCCGTGGCCGCGTTCAGCCCGGCCTCGGCCCCATGCAGCGCCGCCTCCGATTCGGCCAGGCGGATGGGGTGTATCGCGGCGGCGTCCATCCGGGCGCGGCCGAGGCCAAGGCGGGTCATCGCGTCCTGCGCCCGGCGGTGCCGCGCCTCCGCCTGGGTCAGCAGCGCGGCCGCGGCCTGGACCGTGGCGGCGGATTGCGCGGCGGCGGCGGCGGCGTCCGCGGCGGCGGCCTCGGCGCCGGGCAGGGCGGCTTGCGCGGTGGCGAGCGCGGTCTCCGCGGCGGGCAGCGCGCCCCCGGAGGCGTCATTGGCGATCGTCTGCGTCAGGCGCTGGGCCTCGGCCACCAGCCGGGCCTCGGCCTGGTCCGCGTCGGCCTGGATGCGCCCGGCATGCGCGTGGTCCCGCGCGGCCTGTTCGCGCCGGGTGGTGGCCTGGGTCAGCGCGTCCTGCAGGCGCGCGGCATCGGCGGTGGCGGCCTCCTGCGCGATGCGGGCGTGCAAGGCGGCGTCCCTTGCGGCGACTGCGGCGGCCCGCAACGGAGGCAGCCCCGCGCTGGCCGCCTGCGCCGCCGATCCGGACGCCACGTTCGCCGCGGCCGCACGCATCACGGCGTCGGCCGCGGCCTCGTGCGCCAGCGTCGCCGCCCGGCGCTGATGGGCGGCGCGGGCATGGCGGAGGTGGATCAGGGCAGCCTCCGCCTCCTGCAGGCCGTCATTTAACACGCGGTAGCGGTCCGCCTGCTTGGCCTGCCGCTCGAGCCCGGCGAGCTGGGTGGTGAGCGCCGCACGCTGATCGCCGGCGCGCGCCAGGTTGGCCTCGGCGGCGCGGAGCTTGCCCTCCGCCTCGGCCCGGCGCGCATGCAGGCCGCCGATGCCGGCCGCCTCCTCCAGCACGCTCCGCCGCTCCTCCGGGCGGGCCGAGACGATGGCGCCGATGCGCCCCTGGCTGACCATGGCGGAGGATCGCGCGCCGCTGGCGAGGTCGGCGAACAGGGTCTGCACGTCCCGGGCCCGCGCCTCCTTGCCGTTCATGCGGTATTGGCTGCCGCCGCCCCGCTCGATCCGGCGCACCACCTGCAGCTCCGGCGCGGTGTCGAAGGGGGGAGGGAATGCGGGCCCGTCCTGCGTCAGAGTGATGCTAACTTCGGCCAGGTTGCGGCTGTGGCGGGACGCGGTGCCGGCGAAGATGACGTCGTCCATCTCGCCGCCGCGGAGGCTGCGCGCATTCGCCTCGCCCATGACCCAGCGCAGCGCCTCCGCCACGTTGCTCTTGCCGCAGCCATTGGGGCCTACGATGCCGGTGAGGCCCGGCAGGATCTCGACCTCCACGGCCTCGGCAAAGCTCTTGAAGCCGACGATCCTAAGCCGGGTGAACCGGGCGGCCACGGGTCACGCGGCGTCGGTGACGGCTTTGGCGAACGCGGTGTAGCCGACGGCGCCGGCGGTCAGCTTACCATTCATGATGAAGCTTGGCGTGCTGGCGACCTTGTCGTTCTGCTCGGCCTCGGACTGGCCGGTCAGGATCGCTTGCCGCAGCTCGTCATCGGCGATTACCTTGTTGAAAGCGGCGCGCGGCAGTCCGGCTAGCCCGGCGAGCTTGGCCAGCTCCTCCGTGCTATTCACGTTCCGCGCGAACGCCCAACGGTCCTGGCTGCCCAGCAGCGCGCTGATGAACGGCTCATACCGCTCGGGCGGAAGGGCGCGGGCGACCATGGCGGCGGTGAGCGCCACCTGGTCGAGCGGGAAATCCCGCCAGACGTAGCGGATCTTGCCCTTGTCGATCAGCTCGGCCTTCACCTGCGGGAACGTCGTCTTCTGGAAATCGGCGCAATGCGTGCAGGTGAGCGAGAACCATTCGACGACGGTGACCGGCGCATCGGCCTGGCCCAGCGCACGCTCCGTCATCCGGGGATCCGCCTCCTCCGCCCGGGCCAGGGCCGGCAGGGCAAGCGCAGTGGTGATCATCAAGCGGCGGGATAGGGGCATGAAAGACCTCGGGCGGTAATACGGTGTTATGCTCCAACAGCCCGCCGTTCAGTCAAGCGCCTTGGCGTGCGGCGCGGATGGCGGAGCCGAGGGCGGCCAGGGCGTCGTGCAAATCCCCTTGTTCCAGGCCCGCCACAGGCTCCGGCGGCGGCGCAGGCAGCCGGGTTGGGGGTGCGGGCGGCGGGGTGAAGTCTTGCACGAATCGGAGGCGCTGCACCGCGTTCCGTCCCAGCGCCTGGTTCAGCTGCGCCACGATCTCGTTTGCGACATGCTGCAGTTCCATGGCCACCGGCCCGGTGCAGCCGATGGTGAGCGTGCCGCCCTGTAGTTTGCGGGGCGCGGTCGTGGCGGCGAGCTGCGGCCCCATCAGCATCGGCCAGTCCGCCATGATCTGCGCCGCCGCCGGAGATCGCGCCTTGAAGGCGGCGCGCGTCAGCCCCGGCATCAGCGTGCCCACGGCGCGTGGGCCATAGACGTGCCGCGCCGCCTCGATCTTGCCGTCCTGCTTGCCTGCCGCCATAGCTCCGCCGTGTATCCTACGCCGTCCGCCGCCGCCCTGCTCCGTTGGTATGACCGGCACCGCCGGGCCATGCCGTGGCGGGCGTTACCGGGGGAGCGGCCCGACCCATACCGTATATGGCTGAGCGAGATCATGCTGCAGCAAACCACGGTGGCGTCGGTCATACCGTATTACGAGCGGTTCCTACAGCGGTTCCCGGACGTGACGGCGCTGGCGGAGGCTGATCCCGGCGCGGTGATGGAGGCGTGGGCGGGCCTTGGCTACTACGCCCGCGCGCGCAACCTGCATGCCTGCGCCAAGGCCGTGGCGGCGCTGGGCCGGTTTCCGGACACGGTCGACGGCTTGCGGGCGCTACCGGGTATCGGCGTTTATACGGCCGCTGCGGTCGCGAGCATCGCATTCGGCGTGCCGGTGATACCGGTGGATGGCAATGTGGAGCGGGTAGCGGCGCGGATCTTTGCCGTGACCGAACCGCTGCCCGGCGCCAAGCCTGCGGTGGCGGAGGCGGCGCGGCGCCTTGGTGGGGACCGGGCGGCGGTGGCGCGCCCGGCGGATTTCACTCAGGCGCTGTTCGACCTCGGCGCCACGATCTGCACCCCCCGGTCGCCGTCGTGTGTGATCTGCCCGTGGCGGGATAGCTGTGCCGGGCGGGAGATGGCGGCGGAGTTGCCGCGGAAGGCCGCGCGCAAGCAGCGTCCAACCCGGCATGGAGCGCTGTTCTGGCTGACGGACGGCACGCGTGTGCTACTGCGCCGCCGCCCGCCTTCGGGTTTGCTGGGCGGTATGCTGGAGCTGCCGGGCACGCCGTGGCGTGAGGGGGTTTGGGCTGAAGCGGAGGCGTTGGCCCACGCGCCGCAAGCCGCGGCGTGGCGTGCTGCTGGCGAGGCTTTGCACGAGTTCACTCATTTCAAGCTTCGGCTGTCGGTCTATGCCGCCTGCGTCGAGCGGATCGACGCCGCGGGTCTGTTGCAGGATTTGGCGTTACTGGCGGAAGCGGCGCTGCCAACGGTCATGCTGCGCTGTGTAACGGCGGTGAGGGCGGCGGGGTTATTTTAGGCGTATTGCATTATTTCTGTGTCTCATTTACGCGCCGTTAACCTTTATCGGTCATTATCTGGATGTGCCCAGAAAATGGGGTGCTTGCATCAACCCAAATTGGCAAACCCCAATCTGGAATAAAGGTAAGACACCATGGCTCTCACTTCCATCAACACCAACATCGGCGCTCAGATTGCTTTGCAGTCTTTGAACCATACCACGACCGACCTGTCGAAGACGCAAAAGCGGATCAGCACGGGCTACCGCGTTGCCGACGCTTCCGATGACGGCGGTGCGTATGCCGTGGCGGAGAAGGTGCGTTCGGACGTCAGCGCGCTGACGTCGGTCAATACGCAGCTTGGCAACACCAAGGGCCTGATCGGCGTGACGCAGAGTGCGTTGGGCGATTTGTCCAAGTCCTTGATCACGGCCAAGGGCTTGCTGGTGCAGATTGGTGACAACAGCATCACCTCGACCCAGCGTGACCAGTATGTCGCTACGTTCAAGTCGCTAGTACAGACGGTGGCCAATACCGTCGATAACGCGACCTATAACGGCCAGACTCTAGTGGGCGCGGCCCGGGGCGCCGTTGTTGGCACGTCGAAGACGGTCATCAACAACGAGTCGGGCTCGACCAGCACCATCACCGAGGCTGACAACTCTGGCTTGGCGACGTCGCTTGCTGCGCTCATCGGCACTTCGTTCGCCCGGTCTGCTGGCGGTGTGGATACGTTCTCCACGGTCACCTCGACGGCGGCTCAGTCAGCGGCGCAGGCGGCGTTGGCGGTTGGCGCTGGCTTCGACGTGGCGCAGACGGCTCTGCTGAACCAGGTCAACCAGAACGGTTCGGATTCGAACTTCATCGATCATACGATCACGCAGAACAGCGCGAAGATCGATAGCTTGAATGCCGGCCTTGGCTCGTTGGTCGATGCCAACCTGGCCCAAGAGTCGGCCAATTTGCAGTCTTTGCAGATCAAGCAGCAGCTTGGTACGCAGTCACTGTCGATTGCCAACCAGGCTCCGCAGGCTTTGCTCAGCCTGTTCAAGTAAACGCTTAAGGCGGCGGCAGCGATGCCGCCGCCCGCTTCGCTGTTATTCGGCCCATAAAGTATTGTCGCGCCTTGAGATCCGCCACGTTTGGCAAAACAGGAGAGAAACATGTCCAACCTAGTGCTGGAACTTCGCCAAGGGGAGGTCATGGTTATCAACGGCGCTCCCATCCGCTTTCGCACCAAGACCCGGATCGAGCTCACGGCGCATGCGCGCTTCCTCTTTGGTAAGCAGATCATGCCGCCGCACGAGGCGGACAGCCCCGCACGCCAGATCTATTTTGCGCTGCAGACTGCCTATATCGGCACCGAAGAAGAGCGTGTCACGGGTTTGGCGACCGCTAAAGAGCTTGTAAGCCGTTACAAGTCGGCCACGAGTTCTGCTCTTGCGCGTGAGATTTTGGATCGCTCGATCGAAGCGGCTGAGGCGGATGAGTGCTATCAAGCCCTGAAGCTCGCCCGGCGCATCATCCGGCACGAGGACACGGTATTAGGCCGCCTTCCCGCGCAGGGTGCCGCTGCTGCCACCGTTGCCCATGCGACACCGGTGCAGCCGGGCTACACTCCCGAAGCCGAAAGTGAACTATGCGCAGTATGAGTGCCACACAGGCCTATCGCGCCGCGTCTTCGCATAGAAGTCAGCGCGAGCAGGATGCCGACGTGTTCCGCCGGGCCAACGCGTCGCTACGCTCGGCACAGCTACACGGCGGCATGGCGCAGGTTCGTGCGCTCGCTGAGAACGAGCAGCTGTGGACGTTGGTGGTGGACCTGCTGCGCGACCCAAGCAATCCGTTACCGCCGCCGTTGCGCGGTTCCATGATCTCCGTCGGGCTCGCTGTGAAGCGGGAGCTTACTGTGCCCGAGCCGAACCTCGACTTCGTCATCGGCATCAATGAACAGTTCGCCAGCGGCCTTGCGGGGTCTCACTAGACCTCGCTTGTCTCAGTTCTGGTTTTTAGTCAAAGGAAGCACTTATGCCGATCGCTGCCATTCCCGCCGTGGCGTCAACTCTGGCGTCGCTAGCAGCCTCTGCCGCGTCCGCGCTCTCCAGCTCCGGCACGCATGGCGCGAAGAAGGGGAAGAGTCACTATGGGCAGGAGCAGCCGCAGCAGAGTGCTACTCAGGCCCAGCCTGCTGTGACGAGCGGGACCACACTGAACAAGATTGCCTGATTCTGGGTTGGCTCCGCGATCCGGCTCGCGGAGGCACCTTCAGGCTATCGCGCCCTGCCAGACCCGTCCGGATCAAGCCTTTCGAAGGACTAAACAGCAGACTTGCCGATCTAGGCTGAGAAATGCGAATTCGTGAGGTGAAAATGCAGGTCGCATTTCCAAAACTGCGTTCATAGATTCCGACTAGATGAACGCGTGGCGGAGCCTCCGGGAAGCGGAGTCTAGAAGGGTGACGGTGCCTACGATGATGATCATGACCGCGCATGTTTGCTGAAACTGAAACGAGCGGATGATTTCCCACAAGATTTGTCCAATGCCGCCCGCGCCCACCAGACCGATGACCGACGCTGACCGCACGTTGCTCTCGAAACGGTATAGCGAAAAGCTGAGCCAGAGCGGAATGACCTGAGGCAGCACGCCATATACGATTTCTTCCAGGCTGTTGGCGCCGGTGGCGCGGATGGCCTCGACCGGTTGCGGGTCGATAGACTCGACGGCTTCAGCGAACAGCTTGGCTAGAATGCCTGTCGTATGCACCCATAAGGCAAGCACGCCGGCAAACGGACCTAGCCCCACGGCCACAACGAACAACATCGCGAATACGAGCTCGTTGATGCTGCGGGCCATGTCCATCAGCCGGCGAACGGGCTGTGCCGCCCACCAGGGCGTGATGTTTCCGGCACATAGCAGGCCGCAGGGTATGGCGCACAGGACGGCAAGGCCCGTGCCCCACAGCGCGATCTGCAGCGTCAGCACCATCTCCGCCACGTAGTTGCGCCAGTCGCTGAAATCGGGCGGAAAGAAGTCGCGGGCTAGCGTGACGATGTTGCCGCCGTCCCGGATCAACTCAAGCGGCTTGATGCCGGCACCGTGATAGGACCACGCCATCACGGCCAGCACCAGTAGCGAGCCCGCGGTCTTACCGAGATCCCAGGATTGGCCGGGGACCGCGACCGCGGGCAACGCATTTACTCCCGGTGTCACGAGGGGCCGATCGCGTGAGAACGCCTACGAGACATCAGCAAGCGGCCCTCCCAACCCTAATTCACTGCGTAACCGGCGTCATTTGAGCATCGAGCTCTTTGAGCTTGGCATCGATGTCAGCCAGTTTCTGCGAGCGCTCGGCATCACTGAGGGTCGTGCTGTTCTGCACGCCAAGCTTCTCCTTGAATGCTGCGACTTGGCGAACGGGTAGCAGCTGAGCGTTGCTACTAGCGACAAAAGGTCCCCAGTTGCCAAGCGCCGCCAGGATCGCGCGCTCATGCGCTACATCGGCGCCGGGCCGGTCCGTGCCGTAGGCGAGGAAGAACGACTTTACTTTCTCCTTCAGCCCATCGGGCAGGTCCTTACGCCAAACGATCGGGTCTGCGGGAATGATCGGGCTCCGCCAGATCTCGCGCACGTTTTGGGCGCGAGCCGGCTGTGATTTGGTGAACTTGGCGAGATCTTCGGTATTGTTGGTTGCGACATCGACTTGCTTGTTCGCGACGGCCAGCAGATTGGTTTCGTGATTGGCGCTGACGACGTTCTTGAAGAAGGTGCGCGGGTCGATGTTGTTGCGCGCCCAGGCATAGTAGCTTGGGATCAGGAACCCAGACGTGCTGTTCGGATCGCCGTTGCCAAAGTTCAGCGTGCCGGCCTTGGCCTTCAAAAGGTCAGCTAGCGCATGAAACGGGCTATCCTGCGGGACGATCAGCAGCGAATAGTAACCCTTGCTGCCATCCGCGTAGGTCTTTTGTATGAACACCTCACCGTTCGACCGATCGACCGCTTGAATAGCACTGGCGTTACCGAACCAGCCGATTTGCACTTTGTTGAAGCGCATCGCCTCGATCACGCCGGCGTAGTCGGACGGGTAGAAGCCATTGACCTTGACCCCCACCGATTTCTGCATGTCTTGGAAGAACGGCTCCCACTGCGAGCGCAGGTTCTGCGTGCCTTCCGTCGAGACCACGCCGAAGTTGATCTCGGTGGCCTCCTGAGCCTGGACGGCGAGGGGTGCCAGCAACGCTGCAGCCAGCAAAGTCCGGCGGGCAATCTTAAACATCATTCACTCCTGTTCGAGAGATTTTAGGCGAAGGCGTGCGCGCGCGGCGCGGCCTCCGTTTGCGGCAGCCCGGAGCCGTAGATGACCGTCAGCAGCGCCGGGCTGAGCGAGGCCGGCGGTCCATCGAACACGATTTCGCCCTGTCGCAGCGCGATGATCCGCTGGCAAAAGTTCACCGCCACATCCACCTGATGCAGCGAGACAATGACGGTAATGCCGTCCTGCCGGTTCAGGTTCTGCAATGTCTCCATCACCCGCCGGCTGCTTTCGGGATCGAGTGACGCAATGGGTTCGTCCGCCAAGACCAGCCGCGCCCCTTGCATCAGCGTCCGCGCGATGGCGACCCGTTGCTGCTGGCCGCCCGACAGGGTCGAGGCGCGTTGCCCCGCCAGCTCCGGCACACCGACCCGCGTCAGCGCCTCCATCGCAGCAAGCCGCGCCACCCGGGGGAACATGCCAGTCATCGTCCGCCACAGCGGAAGCCGGTGCAGGCCGCCGACCAGAACGTTCGTCAGCACCGGCAAACGCCCGACCAGATTGAATTGCTGGAACACCATCCCGACGCCGGCGCGCACCCGGCGTACACCGGACGCCAAGCGGCCGTCCTGCTGCACCAAAGCGCCATCGACCCGCAGCGCACCGCTTGCCCGGTCCGCGACGGCTAGTCCGGCAATGTGCCGAAGCAGCGTACTCTTGCCCGAGCCGGACGCGCCAATCAGCGCGACCATCTCACCCGGCCCAATCGTCAACGCCGGCACGGCCAGCACCCGGCGATCCAGGAATGACTTGGTCAGGCCCTCGATTTCAACAGCATGCCCCATACATGCCATGTGCCAAACCGAGACAACCCGGCGCGTGTCGGTTTGATGGAGTTTTTATGACAAAGGGTGTTCGTATGGCCACATTGATCGGCGGTCTGCTGCTGGGCGCCTGCTCCGTCGTCGGCATCCGCAGCGGGACCGAGGAGCCGGCGTTCAAGATCATCGAGCGAGCCGGCGACACCGAGATCCGCCAGTACGAGGCCCGGGGCGCGGCCGAGGTGACGGTCGACGCCGACGAGATGGAGAGCCGGAGTGAGGGGTTCCGCCGCCTGGCCGCCTACATCTTTGGACGAAACGCGGGCGGCGGCCGCCTCGCGATGACGGCGCCAGTCGCGCAATCCGTCCGCCGCGCCATGACGGCGCCGGTCAGCCAAAACGGCGCGACCATCCGGTTCTTCCTGCCCTCCGGCGTCACGGCTGACACGGCACCCCGCCCGCTGGACGACCGGGTGCGGCTCGTCACGGTGCCGGCCGAGACGGTGGCGGTGCTGAGGTTCGCCGGATCGACCTCGCCCCAATCCGTCGCTGAGCATCAGGCTGCGTTGATCAAAAATCTGAAGGGTTGGACCACGGACGGCCAGCCTTACGTCTGGTTCTACGACCCGCCCTGGACCCTACCCCCCTTCCGCCGCTCGGAGGCGGTGGTCCGGGTGCACCGCTAGACCCGGCGCACCACATAGCTGCCGGCCAGTGCGGCGGTGATGGCGTCGGCATGGGCGGGGTCGCGCGCCTCCACCATCAACTCCAGCTCCGCCGATTGCACGCTGGGGGCGTCGAATAGGCGCTGATGCACGACTTCGATGATATTGCCGCCGGACTCGCCGATGCGCCCGGCGATGTCGGCCAGCACGCCGGGCCGGTCCGGAATATCCATATTGAGACGCAGCAGGCGCCCGTCCCGCAACAGGCCGCGCAGCAGCACGTTAGCCAGGATGCGCCCATCGATATTGCCGCCGCACACCGGCACGCCCACCCGGCGTCCGCGAAACCGCGCGGGATGTGCCAGCAAGGCCGCGATGCCCGCGGCGCCGGCCCCTTCCGCCACTTGCTTCGCACCCTCGGCCAGCAAGGCAATCGCGTCCTCCACCACCCGCTCCGGCACGGTCAGCATCTCGGTCACATGGGCACGGATGACCTCGAGGCAGAGCGCGCCGGGCTCGTGCACGGCGATGCCCTCGGCGATAGTGGCGCCTCCGGTCGACACCGGGTCGCCCGCCAGGATCTGGCCGACCGACGCGTACGCCGCGACTTCCACGCCCACGATCTCGATTCCCGGACGCATCGCCGCGGCGGCCACCGCGCAGCCGGAGATCATGCCGCCCCCGCCCACGGGGATGACCAGCACGTCCAAATCCGGCGCATCCTCAAGCAATTCCAGCGCCAGCGTCCCCTGACCGGCCATCACCGCCTCGTCATTATAAGGATGCACGAACACTAGGCCGTCCCGTTCGGCCAGCGCGCGTGCATGGGCCGACGCCTCGATCAGCGTGTCGCCGAACAGCACGACCTCCGCGCCCCAGGCCCGGGTGCGCATGACCTTGGTGGTCGGGGTAAAGCGCGGCATGACGATGGTGGCATGGGTGCCGAACAGGCCCGCGTGCCGGGCCACGGCCTGCGCATGGTTGCCGGCCGACATCGCGATCACCCCGGCCCGCCGCTCGTCTTCGCTCAACAGCGCGAGCCGGTTGGCCGCCCCCCGCTCCTTGAACGAGCCGATGGCCTGGAGGTTTTCGAGCTTGAGCGTGACCTCTGCGCCCGTCGCCCGGCTCAATACATCGGACGGTAAGGTGGGAGTGCGCAGCACGCGGCCCTCGATACGGGAGGCCGCCTCCCGCACGTCCCGCAATGAAATCACGGGCGGCTACTGAAACTTGATGTTCAGGATCTCGTAAGACCGGTCCCCACCCGGGGCTGGCACAGAGATGGTCTCGCCGACCTTCTTACCGATCAGAGCCTTGGCGAGAGGCGACGAGATACTCAGCCGCTGATGCTTGAGGTCTGCCTCATGCACGCCGACGATTTGATACTCCGCCTCTTTCTCGGTTTCCTCATCCACCAACTTTACATGCGCGCCGAACTTGACATGGTCGCCGGATAGCGATGACGGGTCGATCACCTCGGCGGCGGAGACGATCTCCTCCAGCTCGATCACCCGGCCTTCGACGAAGGACTGCCGCTCCCGCGCGGCATGATATTCTGCGTTTTCGCTCAGATCGCCATGGCTGCGAGCCTCCGCGATCGCGCGGATGATGGACGGCCGCTCGACGGATTTCAGGTGCCGCAACTCCTCTTCGAGCCGAAGCAGCCCGGGCGCGGTCATCGGATATTTCTGCACTCACGGTCCCCAAACACACGGCGAACCGCGCCTGATCCAGGCGCGGCCTAAAACGATCCGCGAAAGTAGGACTGCAGCGGCGCGACTTCAAGCGTCCCCGCCTTCATCGCCGCAATCGCATGCACGGCCGCCCTCGCGCCGGCGATGGTCGTGTAATGCGGCACGGAATGCAACAGAGCGCTCCTGCGGATGTCGAAACTATCCGCAACCGACTGTACGGACCCGGCCGTGTTGATCACCAGCTGCACCTCGCCTGAGCGGATGGCGTCCACGCAATGCGGGCGCCCTTCCAGAACCTTGTTCACCTGCTTTACGGCGATCCCGGCATCCCGGATGCGCTGTGCCGTGCCTTGGGTGGCGAGGATGGAGAACCCCATCTGCGTCAGGCGACGGGCCATAGGCACCAAGCCGATCTTGTCGCCTTCGCGCACCGACAGCAGCACGGTTCCCGTCATCGGCAGCTTTACCCCGGCACCGAGCTGGGCCTTGGCGAAAGCACGCTCGAAACTCGCGTCCAGGCCCATGACCTCACCGGTCGATTTCATTTCCGGGCCCAAGATCGTGTCCACGCCGACGAAGCGGGCGAAGGGAAACACCGATTCCTTGACGGCCACATGCGGCGCGATCGCGTCATCGTCGAGCTTGAATTCCGATAGCCGCGCCCCCGCCATGACGCGGGCGCCGATCTTGGCGATGGGCACGCCGGTCGCCTTCGCCACGAACGGGACGGTGCGGGACGCGCGCGGGTTCACCTCTAACACGTAAACGGCACTATCCTTGATGGCGAACTGTACGTTCATCAGGCCCACGACGCCCAGGGCACGCGCCATCTCCTCGGTTTGCTGCTTCAATTCGGTGATCGTGCTGGGCGACAAGGAATAGGGCGGGAGCGAGCAGGCGCTGTCTCCGGAATGGATCCCTGCCTCCTCGATGTGCTCCATCACCCCTGCCACATAGACGGTCTCACCGTCTGAGATGCAATCCACGTCCACCTCGATCGCGTCATTGAGGTAGCGATCGATCAGCACCGGGCCCGAGCGGAGCGCGGCCTCGCCGGGTCCGCGCATGTAGCGCAGCAGCCCGGCGCGGTCATGCACGATCTCCATCGCCCGCCCGCCCAGCACGAACGAAGGCCGCATGACGACGGGAAAACCGACCCGGTCCGCAACCATTTCCGCCTCGGACGTCGAGCGGGCGATGCCGTTCTCCGGCTGGCGCAGGCCGAGCTTGTGCAGCAGCGCCTGGAACCGCTCGCGATCCTCGGCCAGGTCGATCGCGTCGGCGCTGGTGCCCAGAATGGGTATGTCGGCGTCGCTCAGCGCTTGGCTCAAGTTGAGCGGCGTTTGTCCGCCATACTGGACGATGCAGCCGAGCACGGATCCGGCCTCCTGCTCCTTCCGGACCAGGGCGATGACGTCCTCGGCGGTGAGCGGCTCGAAATACAGCCGGTCCGACGTATCATAGTCCGTGCTGACGGTTTCCGGGTTGCAGTTGACCATGACCGTCTCGAAGCCCGCTTCCCGCAAAGCATAGGCGGCGTGGACGCAACAATAGTCAAACTCGATCCCCTGGCCGATACGGTTCGGGCCGCCGCCGAGGATGATGACTTTCTGCCGGTCCGTCGGCTTGCTCTCACAATCCGGCGTGCCGTACCCGCCCTCGAACGTCGAATACATGTAGGGTGTGGCGGAGGCGAACTCACCGGCGCAGGTGTCGATCCGTTTGTAGACGGGATGCACGCCGAGCTTGGCGCGGGCGGCGGCGATTTCGGCCTCCGTGCGGCTCGTCAGGCGCGCGAGCTGACGGTCGGAGAAGCCGAGCGCCTTGAGGCGGCGCAGCCCCATCGCGTCGGTGGGCAGGCCGGTGCGGGCGACTTCCTGTTCAGCCAGCACGATCCGCTCCAGCTCCCGCAGGATCCATGGGTCGAACTTGCTCGTGGCATGGATGTCCGCAATCGGTAGCCCGGCGCGGATGGCCTGCGCGGCCATGAGGATGCGGAACGGGCTCGGGGTGGACAGTGCGGCGCGGTAAGCGTCGGGGCCGCCGTCGCCGGGCACCTCCACCGGATCGAGGCCGGCGAGCCCGACTTCCATGCTGCGCAGGCCCTTCTGCAACGCCTCGGCGAAGCTGCGGCCGACGGCCATGGCTTCACCCACGGATTTCATGCTGGTGCTGAGCAGGGCAGGGGTGCCGGGGAACTTTTCAAACGTGAAGCGCGGGATTTTCACGACGACGTAGTCGATCACCGGCTCGAACGAAGCAGGGGTGGTGCGGGTAATGTCGTTGGCCAGTTCATCCAAAGTATAGCCGACCGCAAGCTTTGCGGCGATCTTGGCAATGGGAAAGCCGGTGGCCTTGGACGCGAGGGCGGAGGAGCGGGAGACGCGGGGGTTCATCTCGATCACCACGAGCCGCCCGTCGGCCGGGTTCACCGCGAACTGCACGTTGCTGCCGCCGGTCTCGACGCCGATCTTGCGCAGGCATGCCAGGCTGGCGTTGCGCATGATCTGGTATTCTTTATCGGTCAATGTGAGTGCAGGGGCAACAGTAATGCTGTCGCCCGTGTGGATCCCCATCGGGTCCACGTTCTCGATGGCGCAGATGATGATGCAGTTATCGGCGCTGTCACGCACGACCTCCATCTCGTATTCTTTCCATCCCAATACGCTTTCCTCGACCAGGACTTCGGTTGTGGGGCTGGCGTCTAGGCCGGAGCTTACGATCTGTTCGAACTCTTCCCGATTATAGGCAATGCCGCCGCCGGTGCCGCCCAGGGTGAACGAGGGGCGGATCACGGCGGGCAGGCCCACCAGCGCCAGCGCCTCCCGCGCCTCGGCCAGGCTATGGGCGATCGCCGATTTTGGGCTTTCGATGCCGATTTCCGCCATCGCGTCCCGGAACTTGAGCCGGTCCTCGGCGCGGTCGATCACGTCCGCCTTCGCGCCGATGAGCTCCACCCCGTGACGCTCCAGCGCGCCGTTGGCGGCGAGCTGCATGGCGGTATTGAGCGCGGTCTGCCCGCCCATTGTGGGCAATAGCGCGTCCGGCTTTTCTCGCGCGATGATCTTCTCGACGATTTCTGGCGTGATCGGCTCGATATACGTGGCGTCGGCCAATCCGGGATCGGTCATGATGGTGGCCGGGTTGGAGTTGACCAGGATGACCCGATACCCCTCCGCCCGCAGCGCCTTGCAGGCTTGGGCGCCGGAGTAGTCGAACTCACAGGCCTGCCCGATGATGATCGGGCCGGCGCCGATGATGAGGATGGACTTGATGTCGGTGCGTTTGGGCATTCTCAGGCGCCCACTTCCTGGCTACCCGAGTTCATCAGCGCCACGAAGCGCTGGAACAGGTGGTGGCTGTCGGTGGGGCCCGGGCTTGCTTCGGGGTGGTATTGTACGCTGAAGGCGCGCTGGGTTTCGCTCGCGATGCCTTCGTTGCTGCCGTCGAACAGGCTGGTGTGGGTGATGCGCACGCTGGGCGGGAGGGATTGGTCATCCACGGCAAAGCCATGGTTCTGGCTGGTGATTTCCACTTTGCCCGTCACTAGATCCTTCACGGGCTGATTGGCGCCGCGATGGCCGCGCTCCAGCTTATAGGTGCGTCCGCCGAGCGCCAGCGCCAGCAATTGATGGCCGAGGCAGATGCCGAACACGGGAACCTGCGCCATCAGCACGCCTTGAATGGCCGGAACGGCATAGACGCCCGCGGCGGACGGGTCGCCGGGCCCGTTCGAAAGGAACACGCCGTCCGGCTTGTGGCGCAGGATGTCCTCGGCCGTGGCCGTCGCCGGCACCACCGTGACCCGGCAGCCCGCCGAGATCAGGCACCGTAGGATGTTGCGCTTGGCGCCGTAATCGACCGCGACCACGTGATGCCGCGCGGGCGGGGCCGGATGCTGGTCCGGCCACGCCCAGAGCCCGTCATGCCACGCGTAGGTCTGCGTGCAGCTCACCTCCCGCGCCAGGTCCATGCCCTCCAGCCCCGGCCAGGCTGCGGCCTTGGCCTGCAACGCCGCAAGGTCGAAGCGGCCATCGGCCGGGTAGGACAGCACGCCGTGGGGCGGCAGGCCGTCGCGGATCCGCAAGGTGAGCGCCCGCGTGTCCACGCCGGACAGGCCGGGCACGTTCTGCGCGCGCAGCCACGCGTCGAGGTGCTGGGCGGAGCGCCAGTTACTCGGCTCCGTCACGTCCTGCTTTACGATGCAGCCGCGGGCGGCGATGGTCGTGGCCTCCATGTCCTCGGGATTGACGCCAGTATTGCCGATGTGCGGAAAGGTGAAGGTGATGACCTGGCCGGCATAGGACGGGTCCGTCAGCGTTTCCTGATAACCGGTCATGCCGGTGTTAAAACAGATTTCAGCCGGTTGACCGTCACTGAAGGCGCCGAAGCCGCGCCCCCACAGCGCCGTGCCGTCCGCGAGCATAAGTAACGCGGTCGCGCCCGGTGGTATGTCGGTGGCGGGCATGGGCGGAGACTCCTGATTGGACAGGGCATCGAGAGGAAGGCGAGTGGCACCGCTGATGGTCTGCCAGTGCTTGCTGGGTATGGTTCCCGCCTGACGCCATTTGCGCACGGCCTCGAGCCCGACGCCGGTCAAGCGTGCTGCGGCTTCTGCGCCGCCCATCTGTTGTATGATATGATCGACGCTGGCCATGGCGGGATCGTATGGGAAAAAACTTCCCATCGCAAGCGGAAGCGTATAGGCCTGGGAATTTGTGTACGGGTAGGTGTGGAAATGGGCTTGCGGGAACAGTTCACGGCCGAGATGAAGATGTCGATGAAGGCGGGCGACAGCGCGCGCACGTCCAGCATTCGGATGATCATGGCCAAGTTGAAGGATGCGGACATCGCAGCGCGGCCCAAGGATGCGTTGGGCGAGGAGGAGGTCGTGTCCATGCTGCGCGGCATGGTCAAGTCACGCCGCGAGTCGGTGGCGCTCTATACTCAAGGAAACCGCCCCGAGCTCGCCGCGAAGGAGGAAGCCGAGATTGCCGTTATCGAGGAGTTCTTGCCGCAGCAGATGGACGACGCCACCCTGGCGGCGGCGGTCGATGCGGCGGTGGCCGCCACGGGGGCGGCGTCGGTCAAGGATATGGGCAAGGTCATGGCCGCGCTAAAGGCCGCGCACGGCGCCGGGCTGGACATGGGCCGGGCCGGGCCGCTGGTGAAACAGCGCCTGGGCTGACGTGGCGCTTTCACCGGCCTTCTTGGACGAGTTGCGGGCGCGGACGGCGATGATGCCGCTCGTGTCCCAGCGGGTGAAGCTCGCCAAGTCCGGGCGGAACTGGTCCGGCTGCTGCCCCTTCCACAACGAGAAATCGCCCAGCTTCTACGTGTATGAGGACGGGTTTCACTGCTTCGGCTGCGGCGCGCACGGCGATGCGATCTCATTCGTGATGCAGACCGCCGGCGCCAGTTTTCCGGACGCCGTAGCGCAGTTGGCGGCCGAGGCCGGGCTCGACGTGCCGCAACCGGCAGCGCACGCGGCGGAGGCGGAGCGGCGGCGGCTCGATCTGCACGAGGTGCTGGATGCCGCCCAGGCCCGGTTCTCTCGCCTGTTGCGCGAACCCAACGCGGCGGCGGCGCTGACATACCTTACGAAACGCGGCCTGACGCAGGCCACCATCGCGCAGTTCGGCCTGGGATGGAGCGGTGACGGCCGCGGCGGATTGGCGGCGGAGCTGGGCCAGGCGAAGGTCGACGCCGCCCGGCTGCTCGAAGCCGGGTTGCTGCGCGATGCGGACGGACAATGGCGGGAACTGTACTGGAACCGGGTCACGTTCCCGATCCGCGACCGTCGTGGCCGCCTCATCAGTTTTGGCGGACGGACGCTGGGGGATGGCAAGCCCAAGTATATCAACGGGCCGGAAACGCCGGTTTTTTCCAAGAAGCGCACGCTGTATGCGCTAGACCTCGCGCGTCAGGGATTGCGGGATGGCGGTGAGCTGATCGTGGCAGAAGGCTATATGGACGTGATCGCCCTGCATCAGGCCGGGTTTCGCGGGGCCGTGGCGCCGCTCGGCACCGCGCTCACCGCCGAACAGCTGGAGGAGCTGTGGCGGCTGGCCCCCAGCCCGGTGCTGTGCTTCGACGGCGACGCGGCGGGTGGGCGGGCGGCGGCGCGGGTGGCGGAGCTGTGCCTGCCGATGCTGACGCCGGAGCGGACGTTGCGGTTTGCGGCGCTGCCGCCGGGTCAGGATCCGGATACGCTGGTGCAGACTCAGGGGCCGGCGGCGTTTCAGTCCGTGCTGCAGAACGCCACCCCGTTGGTGCAGGCGCTCTATGATATCGTGCGGGACCAAGGCCCGGGGCAGGGGCCGGAGCAGCGGGCGGCGTTGCGGGCCCGGCTCGTTGCGGCGGCGGCCAAGATCGAGGACCGGAACCTGGCCGGCGAGTACCGCAGCGCCCTGCTCGACCGGTTCTTTGCGTCGCGGGTGCGCAAGGGCGTGAAGCCGCCGCCACCGCCGCGCCCGGTTCGCACCGGCGGCGCGCCCGAGACGCAGGCGGAGCGGGCGCGCTGCTTGCTGGCGATCCTGCTGCGCCATCCCGATTTGCTGCGCGACACGGAGGAGGCGCTGTCCCGCCTGGAACTGCCAGAGCCCTTTGCGACATTGCGTGACGAAATGCTGGCCGTGGCGGACCATGGCGCGCTTGATTCAGCGGCGTTGCTGTCCCACCTATCGTCTTCGGGATCGGCGGACACGGCCGTGCGGGTGCTATCGCCTACCCCGATGCCGCTGCCTGCCTGCGCCCTGCCCGGCGCCATGCCGGCGGAGGCTGAAGCGGGATGGTGGGAGATTTTCGGCCTGATGCACAGAGCCAGCTTGCAAGACGATGTCGCCGCCGCGGGGCGCGAACTCGCCAAAGATTTTTCCGCCGCCAATCAAGCCCGTCTGATCGCCTTGACCGAGGCGCTCGATCACCTGACGACCATGCAGTCTCCTGACTGAACTGATTTCCGGAGTATTCCGACCGATGGCGACCAAAACTGCCGCAACTGCCGAAGCCGCGCCGACCGATGGCGATGGGGATACCACGCTGCTCGACATCAGCGCGGTTGCCGTCAAGCGGCTTATTGCGAAGGGCAAGGAGCGCGGCTTCATCACGTTCGATGAGCTGAACGCTGTCCTTCCAGCGGAGCAGAACAGCTCCGAGCAGATCGAAGACGTGATGGCGATGCTGAGCGAAATGGGCATCCAGGTGGTGGAGGCCGAGGAGGCCGAGGATCCGGAGGCCGCGCCGGCTAAGGCCGAGAAGGCCGAGGGCGAAGAAGAGAAAGAAGAAGAGGCCAGCGGCAACGTCGACGAGGCCAATATCGGCCGCACCGACGACCCGGTGCGCATGTACCTGCGTGAGATGGGCAGTGTCGAGCTGCTGTCCCGCGAAGGTGAGATCGCAATCGCCAAGCGGATCGAGGCTGGGCGCGACATGATGATCGGCGGGCTATGCGAAAGCCCGCTGACGTTCCGCGCCATCATTACCTGGCATGACAGCCTGAAGGCCGGCCGCATGCTGCTGCGGGACATCATCGACCTGGAAGCGACCCAGGGCGGCCCCAAGGAGGCGGCGGGGGAGCCTGCAGATACCGCCGCGGAAGCGTTCGAGCCGGCGGAGGATCTGGACGCCGATGACGAGAATGAAGGCCCGGGCATGTCCTTGTCCGCGCTAGAGGAAAAGCTGAAGCCCGAAGTCCTCGCCAACTTCGAGGACATCGAATCACTGTATAAGAAGCTGCACAAGGTACAGGCGCGGCGGCTCGATACGCACATGTCCGGAGACACCATTGCAACGCGGTCCGAGCGTGCTTACGAAAAGCAGCGTGAAGAGCTTGTGGGCAAGGTGGAACAGGTCCGCCTGCACAATAACCGCATCGAAGAACTGGTCATTCAGCTCAAGCAGATCACCCAGCGCCTGAACGCGCTGGAGGGTCAGCTGCTGCGTTTGGCCGAGAGCGCCAAGGTGCCGCGGGATGAGTTCCTGAAGGAGTACCGCGGGCACGAACTGGACCCGAACTGGATGGAGCGCGTCGGCACGCTGCCCGGCAAGGCGTGGAAGAACTTCGTC
The DNA here is from genome assembly GCA_965246925.1 of Acetobacteraceae bacterium. Taxonomy (GTDB): domain Bacteria; phylum Pseudomonadota; class Alphaproteobacteria; order Acetobacterales; family Acetobacteraceae; genus JANPPS01. The sequence goes on along the minus strand of OZ251994.1, from coordinate 3,846,191 downwards.
GCCAAGCAGGCCGACCCCGTGGCCGAGGTGCGCGCGAAGATCGCTGCCGTGGCGCAGGATGCCGGGCTGCCGATCGCCGAGTTCCGCCGGGTCTATGCGACCGTCAGCCGTGGTGAGCGGGACAGCGCGCGCGCCAAGAAGGAGATGATCGAGGCGAACCTCCGCCTCGTGATCTCCATTGCCAAGAAGTATACCAACCGTGGCCTGCAATTCCTGGACCTCATCCAGGAAGGCAATATCGGCCTCATGAAGGCCGTGGATAAGTTCGAGTATCGCCGCGGCTATAAGTTCAGCACCTACGCGACCTGGTGGATCCGCCAGGCCATCACGCGCAGCATCGCCGATCAGGCGCGCACGATCCGCATTCCCGTGCACATGATCGAGACCATCAACAAGCTGGTCCGCACCAGCCGGCAGATGCTGCACGAGATCGGGCGGGAGCCTGCGCCGGAGGAGCTGGCGGAAAAGCTTGGCATGCCGCTCGAAAAAGTGCGGAAGGTGCTGAAGATCGCCAAGGAGCCCATCAGCCTCGAGACGCCGATCGGCGATGAGGAGGACAGCCACCTCGGTGACTTCATCGAGGACAAGGCCGCCATCATTCCGCTGGACGCCGCCATCCAGGCCAACTTGCGCGAGGCTACGACGCGGGTGCTGAGCTCGCTCACCCCGCGTGAGGAGCGCGTGCTGCGCATGCGGTTCGGCATTGGCATGAATACGGATCATACCTTGGAAGAGGTCGGCCAGCAGTTCAACGTGACGCGGGAGCGCATCCGGCAAATCGAAGCGAAGGCGCTGCGCAAGCTGAAGCATCCGAGCCGCAGCCGTAAGCTCCGCAGCTTCCTTGACGACTGACGGCGTGAAGGCTGCAATGCGGCGATGCTGCTGACCCAACGAAGCACCACCCGCATTGCCGTCACCGTCACCTTCCTGCGGCTCGACTTGACGGAGACGGTCCTGGCGCCGATGCCGTTACCGGACTATGCCGCCCTCGTGCCGCTTACCGGCTGCACCGTGCCGTTCTATCGCTACCTCTATTCCACTGTCGGGCGGGAGCATGTTTGGTGGATGCGGACCGCCATGCCGGATGCCTCGCTCGACGCCATCCTGCGCGACCCGGCGGTCCTCGTCTTCGTGCTGTATGCGGGCGGTGAGCCGGCCGGCTTCTTCGAGCTGGACGTGCGCAACCGTCCGACGGTCAATCTCAGCTATTTCGGGCTGCTGCCGCATGCGACCGGGCGCGGGCTGGGCCGCGCGTTCCTGGGCGCGGCACTCGACACCGCCGCCGGTCAGGGGGCCCAGGCCATCACCGTCAACACCTGCACGGCCGATCATCCTCGCGCGCTACCCGGCTATATCGCCGCTGGCTTCCGCCCCGTGCGGACGGTGCGGGAGCTTTGGGATGTGCCGACTGCCCTCGGGTTGCCTATTCCCGAACATTTGCGCACCTAAAGCAACCCTGCCTCATAGCAGGCGTTCGAGGGACAGGATTCCTTTGATGGGCGGTTGTGGATGCTGGGCAAGATTTGGGCGATGCTCAAAGAGACGGTGATGGACTACATCGAGGACAGCGCCCTGAGTAAAGGGGCGGCTATCGCGTTCTATACGATCCTGTCGATCGGCCCCGTCCTGGTCATCTGCATCGCCATCGCCGGCCTGGTGTTCGGTCAGGAGGCGGCGCAGGGCGCCATGGTCGGGCAGCTGCAGGGCATGATGGGCGAACAGGCGGCCGGCGCCATCCAAACCATGATCGCCAGCGCCAGCAACAAGAAGAGCGGCGCCTGGGCCACAGTCATCGGCCTGATTACCCTGATTATCACCGCCAGCGGCGTGTTCGGCGAAATGCAGGCGTCGCTCAATGCCATCTGGAAAGCGACACCCAAGGCCGGTGTGACCGGTATGCTCCGGGCCCGGGCCGCAAGCCTTGGACTAGTCGCCACGATGGGGTTTCTACTGCTGGTCTCCCTCGTCGTCAGTGCAGGATTACATGCGCTGGGCACGATGCTGAACTCCATCATTCCGGAAGCCGAGCTGCTGTTCCAGCTACTGAACTTCGTGATCTCGTTCATCATGGTCTCGGCCTTGTTTGCTGCGATCTATAAGATACTGCCGGATCGCAACTTGAACTGGAGGGACGTGGGCGTCGGCGCGATCGGCACCGCGTTCCTGTTCACCATCGGCAAGACCTTGATCGGGATCTACATCGGCAGCTCTTCGGTCGCGAGCAGTTACGGCGCCGCGGGTGCGCTGATCATCGTGTTGCTATGGATCTATTACTCGTCCCAGATATTCTTGCTGGGCGCCGAGTTCACCAAGGTCTGGGCCAGCCATCACGGCAGCGCGGAGGCGTTCGCGGCCAAGGCGGCGGGCGATCAGCCGACGCCCCGCACCTCGGTCGAAACCGTGCTGGCCCACAACCACGCCCGCAAGATGCCGCTCGGCCTGTTCGAGGTCGCCGCACTCGGCACCTTGCTGGTCGTCGCGTTGAAGCGGCGTTAACTGGCCGCCGCCGTGATCCGCCCGGCCTTGATCGCCGCCAGCATCGCCTGCCAATCCAGCCGGGTCTGCTTGGCGTAGCTCAGGGCGAACTGCGCCACCGCCTCATCCATCGCGTCGCCCCGCCCCAGGTACCCCGAGATCATCGCCGCATCGCCGGACCGTGCATGCGCCCGCGCCAGCGTCCGCCCACATAGCGGCGCGTAGAACGGGAGTGCTCCGGTCAGGTCTTCGCCGATCGCCGCGAGCTTCGGGTCCTTCAGTTGCCGCACATAGAAGTGCCGGCCGCCGGGTTCCCCCGCATCGGTCCAGCCCAGGAAGATGTCGGTCACCGCCTGCATGGTCCGCTGCCCCACCACGACGCGCTGACCCTGATGGGCAAACGCCGACTCGCCCGCATATGCCGCCAGCACGGACCGCGTCGCTTCCTTCACCTGCAGCAGCAACGGCTCGCCATCGCCGGTCGTGAACAGGCCGATGGCGCAGAACGTGCCGACGCTGCCGACGCCCACGGCCTTGAACGCGATGTCCCGGAGGGCGAAACGCCGGAAAAGCTGCTGCCGTTCTGGGGCCAGGGTCTCGGCATAGCGCTCGAACAGCGCGCGGGCGGCAAGCTCATGCTCGTCCAGACGGCGGATGCCGGGCTTAGTGCGGAGGCTCCACCCCGTCCCGGTTCGTTCGACCAGGCCATACGACGTGTCCGTTCCAGTCATCGCCGCTTCGAGCCGGGTGGCTTCGCGGGCGCGGAGCTTGGGGTCCTGGATGGACGCGACCGCATCCGGCAGCGAGATGCGCGCAGTCCAGGCCTGTAACGGGGAGAGCAGCGACAGGCTGGCCATCTGCGTGCGGTACGCCGCCGCCGCCGCCCGGGCGAGCTCGCCACATTGCCGGTCTGGCAGATGCTGATCCTGGCCCGCCACGACAAGACTGGTGGCTAACCGCTTCAGATCCCACTCGAACGGCGCGGGCAGCGTCTCGTCGAAATCGTTGATGTCGAAGACTGGCGATCCTTCGGGCGAGCGGTAGGCGCCGAAATTGGCGAGATGGCAGTCGCCGCAGGCCTGCACACGCAACCCGCTCTGCGGCGTGCTGGCGAGGTCTGCCGCCATGACCGCGGCGGCGCCGCGCAGGAACGCGAAAGCCGAGCCTTGCATCCGGCCGTAGCGCAGCGGCAACAAATCCTGAATACGCGTGCGGCCCTGGTCGATTAACACCTGCACCGGGTCGGCGCGCCCCGAGGGTACGTGCCACTCCCCATGCCCAGCGCGCTTGGTGGCCTGGCGCAACGCGGTTCCAGCGTTGCGGCGTTGCAGGCTTGGCTGCGGCTCGTCCAATCCAGCTCTCCCATAATCTGTCACGGTTTTGTCACAGGAATGGCGGGCTGGCCACATGCTGTGGCTACACGCTCTGGTCACATACGCGCCCAAGCTGCTACAGGAGCCGCAGACACAGGTGGCCCGCAAGGGCTGAAACGGGAATGCGGGACTGAACCGCGGCTGCCCCCGCAACTGTAGGCGGTGAGTGCACCCCACACGCCATTGGCCTAAATCGGGCCGAGAAGGCGGGGCTGCATGATGACCCGTGAGCCAGGAGACCGGCCGGTGTCGAGACTGCGCGCGCGTTCTGGGCGGGGTGCACCAGGGCAACGGGAGAGAGACCCGCAGGCGGCATTCGCCGTGTCGATCTGGACTCCGGCGATGCCGGGTCCGGCCTGTGGAGGTGCTTATGCGCCCGTATGTGCTGTTGCTAACCGCGTTGCCGTGCCTGGCGTACGCGCAAAACTCGCTGCCGGACTCGCCGCTCGAGGTGACGGTCACCGCGACACGCGTGCCGCTCACGGCCGATAAGGTAGCCGCTGGCGTTACCGTCATCGACCGCACGACGATCGAGACCCAGGGCTACACCACCGTGACCGAGGCGCTGGGCGCCGTGCCCGGCCTGCGCATCGTGCAGTCAGGCGGGCCCGGCGGCGTTTCCAGCGTATTCATCCGCGGCACCAACAGCAACCACGTCCTCGTGCTGCGGGATGGGCTGCAGGTCAATGACCCGTCCGACCCGGGCAATTCGTTCAATTTCGGCGTGGATACGCTGAACGATATCGAGCGGATCGAGGTGATCCGCGGCCCGATGTCGGGCGTCTATGGCTCGGGCGCGATCGGCGGCGTGATCAACATCGTGACCCGGCGTGGTCAGGGCGCGCCGGCCGCCGAGCTGGAGATTGCCGCCGGGCTGCCCCGCGCCGCGCTAGGCCGGGCGGCCATTTCCGGCCAGAGTGGCGTGTGGGACTACTCCGTCACCGCCGAGGGCCGCACCGACGAGGGCTCGGACGTGACGCCGCGGCGCGAGCGGATCTATACCGGGGAGCGGGACGGATTTCGCACCCGCGCGGCCACCGTCAATTTGGGTCTCACCCCGGTGGACGGCACGCGCTTGTCCGTGCTGCTGCGCGGGCGGCAGAGTGCGTTCGCCTATGACAACGTGGGCGGCTTTCCCGGCACGGACAACCGGCAATACACCGGCCGGGACGAGAACGTGTATGGCCGGGCCGGGGTCACCAGCCGGCTATTCGGCGGCGTGTGGGAAACCAGCCTGTTCCTGGGCCGCAACCAGACCGACCGCCGGTTCATCAACAGCTTCGACCCGGCCGCCGGCCAATCCGGCGACAGCCGCTATCACGGCCGCCGGACGGATTTGCAATGGAACAATACGGTCCGCCTGCCCGACACGCCATTGACGACCCAGGGCGCGGTCACGTTCGGCTACCAGCACATCAACGACGGAATCAGGGTCCGCGCCGACAGCGTGTTCTCCGGATTTGCGTTCAACCAGGCCGCCCGGGCGCACGCGGATACGGACGCCGGCTATGTCGGGCTACAGGCCGTGCTGCTGCAGCGCCTGACGCTTACGGGCAATGTGCGGGGGGAGGCGACGTCGTTGACCCAGTCCTCCACCACCTACCGCGTGGGCGGCGTGTTCGCCGTGCCGGAGGCGCTATCCCGAATTAAGGCCAGCTACGGCACCGCCTTCCGCGCGCCGTCGCTGTTCGATCGCTATGGCGTCGATACGTCCGGCTATGTCGGCAACCCGGCGCTGAAGCCCGAGACCAGCCGGGGCTATGAGGCCGGATTGCTTACCGAACTGCCGGTATTCGGGGTGCGGGACGGGGTCACGCTGTCGGGCACCTATTTCGACAACCGGATCAAGAACTTGATCCAGACGCAGTTCGGCGTGGTCTCGACCGCCGTCAACATCGCCCGGGCCAAGGCGCGGGGGGTGGAGGCGGTGCTGACCCTCCGCCCGGCGGCTTGGGTCGATGCGGACCTGACGTACACTTACACCGAGTCCCTCAACGGCACGACCGGTGCCCGGCTGCTGCGCCGCCCGCGCAATGCCGCCAGCGCAATCCTGCGCGTACGGCCGCTGCCGGGCCTGACGGTTGCGCCCGAGCTGCTTTATACCGGCGCGTTCCAGGATTTCATCGTGGATGATAACGGCTTCGGCCAGGGTATCGGCCGTGCGCGCAGTGGGTTCCTCGCCAATCTCAATGTGACGTATGTCATTACGCCGCAGCTCACGGCGTTTGCGTATGCCAAGAATATCGGTGGCTCACGCTTCGAACCCGCGAGCGGCTTCGCCACGCCGGGGCCCTCGTTCCTGGCGGGCACGCGGTTCAAGTTCTAATCGCCCGCTAGCCCCTCCCCCTTTCACCGGGAGAGGGGGGAGGGGTGAGGGAAACGACATGGCCTGTCAGTCACCGGGGTGGCCTAGCCAAAAGGCAAGCATGCCTCACGACAGCGCAGCACACACCGCGGCCGAGTCACTGACCCACCCGAAAATCCCACCCTGCGCCGTGATCATACGTAGGGCGGCGTCGTGAAAGTCTGGAAAGTATGACGCCGTTCCATCCCGCAACACGAGGCATTCCAGCCCGCGGTCATTGGCCTCCCGCACGGTCGAGCTCACGCAAACCTCGGTCGTCACTCCGCAGACGATCAGTTGCGTCATACCGCGCTTGGCAAGCAAGTCGCTTAGGCCCGTGGCGTAGAATGCTCCTTTGCCGGGTTTGTCGATCACTGACTCACCCGGATGCGCAGCCAGTTCCGGTATGATGCCGTGCCCCGGCTCGCCCTGGATCAAGATCCGGCCCATCGGTCCCGCATCGCCAATGCCCAGCGCCAGCCGCCCCCGCCGCCGTTTGGTCTCTGGCAGGTCCGACAGGTCTTCCCGGTGCCCCTCCCGCGTATGCACGACGCATAGGCCCGCGGTCCGCGCGGAGGCCAGCACGGCTGATACCGGCCCGATCGCCCGGCGCAATAGGCTGACATCGTTGCCCAGCGCCGCGCCGAAACCGCCGGGTTCCAGGAAGTCCCGCTGCATGTCGATCACCAGCACTGCTGCACGCGCCCGGTCCAGCTCGAACGCATACGGCTCGGCTTCGATCAGCATGTCAGCGCTGCCGCCAGGGGAGCCCCTCCGCCTTCCAGCCCGCGGCGGTGCCGCGATGCCCGTTTGCGTCCGGCGGGCCCTCGAAGCCATCGGCGATGTTGAACACGTGTGGATATCCGGCCCCGGCCGCCGCCAGGGCCGCCGCGGTGCTGCGCACACCGCTGCGGCATAGAAAATAGATGTGATGCTCCGGTGTGAGACCGGTTTGGCGCAGCTGATCCATGAACGCCGGGTTCAATTGGCCGGACGGAAACAGCTGCCACGCGATCAGCACCGGCTCCTTTTGCGCGGTATCGAGGTCGGGTAGCCCGACATAGGACCACTCGGCATCCGTCCGGACGTCGACGAGCTGCGCCGCCGGGTTGGCGTTAAGCGCGGCTAGCACGTCGGCCGGCCTCACGTTTTCAACCATGCTTATGTGTCCTCCTGGTCAAAATGCCGCCCGGTGAGCTGGTGCACCAGTGCCTCATACCCGGCGATGTGATCTTGCATCCGTAGATGCCGCTCCGCATAGGCCCGCGCTGCACGGCGCAGCCGGGTCGACAGTGCCGGATCGTCGAGGAGCCGGAGTACCTGACTGGCCAACGCCGCCGGGTCGAGGCAGGGGGTCAGCAGCCCGGTCACTCCGTCCTGCACGAACTCCCGCACCGGCTCCGTATCGCTCGCCACCAGAGCGCACCCGCACGCCATCGCCTCGCGCAGCGACCAGGACGCGACGAAGGGGTATGTCAGATAGACATGAACATCCGAGCGCTGAAGTATATCGAGGTAAGGCTCGTAGGCGACACGTCCCGGAAAGCAGACGCGGTCAGGATCCAGCGTCATTCCGAGTTCCTGGGTGAAATGCTCGCGCCACGTCCGGTCACTCAGCTGCGCCCCGTAACTGACCCCGTCTCCGCCCACCATGATGATCTTCACTGCGGGATGGGAGAGTAACTTAGGTAGCGCCCGCATCATGATGTGAAATCCGCGATACGGCTCGAGGTCACGCGCGACGTAGGTGATGAGCCGGTCCTTCGGTCCCACCTTGAAGCCATTCAGGTCCAGGGCGCGGCGCCGGGCGCTGGGATCGGGGCGGCATTGATCGAGCTGCACGCCCTCCCGCAGGAGGGTGATCTTCGGCTGCGCCCAGGCCGGGTAGGTTTCTTGTTGAAACAGCGTCGGCGTTTGGCCGTGGCCTGGATTGTTGAGCGCGATGAGGTTGACCGTATTCTTGGCCCGCACGCGGGGCATAAGCTCACGGGGTGTCATGAATTCCGGGTCGAAGCCGACATCTTTTCCATAGATATTATAATAGAACTCAAAGTAGCCCAGCAGCGGCACGCCCGGCCAGACATCCTCCATGTTAAGCATCTCACCCCAGCCATGGTGGCCAATGATGGTATCGGGCGTGAAGCCGAGTGCCTTGAGGCTTTGACCGATCTGAGTGACTTGATACGCCCGTAGCGTCGCCTGCTCGAACTCTTGCGCGTCCCGGAAGGTATTGTCCCGTTGCCGTTCAGGCCCGCGGTAGGTTACTTTCCGCACTCCCTTCAGGTTGTTCCCGTTCTCCTCGGTGATGAACACCAACTCATGCCGCCCCTGAGCGGTCAGATGCCGCAGGAGGTGTAGAAACTGGCCGGGGAAGTTTTGGTGGACGAAGAGAAACCGCACGATGCGGCCAGGTCAGCGCCGCCGCGTGGTGGCCGGTGTGCGCTTCGTGCCCTTGGCGGCGGGCTTGGCCGGGGGTTCGGCGGCCGCCGGCTTTTGCACCGGGGTCTTCCCTGGTTTGAACGCAGCCTTCGCCGCCGGCTTGGACGCCGGTTTTGCCGGCTTGCTCACCGGGCGCGCCGCGGTAGCGTTGGGCACGATCTGGATGCGGAACGCCTCCAGTGCCGCGAGGCTCGGCGCCTCGCACGGCTCACCATCACCCACGACCGCCGCTTCGGAACCATCGATGAATGTGGCCGCGACCTCGACCCGGTATTGCGCGGCCGCCTCACCCCGCAGGCGAACCCGCAGGCCGAGGATCGGTAGAGACATGCCGCGGCTGCCGCAGAACTGGCCACCAGCCGCCCAAGGAGATAGCCAGCCCCGCCCCAGCACCGCCTGATATTCGATATCCTCTGCTGTCACGGGCGACGCTGGCGCCAGTCCAAACCCCTCGATCCAGCGCTTGCTGCCCCGCTCACCCACCCAAGCGCCAAGCTGCCCGGCGACGTCGCCCACGCCATAGATGTGCGCCGAGATCTCTGGATTTTCGGTGACGGGTGCCGGGCGGGCCGGGGCCGGTTCTTGTGGCAGCGCCGGCTCATCCAAGCGCACGACCTGCAGCTTCGGCGGGTCATGCGGGCTGCTGGCGTCCTGGTAGATCGTCACCAGGATTTGGGCCGGGCCGCCCGACACGCGGATCAGTACGGCGTCTTCTGAACTGCCGAGCCAGCCCTCGTTAAAGCCGGTGATCTGCACCTGGCCGGCAAAGCCGTTCGCGGCCGGTGCTGGGCTGATACGCACGCCGGGCAGACCGGAATTTGGGTCCGCCGTCATGGCGCCGGGCGTGTGGAAGACGCAGAATACGCCGCCGCTCAACGCCATCAGGTTGCCGGTCACCTTCAGCTCGGTCACGGCCTGTTGCGAAGCGGTGGCCGGGGCGGAGGCATGCTTGGGAGACCGGTCGGGCATTGGCGTCCTACTCTAAATCGCGGGTTGGCTGACCTATGCCGCGGTCACCGGCCCGACGCAAGCGTCAGCAGGGCGTCGTTGATGGCAGCGGGGCGTAGGCCGAGCGGCAGCGTCCAGCCCCGCCCCGTGGCCCGGATACGCTCCGCAGGAGCGCCAAGGTCGAACGCGACCGCGGGCAAACCAGCCTCCCATGCCCGGCTGAGCGCGAAGCACCATGTCTCTGGCCAGATGGAAGGGATGAAAGCGATGTCGGCGCGCTGTTCCGCGATTAGCGCCGCCGCGTCCTGCTCATCATACTCGCCGGTGATCCAGACCGGGCCGGCATCGAGCAGCCGCTCATCATCGGCGGTGTAGCCGGCCACGGTGAACGCGAGGCCGAGTGCCCGCGACCGGGCGTCCCGCACGCAGCCGAGCAGCACGTCAAAGCCCTTTTCTGGCCCGATCGCGCCGATGACGCAGACCCGGCGGATGGCCGTGGGTTGACGTAAAGCAGGCCAGGCCCGGTCGTCCTCCCAAGGCTCGACCGCCGGTGTCAGGCCCGGAAAGTGGCGGCCGATGCGCTGTGCTGTGTCCTGGGACGGGGCGATGACCCGGCGCGCCCGCAACAGATCGGCGGTGGACCGCGCGACCAGCGCTGGCATGGTGATTACCTCCTCGAACAATGTTCCAAGGTCGGCCACGCAGTCCTCGCAGCCCTGGATATCCGGCTCGCCGCAATAGCGCCGTTCTGGCCCGGTCAGCGCGATGCGCTGGCAGAACCAGGCGAAGTCATGAACATACACATCCCACGGCACATTCAGGAGTGGTGCTAAGCCCATGACCTCTGGTGCTTGTCCCAATCGGTGATGCAGCTCGATATGCGTTGGCTTATCATGTTTCAACAAAGCGGCCAGCGCTGGCAGTTCCTCGGGAACGGCGTATCGTAAGTTTGGGTAAGCGCCGTCATCCACCCGGCAGCCGCCCTTTGCCGGCCGTAGCACGATGGGGCGGTGCCCAGCCCCGGCGAGGGCGCGGCGCCGGTGGCCGATGACGACATCGACGCCGCCACCGCCGCCATGCGTGATCAGCACTGCCGCCGTTTTCGTGGGTTGCGCCTTCCAGCGCCGCTCATCCATCCGCCGGCGGTGCGGGGCCAGCGGATCCGCCGCCACGTGCTGTGCGATCAGAGCGTCATATCCGGGATGCAGCCGGTTTAGGGCTGCAAGGTTACGGCGGATCAGATGTGCCCGCGCCGGTCCGAACGATTGGCCGCCCACGTGCGCCACGAACACGCCCGTGGCCGCGACATGCCGCCAGCCCAGCGCCCGGGCGCGGAGGCAGAAATCGTTCTCTTCCCCGTAGCCCTGCGCAAACACGTCCTCTCGAAGTGGCCCGGTGTGGTCTAGGCAGTCCCGCCGGATGTAGAGGCAGAATCCCACGCCGGTTGGGATTTCCACGACTTGTTTTCCGTTGGCGAGCCGGGCGAGGCGGTCCAGCGCCGCGCATCCCGCTCCGTCGGGCACGGGGTTGCCGCCGTTCCGGTTGGGGTAGCTCAGGATGGTCGCGTCATTCGACAGCGGGGTGGCCGTGCCGGTATTTGGCGCTGCATAGGCGGCATCGCGCAGCCGCCCGAGCCAGCCGGGCGGCAGGAGTGTGTCGCTGTTCAGCAACACGATATCCTGCCCGGCGCAGGCCCGAAGACCGGCGTTTGCCGCCCCGGGGAAGCCTAGGTTCTGCGGCAGGCGAACGAGCTCGATCCGGCCTTGTGCCTGCAGTTGTTGCAGCGCAGTGACCAACGCGGGCTCGGGAGAGGCATCTTCGACCACGACGATCCGTGTGCCCCGCGGGACCGTTTCCATCACGGAGTCCAGGCACGCCAGCGTGAACAGCAAGCCGCGGTGTACTGGCACGACGATGGCGGCATTCCGCCGGGCTGATTGGGTCCTGGGAAAGGCGCCTCGGATGTCGGCCAGCACGGGGCCGGGTGCCGGAGCGGGGTGGCCGGTCAGCATGGCGGCGGCGACGCTCTGCTCGAGACCGACGGTGACGGGACTGCCCATGAGGTGCCGTCCGCAGTCGTCCGTCACGGAGACGAGACCGGGTTGGCCCAACCAGATGAAGCGCCGCGGGCGGGCCAGCGGGCGCAAATGTTGCGCGCATTCGTCCGGTTCCGTGAGGGTCAGCTTTGCAGATTGCACTAGGATGGCCGGGTCGCGGTTCGGGTCGGCGGGATACCATGCCCAGCCGCGTAAACCACCAGGTGTTGGCTCGGCAAAGCCTTCCAGCCGCATGAGCTGGCTGGCCGGGAGCGGACTGCCGATCCAGTGCCGGCCGCCGCTCTGCACGCCGACTTCGCCTGGACTGGTTTTTCCGATCGCGGCCTGGTTTCGCCGCCACCGGAGCCGGGCTGGCGCGCCGTCGAGCAACACCAACTCTGGCCGTCTGAGACCGGTCATGAGCACGCCGGACGACGACAAGCCGCACCACCCGGGGAGCCCGGCGGTGCCGGTGATGGCATCCGCGAGTTCGGCCAGTGACGTCGAGGGCGCCGTGCTCTGCAGCGCTTCGATCAACGCTGCGACGGCACCCGCGGTGTCGCGTCCTAGATGGCAGCAAAGCGCGAGCCCGGCCCATCCCTCGGGCATGGCGTGCACGGAAGCGAGCTGTTGAAAATACTTGGCCGCCTGGGCACCGTCGCCGTCCCTCAGCGTTGCCGTCGCGAGGGCGGACAGCACCAGGCCGTCTTTGGGCAGCATGCGGTGTGCACGCTCGAGCCACTGGCGCGCGACGGCGGGCTCGGCGCCTTGCGCCTTGTCCCAGGCCTGGCGCACTAGGTCTTGCCACCACGCCTCCCGCGTCCGCGTGCGCCGCCGTTCGGCCCGGGCCTGGATGTCGGAGAGGAGCGCGTTCCCGGCGCCGCCGGTCATTGAGCCGGAACGGGCTGCCCTGCCGCGGCGGCGGGCAAGCGCGCGAGATCGCCCGCGACCTCCTTGAGCCCGGCGGCCTCGGCCCGTTCGAGGAACATACGCGCCTGCACCGGATCCTGCTCGCCGCCGAGGCCGCGGGCCAAGTAGCGGCCCAGCATCATACAGGCGTGCGGATGTCCACGCTCCGCCGCCTTGCGGAACCAAATTTGCGCCTGCGCCCGGTCCACGGGCACGTCATGCCCACCGCCCATGAGCGCGCCGAGTGCAAACTGAGCGCCCACATGCCCTTTGTCGGCGGCGCGCTCGAACATAGCCTGTGCCGCGATATGATCACGGGGGCCGCCGCGTCCGTTCACCATCATCTCGGCCAGCGCGACCTGGGCATCCACCATCCCTGCCTCGGCCGCCTTGGCGATCCAGGTCCGTCCCTCCACTGGGTCAGCTTCCAAGCCGCGACCGTCGGCCAGCATGCGGCCATACCAGTATTGGGCGTTCACGACACCGTCTGCGGCCTTGCGCAACCAATGCGCCGCCCTCCGGTCATCCCGCTCGACCCCGACGCCCTCGGCCAGGCAGACGCCGAAATTGAATGCTGCGACCAGGTCGCCGGAGGCCGCCGCCTGTTCGAACCACTCCCGCGTCCGCACTTTGTCTTCGGGCACCCCGGCGCCGGCCAGCGCAAGATTGGCAAGATCGGCTTGCGAATGTGCGTTACCGCGCTCGGCCGAGATGCGGAACCAGCGCGCGGCCTCGTCCGGATCGCGCGCGACGCCGGCGCCCGTCAGGTGCAGCATGCCCAGCGCACGGGCGGCTGCGCCATGGCCCTGCTCGGCCGCGCGGGCGAACCAGGTGGCGGCCTCAGCATAGTTAGGGGGTAGGTCACCGCCTTTTGCATAAAGATCGCCGACCAGGACCGCAGCCTCGGCATCGCCCGCCAGTGCCGCCCGGCGAAGCCACGATTCGCCGTTGACTGCGTCCCGCTCGACGCCGCGCCCCTCCAACAAGGCTAGTCCATACCGGGCCTGCCCGGCGCGCACATTCCGCTCGGCCGCTTGCTTGTAGAACACTGCGGCGGCTGTCAGGTCTTTTTTCACGCCCACGCCGAGCGCGGCCATCTCACCCATGAGGAAAATCCCGAGCGGCAGGCCGCCCGCCGCGGCCTTGGCAATCTCGACCGCCGCGGCCTGTTTGACGTCGTCCGTCTTGGCGTCCCGCATGAGCGCCAGTCCGACGCCGAGCGAGCCCTGCGCGCATCCAAGCGCCGCGGATCTCTTATACCACGCATCCGCGGCCGGAATGTCCCGCATGGCTTCCGGCCCTGAGGTCAGTATGTAACCGATAAGGGCCATCGCATCTGCCGAGCCGGCTTCGGCCGCTTTTTGGCCCCAGAGCAGCGCCTTTTCGAAATCCGGATTATGATTGGTGGGACCCGTGCTAAACAGGCTTTGGCTTGCGTCTGCCTCGGCGCCACCCGTCAGAAACAGCGCAGCCAGCACTGATTGCGCCTCGACCTTGCCGGCGTTGGCGGCCCGTTCGAGCCATGCTGCCGCCATCGGCCGATTTGGCGGCACGCCCATTCCGTCCAAATAGGCGCGGCCTACCCGGTATTGGGCCTCTACGCTTCCGCTTTGGGCGGCCCGGGCTAAAATCGGAAATGCGTCTTTTCCTCGCCCGGCTTCGCTTAGTCTTATGGCGCGCTTGACACGCGCCCCGACCGAAAACCAGCCTTTTACCCGGTCCAACCAATCAGCCATGTCATCTTATGCAACGAGGCCTTTTTCGCCTCAAGGCTCCCGCATTCCGTCCAGCGCCACTGGCAGCACCCGGCTTAGTAGATAGCTCAGCAACGTGCGTTGCCCAACCTTTATGTCCGTCGTGACCGGCATGCCAGGACCCATACGGAAATTTTGTGGCGTATCGTGCAGCTTAATCTCATCCAGAGTGACCCTGGCCCGGTAGAACGCCGCGCCGGTGCCGCTCGTTTGCTGCACCCCGCGCTGCTTTTCGTCTGGATTGGAGGTGAAGCTGTCTGGGCTTACGAACCGAACCTTGCCCTCGACCGTGCCATACTGGGTTGATGGGAAGGTATCGAGCTTGTTCGTTACCGTATTGCCGGCATGCACGAAGCCGGCATCCGTTCCCGCCACGTTGATCTCCACCTCGAGCGGCGCATCGACGGGCACAAGCGACATCAGTTGCTCGCCGGATTGCAGCACCGACCCGATCGACACCTTGGCGACATTCTGGACGACGCTGTCCACTGTAGCCCGCATTTCCACCAGCTGCCGCCGCAGCAGCGCCTTGTTGAGGTTTTCCCGAGCGTCGCTCAGCTTGCGCCCTTGCTCGGTCAACTCCTGACTGACCTGGGCGCGCCATTGCTGATTGTAGCCATCCCGCTCCGCCTGCATGGCCTGTAAGTCGCGCGCTGCCTGGATCAGCTGTGCGTTGGAGCTATCCACGCCGCGCTGGGCTTCTACCCGGGCCGACTGCGCTTCGATGAGCGCGATCTGGCTTCCGACCTTGAGCCGCTCCAGCTCGGCACGCTTGCTTTCCAGCTCGGTCGCCAAGCGCAGCCGCTCGCTATAGGCAGTCCTGTCGGTCAGCGCCCGCTGAACCTGCGATTGCAGGCTGCTGATCCTTTGAGCATAGTTCTCGATCTTGAAACCCCGCTCGGCCTTTCGCTGGGCGAAGATATTCATCTGCAACTGTGCGTTCGGCGCATCTGCCGCTGGCTGGTAAGGCTGCTCGTCCGATTCAGCTTGTAGGCGCGTCATCTCGGCATCGAGGCTCGCGACCTGCGATTGAAGCGCGCTCAGATCCGCTGTAGCGAACGTCGGGTCAAGACGGGCCAGAACATCCCCGGCCTTCACCTGCTGACCCTCCCGCACATTGATCGACCGCACGATAGCGGTCTCCAGCGGTTGCACCACGGTCGTTGCCGTCTGTGCCACGATCCGGCCTTGTGCAGTGACGACTTTGTCGATCGGGATCAGCCCAGCAGCCGCTCCGCAGGCGGCCACCAAGGTCACGACGACCCACATCATCCCGCGGGCGACTGGCTGCGCCGGTACAATTCCCAATGCGGCAGAAGGAGAATGAAACTCCAGCAGCGCCGGCAGTTCGATCGTGGACGGCGATGTCGTCCTGCGTATTGCGACGTCACTCATACTAACCTCGTCCAACCCGAATTGTGTCTCTAGTCACCCTGGGCCAACACAGGAACCAACGGTGTGGCACGGCCCATATTGCCGTCCATGTGCCGGTTCTGCTGCGCCCAGAGCGTGCGGTAGATCGAGCAACGCTCCAGCAGAACGCGATGCGGCGCCACGTCCACCACCCGGCCACGGTCCATGACCAAGATCAGGTCGCAATCCAGCAGCGACGAAAGGCGGTGCGAGACGATCACCATCGTGCGCCCCTTGCCCAACCGGGTGAGGTTGGCGTTCACCAGCGCCTCGCTCTCAGGGTCGAGCGCGCTGGTGGCCTCGTCCAGGATCATGATGCGCGGGTCGGCGATCACAGCCCGGGCGATCGCGAGGCGCTGCCGCTGCCCGCCTGACAGGTTGGCCGAACCCTCCTCGATCCATGTGTCATAGCCGGACGGTAGCCGCTCGATGAACTCCTCCGCTCCAGCGAGGCGCGCCGCCCTTACGACGTCATCAAGCGTGAGCCCGGGCCGCCCGGCGGTGATGTTGTCGCGCACAGTACCCCGGAAGAGGAAGTTATCCTGCAACACCACGCCGAAGCTGCGGCGGAGATGAGTCAGGTTGATCTCCCGCAACTCGACGCCGTCGATTTTGAGGAACCCGGCATACTCACGGTTGATGCCCTGAAGGAGCCGCGTGATCGTGCTCTTGCCTGAACCGCTTCGCCCGACCACGCCCAACATCGTGCCGGCCGGAATGTCGAACGAAACCCGGTCCAGCGCCGGCATCTTGGCCCCAGGATAGGTGAACGTGAGATCTTCAAAGGTGACGGAGCCGTTGAACTTGGGCCTAAGCCCGCCCTGCATCGCCTTTGTCTCACTTGGGTTGTTCAGCACCATCGCGACCTGGGCAATGCTGGCGCGCACATCCTCGAAATCTTCGATCAAACGGGCCAGGCCGACCAGCGGCTGGGTCACGCGGCTTCCGAGCATCATGAATGCAATGAGTCCACCGACCGCGATTCCGGTGTTGTCGTTCATGGCGATATAGGCGCCAATCATGATGATGCCGCGCTGGATGAAGCCTTCGATCGGGTTGATGATCGTCTGCGGCCAGTTCGCCAGCCGGCCGGCACGAAGCTTCAGATCGCCGGCGATCGCGGTCCGTTCGTCCCACTCCGCCCGGCGCTGCGGCTCGAGCGCCAGGGACTTTACCGTCCGGATACCGTGGACGGTTTCCACCATGGTCGAGCCCTTATTGGCCTCGGCCGCTGTGAGCTTGCCCATCAACACTCGTAACGCGGGCAAGAACGCCAGGATGATGAAGGCGATCACCGCGGCGCAGACCAGCACGATCCAGGCCAGCGTCGGCTCCATCCAGAACAGGAACGGCAGCAGAAACACCAGCGTGAACAAGTCAAGGAAGGTGCCCATGAGCTTACCGGTCAGGAACTCACGGATTTTCCAGACCTGGCTTAGCCGGTAGTTGGTCTGCCCGGCCGGATTCTTTTCGAAGAAGTCGAGTGGCAAGCCGAGCAGCCGGTCGAAGATGTGCAAGTTAAGCTTCGCATCCACCCGCGTGGACACGACCTGGACCAGTTCGCGCCGGGCATAGCCCAGAAGCGTCTCATACAGCGCAGTAATGGCCAAAATGACACTCAGCAGTACCAGGGTCGATAGGCTATGATGAGTGACGACCCTGTCCACGACCGTCATGACCAGAAGCGGCGGCACGATCGTCAGCGCGCTGAGCGTGACGGAGCCGATGCAGATGTCCCGTATCGCCCCTTTTTCGACCGCGACGAGCCCAAGGAGCCATCCCAACGAGAACGGCTTATCCGAGTCTGCCTCAGCCCGCAGCCGCCTGACGAGTACGGCTTCGCCGTCCCAAGATTGCGCCAAACGGAACTCGTCCACCGGCACGGCGGTCTCATTGCTCGAAGACCGGGGGTCCCGGATCCAAACCACGTTGCGCGCCTGGTCCACGTTGATGAGCAGTCCAGCGCTTCCGTCACGGAACAGCAACACGACCGGCGGGACCGGATTGGTATTTCCTTGTAAGCGGAATAGCTGTTTCCACTTGACCCGTTCGGCCTTCGCCCAGAGGCCCTGATCCCGCGCCCAACCGGCCAGCGATGCCGGTGACGGCACCGTTTCGCCGGGCGCGGCCCGGAAGTCACTCGGATGCAGATCGACGCCATGGTGCCGGGCCACCGCTGCAACGGCCAGCAGCCTGATCTGCGCAGCCGAGACCGGAGAATCTGGGTTGACCGTACCGGCCGTGATCTTTGGCGAGCCGTCCGCCTCCGGGCCGGATTTCGCTGGGGATGCCGAAGTTGCTGGTGTCACGAACCGATCCTTGTTAGCCAGAAAACGCGCTTGCTGACCGGCCCTTATGGCCGTTCCTTGCCAACTAGGTAGCACAAACTCCCTAAGCAATGGTTAAATTTTGGCCGCAGATACGTCATGAAAGGGCGTTCATGCACTTTTTCCGCCACTGGATGCGATCATTTTAATTGGCTAGAACCGCCGGATGGACATAAGAGCGGCCGACCCAGCAGACATTCCCGAAGTGCAATCCATCTACGCCCATCACGTGCTCAACGGCGCGGGTACGTTCGAAGAGAGCCCGCCGTCGGTCGAAGAAATGGCCGATCGCTTAAAGAAGATCATGGCGTCGGGCGGGTCCTTCATCGTAGCAACCGATGCTACCGGGGTAGTGGGCTATGCCTATTACAACCAAATCCGAGACCGTTCGGCTTACCGGTTCACGGCGGAAGACAGCATCTATGTTCGGGAAGACGTGCGGGGACAAGGGGTCGGTAAGGCTTTGGTCGCGACACTACTTGAGGATGCCGAGCGCGCGGGATTTCGGCAGATGGTGGCCGTTATCGGTGACAGCGAGAATATCGGCTCTATCGGTGTCCACGCGTCGTTAGGGTTTCAGCGCGCCGGGTGCTTGCGCGCGTCAGGATTTAAATTCGGCCGCTGGATCGACACCGTGTATATGCAGCGCGCACTGGGCGCCGGCGACGCGTCAGCGCCAGACTAGGATACGAGACGAAACCGGGCCGAGGCGACCGGATCGTCGCGTAGCGCGTCCAAGATAGCCTGCCGGCCAGCCTCGCTCGATACAACCGCGGCCACGGTTTTGAAATCCACGCGGGCCGTCGCGCGGCCTGTAAACAGCGCTGCGAGCGCTAGCCCGGCAGCAGAGCGCGGCGCGCAACATAGGCAGCCCAGTGCATGACCTGTCTCCTGCAGGGTGAACGACTGGCACGGCAGCGTCGTCCGGGGCGCATCTCCTTCTATCAGGAGCGCATCGCCCAGCTTGGCTTCAGCGCGCGTGGTGAAGCGTAACGGGATGCGCAAATCCATCACCAGGCTGCTCCGCATGTGGACATAAGTATAAGCTTATGTCACTGATGTCGATATGGAACCCTTTCTAAACGCATTGCGGGCATGTGCGGAGCCCACGCGGCTTCGGTTGCTGGCCCTCGCGGCCCGCGGCGCGTTTTGCGTGATGGAGTTTACAGAAATCCTGGGGCAGAGCCAGCCGCGCCTGTCTCGCCATCTCAAGCTGCTTTGCGATGCGGGCGTGCTGGAACGGGTGCGTGAGGGCGCGAATGTCTGGTTTACAGTGCCTGCCGGGCCCGGTTTGGTGCATGACCTCCTGAACCGGCTTCCGGAGGCAGATCCGGTGCTGTTGGCCGACCGGCGCGGCGCGGCGCGGGTCCTGGCCGAGCGCGCAAGGGCTGCGTCCGAAAGTTTCCGCAAAGCTGGCGCGGAATGGGATGAGATGCGGGCGCTCGCTCTCCCGGCGGCGGCGGTCGAGAGTGCATTGCTTGCGGTTTTGCCACAGGGTCCGCTCGGGCGCGTGCTTGACATCGGCACCGGGACGGGTGGCTTGCTGGAACTGCTGGGTCCGCGGATGGCTTCCGGGCTCGGGGTGGACGCCAGCCGCGCGATGCTGGCTTTGGCGCGCACGCGGCTGTCGAGATCGGGGCTGACGCATTGTGCGGTCCGCCAAGCGGATATGTATCGGCTGCCGCTGTCCGGTCCGTTCGACGTTGCCATATTACAGATGGTGCTGCACTACGCCGAGGACCCGGCGGCCGCTGTGGCAGAGGCCGCGCGGGTCCTTGCACCAGGTGGACTGTTAATAGTTGTTGACCTCGCCGCGCATGGCCGTGCCGAAGAGACCGAGCGGCTGGCGCATCGCTGGCCGGGATTTTCCGATGCGCAGATGCGAGATGTGCTGGCGCGCGCCGGGCTGGTGGGTGGCCCGCCGAGGATCGTGCCGGGCACGTTCGAAGTACTGCTCTGGTCTGCGCGAATTTCCGTCCAACCGTTAACGGTTTCTTCACCTGAACACGCTATACAGGACCAGCCATGACCCGACCGCACCTCCTCGATGCCCTGCGTGACCACGTCCTGCTCTGTGACGGCGGGATGGGCAGCCGCGTGCAGGCGCTGACATTGGATATCGAGAAGGATTACTGGAATCAGGAGAACTGCACGGAGGTGCTCAACCTATCCCGTCCGGACCTCGTGCGGGAAATCCACCGCGGTTATTTCGAGGCGGGCGCCGATATGGTGGAGACCAACACGTTTGGCGGTTCGCCCCTCACGCTCGCGGAATTTGGGCTCGAGGCGCGCACGCATGAGATCAACAAGGTAGCGGCCGAGTTGGCGCGGGAGGCGGCGGAGAGTTTTGCCGATATGCGGCACCGCTGGGTGGTCGGCAGCATCGGGCCGGGCACGAAGCTGCCATCGCTGGGGAACATTGCTTACGATCCGCTGGAGGCTGCGCTGGCGGCGCAGTCGCGCGGTCTGATCGCGGGCGGGGTGGACGCCATCTTGATCGAAACTTGCCAGGACACGCTACAGATCAAGGCGGCGGTAAACGGCGCCAAGCTGGCGCGGGCGGAGGCGGGAACGGACACGCCGATCTTCGTGCAAGTGACGGTGGAGACGACGGGCACGCTGCTGGTTGGGCCAGACATCGGTGCTGCCGCTACGGTCGTGCATGCGTTGGACGTGCCGCTTATGGGGCTCAACTGTGCGACGGGGCCGCAGGAGATGGCGGAGCATGTGCGCTGGTTGTCACAGAATTGGCCTGGGCTGCTATCGATCCAGCCAAATGCCGGCTTGCCGGAGCTGGTGGATGGTAAGACGCACTACCCGCTGGATGCGGAGCAGATGGCGGTGTGGGTGGAACGATTCGTGGCCGAGGATGGGCTAAACCTAATTGGCGGATGCTGTGGCACGAGCATTTCGCATATCGCTGCGCTGGACGGAATGCTGCGCCGGCATGGCGGTTTCCGTCCCGCGCCGGTGGTGCGCAAGCCCGTGTGGATTCCTTCGGTCGCAAGTCTGTATGGGCAGACCGCGCTTCGGCAGGAGAACAGCTACTTTTCAATCGGCGAGCGCTGCAACGCCAACGGTTCCAAAAAGTGGCGTGAGCTACAGGAAACGGGGGACTGGGACGGCTGCGTAGCGATGGGCCGGGACCAGGTTGCGGAGGGGTCGAACAGTCTCGATATCTGCACGGCCTTTGTGGGCCGCGATGAGGTCCGGGAGATGAACGAAGTCATCACCCGGTTCACCTCTAGCGTGAACTCGCCCCTGGTGATCGATAGTACCGAAAGCATCGTGCTGGAAGCCGCGCTGAAGCTGCATGGCGGCAAGCCTATCATCAATTCGATCAATTTCGAGGATGGCGAGGACGCGGCGCGCGACCGGCTGTTGATGGCCAAGAAGTTCGGTGCGGCGGTGATTGCTCTCACCATCGATGAGGAGGGAATGGCCAAGACACCAGAGGCTAAGCTCGCAGTGGCACGCCGCCTGATCGAGTTTGCTTGTTTAAGGCATGGCCTGCCGCAATCGGACCTGCTGATCGATCCGCTAACGTTCACGGTCGCGACCGGCAATGAGGATGACCGGAAACTTGGGCAATGGACCCTAGAGGGCATAAAGCTGATCCGGGACGCCTTTCCGGAGGTGCAGATCATCCTGGGGCTCAGCAACATCAGCTTCGGCCTGAACCCGGCAGCCCGCGCTGTGCTGAACTCGGTCTTCCTTGACCATGCCGTAAAGGCCGGCATGACCGGGGCGATCGTGCACGTGAGCAAGATCCGTCCGCTGCACCTCATAGCCGCCGACGAGGTTCAGGTCATGGAGGACCTGCTATTCGACCGGCGGCGTGAGGGTTACGATCCGCTGCAGCGGCTGCTCGAGATGTTTGCCGACCGTAAGGCGGCCGATGCCGTCAAGAAGACGCGGGCCGAGACTGTCGAGGGGCGTTTGAAGGACCGGATCGTGGACGGGGACCGCAAGGGACTGGCCGAAGAGCTGGACGAAGCGATGCTGACGAACGCGCCGCTCGACATCATCAACAACGTTTTGCTGGACGGCATGAAGGTTGTGGGTGAGCTGTTCGGCGCCGGGAAGATGCAGCTGCCATTCGTGCTACAGTCGGCCGAGACGATGAAGGCGGCGGTGGCGCATCTAGAGCCGCATATGGAGCGGATCGAAGGGCAGGAGAAAGGCACGATCGTGCTGGCGACGGTGAAGGGGGATGTGCACGACATCGGCAAGAACTTGGTCGATATCATCTTAACGAACAACGGTTACCGGGTGGTCAACCTTGGGATCAAAGTGCCGCTCGCGGACATGGTTGCCGCTGCCAAGCAGCATCATGCGCATGCCATCGGCATGTCCGGCCTATTGGTCAAATCGACGGTGGTGATGCGAGAGAACCTCGAGGAGATGACCCGGCAGGGCCTAGAGATACCGGTCATGCTGGGCGGGGCGGCGCTTACGCGAAACTATGTCGAGGATGATTGCGTGCGGGCCTACGCATCGGGCCGGGTCGCGTATGCGCGGGATGCGTTCGACGGGTTGCACCTGATGGACAAGGTGACCGGCAACGGGTTCGACGATTATCTGGCGGCGATCCAGGCCAAGCGGTCCGGCAGATCCCGTAACACGACGCGAACCTTGGGGCAGGCGGATCAGCGGGCGTTCCGTCCGGTGGACGTGGCGGCCGTTCAGGCGCGCCGGCGCCGGCTGACCCAGGACGTGCCGGTCATGGTGCCGCCATTCTGGGGCCCACGCGTGATCGAGGCGCCGACCAAGGCTGTGGTGCCGTTCTTGAACGAGCGAAGTCTGTATCAATTCCAGTGGGGCTTCCGGAAGCAGGGCAAGTCGCTCGACGATTTTCTGGGCTGGGCCAAGCAGGAGCTGCGCCCGGTGATGCGGCGCATGCTGGGTATTTGCGAAACTGACGACATCCTGAGGCCCCAGGCGATCTACGGGTATTGGAAAGCGGCCGGGCAGGGGAATGATCTGATCGTCTTCGAACAGGACGGAACCACTGAGCTCTGCCGGTTCAACTTGCCTCGGCAGCCGAAGGACAATGGCGAGTGTATCGCCGACTTTTTCCGCGATGTCGATGATGCGGAGCGGGATGTGATCGGGCTACAGGTCGTGACCGTGGGGCAGAAAGCGTCCGACACGGCGCGGGTCTGGTTCGAGGATAACCGTTATCAGGACTATTTGTATCTGCACGGCCTGTCGGTCGAGATTGCCGAGGCGATGGCGGAGTACACGCATAAGCGCGTCCGGGCTGAGCTAGGCTTTGCGGGGGAGGATGACCGCGATATGGAAAAGATGCTGTCGCAGTCATACCGGGGCTCGCGCTACTCATTCGGGTACCCGGCGTGTCCGAAGCTCGAGGATCAGGAGCCGTTGCTGAAATTGCTGGATGCGGAGCGGATCGGCGTGTCGCTGTCTGACGAGTGGCAGCTGCATCCGGAGCAATCCACGAGTGCCATCGTCGTGCTCAATCCGCATGCGAAGTACTTCTCGGTCTAGCGATGCATGGCGGCGCGCTCTCCCGTTTCAAGATACTCGACCTCACCCGGGTGCGCGCCGGGCCGGCCTGTGTGCGGCAGTTCGCCGATTTCGGCGCTGAGGTCATCAAGGTGGAGGCGCCAAGGGCAGCGGATAATGGTATGGGCGGGCCACGGCTGGGTCCGGACTTCCAGAATCTGCACCGCAACAAGCGGTCGATTACGCTTGATCTGAAGTCGTCGAAAGGGCGGGCGGTGCTTATGGCCTTGGCGCGGGACGCGGATGTGCTGGTGGAGAACTTTCGTCCGGACGTGAAAGACCGGCTCGGCATAGGTTACGAGTCCATGCGGGCGGAGAATCCGCGGCTGGTCTATGCCAGCATTTCTGGCTTCGGTGAGGATGGCCCCTACCGGATGCGGCCCGGTTTCGATCAGATCGCGCAAGGCATGGGTGGGCTGATGTCCGTCACTGGGCTGCCGGGTCAAGGCCCGGTCCGTGTTGGCATACCTGTGGCGGACCTTACGGCCGGGCTGTTCGCGGCGCAGGGTATCATGGCGGCGTTGTTGGAGCGGGAGTTTTCGGGTGAGGGGCAATGGGTGCAGGTGAGCTTGCTGGCGGCCCAGATCGCTATGATGGATTTCCAAGCGGCACGGTATCTGATGGACGGGGACGTACCTGGCCAGGCCGGCAACAATCATCCCACCAGCATCCCCACTGGCGTGTTCAAGACCGGCGACGGCCACATCAACATTGCCGCGACTGGCGAGATCATGTGGGCGAGGTTGGCGGACACTCTTGGGCTGCATGCGCTGATTGGCGACCCGTCCTACGCTACCGGTCAGCTTCGCTCGGAGAACCGTGCCGGTTTGAACAGGGCGATCGAGACCGTCACTTTAACAAACAGCAGCGCTCATTGGGTTCAGGTGCTGAACGATGCCGAGGTGCCGTGCGGGCCAATCTACAGCATGGACCAGGTTTTTGCAGATCCGCAGGTTGAGCATCTGCAGATGGCGCGGAGGGTGCGGCACCCCGAACTCGGTGAGATCGGCCTGGTGGGACAGCCGATCACCCTGAGCCGGACGCCCGCCGCGATCCGGACCGCAACGCCCGGCCAGGGCGAGCATACGGCGGCGATCCTCACCGAACTCGGCCATACCCCGCAGCAGATCGAGGCATCGCGGCATGAGGGAGTGATCTAGGTGTCTGCCATTCAAGCCGGCGAGGACCTGCAATACTCGGTCGAGGGCGGCATCGCGCGCGTGACGTTCAATCGTCCTCAGGCCCGGAACGCCATGTTGTTCGGTATGTACGAGCGGCTCGCGGCAATCTGCGCCGAGATCGACGCCGATCCAGAGATCCGCGTGCTGGTATTGACGGGCGCTGGAGACAAGGCTTTTGCATCCGGCACGGACATTTCGCAGTTTCGGGCGTTCAACACGCCGGACGATGCCCTCGACTACGAGGCGCGGATCGACCGGGTGCTGGGCGCGCTAGAGCGCGTGCGGGTGCCGACCATTGCCGCCATCAACGGCGCATGCACGGGCGGCGGAGCTGGCATGGCGGCGTGTTGCGATCTGCGCATCGGCAGCGCCAATTTGCGTTTTGGGTTTCCAGTCGCGCGCACGCTGGGCAACTGCCTTTCCATGTCGAACTATGCTCGGTTAGCGGCACTGGTCGGGCCCGCCAAGGTCAAAGACATGATCTTCACCGCGCGACTGGTCGAAGCGGATGAGGCGCGGTCCATCGGCTTGGTGAGCGAAGTGCTTCCGGATGCCGCAACGCTGGCTAAGCGCGCGACTGACTTGGCCCAATTGGTCGCGTCACACGCGCCGCTGACGTTGCGGGCGACGAAGGAGGCGCTGCGCCGGATCAAGGAGCGTTCGGTTGGGGAGAATCCAGACAAGGACCTCGTTCTCATGTGCTATATGAGCCATGATTTCCGGGAGGGCATGGAGGCCTTCTTGACCAAGCGCCCCCCGGTCTGGACGGGGACATAAGATAAGCGGGCCCGGTCTCATCTTGAGCCAGTTGCATGTTGAACGGGAGCGGCGCCCCGTTACAAGTTCGCCGGGGGGACCCGTGGACCATATTTCTCGCATCGCCGCAGGTACGATCGGATTTGGCTTGGCGGTGCTAGGGCTGAAAACGGGTGCATGGGCGCTGACCGGCAGTGCCGCGCTGTATTCGGACGCGCTGGAGAGTGTGGTCAACGTAGCGGCCAGCGTGGTGGCCCTGGTTGCGCTGCGCATGGCCGCCAAGCCCGCCGACGCGAACCACACCTATGGCCATGAAAAGGCAGAGTTCTTTGCGGCGGTGATCGAGGGCGCGCTGATCCTTGCCGCTGCGGGCAGCATCGTCGCTCATGCCTGGCTCACGTGGCAGGACCCGCCACCGCTCAACCAGCCCTGGACGGGGTTGGCGCTGAATGCGGCCGCGACGGTGATGAACGCGGTTTGGGCGGCGGTCCTGCTGCGCGCCGGAAAGCGGCACCGTTCGGCCGCGCTCACTGCGGACGCCCGGCATTTGCGGGCGGACGTCGTAAGTTCCGTGGCGGTCGTCGCCGGCATCGTGCTTGCGGTGCAGACCGGGCTGCGCTGGCTAGACCCGGCGTTGGCGCTGGGCGTGGCGGCGCACGTGCTTTGGTCCGGAGTGATGGTATTGCGCGAGTCGGTCGGGGGATTGATGGACGCAGCGCCGGCTGAAATCATCGTGGACCGCATCCGCGCCCTGGTCGGTCAGCACGCCGACGGCGCGATCGAGGCGCACGATCTGCGCACGCGTCACACCGGGCGGCTGACCTATCTCGAATTTCACCTCGTGGTGCCCGGCGACATGCGGGTGGCGGAGGCGCACGCGATTTGCGACCGGATCGAGGAGGCGCTGAAGCAGGAGGTGGAAGGCCTCGTGGTCACCATTCATGTCGAGCCAGAGATGAAGGCCAAGCATCAAGGCGTGCTGGTGCTGTGATCCGGCTGGCGTTCTTTCTTTTTATGCTTGCCGCGCCGGTCTGGGCACAGGGGGTCGTTTCTCTGAACCTTTGCTCGGACCAGCTCCTCGTGCTGCTGGCGCCCGAGCGGGTGGCGGCTCTTTCGACCCTGTCGCGCGACCCGGCGCTGTCTTTCGTGGCTGAACAGGCGGCGCGGCTGCCGCAGGTGCGGGCGGATGCTGAGGCAGTGCTGCGGCTGCGGCCTGGTCTGGTGCTCGCCGGGCAGTTTGGGGCGCAGGCGACCCTGGCGGCGCTCGAGCGGCGCGGCATGTTGGTGGTCCGCCTCGATCAGCCGCAGAACTTCGACGCCATCGCCGCCCAGGTCAGGTCCGTGGCGCTGATTCTAGATGTCCCTGAGCGGGGTGAGAGGCTGCTAGAATCCATGCAGGCCAAGCTTGAGCCTCGGCACGGGCGGGAGGGGCGCGCGCTGATGTGGGGTGCCCGCGGCTGGACGTCTGGCCCGGCTTCTCTGGGAGACGCGGTATTGCACGCGGCGGGCTGGCAGAACGCGTCACCGGGCGGGCAGGCCGGGCTCGAGGTTGTGCTGGCCCACCCGCCCGACCTGCTGGTTACCGCGTCTGCCCCGCGCTTCCCTTCGCTGGCGACCGACATGCTGCGGCATCCAGCGCTGGCCCGCCTGGCCCGGCGTGAGGTACCGCCCTCGATGCTCATCTGTGGCGGCCCTTTCACAGCCGATGCGGTCCGGCTGCTGGCGGAATGAGGGCGGCTTGCGCGGGAGTGCTGGTGCTCGCTGGATTGTCCATGCTGATCGGGGCGGCCGGGTTCGGGGTGCCGGACGCCGTCATCCTTTGGGAGTTGCGGCTGCCGCGCACGGGGCTGGCACTCCTCGTAGGCGCCGGGCTCGGCCTGTCTGGAGCGGTGCTGCAAGGTGCATTACGCAATCCACTGGCCGATCCGGGCCTGCTTGGGATTGGTGGCGCGGCGGCGTTGGGCGGGGTCGTGGCGTTCTACTGGGGGCTGTCGGCTGCGTTCGCACCGGCGTTGGTTGGCGGCGGGCTGTTAGGGGCGGCGGCGGGATGTGGCATGTTGCTGGCCATGGCGGGGCGGGCGCCGTCCGGACCGTCCGTCATCCTGGGTGGCATTGCCGTTTCGGCGCTGGCCTCAGCGTTGCTGGCCCTAGCGCTGACGCTGGCACCCAATCCGTTTGCGTTGGCAGAGGTTGCGTTCTGGCTGATGGGCGGGCTCGAGGATCGGACGCTCACGCATGTGGCCATCGCCGGACCTTTGATCCTGATGGGCGTGGCCGTCCTGTTGCGGCTCGGCCCGGCGTTGGACGCGCTGAGCCTAGGGGAGGACACCGCTGCGAGCTTGGGGGCGCCCGCATCCCGAACGCTGTTGCTGACGGCGGCGGGCGTGACACTGGCGGTGGGGCCCGGGGCGGCGGTCGCGGGCGGGATCGGCTTCGTCGGTCTGGTGGTGCCGCATCTGCTGCGGCCTTGGCTAGGACAGGCGCCGGGTGGCCTGCTCCCGGCCTCGGCGTTGGCAGGCGCGGGATTGCTCCTTACTGCGGACATGCTGGCGCGGACGGCGCCGTTGCTGCTGCCGCTACAGGCCGAACCCCGGCTGGGAGTACTGACCGCCTTGCTCGGCACGCCGGTGCTGATTGCGCTGTCCCGCCGGGTGCGTCCGTGAGGGTGGCGGGGCTGTCCGTGTCGCTACAGGGCCGGCCGGTGCTGGACGATGTGAGCTTTGCGGTGGCGCCGGGTGAGCTGGTGGCGCTGTGCGGGCCGAACGGGGCCGGGAAGAGCACGCTGCTGCGGCACCTTGCCGGCCTGCTGCCCGGCGGACGCCCGGAACCGCGCCGGGTGGCGTTCATGGAACAGGGTACGCGTTCGGCCTGGGGTTTGACGGCCGCGGAGGTCGTCGCCCTTGGCCGCATTCCGCACGGCGACCGCCGGACCGAGCCGGTTGAGGCGGCGATGGCGGCATGCGGCGTGAGCGCGTTGCGGGACCGGCGCATCGACCAGCTCTCGGGCGGTCAGGCGCGCCGGGTCATGCTGGCGCGGACTTTGGCGACTGAACCCGAGCTGTTCTTACTTGACGAGCCGACCGCCGACCTCGACCCGGCGGCCGCGCACGAGATCATGGCGCTACTGGCCGGCCTCGCCCAGACACGCTGCGTGGTGGTGGTGCTGCATGCCGTGGAACTGGCGGTGCGCTACGCGACGCGAATGGTCGTGCTGGACCGGGGCCGGGTCGTGGCCGACGCCTCGCCGAGCCGGGCGCTGCCGGCGGCGGCGGCGGCGTTCGGCTTGCCCTATGGCCTCGACCCGCAACCCCGGCTGTTGCCGCCATGATCCGGTATTTGGCAGTGGCCGCCTACATGATCGTGCGCGGGGTGGCGTGGGTCCAGCGGTGGCCGCGTGGAGCGCGGTTCGGTGCCGCTTCCCTGCTGGCCCACGCGCTCCTGCTGTCGCTGCTGCTGCCGCATGGCGCGGGGCGGGAGGGTGGGCTGGTGCAATCCCGTCCGGTCGAGGTGCAGTTCGTGCCACCGGGACCGGACGAGGTGGCCGAGCGGGACGTGACCGACACCCGGATCGCGCCCTCGGCCGATCCGGGCAAGCAGGCGGCGGCGGTCCGGCTCGACAGCGAGGCATCCGGCCTGCCGCAAACCGTGACCGGGGACATTGCGCCGCCGACCCCGGATACCAGCCGCAATCTTCCCCCCGCTTATCCTGCCGATGCGGCGCGGCGCGGGATCGAAGGGACGGTGGGCCTCGTCATTCACGTAAGCACCGCCGGGCGTGCGCTAGGCGTGGAGGTGGTGCATAGCAGCGGCACCGCGAGCCTTGACCGCGCTGCGTCCGAGCGGCTGCGGACATGGCGGTTCACGCCGGCCAAGAACGGCGACAGGCCGGTGCCGTTCGATTATGAACTGAACATCCGCTTCGTGCTGGGGAACCATCAATGATTAGAATCGACCGCGTGGTGACCCGGGGCGGGGATGGTGGCGAGACGTCATTGGGGGATGGGACGCGCGTCCCGAAGGATGCCTTGCGGGTCGAGGCCTATGGCACCGTGGACGAGGCCAATGCCACGATCGGGCTGCTTCGGCTGCACACCCAGGCTGATCCGGCGCTGGATGATATGCTGGCGCGAATTCAAAATGACCTGTTCGACGTGGGCGCTGACCTTTGCGTACCCGGCGAAATGGGCGAGCGCCTCCGCGTGACGGACGCGCCGAGCGTGCGCTTGGAGGCGGAGGTGGCCGACATGAATTCGTCCTTACCACCCCTCACGAGCTTCATACTTCCCGGTGGCACCCCGGCGGCGTCGCACGCGCACCTGGCCCGCACGGTGGTGCGGCGGGCAGAACGCCTCGTTGTAAGGCTGGCGCGGGAGGACGTGGTGAACCCGGCGGTGGTGCGGTTGCTAAACCGGCTTTCGGACCATTTGTTCGTGCTGGGGCGGCGGCTGAACCCGGGGGGCGACGTGCAGTGGGTGGCGGGGGCGAACCGCTGATGGTTTAGCATTGCAGCGAGCGCATGGGGCTGGCCAAGGCGGTCAGGACCGTTCACCGTGGTCCGCAAATGGAGACTGTCCGTAACGATGCTCTACCGCGAATCCGGCCAGTTCAAGACCAGCTATGCCGCCGATATGGCTGTATTTCCAATCCGGCAGGACCGGATTGGGCTTGGGATCATCTTGGTCATTGCGTTCCTTGTCATCCCGTTGGCTGGCAGTCCTTTCCTGCTCGAGGCGGTGATGATTCCGTTTCTGGTGCTGTCGCTTGCCAGTGTCGGGCTCAATCTGCTGACCGGTTATACCGGGCTGCTGTCGCTGGGGACCGGCGCGTTCATGGGAGTGGGGGCGTATGCTTGCTATAAGCTGAGCACCGCGTTTCCGGGCGTGAACGTCGTTATTTGGGTGCTGGTGTCTGGCTTGTTTGCGAGTCTCGCCGGCGCCGTCTTCGGGTTGCCGTCGCTGCGCATCAAGGGCTTTTACTTGATCGTCGCGACGTTGGCGGCGCAGTTCTTCTTGGGGTGGTGCTTTGCGCGGGTGAACTGGCTCAAGAACTACAACGTCTCCGGCGCGATCGAGGCCGGATCGCAGACCCTGTTCGGCGTCGCCATCACCGGGCCGAACTCGCGGCCGGAGGTGCGGTATCTCGTCGTGCTCAGCCTCGTGACCTTGCTGACCTGGGGCGCTTCCAACATCGTGCATGGGCGGATCGGGCGGATGTGGATGGCGATCCGCGACATGGACCTCGCCGCAGAACTGATCGGCATTCGGCTGTTGCCGACCAAGCTGCTGGCGTTCGCCGTGAGTTCCTACGTCTGCGGCGTGGCCGGGGCGATGATGGTGTTCTTTTGGTATGGCAGCGCTGAGCCCGAGGTATTCTCGATCGATTTGGGCTTCTTGGTCCTGTTCATGGTGATCATTGGCGGGCTTGGCAGTTTGATTGGCTCGTTCATGGGGGCGGCGCTCATTCATGTGCTGCCGATCGCGTTGCGCGCCGGGTCGCAGAAGTTCGGGCTGCCGTTGCAGGCGGCGACGGTCGAGCACCTCACGTTCATCATCACCGGGGCGCTGCTGATCGGGTTCTTGATCCTCGAGCCGCATGGGCTCGCGCGGCTGTGGCAGGTCGGCAAGCAGAAGCTGAGGGTCTGGCCGTTTCCGTATTAACGTGCTTTGCTCTGGGCAAAGAAGAACACGGGAGTTCGTTCATGAAGATTGCCGCCCTCGCCCTCACAGGGCTGCTCGCCTGCGGTGCCGCCATGGCGCAGGACAGTATCTATGTGCCGCTGATGACGTATCGGACTGGGCCGTTCGCCGGGTCGGGCCAGCATATCGCCAATGGAATGCACGATTACCTGGAGATGCTGAACCAGCGGGACGGCGGCATCGGCGGCGTCAAGCTGGTGATCGAGGAGTGTGAGACCGGGTATGACACCAAGAAGGGCCTCGAATGCTACGAGGCTATCAAGGGCAAGAACCCGGTGATGGTGAACCCCTGGTCCACCGGCATCACGCTCCCGCTCATTCCGCGGGCGGCGGTGGACAAGATCCCGGTGTTGTCGATGGCCTATGGGCTTTCGGCGGCGGCACGGGGAGACGTGTTCCCGTGGGTGTTCAATCCGCCCGACACCTATTGGGACGGGATGAGCATGATCCTGACCTACATGGCGATGCAGGAGGGCGGGAAAGAGGGCGATCTTTCGGTGCTGAAGGGCAAGAAGATCGGCTACGTCTATCTGGACGCGGGTTTCGGCAAGGAGCCGCTGCCGTTGCTGCAGAATCTGGCGCAGGCGGAGGGGTTTGAGTTGAAGCTCTACCCGGTCGCGGCGGCGGATATGCAGAACCAGTCGAGCCAATGGCTGGGGGTCAGGCGGGATAAGCCGGATTACATCGTGCTGTATGGCTGGGGCGCGCTGAACCCCACGGCCGTCAAGGAGGCGGTGAAAATCGGCTATCCGATGGAGAAGTTCCTGAGCATCTGGTGGCCGAGCGAGGAAGATGCGCGCAACGCCGGGCCGGCGGCGGTGGGAATGAAGGAGCTGAACTGGCACGGCACCGGCGCCAACTATAAGGCGATGCAGGACATCCTGAAGACCGTCTATGAGAAGAACCTGTCGCAGGGCGACAAGTCCAAGGTCGGCGACCTGCTGTATAATCGCGGCGTCTATAACTCGGTGCTGATTGCCGAGGCGATCCGCAACGGCCAGGCCGTGAGCGGCAAGAAGGCGGTGAGCGGCGAGGACGTGCGGCGGGGGCTCGAGACGCTGGGGATCTCCGACGCGCGCTGGGCCGAGATCGGGCTACCAGGGTTCGCCGGGCCGATCCAGCTGACGTGTCAGGATCATAACGGGCATCGGCCGACCTTCGTGCAGCGCTGGGATGGCAACGCCTGGGTGAAGGTGTCCGAGCTGATCTCACCGCTCAACGCCCGGCTCGAGCCGCTGATGACCGAGGCGGCGAACGACTACGTCGCCAAAAGCGCGGGGTGGCCGAAGCGGGGCGAGGTTTGCGACCGGGGCTAGCCTTGGACGGCGCCGCCCAAAGCCCTCCCGCCGGCCCCCTCCCGCAATCCGAGGAGGGAGCCGCCATCCTCGCGGTGGAGAATATCGAGGTCGTCTATGAGCGGGTCATCCTCGTCCTGAAGGGCGTGTCGCTGGAGGTGCCCCGGGGTGGGATCGTGGCGTTGCTGGGGGCCAACGGGGCGGGGAAGACGACGACGCTGCGGGCCGTCTCGAACCTGCTGGAGGCGGAACGGGGCCGGGTGACCAAGGGCGGTATCCGGTTCGAGGGCCGGGCGGTGGAAAACCAGTCCCCGGCCGCGCTGGTGCGGGGCGGGTGCATCCAGGTGATGGAGGGGCGGCAATGCTTCGGGCACCTCACCATCGAGGAAAACCTGCTGACGGGCGCCTATACGCGAGGCGATGGCCGGGCGGCGGTGGCGCGGGACTTGGACCGCATGTACGATTTGTTTCCCCGGTTGCGGACCCGGCGCGGCTCGCAAGCAGGCTATACTTCGGGAGGCGAGCAGCAGATGTGCGCCATCGGCCGGGCGCTGATGTCCAAGCCGAAGCTGATCTTATTGGACGAGCCCTCGATGGGGCTGGCGCCGCAGATCATGGACGAGATCTTCGAGATCGTGCGGCGGCTGAACCTTGAAGACGGCGTATCGTTCCTCCTGGCAGAGCAGAATACCAACCTGGCGCTGCGCTACGCCAGCCATGGCTACATCTTGGAAAGTGGGCGTGTCGTCATGGATGGGGCGGCGGCGGACTTGCTGGCCAATGATGACGTGCGGCAATTCTACTTGGGCGTGGGGGACGGCGCGCGGCGGTCGTTTCGTGAGGTCAAGAACTACAAGCGGCGGAAGCGGTGGCTGTCATGAGTGGATTGCTGGCCCGGCTGCCGCAGTTGCTGCGCGCGGCGGGAATGGACGGAGACGGGGTGGACAGCCTGGCGGCGCTGGCCCGTTTGCCGGTGCTGCGCAAGTCCGGTCTGCCGGCGTTGCAGAAGGCGCATCCGCCGTTCGGCGGCCTCCGCACGGGCTGGCCGGCGGGGGGGCGCGTGTTCGCCTCGCCCGGTCCGATCTATGAGCGGGAGGGGACGGAGCCGGATGTATGGCGGGCCGCGCAGGCGTTTGCCGCCGCCGGGTTCCGGGCGGGCGACCTGGTGCTGAACACGCTCTCGTATCACCTAACGCCGGGCGGCTTTATTCTGGACAGTGGCGCCCGGGCGCTGGGCTGTGCCGTCATTCCGGCCGGGCCCGGCAACACGGCGCAGCTGGCCGAGATCTGTGCGCAGCTGCAGCCCGGCGGCTATGCGGGCACGCCGGATTTTTTGAAGATCCTGCTGGACGCGGGGGTTCAGTCCATCACCAAGGCCCTGGTCTCCGGCGCCGCCTTCCCGCCCAGCCTACAGCAGGAGCTGAGCGGGCGCGGGGTGGAAGCGTATCAGGCCTACGCGACGGCCGATGTCGGCGTGATCGCCTACGAGACCGCGGCGCGCGAAGGACTGTTGGTCGGCCGCGACATCTTGCTCGAGATCGTCCGCCCCGGCACGGGCGATCCGGTGCCGGAGGGCGAGGTGGGCGAGGTGCTGGTGACCTCGTTCAACATGGAGGAACCCTGGGTGCGGCTGGCGCTCGGTGACCTCTCCGCCTTCCTGCCCGGCGAGCCGCGGCGCATCAAGGGTTGGCTGGGCCGCGCGGACCAGGCGGCGAAGGTGCGCGGCATGTTCGTGCGCCCGGAGCAGATCGCCGAGGTCGCCCGCCGCGTGCCCGGCGCCGGCAGGCTCCGTCTGGTCATCGGGCGCGAGGGCGAGCAGGACCGGGCGTTGCTGCGGGCAGAGGGAGATGCCGGGCTGGCGGATGCGCTGGCCACGGCGTTCCAGGCCGTGACGCAGTTGCGCGCGGCGGTGGAGATGGGCGCCGCCTTGCCGAACGACGGTAAGGTGATTGCGGATGAGCGGTAGCGTGGTGCCGAAAGCCCAGACGCTCTTCGATGCGGCAACGCGTTGAACCAGGCTTGCGAGTTATGGGCCCGGCACCAAAAACGACTACATCACCGATGACAGGGAAGACAACCCGTAGGGTGGACATCACCGCCCCACACCTCAAAACGGGACTGACTTATACCATGTGTGGACGGCCCCTGGGGTTCAAGGCGGTTTGGAACAAGAAGGCTAAGGATCGCGTGCGCTCATGTGTCCGGCCTGTTAGCGCGGCCTCATGACCGCTGGCCCAGATGGGTTCCGCAAACGAGTGCCAAACAAGACTGCGGCCTGAACTGACCACAGGTATAAACGGCATGCCTCGCTTGTCGGCGTGACCGATCGTCATCTTGTGCTGCCCTAAACCCCCGGCGTCTGCGCGCGGCTCAGGCGGCGGCGGGCAGATGCCGATACGCTTCACCGCGCGCCATCATCGCCCACACGGTGCGGGCGATCTTGTTGGCCAGCGCTACCGCAGCCAGCTTCCGCGGCTTCCGTGCGAGTAGGGCCAGCAACCAGGGGGAAACCGAGCGCTTGCCTGGCTTGGCATGGCGAATCACTGCCATGGCGCCGACAACGAGCAGGCTGCGCAGTCTCTCGTTGCCGGCCTTGCTGATCCTGCCGAGGCGCTGCTTGCCTCCCGTGGAATGCTCTTTTGGCGTTAATCCCAGCCAAGCCGCAAAATGCCGCCCGGAGGCAAACGCAGCAGGGTCCACGCCCACCGCGAGGGTAATCGCGGTGACCGGGCCGATGCCCGGCACCTCGGCCAGCATCTGGCTGACTGAGCTGGCCTTGTGCTGGGCGGAGAGATCCGCATCGACGACGGCGATCTGCCGATCCAGGTCGGCCGCGTGTTCGCCGATCCGCACGAACATTGCGCGTGCCGCGGCCGGGATCGCCGGATCGCTGGCCAGCTTGTCGAGCAAAGGTTGGACCTGGGCGGTGCCCTTGGCCGCGACGACGCCGAACTCGGCTGCATGCCCGCGTAGTGCGTTGATCACCTGGGTGCGTTGCGCGACCAGCATCTCGCGATGCTTGAGGATGATCAGCTCGGCCTGGTGCTGGGCGGTCTTGACCGCGACTGTTGGCATGCCGGGCCGGGATGCGGCGTCGTTGATCGCCTCGGCATCGGTTCGATCGTTCTTGGCGCGCCTGACGAACGGCCTGACATACTGCGCTGGGATCAGGCGCACCTCGTGGCCCAGCCGAGCTAAAACACGGCCCCAGTGGTGTGCGCCACCGCACGCCTCCACCGATCACCTCGGTGCTGTCGATTTTGGCGACGAACGTTTCCACCTCCGCCCGCCGAAGGTCACGCCGCAGCACTGGACGTTCCTGGTCATCCACGCCGTGCAGCGTGAACGCGTGCTTTGAAATGTCGATGGCAATGCGCTTAAACTTCATTTGGACGGTCCTCTGTTGGCGTTTCGACAACCCAACCTTGGCACGCGATGCCGTGGGGCCGTCCACCCCAACAGAACTCGGGCCCGTTGACTCACCCTACACCGTCATCGCGAGCGCAGCGTGGCGATCCAGGGCGCCATGAGCAGGCTTGTCACCCTGGATCGCACGCCCAAGCGGGCTCGCGATGACGGTTCAGAATCGGTCAACGCGTCCGTGTCCTGGTGTAAAGCAGTTCAATGAGTAATCACGCAGCCAAATGCGCGGCCGCAGTCGCGTTATCGAGTTGGTTCGCTGGTGGCCCTACTCCCGAGGGCGGGCGGCCCGGTGGCAAGCTCAATCTTCGGCTAACAAAGCCTCTATTCCGGTAAGCCATTCAATCGGTGTCTGACCGAACCCACGAGGGTCAACCCATTGTGTCAAGTATTCAGAGAAGGCTTTATCGGAGTCGTTTCCATGGTCATGCGCGAAACGCATGACGTCGGCGCGTGTACCTAAGATCGCGGCGGGATGAGCCCAACGCTTGAACTCCGCGACGGAGCCCGGCACAGACCACTCTCCGGCCAGCCCCGGGAGAAAGCACGTGCCGAGGAACTCCCTCAAATACGGATAGTCTTCACGGGAGCTTAAGTACACATTTTCAATCATTCTCTTGGCCCTGCTGCTTATCGATCGTACTGGCATTCTTGCCCAAAGCGGGGTCTACCCCTGGCGTTCTTAGCTTGGCCTCAACGTATTAGGGGTATCCGACGCTCGTGCTGCCCTGGATTGCTTCGCCGAAGGGCTCGCAATGGTGGTTGATACAGGGCCAGCTCCATCAACTGGTCCTGAGCTCGTCGAAGGACGGCACGGCAGGCGCCGTCCTTCGACAAGCTCAGGGCTGACGGGCTACTTCCGGCCGTGGACGGCTGGCTCAGATCAAGCGTGATCTCGATCGCGCCGGCCTTTACTATCCGCGAGATGAGGTTCGGACGACGCTGGATTTTTTTAACATCGCGGTTGCTAAGGTACACAAGAACAGGGGCCCGGGCTTGGCGAACGCATCCGCTTGCATTTGCGCGGGCAAACGTTATAACATCTGTGGCAACAGAGTGGGTCGAGATGATCGAGCTGAAGGTTCGCAAGATTGGGAACTCGCTTGGCGTGGTGCTGCCCAAAGAAGCTGTTGCGCGGCTGAATACGGTGGAAGGGGCATCGGTGCATTTGACCGAAGTGGCGGGCGGTGGCTATACGCTGGAATCAATTGATCCGGAGTTCTCGGCCAAGATGTCGAGAGCTGAGGAAATTATCGGCCGTTACCGGAGTACGCTGCACGTTCTAGCTCAATAGCTGCTTGCATGCGCGAGCCGTCTTGGGTCGATGAGCGGCTCGCGCTGGCAATCCATGAGCGGCTGCTGATCCTGCATGGCGGCGGAAATGGTCTGAGGGACCACGGGCTGCTTCGCTCCGCTCTGGCGCGGCCACAGCAGAACTTTGCCTATGATGAGACGGCTGACATCGTTCAGCTCGCGGCGATCTATACGGCTGCGATCGTTCAGAACCATCCCTTTGTGGACGGGAATAAGCGAACGGGCTTCGTTGTTGGCGTGCTATTCCTGGAGCTGAACGGCTTACGGTTTACGGCCCTTGAGGAGGAAGCCGCCCAGGCGGTTATTGCGCTTGCCGCCGGGCAGCTTAGCGCGAAGGAGTTTGCCGCTTTCGTTCGCGCAAATATCATGTGTCTGTAGGGCGCGGTGTTTGTAGGGCAGGCTTGAAGCTCATGTTACGGCACGGCGGCGGTTTTGCCGCCGAGGTAGGCGGCGCGGACGTCGGGGTTGCTCCAGAGGTCGGCGGGGGGGCCGGAGACCAGGAGGGTGCCGGTTTCCAGGACGTAGCCGCGGTCGGCGACGCTGAGGGCCATGTGGGCGTTCTGTTCCACCAACAGGACCGTGGTGCCGCGGCGGCGGATTTCGGTGATGATGCGGAAGACTTGCTGCACGACCAGGGGCGCCAGGCCGAGCGAGGGTTCGTCCAGCAGCAGCAGCCTGGGGTGGGCCATCATGCCGCGGGCGACGGCGACCATCTGGAGCTGGCCGCCGCTGAGTGTCCAGCCGAGGGCGTGTTCCAGCGGGCCCAGCACGGGGAAGAAGGCCAGCATCTCGTCCGCCTCCCGCTCCAGCTCGCGCCGGGCGACGCCGCGGCGGTTGCTGCCGCCCAGCAGGATGTTCTCGCGGACCGTGAGGCCAGGGAACACGCGGCGGCCCTCCGGCACGTGGGCGATGCCGAGGCGGACGATGGCCTCGGGCTTCAGGCCGATCAGCGACTGGCCGCCGAACATGAGCCGGCCCGTGACGTTGGGCACCAGGCCGGAAATAGCGCGAAGCGTCGTGCTCTTACCGGCGCCGTTGGCGCCCAGCAGGGCCACGATCTCACCCTCGTCCACCTCGAGCGTGAGGCCCTTCAGCACGTCCGCGGCGGCGTAGCGGGCAATGAGGCCAGTGAGTTCAAGCAGCTTCGTCACGCCGGGGCTCCCCTAGATAGGCGGCGATGACGTCGGGGCGGGACAGCACGTCGCGGGGGCTGCCGTCGGCGATGCGGCGGCCGAAGTTGAGCACGGTGATGTGGTCGGCCACTTGCTCCACCAGGTTCATGTCATGATCGACGATCAGGATGGTGAGGCCGTGGCCCTTCAAGCGGCGGAGCAGGCCGCCGAGTTCCTGCTTCTCCGTGAGGTTGAGGCCGGCCGCGGGCTCGTCCAGCAGCACGACCGACGGGCTGCCGGCGAGGGCGCGGGCGATCTCGACGTAGCGCTGGTGGCCGTAGGATAGGCTGCCGACGAGGCGGTTGGCGTCGGCGCGGAGGCCCACGAAGTCGAGCGCGGCCAGGGCGCGGTCCACGACCTGCGCCGGCTGATGCGCGATGTCGTTGCCGGGCCGCTCGGCGCCGATCATGACGTTATCGAGCACGGTGAGGCCGCGGAAGACGCGGATGTTCTGGTAGGTGCGGGCGAGGCCGGCGCGGTTGCGCTCATGCGGCGCGGTGCCGGTGACGTCCTGCCCGGCCAGGGTGATGCGCCCGGCGGTGGGGCGATAGAGGCCGGTGGTGACGTTGATGAAGGTGCTCTTGCCCGAGCCGTTGGGCCCGATCAGCGCGTGCACCGTGCCCTGGCGCACGACGATGTCGACGCCGTCCAGCGCCTTGAGGCCGCCGAAATGCTTGGCTAGGCCCTCGATCCGCAGCGCCTCGGCCATGCTGGGCAAGCCGGTTTGCTGGAGCAAGGGGAGGGGCGGGACCGGGCCGGTGGGGGCGGCGGCCCGGCGGAGGCGCGGCGTGACGAGGCCCCAGAGGCCGTCGGGCAGGAATACCATGATGAGGATCACGGCCGCGCCGTATACGGCGAGATAGACTTGTTTCAGGAAGCGCAGCCATTCCGGCAGCACGACCAGCAGGCCGGTGCCGAGCAGGGCGCCGAAGGGGGATTGCACGCCGCCCAGCAGCGCCATGGTGAGGAGCACGATGCTCTCGCCGAAGGTGAACTGGTCCGGGCTGATGTAGCCGAACGCGCCGGCGAACAGGCCGCCGCCGAGGCCGCCGAGTAGCGCGGACAGGCCGAACGCCAGGACTTTGGTGCGCAGCGTATCGATGCCGCAGGTGCTGGCCGCGATCTCGTTGTCCCGCACGGCCTGCATGGCGCGGCCGAGGCGGGCGTGTTTCAGGCGCCAGATGGCCCAGGTGACCACCACCAGGCACACGAGGCACAGCGCCAGATAGCGGCTGCCGGTGGTGAGCAGCGCCGGGCGGGGCACGTCCCGCACGCCGTCCGGGCCGTGGGTGAGGCCGATCCAGTTGTTTAGCACGAGCGTCAGGATTTGCTGGAAGCTGATGGTGACCATGGCCAAATAGTGGCCGCCAAGGCGGAGGCTGGCGACGCCCAGCAGCAGGCCGAACACGGTGGCGATGGCCATGCCGGCCAGGGTGGCCACGGCGAAGGGCAGGCCATAGACGGTGGTGCCGAGGGCGGTGCCGTAGGCGCCGATGCCGAAGAAGGCGGCCTGGGCCAGGGAGATCTGCCCGCAATAGCCTAGCACGACCACGATCCCGGCGACGGCCACGGCGTAGGTGGCGGCCTGCATGAGGATGTTCAGCGTGTAGCCGTCACCGGGTGCAAGGAAGCAGAGGCCGATGACGGCGACGATGGCGGCGGCGAGGGTGGGGACGCCCGTCATGCCTTTTCCGCGATCTTTTCGCCGAACAGGCCCTGGGGGCGCAGCAGCAGGAACAGCAGCAAAAGGCCGAAGGCGATGGCGTCCTTGTAGGGGACGGAGATGAAGGCGGCGCCGAACGTCTCGACCACGCCGAGGGCGAGGCCGCCCAAGATGCTACCGGGAATGCTGCCGAAACCGCCGATGATGTTGGCGGCGAACGCCTTGAGCGAAATCAGCGCGCCCATGCCGACGGAGACGAACAGCACGGGGGCCACGAGGATACCGGCCAATCCGCCGAGCGCGGAGCTATAGGCGAAGGTGATGAGGATCATGGTGGCGACGGGGATGCCGAGCAGGCTCGCCATTTCCTTGTCTTGACTGGTGGCCTGGAGCTTCTTGCCGAGCAAGGTCTTCTCGAAGATCAGGTATTGCAGGACGACCATGATGGTGGCGGCGACGATGATGGACAAATACTGGCTGTCCATGAAGACGCCGCCCAGCTCGAAGCCCGGGCTGTCGAACAGGTTGGGGAGGACTTGCGGGCTGGGGCCGTAGGTGCTGAGCACGAAGTTGCTGAGGAAGATGCTGGCACCGATCGTGCTGATGATGACCGGCAGCTGACCGCGATGGCGGAGCGGCCAGTAAGTGGCGCCGGCGAACAGCACGCCGAAGCCGGCCATGAGGATGACCGCGGCGGGGAGGGCGATTAGGTAGGGCACGCCGAGATCGCCGGCCAGCACGACCATGAGATAGGCGCCGAGCATGGAGAACTCGCCCTGGGCGAAGTTCACGACGCTGGCGGCTCTGATGAGGAGGACGAAGCCGAGTGCGACCAGGGCGTAGATGGCGCCGATGCCGAGGCCGGTGAAAAGGAGTTGTGGGATTAGGTCCACGGCTTCTCTTCTCCCTCTCCCCCCGGGAAAGGGCTGGGGTTGGGGGAGCCGCACACGCACGCATCGCTGGCCCCGCTTGCCTTCCTCATTCCGGCACACTCCCGGAGGGAGAGGGGGAAGGAAGATCCTCTACCCATTCGGGGTCACTCCTTGACCTCGATCCGGCGGTCGAAGACAATCTTGCCGCTTTCGTTGCGGACGACGTTGTATCCGCGGAGGCCGTCGCCGTTGGCGTCATAGTTGTATTGGCCCTCGGCGCCCTCGAAGCCGCGGATGGCGGCGAGCGCGGTGCGGAGTTTCTCGGGGTCGGTGCTGCCGGCGTCGGTGAGGGCGCGGGCGAGCAGGTTCACGGCGTCGAACGGCCAGCTGCTTTGGTTGTCGGGCTTGGATTTGAAGCGGGCTTCGTAGGCTTCGCCGAACGCCTTGCTGGCCGGGGTCGCGTCCAAGGCGTAG
Organism: Acetobacteraceae bacterium; assembly: GCA_965246925.1. GTDB lineage: Bacteria > Pseudomonadota > Alphaproteobacteria > Acetobacterales > Acetobacteraceae > JANPPS01. Next base: position 3,804,801 of record OZ251994.1, on the reverse strand, counting down.
TCGGCCACGCCGTAGGTGCCGAACAGCGCCGGGCCGGCAAGGTTCAGCGCGGTGGTGTTGACGATGCTGGGAGAGCCGACCCAGGGGATGCGCACGCCCAGTTGACGCAGCTGCCGAGCGAAGATGCCGAGGTCACCCTCGAACGTCATGTAGCTGGCGACGATATCGGCGCCGGACGACTTCACGGCCAGCACGACGGCCGTATAGTCGGTGGCGTTGTTGGTATAGCCCTGCATCAGCACCGGCGTGATGCCGCGCGCCTTCAGGGCGGCCTCCAGCGCCTTGGCGCCGTTGCTGCCGAAGGCGTCGGTGGAGTTCACCACCGCCCATTTCTCCTTCTTCAGCTCTTCCTGGCCGAACTGCGCGATGACTTTGGCGGAGTAGCTGTCGTTCGGGCGGCAGCGGAACAGCCATTTGTTGCCCTGCTGGGTGAGCGTGGGGTCGGTGCCGCCGAACATCATGGGGCGCCCGGCCTTCAGCACGTCGGGCGCCATCGCCTGCACCTGGGTGGACCGGACGGAGCCGATGAAGGCCACGATGTCCGGGTTGGAAGACAGCCGGCTGAAGGCCAAGACGGAGCCGGGGTTGGTGGTCTGATCGTCCTCGACCACCAATTCCAGTTTACGGCCCAGCACGCCCTTTTCGTTCACGGCGTCCAGCGCCATCTGCGCGCCCTGCCGGGCGAACTTACCGCTCTCGGCGGCCGCCCCGGTGGTAGGGGAGGTCATGCCGATCTTGATGGTGTCGGCGGCGCGCGCGACGTGCGGCATGGCGAGGGCGGCGGTGGTGAGCGCGAGGGTGCGCCGGGTCATGGTAAGCATGGATCGTCTCCTCAAGGCGGGCTATGCCGCGTTGGGTATATTCGATCACACGCCGGGCAGGCGGGCAATGGCGATCGCGAGATTGGTGGCGACGCCTCGCAGCGTGAGCGGATGGTTGGCGGTGAAGGTCAGCCTGCCCTCGGTCCGTCCGGCGGTGGTGTTCCACAAGACGGCCTCGTACTGGCCCGCCGCGAGGCCGGGCACGGTCAGGGTGACCGGGCCTTCGCCCGGCGCGGTGCGCAACAGCCAGAGCACGGCCTGGTGCGCGTCACCGCAGGCGAAGCAGGCGATTCCGGGGTCGTCTGCCTCGAGGTCCAGCATGCGGCGCTGGAAGCGCGTCCAGTCGATCAGCGGGAGGAAGCCGGCCAGGGCGCGCTGGGCCCGGCGCATGCCGCGCGTCAGCCGGTGCGGGTTGCGATTCGGCCAGCGCATGCCCCCGCCCGCGCCGCCGCAGGCGAGATGCGCCCACTGGCAGTGCCGGAAACATGCATCGTCAAAGGCTTGCGGCAGGGTCTTGCGATGATCTTTGAAGGTGTGGATGGGCCCGTGCTCGCTATCTAAGAACGGGCGGCCGTCGGTGATTTCGGTCATGGCCTCCCGCATCAGCCGGCGGAAGGCCAGCGCCGGCGCGATAGTGTCGGCCGGGTGATCGATCGTGCCCTCCTCATAGAAATGATTGTTGGCGAAATCGAGCGCGGGGTGGCGGAATATGGGCTCGTTCAGGCGGGGTTTCCAATGCAGCTCGGGCCCGAAGACGCTGACGGTCTGCAGGTGCGGGCGGCCGTGCAGCCGCGTTTCGAGCGCGCGCAGCCAGGGGCCGACGTCACGAATGTAGTCGTCGAAGCAATCCGGACGGTCTTCGCCCTGCGCCGGGTGCATCTCGTTCCAGAGGTCCCAGGCGAACAAGGTGCCGCTCCCGCCCCAGCGGCTGGTGGCGAACTCGAGGCGCGCCTTGATCAAGGCGCGCACCTCCGGATGCACCATGAGCTGGGTGCGGGACGGGCAGGGGCCGCCATTGGCGGTGTTGTAGGGGTGCAACTTCCAGCGCACCCATTGGAAATACGTGTCCATCGGCGTGAGCAGGATGCGGAGGCCGGCCTGGTCGGCCAAGCGGAACAGGTCATCCCACAGGGCGACCATGGCCGGGTTGAACACGCCGGCGGGCTGTTCGAAGAAATGACGGCCGGTCTGGGCGTATTCCAGCATGAAGCGGAGGCAGGTGACGCCGTGGTCTGCGAGCCACGCCATGTGACGCTGCACGGCCGGCAGATCGCCGTTCAGCAGGCCCCGCCATTCGACCCAGCTGATGGCGTCGTTCTGCCCGATCGGGGTCCAGGCGGCGCCGGATTCGGTCACGAAATACGGGGCGCCCGGCGCGCGACCGATCCAGTCTAGAGGCAAGCGCGGCACTCCTGTTCAGTGGTAGGATGCCGGGTCCCCGGGCGGGCGGCAAGAAACTAGATGTCCTTGGCGCTGTCCCCGCCGGTAACCTCGTATTCCGCCCCGGTGACCATCGCGGCGGCGTCCGAGGCTAGGAAGACGGCGGCGGGAGAGATGTCCTCGGGCTGCAGCCAGCCGGCCTTCAGCGCCTCGAGCGGGGCGCGGGTGGCCCAGGCCTGTTCGGCCGTGGGGTTGTCGGGCGGGTTCGGCTGGCTTTCGGCGATCGAGTTACGGAAGCGCTTGGTGTAGCGGGTGAGCGGCGTGTCCACGAGGCCGGGGATCAGCGCGTTCACGGTGATGCGATGCTCGCCGAGTTCGAGCGCGGCAGACTTCATCAGACCGAGAATGGCCCATTTCGAGGCGGAGTAGGAACTTGCGTTGCGGGTGCCGTGCTTGCCCTGCATGGAGGATAGCAGGATGAAGCGGCCGTACTTGCGCTCCACCATCGGCGGCGCGAAGGCGCGGACGGTGTTGGCGGTGCCGTTCACGTTGACCTCGATCACGTCCCGCCAGTCACTGTCCTTCATGTCCAGGAGCGGCGACCAGTATTGGATGGCGGCGTTGGCGACGACGATGTCGATCTTGCCATGGTCCCGCACCGTGTCGGCCGCGACCTGACGCAGGCGGCCGATGTCGCGGATGTCGGCCTGCACGGGCGTGCAGCGGCGCCCGAACGCCTGGATACGGCGCGCCGTCTCGTCCAGATCGGCGCGGTCCGCGGGCTTGGCGTCCGAAGACGGGCTGACGGGGCCGCAGATGTCGAGCGCCACGATGTCGGCGCCGTTGGCCGCCATCTCGACCGCGATGGCCCGGCCGATGCCGCGGGCGGCGCCGGTGACCACCGCGACCTTACCCTGAAGGACGGAGCCGCGTCCGGGCTGGATGCTGCCCTCGGACGCGCCTTCCGGCGGCGGGCTGCTTTGCGCCATCGCCGTGCTGGCGGCGAGGGCGCCGGCCGCGCCCAGGATCAATCCGCGCCGTATCGTATCAGGGTTGCCGCTCATGCCGTCCTCCGCTTCGGCCATGCAACCCCGCTCCTGCCGCCGTAGTTCATTCAACATCGGTTGAGCCGGGGGCTTCGCGCGGCGGATAGCCGGACCATGTATGGCAGATGCCTTACCGCTCCTCGGACTTTGCCGCACCGCCGCCTGCTACACTGGCCCGCCCCATCAAGGACGCTATCGCCGCGCAGGTCGTGGCGCTGTTCAACGACAAGAGCCGGGGGGAGGCGCCGGTGATGCGGCGGGCGGACGGGCTGTTCGGTCCGCGGTCCATCGCGTGGCGGGTGCATGGCGACGTGACGTCCATGATGGTGGGGGGTATCGCCGGCCTGATGCTGCAGATGCTGCATCCGGCGGTGCTGGCGGGCGTGTGGGACCACTCCAAGTTCCGGGATGACATGCAGGGGCGGCTGCGCCGCACGGCCCGCTTCATCGCCACCACGACCTACGGCAGCCGCCCGGACGCCCTGGCCATCATCGAGCGGGTCCGGCGCATTCACGGCTTCGTGCAGGGTACGCTGCCCGACGGCACGCCCTACGCCGCCAACGACCCGGCGCTGCTGGCGTGGGTACATGTGACGGAGGCCACGTCGTTCCTGGATGCGTGGGTCCGCTACGGCGAGCCTGGCATGAGTGGGGCCGACCGCAACCGGTATTTTGCCGAGATGGCGCAGGTGGGCGAGGGCCTGGGTGCCGCCCCGGTACCGCGGAGCCAGGCCGATGCGCGCCGCATGATCGAGGCCATGCGCCCGCAGTTGCGCGCCGACGCCCGCACCCGCGAAGTCTCCCGCCTGTTGCGCACGCAAAAGGCACCCACGCCGCTGGCCGAGCCGTTGCAGGCGCTGACGATGCAGGCCGGGATCGACCTGTTACCGGCGTGGGCGCGGCGGATGCACGGTCTGCCCAACCCGGCGCTGGGCGTGCCCTTGGTGCGCGCCGGCACGCTGGGGATTGCGCGGACGCTGCGGTGGGCGTTCGCGGGGTAGTCACGCAGGCGCGGCTTTATATTAGGGTCTAAGGCACCCAAAGATCGGGCCCATCCATGTATGCCGAACTGCACGTTACCACGAACTACTCCTTCCTGCGGGGTGCGAGCCATCCGGAGGAGTTGTTTGCGCAGGCGGCCGCTTACGAGGTGGCGGCGCTGGGGGTGGTGGATCACCAGTCGGTGGCGGGGATCGTGCGGGCGTGGGAGGCGGCGCGGACGACGGGGGTCCGGCTAGTGGCGGGGTGCCGGCTGGCATTGCGGGATGGGACGGTGCTGCTGACGTATCCGACGGACCGTTCCGCGTGGTCGCGGCTGTGCCGGTTGCTGACGCTGGGGAAGGGGCGGACCGGGAAGGGCGGCTGCGACCTCGGCTGGGACGATCTGGCGGCCGGGGGGTCTGGGCTGCTGTATGTGCTGGTGCCTACACCTTCACCCCGGCCCTCTCCCGGAGGGAGAGGGGGAGTGCTTGACCAACTCAGGCTGGTTGCGGAACTGGCGCCGGGCGCCTGCTATGTCGCGGGCACGATCCACCGGCGGCCTGGCGATGCGGTGCGGCTGGCGACGCTGGCGGAGCAGGGAGGGGCGGCCGGGGTGCCGATGGTGGCGACCGGCGACGTGCTGTTCCATCTGCCGGAGCGGCGGGTCCTGCAGGACGTGGTGACCTGCATCCGGGAGGGCTGCATGATCGACGACGCCGGGTTCCGGCGGGAGCGGCATGCGGACCGGCATCTGAAGCCGCCTGGTGAGATGGCGCGGCTGTTCGCCCGGCACCCGGACGCGATCCTGCGGACGATGGAGATCGTGGAGCGCTGCCGGTTCGATCTTGGCGACCTCCAATACCAATACCCGGACGAGCGTGAGGACCCGGCGCTGACGGCGCAGCAGACGCTGGAGCGGCTGACCTGGGCGGGCGCGGCGGCGCGGTATCCGGCGGGGGTGCCTGACAAGGTGACGGCGCAGCTGCACCATGAGCTGCGGCTGATCACCCAGCTGGATTATGCGCCGTATTTCCTGACGGTGAACAGCATCGTGCGGTTTGCGCGCGGCAAGGACATCTTGTGTCAGGGGCGGGGCAGCGCGGCGAACTCGGCCGTGTGTTACGTGCTGGGCATCACCAGCATCGACCCGATGCGCTCCGGCCTGCTGTTCGAGCGGTTCATCTCGGCCGAGCGGCGGGAGCCCCCGGATATCGACGTGGATTTCGAGCATGAGCGGCGGGAGGAGGTGATCCAGTGGGTGTACGACACCTACGGCCGGGAGCGTGCGGCGCTGTGCGCGACGGTGATCCGCTACCGGGCCAAGGGCGCCGTGCGGGAGGTGGGCAAGGTGCTGGGGCTGACGGAGGACGTGACGGGGGCGCTGGCCGGACAGGTCTGGGGCTGGAGCGAGGATGGGGTGCAGGAGGGGCACGTGGAGCAGCTCAACCTCAACATCGCGGACCGGCGGCTGCGCATGACGCTGGAGCTGTCGCGGGAGCTGATCGGCTTTCCGCGGCACCTCGGCCAGCATCCCGGCGGCTTCGTGCTGACGCGGGAGCGGCTGGACGACCTCGTGCCGATCGAGCCGGCGTCCATGAAGGACCGGCAGGTGATCGAGTGGGACAAGGACGATATCGACACGCTGCGGTTCATGAAGGTGGATGTGCTGGGTCTGGGGATGCTGGGCTGCATGCGGCGGGCGTTCGACCTGCTGGACGAACAGGGCGTGCGGCTCGACCTCGCGACCATTCCGGCCGAGGACCCGGCGACCTACGCCATGATCCGCCGGGCGGATACGCTGGGGACGTTCCAGATCGAGAGCCGGGCGCAGATGGCGATGCTGCCGCGGATGAAGCCCACGACGTTCTATGATCTGGTGATCCAGGTGGCGATCGTGCGGCCGGGGCCGATCCAGGGCGACATGGTGCACCCGTACCTGCGGCGGCGGGAGGGGATCGAGGCGGTGTCCTACCCGACCCCCGAGCTGCAGGACGTGCTGGGCAAGACGCTGGGGGTACCGCTGTTCCAGGAACAGGCGATGCGGGTGGCGATCGTGTGCGCCGGGTTCACGGCGAGCGAGGCGGATCAGCTGCGGCGAGCGATGGCCACGTTCAAGTTCACCGGGGGCGTGAGCCATTTCAAGGACAAGCTGATCACTGGGATGGTGGAGCGGGGGTATGACCAGGCGTTTGCCGAGAAGACGTTCAGCCAAATCGAGGGGTTCGGCTCGTATGGGTTCCCCGAGAGCCATGCCGCGAGCTTTGCGCTGATCGCGTATGCCAGCGCGTGGCTCAAGTGCCATCACCCGGCGGTGTTCTGTGCGGCGCTGCTAAATGCGCAGCCGATGGGGTTCTATGCGCCGGCGCAGATCGTGCGGGATGCCAGGGACCATGACGTGGCGGTGCGCCCGGTGGACGTGAACCGGTCGCGGTGGGACTGCACCATCGAGGATGGTGCGGTTCGGCTGGGGTTGCGGATGGCGCGGGGGTTGGCGGAGCTGGACGGTGTGCGGATCGTGGCGGCGCGGGGTGAGCACGCGTATGTCACGGTGGACGAGCTGTGGCGCCGGGCGCGGGTGCCGGTGGCGGCGCTGGAGCGGCTGGCGGAGGCGGACGCATATGGGTCCCTGGAACAGGACCGGCGCGGGGCGCTGTGGGCCATCCGGGCGCTGTCGGATACGGCGCTCCCGCTGTTCATGGCGGCCGAGCGCGGGATGCCGGAGCCGGAGATCGTGGAGCCGCCGGTGACGCTCGCCCCGATGCGGCCGGGGCGGGAGGTGGTGGAGGATTACGGCGCGGTGGGCCTGAGCCTGCGGCAGCACCCGGTGGCGTTCCTGCGGGCCCAGTTGCAGGCGCAGGGGATGGTGACATGCGCGGAGCTGGCGGGGGTGCGGGATGGGCGCCGGGTTGTGGTGCCGGGGCTGGTGCTGGTGCGGCAGAAGCCGGGCTCGGCCAAGGGGGTGATGTTCATCACGACGGAGGACGAGACGGGAATCGCTAACCTTATCGTCTGGCCCAGCCTGTTCGAGAAGCGGCGGCGGCTGGTGATGACGGCCACGATGCTCGCCTGCCGCGGCCGGGTGCAGAAGGAGAGCGGGGTGGTCCATGTGGTGGCGGAGGAGCTGATCGATCTATCGGCGCTGCTGCGGACGGTGGGCGAGTGCGACGACCCGTTTCCGCTACGGCATGGCCGGGGCGATGGGGCGACGCATGGCGGGACGCCGGACCGGGGCGACGTGCCGCCGCGTCCGAAGCCGCGGGATATTTATGTGCCGGATTTGCTGCTGGGGTCGGGGATCAAGGTGCCGACGCGGGATTTTCGATAGCGTCTTTCGTTGATGACCGCATAGGCGCGCTTGCAAGAAGTAGTTGTAAACCGTCGATGGCTTAGACTATTTCCATTTGCCATGGAAACCCAATCAAACCCTGCCATGCACGACAGATTTGTCTCGAAAGATGGCCAATTTGCCTCATTTTATACACTGTTAGATTGGCAGCCGGCGATTTGGATACTTGTAGCATTAATGGTATTTGTGTCTATATTTGCAACGTGGGTGGGGTTTAGCGAGTCTGATGATGTCTTCTATGCTCAAGCTGCTTCTGGCTGGCGGGATCAGGGGTGGTTTCTCGGCACGACCCACTGGGCTCTTCGCCATGTGATCGTCATACCGATGGCGGGGCTGTTTGCGTTGTTCGGCGTGTCGGAAACAACCATGGTCTTGCCTAGCGTCGTGTATGGTTGTGCCGTTGCGGCCCTGCTTGGCCGCGTCGCTTGGAGGCTCGGCGGATGGTCCGCCAGCGCTTGCACCATCGCCGTGACTGGGACACTCCCGGTGTTTGCGACAGGAATCAGCCTTGTCTCGACGGACGGGCCTGAGGCGATGTTCCTTATCGCTTCTTTATGGCTGTTCTACCGTGGAATGAAGCTGGCGGATACGAGGCGCCTAATCGGGAGCGGTATGCTCGCCGGCCTTGCTTTGGCGACCCGTGAAACGAGCGTCGCTCTTCTAGTCTTCTACGCGATCCTGTTCGGGTTCGGCTATGGCGGTCCGCGCCGGTATTATCTCTGGGCCGGACTGGGGTTCTTGGCCGTCAGCGGGCTGGATTGGTTATACTTGACTTCCATGAGCGGCGATCCTCTGTACCGGCTGCATGTCGCGCTGGCCGGCGCTCATGGTGACGGGCCGCACATGGAGGCGTTCGTCACCAAAACACCCGGTCTCGATCATTTCGGGTCTTTGGAAGTCTGGCGATGGCTCAAACCGGTCGCTGCCACGGCGGCCAACCAGAATTTCGGGCTTCTCGTTTGGTTCGCCGTACCTGCGACGGTCTGGCTGATACGGTCCGGCCCGCCCTCGAGCCGCCAGGTCTCCTTGGTGCTCGGTGGGTTTGCACTGACGTGGTTCGCGGTGCTCGGGTATGGGTTGACGCCCTGGCTTTGGGTGATTCCCCGATATTATTTTGTACTGGTCGTGCTGACCGTTCCACTAGGGGTCGCCGTCAGCCGGGTCGCGAGCGGCCATAGGCTGATAGCGGCTGGCACGCTGGCCGTGCTGATCGGGTCGAACATCCTGCTGGATTTGGGGGCGACCACGGATCAGATGGCTGGTGAGCGGGCGCTTGCGTCCTTTGCAGGCAGGACCGAGGAACCGGTTTTCACCGACCCCGCAACGTTACAAGGAGCTCATTGGCTTTTGGCGCAGCAGAGCAGGGCCGGTCAGGTCGCCGCAGCGATTCCTCTGCCGGGTATGCTGTATTTCTATAATAACCGGCCCCGGCGTGCGCAGTCCGGGAGCTGGCCCATACAGTCGCCGCCCGGCGATTGGACCGAGATCGAGCGGCTCGACGTGCCACCTAAATGGACGCAAGCGTTTGCGGCTCCATTGGGCCTTGGCGGTCTTTTGCCGGGTGGATTGATGGAGAAACTCGATGCTCCCTTGCATGAAGTGAGGGTATTCAGGGTTCCAGCTGCCTCCACCGTATCGGCGAACGACTTGCCGGCTTTGCGGTAAGCCCTGTGATCAGGCCCGGGTTTTACGCTCATGTCGAAGGGTTGGGGCCGGGTTCTGCGAGGGATCGCTTACAGGAGTTGCTTCTGCCATACCTGGCATCCGTCAGCTCCCGCTACCGCCTGTAAGGGCGTGCCTTTTGGCAGGCGGAGCCAGGATTGAGGGGTGAAAGTTTCGCCTGCCTCGGTGAATTGGCCTTCGAGCACCAGTAGTTCCAGCCCGGCGGCACCGCGTTGTATGAGAGTGCCGGGAGCCCAGCGTTCCAGGGTCACAAGCTCCCGCGCATCGGTGAACAGCAGGGCTTCGGTCACTCCCGGGCCGGCCGGCCTGTAGGGGAGGGTGGCAGTGTCGATCCGGATGGCGGCGCGGTCGGCCGGGTCGAATTGCCAGAGCTTGACGAAAATTACGCAGCCCGGTGCCGAACCCGGCGTGTGGTGCGTGGTGGGCGGGTTGCGGATGTAGCTGCCGGCCGGGTAGTCGCCATGCTCATCCTGGAAGATGCCTTCGAGCACCAGGAACTCCTCCCCGCCGGCATGGGTATGGGCGGCGAATTGGCTGCCGGGTGCGTAGCGGACGATGGATGTGGCGCGCGCGACCTCGTCGCCTACGCGATCGAGCATGCGGCGGTCCACGCCTGGGATGGGGGAGGGTGTCCAGGGGAGGATGGCGGCGTGGATGCGGGCGGGTTGGGTGAAGTCGGCGTTGAGGTTCATTGTGAGACTTTGAGATTACTAGTCTCACCTTCGGAGCGGATCTCGATTACCTGGGACCGATCGTATGCGAGCCTGAAAAGGTCATCTAGGTTCACGTGGATATCCAATCTTGAACTTCTACCAGAACTCGGGCGCAAGGACTCCACCTTCAATGTCATCGCGAGCGCAGCGTGGCGATCCAGGGTGCCATAAGCAGGCTTATTACCCTGGATCGCCACGCCCAAGCGGGCTCGCTATGACGGTGTAGATGGGTCAACGCGTCCGAGTCCCGGTATTATATCAGGTCTGGGTTCTCGGGTCCGAATGTTTGAGTGTGCGATACGAAACATACCGCTCCCTGAACCGCCCGGGCTGGAAAGCGGCGCCGTGGCGCTATAGACACGAGCCATGCCGATCCCGATCGCCCCTGGTATCGCCTTCAATCCGGATGAGATCGAGGAGAGTTTCGTGCGGGCGTCCGGGCCTGGGGGGCAGAACGTGAATAAGGTCTCTACGGCCGTGCAGGTTCGGCTGGATCTGCGCCGGGCGGGGAGCTTGCCGGAGAGCGTCCGGGCGCGGGCGGAGATCCTGGGCGGGAAGCGGGTGAGCGGGGAAGGGGTGCTGGTGATTACGGCGCAGCGGTTCCGGTCGCAGGACCGGAACCGGATGGATGCGCAGGAGCGGGTGGTCGAGCTGTTGCGGGCGGCGGCGGTGCGGCCGGTGCTGCGGCGGGCGACGCGTCCGACGCTCGGGTCCAAGGTGCGGCGGGTGGAGGCCAAGGTGCAGCGGGGGGAGACGAAGCGGTTGCGGGGGAGGCCGGAGGAGTGAGGGGGCCGACGCTTGCGGTCCCTGGCGCGACTGAGACGCGTGCGTGTGGCCCCACCCTCACCCGCCAGCGGGAGAGGGGGAGTCTTTACCCGACCATTGCCGGGCTGGAGGTGGGGCCTTGGCCGGGGCGCTAGAGGGCGTGCTGGTAGTGGCGCTGGAGCAGGCGGTGGCGGCGCCGTATTGTTCGTCGCGGCTGGCGGATGCGGGGGCGCGGGTCATCAAGATCGAGCGGGCGGAGGGGGATTTCGCGCGGGGCTACGATGCCAGCGTGCATGGGCAGTCCAGCTATTTCGTGTGGCTCAACCGGGGTAAGCAGAGCCTGGTGGCCGACATCAAGCACCCGGCGGACGCGGCGCTGCTGCAGCGGATCGTCGCGCGGGCGGACGTGTTCATCCAGAATTTGGCGCCGGGGGCGGCGGAGCGGGCGGGGTTCGGGGCGGCGGCGTTGCGGGCCCGGTATCCGCGGCTGATCACGGTCGATATCAGCGGCTACGGCGCCGGGCACGCGTATGCGGACATGAAGGCGTATGATCTGCTGATCCAGGCGGAGTCGGGGCTGGCCGATATCACCGGGCACCCGGCGGGGCCGGGCCGGGTGGGGGTGTCGGTGTGCGACATCGCCTGCGGCATGGCGGCGCATGCGGCGGTGCTGGAGGCACTGATCGCCCGGGGGGTCACCGGGCAGGGGCGGGCGATCGGCAGCAGCCTGTTCGACGGTATGGCGGATTGGATGACGGTGCCGTTGCTCTATACGGAGGGCACCGGCCAGGCGCCGGCTCGGGTGGGTCTGGCGCATCCGTCGATCTGCCCCTACGGCGCGTTCCCGCTCACGGACGGGCTGGTGCTGCTGTCGATCCAGAACGAGCGGGAGTGGGCGTCGTTCTGCGCCATCGTGCTGGGTGACGCCACGCTCGCGACCCGGGCGGGCTGGGACAGCAACACGGCGCGGATGGCGCAGCGGGCGGTGGTGGATACCAGGGTGGGTGCGAGCCTGGCGCCGCTCGGCCGGGAGCAGGCGGCGGCGCGGCTGCGGCAGGCGGGGACGGCGTTTGGGTTCGTGAACGACGTCACTGCGTTCGCGCTTCATCCGGCGCTGCGGCGGGTCACGGTGCAGACGCCGGGGGGCCCCGCCTCGCTCGTGGCGCCGCCCGCGCTGGTGGATGGGGTGGCGCCGGTGCTGGGGCCGGTGCCGTCGGTGGGCGAGCACTCGGCCCTCATTCGTGAGGAGTTCGCGTGATGGACGCCAATGCCGACCTGCGGGCGGAGGTCGCGAAGCTGTGTGCCGGGTTCCCCGGGGCGTATTGGCGGGAGCTGGATGCGTGCCGGGGCTACCCCACCCTGTTCGTGCAGGCGCTGACGGAGGCGGGGTATCTCGGGGCGCTAATCCCGGAGGAGTATGGCGGCGCGGGGCTGCCGCTTACGGCGGCGGCGGCGATCTTGGAGGAGATCCATGCGCAGGGCTGCAACGGCGCCGCCTGCCATGCGCAGATGTATATCATGGGTGCGATCCTCCGGCATGGCAGCCCGGCGCAGAAACAGCGCTATTTGCCGGCGATCGCCGCGGGGACGCTGCGGCTCCAGGCGTTTGGGGTGACGGAGCCCGCGAGCGGCACGGACACGACGGCGCTGCGCACGACGGCGCGGCGGGAGGGCGACCGGTATATCGTGAACGGGCAGAAGATCTGGACCAGCCGGGCGGAGCATTCGGACCTCATGCTGCTATTGGCGCGGACCACGCCGCGGGAGCAGGTGGCGAAGAAGACGGCGGGGCTCAGCACGTTCATCGTCGACATGCGGGACGCGCCGGGCCTCACGGTCAGGCCGATCCGGACGATGATGAACCATAATTCGTGCGAGGTGTTCTTCGACGACATGCCGGTGCCGGCGGAGAACTTAGTGGGGGAGGAGGGGGCCGGGTTCCGGCAAATCCTGGACGGCATGAACGCCGAGCGGCTGCTGATCGCGGCCGAATGCGTGGGCGACGCCAAGTGGTTCACCGCCCGCAGCACGGCGTATGCGCGGGAGCGGGTGCTGTTCGGCCGGCCGATCGGCGCCAATCAGGGCGTGCAGTTCCCGATCGCCAAAGCGTATGCGCAGATGCGCGCCGCCGAGGCGATCGTGCGGCAGGGGTTGGCGCGCTTCGACGCCGGCGAGCCGTGTGGCGAGGAGGCCAACATGGGCAAGCTGCTGGCGGCGGAGGCGAGCTGGGCGGCGGCGGAGGCGTGCGTGCAGACCCATGGCGGGTTCGGTTTCGCCGAGGAGTATGACATCGAGCGCAAGTTCCGCGAGACCCGGCTGTATCAGGTGGCGCCCCTCAGCACCAACCTGATCCTGTCCTACCTGGGCGAGCACGTGCTGGGCATGCCGCGTAGCTATTAGGCCACGCTATTTGGCGCTGGCGTGATACTCGATGCGGCGGTTTTGGAGGCGGCCTTCTTCGGTGTCGTTCGGGGCGGCGGGATCGGCGGCGCCGTAGCCCTTGGCGGTGAGCATCGCCGAGTCCACGCCTTTTTGCACCAGCAGGTCGCGGACGGCCTCGGCACGCCGGGTCGAGAGGGTCACGTTGGCGTCGGCGTCGCCGGTGCTGTCGGTGTAGCCCGCGACCTCGATCAAACTGTCCGGCGGTAGGCCGCGTAGCTTGGCGGCGGCTTGGGTCAGCAGCTCTTGGTCTTGCTCGGAAATTGCGCTGCTGCCGGTGGCGAAGTTCAAGATGGTGGCGTTCAGCACGGTGGCGACGTCCGCGGCCGTATAGGTGGAGCCTAGAGCGTCCAACTGCGCGAGCGCCGCCCGGGTGGCGTCGGCGGCAAATACCGGGGAGGCGGCGGATAGCGGGCCTACCGTCGTGCCGCCGCCGAGCAGGCTACCGAGGGCCGTCGTGAGGCGCTCCCGGGAATCGGCGGGAATGACACCGCCGACGCTGGCAGCGCCGCCTTCGAATAGGGCTCGGACGCCTTCGCTCTTCAAGAGGCCGAGCGCATCCGTGAGCTGCCCGAGCCAGGACGGCATGCTGGCCGAGGGGTCGACCGCGATGGTGCCGCGAATGTGGTCGGCACCGTATGCGCCGGCCAGGGCGGCGACCGCGGCGTCCCGCGCGGTTTCATCCTTCAGCACGCCGCCATAGGTGACAGTGCCGGAATGATTGCTGAGGGAAAGCCGGGCGGGGGTTTCGGGCGCCGGCGTTGCGGCCGGCTCGGGGGCCGGGGTTGGAGCCGGGGTGGCGGCTGGGGCTGGGGTGGCGGGTGCGGATTCGGCGGCCGGAGGGACCGGCGTGGGCTCGGGGGCGGGGGCCGGGGCGGGAGCGGGTTCCGGGGCGGGAGCGGGCGCTAGCGGTGCTGCAGCGGCGGGTGGCTCAGCCGGAGCGGGAACGGAAGGGGGAACAGGCGCAGGAACAGGCGCGGAGGAAGGCTCCGTGGTCGCGGCCGGGGCTGCTGTGGGGATTGGCGGCGCGGTGACCGGGTTGCGCATTTCGGAGCAGCGCCAGATCAGGGCGCAGGCGCCCAGGGTGGCGACAACTGGCAACAGCCAGCGCATGCCTTGTGAGCGTGGGGCGGCCGCAGTTGGGGTGACGGTCATGGGGCGGGCCGTGCCGGCCACGGTGCGTCCGGGCATGGCGGCATGCAGCATACGCGGTAGCGCGTAGCCGGCGCCTGCTGTCACCGCGGCAGGAACCAGGCCGAGGCGTCCGGCCATGGCGGTGACCGTCGATTGGCCCAGGATCCGTTCGGCCACGTCGGCGGGCAGGGTGGGGTGCTGGCTGTCTTGACCCAGCCAGTTGGCCACGTCCGGGCCAGCCCCGGCATTGCGGGCGCGGTCCAGAAAAGCCTCGCCGTCGCCGCCGATCAAGTGGGTTAGTTCCTCGACCAGCGCCGCCGCCTTGTTCTGCAGCGGGAGGTTGGCATTCATCTCATCAATCAGCGTCTCAAACATGATGCTTACCGGCCCTTTATAGTTGCGGTTTCATCGCACGAAGCTGGCTTACGCTCTAGATGTAAGCGCGGGTTAACGCGGGAGCGCGTGATATTCGATGCGGCGGTTCTGCAGGCGGCCTTCTTCCGTGCTGTTGGGCGAGACGGGTGAGGCGGCGCCGTAGCCCCGTGCGGTCAACATGGCGGCTGGGGTCCCGTCCTGGATCAGGACGTTGCGCACGGCCTCGGCGCGCCGTTGCGATAACCGTTCGTTGCCCGCGGGTGAGCCGGTTGCATCCGTGTAGCCGGCGATCTCGACCCGCGTGCCCGGGGGCAAGGTGCGAAGCCGGGCGGCGGCCTGGGCCAGCAGCTCGCGGTCGGCGCCGGGCACGGTTGCGCTGCGGTTGGCGAAGTTGATGGTGGTGAGGTTGAGGATGGCGGCGAGTTCCTGGGCAGAGAAGCCCTGCCGAAGCGTGGCCAGCCGGGCTTGGGCGACCCGGTTGGCGTCGGCGGCAAAGTCGGCCACCCCGGCCGGCAGCGGTCCGGCCGTGCCTGTGGCGCCCAGCACGCCGCGCACGGTGCCGATGATCCGGTCACGGTCCGTGGTGGGGATTGCGCCGCCGACCTGGACGGTGTTGCCGTCGAACAAGGCCCGGCTGCCGTTGGCCCGGAGCGGGGCTAGGATGGTGCCGAGCGAGGGTAGCCATGCCGGGGCGGCCACCGTGGGGTCGAGCGTGATGTTGCCCTGGGTGCGTCCGGTGCCGTAGGCGGTGGCGAGGGCGGCGGTAACGGCGGCACGCGCTTCCTCGGTCCCGACTTTCCCGCCAAAGGTGGCGATGCCGTTACTGACGTTGACCGAGAGGCGGGCCGGCCGGTTGGCGGCGGGCGCTGCGGGTGCGGGCGGCGGGGGTGTAGGCGTAGGCGCCGGCACGGCGGGCGCCTGCGCCACCGTAACCGGCGCCGGAACCGGCGCTATCTGAGCGGCTGGCGCGGCCGGTGCTGGGGCGGGGGCGCGAGGGGCCGTTCCGGAGGTGCAGCGCCATACCAGCCCGGCTAAAGCCAGCACCAGTAAGACCGGAAGGAGCCAGCCCAGCCTCCGTGCCGGTGCGGGCGCCGCGGGATGCGGCGATGCGACCGGCTCGGCCGTGATCGGCGCGGGATTTTCGGGGGCAATGCTCGGCGCCGGGGCCGGCAGTTCGCCAGGCGCGAATAGCTGTGCGAGCCGCGGCAGTGCATAGGCGGCAGCGGCGGCGGCGGCGGCCGGGGCCAGGTGCAGCCGTTCCGCGATTTTCTCGATCGTGCCTTGGCCCAGGAGCGTTTCGACTTGATCGGCAGCTAAGCTCGGGACTCGTAGGGTTTGGCTTCCGCCAGTTCGCCGCTGCGCTTGCTCGAGCTGCTCCAGAGTTGCGCGGATGCCGTCCAGCAGAGGCTTCAACTCGTTGACGAGCGCCCCGGCCTGGTCGTGCAAAGGGTAGCCCGCGTTCATTTCTTCGATCAACGTATCGATCATGATACACCGCGTCCGCCTTTTGTGACGGGTGCTGCATCGCACAAGCGATAGGAGCACGGAAGGTCAAGTTTTGATTAACCCGGGTCGGAAGGCGGTTTGGTTGTGCCGCCCTTCGTTGGGCTCAGGGCTAACAGGGGCCGCTCGGCCGCTTGTTTGGCTTTATGACAAGCAGGTGGCTTGCCGGGCCGGGGCGGAGGGGCCATTGTGAGGCGGTTCGGACCTTCCCCCGCGGGAGAGTGTTGGCGCCCCTCGAAGGGCGTTGGCCGCCGAAGGCGCAACCGGCCCCCGGAAACGCTCAGGCACCCAGGACCGCGGTAAGGAATAGGACCTCTGGAAAGACGGGAGCGATCCTCCCGCACCGACGGAGTAAGGCAGCCAGGGAGGGTGCCGAATCTCTCAGGTATCCCGGACAGAGGGGGGTCGTTCCTGCTGGCATACGCTGGCGGGCGGCCTAAGCTTGGGGAACCGTGTTGACCGAACCCGTCCTGAATATCGCGTCCGAAGCCGAAGAGCTGCGGCTGTCACCCCTCGATGCGCTGCATCGCCGGCTGGGGGCCAAGATGGTGCCGTTCGCCGGCTATGAGATGCCGGTGCAATACCCGGCCGGGGTGATGGCCGAGCATGTGCACACGAGGACGGCGGCGAGCCTGTTCGACGTGTCGCATATGGGCCAGTTCAGCCTGCATGGCGCGGGGGCGGCCACGGCGCTGGAGCGGATGACGCCCGGCGATTTCCTGTCGCTCGAGCCGGGGCGGCAGCGATATACGCTGTTGACCAACGACGTGGGCGGCATCCTCGATGACCTGATGGTCGCCAATTTCGGCGACCGCTTCCTCATTGTTGCTAATGCCAGCCGGAAGCAGGCGGATGCGCTGCACATTCTGCACTTTGCCGATGGCGCGCAACTGGATCAGCATCCCGAGCGGGCGCTGCTGGCGCTGCAGGGGCCGGCGGCGGCTGGGATCATGGCGCCGTTCTGCCCGGAGGCGGCGGCGCTGGGCTTCATGGGGGTGGTGGAAACCACGGTGTCCGGCTTTCCGGTCTGGATTAGCCGGTCCGGCTATACCGGGGAGGACGGGTTCGAGATCTCGGTGCTGGCGGCCGATGCGGAGGCGCTGGCCACGCATCTGCTGGCCCAACCCGGCGTGATGCCGGCGGGGCTGGGGGCGCGGGACAGCCTGCGGCTCGAGGCGGGGCTGTGCCTGTATGGCTCCGATATCGACGAACTGACGACGCCGGTGGAGGCGAACCTGGCCTGGGCGATCGGCAAGCGGCGCCGGGCGGAGGGCGGGTTCCCGGGGGCGGTGGTGATCCAGGATCAGCTGGCCAACGGTCCGCATCGGTTGCGCGTGGGGCTGCGTCCGGACGGGAAGGCGCCAGCGCGTCCGCTGACGCGAATCATCGCGGGTGAGACGGATGCGGGCGGCGTGACGTCCGGCGGGTTTTCGCCGACGCTGGGGGTGCCGATCGCCATGGGCTACGTGCGCCGCGACGTGTCGGCGCCGGGCACGGCACTCGGGCTCAGTATCCGCGGCCAGACCCTGCCGGCGCAGGTCGTGAGCCTGCCGTTCGTTCCGCACCATTACACGAAGTAGGAGAGCACGATGTCCGAGACCCGGTTCACCAAGGACCATGAGTGGGTGCGCCTCGAGGCGGACGGCACGGTCACGGTGGGGATCACCGACCACGCGCAGGAGGCGCTGGGCGACATCGTGTTCGTCGAGTTGCCGGAGGCGGGGCGGGAGGTCGTGGAAGGCGAGAGCATCGCCGTGGTGGAGAGCGTGAAGGCGGCGAGTGACGTGTATGCGCCGCTGGCCGGGCGCATCACGGAGGCGAACGAGCTGGTGGTGGACGAGCCCGCGATGGTGAACCGGGCCGCCGCCGACGAGGCCTGGTTCTTCCGCATGGAGCCGGCCGACCCCGACGCGTTCGAGGCGCTGATGGACGAGTCCGACTACGACGCGCTGCTGGAGACGCTTTGATGGATGTGTATGCCGAGCTGACCGAGTTGGAGGGGCACGACGGCTTCGTGTCCCGGCATATCGCGCCGGACGCGGCCGAGGTCGCGGGAATGCTGGCGGTGGTGGGGGCGGTGACGCTCGATGACCTCGCGGCCCAGACCGTGCCCGGCGGGATCCGGCGCGGCGAGATGGCGCTGCCGCCGGCGATCGACGAGGCCGGCGTGATCGCCGAGTTGCGGGAGCTGGCGGGGCAGAACCGGGCCGTGCGGTCGTTGATCGGCCAGGGCTATCATGGCACGCACACGCCGCCGGTGATCCTTCGCAACGTGCTGGAGAACCCTGGTTGGTACACCGCCTATACGCCGTACCAGGCCGAGATCGCGCAAGGGCGGCTCGAGGCGTTGCTGAATTTCCAGACCATGATCTGCGACCTCACGGGCCTGCCGATCGCCAACGCGTCCTTGCTGGACGAGGCGACGGCGGCGGCCGAGGCGGTGACGATGGCGCATGCGCTGAGCCGCACGAAGTCCGACACGGTGGCGGTCTGCACCGATCTGCATGCCCAGACCCGGGCCGTGCTGGCGACCCGCGCGGCCCCGGTGGGGATCACGCTGGCCGATGTCGCGCCGGGCGATGTGGCCGGCATCGGCGCCAGCAACCCATTTGCCGTGGTGTTGCAGTATCCGGGGACCACGGGCGACATCCGTGACCTGCATGGCGAGATCCGCGCGGCGCATGAGGCCGGGGCGCTGGTGATCGTCTGCGCGGATTTGCTCAGCCTCGTGCTGCTGACGCCGCCCGGGGAGATGGGGGCCGACGTCGTGGTGGGATCGGCGCAGCGGTTTGGCGTGCCGATGGGCTTCGGCGGGCCGCATGCCGGGTTCTTCGCCACCAAGGACGCGTTCAAGCGGCAGATGCCGGGCCGGCTGGTGGGCGTGAGCGTGGACGCGGCCGGCGGGCCCGCCCTGCGGCTGGCGTTGCAGACGCGGGAGCAGCATATCCGGCGCGAGAAGGCCACGAGCAACATCTGCACCGCGCAGGTGCTGCTGGCGGTCATGGCCGGGATGTATGCGGTATGGCATGGGCCGGCGGGGCTGAAGCGGATCGCGCGCAGGGTGAACCTGCAGGCGCGGATCGTGGCGGCGTCCGTGCCTGGCGCGCTCCGGCATGAGACGTTCTTCGACACGGTGGCGTTCGATACCCCGGATGCGGATGCGCTGGTGGCGCGCGCGTTGGATGCCGGGTTCAACCTGCGCCGGCTGGACGGGCAGGGGGTGGCGGTGGCACTGGACGAGACGGTGACCCGGGCGGAGCTCGGTGCGCTATGCGCCGTGCTGGGCGG
The DNA here is from genome assembly GCA_965246925.1 of Acetobacteraceae bacterium. Classification (GTDB taxonomy): domain Bacteria; phylum Pseudomonadota; class Alphaproteobacteria; order Acetobacterales; family Acetobacteraceae; genus JANPPS01. The sequence goes on along the minus strand of OZ251994.1, from coordinate 3,785,327 downwards.
GGCGGGCGCCGTGCAGCCGTCGTTGCCGGCCGGGCTCGTGCGCGGCACGCCGGTGCTGCCGCAGCCGATCTTCAACGCCTATCATGCCGAGCACGAGATGCTGCGCTACCTGAAGCGGCTCGAGGACCGGGACATCGCGCTGAACCGCAGCATGATCCCGCTGGGTTCCTGCACGATGAAGCTGAACGCGACGGCGGAGATGATGCCGGTGACGATGCCGGGGTTTGCCGACATCCACCCGTTCGCGCCCGCGGATCAGACCCGGGGCTATACCACGCTGATCCAGCGTCTGCAGGATTGGCTGTGTGCGGTCACGGGGTTCGCGGCGGTGTCGTTGCAGCCCAATGCCGGGAGCCAGGGCGAGTATGCGGGCCTGCTGGCGATCCGCGGCTACCATCGGGCAGGAGGTCAGGGGCACCGGGATATCTGCCTGATCCCGAGTTCCGCGCACGGCACCAACCCGGCCAGCGCCGTCATGGCCGGGCTGCGGGTCGTGGTGACGGGCTGTGACCGGGAGGGGAACGTCGACCTGGCGGACCTGCGCGCCAAGGCGGCCCAGCACGCGGATCAGCTGGCGGCGCTGATGGTGACGTATCCCAGCACGCATGGCGTGTTCGAGGCCGATATCCGGGAGATCTGCGCGATCGTGCACGGGCATGGCGGCCAGGTGTATATGGATGGCGCCAACATGAACGCGCAGGTGGGGCTCACCAGTCCGGCCGAGATCGGCGCGGATGTTTGCCACCTGAACCTGCACAAGACGTTCTGCATCCCGCATGGCGGCGGCGGACCCGGCGTGGGCCCGATCGGCGTGGCCGCGCATCTGGCGCCGCACCTGCCCAACCACCCCGCCCGCGCCGATGCAGGCCCCGCGACCGGCCCCGGCCCCGTCAGCGCCGCCCCGTTCGGCAGTGCCGGGATCCTGCCGATCAGCTATGCCTATATCCGCATGATGGGCGGGCCGGGGCTGACCCGCGCCACGCAGGTCGCGATCCTCAACGCCAACTACATGGCGGCGCGGCTCCGCCCGCACTACCCGGTGCTGTATGCCGGGCAGGGGGGGCGGGTGGCGCACGAGTGCATCCTGGACTGCCGCCCTTTCATGGCCGAGGCTGGTGTGGCGGTGGAAGACATCGCCAAGCGCCTACAGGATTATGGCTTCCATGCGCCGACCATGAGCTGGCCGGTGGCGGGCACGCTGATGCTGGAGCCGACGGAGAGCGAGGGGCGGGCGGAGATGGACCGGTTCATCGATGCGATGATCGCGATCCGGGCCGAGATCGCCGCGATTGCCGCGGGTCAGCTGGACCGCGCCGACAATCCGTTGAAGCACGCGCCGCATACCGCCGCAGAGGTGATGGCGACGGAGTGGGCGCACGGCTACACGCGGGAGCAGGCCGCATACCCGCTGCCGCAGCCGGCCAAGTATTGGCCGCCGGTGAAGCGCGTGGACAATGTGTATGGGGACCGTAATTTGGTCTGCACGTGCGCCCCGATGGAGAGCTATGCGCAGGCGGCGGAGTGATGGCGGCGGGGTGATGGGGGTCCGGTAGTAGCGGCGCCGAAGATGCATTCAGCGGAGCCGGTCCGTCGGTTTCGACCTTAGGTCGGTTGTTTGGCGGATGAGCGATGTGTCCGGAAGCGCACGTTTTTTATCCGTTAAGCCGACGGCTGCGCGCCCATGTCGGTCATGCAGGTTGCAACTCGTGCATGCAGAAAGCGGACATGCCGGCGCGTTGTAGCCTGGGCAAAAGCTGTCCAAAAGTCATGAACCCGGTTTGGTAGGGCTACGTTTGCTACAATACATAATGACGGCCGCCATGGATCTTCAGAAGGGGGCAACCTGGAAGGAACTACCAAGTGACGACGAACCTCGATCTGAAAAAGACATTTATTGAGCAGAGCTCCATCCTATACGGCGAGATGATAATACGGCGAGATGATAAAACTCGCGCCTAACGACACCATCCGAAAATATCTTGCGTTCCGGATCGTCGTAAACGCGATGTCGTTCGAGGACTTGGTTAAGAAGCGCCGTGAGCCGCGAATGCGAAAGATCCGCGATGTGGCCGGCGCCGAGCCGAAGGCGCTTATGTCTGCTTTTCGGCCACGGGCACCCCAAAGCCGCCGGTCTGAAATCGGCCCCACCCTCCAGTCGAATGCTTCACTTGCCCCGGTTCAGCGTAGTCGGTTTGGGATATCGTCCGTCTCGAAAAACACCCCTGCAATAATCAGTGCTTTGGGATCATAGGCGATCCAATAGCGGCAGCGTTTCAGCCAGAGGAACCCGAGTTCGGCGAGAGTGGGGTAGGGTCGAGGTGCCGGCATCCCACCTTCTGGAGCGTTCGTGATGATGAGGCTTGCCTCGGCCAATGCGTGGCCAAGATTGCGCAGGGCTTGCGGCCGGTGCCTGTCAACATAGAAGCGCTCGAGGGCTAAGACTTGGGCGCTCGCTTCCGGGGTGAGCGTGATCAACGGCTGGCAATTACCTTCTCACCGTCCGCTGTCACACCCTGCTCAGCTTCGAGACGCTCGGCGGAGGTCCTCAGCCGATCAAGGATCGCCAGCAACGGTACGCTCTCGCCCAAGGCAATCTGAGCCTTACTTCGAGCAAGACTATCTCGCCATTCGATGCCAGTTTGTTTGTGGTCAGAACCATCCGTCATGCCCAAATTATAGGCTATCGTCCACCGCGTTTCCAGCGCAACCGTCAGGTATTCGTAGTTTAGAGCGCAATCCGATCGAAGTGGATCGGTTCGCGCTCTAGCTGTTTGGTTTTGGCGAGCACTATTTCCGACCAGGCGATTCCGCCTAATCGGAAAGTGCTCTATGTCCCTCCACACCGACCAGTCCGCTTCCGGCCCGCCAGGCTATGTGTGAAGTGACGGCTTTCTCCTCGGCGCTTTTGGGGTGCTGACGTTCTACCCCGCTTTTGCCGTCGCGGTTCGGACAGATTAGAACGCGGCTTCGGAGCAGTCCCAGGCTGGGCGGGCGGCTTCGGATTGGGCGGTGGCGCGGCTTACGCCGATGTCGGCCAGCATGCGGGCGTCCATCTGCGCCAGGGCGCGGCGGCTGTCCTGCGTGCGCTTGACCAGCACCAGCCAAGCCCACGTCCGGCCGGCGAGGCTCGGGCGGGTCTGGGGGGCGTAGGGCAGGCGGAACAGGGTGGCGGACATGATGGGCTCCTGGGTTGATAGCCGCACCATGAACCCCCGCCCCGCATCATGGAAACGAATTGCACGAATGTGACGCATCAGATATGCTGATACCCATGCACCCGACGCTCGATCCCGACCTGCTGCGTGCCTTCGTCTGCATTGCCGAGGATGGCAGCTTTACCCGCGCGGCCCAGCGTGTCGGGCGCACGCAGTCCGCCGTGTCCATGCAGTTGCAGCGGCTGGAGGCGCAGCTGGGGCAACGGTTGCTGGCGCGCGGCAAGGGCGGAGCGGTGAGCGTCACGCCGCACGGCCAATACCTGCTGGGCCGGGCGCGGGACATGCTGGCGCTGAGCGACGATATCTGGACCAGCTTCAAGCAGCCGGCCATCCAGGGCACCGTACGCCTGGGTACGCCCGACGACTATGCGCTGCGCTACCTGCCGCAGATCCTGATGCGGTTCGCCGAGGTGCATCCGTCCGTGCAGGTCGAGGTGATGTGCCTGCCATCCTCGCAGCTGGTGGAGCGGTTGCGGCAGGGTGAGCTGGATCTGACGCTGTGCTCGGAGGGGCATGAGCCGCCGGGCTGGCCGATGGTGCCGCTCTGGCACGGGCCGCTGGCGTGGATCACGTCCACGAAGCACGCGCCGCATCGGCAGGATCCGCTGCCGGTGGCGCTGGCGGCGGAGCATTGCAGCTGGCGCGTCGCGGCGGAGCGCGCGCTGGAGGGGGCCGGGCGGCGCTACCGGGTGGCGTATCAGTCCGCGACCCAGGTCGGCACGCACGCGCCGGTGCTGGCGGGGCTCGCGGTCACGGTCTCCACCGTGTCATGGCTGCCGGAGGGGCTGCGGGTGATCCGCCCGGACGAGGGGCTGCCGCGGTTGCCAGCGTTCGGCATCCTGCTGCTACAGGGTAAGGACGCGAGCCAGCCGGTGACGGACGCGCTGGCCGGGCACATCAGCGCGACGTTCAAGGCGGACTCGCTGGCCTAGACCCTATCCGGCCGAAGGGGGCCGGCTTGGGCTCTCGTTTTTCAAGCTTGGCGAGTACTCCTACCGTTCAGGCCATTCCGCCTGGCCGGTCAGTGCTGTAGGCTTCCAGCCCGCCCTTTGCCGCGCTAAACGGGACGGGCAGGGGGCACGCGATGAGGCTAATAGTACAAGCGGCATTGTTAGCGTTGATGGCGGTGGCGGCGCAGGCGCAGGAGCGCGTGGTCAATTTCTACAATTGGACCGACTATATCGACCCCAAGGTGCTGGAGCGCTTCACGTCCGAGACGGGCATCAAGGTCCAGTATGACGTGTATGACAGCCTGGAGACGCTGGAGGGCAAGCTGCTGGCCGGGCACTCCGGCTACGACGTCGTGGTGCCGACCAACGAGCCGACGTTCTCCCGCCTGATCGCCGCCCGCGCCTTGCAGCCGATCGACCGGGCGGGTGTGCCGCATTGGTCCAGCCTGGACCCGGCGCTCATGGCCCGGGTGGCGACGTCGGATCCCGGCAACAGGTATGGGGCGATCTACCTTTGGGGCAGCGTGGGATTGGGCCTGATCCCGGCGCGGATCGAGGCGCTGGATCCCGGCGCGCCGCTGGATAGCTGGGAACTGCTGCTGTCGCCCGTGCACGCCAAGAGGCTTGCGCCGTGCGGCATCTCGTTGATGGATAGTGCGATCGATACGATCCCGAGCGTGCTGAAGTATTTGGGCCACAATCCGGAAAGCACCGACGCCAAGGATTTGGCGGAGGTCGAGAAGACGCTGCTGGCGGTGCGGCCGTACATCCGCACGTTCGCCTCCGGGGGCGCGGTGGAGGCGCTGGCGGGCGGGCAGACGTGCCTGGCCATGACCTATTCCGGTGACGTGATCCAGGCCGCGGTGCGCGCGAAGGAGGCCGGGCAGCAGGAGGTGCGCTATACGGCGCCGAAGCAGTTCGCGCAGCTCACGTTCGACATGCTGGCCATCCCAACCGACGCGCCGCACCCGGCGGAGGCGCTGGCGCTGATCAACTTCCTGCTGCAGCCGGACGTGATGGCCGCCATCACCAACCAGGTGCACTACCCGAACGCTTTGCCGGCCAGCCTGACGTCCGTCGATCCGGCGATCCGCTCGGATTTGAACGTGTTTCTGGATACCACCGACCCCCGGTTCTTCACCGCCCGCGCCACGACCCAAGCCGCTGACAAGGCGCGGACGCGGATGTGGGCGCGGGTGAAGGCGGGACGGTGAATAAATTGTGCCCTCTTCCGCTGGCGGGAGGGGGTTGGGGTGAGGGAAACGGCAAGCACGATGTTCGGCGCGGCATGAAGCCCCATCTCCGGACCGAAGGCTGTGCCGGTGGTTTCCCTCACCCCAGCCCTCTCCCGGCGGGAGAGGGGGCGGCAGTGCGTTAGACTCCGTTGGCGGAGCTTGTCGTCGAGGGGCTGAGCGTGCGGTACGGGGCTGCCGTGGCGCTCGATGCGCTGGACCTTAGCATCGCCAAGGGCGAGCTGTTCGTGCTGCTGGGCGGGTCAGGGTCGGGCAAGACGACGCTGTTGCGGACATTGGGCGGGTTCGTGCCGGCCAGTGCGGGGCGGATCATGTTGGGGGGGCAGGACATCACGCGGCTGCCGCCGCACCGGCGTCCAGTGAACACCACGTTCCAATCCTATGCCCTGTTTCCGCATATGAGCGTCGCCGATAACGTGGGCTATGGCCTGCGCCGGCAGGGGATGCCGAAGGCGGAGATCGCCGGCCGGGTCGCCGAGCTGCTGGATTTGGTGCGCCTGCGGGACTTTGCCGGGCGGAAGCCGGAGGCGCTGTCAGGCGGGCAGCGGCAGCGGGTGGCGCTGGCGCGTGCGCTGGCGCCCCGGCCGCGGCTGCTGTTGCTGGACGAGCCGCTCTCGGCACTGGACCGCAACCTGCGGGAACAGACAAGGCAGGAGCTGCTGCGGGTGCAGGCCGAGACGGGGGCGACGTTCGTGCTGGTGACGCACGATCAGGACGAGGCGCTGGCGATGGCGACGCGGATCGGCCTGCTGCACAATGGCCGGCTGGAGCAGGTCGCGACGCCGGCCGACATCTACGAGCGGCCCGCCAGCCGCTATGTCGCCGAGTTCATGGGCGCGGCCAACATCCTGCCCGGACGCGCGGATCAGGGCCGGATCACGCTGGACGGCATCGGCCCGATCCAGTCGGCCGCCGCGCCGGACGGCCCGGTGCACGTGGCGTTGCGGCCGGAGCGTCTGTCTTTCGGCCCAGGCCCCAACGCCGTCCCGGGTGTGATCGAGCGCAGTGCGTATCGTGGCAACGCCATCGAGCACACGGTACGGGTGGGCCCGGTGGCGCTGCTGGTCGCGACGCCGTTGACCGCCGGGCTGGGTGCGCCGCCGGGTCCGGGGAGTGCGGTCACGGTATCCTGGCCGGCGGATGCGTGCGTGATTCTCCTGCGATGAACCGGTTCTGGGTGCTGGCCCCGGTGTGGGCCTGGCTGCTGCTGTTCGTCGCGGCCCCGGTGCTGATCGTGGCGGCGCTGTCGTTCAGCACGTCCCAGCCCGGCGTGCCCCCGTACACGCCGCTGCTGACGGATCCGGACACCGGCAACTACGCCGCCATGACGGAGGATTTGTTCTATGCCAGCGCGGCGCTGAAATCGTTGGCGGTCGCTTCGGTGGCGTCATTGTTCTGTTTGTTGCTGGGCTACCCTATGGCGCTGGCGATCGCGCGGGCGCCGGAGCGGTGGCGGTCCTTGTTGCTGCTGTTTGTCATGCTGCCGTTCTGGACCGGGTTCCTGCTGCGCATCACCGCCTGGATCGGCTTGCTGCGGGATGAGGGTTGGATCAATGCCGGGCTGTTGGCGCTGGGGCTGCCGGCGCAGCACCTGCTTTATACGGATGCGGCGATGTATATCGGCGTGACCTATGCGTATTTGCCGTTTATGATCCTGCCGCTCTATGCCCGGCTCAGCAAGCGGGACCCGGCGCTCGAGGATGCGGCGGCGGATTTGGGCGGGGCGCCTTTCGTGGTGTTCCGCACCGTGACGTTGCCGCTGTCACTGCCGGGGATCGCGGCCGGGCTGGCGCTGGTGTTCATACCGGCGATGGGGGAGTACGTGATCCCCGAGCTGCTGGGGGGGCCGGGCGCGCAGACCATCGGGCGGGCGCTATGGAACGAGTTTTTTGCCAGCCGGGACTGGCCGATGGCGGCGGCCGTCGCCAACGCGCTGCTGCTGGCGTTACTGGTGCCCATGGTGCTGCTGCGGGCGCGGCAGGAATGAGGCGGCCGCCATGAAGCGGGGCTGGTTCCTGCCGGGGATGCTGGGGCTGGGCTATGCGTTCCTGTATGGGCCGGTGCTGTTGCTGGTGCTGACCAGCTTCAACCCGTCCCGGCTGACGACGGTGCTGAGCGGGTTTTCGTGGCGCTGGTATGCGGCGCTGTGGGCGGATGAGAAGCTGATCGGCGCGGCGTCGTTGTCGCTGCGCATTGCGGCGCTGTCGGCCACGGGGGCCACGGTGCTGGGTATGCTCGCGGGGCTGGGCCTAGCGCGGTTCGGGCGGTTCCGGGGGCGAGGGGCTTTCGCGGCGTTGTTGTCTGCGCGGCTCGTGCTACCGGACGTGCTGGTCGGCCTTTCGTTGTTGCTGCTGTTCGTGCAGATGGAGCAGGTGCTGGGCTGGCCTGCTGGCCGGGGGGCGCTGACGATCACGCTGGCCCATGTTTCAGTGAGTCTGGCCTATGTCGCTGTTGTCGTGGAGGCGCGGCTGTCCGACTCTGGGAGCGAGTTGGAGCAGGCGGCGATGGATCTAGGTGCGACGCCGCTGCATGCGTTCTTTTCGGTGACGCTGCCGTTGCTGGTGCCCGCCCTGGTAGCGGGGTGGCTGCTGGCGTTTACCTTGTCGCTCGACGATTTGGTGGTGGCCACCTTCGTTTCCGGCCCCGGCTCCAGCACGTTGCCGATGGTGGTGTTTTCCGCGTTACGCCTTGGCATTACACCGGAACTGAACGCGCTGGCCACGGTGATCTTGGCGCTTGTTGCGGCCGCGCTGGGGGGGGCGTGGCTGCTGCAACAAAGGTATGTTCAACGCAACTAAACGCTCTACATCCTGCGTCAAAGTCTGTTAGAGTTTGTCAGGTGCAAAAGGGCCGGCTATGCGTTTCTCACCCATTCTGTCTTTTGAAGGCCGTTCGAGCCGGTTAGAGCTGTGGTTGATGCTGCCGCTGTATGGCCTGCTGCTGGTATCGGCGCTGTTCACCAGCTGGACCACGCATGTGCCGGAGATCGAGTTCACCTTCGCCGTCCTGCTGATCTACCCCACGCTGGCGCTGTTTGCCCGGCGGATGCATGATCGCGGCCGGTCTGCCTGGTGGATGCTGCTAGGCCTGGTGCCGGGTCTGGGCTGGGCCTGGGTGATTGCCGAGCTGTCGATACTTCGCGGTGAGCGGGGCGACAACGTGCATGGTGAGGACCCGGTATCCGAGCCGGAGTGGCACAAATATCCGGCGTAAGCGGTTGTGTGCGTGAGGGGGCGGGCATAGAGTTGCGGCCATTGCCCTTTGGACTGTTGAACCATGACCCTGACCGCTGCGCGCCTGGACCGGATCAGCCCGAGCCAGACCATCGCCATTTCCAGCAAGGCGCGCGCGATGAAGGCGGCCGGGCGGGATGTGATCAGCCTGAGCGCCGGGGAGCCTGATTTCGATACGCCGGACAACGTGAAGCAGGCGGCGATCCGCGCGATCGAGCAGGGCGATACGAAATACACCGATGTAGCGGGCACCAGGGCGCTACGGGACGCGGTGGCGGCCAAGTTCAAGCGGGATCACGGCCTGGATTACGCGGCGGACGAGATCATCGTCTCCACCGGCGGCAAGCAGGTGATCTTCAACGCCATGGTGGCGACGATGGACGCGGGCGACGAGGCGATCATCCCGACGCCGTGCTGGGTGAGCTATCCGGATATCGTGACCCTGGCGGACGGCACGCCGGTGTTCGTGCCGTGCGGCCAGAATAACGGCTTCAAGATGCGGGCCGAGGACCTCGAGGCTGCGATTACGCCCAAGACTAAATGGCTGATGCTGAACAGTCCGAACAACCCGACCGGCGCCGCCTATACCCGCGCCGAGTTGCGGGAGCTGGCCGATGTGTTGCTGCGGCATCCGCAAGTGTGGGTGTTTACCGACGACATCTACGAGAAGCTGGTCTATGGCGATTTCGAGTTCACGACCCTGGTGCAGGTCGAGCCGCGGTTGCGGGATCGCACGGTGACCATGAACGGGTGCAGCAAGGCCTACGCCATGACCGGCTGGCGGATCGGCTTTGCGGGTGCCCCCCGTGCGCTGACGAAGGCGATGGACAAGCTGCAGTCGCAGAGCACGTCCAACACCAGCAGCGTGTCGCAGGCGGCCGCGGTCGAGGCGCTGAACGGGCCGCAGGAGTTCATCGGTGAGATGGTGGAGGTCTATCAGGCCCGGCGCGATTTGGTAGTGTCGATGCTGAACCAGGCGCCGGGCATCCATTGCCATACGCCGGAGGGCGCGTTTTACGTGTTCCCGAGCGTGCATGGCTGCATCGGCAAGACCTCCCGCGCCGGGACCAAGATCGGCACCGACGAGGATTTCGTGACGGCGCTGCTGGACGAGGAGGGCGTGGCCGCGGTGCACGGCGCCGCGTTCATGTATCCCGGCCATTTCCGCATCAGCTACGCCACCGACACGGAGAGCCTGCGCACGGCCTGCGAACGCATCCAGCGTTTCTGCACTGGCCTCAAATGATGGACAGCCTTCCCCCCCTCGTTTCGGGAGAGGGCCGGGGTGAGGGAGATGACACGCCCAGGCTAGCACAGCGCCTGAAGCGGGCCCCGCTTGCCCCCACCATGGTGATGACCAACCGCGCCCGGGCCATGCGCGCCCAGGGGATCAAGGTCATATCGCTGACGATCGGCGAGCCTGATTTCGCGTCGCCGCCGCATGCGATCGAGGCCGCGCACCGGGCTGCGTTGAACGGCGACACCAAGTATCCGCCCAATGACGGGCAGCCCGCGCTGAAACAGGCCATCCAGCGCAAGTTCCGCCGGGATAGCGGCCTGGACTTCGCGCTGGAGGAGATCGCCGTCAGCAATGGCGGCAAGCAGACGATCTACAACGCGCTGCTGGCGACGCTCGATGACGGGGACGAAGTCATCATTCCTGCGCCATACTGGGGTGCCTACCCGCTCATGACTCGGCTGGTCGGCGGGGAGCCCGTGGTCGTGAACTGTCCGCAGAATAACGGGTTCCGGCTCCGGCCCGAGGACCTCGATGCGGCCATCACGCCGCGCACCAAGTGGGTGATCCTGAACAGTCCCAATAATCCCACTGGCGCCGCCTATTCCGGCGTAGAACTACAAGCGCTGGCAGAAGTATTGCTGAGGCATCCGCATGTCTGGATCATGTCGGACGATATGTATGAGCATCTGGTGTTCGATGGTTTCGAGCATACCACCATCGCCGCGCTAGAGCCGCGGTTGCGCGGGCGCACGCTGACGATCAGCGGGGTGAGCAAGACCTACGCCATGACCGGGTGGCGCATCGGCTTTGCCGGTGGCCCGGCGCCGCTGATCAAGGCGATGGTCAACATGCAGAACCATGTCGCTGCCGGGGTGAGCACCGTGGGCCAGGCCGCCGCCGCCGCTGCGCTGGACGGCCCGCAAGATGCCGTTCCTGCCATGGCGGCCGCCTACCACCGCCGCCGCGACCTGGTGGTGGGTATGCTGAACGAGGCGCCGGGTCTGTCGTGTCATAAGCCGGAGGGCGCATTCTACGTCTATCCCAACGTCGCCGGCTGCCTCGGCAAGACCACCGCGGGCGGGCGCGTGCTGCACACGGACGAGGATTTCGCGCTGGCGCTGCTGGAGGAGCAGCACGTGGCGCTGGTGCATGGGGCGGGATTTGGGATGAGCCCGTATGTGCGGATCAGCTACGCGACGGATGACTCGTCTTTGGCGGAGGCGTGTGGGCGGATACAGGTGTTCTGCCGGGGACTGGGATGAGACGCGGAGGTGCTGCATTGAGGGCGTAGCGGAACGCTATAAAAGGACTTACGTCTATGCTTGGCATTATCGCACCTCTATCCCCATCAACTCCCGCACCGCCCGGGCCTGGTGTTTGTCGCCCGGCACGACTAGCCGGGGTGTGGCTAGTGGCTTGCCGTCTTGCTCCGTGGCGATCAGCACCGTTTTGCCTTCGAGCGCCGGGCTGAGTTCGCCGATGGAGAGGGCGACTGCGTAGCCATCGCGGCCGCGGGCGAGCAGGGTATGCTGTAGGCGGTCGCGGCGGTCGCCGGTTGGTTCGGCTTGCTCGAGCAGCGGCCATAAGGCGGCGCCTTTGAACGTGACGTGGACCGGGCCTTTCTCGCCCTCGTAGTCCAACTCCACCGCAATCTGAGGCTGGGCGGCCAAGAGCCCCGGGGTTAGCGTGACCGGGCGGGCGACGCGGCCGGTGAGTTCGACCTGCGCATGCGCCATACCGGCCCATAGCAGAGCCAGCAGCACCAACCGGCGCATGGTTACTTGCCCACCATCACGTCGGACGCCTTGATCACTGCGGTTGCGTCGTCGCCCACCTTTAGCGCCAGGTCGTCGATCGCCTCGTTGGTAATGGAGGCATGGATGATCGTGCCGCCGCCGATGTCGATATGAACGTGCCCGGTGGTCTGGCCGCGGATGACCTCGGTGATCTTGCCCTTGATTTGATTGCGCGCCGAAAGCTTCATCATGGGGTGTTGTCCCAAAGGGGTTGCCGCTTGTCCAGGAACGCGCCGATGCCTTCGGCGGCATCGCGCTCGTGCATATTATGAGCCATGACCTGCGCCGTATAGGCGTAGGCGTCGGCGAGTGTCAGCTCGGCCTGGGCGTAGAAAGCCGGCTTGCCGATGGCGACGGTGGCGGCGCTCTTACTGGCGACTTGCTGCGCGAGCGCGGTTACCTCGGCATCTAGCGCCTCGGCCGGCACCACGCGGTTGACCAGGCCCAGCGCCGCCGCCCGGTCCGCGGTGATCATGTCGCCGGTGAGCAGCATCTCCATCGCAGCCTTCCGTCCCACGGCGCGGGACAGGGCCACCATGGGCGTGGAACAGAACAGGCCGATGTTGACGCCGGGCGTGGCGAAGCGGGCGGTGTCGGCGGCCACCGCCAGATCGCACGTGGCCACCAGTTGGCAGCCCGCCGCCGTCGCCACGCCGTGCACGGAGGCGATCACCGGCACGCGGAGTCCGATAATGGCCTGCATCAGGCGCGAGCATTGCAGGAACAGCGCCGCCTGCGCCGAGCGATCGAGCTCGCGCAGTTCCCGCAAATCGTGCCCGGCGCAGAACGCCGGCCCGGCACCCGCCAACACGACGGCGCGGACCGACCGGTCCGTGGCGATATCGGCCAGCGCGCTTTCCAACGCCGTCATCAGCGCCACCGACAGCGCATTGCGCTGCGCCGGGCGGTTCAGCGTGAGCCGGGCGACGCCGTCCTGGTCTTGCCGTAGCAGCGTCATTTCCATGATGATGTCCTATCCCTGTCCGGAGCCAGCGCCGTGATCACACCGGAATACGCCAAGCTGTTTGCCGGATACAATGCGGCAATGAACCACCAAGTGTATGCCGCGGCGGCAGCGCTGGAGGACGACGCCCGGCGGCAGGACCGTGGCGCGTTCTGGCGCTCGATCCACGGCACGCTCAGCCATGTGCTGTGGGCGGACCAGATGTGGATGCACCGGTTCGACGGCTGGGACCGGCCCGGCGTGGGGCTGGCGGAGAGCGACCGTTATATGATGGATTTCGCCGGGATGACCGCGGCGCGGGTTGCCGCCGATGCGCGTTTGGAGGCCTGGGCCACGGCGCTCGACCCGGCGTGGCTGGGGGGCGACGAGACCTGGTTCAGCGGGGCGGTGCAGGCGGAGATGACGCGTCCGCGCGCCTTGCTGCTGATGCACATGTTCAATCACCAGACGCACCACCGAGGCCAGGCGCATGCGATGCTGACGGCGGCCGGGCAGGGGGTGGGGGCTACGGATTTGTGGGTGGTGGTGGCCGAAGCTTGCGAATAGGCCGCGGCTGTTTATCGGTCGTGGACAGGTGTCCGCTCCGCATTAGGTACGATCGTCCTCCCTACCATGGAGCAGCCACCATTGCTCGTCTGGGGCATAGTGCGGCTGCCGATCGCGCTTTCGAATCTTCCCGCCCCTTTCGGGCGTGATCGTAGCCGCGAAACCAGCGACACAGTGTCTGTACGCTCATGTCCATTTTCTGCGCCGCTTCAGAGGCGGTATGCAATCGTTGAGGACATCGGATATCTGGTCCAGAAGCTGGCCTGGCTTGAGGTCCGATCTATCAGCGGCGTGACCGGCCTATGTGGGGTGAGATGATCGGGTCAGATTCGGCATTGGCGGCTGCTCCAGAAGGGACTTTCGCTTCAAGCCCGAGGCCGTCGGCGTGACTATGTCGGGCTGGGGTGATGCGCAGACGGGCTTCTGTCGGACCGATCACGGCTGAATCGGATGGGGGGGGTTATAGCCAGGGCGAGCCGATCCCGGTCCCGTATGTTCGGCCGGTGATGTGGTCGCGTTTCGTAGTCGTTAAGCTGGACACTGGGCGGGAGCGGTCTGGCGGCTTTTGAGAGGCGCACGCGAGAAGCGGACCTTTGCTGACGCCGATCCACCGGCGGCTTCCGACCCCAAATACGCCGTTCCCGAACTCGTCCGACTGCCCCGGAAGCGGACAGCAGCGCACATTCTCTCTCGCCGGCACTCCACGCAGTATTTCCGGCTGCCCGGAAGCGGACGACAGGTCCCACCATTACTCGCTCGCGGCTACTATCCTAGGCTCAATAACGGTCGGATGTTAGTCCTCAGTATCGGTGTTCAGCTGCACGGCGGAAATGCGGGCCAGAATACCAGTAAGCCGATTTTTTTCGTCGGCGGTGTATCCGTTGACCTTGATCAGCCGCTCAAGCGGAAGGGAGGACCGGATCGATTTCATTTCGGCGATGAGGTCGTGCGCCGTCTCGCATATCTCGCTCAAGCGCCCGACGTACATATGGTTTGAGGGGTTAGCATCTCCGTTGCACTCCGTCGTATCGGCCACGAAGATCAGGCCGATGATCCCAACGTCGGGATGGTTGTCCTTGACCCACTGAATATGGTCGTGCCCCTGACCGACGGCTTTCTTGGTGATCGGCTTATCGCCGCTCTGAAGGGTCTTCAGCTCGAACAGGAGGCAGCACTTATCCTCTTCATCGATCCACAGAACATCCGGGCCGGTCCGGTGCACGTTGTCAGGCCTCGAAGAAGCGAACCCGAGACCCTCCCCGAGTGCTCGCGTTGCTTCCTCATGCTGTGCCGACGAGGCGTCCTTGTCAGCAAGCGGCTCGAAGCGTTTGCTGATCAGGCGGACTTCCTTGTCGAATCTGCTGACGTGCTCCTCGGACACGAGATTAAACATCCGGCTTTCCCGCAGGGAGAGCTTCTGCCCCGTTGCGACCTTTGCCGCCTCCGGTTTTGGCAGGTAGACAGCAGATCCCAACCTGGACCGAGCCCGCGTGTATTCTGCCGCGGCCGCCGCACCATCCCCGGCGAGTTGGTAGAACCAGCCGAGCCACAGGTTGTGCCAGCCAGCTAGCTTTGTGTCGGCGATTGCGGCCTTGTCGGCCGTCTCTGCGAGCGTAGCGGCAGCGCTCTCGAAATCACCCTGCCAGGCCGCCAACATGGCTTCGGCCTCCGACAGAGCGGCCTCCGTCAGCAGCACATCCTTCTCCCGCGCTGAAGCTTTCGCTTCCGGCGGCAGTTCCGCGTCCGCGATGCGAGACCCATAGGTTGAGATCCACCCTGGGTCGCGTGCCATCACCAAATCCATCACTTCAATAATCGCCGCGTAATTCTTGTTTCGCAGCATCGAGTTCGAGACTTGGTCGCCCAATAGGAGCTGCTTCTGCAGCAGTTCTGGGAGGAGGGCCGCGTTCTCGGCGTCGCTGAGCCAGTTGTTGAGGTTTCTCCCGCGCAGTATGAAGACGCCGTAGTCCTTTCGGCCTCTGTTAATCCGTCCGAAGACCTGGGTGATGCGCGAGGCGAGCTTCGTCGCCGCAAGCGACGTCATCGCGCAATACTCGATCTGGAAGCGCTCAAGCTGGCTGTAGCCGCTGGGGAGGTCGTCTATGAGCATGACCCGGCAGACATCGTCCGGAAGGTCGATCCCATCGACCCGCGCCACGAGGACGAGAGCTCCGCTCGTCGCGTTTCTGAACGTCTCCAAGTCGGTCGAGAACTCCGCCCGCTTAGGGATGACCGCCAGCTTCTCCCAGGCTTTGGCCTCCTGGTAACTCCGGCAAGTGATGACCAGCTTCTGCTTAGCCTGAATGGCTGTGGCAAGCTTCGGTCCAGTCTCCTCCTCCGGGACGTGCTGCCCGAAAAGAATGCAGCGCTCACCGTTCCCCGCGTCGGTCTCCGGCTCGATTATGGCGTCCGGCTTCGTACCAAATGCTCTGGCAAATTCCGCTTGGGTCTGCAGTGTGGCCGAGAGGTATACCCGCCGCATGTTTTCCTGAGAGAAGGGGAACGTGATCGCCGAGGGCAGGAACGGCGGTGATATCTCGATGTTCCACCCCGATGCGGTGATCCCACACACTTTGATCTTATCGCAGACATACCTGTAGGGGAAAATAAGGTCGGGATTGCCGTTCAGAGCCTTTCTAATCTCTTCCGATATTTGGTCGGAGACCCCCAAGGCGTGCATTGGAGGGACGAGAACGATGGCGCTATCTTTCTGCAGCATCACTTCCTTGAACTTAAAGGACAGGCCCGCCGCTGCGAAGATGGGTGACAGCAGCCGAGCGATACGTTCAAAGAGGTCAGGGTATGTCGCCCGTGAGATGTTCAGCGTGAACGCGTCGCGGATCGCCTTTTCAGCGACGTGTGCGTCATCGAATATAAACTTGTTGACGTTGTGCTTCTTGAACGTCGTGTTAGCATTGAATACCGACGGGTACGTCGTAACACAGAAGGTTTTGCCCTGCTCGAAGTCGGTGTTGCTGAACTGGCTCCCGTGGTATGTCGTGGGCGAGATGCCTAGCTTATTTGCCTCCCGTTCGGTCTGGAGGACAAGATCGATCGTTGAGCAAACGTAGACGCACTTCCCGGCTTTCTCATTGGTCATGCTCTGCGCGATCAGCACGCCGAGCATAGTCTTCCCGGACCCGGTGTTTAGGCTGATGAGAACGTCGCGCTTCTTCCTGGCCTTTACCCATTCCTGGAGCGCGTCGCGCTGGCCGCCCCAGAGGTCGTTGGGGGTACCCGCCAGGCTCGGCCGCCGCGCGAATATTTCGAACGGGTCCGACGGCGGCGGCTTAGGAGTGAGGGGAGGGATGTCGGAGAAGCTCATTTTGCCCATTCCTGTTATGTTCGCCGCTTGAACGCTGGCTCCGCGCGACGCAGCTTTGTGTTAAGCGGCCTCCCTGTCGAGGCCCGTCTCGTTAAGCACCTGGGGCAGTAGAGCGCGGAGCTGATCCTTCATCGCAGAGATGCGCTTGTTGCGCGCGGTCTTATTTGGGTCTCGCTTCGCCACTCGCTCTCATCCTACCGCGTGGTTGCTCTTAAGAGCCGCCTGATAACATCTGGCTTGGCCGCTACCTGTCCACTTATCATCTCGCGCTTGCAACCACACAGCGCGCTTCCCCTTTGGAGCATGCGACCTGTGGCCTCGTGTGTCCGAGATTGAGGCGCAAAGCGGGCGGAGCGTTAGGCTGGGGGGATGGTGGAGGTTTGATCTGACCGCTCAGTCTCTGGCGTCGGGCCTTTGCCCGGGCTTGGAACCGGGCTAGGTAGAAGGCCCTTAGCGAGATCGCCCTTTGTCCGATTCACTGCCGCCCGACGCGCCCATCACCCCGCCTGTCAATCTCGAGCAGGAGATGCGGCGGTCTTTTCTTGATTATGCCATGTCCGTCATCGTCAGCCGGGCGTTGCCGGATGCGCGGGATGGGTTGAAGCCGGTGCATCGGCGCATCCTGTTTGGCATGAATGAGAGCGGGTACACCGCGGACAAGCCGTACCGGAAGTCGGCGCGTATCGTCGGGGACGTGATGGGTAAGTACCATCCGCACGGTGACCTTGCGATCTACATGGCCATGGTCCGGATGGCGCAGACGTTCTCGTTGCGGCTGCCGCTGATCGATGGTCAGGGCAATTTCGGTAGCGTCGATGGCGATCCGCCGGCGGCGCAGCGCTATACGGAAGTGCGGCTCGCGCGGTCGGCCGGGTATTTGCTGGCGGACATCGACAAGGACACCGTCGATTTCCAGGCCAACTACGACGAGAGCGAGCACGAGCCGAAGGTGTTGCCGGCCGGGTTCCCGAACCTGCTGATCAATGGCGGCGAGGGTATCGCGGTGGGGATGGCCACCAACATCCCGCCGCACAACCCCGGTGAGATCATCGACGCCACGCTGGCGCTGATCCGCGAGCCCGCGACCACGCTCGAGGAGCTGATGCAGATCGTGCCCGGCCCCGATTTCCCCACCGGCGGTATCATCCTGGGGCGGTCCGGCATCCGCAACGCCTTCGAGACTGGCCGCGGCGGTATCGTGATCCGCGCCAAGGCGGTGTTCGAGGATATGCGCGGCGGGCGCGTCGCGATCGTCGTGAACGAAATCCCCTACCAGGTGAACAAGAAGACGCTGCTGGAGCGGATTGCCGAGCTGGTGCGGGCCAAGGAGGTCGAGGGTATCAGCGACCTGCGGGATGAGAGCGACCGGGACGGCATGCGGATCGTGATCGAGCTGAAGCGGGACGCGACGCCCGAGGTCGTATTGAACCAGCTGTACCGGTTCACCCAGCTGCAGACCGGGTTCGGCATGAACATGCTCGCGCTGGATAACGGGCGCCCGCGGCTATTGGGGCTGAAGGACGCGCTCGAGATCTTCATCCGGTTCCGCGAAGAGGTCATCAGCCGGCGGAGCGCGTATGAGCTGAACAAGGCGCGGGACAGGGCGCATCTGCTGGTAGGCCTCGGCATCGCGGTCGCCAACATCGACGAGGTGATCCGCATCATCCGCGCGAGCCCGGACAGCACGGCGGCGCGGCTCGCGTTGCTGGACAAGGTCTGGCCGGCGGGGGACGTGAGCGCGTTGCTGGCGTTGATCGACGATGTCGGCAACCAGATCGTGGACGGCACCGTCCGCCTCACCGACGCGCAGGCGCGCGGCATCCTGGAGCTACGCCTCGCGCGCCTCACGGGCCTCGAGCGGGATAAGATCCAGGAGGATCTGCAGAAGGTCGGTGGCGATATCCGCGAGCTGCTGGGCATCCTCGATAGCCGGATCCGCAGGCTCGAGGTCATGACCGAGGAGCTGGTGAAGATCCGCGCCGAGATCGCGAGCCCGCGGCAGACCAGCATCGTGGACGCGGCGGCGGACCAGGATGACGAAAGCCTGATCGAGCCCGGCCAGATGGTGGTGACCATCACCCGGGACGGCTTCATCAAGCGCACCGCGCTGGATATCTTCCGGCAGCAGAACCGGGGGGGCCGCGGCCGCACCGGGGCGGGGACGCGCGGGGACGACGTGGTGATCCGCAGCTTCAACGCGCACACGCACCAATGGGTGCTGTTCTTCTCCTCGGGTGGTAAGGCGTTTCGGGAGAAGGTCTGGCGCCTGCCGGAGGCGAGCCCTACGGCCAAGGGGCGCGCCCTGGTCAACCTGCTGCCGGAACTCGGCACCGATACCATCACGACCGTGCTGCCGCTGCCGCAGGACGAGAGTATGTGGGAGAACCTGCACCTGGCGTTCGCGACCGCGAGCGGGGGGGTGCGCCGCAATAAACTAAGCGATTTCCGCAACGTGCGGGCCGCCGGGCTGATCGCGATGAAGCTGGACGAGGGGGACCACCTGATCGGCGTCGCGACCTGCCGGGAGGGGGATGACGTGTTCCTCGCCACCCGCGGCGGGCGGTGCATCCGGTTCCAGATCGCCGAGAACCTACGCGTGTTCAGCGGCCGCGAATCGTCCGGCGTCCGCGGTATCCGGCTCCAGCCCGGCGACGAGGTCATCAGCCTATCCGTGCTCCGCCACGTGGAGCAGGAGGTGAGCGAGGCCGAGGAGGAGGCCGAGACGGACAGCGTGGAGGCGCATGCGCCGGACGAGGAAATCCTGCTGACGGTCACCAACGCCGGGTTCGGCAAGCGGTCGTTCGCGTCGCGCTACCGGGTCACCAACCGGGGCGGGCAGGGAATCGCCAACATCACGCTGTCGGCCCGGAACGGCACGGCGGTGGTGGCCAGCTTTCCGGTCCGGCCCGGCGATGGCGTCATGTTGGTGACCGACGAGGGCCGGCTGATCCGCGTCCCGTCCGACCAGGTGCGGGTCACCGGCCGCACCAGCATGGGTGTCACCCTATTCCGGCTGGGCGAGACCGAGCATGTGACCAGCGTGTTCCCGATCCTCGAGGACGATACGCCGGACGAGGTGGTGATCGAGGCGCCCGATGCCGGATAGCGGGTTGCCGAATAGAAGGCATGTCGGCATCTATCCCGGCACGTTCGACCCCGTGACGAACGGCCACGTGGACATCATCGCCCGCGCCGCCCGCGTGGTGCACCGGCTGGTGGTGGGCGTGGCCGAGAATGCCGGCAAGGGGCCGCTGTTCCCCTTGGACGAGCGGGTCGAGCTGGTGCGGAACGAGACCGACGCGATCGCTGCCAAGACCGGAACCGAGATCGAGGTCGTGTCGTTCTCCGGCCTGCTGATCGATTTTGCGCACACCCATGGCGCGGGCGTCATCATGCGGGGGCTCCGCGCAGTTAGCGACTTCGATTACGAGTTTCAGATGGCGGGGATGAATTACCGGCTGGACCACGAGGTCGAAACCGTGTTCCTGATGGCGACTGAGCGGCACCAATTCATCTCCTCCCGGTTCGTGAAGGAGATCGCTCGCCTGGGCGGTGACGTATCGAGCTTCGTCCCCGCCCTCACGCTGGACCGCACGCTCGCGCGTGTGCGGTCCCCCCACACGGAGACCGCATGATGCTGCGCCGTAGTTTACTTGCCCTTGTAGTAACTTTCTCGATCGGATCGATGATGTCTGACCAAGCCGCCGCCCAGCAGCCCGCGCTGGATCCGCAGAACACGCTGTACATGGACCTGAAGGATGGGCGCGTGGTGATCCGCCTCCGCCCGGATTTGGCGCCCAAGCATGTGGAGCGCATCAAGCAGCTGGTGCGGGAGCATTTCTATGACGGGACGCCGTTCCACCGGGTGATCGAGGGCTTCATGGCCCAGGGTGGCGACCCGACCGGCACCGGCACCGGCGGCAGCAAATACCCGGACCTGCCGGCCGAGTTCACCACCACGACCAAGTTCCTGCGCGGCACCGTGGGCGCCGCCCGCACCGCCAATCCTAACAGCGCCAACAGCCAGTTCTACATCATGTTCGCCCCGGCCTCGAACCTCGATGGGCAGTACACCATCTGGGGCCAGGTGGTCGACGGCATGCAGTTCGTGGACAATATTAAGCGCGGCGGCGGCAACAACGGCCAGGTGTCCGGCCCGGACAAGATCGTCCATCTGACGCTGATGGCCGACGCGAAGTAAGCGCTTGCCTTGACCTCCGGCCCGCATCGGCGTTGATGCGGGCCCCAACGGGCCTGTAGCTCAGCTGGTAGAGCACGGGACTTTTAATCTTGTGGTCGTGGGTTCGAGTCCCACCGGGCCCACCACGCCTCCTTTCGAATCGCATCCGGCGTCGAATTCTTATTATCTCTAAGAGTTAGAAGTCTTGGGTTCGTATTACGGGCAAGGGTCAGGTGACGATCCCGGCTGACATCAGCGAGCGGGCGGGGCTTTTGGCGGGACGCAGCGGGATCCCGGACATACTATCCCAAGTTGGCCCTCATGGGGCCGGGCCAGCGGACGCGTTGAGATTTGCATCAAACGATGCTAGTTTCGTGCTTCGTTCAAGGAGGCCCTATGCGCACCACCATCGCCCTTGATGACGATCTGGTCGCCAAGGCGCAGGCATTTACCGGTCTGCAGGAAAAATCCAGCCTGGTGCGGGAAGCCCTGACTGCGTTGATCGAACGGGAGAGTGCCCGGCGTTTGGCACGCCTCGGCGGAACCGAGCCGGATCTGCAGGCGGTCCCGCGCCGCCAGCCGGGGTGATCTTTGGGTGATTTTGGCCGATACGTCCATATGGATCGATCATCTTCGCCAGGGCGACGAACAACTAGCCGGACACCTTGCCGGGGGGAGGATCATGACGCATCCCTTCGTTATCGGTGAACTCGCACTGGGCAGCTTGCGCAACCGCGCCACGGTCCTCGATGCGCTGGCCGGCCTGCCGATGACGGAAGTCGCGCGAGACGACGAGGTGCTGCGGTTCATCACCCGGCATAGCCTGTCCGGTCAGGATATCGGCTATATAGACAGTCACCTGCTGGCCGGAGTACGTCTTACCCAGGACGCGATGCTCTGGACCTGGGATAGGCGGTTGCATGCCGTCTCGGCGGGGATGAAGCTGGCATTCACGCCCGAGGGATAGGCTGACATGGACCTGATCTGCTTCCTTCACCCCGGCTGGGACCCCATCATCCGGCCCGCGCCCGCCACCCGCGCCTGGATGGACGCGACGCCGGAGACGTTCGCGTACCGGTGCCTGCCGCTCAACATCGCCAACGCGCATGGCTGGGAGGTTTGCACGCCCGTCGATGTCGAGGCGTATTGGAATGGCGGCAGTCGGACGGAGGATGTGATCGTGCGCAATCCGCCGGGCACGCCGGAGCAGAACAAGGCGCTGTCGATCTTCGGCCAGGGCGTGCTGACCTTCCACGTGCAGGCGCTGTTTCAAACGCCGCCGGGCTGGGATTTGTATATCACAGGCTCCCCCAACCGGGCGAAGGATGGAATCGCGCCATTGTCCGGCGTGGTGGAGACGGACTGGGCCCCGTACACGTTCACGATGAACTGGCGGTTCACCCGGCGGAACCACTGGGTCAAGTTCGCCAAGCTCGAGCCGATCAGCTTCATCTTTCCGGTGCAGCGCGGCATTCTGGAGCGGTTCGACCCGAAGGCGGTGCATATCGACGACGATCCGGAGTTGGCCGCGAACTTTGCGCTGTGGACCAAATCGCGTAACGAGTTCCTGGTCGAGCAGAAGATCCCGAAGGCGCGGTTGCCGACCGATAAGTGGCAGAAGAAATACTTCCGCGGTGTCACGATGAAGAGCGAGCAGCCGCACCCGGATCACCGCACGCGCCTACGGGTCAAGCCGTTTGCGGCGGGCCTGCTGCGGGAGACCCCGGCGGCCACGATCACGCTAGATGAGGATGAGCTGGCCCTGCTGCTGACGACGGCACGAGGGGGTGGCGATGTTTCGGCCGCGCTGACGGGCATGGGCGTGGACGGCGCGGTGGCGGCCCGCATCACCACCGGCATATCCGAAACGGACGGCGCCGGTCATTGATGGCGAACGGTGTTTGATGGCGAAGCAGGGTGAGGGACGATCATGCGATTCCGGCCGGACTGGATGTTTTGAGGCGAAAAGCGGCTCCAGACCGCGCGTCACCGGCGCGCAACTTCTAGCCTAAGCCAATTCCAGGATGAGGCGCTCGCGGACGCTTTCGCTCACGCTGTGCTGCGGGAAGCGTTTTGGTGGGCTTGCCCTTATACAGTCCAGCCAGTGGGCTATCTTCGACCCCGCTCCGTCCGGGAAAGAGCCAGGGTGAGGGATGCGGGCGCTTCGAGCCTCGATATCTTGCGCCGGTAGGGACCAGCCCGCGCCGTTTCCTTCAACTTTCCGCGGCGATCTCAGCCTCCAATGCCTCTAACCGGGGGACCAACTCAGCCCACTCGGAATGCGGCACTGCGTCGCGTAGGGCGGTGCGGCAGCGGTTGAACTCTGCTCCCAGCGTGTCGGACGGGGCGCCCGGTTGCTTGGCCCGGGCGAGGCAGTCCGCATAGGCCGCGCGCGCGTCCCGCGGCACCGCGGCCAGGATCTCATCGAGGCGCGCGTCGACCCAGCCCGGCGTGGCCGCGATCTCTTCTGTCATCGGCGGGGGGTCAACGCGCCGCGCCCAGCGCCCAGGCCAGCACGCCCTTCTGCGCGTGCAGCCGGTTTTCGGCGCCGTCGAACACCACGGATTGCGGGCCGTCGATCACGTCGGCCGAAACCTCCTCCCCGCGATGCGCCGGCAGGCAGTGCATGAAGATGGCGTCGGGCGCCGCCCGGGCCATGAGCGCCGGGGTTACGCTGAACGGGGCCAGCAGGTTGTGGCGGTTCTGGTTCGGGTCGTCGCTCATGCTGAGCCAGCCATCCGTCACGACGCAGCGGGCACCCGAAACGGCCTGCTCCGGCGTGTCCGTAAGTTCGATCCGGCCGCCCTCCGCCTGGGCCCATTCGAGGATGCCGGCGGGGGGGCGGAGGCTCTCGGGGGAGGCGATGCGGAGGGTGAAGCCGAAGCGGACCGCGGCCTCGATCCAGGAGCACGCCACGTTGTTGCCGTCCCCGGTCCAGGCCACGATTTGGCCCGCGATCGGGCCGCGATGCTCCTCGAAGGTCATGATGTCGGCCATCAGCTGGCAGGGGTGGCTGCGGTTGGTGAGGCCGTTGATGACCGGCACCGTCGCGGCCCCGGCCAAGTCATGCAGCTTCTGCGCGTCATCGGTGCGGAGCATAATGGCGTCCACGTAGCGGGACAAGACGCGGGCGGTGTCGCCGATGGTCTCGCCGCGCCCCACCTGCATGTCGCGTGCGGTGAGGTTGATCACGTCGCCGCCCAACTGGCGCATGGCGACCTCGAAGCTGACCCGGGTGCGCGTGCTGGGCTTTTCGAAGATCAGCGCCAGGGTCTTACCTTGGAACGGGCGGGAGGAGGGCGGCCCGGCCTTATATCCGGCCGCCACGTCCAGCATTTGACGCAGGACCGCCGGGTCGAAGTCGCGGATGTCGAGGAAGTGCCGGGGCGTGTCCGCACCGGTTGCGGGCCGCCGCTGCAACGCGCCGCTCATTTTGCCGCGTCTGCCATGGCGGAGGGCTGGCAGCGCCGGGCGCCGCGACGGATCATCTCGACGGCGCCGTCCACGTCGGCGTCGGTGATGACCAAGGGCGGTACCAGGCGCACGACATTGTCCCCGGCGGCGACGGTCAGCAGCCCCTCCGCCGTGAACGCCGCCTGCAGCTCGGTATTCGGCACGCGGGCCTTCAGCCCCAGGATCAGCCCGGCGCCGCGCACGTCTTCCAGCACGTCCGGGTGCTCCCGCACGACCTGCTCGAGCGCGAACCACAGGCGGCGGGCCTTGCGGTCCACCTCGTCCAGGAACCCGGGCGCCAGCACCACGTCCAGCACGGCGTTGGCCGCGGCACAGGCGAGCGGGTTGCCGCCGAACGTCGTCCCGTGCGTGCCGGGGGTCAGCACCTTGGCCGCCGCCTCCTTGGCCAGCACGGCGCCCATCGGGAAGCCGCCGGCGATGCCCTTGGCGATGGACATGATGTCCGGCTCGATCCCGGCCCATTCATGCGCGAACAGCTTGCCGGTGCGCCCCATGCCGCACTGCACCTCGTCCAGCCCCAGCAGGATGCCGAACTCGTCGCAGGTGGCGCGCAGTTCCTGCAGGAAGCGCAGCGGCGCCGGGCGTATGCCGCCTTCGCCCTGCACCGGCTCGATCAGGACGCCGGCGGTCTGAGGGCCGATCGCGTCCCGGAGCGCGTTCATGTTGTTGAACGGCACGTGGTCGAACCCGTCCACCTCCGGCCCGAACCCGGCCAGGTATTTCTTATTCCCTGTCGCGGCCAGCATGGCCAGGGTGCGGCCGTGGAATGCACCGTCGAAGCAGATGACCCGGTAGCGGTCACCCTGACCACGCTCGTGCATGGCGCGGCGCATCATCTTGACCAGGCCCTCGTTGGCCTCGGCGCCGGAATTGCAGAAGAACACGCTGTCGGCGAACGTCCCGTCCACGAAGCGCTGCGCCAGGCGTTCGGCGCCGGGCACGCGATAGAGGTTACTCACGTGCATGACCCGGCCCGCCTGTTCGGCGATGGCGTGCACCAGGTGCGGGTGGTTGTGCCCCAGGCTCGATGTGGCGATGCCGGAGCCGAAATCCAGGAATCGTCGCCCGTCACCGGTGAACAGCCATGCACCCTCGCCCCGCTCGAAAGCGAGGTCGGCGCGGTTGTATGTCGGCATCAAGGCGGAGATCATGGGAAAGCGGAGACCTTTGGATTGCAAAGGCAAAGCATGGGGTAGCAATTCCGCCGAAGTCAACGACTTCCTGCCGCATGCCGGGCTTCCAGCGCGGCGTAAACCGGCGCATTCTGGGCGAGGTCAACAGGAGTTGAGCGTGAACCGTTTCCTGATCGCGTGCGTCCTGGCCCTCGCATCCGCTGCCCACGCGCAATCCGTGCCGGAGGCGGTGCGCCGCGAGGTGCTGCCCAACGGGCTGCAGGTCATCGTCGTGCCGGACCGGCTGGCCCCGGTTGTGGCGACCGAGCTCACCTACCTCGCCGGGTCTAACGACGCGCCGGAGGGGTTTCCCGGTACGGCGCATGCGCTGGAGCACATGATGTTCCGCGGTAGCGCCGGGCTGGACCGGGATCAGCTAGCGGAGCTGGGCGCGCTGTTGGGCGGGTTGTATAATGCCAGCACGACCGAGAGCGTCACCCGCTACACCTACACCGTCCCCGCGCAGGATCTGGGCCTGGCGCTGCGGAGCGAGGCGGCGCGGATGCAGAGCCTGAACGTGACCGAGGCGGATTGGCAGCAGGAGCGCGGCGCGATCGAGCAGGAGGTCGCGCGTGACCTGTCGAGCCCGCTATTCGTGTATTCCGAGCAGGCGAGGGCCGTCCTGTTCCAGGGTTCGCCCTTGGAGCATGACGCGCTGGGCACGCGCGACAGCTTCGACAAGACGGACGCCAAGTTGCTGAAGTCGTTCTACGATACCTGGTATGTGCCGAACAACGCGATCCTGGTGATCGCGGGGAATGTCGACACGGCGGCCGCGATGGCCGAGGCGCGGGCGGTGTTCGGCCCCATTCCGGCACGCCCGGTGCCGCCGCACGCCGCCATCAACCTCAACCCGGTGAAACCCACCACGCTCGAGCTGCCGACCGACCTGTCGGTGGGCCTGGTGGCGCTCACGATGCGGATGCCGTCCCTGCGGTCCAAGGACTTCGCCGCCGCCGACATCCTGGGTGACGTGCTCGGCAGCGACCGTGGTGCGCTGTATGCGCTGGTGCCGGCGGGCCGGGCGCTGTCGGCGCGGTTCGAGTTCGATGCGTTGCAGGATGGCGGCTACGGCACCGCGCTCGCCGCCTTCCCGCGCGGCACCGACCCGGCGCCCGTGCTGGCCGACTTGCACCGCATCCTGGCCGACGCCGCCGCGGGCAACATTCCGCCCGAGCTGGTGGAGGCCGCGCGGCAACAGGAACTGGCCCAGCTCGCGTTCCAAAGCGACAGCATCACTGGGCTTGCCGCGGCGTGGTCCCGCGCGATCGCCATGCGGGGCGACAGCACGCCGGACGACCTGGCGCGCGCGTATTCCGCGGTGACGCAGGCGGACGTGGTGCGGGTGGCCAAGCAGGTGCTGGACGAGAGCCAGATGGTGACCGCCATCCTGACGCCGTCGGGCGCCAACCGGCCCACGTCGGATGCGCGGTTCGGCGGCGCGGAATCATTTGGCGCCGCGCCGGACCACCCGGTGGTGCTGCCGGACTGGGCGGAGGCGTCGCTCGCCAAGCTACAGGCGCCCGAGCCGTCACCGCCCCCGGCCGAGACCGTGCTGCCGAACGGCCTCCGTCTGATCGTGCAGCCAGAGCATGTGAGCCGGACCATCAGCTTGATCGGCCGGGTGCGCCGCGTCACCTCGGCGCAGGAGCCGGAGGGGCAGGAGGGCGTCGCCAACCTCACGGAACGCATGTTCGACGAGGGGATGGAGGTGCGGGACCGGCTGGCGCTACGGAAGGCCTTCGACGACATCGCCGCCAGCGAGACGGCCGGGTCGAGCTTTAGCCTCAAGGTGCTGACCCCGGCGTTCGAGCAGGGCGTGCAGCTGCTGGCCGAGCATGAGCTGCGCCCGGTGATCTCGGACGCGGCGTTCGCGGTCGCGCAGACCCAGGCGGTGCAGAGCCTGCAGGGTCAGCGGCAGACGCCGGGGTATAAGACGGGCAGGGCGGTCGTGCGCGCCCTGGTGCCGGCCGGCGACGCGGCGCTGCGGGAGGCGACGCCCGAAACCGTGGCCGGGCTGCGTCCGGCCGACGTGAAGGCGTTCTACCAGGCCGCGTTCCGCCCCGATCTCACGACCATCGTCGTGGTCGGCGACACGACGCCGGAGGAGGCGCGGCGGGTGGTCGAGGCGGCGTTCGGCGGCTGGTCCCGCCCCGGCCCCACCCCCGCGCTCGACCCGGCGCCGCTGCCGGTGAACCCGCCCAGCGTGCTGCGCATCGACAACCCGGCGCGGCAGCAGGACCGGGTCGTGCTGGCGGAGACGGTCGGCCTGAACACCGCCGATCCGTTGCGCTATACTCTGGAGCTGGGCAACACGATCCTGGGCGGCGGGTTCTCGTCCCGGCTGTATCAGGCGCTGCGGGTGCGGACGGGGTATGTGTATTCGGTGAGCTCCGGCTTCGATTGGCAGCGGACGCGGGCGCTGTATGCCGTGCAGTTCGGCGCCGATCCCGGTAACCTGGATAAGGCGAACGCGCTGGTGCATGACGAGCTGGTGCGGATGCAGACGGTGCCGGTGTCAGACGCCGAGCTGCGCCGGGTCAAGGCGCAGACGCTGCGGCGGCTGGGCATGCAGGATCAGAGCGTGAGCTCGATCGCGGCCAATTACCTGCGCCTGGTGGATCTGAACCTGCCGCTGAACCAGAGCCAGATCGCGGCGCAGCGGTATTTGGCGGTGACGGCCGGGGATATTCAGGCGGCGTATGCCCGGTATCTGCGGCCGGATGGGCTGGCGCAGATTGTCGAGGGTCCGCCGTTGCCGTAGTTAGGCTCGACCACCCTCCCTCCGGGAGAGGGCTGGGGTGAGGGACATGAGCGGGACTGACTCAGGTGATCTCCGCGGACCACCTTGCCGGGGCAAGATCGGCTGCTGTCGTTTCTCACCCAAACCCTTTCCCGGAGGGAGAGGTGATCAAGGCAGTCTCTGTTCAAAAGGCGCGCATGCCCCCCACGAAACTCCGCCCCGCCGGACCGCCGCCTGACCGGGCCCGCCTGCATGAGGCGGCGCTGCGGCATCTGGCGCGGTATGCCGCGACCGAGGCCGGGCTCACGCGCGTGCTGGACCGGCGTATCGAGCGGTGGGCGCGGGTGGCCGCGACCGAGGGTGAGGTCGATCCGGCCGCCGTGCGGCAGGCTAAGCTGGCGGCGCGCGAGGTGACCGCGGCGCTGGTCACGGCCGGCGCGGTCGATGACGCCGCATTCGCCGAGGCGCGGGCCCGGCGCCTGACCCGCGCCGGACGGTCCAGCCGGGCGGTGGGGGCGCATCTGGCGGCCCGCGGCGTGGGAGAGCTGGCGGCCTCCGTGCTGCCGGACGATCCGGAGCGGGACTTGGCCGCCGCGCTGGTGTATGCGCGCAAGCGGCGGATCGGGCCGTTCCGGACGGAGGACGCGGACCCCGAGCAGCGCCGGCGCGAGATGGGGGCGATGGCGCGTGCCGGTTTCGGCCACGGCACGGTGGAGCGGGCGATGGACATGGACGCCGACGAAGCGCTCAGCCGCGTGCTGGCTTTGAAGAACGCATGACCTCGGCCGCGTTCTGGGCCGGCGTGCGGGCCGCGGTGCCGATCCAGCTGGCGGTGATCCCGTTCGGCATCGTCTGCGGCGTGGTGTCGCAATCGGCCGGGCTGAGCCTGGCGGAGGCCGTGCTAATGAGCGCCGCGGTGTATGCCGGGTCGGCGCAGCTGCTGGCGCTAGGGCATTGGACGAGCCCGGCGCCGGTGCTGGGCGCGGCGGTGGCGGCGTTCGTGGTGAACCTGCGCCTCGCGCTGATGGGTCCCGTGCTGGCGCCGTGGCTCAACCGGGTGCGCGGCTGGCGGCTGTGGCTCAGCCTCTTTGTGATGGCCGACCAAAATTGGGCCATGGCGGTGCAGGAGCAGCAGGCCGGGCGGTGGGATGCGGGCTACCTGCTGGGCTCGGGCGTGCTGATGTGGCTGATGTGGGTGCTGAGCACCGCGGCGGGGCATGTGCTGGGGGCGGCGATGCGCCCGGCGCCGGGCCACCCGCTGTTCTTCGCGGCGCTGGCGGTGTTCGTCGCGATATTGGTGCCGATGTGGCGGGGCCGGGGTGACGCGCTGCCCTGGGCGGTGGCTGCGGCGATCTCCGTCCTGCTGTCCCGCGCCCTGCCCGGCACCAGCTGGTATATCGTGGGCGGCGCCTTGGCCGGCAGTGCGGCGGGCGTGTGGCGGGACCGGCGTTGAGCCTCGATCCCTGGGTATTGGCCACTATCGTCGCCATGACGATCGCCACCTACGTCAACCGCGCGGGCGGCTATCTGCTGTTCCAGGCCTTCCGCCCGCCTGAGGTGGTCCGCGCCGTGCTGGGCTATGTGCCCGGCACGCTGTTCGTCAGCTACGTCGTTCCGGCTCTGGTGGCGGGCGGGGCGCAGCAATGGGCGGGCGCGCTGGCCACGGCTGCGGCCATGGCGTGGTCGCGCAATCTGTCGGTGGCGATCGTGGCGGGGGTGGCTGCGGCTTGGGTGGTTTGGGTCGCCTGACTTCTAGGCTTGTTTTGTGGCGTCACCCGACCAGAACACGTCAGGGCCTTTCGTGACGGTATGGATTTAGTTCCTTCGTTGAAGTCTAGGGCCCAAGCAAGCTCCTGACCCAACGAGAGGCCGCTTGGGCGCGCCCATGATACCGCGCGGCGTTGAGCTCCTGTCCGGTAGTTTGATCGGGCGCTTGTTACAACCTGAGTGACCTAGGTCATACCACAACCCGCACGCATGCTGTTCACCTGCGCCACCATAGAGGGAGGCCGGGATGCTGACGCTTGTCATGACATACGCTATTTGCCTTGGCCTGGTTGTCTCCTATGCGCATGGCCGATTCGAGACGCCGGCGGACTACCGGTTCACCGCCCGGCCCGGACCGTATTGGTGGAGCTATACCGGGTATGTGGCGTGGACCGTCGCCGTGTTCCTGGCGCTGTGCTTCGGGCTGTCGCTGCCGCCGGTGCGCGACCTGCTGTTGTCGGCGACCGTGGCGCCCGGGTTGGACAAGGGGGTCGTGCAGCACCTCGCCGCCATTCCGGTGCCGTTCGCGGCGGCGCTGTGCGTGTCCGTGCTGTTGCCGAAGCTGTCCACGCTGAAGGGCTGGGACGGGGCCGTGCTGGATTGGGTCCGGGACAAGGCCAACATCCCCGGTGAGGTCCAGGAACTCGCCCGGCGGCTGACGCCGGAGCAGCTGACGCTCGATGGCTGCCAGATCGACTATTTGCGAGCGTTCATCGACCGCGAGGACCGGCTGCCGAACGCGCTGTCGGACCATCTGCGCTGCGACAAGGGCATGGGCTACGAGCAGTCGCAGTTCCGCTTCACCCGCGTGCTGTGCGTCTATGCGCACCTGAAGCAGCTGGCGGCCCAGCCGCGCTACGGACGGTTCTTCCGGGAACGGGAGGCGGAGTTCGACCGGATCGAGGCTGAATTCCTGGCCTTCGCCACGCGGTCGGAGGCGCTGCTGACCCTGGCGCGGGAGGTGCAGGGCTTCGACAACCGGCCCGAGTTCAGCGCCGAGTTCGGCAAGGTATTGGCCGAGCGGCGCGAGATCTACCGTGCCGAGTGCACTGCCGCGTTCGAGCCGCTATCGAAGCTTACCGCTTATGCTCTGCTGTGGGGCGAGACCACGGACGAGGGTGTCGCCAGCCGGCTGCGGGAGCTGGGCTACGACGCCGACATCCCGCCCCGGACGGTGTTTCCGGTGAACGAACTCAGCTTGCTGGCGGTGGCGTTGCTGGTGATTTTCCTGCTGGTCGGGGGCCCGTTGGCGCCGTTCCTGTTCCCCGTCCTCCCCGGCGGCCCGCCGCGCAGCGGGTCGGAGGCGGTGGGGACCTTCATCGTGCTGGTGCATGGCCTGACCACTCTGCTCACGGTGCGGCTGGTGCAGCGGGTGCCGTTGTTCCACCGGGCGCCGGGCGGGTTCCCGCCGGTGCTGCCGAGTCTGGGCTGGGGGCTCGCCTGTGCCGCCGGGCTGTGGGTGCTGTGCCAGGGGTTCGCCTGGATGATGGGGGCCGGGCCGCATGCGCCCTTCGTGTGGCCGATCACCGTGCTGAACGCGGTCCTGGCCGGCATCCTGGCGGCGCTCTGTGCCGGGGGGCTCACGTTGCTGGTGCCGGAGCGGGCCTTGCGGCTGGCGGAGGCCGGGCTGACCGGGGCGGCGATGGCGTTCACCGGCTGGATCGTGGCGTGGCAGACGGGGCTCATGGCGGTGTGCCCGGCGGACCAGTACCCAAGGCTGCTGTTCGCCACCACGCTGCTGCCGGGCATGGTGGGCCTGCTGCTGGGCGGGTTCGTGCCGACCATCTACCGCATGGCCGGGACAGTCCGGCATGCCCTGGTCCCTTCTATGTAGCCTGTGCTTAGCTGACGGCATGCCGGACGATTTCATCCGTGGCGGCGCGTATATGCTCGCCGCCACGCTGCTGTTCACGCTGTCGGACACGATGGCGAAATACATCACGCAGACGGTTCCGGCGGTGGAATTGGCGGCCATCCGCTACGGCGTGTTCCTGCTGATGGCCGCAATCCCGCTGCTCCGCCCTGGCCATGCGAGCCTCCGCAGCCGGCGGCCGGGCCTGCAGATCCTACGCGGGACCTGCGTGGCCGGGAGTGCGATCTGCTTCATCATCGCGCTGCATACGCTGCCGATCGCGGAGGCCACGGCGATCAATTTCATCACGCCGCTGGTCATCACCGCGCTGGCGGTGCCGGTGCTGGGGGAGGTGGTGCGGCCGCAAGGGTGGCTTGCGGTGCTGATCGGCTTCGGCGGCATGCTGATCGTGGTGCGCCCGGGCGCGCATGGACTACAGCCGGCGGCGCTGCTGGTGCTGGTGTGCTCGGTGCTGTGGAGCGTGGCGATGCTGGCGACCCGGCGGCTGGCGGGCGTGGACCGGCCCGGCGTCACGCTGTTCTGGAGTGCGGCCAGCGGGTTCGTGCTGTTCATCATGGCATTGCCGTTCAGCCTGGCGCCGATGTCATGGCCGCTGGCCGGGCTGTGCGTGGCGCTCGGCGTGGTGGCGACGGCGGGGCAGTGGCTGGCGATCCTGGCCTACCGGCAGGCCCGGGCCTCGGCCTTGGCGCCGCTGAGCTATGCGCAGTTGATCTGGGCGTCCGTGCTGGGCTGGCTGGTGTTCGGCCAATTGCCGGACCGGTTCGTGCTGCTGGGGGCGTGCGTCATCGCGGGAAGCGGGCTGTATGTGGTGCAGCTGGAGCGGAAGCGGTTGCTGGCTTCGCCCCCTTCCGAACCTCGGTAGGGCTACCGCTTCGCCCGGGTCACGATCTGGGTGGGGTTCACGAACCGCAGCGCGACCAGGAGCCAGGCCAGCGTGGTGACCATATAGACCACCGCCATCGCGTTGATGGATTGCTGCGCGCGGACCCCGGCGGCGAATACGGCGTAGTATAGGCTCACGACCAGCGTCTGCGAATCCGGGCCGGCGGTGAGAAAGGTGAGCTCGAACATGCCGATCGTGCGCACCAGGACCAGCAACAGGGCGGCCAGGATGCCGGGGGCCAGCAGGGGCAGCAGGATGTGCCAGAAGATTTGGCCGGTGCGGGCGCCGAACACCCGGGCGGCGGCTTCGATGCGGGGGTCGATCTGCTCGATGAACGGGACCATGACGAAGATCACGAACGGGACGGTGGGGACGAGGTTGGCGAGGATCACGCCGCCGATCGTGCCGGCAATCCCGGCCTGATACAGCACCGTGGCCATCGGGATCCCGTAGGTGATGGGCGGCACCAGCAACGGCAACAGGAACAGCAGCACGACGGCGCGCTTACCGGGGAAGTCGCGCCGGGCGAGGGCGTAGGCGGCGGGCACGCCGAGCAGGCCGGAGATCAGCACGACGGCGCCGACCGCCTCGAACGTGGTGAGCAGCACGTCGGCCAGCTGAAACTCATCCCAGGCGGCGCTGAACCAGCGCGTGGTGAAGGCGACCGGCAGCCAGGTGCCGAGCCAGCGTGTGGCAAGGGATTGCAGCACCACGGTGGCGATCATGGCGAACAGGTTCAGCACGAAGAAGCCGACCAGCGCCCAGATGGCGGTGGCCCAGAGGCGGTCCCGGATCATCCTTTCCCCCCGCTGGCCGGGCCGCGGTAGAAGGCACGCCGGGCGGATAGGATCACGAGGACGGTGGCGATCTCGGCCGCGGCCATCATCATCGCGATGGCGGACGCCATGGGGTAGTCGTATTCCTCGAACGCGGCGGTGTAGGCGGCGACGGAGATGACGCGCGTGGGCCCGGCGGGGGCGCCGAGCAGGACGGCGCTGGGAAATACGGAGAAGGCCTGCACGAAGCTGAGGCAGAAGGTGATCGCCAGGCCCGGCACCAGCAGCGGCAGGACGATGGTCCAGAAACGGGCGCGGGCGCGGGCGCCGAGCATGGCGGCGGCTTGCTCGAGCGCCGGGTCGATGCCGGTGACGTAGGAGAGGGTCAGCAGGAAGGTGAACGGGAATCCGGTGATGACCAGGCTGAGGAACACGCCCCAATAGTTGTGCACGAGCCGGAGCGGCGCGAGCCCGGCCAGGGCCAGCGTGCGGTTGAACCAGCCTTGCGGGCCCAGATAGTTGAGCATGCCCTCCGCCACCAGAACGGTGCCGAGCGTGATGGGGATGACGAGGATGGTGGTGAGCCACCGCGGGCGCCGCATCCGGCGGACGCGCAGCGCGACGGGGATTGCGGCGACGAGGTTCAGGACGGTGACCGGCACGGCGATCGCGAGCGTCTTCCAGACGGTGTCGTAGAGGAACGGGTCGGCGAAAAACTTGGCGTAGTTGGCCAGCGCGCCGCCGGTCTTGGGGCGGAAAGACAGCACCAGGCCGTAGAGGAAGGGGTAGATGAACAGGGCCAGCACGAATAGCGCGGCGGGAAGCACCAGGAGCGTGGTGCCGTCCAGGCCGCGGCGGGCTGGGGCGGCTTTCATGGTTTACCACCGGGAGTCGCGCGCCCCACCCTCACCCCGGCCCTCTCCCGCCAGCGGAAGAGGCGAAAGTATTTTCCCATCACGTTGTGAACACCAGGACGCGGGCCGGGTTTACGCCGAGGCGGATGGCTTCGCCGGGGCCTATCGGCAGGTCGCTCCGGAAGTAGAGCGCGGTGCCGTCCTTGGCGTGGGCGATGCCGTAATAGTCGCGGCCGCGGTATTCGGCTTGTTGAACGATGGTCTCGATGCCGCCGGTATCGGCGACGAGGTCTTCCGGGCGGATGGCCGCCAGCGCCGGGCCGGAGGGTGGGACGTCGATGGGGGTGGCGGGGACCGGGGTGCCGCCGATGGTCACGTGGCGGCCGTCCCAATGCGTGGGGATGACGTTGCGGAAGCCCATGAACTCGGCCACGTCGGCGTGGGCGGGGCGGGCATACAGCTCGTGCGGGGTGCCGATCTGGCGGATTTGGCCGTCGCGCAGGATGACGATGCGGTCGGCGAGCGACAGCGCCTCATCCTGATCGTGCGTCACGTAGATCGTGGTGGAGCCGAGCCCAGCGTGGATGCGCCGGATCTCGCCGCGCATCTCCAGCCGGAGCTTGGCGTCGAGGTTGCTGAGCGGCTCGTCCATCAGCACCAGCGGTGGCTCGACCACGATGGCGCGGGCGATCGCCACGCGCTGCTGCTGCCCGCCGCTGATTTGGCCCGGCAGTTTCTCCGCCTGTGCGGTGAGGCGGACCAGCGCCAGCGCCTCATCGACCCGGCGCGCCGCCTCGGCGCGGGGCACCTTCTGCATGCGGAGGCCAAAGCCCACGTTGCGGCGGACCGTCATGTGCGGGAACAGCGCGTAGTTCTGGAAAACCATGCCGAAGCCCCGCGCCTCGGGCGGGAGGGTGTCGATCCGGCGGTCATCGAGGTGGATGCTCCCCGCACTCAGCGGCAGCAGCCCGGCGATGCAGTTGAGCGCCGTGCTCTTGCCGCAGCCGGACGGGCCCAGCAGCGCGATGAACTCGCCCTGGCGCACCTGCAGGTCGATGCCGCGGAGAGCGTTGAGCAGGCCGAAATCGCGGCTCATGCCCGTCAGGCGAAGGGTGCGGAACGGTGTCACTTGGCCGTGACGGTCCCGACCTCCTGATCCCATCGGCGGAAAGCATAGACGAGCTTCTCGGCGGCAAGCGGGGTTTCGACCGGGTTGCCGGCGATGAGCGCCTCGTACTCCGGGCGCCCGAACTCGGCCACGATGTCTTGGCTGTCCTGCGGCGCCATGGTGAGCGCCACGTTGGCGACCGCCGGGCCGGGGTAGAAGTAGCCCTTGTCGTAGTTGAACGCCTGGGCGACCGGGGTGAGGAGGAAGGACAGCAGGTCCAGCAGCACCGCCATCTTGGCCGGCGGCAGGCCCTTGGGAATCACGACGTAGTGCGCGTCCGTCACCCAATGGAGGCCGCGCAGCGCCTGCACGCGGGCCTCCTTCGGCACGGTGCCCAGCGCCCGCGGGTTGATGTCCCAGCCGGTGGTGGAGACGATCATGTCGCGTGAGCCCTCGCCCAACTCCTTCATGGTGGCACCGGTGCCGGAGGGATAGTATTCGATGGTGGTGCCGAGCTCCCTAAGGAACGCCCAGGTCTTGTCCCAGCCCTTTTCCGGGTCTTTTGGATTGGCGTCACCGAGAATGTAGGGCAACCCCATCAGGAATGTCCGTCCGGGCCCGGAATTGGCGGGGCGGCCGTAGATGAAGCGCTTGGGATGCGCCTTGCACCACGCCAGCAGCTCTTCGGCGGTGGTCGGCACGGGCGACACCTTGTCCGGTAAGTATTCGAGCAACGGACCCGACGGGTAGTAGGCGGTGACGCAGCCCTGACCCTGGGCCAGGGCCTGCATATCGTAAGCGGCGGGCAGCAGGATGGCCTTCAGGTTTGGCAGATGCGCGGCCTGTTCCGGGAATAGCGGCGCCCATAGCTTCTGCTCGATCCCCGCGGCCAGCCCGTCGGTGCCGGTGAGCACGATGTCGATATCGACCCGTCCGGCCTCCTGCTGCGCGCGGATCTTGGCCGGGAGCTCGGGGGCAGGGGCCTGGCTGAAGCTGATCTTGCCGACGCGGGACGGGTTCGCCTTGCGGAACGCCTCGAAGGCGCGCTGGCTGAGGGCGAGGTTGCCCGCGACGTCGACGACGTTGATGCTGACGGCGTCCTCCGCCCGCGCGCCCCGGGTGAGTGCCACGCCGGCGGCGGCGCAGAGCACCACGCGGCGCGTTGTCTGTATGGTAGCCATCGTACTCTCCCCTGTGCGGACCCTTACGCGGGACCTTGGCTGGGTTTCAATGCCGGGCGGTGGCTGGTGTCAACTGCCGGGCTGGAGGAGTGCACTCGTGATGACGCCGCGCGGCTACGCTTGTTGACATTGCATCCCGTCAGCCGCGAGAGTTGGGATAAAGCCAAAGGGGAAACGAACTGTCCGCACCGCCCATCCTCGAGATGACCCATATCACCAAGACGTTCCCGGGCGTCCGCGCCCTGCAGGATGTGCAGCTGACCATTCATGCCGGTGAGGTGCATGCGCTGATGGGGGAGAATGGGGCGGGGAAGTCGACGCTGATGAAGATCCTGGCCGGGGCGTACGTGCCGGATGCGGGGGCGGATATTCGGATCGACGGCAAGCCTGTCACGATCGATGGGCCGCTGGGGGCCAAGGCGCTGGGGATCGCCATCATCTATCAGGAGCTGGCGCTGGCGCCGAACCTCACGGTGGCGGAGAACATCTATCTGGGGCGCGAGGCCCGGCATGGGCCGGCAATCGACCGGGGCGGGATGGCGGCGGGGTGCGCGGATATCCTGCTGCGGCTCGGCGCCACGTTCGGGCCGCGGACGCGGGTGCAGGATTTGTCCATCGCCGAGCGGCAGATGGTGGAGGTCGCGCGGGCGATCCACGCCAAGTCCCGCGTGCTGGTGATGGACGAGCCCACCACGGCGCTGTCTGCGCGGGAGACGGGCAAGCTGTTCACGCTGATCCGCCGGCTACGGGCCGATGGGCTGGCGATCATCTACATCAGCCACCGCATGGCGGAGGTGTATGAGCTGTCGGACCGGGTCAGCGTGCTACGGGATGGGCAGTATGTGGGGACGCTGACACCGGAGGAGGTGGGGCCGGAGGCGATCGTCCGCATGATGGTCGGGCGCGACCTGTCCAGCTTCTATAAGAAGGGCCACCGTCCGCCGCCGGGCAGTCCGGAGCCGGTGCTGGAGGTGCGGGGCCTCACGGACGGCGGAAGGGTGCGGGACGGCAGCTTCGTGCTGTATCGCGGTGAGGTGCTGGGGCTAGCCGGGCTGGTGGGTGCGGGGCGGACGGAGTTGGCGCGGCTGATTTTCGGCGCCGAACGCCGGACGGGCGGTAGCGTGAAGCTGGAGGGGCGCGAGGTCGATTTCGCCGGACCCGGCGAGGCGATCGCGGCCGGCGTCGCATACCTGACGGAGGACCGGAAGGCGCAGGGCCTGTTCCTGGACATGAGCTGTAGCGAGAATGTCAATCTGGGCGTGATCGGACGTGATTCCGGGCCGGGCGGGTGGCTCGATTTCAAGCGGGCCGGTGAGCGGGTGCGGGACGCGATCAAGGCGATGGCGATCCGGGTCGCCGGGCCCGCGGTCCAGGTCGGCACGCTGTCGGGCGGCAATCAGCAGAAGGTGCTGCTGTCCCGCTTGCTGGAGACCGAGCCCAAGGTTTTGATACTCGATGAACCGACGCGGGGCGTGGATATCGGCGCCAAGAGCGAGATCTACCGCATCATCGACCAGCTGGCGCAGACGGGCCTGGCGGTGCTGGTGATCAGCAGCGAGCTGCCGGAGATCGTCGGGATCTGCGACCGGGTCGTGGTGATGCACGAGGGCCGGATCGCGGGCGAGGCGGACCCGATCACGGAGGAGAACATCATGGCCCTGGCCGCCGGCGTCGCGATGGAGCAGGCAGCATGAGCGCCACATCGAGCGCCCGGGCGCGGGCGATCTTCAGCTCCGTCGGCATGCTGCCGGTGTTGATTATTCTGGGAGCGCTGATTTATTTCCTAGGCGTGTATCAGGAAGGCTCGAGCCGGTTCCTGACGTTACAGAATATCTCGATCGTGGCGCAGCAGGCCTCGGTGAACGCGGTGCTGGGCGCGGGCATGACGTTCGTGATCCTGACGGGCGGCATCGATTTGTCCGTGGGCTCGATCCTGGCGGCCGCGGCCATGGTGGGGCTGCTGATCTCGGTGCAGTTCGGCAGCCTGGGGATCCCCGCGGCGATGCTGGCCGGAACCGCCATTGGCCTGGCGAACGGGGCGTTGATCGCGTTCATGCGGTTGCCGCCGTTCATCGTGACGCTGGGATCGCTGACCGCCGTGCGGGGATTGGCGCGGCTGCTGGGCAACGACACGACGGTGTTCAACCCTTCCCTATCATTCGCGTTTATCGGCAACGGATCGTTGGCGCTGGGCCCGGTCTCGGTGCCGTGGCTGGTGGTGATCGCGTTCCTGGTGATTCTGGCGTCCTGGCTGATCCTCCGGCGGACGGTGCTGGGCGTGCACATCTATGCCGTGGGCGGGAACGAGGCCGCGGCCCGGCTGTCGGGGATCAAGGTCTGGGGCGTGCTGCTGTTCGTGTATGGCGCGTCGGGCTTCCTGTCCGGCGTCGGCGGGGTGATGCAGGCGGCGCGGCTGTATGCGGCCAACGGGCTGCAGCTGGGGCAATCGTACGAGCTGGACGCGATCGCCGCGGTGATCCTGGGTGGCACGAGCTTCGTCGGTGGAATCGGCAGTATCTGGGGCACGCTGATCGGTGCGCTGATCATTGCGGTGCTGACGAACGGATTGGTGCTGTTGGGCGTGTCCGACGTCTGGCAGTATATCATCAAGGGTGCAGTGATCATCGGGGCGGTTGCGCTAGACCGCTACCGGCTGAGCGGCTCGGCCCGGACTTGAATTTTAGGGGGAAAAACTTTGATCAAGAATATAATGCTCGCTGGAACTGCACTCTGCATGCTGGCGGGCGCGGCTTCGGCCAAGGAGCTGAAGTCGATCGGCATCTCGCTGGGCTCACTCGGCAACCCGTTCTTCCAGGCGTTGGCCAAGGGCGCCACGGTCGAGGCGCAGAAGGTCAACCCGGCGGTGAAGGTGCAGACGCTCGGCTTCGACTATGACATTGGCAAGCAATTTACCCAGATCGACAACTTCATCGCCGCCGGGGTGGACATGATCCTGCTGAACCCGGCGGACGCCAAGGCCGTGGGCCCGGCGATCAAGAAGGCGCAGGCGGCGGGCATCATCGTGGTGGCGGTTGATACGTTCGCCGAGGCCGCGGATGCGACGGTCACGACCAATAACGTGCAGGCGGGCGAGATCAGCTGCCAGTACATGATCGACAAGCTGGGCGGGAAGGGCAACGTCATCATCGAGAACGGGCCGCAGGTTTCGGCCGTGGTGGACCGGGTCAACGGCTGCAAGGCGGTGATCGCGAAGGCGCCGGGCATCACGCTGCTGAGCAGCGATCAGGACGCCAAGGGCTCACGCGACGGTGGCCTGGCGGTGGCGCAGTCCTTGCTGACGCGGTTCGACAAGGTGGACGGGATCTTCGCGATCAACGATCCGCAGGCGATCGGCACGGCGCTGGCGGCGAAGCAAGTGAACCGCACCAGCTTCGTCATCACCTCGGTCGACGGGGCGCCGGATATCGAGAGCGCGTTGAAGGACGAGAACCTGAAGCAGATCGCTGCGTCATCGAGCCAGGATCCGTTCTTCATGGCCCGCCGCGCGGTGCAGCTGGGCGCCGGTCTGCTGGCCGGGCAGAAGCCGGAGCAGACGGTGACGCTGCTGCCGTCCGTGCTGGTAACGCGGGAGAACGTGGGCGAGTATAAGGGCTGGACCTCGGCGCGTTAGTCAAATCGTTGGAGTTCACCCTGCAGCAATGCCGGGTGAACTTCAGCCTGGCCCCTACACCATCATGTGGTCGGGCATGCATGCATGCGGTATTCGGTGGAAGAGGGCGCAATTTGCGCTCACAGCTGAACCCGCTGAACGCCGAAGTCTAAGCCGCCGCGGCGAACTCCACCATCTCACCTGCGAACTTCCGCTGCCGCCGCTGCAATAGACGCCAAGCCAGCGCGGCGCCCATGCCGGATAGTTTGCCGCGCGGGGGGAGGCCGACGGCCTTCAGCATCATGCCCATGCCGCGCTCGATATGCCGATAGCGGTAGAAGCTCATCGCGCGGCCCATGTAGGCGGCGGTGCAGCGTTCGTGGTCGTACGGGGTGCCCGGCGGTTCGTTGCCACAATGGTAGGCGTAGGCCAGCTCGTCATCTTCCGTCTCCGTCACGCGGCCCGCGGCGATGCGGAGGCGGGTGAGGACGCTGAGGTCTTCGCGGGCCAGGTAGCGTTTCAGGTGATCGTAGAACAGCTTGAAGTGGCGGTATTCGTCGGCGGCGATCAGGCGGCAGATCTCGGCCAGCACCGGCTCCTGCGCCGCTTCGGCAAGCGCGGTGTAGTAGCTGCTGGTGCCGGTTTCCACGATGCAGCGGGCGATCAACTCGCCGGAACGGGAGCCGCGGATGGAGCTGTCGATGTCGAGCGGGATTTTGTAGCCTTCGCGATAGCGATGGAATGCGGCGTCGAAATCCCAGCCGGGGTCGGCGAGCGTGGCCCAGCGGCCGAGCGCGTCGCCGTGCTGGACCTCCTCGACGGACCAGTTTTCGGCGGCTTGCTTGAAGTCAGGGTCGTCGTGGAAGACGCGGCTGAGATAGACGGAGTAATCGACGCCGTTCTTTTCGACCATGGCGGCGGATTTGACCAATGGAACGATGTCTGGGTCCACGTGGGACGGATTGAAACGCCCCCAAGCGACGTCGTCCAATTGCCAGTGCTTCATGCGTCCTTGTCTCTAACGGCCCAGGACGGAACGGTTTCTTCGCGCCCGGGTTCCCCTTCACATCGTGCGCCTGCCGCTTCCGCCACCCCGGCCCTCTCCCGAAGGGAGAGGGTTTCAAGCGGCCTCTGCGGCCGTGATCATGGCGCGGGCGGATTGCATGCGGGACATTAGGCTGTCCAGCGCAGGAATGTCGGTCTTGTCTGCGGCGGCGTAGGCGGCTTCGGCTTCGGCCAGGCGGGACTGGGCCTGAGACCGCGAGACTTCGGCCACCGGGATGGCCTCGTCCGCCAGCACCGTGCAGCGTTCACCGGTAATCTCAGCGAAGCCGCCGCTTACATACAGGCGGGCGGTGGGCTTGCCGCCCTCATGCAGGACGATCGTGCCGCCCTGTAGCAGCACGATCATCGGCGCGTGACCCGGCATCACGCCCATATCGCCCTCGGCCGCCGGGATCACGGCCATATCGACCGGCTGTGACAGCAGCAGCTTGTCCGGGCTTACGATTTCCAGCTGCGTCGGCATATTAGGCGGCCACCTTCATACCCTCGGCCTTCTTCACCGCGTCCTCGATCGTGCCGACCATGTAGAACGCCGCCTCCGGCAGGTGGTCGTATTTGCCGTCCACGATGGCCTTGAAGCTCCGCACCGTATCGGCGATCGGGACGAAGATGCCGGGGCTGCCGGTGAAGACTTCGGCCACGTGGAAGGGCTGGCTGAGGAAGCGCTCGATTCGCCGGGCACGGCCCACGACCAGCTTGTCGTCTTCGCTCAATTCATCCATGCCCAGGATGGCGATGATGTCTTGCAGCGACTTGTAAGTCTGCAGCACGCGCTGCACCTCGCGGGCTACCAAGTAATGCTCTTCGCCCACGATCCGCGGGTCGAGCGAGCGGCTAGTGGAGTCCAAGGGGTCCACCGCCGGGTAGATGCCCTTCTCCGAGATGGCGCGGTTCAGCACCGTGGTCGCGTCAAGGTGCGCGAAGGACGTGGCGGGCGCCGGGTCGGTCAAGTCGTCGGCGGGCACGTAGATCGCCTGCACCGAGGTGATGGAGCCCTTCTTCGTGCTGGTGATCCGCTCCTGCAAGGCGCCCATGTCGGTGGCGAGCGTCGGCTGATAACCCACGGCGGACGGGATGCGGCCCAGCAGGGCGGAGACTTCCGCGCCGGCCTGGGTGAAGCGGAAGATGTTGTCCACGAAGAACAGCACGTCCTGACCTTCTTCGTCGCGGAAGTATTCGGCGAGCGACAAGCCGGACAGCGCGACGCGCGCCCGGGCGCCCGGCGGCTCGTTCATCTGGCCATAGACTAGCGCCACCTTGCTGCCTTCGGTCGTGCCGTCACCGAGCTTGATCACGCCGGCGTCGATCATTTCGTGATAGAGGTCGTTCCCCTCACGCGTCCGCTCACCCACGCCCGCGAACACCGACACGCCGCCATGCGCCTTGGCGATGTTGTTGATCAGCTCCTGGATGAGCACGGTCTTGCCCACGCCGGCGCCGCCGAACAGGCCGATCTTACCGCCCTTCAGGTAGGGGGCGAGCAGGTCCACGACCTTGATGCCGGTCACCAGGATCTCGGCCGACGTCGCCTGGTCTTCGAACGAGGGGGCGGCGCGGTGGATCGGGTAGCGCATCTTCTCACCCACGGGGCCGCGCTCGTCGATCGGCTCACCGATCACGTTCAGGATGCGACCCAGCGTCTCGGGCCCAACCGGCACGCTGATGGGGGCGCCGGTGTCCACGACTTCGGAGCCGCGGACCATGCCCTCGGTGCTGTCCATGGCGATGCAGCGGACGGTCTTTTCGCCCAGCTCCTGCGCCACTTCCAAGGTAAGGTTGGCGTCGCCGTTCTTGGCGATCAGCGCGTTCTGGATGAAGGGCAGCTCACCTTCGAACTGCACGTCCACGACGGCGCCCAGCACCTGCGTCACCCGGCCCACGTTGTTCTTCGCCATTGGTCCCTGTCCTTCTCGATATCGATGCCCGGCGTATAGCAGCCCGGAGCGGAGCGTTCCATACGATGGTTGGGCCGTGCGTGCCACCCGTCAATCACGGGTAAGCTGCTTGGCCACACGGCCTAAGCGGCTTTAGCCTCCCGCCGTCGGGCGTGGAGGATGAATTCGGTGTAGCCGTTGGGCTGTTCACGGCCGCGGAACACCAGGTCGCAGGCGGCTTGGAACGCCGGGCCTTGCTCGTGGCCGGTCATGGGGGTGTAGGCGGCATCATTGGCGTTCTGCCGGTCCACCACGCCGGCCATGCGGGCCATGGTGTCGCGCACCTGCTGCTCCGTCACTACGCCGTGATGCAGCCAGTTGGCCATGTGCTGGGCGGAGATGCGGAGCGTGGCGCGGTCCTCCATGAGGCCCACGTCGTGCACGTCCGGCACCTTGGAACATCCGACGCCCTGGTCGATCCAGCGGACGACGTAGCCGAGGATGCCCTGGGCGTTGTTGTCCAGCTCCTGCTGTACGTCGTCCGGGGCCCAGTTCGGACGGTCGGCGACGGGGATCGTCAGCAGGTCGGCCAGGGTGCCGCGGGGGTGGCCGGCGAGTTCCGCCTGCCGGGCGGCCACGTCCACCTGGTGATAGTGCAGCGCGTGCAGCGTGGCGGCGGTGGGGGAGGGGACCCAGGCGGTGTTGGCGCCGGCGCGGGGGTGGCCGATCTTCTGCTCGAGCATCTCCGCCATGCGGTCCGGGGCGGCCCACATGCCCTTGCCGATCTGGGCGTGGCCGCGCAGGCCGCAGGCGAGGCCGATGTCGACGTTGCGGTCCTCGTACGCCTTGATCCAGGCGGTGCCCTTCATGTCCGCCTTGCGGATCATGGCGCCGGCCTCCATCGCGGTATGGATCTCGTCACCGGTGCGGTCGAGGAACCCGGTGTT
Source organism: Acetobacteraceae bacterium (assembly GCA_965246925.1). GTDB lineage: Bacteria > Pseudomonadota > Alphaproteobacteria > Acetobacterales > Acetobacteraceae > JANPPS01. The sequence continues at coordinate 3,741,298 of OZ251994.1, read as the reverse complement.
GATGAAGGCCACGCGGTTGCGGGCGGCGTGGATACAGGCGGCGAGGTTGGCGCTGGTGCGCCGCTCCTCGTCCATGATGCCCATCTTGAGGGTGAAGCGCTCGAGCCCCAGGATGTCCTCGACATGGGCGAACATGTCGTTGGTGAACGCGACCTCGGACGGGCCGTGCATCTTGGGCTTCACGATATAGACGGAGCCGGTCCGGCTGTTGCGGATGGGGCCGTCGCTGCGGAGGTCGTGCACGGCGATCAGCGAGGTAATGGCGGCGTCCAGCATGCCTTCGTGGATCTCGGCGCCCTCGGCCGTGAGTACCGCGTCGGTCATCATGTGGTGGCCGACGTTGCGGATGAGCATGAGGCTGCGGCCCGGCAGGGTCAGGGTGGTGCCGTCCGGCGCGGTATAGAGCCGGTCGGGGTTGAGGCGCCGGGTCACGGTCCGGCCTGCCTTTTCCAGTTCGGCACCGAGCGTGCCGGTCATAAGGCCGAGCCAGTTGCGGTACACGTCCACCTTGTCGGCGGCGTCCACGGCGGCGACGCTGTCCTCGCAGTCCTGGATCGTGCTGATGGCGGATTCCAGGATGATATCGGCGATGCCCGCCGGGTCGGTGGCGCCGATGCTGTGGCCGCGGTCGATACGGATTTCGAGATGGAGGCCGTGGTTCTTGAGCAGGACGGCGGTGGGGGCGCCGGGCTCACCGGTATAGCCGGCGAACTTGGCGGGGGTGGCGAGGCCGGTATGGCCGCCGCCGGCGAGGGTAATCTCGAGCTGACCGGCCTCCACCGCGTAGCCGGTCGCGTCGGCGTGCGAACCCTCGGTCAGCGGGGCGGCGAGGTCCAGGACTTGGCGGGCGCGCGCGACGACGGCGTCCCCGCGCACCTTGTTGTAGCCGGGTCCGCGTCCGGCGCCGCCGGTATCGGGCAGGGCGTCGGTGCCATAGAGCGCGTCATACAGGCTGCCCCAGCGGGCGTTGGCGGCGTTCAGCGCATAGCGGGCGTTCATGACCGGCACCACTAGCTGCGGCCCGGCGATCGAGGCGATCTCGGGGTCCACGTTGGCGGTCTCGACCTGGAAGGCCGGGAGTTCGGGCAGGAGGTAGCCGATGCTGCGTAAGAAGTCGGCATAGGCTTCGGCATCGTGCGCGGACGGGCCTTGGGCCTGGTGCCACGCGTCGATCTGCGCCTGCATGGCCTCCCGCTCGGCGAGAAGGGCGGCATTGCGGGGGCTGAGGCTGCGGACCATGTCGGCGAAGCCGGACCAGAACCCGTCCGCGCTGACGCCGGTGCCGGGCAGGGCCTCGGTCACGAAGGCATGAAGTTCGCGCGCAACCTGCAGGCCCGCCGCCTCGATCCGGTCCATTCAAAGAGCCTCATTTCCGTAATGCTGCGCCCTTATTGGGCGGGGCGCGCGTTCTGTCGAGGGGCCAGGCCTCGCAAATGCTGCATTGCACGCTAACGTGGGGGCATGCCGGATTTGGATGCCATTCGCCAGGACGCGTTCCGCTTGATCTCACGCGGGGTGGCGGACCGCCGCTCGCCGTATCGGACGCCGGCGCTGGGCACGGTGGGGGCGGACGGGCGGCCGCAGCTGCGCACCGTGGTGCTGCGCGCGTTCGACCCGGCGGCTCGGGTGTTGACGGTGCATAGCGACGTGCGGGCGGCGAAGATCGTGGCGCTGGCTGGTAACCCGGCGGTGGCGTTGCTGTTCTGGGATGCCGGGGCGCAGGTGCAGGTGCGGGTGGACGGTGTTGCCGCGGTGTTGACCGGGGATGACATGGCACGGGCGGAGTGGGCGCGCCTGCATGCTGGTGCCCGGGCATCGTATCGTGTGTTGGGTGAGCCGGGCCGGGCCGTGCCCGATCCGGCGTTGGTCGTGAGCGGGGACGAGGCGGCTGCGTTCGGTCATTTTGCGGTGGTCCGGATCGCGATGGCCGGGCTGGAGTGGCTGCATCTGGCGCGGGAGGGGCATCGCCGGGCGCGCTTCGCCTGGACCGGGGCAGATGCGGTTCAGGAGTGGCTGGTGCCGTGACGGGCTGGGTCGGAACGGAGATCGCGCTCGACCGCGGCGTCATCGAGGCGTCGGTGAAGTTCCTGGTGGATGATCCCGGTCTCGGCCGGGGGCGCCGCCTGGCCTCGATCGCGTCTTCCACGCCGCGAATGATCGTCTAACGAGCTTGCGTGCGTTCGGCGCGGCGCTTGGGTGGGTTGGAGGCGATGGTGCGGGCGCGCGTTGATGCGGCGGATGGTACGGGCGATGCGGTCGAAGGCGATGGTATGGCCGATTTCGGGCTGTTCGGCCGCGCGCTCGTGCACCAGCCTGGCGAGGTCTGCGCCGCGGTTCACGAGGTCATACACGACGGCGCGGTAGTAGGCTTCGTCGTCTGGGGGGGTGAGGGGGGGGATGGGGGTGTGCATTGGAGGGAGGTAGGAACATTCCTTGTTGGGGGTCATGTGACGGGTTCAGGGTGGATTGCTGGGTTTGAGGATCGTTGGGGCGGTTCCATGATCGGTCGGCGCTTGCCTGGGGTGGGGGCGTTTGGGGGGCTGGCGGCAGGGGAACTGGAATTGTATTTTAGCCAAGCGCGGCCGTTGCTGTCGACTTCATGTCGGTCGTTGAGCAGCATTTCGGCCGTTCTCAGAAGCGGACGTTCGGCACTAGCGGATTAAGGCCGCTAGGCGCCTCATCCCGGACGTTCAGCGGCCCTCGGTTATTTCCGAAAGCGGACACTGTTGACCGCAGCATCGGCTACACCAACACACGCCACGTAACATCTTTCATGTTGCACTAGCGTCTGGTGCCGAGAAACAGCCTTGACTCGTCGTGACGACATTTGCATATGGTTGCCCCATGTTACCCAATAAGGCGCCCGACTTTCTGACTTTGGCCGAAGCGGCCGACTATATCGGCGTATCCAAAGATACCTTGCGCCGCTGGGACAAGTCCGGTCATCTAAAACCCGTAAGACGTTCAGGCAGCGGGTACCGCTTTTATCGCCGTCCAGACCTCGAATCCTTCCGGCTCGAATACCAGCGGGCCGAGATGGCGGCGGAGCAGCCCGATCATCTCTTTCAGACGATCATCGCCGACATTGAGGCCAACGCTAAAATTCGCGAACCGCAGCAAGGGGCGCATCGAGCAGTGCGCCAGCACTTCGAAATCTCGAACGAACCGGTCATCCTGCAAATCCCGGTCGGCTGTGGCAAAACCGGCGTGATCGCCACCCTTCCCTTCGGCATCGCCAAAGGGCGTGCGCTCGTCATCACGCCGAACCTCACGATACGCAAAGGGGTGGCCGATGCCCTCGATGTCAGCGACCCCAAGAACTTCTGGCAACGCACCGGCGTCATCCACGATTTTTCGGCCGGGCCGTACCGCGCGGTGCTTGATGGCGTCGATGCCAATCTGCACGACTGCAACGCCAGCCAATTTGTGGTGACAAACATTCACCAGCTTGCCAGCTCTGCTAATCGCTGGCTGCCGCAGTTTCCGCCGACCTACTTCGATATGATCATGGTGGACGAAGGCCACCATAACGTTGCCCCCAGTTGGGCCAAGGTGTTCGAGCGATTCCCGCATGCGAAGGTCATCAGCCTCACAGCGACGCCATTCCGCAGCGACGGCTCGCGGCCGGTCGGCAAGGTCATCTACAAATACCCGTTCACCAGGGCCATGGTGAAGGGGTACATCAAGCAGATTCACTCGCGAAACGTCGCGCCGTCGGAAATCTCTTTCACTTTTCGCGACGATATCAGACGCCACACGCTCGACGAGGTGATGAAGCTGAGGGAGCAAGCCTGGTTCCGCCGTGGCGTCGCCTTAGCTCCCGAATGCAACCGGCATATTGTCGATGCGAGCATAAAATATCTAGAAGAACTGCGGCACCGCACCGGATTCAGGCACCAGCTTATCGCGGTCGCCTGCTCCGTCGATCACGCCCGCCAAATCCGCGCGCTATATGAGGAACGGAAGCTCAAGGCGCACGAGATCTACAGCGAGATGGATGACGAAAAGAAGGACGGCATCATTGCCGACCTTCGCAGCGGCAAGCTCGATTGCATCGTGCAGGTGCAGATGCTGGGCGAAGGATTCGACCATCCTCCGCTGAGCGTGGCGGCAATCTTCCGCCCCTTTGCCAGTTTGTCCCCTTACATCCAGTTCGTCGGCCGCGTCATGCGGGTGGTGCACGAGGCTCAAGCCGACCACCCGGATAACCATGCCTACATCGTTTCCCATGTCGGCCTGAACACCGACGCCCATTGGGACGATTTCCGCGAGATCGATTTGGACGATCAAGCGATGATCAAACAGTGGTTGATTGCCGGGGACGACAGCGGAGAGGAAGGCAACGGTGAGCCGCGCCGCTTCGATGTGGGTATGCTTGTTGACAGCGAGATCATCGGCTCCTTCATCAACCGCTCATTCCTTGACCCCGACGACGACCGCGTTCTTGACGAGATGCTCAACCACGAGGTGGGTGCCGGCCTGCGTGTTCGCGATCTGGGTGTTACGAAGGAACAGCTCAGGGAAACGCTTCGCCAGAAACAGGCGGCCGGCACCGTCTCCGATACTTCGTCACTGCCGGTTCAGCCGCAGGCCAGGCGCGTGCAGGCCAGAAAGCGTCTGGCTCAGCGCACGGGTTCGGTCGTCGCACGAATCCTGAAAGAACTGGGCCTGTCGCTCAATGGCCGCGAGGTGGGAAAGATCGACAAGCGTGTAGCCGGGCAAAGCAATCGCGCGGCGGTCACGAAATTGCTCAGCAAAGCCGTCAACGAACATCTTGGAATCACATCCGGTAGCCGCAGAAATCCGGGAGCAGATGACAACGAGGATGCTTTGGCAGCCTTGGACATGCTGGGCGACCAGATCAGGGATTCTCTGAAAGGGAGGCCAGCAGAAGATGCCTAAAGTCAGAGACATTCTCGGTCATGTCAGCGTGGAGCAAGCTCAGCGCCAACGAAAATGCCGCCGCCACAACACCCACAAAGTGACCAAGGGCGAAATGTGCCTGGTCATTGCTACGAACGATACCGACGACCCATACAGCTACTGCATGGATGCGTCGAAGCAGATTCTCGATGCCGCCTGGACGAGGTTGCACTCCCTCTATGGCGAGCTGAAACTTGCGCCACCTCATTAATGTTTGAGTGACGCTGGCCAATGTGGGCGACGCCTGACAATAATCGCCCTCGAACCGTAGTCGACAGCATCGCACTGGAGATCGGCAAATGGTATTTCCTCCTGGCTCCTCCATTCAAACGGCGATGGAGAAGACTTCAGTCGAGATGAATGGCGTCTGGGTGCGCTTCAACAAAGTCCTCGACAACATGGTCAGGTTCTGCAAGCCGATGACGTTCTATAATCCTGGCAGCGAGTACGAACTTTCTATCGCCGGAACATGTTTCCTCGCTCGCTACATGCAAAAGCTCGTGCTGATAAGCACCAGCCATCAGCTTGGAAGAACCGGCGCAGCAAGGCAGCCAAACGAGGCCTGCATTGTTGTGGAAAGCGGCAAGAAGCGCGTCGCCCTCACCTGCTCGCAATACATCCGCCCGTCGTTTGCGGACCACGAAGACCACAACGTTGCCGAGGACATCATCCTCCTGCATTTCGGTGCACAAACGCAAAGCGTAAATCCGGCAAATATGTTCTTCGACGTGACACACATTCTTACCCTCGACCAGGTCGGCGAGCAGAACGTAAAATTATACTTCGCCATTGGCTATCCGACTCAGTTCACCGAATTGGCGGGTAACTTCGATGATCCGGACGCCATGTCGTTTGAAGGGTATGTTTCGCGTTTTTCTAAGCTGTATCTGGAAACCGACCGCAGAGAGTCTATGCCGGCCCACATCGAATTCCGAGTGCGACGCGACCATACACTGACTATCGACGACTTCGATGGCCTGAGCGGATCGCCCGTGTTCTTTCTTTAAGAGGATGACAGCCGACAATCCCGGCTTGGCTACGCGGGGATGGTCCGGCTTGCGTCCAACGGCATTTTTCACGTCTACGAGGGCCGCTATATCAAGCAGATCCTTAAAGCAATACGATAAGTGCTGCTTTGACGAATTGACAAGTCATGTGAGACCGGTAGCACCGCTACGCTGCTATCGTCCGCTATCCTCCTATGCGCGCTCCAGAGCGGACCGTCCGCTCCCGGCCAGATTACGACAAACTGCGAACGGCGGATTTCGTGAGTTTGGGGCCCAAAGCAGTCAGGCCGATACAAGCTCAAGCAGGCCTAGCCCAGTGATGTAGAGCCCACATTCTGTAAGGGTCGCGTTCCGGGGACTGGACCGTTTCGGAACAGCTTGGCCTGATGTGGCGCATGCGCGCGTCCGTTCCGCGCTCGGCTCTAAGCCACCCGGGTGCTGGACGCGGCTTGAGGCAGCGGCATTTTCGTCCAGGTCAGGGCTGATGGTTGGAAGAGCGTATTCCGGTGCTCTGCCGGAGGGGTGGGGTGGGTGTGGTCACGGCACCGTGAGGGTTGGCTGGGTTTTCGCGGTGCGGCAAAGGGCGTATTTCGGGTGGATGATGCAGTCATCGCTTCGCCGGCCGTTCATTCTTGCTTCCGTCATGGCGGCGATGTTCATGATTGCGATCGAGGCGACCATCGTTTCGACCGCGATGCCGCAAATCGCCGGGCAGTTGGGGGATTTGCACCTGTATGCGTGGGTATTCAGCGCGTTCTTGCTCACGCAGACGGCGATGACGGTGGTGTTTGGGAAGCTCGCGGATGTCTATGGGCGGAAGCCGGTCTTGCTGGTGGGGATCGCCATCTTCCTGGTGGGGTCCGTGCTGTGCGGGTTCGCTTGGTCCATGCCGTCGTTGATCGTGTTCCGGCTGCTGCAAGGGGTGGGGGCCGGGGCGATCCAGCCGGTGGCGCTGACGGTGGTGGGGGACCTCTATACGGTGGAGGAGCGGGGCAAGATCCAGGGGTGGCTGGCGAGCGTGTGGGGGATTTCCTCAGTGCTGGGGCCGTTGGCCGGGGCGTTGATCATTCAGTATCTGAGCTGGGCGTGGGTGTTCTGGATCAACGTGCCGGTCGGCATCGCGGCGGCGTATGGGTTCATTACCTACTTGAAGGAAGGCGCGGTACGGGAGCGGGCGCCGGTGGATACGGTGGGCGCCGGGCTGTTCGTGGTGACGGTGGCGGCGGTGATGGTCGCGCTGACGCAGGCGGGGGGTGCTGCGCCGCGGAGCGCCGTCGCGGCGGCCGTGGTGGCAGGGCTCGGGGGCGTGCTGTTCGTGCTGCAGGAGCGGCGGGCGGTGGCGCCGATGATGGATTTCGGGCTGTGGGCCAAGCGGGCGATCGCCACGGCGAACAGTGCGACGTTGCTGAGCGGCATGGCGGTGATCGGGCTCACGACCTTCCTGCCGCTGTATGTGCAGGGGGTGCTGGGGCGGTCGCCGCAGGTGGCCGGGTATGCGCTGACGGCGATGGTGCTGGGGTGGCCGGTGGGGGCCACGTTGTGCGCCAAGGGGTTTCCGCGGTTCGGGCTGCGCACGCCGCTGCTGTTCGGCGCCGGGCTGTTGCCGGTGGGCGGGCTGGCGTTCCTGTTACTCGCGCCCGGCGGCTCGCCGCTGGTGGCGGGGTTGGGGTCGCTGGTGATGGGGCTCGGGATGGGGTTTCTGAACACGGCCGCCATCGTCATCATCCAGGACAGCGTGGGCTGGGCGGACCGGGGGGCGGCGACGGCGTCCAACATATTCTCGCGCAACCTTGGAAGCACGCTCGGGGCGACGTTGCTGGGGGTGGTGCTGAACATCAGCCTGGCGCATCCGCTGGTGGGTGAGGCGGTGAATTATGACGAGATCCGGGCCTTGCTGGACCATCCCGGCGTGGGGCTGGACGCGGTGCGGGTGGCGCTCGGGCACTCGCTGCACTTGACGTTCTGGGCGGTGTTCGCCGTGGCGCTGGCGACCTTGGCCGTTGCGGTGCTGGTCCCGCGGGTGGCGATGAAGCAGAAGGTGCAGGCACCCGCGCTGGTTGAGTAGGGCGAATGCTGCACATGCGAACCTACTGGTTGCATTGGCCGGCCCGTTAGGTGCAGCGTGACCGTTTCCCATAAGGAGGCGGTCCGATGACAGTAAGCGCAATCCTGAGGCATAAAGGCAGCGACGTGGCCCGCGTGGCGCCGACGGCGAGCATCGCCGAGGTGGCGAAGTGCCTGACGTCCCGCCGGATCGGTGCGGTGCTGGTGATGGACAGCGCGGATCAGCTGCTGGGGATCGTGAGCGAGCGTGACATCGTCTGCAGCCTGGCCGAGAACGGCGCGCGCACGCTGGAGATGAGTGCGGCGCAGCTGATGACACGGGACCTGCATATCGCTGCAGCGTCCACGACGGTGGTGGAAGCGACTGAGATGATGACGCATGGGCGGTTCCGGCACCTACCGGTGATGGAGGGCGACCGGCTGGTCGGGATCGTGAGCATCGGCGACATCGTAAAGGCGCGGCTGGAGCAGCAGGCGCAGGAGGTCGATAGCTTGAAGGCCTATGTTGCGGGGGGGTAGTCCTCGCGACATCGAGCCTAGCCGGTCATGCGTTGTGGGTGGGGCTTCCACCCTCAGCCCGGCCCTCTCCCGCCAGCGGGAGAGGGGGGTGGAGCGCGGGCGTGTGGGCTACACGCCGGCCACGATGCGGATGTCGCGGTCGGCGGCGCCGGGGATGTGTTTCAGGGCTTCGGCGTAGGCGGGGCTATGATAGGTGGCGAGGGCTTGGTCCACGCTGTCGAACTCGATCAGCACCGTGCGCTGTTCCAGGCCACCCTCGAACCAGGCCGCCGCGGTGCCGCGGGCGAGGAAGCGGCCGCCGCCGGCCGTGATGGCCGGGCCGGCCAGGGCGGCGTAGCGGGCGAGGCCCTCGGGGTTGGTGACAGCGCGGTAGGTGGAGATCCAATAGGCGGGCATGGCGGTGTCCTCGATGCGGGACCCGAAATTGGCATGGTCAGGCGCGGGGTGAAAGGGCGTGCGGGTCCTGCGGACTATATAGCGAGCCCTGGCCCTGCTGGCAGCCGAGTGCGGCAAGCAGGGCGCGCTGCGGCTCACGCTCGATCCCTTCGGCGACGACCGTGAGCTCCATGGCGTCTGCGGTGTGGACCACGCCCTGGATGATGGCGGCGTCTTCCCGGTCCTGCGGCAGGTCGCGGATGAGCGAAGGGTCGAGCTTCAAGGTCGTGAGCGGTAGCCGCTTTAGCCGGCTCAGGCTCACGTGCCCGGCGCCAAAGCCCTGTAGGCTCAGGCCGATGCCGAGGTCGCGAATGGCGGACAAGGTCAGCAGCGTGTCGATGTCGCCGTCGAGGAAAACCGGCTCGGTCAGCTCGAGCTCGAGCCGTTCCGGCGCGAAGCCCGAGCGGTCGAGCGCCAGGCCGACCTGGGTGAGGAGCGCGCCGGACTGCACCTGCTTGGGGGAGACCGCGACCGAGAGCGCCAGCGTGTCGCCGCGGCTTTCGGCGTAGGCGCAGGCCTCGGTCAACATCCAGGCGCCGATGAGGTTGATCAACTCGCTCCGTTCGGCGACGGGCATGAAGGATGCGGCGGGGACCATGCCGTGGCGGCGGTCCGGCCAGCGGATGCGGGCGTCGCGGGCCAGCATCGCGCCGCTCGCCAAGGCATGGCGGGGCTGGTAGTATAGCTGCAAGCGCCCGTGCTGCATGGCCTGTTTCAGGTCCCGCTCCATCCGCCGCCGGTCGGTGGCCGGGTTGGGGAGGGTGACCGGGATCAGGTCTTGGAGGCTGCTCTCGAGTTCGATTTGCATAGGTGTCTCGCTGTGCTCGCTCGATCTCAATATACGGAGCAGAGGTTAAGGAAGGATTGAGGTGGCGCAGGTTTGGCTGGCTTGTGCGGGTTCGTGAACCATATGAGGGGGATGCGTCCGAACCGCCCAATCTACCTCGACAACCAGGCCACTACGCCTTGCGATCCACGGGTGCTGGAGGTCATGTGGCCTTGGTTTACCGAGCGTTTTGGCAATCCGCATAGCGCCGAGCACCGGATGGGGCAGGAGGCGGAGGCGGCAGTAGAGGCGGCCCGCGCGCAGGTTGCGGCGCTGATTGGCGCGGATGCGCGCGAAATCGTGTTCACCAGTGGAGCGACCGAGGCGAACAACATCGCCATCAAGGGCGCGGCCCGATTCCATGCGTCGCATGGCGGCGAGCGGCGCCGGGTCGTGACGGTGGCGACCGAGCATAAATGCGTGCTGGAGAGCGTGCGGGACCTGGCGGAGGAGAGGTTCGATCCGGTTGTCCTGCCCGTCATGCCGGACGGGCGGCTCGACCCGGCGGTGCTGGCCGAGGCGTTGGCGGTGCCGACGGTGCTTGTGAGCGTGATGGCCGTGAATAATGAGACAGGGGTGATCCAGGACCTGCCGGCCTTGGCTGCGCTGGCGCATGCGCATGGCGCGCTGTTCCATACCGATGCGGCGCAGGCGGTGGGAAAGATCGCGCTGGATGTGGATGGAATCGATCTGCTGAGCCTGAGCGGGCACAAGCTGTATGGGCCGAAGGGGGTCGGGGCGCTTTATGTAAGGCGGCGGCCGCGGGTGCGGCTGACTCCGCTGTTTTCCGGTGGCGGGCAGGAACGGGGGTTTCGCGCGGGGACGCTGCCGGCGCCGCTGGTGGTTGGGCTGGGGGAGGCGTGCCGGCTGGCGGGGCTGGAGATGGCAGAGGAGGCGACGCGGCTAGCCGGGCTGCGCGACCGGCTATGGGCGGGGATCCGGGTGCCGGCGACGCTGAATGGGTCTGCGTTGCACCGGATTCCAGGCAACCTCAACCTTACCTTTCCCAGGCCGGCGCTGGCGATAATGCAGGCGGTGCCGGATTTGTGCGTGTCCACCGGGTCGGCCTGTAGCTCGGCCGAGATCGAGCCGAGCTATGTATTGCGGGCGCTGGGGCTGCCGGATGAGGCGGCGTCCCGCACCTTGCGTCTGGGTCTGGGACGCTTTACCTCCGCCGCCGACGTGGATTTCGCCGCGGACGCCCTGTCCCGCGCAGCAATTGAGGCCTGAGATGCCGAAGATGACTTTTATTGAGAAGAACGGCTCGCCGCGTGAGGTGGACGCGCCGCTCGGCCTCAGCGTGCTCGAGATCGCGCATAAGCATGGGGTTGACGTGGAGGGGGCGTGCGAGGGGTCGCTCGCGTGTTCCACGTGCCACGTGATCGTGGATGCGAGCTGGTTCGGCAAGCTGGCGAAGCCGACCGAGGACGAGGAGGACATGCTGGATCTGGCGTTCGGGCTGGAGCAGACGAGCCGGCTCGGCTGCCAGATCGTAATGACTCCGGCGTTGGATGGGCTCGTGGTGCGCCTGCCATCCAGCACGCGCAACGCCGGGGGGTGAGGTGCGGATCGTCGCGGCCATGTCAGGCGGCGTTGATAGCTCCGTGGTGGCGGGGCTGCTGGCGGAGGCCGGGCATGAGGTGATCGGCGTCACGCTGCAGCTGTATGACGGGACGGCCGGGCGGCGGGGGTCGTGCTGTGCCGGGCGGGACATTCATGATGCGCGGAACGTGGCGGACCGGCTGGGAATCGCGCATTACGTGGTGGATGCCGAGGCTCGGTTCCGCAGCGCCGTGATGCAGGATTTTGCCGATAGCTATGCCGAGGGCCGGACGCCGGTGCCGTGCGTGCGATGCAATCAGAGCGTGAAGTTTACGGATTTGCTGGGGTTGGCGCGCGATTTGGGCGCCGAGGCGATGGCGACTGGGCATTATGTGCGCCGGGTCGATGGGGTGGATGGGCCCGAGTTGCACCGCGCCACCGACCCCGCGCGGGACCAGTCCTGGTTCCTATTCGCCACCACGCGGGATCAGCTCGCGTTCACCCGGTTTCCGCTGGGCGACATGCCGGACAAGGCGGCGGTGCGGGCGCATGCGATGCGGCTCGGGCTCGAGGTGGCCGATAAGCCGGATAGTCAGGATCTGTGTTTCGTGCCGGATGGCAAGTATGCGGCCGTCGTGGAGAAGCTGCGGCCGGATGCGGCGGCGGCGGGTGAGATCGTGACGCAGGACGGGCGCGTGCTGGGCCAGCATGCGGGGGTGGCGCGGTTTACGGTGGGGCAGGGCCGGGGGCTTGGCGCGGGCACGTGGGATGGCGGGGCGCGGCAGGCGGTGGTGGCGGTGGAGGCTGGGCGGCGCCGGGTCGTGGTTGGGCCGCGTGTGTCCGGATCGAAGCGTGTGCTGGTGTCGGAGCTGAATTGGCTGATGGATCCGCCGGACGAGCTGGCGTGCACGGTGAAACTGCGCGCGCGGGAGGCGGCGCACGCGGCGATGGTGCGGCGAACGGCAGACGGGGCGGAGGTGATCTTGGCCGAGCCGGCGTTGGCGGCGCCGGGTCAGGCTTGCGTGTTCTACCAGCGGGACCGGGTGCTGGGGGGCGGGTTCATTCGCGCTGGCTGATGCCTGCCTGCCGGACTGAGAATGCCAATGGCGCTTCGCAATGGCTGGATACTCATGTCGCGAACATTAGCGCGAGTGTGATTTTGATGGCTTGGTCGGCGCGGAGGGCAAGCTGTTCACCGGACTTGTGCTTGGTCATACTCGCGTAGGTAGCGCCTGACGGAAGCGAGTACGCTTCAACGACGCGGCGTTGCAGGTCGACGATCCAGTATTCGGCGATGCCTGCTTGGGCGTAAAGGGGGGGTTTGACCGTGCGGTCGAACTGGGCCGAGCTGTCGGCGACCTCGATCAGCAGCAGGATGTCGGCGGGGCCGGGCTTTGCTCCCCGGGCGTAGAAGTCGGCGCGAGGGCGGAGAATGGCGAAATCGGGCTGAGGCTCGTTCAGCGGGTCAAGCTCGACCGAGTTTTGCACGGAGACGATGGCGCGGTCGCCACAGGCCAGGATGAGGGCCTTGGCGAGGAGGTTCACCGTCGCGGCGTGCGTCTGTCCGATGGGCGCCATGTCGATCAGGTCTCCATCGATCAGCTCGATCCGCTGGTTGCCAGCGAAGATGCCGGCCTCGGTCATGCGGGAGAGGTCGCCGGTCGTCAGCTTGTGCCGGGTGGGGGTGATCGCTCCGTCGTCCATGGCGGGTTCCAGGGCTGTGGTGAGCGGTATTCTAGGGCATGTCTTGGCGCCGGGCATAGGGTGGGGGGTCGTTATCGCACTGCAGCATAAGGGTTTTTAGGGCAGCGCTCTTGCCGGGTGCCGGGGGGGACGCTAGGTCAAGGGACTATTGTACCGGAGCGACGCGCATGGCTGACACCGCCACCCTTCCTCAGCGCGACGACGCGATGACCCAGGAACAGCTGCTGGCGGCGTATAGCAGCATGCTGCTGATCCGGCGGTTCGAGGAGCGGGCCGGGCAGCTGTATGGCATGGGGCTGATCGGCGGGTTCTGCCACCTGTATATCGGGCAGGAAGCGGTGGTGGTGGGCATTCAGGCGGCGCTCGGCGAGGGTGACCAGGTCATCACGTCGTACCGCGACCATGGGCACATGCTGGCCTGCGGGATGGAGCCGCGGGGGGTGATGGCGGAGCTGACGGGGCGCTCGGGCGGGTATTCCAAGGGCAAGGGCGGCTCCATGCATATGTTCAGCAAGGAGAAGCGGTTCTTCGGCGGGCATGGCATCGTGGGGGCGCAGGTGAGCCTCGGGACCGGGCTTGCGATGGCGAACTGGTATCGCGGCAACGACCGGGTCTCGGCCACGTATTTCGGCGAGGGGGCCAGCAACCAGGGGCAGGTGTTCGAGAGCTTCAACATCGCCGCGCTGATGAAGCTGCCGTGCATCTACGTGATCGAGAACAACAAGTACGGCATGGGAACCAGCGTGGAGCGGGCGTCGGGTTCGCATGACCTCAGCCAGAACGGGGCGCCCTGGGGCATACCCGGCGTGAAGGTGGACGGAATGGACGTGAGCGCCGTGAAGGCCGCCGCCGACATCGCGGTGGCGCATTGCCGGAGTGGCGCCGGGCCGTACCTGCTGGAGGTGAATACCTACCGCTACCGCGGGCACTCCATGTCCGACCCGGCGAAGTATCGCACCCGGGAGGAGGTCACCAAGATGCGGGAAGAGCGCGATTGCATTGAGCAGGCGCATCAGCGGCTGGCGGCGATGGGTGTATCGGACGAGCAGTTCAAAGAGATCGACAGCGGTATCAAGGCGCGCGTGGCCGAGGCGGCGGAGTTCGCGCAGTCCAGCCCCGAGCCGGAAGAGCGGGAGCTGTGGACCGATATCCTGGTTGAAGGCTGAGCCATGTCGACGCAGATCTTGATGCCCGCCCTGAGCCCCACGATGACGGAGGGGAAGCTGGCAAAGTGGCTGAAGAAGGTGGGGGAGGACGTTCGCTCCGGCGACGTGATCGCCGAGATCGAGACGGACAAGGCCACGATGGAGGTGGAGGCGGTGGACGAGGGAACGCTGTCCTCGATCCTCGTGCAGGAGGGCACCGACGCCGTGGCGGTGAACACGCCGATCGCGGTGCTGAATGGTGATGGTAAGGACGAAGCGCCGGCTGTTGCCGCGCCGCAAAAGGCGGCGGAGCCTATTGAAAAGATCGTAGCCGATAAGAGCACGGCCATGGTGCCCGCCGCGCCGCAGGCGGCCGAGCAGGATTGGGGGGCGACCAAGCCCACTACCGTGCGGGAGGCGCTGCGGGACGCGATGGCGCTGGAGCTGCGCCGGGATGACAAGGTGTTCCTGATCGGCGAGGAGGTCGCGCAGTATCAGGGTGCGTATAAGATCAGCCAGGGCTTGCTGGATGAGTTCGGGCCGCGGCGGATTATCGATACGCCCATTACCGAGCATGGGTTCACCGGTATGGCGGTGGGGGCGGCGATGGACGGTCTGCGTCCGATCGTGGAGTTCATGACGTTCAACTTCGCCATGCAGGCGATCGACCAGATCATCAACTCGGCCGCGAAGACACTATATATGTCGGGGGGGCAGATGGGCTGCCCGATCGTGTTCCGGGGGCCGAACGGGGCGGCGTCCCGCGTGGCGGCGCAGCATAGCCAGGATTACGCGAGCTGGTACGCGCATTGTCCGGGGCTGAAGGTGGTGGCGCCGTGGTCTTCGGCGGACGCCAAGGGCTTGCTGCGGTCGGCGATCCGAGACCCTAACCCGGTCATCTTCCTCGAGAACGAAATCCTGTACGGCCAGACGTTCGAGTGCCCAATCGATGAGGAGTTCCTGGTGCCGATCGGGCGCGCCAAGGTCGAGCGGGCGGGGACACACGTGACCATCGTGACCTATTCCATCATGGTGGGCGTAGCGCTGAAGGCGGCGGAGGTGCTGGCCGGGCAGGGGATCGAGGCGGAGGTGATCAATCTGCGCACGCTGCGTCCGCTGGACACGCAGACGGTGGTGGATAGCGTGAAGAAGACGTCGCGGCTGGTGACGGTCGAGGAGGGGTGGCCATATGCTGGGATCGGCTGCGAGATCGCGATGCAGGTGATCGAGCAGGCGTTCGACTATCTGGACGCGCCGCCGGTGCGGGTGACGGGGCTCGATGTCCCGCTGCCGTATGCGGCGAACCTCGAGAAACTGGCGTTGCCGCAGCCGGATTGGGTGGTAGCGGCCGTGAAGAAGATCGTCTGAGGAGCGGGCCATGGCGACGAATATTCTGATGCCGGCGCTGTCTCCGACGATGACGGAGGGCACGCTGACGCGGTGGCTGAAGAAAGAGGGCGACCAGGTGCGGTCTGGCGACGTGCTGGCGGAGATCGAGACCGACAAGGCGACGATGGAAGTGGAAGCCGTCGACGAGGGGGTTTTGAGCCGCATCCTGGTGCCGGACGGGACGGCGAACGTGAAGGTTAACGAGCCGATCGCGGTGATGGATGGGGATGGGTCCGAGGCGCCGGCGCCGAAGGCGGCACCCAAGGCCGAGGCGGCGCCGGTGCCTGCGCCTGGGCCTGCGCCCGCACCTGCACCGGTTGCGCAGGCACCGGCCAAGGCCGAGGCGAGTGGTGAGCGGGTGTTTGCGTCGCCGTTGGCCAAGCGGATGGCGGCGCAGGCGGGGATCGATCTGAGCGCGGTGCACGGCACCGGCCCGAATGGGCGCATCGTGCGGGCGGATATCGAGGGGCACCGGCCGGCGGCCGAGGCAGTGCAGCCGCAAGCGGGCGCGCGGGAGGCGGAGGCGCCGGTGGCGGTCGTGTCATCGCCGGGCATGGCGCCGCCTGCGAAGGCGGTGACGATCACCGCGCCGCATACGCTGGTGCCGAACAGCACGATGCGCCGGGTCATCGCCAAGCGGCTGACGGAGAGCCATCAGCAGGTGCCGACATTCTATGTCACGATGGATGTCGAGCTGGATGCGTTGCTGAAGTTGCGGTCCGAGCTGAATGGGCGGGCGCCGAAGGAGGGCGGGTTCAAGCTTTCGGTGAATGACCTCGTGATCAAGGCGTGCGCGGTGGCGCTGCGCCGGGTGCCCGGCCTCAATGCGTCGTTCACCGAGGAGGCGATCGCGCAGTACACCGACGTCGATATCAGCGTGGCGGTGTCGATCCCGGATGGGCTGATCACGCCCATCATCCGGCAGGCGGATACCAAGGGGCTGGTGGCGATCAGCGCGGCGATGAAGGATCTGGCGGCGCGGGCCAAGAGCGGCAAGCTGAAGCCGGAGGAGTTCCAGGGCGGCGGGTTCTCGATCTCGAACCTCGGTATGTTCGGGGTGAAGGAGTTCACCGCCATCATCAACCCGCCGCAGGCGGCAATCCTGGCGGTGGGGGCCGGGGAACCACGGGCGGTGGTGAAGGATGGGGCGCTGGCGGTGGCGACGGTCATGAGCTGCACGCTGTCGGTGGATCACCGGGTGGCGGACGGGGCGATAGGGGCGCAGTGGATGGCGGCGTTTAAGGCGATCGTCGAGGATCCGCTGTCTTTGATGCTCTAGCCCGGCGTGTCGTTTCCCTCACCCCGGCCCTCTCCCGTGGGGAGAGGGGGAAGGAAGTCAGATGGAACAGTTTGATCTTGTTGTATTAGGCGGTGGGCCCGGGGGGTATGTGGCGGCGATCCGGGCGGCGCAGCTGGGAATGAAGGCGGCGGTGGTGGAGCGGGAGCATTTGGGGGGGATCTGCCTCAATTGGGGCTGTATTCCCACCAAGGCGCTGCTCCGGTCGTCCGAGATCAACCATTTGCTGCATCATCTGGGGGAGTTCGGGTTTGCCGCGGACAACGTCCGATTCGATCTGCCGGCCATCGTCAAGCGGTCGCGCTCAGTGGCCAAGCAGCTGGCGTCCGGCGTGGGGCACTTGCTGAAAAAGAACAAGGTCAAGGTGTTCGATGGTCAGGCTAAGTTCCGGGATGCGCATACGGTCGACGTCAGCAAGGATGGTAAGACCACGCAGCTGACGGCGCCGCACATCATCATCGCCACCGGCGCGCGGGCGCGGCAGCTGCCGGGGCTCGAGAGCGATGGGGAGCTGATTTGGACGTATCGCGATGCGATGGTGCCGAAGACGATGCCGAAATCGCTGCTGGTGATCGGTTCGGGCGCCATCGGGATCGAGTTCGCGTCGTTCTTCCGCAACATGGGTGCGGAGGTGACGGTGATCGAGATGGTGGACCGGATCCTGCCGGCCGAGGACGAGGAGATCGGCGCGTTCGCGCGGAAGGCGTTCGAGAAGCAGGGGATCACGATCCTGACGGGCGCCAAGGTGACCAAGGCGGTCAAGGGCAAGGATAGCGTCACCGCCACGATCGATGTGGGGGGTAAGACGCAAGAGCTGACGGTCGACCGGGTGATCTCCGCGGTGGGAATCGTGGGTAACGTGGAAGACATGGGGCTCGAGACGACCAAGGTGGTGGTGGAGCGGAGCCATATCGTGATCGACGAATACTGCCGCACGGCGGAGCCCGGCGTGTATGCGATCGGCGATATTACCGGGGCGCCGTGGCTTGCGCATAAGGCGAGCCATGAGGGGGTGATCTGCGTGGAGAAGATCGCCGGGCAGAACGACGTGAAGCCGCTGCATGTCGGCAACATCCCGGGCTGCACATATAGCCGGCCGCAGATCGCCAGCGTGGGGATGACGGAGGCGCGGGCGAAGGCGGCCGGGCACGAGGTGCGGGTGGGGCGGTTCCCGTTCATCGGCAACGGCAAGGCGATCGCGATGGGAGAGCCGGAGGGCATGGTGAAGACCGTGTTCGACGCGAAATCCGGCGAGCTGCTCGGCGCGCACATGATCGGCGCCGAGGTGACCGAGCTGATCCAGGGCTACGCGATCGCGCGGACGCTCGAGACGACCGAGGTGGAGCTGATGCACACCGTGTTCCCGCACCCGACGGTGAGCGAGACGATGCATGAGGCGGTGCTGGACGCGTATGGCCGCGCAATCCATTTCTAGCCGATGACGTCATACCGGCTGCACTTCTTTCCCGAGTCTGGGAACAGCTACAAGCTGGCGCTCATGCTCACCCTGTGTGGCCAATCTTTCGAGCCGGTCTGGACCGATTTTGGATCCCGCATCACCTGGACGCCCGAATGGCGGCGGACCGTGAACGCAATGGGAGAGATCCCAGTATTGGAGGAGGACGGTATCGGCCTCACGCAGACCGGCCCCATCTTGCTTCATTTGGCCGAGCGCTATGGTTGTTTCGGCGGCCTGGATGCGGCCGAGCGCTTCGAAGTGCTGCGCTGGTTGTTCTGGGACAATCAGAAGCTTTCCGGCATGATGGCGCCTTACCGGTTTGCCAGAACATTCACGCGAAACGCCAATCCGGCGGTTTTGGCCTATATGCGCGGACGTTTGGACGACTTCCTGGCCATTTTGGACATGCAAGTGGCCGGGCGCGCGTTTATCCTGGGAGAGCGGGCGACCATCGCCGATCTGTCGATGTGCGCATACATTTCCTATCCTGCGGACGAAACCGGATATGATCTGAGCGTCGGCTATCCTCGCGTTCACGCATGGCTCGGCCGGATCGCCGCCGTGCCGGGCTGGCAGGCACCGTACGATCTTCTACCGGGTCAGCGCCTACCGCGTTTCGCCTGACACCCATTGACGGCGCGGCACCCTCCGGCCACTTGGGAAGAATGACACGCGTCGAAATCGATCACCGCCTCAGGCATCCGGAGAAGGTGCACCGGCCGGACAATCCTATCCAGCGGAAGCCGGACTGGATCCGCGTGCGCGCGCCCAACCACCCCACCTATTTTGCCACTCAGGCGCTGATGCGTGAGAACCGGCTGGTGACGGTCTGCGAGGAGGCGGCGTGCCCGAACATCGGGGAATGCTGGTCGCAGCGCCACGCGACCATGATGATCATGGGCGATACGTGCACGCGCGCGTGCTCGTTCTGCAACGTCCGCACCGGCGTGCCGGGCGGGCTGGACGCGGACGAGCCGGCGCGGGTGGCGGATGCGGTGGCCAAGCTCGGGCTGCGGCATGTGGTGATCACGAGCGTGGACCGGGATGACTTGGCCGATGGCGGGGCGCAGCACTTTGCGCAGGTGATCCGGGCGCTGCGCGCGGCGGCGCCCCAGACGACGATCGAGGTGCTGACGCCCGATTTCCTGCGCAAGCCCGGCGGCGCCGAGGTCGTGGCGGCGGCGCGTCCGGACGTGTTCAACCATAACCTCGAGACGGTGCCGCGGCTGTATCCGACGATCCGGCCGGGGGCGCGGTATTATCAATCGTTGCGGTTGCTGGACCGGGTGAAGGCGGTGGATCCTACCATTTTCACCAAGTCGGGGCTCATGGTAGGGCTGGGTGAGGAGCGGGCGGAGATCGGGCAGGTGATGGACGATCTTCGCATCGCCGACGTGGATTTCTTAACGCTCGGTCAATATTTGCAGCCTACAATCAAGCATGCGGCGGTGGACCGGTTCGTGCCGCCGGACGAGTTTGCGGAGTATGCCAGCATGGCGCGGGCGAAGGGGTTCCTGATGGTCAGCGCCACGCCGCTCACGCGCAGTTCGTATCACGCCGATACGGATTTCGCGGCGCTGAAGGCGGCCCGGCTGGCGCGGATCGCGGCCTGAGCCATGCCGACGCATGCCGAGCGCAAGGTGCTGCCGTATAGCCGGGAGCAGATGTTCGACCTGGTGGCGGATGTGGGGAAGTATCCGCAGTTCCTGCCGTGGTGCGTGGGTGCGCGCGTGCGGTCGCATACCGAGACGGAGCTGGTGGCGGACCTCACGATCGGGTTCGGCCCGTTCCGCGAGTCGTTCACCAGCCGGGTCAAGCTGGACCGCCCGCAGCAAGTGCAGGTGGCGTACGAGAACGGCCCGTTCCGGTATTTGAACAATCAATGGATTTTCGAGCCCAATCCACGCGGGTGCGAGGTGAAGTTCTTCGTGGATTTCGAGTTCCGTAGCCGCCTGCTGCAGTCGGCGATCGGCGTGGTATTTAATGAGGCGGTGCGGCGGATGGTGAATGCGTTCTTGAAGCGGGCGCGGGACATCTATGGCGCGCCGTCCGCCACCGTGACGGTGCATCCGCCGGCGGCGCGGCCGGCGGTGAGCTGATGGGTTACGCGCCGCCGCGGTTCGACGCGGGCAGCATCTCAGTCAACTTGTTCTCCGACACGCAGACCAAGCCCACACGGGCGATGCGGGAGTTCATGATCGAGGCGGAGGTCGGGGACGAGCAGGAGGGGACCGACCCGTCCATCCATACGCTGTGCGACCGGATGGCGGCGCTGCTGGGCAAGGAGGCGGCGATGTTCTTGCCGACCGGGACGATGTGCAACCAGATCGCCATCCTGACCCAATGCCGGCCCGGTGAGGAGATTTTGGCGCATCCGCTGTCGCATATCGCGTGTTCGGAGGGTGGGGCGCCCTGGGCGCTGGCGGGCGTGTCCGTGTCACCGCTGGCGGGTGAGCGCGGGCAGTTCAGTGCCGCGACGCTGGGCGCCGCGTTGCGTGGACCGTCCCGGTATTCGCCGCCGCAGCGGATGGTGCTGGTAGAGCAGACGGCCAATTTGGGGGGCGGCACGGTCTGGCCGCTGGACCAGCTGAACGAGGTCGCGGCGCTGGCGCATGCGAATGGGCTGGTGACGCATATGGACGGGGCCCGGCTGTTGAACGCGGCGGTCGCGTCCGGGGTCGGCGCGGCAGAGATGGCGGCGGGCTATGACACGGTATGGCTCGATTTCACGAAGGGGCTGGGTGCGCCGCTGGGGGCCGTGCTGGCCGGGCCGGCGGCGGTGATCGACCGGGCGTGGCAGTGGAAGCAGCGTCTGGGCGGCTCGTTGCGGCAGGGCGGCATCAACGCGGCCGCGTGCCTTTATGCGCTGGATCACCACGTGGACCGGCTGGCGGAGGACCATGCGCTGGCGAAGGAGCTGGCGCGGGGGCTGGCGCAGGTGCTGGGTTTCCGGGTGGAGGTGCCGGAGACGAACCTGGTGTTCATGGATGTGCAGGAGACCGGGCTGAGCGCCGCCGAGATCGAGGCGCGGGCGCGCGCGGCCGGGGTGCTGGTGCTGGCGATGGGCCCGCACCGCATTCGCGCGTGTACGCATCTGGACGTGAATCGGGCCGATGTGGCAAAGGCTGCCACCGCTCTGCGTAACGCGGTTGTGAACTAGGGAGAGTAACAATGCGTACATACCTCGTGGCCGGTCTCATGCTTAGCCTCATAGGTTCGGCCTATGCCCAGACAACCGTGTCGCCCATGACCGGCACGACTGGTGCGCCGTCGGGTGCGCCAATGGCCGCGCCTGCCGCCCCGATGACGCCGGCGCAGACGTTGCGGAGCCGGTTGCAGAGCGCGGTGCCGAGCAATCAGCCATCCAGCACCACGGGCCAGACTCCAGGCCCGGGCGCTACCACTACCCCGGCCGCCCCTGGTATAGCGGCGCCTGCCCAGCCTGCCGCCGCGGGCACAGCGGCCACACCGCGTCACCGCCGCACGCAGCAGGAGCGGTTTGACGAAGCGAACATCACGCATGACGGCCATTTGACGCTGGCCCAGGCGCAGGCGTCTCCGCCGCATGGCTGGAACATGGTGGTAAAAAACTTCGCCGTGATCGACAGCACGCATAAGGGATATGTGACGATGGACGACCTGCACGCGTATCGCAGCCAAAAGAGCAAGGCGGCGCGCGCGGCGAAGATGGCGCACTAGCAACCAGTCGCGTGCGCCAGGGTGGAATGCAAGCGCATTCCACCCTACGGCGTGGGCTAGGTTATTTGGCGGCGCCGCCGAATAGCTTCAGGGCTTCTTGAATAGTGGCTTCCCGGACTGCCGTGCGGTCACCTGGGAATACCATTCGCTGGGTCTTTGTGAACGCATCGCGGCGGGCGAGGGCGAAGCAGACGGTGCCGACTGGCTTATCGGGGCTGCCGCCGCCGGGCCCGGCGATGCCGGTGACGGATATTGCGGCGTGGGCGGCGGAGCGGGCGAGCGCGCCGTCGGCCATGGCGGCGGCCACGGGCTCGCTGACGGCGCCATGCGTCTCGATCAAGGCGATGGGCACGCCGAGCATCTCCGTCTTGGCGGCGTTGCTATAGGTCACGAAGCCGCGGTCCACGACGTCCGAGCTGCCGGCGATGGCGGTCAGCGCGGCGGCGATGCCACCGCCGGTGCAGCTCTCGGCCGTCGCTAGCATCCAGCCGCGGGCGCGGAACAGGTCGAGGACTGTGTCGGCCGTCATAGCTCCACTCCGAGGAAGCGCAGCGCCAGGAGGCCGGCGGCGGTGATGCCGCCGGCGATGATGTCGTCGGCCATGATGCCGAACGCGCCACCCTGGCGGTCCGCCCAGCCGACCGGGCCGGGCTTGGTGATATCCAGCACGCGAAACCCGGCGAATGCCAGCGCCACGCCATACCAGGTGAACCCGGCGAGCCCAAGCATGGCGATCCATTGCCCGGCGACCTCATCGATCACGACCCATGCCGGGTCCGCCTCCCAGTCCGGCACGGCGCCCGGGATGGCCCAGAAGCCGGCGGCGCAGGCCAGCCCGGCCGCGACGGGGAGGGCGCCGGGCCAGGGCAGGAGTGCGCAGCCGGCGATGAGGGCGGCTGCCGACGCCCAAGTGCCGGGTGCCCGGGGTAGGAAGCCGACTCCGATCACGCTGGCCACGCCACGTTTTCCCAAAATCGCCGGCTTCATGGCCGGGCCTGGTAGATGGTGATATTCTCCATGACTCGCTGCACGTAGTTGCGGGTTTCGTTGAAGGGGATCAGCTCGATCCAGTCGACCATCGTGACCGGGCCTATTCGTGGGTCGCCATTGGCGGTGAGCCAGTCGGTGACCCGGCGGGGTCCGGCATTGTAGGCGGCCAAGGCCAGCGGGACGGAGCCGAATTGGGTCAGCAGGCCCTGGAGGTAGGCGGTGCCGAGACGCATGTTGTAGGCAGGGTCTTCGGTCAGCGCGGGCACGTTGACCGGGACGGCGAGGCTGCGGGCGACGGTGGCTGCGGTGGCGGGCATGAGCTGCATGAGGCCGCGGGCGCCGGCGGGGCTTACGATGGCGTCGTCGAAGCTGCTTTCCTGCCGCATCAGCGCCAGGACGACGGCGGCGTCGATGCCCGGGGGTGGGGAGAACGGGCGGGGCCAACCGGCTTGGGGCAGGGTATAGCCGTCCCGTCCGGCGCGGCGGGCCAGCGCCACGGCTTGGTCGGGCAGGCCGAAATCCGCGGCCATGTGCGCCAACATGGAGCGCTGCGGCGGGGTGGGGCCAGTGTCATCGAGGCGGATCAGGAACGGGCGGGCACGGCGCGGATCGCCCCAGGCGGTGAGCAGGATGGCGGCGCGGGCGATTTCACGGTCCAGCAGGAGCTGCGCCTCGGCTTTGGTCCAGGCCGGGTCACCGCCGGCGCGCAGGCGGGCCTGCAAGGCCGATTCGGTCTCGCCGCGGGTGCGGGCGGCGAGCTGTCCGTAATAGGTGGTGGGCCAGAGGGCGGCGGCGGCGTAGGCGTCGTCCGGAGGGCGGCCCAGCGCGGTGAGCGCCCGTGCGCGCCAGTAATTGGCCCGGCTTTGCGTCAGGACGGAGAGCGAGAGGGTGGCCAGGCGCTCGAAATATTTCAGCGCGGCCTCAGGACGGTCGAGTTGCAGCGCGGTGAAGCCGGCGAGGAAGGCGAGGTCGAGCGCGGCCTCTCCGGTTTGGGCCGGGGTGTCGAACACAAGGAGGGCGTCGGCGGGGGCGCCCATGCGCAATAGGCGGCGGCCGAGCAGCGCACGCTCGTCCCAGAATGCGCCGCGGCGGTCGGGGGCCGCTTGTTCGGCGGCGACGCCCTGCGCCGCCCAGAGCTGTGCGGCGTCGCGGTCCAGCCCGGCGCGACGGTACCAGCGGGCAAGGTCGAGCATGAGGGCCGGGTCGTCCCGGCGGGGAAGGACGGAGACCAAGGCCGGCGCGTTCGGGTCATCCCGGCGGAGGGCGAGCCGGGCCTCGGCCAGCGGGCGGTCGGCGGGGTCGAGGCGGAGGGATTGCCGGGAGGCTGGGCCGCCGGGGGCGCCGCTATCGGTCCAGGCCAGGCGGTCGAAGCGGCGCCATTGGTCGTCCCGGGTCAGCACGCGGCCCCATTGGCGGAGGAAGGCGACCTCCGCCCCGGCGTCGATGCCGCGCACCCAGGCGTCACGGGCGGACGCTGCGGCCTCATTGGGATGGCCGGTGCGGGCGGCCGCATCGGCGCAGCGCAGCAGGGCGGCGGGCGTGCCGGGCGGGCGGGCGGTGCAGATTTGCTGGGCGGTGAGGTCATCGGGCTCGGTCAGCAAGGCCTCCGACAGGCGGCGTGCGAGGAGGTTCTGGGACGGCCAGTCCGGGTTCTGCGCGAGAAAGTCCGCGAGTTCCCGCGCGCGGGCGGCGTTGGGGGTCAGCAGGCGGTAGTATTGCGCCAGCTTGCGGGCGAGCGGGTCCGGCAAGGTGGCGGCGATGCTGTCGGCGGAGGCCCAATCCGCGGCGCGGATGGCGGTCAGCAGGCGGGGGCCGTCCGGCACCGGGTCACCGGCGACGAGGCTGAGGCAAAGCAAGAGCATGCGCATGGCGGCATCATAGCGCGGTTCGGCCTTGCGGCGTATGGCCCGTCTGCTTACGTTCGCCGTCTTGTCTCAATTGGATCGTGCCATGTTCAAGGGCAGTTACGTCGCGCTCATCACCACCTTCACGCCGGATGGCGCGCTGGATGAGAGGGCGTTTGCCGAGTTCGTCGAATGGCAGATCGGCCAGGGGACGGAGGGAATCGTGCCGGTGGGCACGACCGGGGAGAGCCCGACTCTCAGTCATGCCGAGCATAAGCGGGTGGTGGAGATCGCGGTACAAGTCTCGGCCGGGCGGGTCCCGGTGCTGGCGGGGGCGGGGTCGAACAGCACGGCGGAGGCGATCGAGCTGGCGCAGCATGCGAAGGAGGCCGGGGCGGACGGGGCGTTGGTGGTGACGCCGTATTACAACAAGCCGACCCAGGAGGGGCTGTACCTTCACTTCATGGCGGTGGCCAATACCGTCGATCTGCCGATCGTGATCTATAACATTCCGCCGCGGAGCGTGGTGGATATGAGCGTGGCGACCATGGCGCGGCTGGCGCGGCACAAGAACATCGTGGGCGTCAAGGACGCGACCGCCAGCCTGACCCGGCCGTTGCACACCAAAGCGGCGTGCGGGCCGGATTTCGACCAGATGTCGGGGGAGGATCACACGGCGCTGGCGTTCTTGGCGGCGGGCGGGGCAGGCTGCATCAGTGTCACGGGCAACGTGGCGCCCCGGCTATGCAGCGAGATGCACCGGGCCTGGGCGGATGGACAAATCGAGCGGGCGATGGCGATTCAGGACCGGCTGCTGCCGCTGCATGACGCGATGTTCAGCGAGAGCAACCCGGGCCCGGTGAAGTATGGCGCAAGCCTGCTGGGCCATGGTTCCGAGTATTGCCGGTTGCCGATGGCGCCGATTACCGATGGCACGCGGGACCAGGTGTGGGCGGCGATGCAGGGGGCTGGGCTGCTCAATTAATGGCCGAGTCCAAGACGAAGAAGAAGTCCGGCCTGATCTCCCATGGTATCGCGGCGCAAAATCGTAAAGCGCGGTTCGACTATACCATCAAGCAGACGATGGAGGCCGGGTTGGTACTGAAGGGGCCGGAGGTGAAGTCTTTGCGGCATGGCCGCGCGACTTTGACGGAGGCCTGGGCCGGGGAGCGGGACGGCGAGTTGTTCCTGTTCAACTGCTACATTCCGGAATATCAGGCGGGAGTGCTGTCCCGGTTCGAGCCGCGGGCGCCGCGGAAGCTGCTGCTGAAGCACAAGCAGATCGGCGAGCTGATCGGCGCCAGCACCCGGGACGGGCTGACGCTTGTGCCGCTGCAGATCCACTTCAATGACCGCGGCGTGGCCAAGGTGCTGCTAGGCGTGGGCGAAGGGCGGAAGAAGCAGGACAAGCGGCAGGCGATCGCGGCGCGTGATTGGGCGCGGGACAAGGCGCGGGTCATGCGGGACAAAGGTTAGGCTGTGGTGGCGCGGTAGCCCTCGGCCTCGATCGCGGCGATGATCGCAGCGGCGCTGGCGGTGGTGCCGGCCGCGAGGTGGCCGGTGGCAAGGTCGATCTGGACCGATGCGGCGGGGTCGATGCCCTGCACCGCCTGCGTGACAGCACGGATGCAATGCTGGCACGTCATACCGGACACGTTGAACTGCTGCATGGCGCGCTCCTAATGACGGTTGCACGAGGCTTATAGGTAAGCATGGACGGTGGACAGCGCATCCCGGCGGGGCGGATAGACCTCAGCGTCTCCGGCATGAGCTGTGCAGCGTGCGTGGGGCGGGTGGAGCGGGCGCTGCTGCGCGTGCCCGGCGTGAGCGCGGCCGAGGTCAATCTGGCGACCGAGCGGGTGCGCGTGACTGGGCTGGTTGGGGTGGGCAGCCTGCTCGCGGCGCTGGAGGCGGCCGGGTATGGCGGCGCGTCGATCGAGCGGGCGCGCCCGGTGCGGGACGGCTGGCCGGCGGCGATGGCGTGTGCGCTGGTGGTGCCGCTGCTGTTGCCGATGCTGCTAATGCCGTTTGGCGTCCATTTCTCGCTGCCGGGTGTGTGGCAGGCGGTGCTGGCCGGGGGGGTGCAGTTCGGCTTCGGGCTGCGGTTCTACCGGGGCGCTTGGCTCGCGTTGCGGGACCGGGCGGGATCCATGGACACGCTGGTGGCGCTGGGGACGAGTGCGGCGTTCGGGCTGTCGGTGTGGCAGCTCTGGGCCGGGCAGGGGGCGGGGTATTTCGAGGCGTCGGCCGCGGTGATCGCGCTGGTGCGGGTCGGCAAGTGGATGGAGGGCCGGGCGCGGCGGCAGGCGGGGGCGGCGATCCGCGCGCTGGGCGATCTGTTGCCGGAACGGGCGCGGGTGCGCCGGGGCGGCGCCGAGGTGGAGATCGCGACGGGGAATTTGCGGCTCGGTGACCTGCTGATGGTGCGGCCGGGTGAGCGTATCGCGGCGGACGGCGTGGTGCGGGAGGGGGTGGGTGCCGCGGATGAAAGCCTGCTGACGGGGGAGAGCTTGCCGGTCGAGAAGCGGCCGGGCAGCCGGGTGACCGGGGGTAGCCTGAACGGGGATGCGGTGCTGGCGGTCGAGGTGAGCGCGCTGGGTGCCGAGAGCCAGCTTGCGCGGATGGTGCGCCTGGTGGAGGACGCGCAGGCGGCCAAGCCGCCCGTGCAGCGGCTGGTGGACCGTGTCAGCGCGGTGTTCGTGCCGACGGTGATCGCGATCGCGCTGCTGACGGCGGGCGGATGGTGGTTGGCCGGGGCGGGGGTTGAGGGGGCGATCGTGAACGCGGTTGCGGTGCTGGTGATCGCTTGCCCCTGCGCGTTAGGGCTTGCGACTCCCGCGGCGATCATGGCCGGGACCGGGGTGGCGGCGCGGTATGGCATCCTGATCCGGGACGCGTCCGTGCTGGAGCAGGCGCGGGCGGTGCGGGTCGTGGTATTCGACAAGACGGGGACGCTGACCGAGGGCCGGCCTGGTCTGGTGGCGCAGCATGCCGCGCCTGGAGTGACGCCGGGCGATGTGCTGCGATGGGCGGCCGCGCTTCAGAGTGGGAGCGAGCATCCGCTGGCCCGGGCCGTGCTGGACGCGGCGGGAGCGGCCTTGCCGGCGCAGGATGTGCGGGCGCTACCGGGCCGCGGGGTGGCCGGGACGGTCGAGGGGCGTGGGATGGTGCTGGGCAGTGCGCGGCTCATGCAGGAGCGCGGGCTGGATGTGAGTCTGCTGCCGGATGCGCCGGACCGGACCGTGTCGTATTTGGCCGATGACAATGGGTTACTGGGCGTCCTTGCGTTCGGGGATGCGCTGAAGCCGGGTGCGGCGGCGGCGGTGCGGCGGCTGCGGGACCGGGGGCTGCGCGTGGTGTTGCTGAGTGGCGACAACCAGGCGGCGGCGGATGCGGCGGCGCGCGGGCTTGGGATCGGCGAGGTTCGGGCGGAGGCGTTGCCGGCGGATAAGGCGCAGTTCGTGACGGCGCTGCGGGCCGGGGGTGGCGTCGTGATGGTGGGGGACGGCGTGAACGACGCGGCGGCGCTGGCGGCGGCCGATATCGGCATGGCGATGGCGACCGGCACGGATGTCGCCACGGCGGCGGCCGACATTACGCTGATGCGCGGCGATCCGGGGTTGGTGCCGGACGCGCTGGATATTGCCGGGCGGGTCTATGCGCGGATCTGGCACGGGCTGTTCTGGGCGTTTGCCTATAACGTGATCGGGATTCCGCTGGCGGCGTCTGGGTTGCTCAGCCCGGTGGTGGCCGGTGCGGCGATGGCGCTATCGAGCGTGAGCGTGGTCGGGAGCGCGCTATGGCTGCGGCGCTGGCGGCCTTGCCGCGCGGAAGCGCTGAACCATCTGTAAGCGAGTCGAGGAGGCTTCTATGGTTCTACGCCGCCGCACACTGCTTACCGCTGCAAGTTTGGCGCTGACGCGTCCCGGATGGGCGGCGCCGGGCGGGGCATGGCAGTTCGAGATGCCGTCCATCGACGAGGGTCTGCTGCGCTTTGCCGACTACCGGGGCAAGGTATTGCTCGTTGTGAATACTGCATCATACTGCGGCTACACCTACCAATACAAGCAGCTCGAGGCGCTGCACCGCGACA
Source organism: Acetobacteraceae bacterium (assembly GCA_965246925.1). Classification (GTDB taxonomy): domain Bacteria; phylum Pseudomonadota; class Alphaproteobacteria; order Acetobacterales; family Acetobacteraceae; genus JANPPS01. The sequence continues at coordinate 3,712,362 of OZ251994.1, read as the reverse complement.
TGGGCGCGAAAGGGTTCGCCGTGATTGGCATTCCGAGCCAGGATTTTGGCCAGGAAAAGGACAGCAACGCGGAGGTGAAGGCGTTTTGCGAGCTGACGTATGGGGTCGAGTTCCCGATGTCGGCGCTCAGTCACGTGCGGGGCGCCGAGGCGGCACCGTTCTACCGCTGGGTCAAGGCGGAGCGGAAGTGGGAGCCGCGCTGGAACTTCGCCAAGGTGCTGGTCGGGCGGGATGGTGAGATCGTGGGCACCTATAGTTCGGACGAGGAGCCGGTGAAGGGTCTGCTCCGCGCCGCGATCGATGTGCAGATTTCCCGCACGGTCTAAGGCTTAGGCCGCGAGGCCAACGCGCTGCATGAGGGCTTCCACGGCCGCAATGAACATCTCGCGGGTGAGCACGCCGGTGTTCGTGTTGTAGCGGGACACGTGATAGCTGTCGCCCAGGAGCAAGCCGTCCGGCAGTTCGTGTATGGCACCGTGGCGGAAGCGGATGCGGGAGGCGGGAATGCCACAAGCCTGGAGCACAGCGGCGTGGGCAAGCACGCCGAGGGCCAGGACGGCGCGGAGATTGGGCATGCCGCGGAGTTCGGCGGCCAAGAATTGATTACAGCTGCGGATTTCGGCGGGCTGCGGCAGGTTGGCAGGGGGCACGCAACGGACCGCGTTCACGACCCGGCAGCGTTGCAGTATCAAGGTGTCATTGGGCTCGGCCAAGTATTCACCCGTGGCAAGCCCGGTCGAGAGCAGGGTTTGATAGAGCAGAATGCCGGCGTGATCTCCCGTAAAAGGCCGGCCGGTGCGGTTCGCACCACGCACGCCTGGCGCCATCCCAGCGATGAGCAGGGGCGCATCGACCGGTCCCCAGCTCGGCACCGGGGCATTGAACCACGGCGGATTGGCGGCCCGATTCGCCTCCCGGTAGGCGACCAAACGGGGGCAAAGCGGGCAGTCTCTATCTGGGGTAGCGATGGTGCCTTGACTGTGTGATGGCGAGGCATCCTCAGTCAGTAAAAGACCTTGCATCGTATATCCTAGCTGAGTTTAACTTGTTCTTAAGACGTTACAGTATAGCAGAACTATGAGGTGAGTGCAAAGTGATGATCCTGGTCGCGATCGGCGCCAATTTGCCCAGCCTTGCCGGTGCGCCGCCGATCGAGACTTGCCGGTGGGCGGCGCAGCGATTGGATCAGCTGCCGGGTCTGCGCCTGACCGGCCTGTCACGCTGGTATCGGACGGCCCCGGTGCCCGCATCGGACCAGCCGGATTACGTAAACGGCGTGGCGCATTTGACCGGGTCCATGACGCCCGAGGCCATGCTGGAGCGGCTGCAGGCGTTGGAAAACGCGGCCGGACGGGTGCGCAGCGTGCCAAATGCAGCGCGGGTGCTGGATCTGGACCTGCTGGCCATCGGCGACGCGTGCCGGTCTAGCGCGAGCCTGGTACTGCCGCATCCGCGCCTACAGGACCGTGCCTTCGTCCTGTTGCCGCTGTGCGACGTGGCGGCGCAGTGGCGACACCCGGTCCTCGGCCGCACGGCACGCGAGTTGCTTGACGCCCTAACCCAGGATCCGGCTCAGCGTGCCCAGTCGAGGGTAGGCCGATATGCAGACCACATTGTCGCCCGCTCGTAGGCCAGCGCGGCGTTGAACACGACGTTCTCGGCACTGGGCTTACCGATCATTTGTAGCGATAGCGGTAAGCCTTCGGAACTGAAGCCGATGGGCAGGGCGATGGCGGGGTTGCCGGTTACGTTGAAGGGGAGTCGCATGGCGCCGTTGCCGGAGGCTTCCAGGGCGGCCAAGTCGTCGAGGCGGCAGGGGGATGTCGGGGTGACGCCGGTGATGAGCAGGTCGAGGTGTTGCATCTTTGCGGCCAGATCGCTTTGCGCTTTGGCGCGCTGACGCTGGGCCCCCTCGTAGGCGTCGCGGGTGATCGAGCGTCCGCCAAGGAGGAGGCGGCGGCTTAGCGGGTGGTAGTGTTCGGCTTCCGTTTCAAGCAGGGCGGCGTGGATGTCAAAGGACTCCTTGGCCAGAATGACTCCGCCGCACGCCCGATAGGCTTCGAGCGGGTCGATTTCGATGTCTTGCACGCTGGCGCCGAGGCGCTGAAAGGTCGCGGCAGCGGCTTCGATGGCGCCGATCATTTCCGGTGCAGAAGGGAGGTCGCGCCGGTAGAGATGGCGGACGATGCCGATGCGTAGCCTGCCGATGTCAAGTGCTGCGGCCGCAGTCCGTCCAGTGAGCGCCTGAAAGACATACGCGTTGTCCGCTACCGTCCGCGTGATGATGCCGGCATGGTCCAGCGATGGGGCGAGCGGGAAGACGCCGTCCAGCGGAAACCAGCCAAAGGACGGCTTCATGCCCACGACACCGCAGAGCGCGGCGGGGTTCCGGACGGAGCCGCCGGTATCGGTGCCTATGGCGGCGGGCACGAGACCGGCCGCGACGGCGACCCCGGCCCCGGTGGACGAGCCGCCGGCCGTGCGGCTCGGATCCCAAGGATTGCGCGTCTGTTCGTCTTGGGCCTGATCACCGATCGCGAACTCCTCTAGCGCGAGCTTGCCGATGATGATGGCGCCGGCTTGGCGGAGCCGGGTCACGATGGCGGCGTCCCGGGAAGCGGGCGGCGCGCCGGCCAGCGCCCGCGAGCCGCATAGGGTCGGGACCCCGGTGACATCGATGTTGTCCTTCACCGCGACGGGCACGCCATGGAGCAGGCCTATCGGCTTCCCTTGTTGCAAAGCGGCTTCCGCAGCCTGGGCGTCAAGACGGGCGGCGTCCGGCATTACGTGCGAGAACGCCTTCAGCTGCGGGTCGAGGCTCTCGATCCTGAGCAGTAGATGCTCGACGTAGGCGACCGGTGATAGTTGGCCGTTGCGGACCCGTTGCGCGATATCCAAGACCGACAGAAATTCCATGTCTGGCATCAACAATCTAACGTAACGGGGCCGAGTGGACGCGATTGGCAAGCCAGAATGAGCCCGTCCTCCTTCTCCTTGGCCGAGAGCGCGTCTTCACACCCGGTCGCGACTTTTCCACGCAAAAGCTTGACTTTGCAGCGGCCGCAAACGCCCGCCAGGCAGCCGCAGTCGAGTGCTATGCCGGCTGCAAGGGCCGTCGTCAGCACGGAATGCGCGGACGGGGTGAGGATCGTTGGCCCGGAGCGTTCGAACGTTACTGGCCATAGGATGCCGTCGTCGATGATCGGCGCCTCCGGAGGGCCGCCGAATGATTCGCTCGCGATGTTTGTGTCCTGGACCCCGAGTTGGCGCAGGATGCGGCGCGTTTCCGTCGCCATGCCGGTAGGGCCGCATAGGCGGATCTGCCGGTCCGCGATGTCTGGAACGACCGAACGGATCCAGGTTTCACTGAGCCTGCCGCGAGCGCCGTTCCACGCCTCATCAGGCGCGGTCAGGGTCACGTGCATGCGGAAGCCCGGCAGGTCGTGGTGTAGGCGCAGCAACTCGGCTTGAAAGATCAAATCCTGCTGTCGCTTGGCCGAGTACACGAGGTCGATGCGGCCGGGCCATCTGATCCTTGCGAGGTAGCGCAGCTTGGACATGAGCGGCGTAATACCGACGCCGCCGGCGATGAGCACGATTGCGGTGGCGTCCCGCTCATCGAACGTGAAACGTCCGAACGGCCCGGCGACCGCCAGGGTGGCCCCAGGGGTGGCATTGTGGAGCGCGCTGGAGGCGGACCCGTCCCGTTTTACGGTAATCTCGCATGACCCGGTCTGGGCGGGCGACGATGAGAGCGTGTAGGACCGACGCAGCCGCTCCGCGCCGGCCTCGATGGTAACCGTCACGAACTGGCCGGGCAGGAAGCGGAACGGCAGCGTGTTGCCTGTGGGGTGGCGTAGCTGGAAGGTTTTTACGCCAGGCGCCTCATCCCTGATCTCGGCAATGGCGAGCGTGCCTGACCAGAAGTCGGCCGGCGTCGCGCTGGCGCTGGACACGGGGGCGCGGGTTGGGTCCTGAAGATCGAGGCGATCCCCCACGCGGATCTCGTGGCCGGATTGGGACCCGTGCAGCCGGGTGTTCACCGCAACCCGGTAGAAGTGATCGAAGCGGGTGCGGTCAGCCCAGATGGGCATCGTCCTCGCCCGGAGTTCGCTGAAGCGCGTGGCGAAGTCTTGGTCCACCTCGCCCGTCAGCGGGTCGCGCGCCGGGACGACGCAGCGCTGGCACGGGTTGATGCCGGCGAGCGTCACCGGGCCTAGACGAAACGGGATGGCCTCGCCGGCTTGGCCGAACAGGCAATCCTCCCAGAACGGCGGTGTTCCGCCAATCTCGACGTTGGTGCGGAGCCGGGCCCGCATCTGCTCCAGCCCCAGCCCGAACCAGTCGGCCATGGCGTCGAGGGTGGACGCGCCAATCAGCGTCGGGCCGGGCGAATGCAGGTCGTCCGGAAAGCCGGCAGTGTTGTCGGTCCGGAGGTGGACCTCGAAGCCAAAATAGGCGCGGAGCCATCGTTCGAGCGCGGCCCGGTCGTGTGCGAGGGCGAAGGTTGCGTCCGGCAGGCCTTGGCCGCTTTGGTCCTTGACCGCCAGGGTCTGTGCGCCGGGGTCGAAACGCGCGCGGAGGAGGTGAATCGCGGCATGACGCTTGGCGTTGACGACCCTGCCCTGCGCGTCGAACAAGGCCCATTGCCGGTCGAACATCAGCGCGCCGCTGGAAAGTACGCGGGCGGCTTGGACCTCCAAGGCGTCCAGGGACTTTACCGGAAAGATGGCAATCCTTGAGATGAAAGGGGTCATGGCGTGCTGTCAGACATGCCCGAATTTGCGGAGCGCGTCTTCGAGCGTGAGGCCGGCCGAGAGTTCCGCGCGGATGGCTGTTTCGGCGCGGGTCAGGCGCTCGGCTTCTACCAACGTATCCATGACGATCGCAGCGGGGACCACCAAGGCTCCGTCCTGGTCCGCGAGGATGAAGTCGCCGGGTTCGATCTTGACCAGTTTGGCCGTGGCGCCGCGCAGCATGACCGGCACTTGCCATGCGTTGACTTTCCACCGTCCAATGGATTGCACCGGGGTGCGGTAGCGCGCGAAGACGGGGAAGCCGTGCTGGCCAATCCAGTTGACGTCGCGGATGCCGCCGTCCACCAGGGCGCCGGTGCAGCCCCGTTCCTTGAGTCCGATGGCGATCAGCTCGCCGAAATAACAGATGCCCTCTCCATCGCCGCTCCAGACCGTGACTTCGCCGGGCGAAACGCCGTGACAGGCCTGCATTTTCTCCGCGTCACCGCCCATGGGATAGGGCGTCATCTGACCCCGGATGGTGTAGGCCCAGCCCGCAAGGCGGCCGGACGTGGTGGGATACGGCAGGAACTCTGCAGCAAGCCCCTGATCGCGGTAACCCATTGTGTCGAGCACGTCGGCGACGTTGGAAGTATCGACCGCTGAATACCGGAGCCGGATTTCGTCCGGCCCATGCGGGATGGAGCTTTCAGGATGATTCATGTCTGCCTCTTGTTTAGACACTGGCGATGAGCCCGCCGTCCACACGCAGCACGGAACCCGTGATGTAGGAGGCGCGTGCGCTGGCCAGAAAGGTGACGGCGTCGGCGTATTCCTCTGGACGTCCATAGCGGCCGAGCGGAATCGAGCCCGTGCTTTCGTCGGCAATCTCCTGCACCCGCCGGCCTTCGCGTTTCGCTTTGGCCTCGTCCAGGAGGCGGATGCGGTCGGTCGCGACCCGGCCGGGTATGACCACGTTACACGTGATGCCTTCCCGGGCGACCTCCCGGGCCAATGTCTTGGACCAGCCGACCAGGGCAATGCGGAGCGCGTTCGAGATGCCTAGGTTCGGGATGGGTGCCGTCACGCCTGACGAGGCGCTTGTCACGATACGGCCCCATCCTTCCGCGCGCATGCCCGGCAACACTCGGTCGGTGAGGGCGATGACGGAGAGGACCATGCTCTCGAAGCTTGTGCGCCATAGCGCCGGGTCCTGACCGCTGGCCGGTGTCGGCGGTGGCCCGCCCGTGTTGTTGACCAGGATGGCAACTGGACCCAACGTTCGCTCGACGGTGGTGACGCGTTCGTCGAATGTGCCGATCTCCGCCAGGTCCCAGGGCAGGGCGGCTGCGGTCCCGCCGGCGGCCTCGATCGCTTGCAGGACTGGATCCATGGCGTGCTCGTCCCGGTCGGCAAGGGCCACCCGGGCGCCCTCCCGCGCCAGCGCCACGGCAATGGCGCTACCGAGGCCACCACCCGCGCCCAGGACCAAGGCGACGCGTCCCTGTATTTCCAGATTCATGTAAGCTCTCCGATCGAGCACCCTTCTATCTGGGACCTTCTGCGTACATAAGCTGGTTGCGGATGAGTTCATACCGAGCCTGGAGCTGGTTTTGGAAACGCAATTCCTACGGACACTGATCGCTGTGGCTGAACTCGGATCCGTCGCGGCGGCGGCGCGGGGGCTGGGTCTGACGGCCACCAGCGTGACGCAGCGGCTACACGCGCTGGAAGCCGAGCTGGGGACCAAGCTCGTGTTGCGGGCGGGGCGCGAGATGAGGCTCACGCCAGCGGGCGACGCGGTGCTCGAGCGTGCGCGGCGGGTCGTGGCCGAGGTTGAGGCGCTTGCACGCGCGGTGCCTGGACCGGAGGAGGGTGCTCTTACCGGGACGATCCGGCTTGGGGCGATCTCGACGGCGCTCACCGGGCTTTTGCCGCAAGTGATCGGACTTTGGGCGAGAGTGCACCCCGCGGTCGTGCTGTCGATCAGCCCGGGTACGTCGGCTACGCTGTATGACGGGCTGGTTTCGGGCGTATTCGATGCGGTCATTGCCGTCGAGCCGCCTTTCATATTGCCCAAGACGGTCAAAACGCGGGTGCTTCGGCGGGAAAAGCTGCTATGCCTTGCCCCGGCGGCGGCAAGCGGCGGCTCGGCTGGGCTTGACGACGCACGTCAGGTCCGGACTCTGCTGGAGCAAGAGCGGTTTATCCGTTACGATGTCACGTCGTGGGGTGGGCGGCTGTGCGAGGCATACTTGCGGCATCGGCGCATCCGGGTGCGGGAGTTTTGTTCGCTGGACGCGCTTGAGGCCATCGCGCTTTTGGTCGAGCAAGGGGTGGGAGTGGCCCTTGTTCCGGACTGGTCTCCGCCTTGGCCAGCGGTGCCTTCATGCACGAAGATCAGCATTCCGGATGCGGCCTACGCGCGTACGATCCTGCTCGCCCATCCAGCTCAAACCCGGCATAGCCGCGTTCTTGACGCTTTTGCCGATGCGGTTGTGATCTAATCGTATTGTGCGGGTGCAACCGGCTACGAAGTCACTGTCGGACGGCTGGGGATACTACAGTTCAGGCAGGCGTTACATAGCCGCTGCGGCGGCCTGGCTGGCAAGGGTTACGAACGCAATTAAGCCCGGACCTTGACCCTTAACGCCAGACAACCGCACACTACGTCTCACGCCGAGGTTACCATCTAAGGGAGAAACCGATGCCGCAGGTGTCGCTGACCGTGAACGGTCGTCAACATACCACTCAAATCGAGGGCCGGACCTTGCTGGTCGAGTTGCTGCGGGAGCATCTGCACCTGACGGGTACGCATGTCGGATGCGACACCAGCCAGTGCGGCGCCTGCGTCGTGCATGTGAACGGGCAGTCGGTGAAAGCCTGCACCATGCTGGCGATCCAGGCCGAGGGGGCCACGGTGCTGACCATCGAGGGTCTGGCCGCCAATGACGGCACGCTGCATCCAATGCAGGAAATGTTCCGGGAGCATCACGCGCTGCAGTGCGGCTTCTGCACGCCCGGGATGGTGATGTCGGCGGTGGATTTGGTGCAGATGCATCCGGAGGGGCTGACGGAGGACGAAATCCGCCATGGGCTCGAGGGTAATCTGTGCCGGTGCACCGGCTACCATAATATCGTGAAAGCTGTAGCAGCCGCTTGGCCGCTGATGCACAACAAGACTTTGCCGATCGCTGCCGAATAATACAATAACGGGGACGCGTCATGGGTTTTGAAGGTATTGGCGCGTCGATGCGCCGTAAGGAAGATCATCGCTTCTTGGCCGGACGCGGCAACTACACGGACGATATGAACCGTCCGGGTCAGCTGCATGCGATCATTCGCCGCTCGGACCGTCCGCATGCAAAGTTACTGGCGATCGACACTGCGGCGGCGAAGGCGGCGCCCGGCGTGATCGCCGTCTATGTCGGGGCCGACCTCGATGCGGACGGCGTCGGCGGCGTGCCGTGCGGCTGGCAGATCCACAATAAGGATGGCTCTCCGATGGCGGAGCCGCCGCACCCGGTGCTGGCCACCGGCAAGGTGCGGCACGTGGGGGACCCGGTCGCGGTGGTGATCGCCGAGACGCGGCAGCAGGCCAAGAATGCGGCCGAATTGCTGAGCATTTCCTACGAGGACCTGCCGGGCTTTGCCGGCGTGCGGGACGCGGTGGCGCCCGGCGCGGCGCAGCTGCATGACGCGGCGCCGGGCAATGTCTGCTATGACTGGCACCTCGGCGACAAGGCCATGGTGGATGCGGCGTTCACGCAGGCCGCGCATGTCGTGAAGCTTGACCTCATCAATAATCGCCTGGTGCCGAACGCCATGGAGCCGCGCTCCGCGATCGGCGAGTGCGATCCGTCCTCGGGCGACTTCACGCTCTATACCACGAGCCAGAACCCGCATGTGATCCGGCTACTGATGGGCGCATTCGTGCTGCATATTCCGGAGAACAAGCTACGCGTCGTGGCGCCCGATGTGGGTGGCGGGTTCGGCAGCAAGATCTACCACTATGCCGAGGAGGCGATTGTCACGTGGGCGGCGGGCAAGCTGAAGCGCCCGGTGAAGTGGACCTGCGACCGGAGCGAGGCGTTCCTGTCGGACGCGCATGGCCGCGATCATGACAGCACGGCCGAGATGGCGGTGGCGGCGGACGGCAAGTTCCTGGCGCTTCGCGTGAGCACGCTGTGCAACATGGGTGCCTACCTCAGCACGTTCGCCCCGGCCGTGCCGACCTGGCTGTATGCGACATTGCTGGCGGGGGTCTATACGACGCCGGCCGTCTATGCCGAGGTGAAGGCCGTGTTCACCAACACGGTGCCGGTCGACGCCTACCGCGGCGCCGGACGTCCGGAGGCCAGCTATTTGCTGGAGCGGCTGGTGGACGTGATCGCGCACGACACCGGGATCGACCGGGTGGAGTTGCGCCGGAAGAACTTCATCGGGCGGGACCAGTTCCCGTATCAGACGCCGGTGGCGCTGCAATATGACAGCGGCGATTACCAGACCACGCTCCGCGTCGCCTTGGCGGCTGCGGATTGGGACGGGTTCGAGGCGCGGCGCGCGGCGGCGGCGCGCAAGGGCAAGCTGCGCGGCATCGGCATCTCCACCTATGTCGAGGCGTGCGGCATCGCGCCGTCCAAGCTGGTGGGCCAATTGGGCGCGCGCGCCGGGCTGTATGAGGTGGCGAACATCCGCGTGCACCCGACCGGCAGCGTGAGCGTGTTCACCGGCACGCATAGCCACGGCCAGGGTCACGAGACGACGTTCGCGCAGCTGGTGGCCGACCAGCTGGGAGTGCCGTTCGACCAGATCGAGGTCGTGCATGGCGACACGGGCAAGATCCCGTTCGGCATGGGCACCTATGGCAGCCGGAGCCTCGCCGTCGGTGGCTCGGCCATGGTGAAGGCCATGGACAAGGTGATCGCCAAGGGGAAGAAGATCGCGGCCTTCCTGATGGAGGCGTCAGTCGAGGATATCGAGTTTAAAGACGGCTTCTTCACTGTGGCGGGCACGGACAAGAAGAAGGCGCTGGCGGAGATCTCGCTGGCCGCCTATGTGCCCCATAATTACCCGATCGAGGAGCTGGAGCCCGGCCTCGATGAGACCGCGTTCTATGATCCGAAGAACTTCACCTTCCCGGGCGGTTGCCACGTTTGTGAGGTGGAGATCGATCCGGAGACGGGCGTGGTCGCCGTGGTCAACATGACGGCGGTCGATGACGTGGGCCGGGTGATCAATCCCATGATCGTCGAGGGCCAGGTGCATGGCGGGCTCGCGCAAGGCATCGGTCAGGCGTTGCTGGAGGGGGCGGTGTATGATCGCGATGGTCAGCTCGTGACCGGGTCGTTCATGGACTATCAGATGCCCCGGGCCATCGATTTCCCGGGCATGAACACCTCGACCGAGAATACCATGTGCACGCATAACCCGTTGGGATCGAAGGGTGTTGGAGAGACGGGGGCGATCGGGTCGCCGCCCTCCGTCATCAATGCGGTCGTGGATGCGCTGCGGGATTACAACGTCCGGCATCTCGACATGCCAGCCACACCGAACAAGATTTGGTCGATTATTCAATCCAATCAGCCGCGCATGGCGGCGGAGTAGGAGAGCGCCATGTATGATTTCAACTATGTAAAGCCCGCCAGCGTGCCGGACGCGGTGAAGGCGCTGGGCGAGACGGACAGCAAGGCCTTGGCCGGAGGGCAGACCTTCATCCCCGTGCTGAAGCAACGCCTGAACAAGCCCAGCGCAATCGTCGATCTTTCAGGGCTTGGCCTGTCCGCGATTACTGCATCGGCCACCAGCATTACGATCGGCGCCATGGCGACGCACCATGATATCGAGAGCCATGCCGACATCAAGGCGCGCATCCCGGGCCTGGCCAAGATGGCGTCCTGGATTGGCGATACGCAGGTGCGGCACCGCGGCACGATGGGCGGCTCGCTCGCCAACAACGATCCGTCCGCCTGCTACCCGGCGGCCGTGCTGGCGCTGGGCGCCACGATCCACACCAACAAGCGCTCCATCCCGGCCGACCAGTATTTCCAGGGCATGTTCACCACGGCGCTGGAGAGTGACGAGCTGATCACCAAGGTGGAGTTCCCGATTCCGGAGAAATCCAACTACGAAAAGTTCCGCAACCCGGCGTCCCGCTATGCCATGGTGGGCGTGTTCGTAGCGAAGGGGCCGTCCGGCACGCGCGTGGCGATCACCGGTGCCGGGCAGGACGGCGTGTTCCGGCATACGGCGATGGAGCAGGCGCTCGGCTCGGCTTGGTCGGCGGACGCGATCAAGGACATTGTGACCCCGGCCGATGGCTTGAATGGCGACATCCACGCTAGTCCGGAGTATCGTGCACACCTGATCGGCGTGATGGCGCGCCGGGCCGTTGCGGCGGCGTGAGTAGGAATTCATTTATTGGTCGTTGATCTGCATTTATTGTGTAAGCAAGGAATTAAGAACAAGCGGGTTGGCCCGGAGCCGACCCGCTATGAGACTGGCACATGGCCAGTAACGGATGAGGTTGCCGAGGAGTCTGTGGGCGGCCGCGTCTACCTGCATGCTGCCCGGGCCGAGGACGCGTATTACGGCGGGACCATCCAGTCCTGGCGAGCCTCGGCTGAAGACCCTAAGCGCAAATCGTTTATCTATCTCGTGGATGGACCGTTTCGCATCCGCTGCCCGGAGAAGTGGGGCCAGGAAAAGGCGATTGTCCGCCGCGAGGGCTGATCCGGTCGAGGGCCGCTGCTTGTGCGGGCAGGTCCGGCTCGCCTTGTCCGGTCAACCGTTGATGACCATGGCCTGCCACTGCCGGGATTGTCAGCGTATGACGGCCAGCGCGTTCAGTCTGGGCGCCCTTTTCCCGAGTTCCGCGCTTATCCTTACCGCGGGCGAGCCGGTTATCGGCGGCTGGCGTGGGCCGAACCAACACTACTTCTGCCCGCATTGTTACAGCTGGATCTATACTATGCCGGCTAGCCTGCGCGGAATGCTGTCCGTCAGATCGGCGATGCTGGACCGGACTGGCGGCTTCCGTCCCTTTATCCAGACCTTCGTCAGTGAAAGCCTGCCGTGGGCCAGGCTGCCCACCGCGCATAGTTTCGAGCGATATCCGGCGGCAGAGCAGTTTCCAAGCCTGCTCACTGAGTTTGCCGGGCAAGGCCGATAGGGCCCGGTCCGCCCTTGCATGTAGCCGTGGTGGGTGCCGGGATCGCCGGGGTTTGCTGCGCGATCGAGCTTTTGCGGGACGGGTATCGGGTTACCCTGATCGATTCCGGCCCGCCCGGCGGTGAGCAGGCGGCGAGCTTTGGCAATGGCGCATGGCTCAGCCCCAGTTCCGTCGTCCCGCTTTCCATGCCGGGGCTTTGGCGGCGCGTACCCGGATTTCTGCGGGATCCGCTCGGCCCGCTGGTCATCCGGCCGGGTCACCTACCGCGCCTCGCTCCGTGGTTGCTGCGATTTGTCCGGGCCGGGTCCAGCATCGCAAAGGTGGAGCGGACGTCGCGGGCGCTGCGGTGCCTGGTGTGGGATGCGCCGGAGCGGCATCGGCAGTTGGCGGACGAGGCCAACGTGCCCAAGCTGATCCAGCGCCGAGGCCTGCTGTATATCTATCCGGACCGCGCCGCGTTCGAGCGGGAGGCGCTTGCCTGGCGCCTGCGCCGCGATAATGGCGTCCGGTGGCTCGAGCTCGACGCCGATGAGTTGCGGCAACGTGAGCCGGCTCTGCAGGGTCAATATGGCTTTGGCGCGCTGGTGGAGGAGGGCGCGCATTGCACGAATCCCGGTCGTTACGTCGCGGCATTGGCCGCTCATGCGGAAGCGCGAGGGGCGGCAATGCTGCGCCGTCGGGTAACAGGGCTGGAGATCGGCGGCCGCGTCCGAGCCGTTCTGACGCCGGACGGCCCGGTCCCGTGTGACGCCGCCGTCATCGCCGCCGGGGCGCATTCCCGCATGCTGGCCCGCGCCGCCGGGGATCGCGTGCCGCTGGAGTCGGAGCGCGGCTACCACGCCATGATCCACGACCCCAACACCGGCCCCCGCCACCCGGTGATGCCGAGCGATGGTAAGATGTCCGTCACCTGGCTCGATGGGGGCCTGCGCGTGGCCGGGCAGGTCGAGCTTGCCAGCCTGACCGCCCCGCCCGATTGGCGCCGCGCGCACATCCTGCGGGACTGGGCGGTGCGGGCCTTTCCGGGGTTGGAGCTGGGGCGGGTCACGTATTGGATGGGCCATCGGCCGAGCATCGCGGACGGCCTGCCGGTTCTCGGCCCGGGGTCCAGTCCCTGCCTATTCTACGCGTTCGGCCATGGTCATATCGGCCTAGCCAGCGGTCCCGCGACCGGACGGCTGGTGGCAAACTTGGTATCCGGGCACACTCCGGCCTTCGATCTCACTCCCTTCAGCGCGAGGCGGTTTGCATGAGCGAGCTTTTCACCCGGGATGACTTGCTGGCGCTAGAGGCGTGGGACACGCCGACGATCTGCAATGGCCTCGAGCTGATCGTGCCGGAGCGGCGGGCGATCGGGTTTACGGTGGAGCCGATGGTGGCGGCCGACCGGTTCCATAAGCCGATCGTCGGCGTCGCCCGGGTCGGCACCATCCGCGCCAAGGAGCCGCCGCGCGGCAAGGTGGCGGACCGGTTGGACTGGTTCGACTACGTGGCGGATGCTGCGTTCCCGACTATCGTCTGTTTGCAGGATCTGGACGATCAGCCCGGCTACGGCGCGTGGTGGGGTGAGGTGCACAGCACGGTGCACAAGGCGCTGGGTGCGCTGGGCTGCGTGACGAACGGGTCTTTCCGGGATTGCGATATGCTGGCGCCGGGCTTTCAGATCATCGGCGGGCGCATTGGCCCGAGCCATGCGCATGTGCACCTGGTGGATTTCGGACGCGGGGTGAACATCTTCGGGATGAACGTGGGGCACGGGGACGTCGTGCATGCGGATTTTCATGGCGCGGTGGTGATCCCGGCCGACGCTGTGCGAAAGCTGCCGGCTGCAATCGACCTGTGCACCCGGCGGGAGAAGGTGATCCTGGACCTCTGCGCCAGCCCTGATTTCAGCCCAAAAGCTTTGCGGGAGGCTGTGCGGCGTTCGGGGGAGATCCATTGAGGGCCTTCGCTGAGGCGCTGGCTGAAGCGGCTTGACCCGGATGCCGCTCCGGTCCGAACATATCGTACCCTGATCTGGAGACCGATCATGAATGTCGCGCTGTCCCCTGCTACCCGTGCCGGTTTTTCCTTGGAAGAATGGAAAATACGCCGCGATCTGGCCGCGTTGTATCGCTTGTTGGCGCACTTTAAGATGACGGACCTGATCTATACCCATCTGAGCGCTCGGCTGCCGGGGCCGGAAAACCATTTCCTCATCAATCAGTACGGCGTGCAGTTCCATGAGATGCGCGCGTCGGATTTGGTGCGGATCGATTGCGATGGGACGATCGTGGAGGAGGGTGCCAGCGGGCGGCAGGTCAATGCGGCCGGGTTCTGCATCCACTCCGCCATTCACATGTCCCGGCATGACCTGACCTGCGTCGTGCATACCCATACCGCGGCGGGTATCGCCGTCTCGGCGCAGAAGCAGGGGCTGCTGCCGATGAGCCAGCATGCGCTGAAGTTCTATGGCCACCTGGCCTATCACGGCTATGAGGGGATCGCGCTCGATTTGGACGAGCGGGAGCGGCTGGTGCGGGATTTGGGGCAGCACTCGGCCATGATCCTGATCAACCACGGCCTCCTGGTGGGCGGGCGCACCATCCCGGAGGCGTGGAGCAACATCTACTTTCTCGAGCGGGCGTGCCAGGCGCAGATCATGGCGTTGTCGGGGGGCGGCGAGCTGATCTTGCCGCCGGAAGAGGTTCGCCTGCATACGGCCGCGCAGTTCAACCGGGAGGACGCGCTTCCCCATCACGAGATGCTGTGGGAGAGCTGCCTTCGGTTGGTGGAGCATGACCGGCTGGATTACCGCGCCTGAGCCTGTTGCGGATCGAGGGCCTGCGGACGGTCTTTCCAGGCGGTGTGGCGGCGGTCGATGGCGTGTCATTGTCTGTGGCCGCAGGGCAAACGCTGGGGATCGTGGGGGAAAGCGGCTGCGGCAAGTCTATGCTGTCTTTGTCGATCATGCGCCTGGTGCCGCCGCCGGGCCGGGTTGCCGCGGGGCGGGTGGTGTTCGACGGGCAGGATTTGCTGACGGTATCGCCCCGGGCCATGCGGGAGATCAGGGGTAAGCGCATCGCCATGATCTTCCAGGAGCCGATGACCAGCCTCAATCCGGTGTTCACCGTGGGTGATCAGCTGACGGAGGCGATGCGCGTGCATGACCGCGCCGCCCCCCGCGCCGAGCTGCGGCGGCGGGCGGTGGCGGCGCTGGACCGGGTACGCATTCCCGGTGCCGCCAGCCGGGTCGACGATTATCCGCATCAAATGAGCGGCGGTATGCGGCAGCGGGTCATGATCGCGATGGCGCTGGCCTGCGGGCCGGATGTGCTGATTGCCGACGAGCCGACGACTGCGCTGGATGTGACCGTGCAGGCGCAGATCCTCGATCTGCTGCGGGATTTGCAGGCGGAGAGCGGCATGGCGATCGTGCTGATCACGCATGATCTGGGCGTGGTGGCCGAGATGGCCGATCAGGTCGCGGTGATGTATGCCGGGCGGGTGGTGGAGCAAGCAAGCGGCACCGGCCTGTTCGATGATCCGCAGCATCCCTACACGCTCGGATTGTTGGGTAGCGTGCCGCGGATCGAGGAGGAGCGGGACCGGCTGCTGGCGATCGAGGGCTCGGTCCCGGCGCCGTTCGATCTGCCGCCCGGGTGCCGATTCCACCCGCGCTGCGTGTTCATGGCCGATGCGTGCACGCAGACCGACCCGGCGCTTCGCTTCCTGGGCGATGATCATGCGGCCGCCTGCATCCGCGCGCCGGTCGAGGCGCTGGCTTGACCGAAAAGGAGAAAATGCTGGCCGGTGAGCTGTACCGGGCCGGCGATCCGGAACTGCAGGCCGACTCCGCGACGGCCAAGGCCTGGATGGCCCGCTACAACGCCGCGTCGGCCGAGCCTGTGGACGTGCGGGCCGCTTTGCTGAGGGAAATCATGCGATCGGTAGGCATCGGCGTGGTGATCCGCCCGCCGTTCTTCTGCGATTATGGTGGCAACATAGTCCTGGGCGACGGCGTGTTCCTGAACTTTAATTGCGTCATCCTTGACGTGGCGCTGGTCAGCATCGGCGCCGGCACGCAGATCGGTCCGGCGGTGCAGATCTATGCCGCCGATCATCCGCGCGATCCCGCGCCGCGGCGCGCCGGACTCGAGCTGGGGCGGCCGGTGACGATCGGCGCCAACGTCTGGATCGGCGGCGGTGCGATCATTTTGCCCGGCGTGACCGTGGGCGATGACGCGGTGGTCGGCGCCGGGGCCGTAGTGACGCGGGACGTGGCGCCCGGCGTGACCGTCGCCGGTTCTCCAGCACGGCCGATCGGATGACGCCGGTGCTGGAGCTGGCCGGGCTGGCCAAGCATTACGGCGGCAGAACCGGTCCGCTCACGCGGGCAAAGCCGGCCGTGCGGGCGGTGGACGGCGTGTCGTTCAGCGTGGGCGCGGGTGAGACGCTGGCGCTGGTGGGTGAGAGCGGGTGCGGCAAGAGCACCACGGCGCGGCTGGCGCTGCGGCTGATCGAGCCCACGGCCGGCACGGTGTATTTCGAAGGTCAGGACATCACCGGCCTGGGCGGGGCCGCGCTCCGCCATTTGCGGCGGCGGATGCAGATCGTGTTCCAGGACCCGTTCGCCTCGCTCGACCCGAGGATGCGCGTGCAGGATATCTTGGCCGAGCCGCTGGTGGTGCACCGGATCGGCGACGCAGCGGCGCGCCGGGCCCGGGTGGCGGAGTTGCTGGAGCTGGTCGGCCTCGCGCCGTATCATGCCGGGCGATATCCGCATGAGTTCTCGGGTGGGCAGCGGCAGCGTATCGGTATTGCGCGGGCGCTGGCGGTGGAGCCGGCGCTGGTGGTGCTGGATGAGCCGGTCAGCGCGCTGGACGTGTCGATTCAGGCGCAGGTGGTCAACCTGCTGGCCGATCTGCAGGCGCGGCTGGGTCTGTCGTATCTGTTCATCGCGCACGATCTGGCGGTGGTGAAGCACGTGGCGGACCGGGTGGCTGTGATGTATCTGGGCCGCATCGTCGAGATCGGGCCGAAGGCGGAGGTGTTCGCCAGCCCGCGCCATCCTTATACCCGGGTCCTGCTGGCGGCTATTCCGCGGCCAGACCCGCATATCCGGTTGGCGCGCCAGCCCGGCGGGGACGTGCCGAGCCCCTCCGACATTCCGCCGGGCTGCCGTTTTCATACGCGGTGCGCCTTTGTCATCGAGCGCTGCCGCACCGAGGATCCCGCTTTGCACGCTATTCACGACAAGCATCTATCTGCCTGCCACCGTGCCGAGGAGCTGCCTCAAGCAATGATGCCGCCGGAGCATGTGCCGGCGCCCGCGGCGGCGCGGCGTCTTGCGTTGTATGCAGCCCGGCGGGCGGAGCAGCGGTTATGATCGCCACTGTCATCTCACCCCGCCTGATGCTCGTGGGGGGCGGTGCGGTGGCCGAGGTGGCATCCGTGCTGCAGAAGTTCGGCCTTAGCCGGCCGCTGGTGGTGACGGATCCTTTCATGGTCAGCTCCGGCATCGTGCGCCGCTGCCTTGATCCGCTGGAAGCGGCCGGGCTGCATCCCGTGGTGTTCAGCGATACCGTGCCCGAACCGACCGACACCGTGATAGACGCCGGGGTGGCACTGCTGCAGGCGGGTTCGTACGATTGCCTGATCGGCTTTGGCGGCGGCTCGCCTATCGATACTGCGAAGGCCATGGCCATCCTGGCAGCAGGCCGGGCCGGAATTCCCGACGCGTTGATGCGGGATTTCAAGGTGCCGGTCACCAATGACGGGGCGGCGCTGCCGGTGATTGCCATCCCGACCACGGCCGGAACCGGCAGCGAGGCCACGCGGTTCACCGTGATCACCGACACGGAACGCGGTGAGAAGATGCTGATTGCGGGGATGGCCGCATTGCCGCTGGCGGCGGTGGTGGATTACGAGCTGACGTTCACCGTTCCCCGCCGCATCACCGCCGATACCGGGGTCGATAGCCTGACCCATGCGTTGGAGGCCTATGTGAGTCGCCGGGCGAACCCGTATTCGGACACTCAGGCCCTGGCGGCCATGGCGTTGATCGGCACCCACCTGCGCATTGCTTATGCCGAGCCGCAGAACGCCCGGGCGCGGGAGGCGATGATGCTGGGAGCGATGCAGGCCGGGATCGCGTTCACCAACAGCTCGGTCGCACTCGTGCACGGCATGAGCCGCCCGATCGGCGCGCATTTTCATGTGCCGCACGGGCTCAGCAACGCTATGCTGTTGCCGGCCATCACCCGCTTCGGGCTGGATGCGGCGGAGGTGCGGTATGCCATCGCGTCCCGCACGATCGGCTTTGCTGGGCGGGGCGATAACGATGCGGTGGCAGCTGAAAAGCTGGCGGAAGGATTAGCGCAGCTCAACCGTGATCTGGACGTGCCGACCCCGGCCGGCTTTGGTATCGATAAAACGGTGTGGGACGCCAAGCTCGAGGTCATGGCACAGCAGGCAATTGCGTCTGGCAGCCCCGGCAACAACCCGCGCGTGCCGGACGCCGATGAAATCATGGCGCTATACCGGGTGGTGTGGTCGGGAAACGCTTAGCTGCGCGCGCTGCCAGATCCTGCCGCACCCGGCTTATGACCGGGCCCCACTCGCCGAAATGGGCTTGGCGGTAGATGCGCATCGTGGGATACCACGGCGTATCGTCCCGGTCCCGCAGCCAGCGCCAGCAACCGGCGAAGCGCGAAAGCATCCAGACCTGCTTGCCCATCGACCCGGCCAGGTGGGCGACGGCGGAGTCGATCGTGATGATCAGGTCTAGCCCGGCGATCAGCGCGGCCGTATCTGCAAAATTCTTCACATCTTCCATGCGGTCCAGCACGGCGAACTCAGGCGGTTGCTCGGCCGCTTTTTGCAGGCTGTGCAGGCGCACGCCGGGCACCGTGGAGAGAGGTGTCATTTGCCGGGTGGCAAGCGAGCGGGTTGCGTCGTGCACGAACGAGCGGTTGCCCGCCCAGACGATCCCAACCTCGAGCCGCGCTTCGGGTTCGGGTGGCACGCGCCAACGTTCCGCCAGGGCCGCGTTGGGCACGACCGGCGTGACCGGTGGTATGGTGTCCACCGTGGTCCCGAAGGCGCCGGGCAGGCTGAGCAGGGGAGAAAACATATCGAACGGTGGCGGCGGGTCCCCGACGGTCAGCAAGCCGGTCACGCCAGGAAAGCCTTCCAGCAACGGACGCAGCTCCGGCTGCACCACCAGCACCACCTTGGCACCTAAGGCGGCCAGCATCGGTATGTAGCGGATGAATTGCAGCGTGTCGCCCAGGCCTTGTTCGGCGTGAACGAGGATAGTCTGGCCTGCGATGTCCTCACCGCGCCAATGCGCGAGGCTGGGGAGCATTTTCCCGGTGGTGGACAGGCCGAGCCGGCCTTCATAAAGCTGCCAGGCCTCCGGCGTAAAGCGCCCGGTGGATAGCAGGAGGGCGGCCAAGCCGTGCCGCACCTCCGCATGGTCGGGCTCTGCTGCGAGGGCGCTGCGCGCAGCCTGTTCGGCTTCAGGCAACTGGCCTAACCCCGCCAGCGCGGCGGAAGTGTTCAGGTGCGCCTGGAACGATGTGCTGTCCCGCGCGATCGCTTCGCGCGAGAATACCAGGGACTGTGCAAACTGACCCAGGCTCAGCAGCACGGCACCGAGATTGATGTGCAGATTGGCGTCATCGGGCCTCGCCTGAACGGCCGCGATCAAGGGGGGTAGCGCGGCTTGGAACTGACCGAGCCGGAACAGCGCGTTGCCGAGATGAGCTTGCGCCAGTGCGGATGCGGGCTCACGCTCCAAAGCCATGAGCGCGGCGCCGATTGCAGGCTCGGGCTGACCAAGTTCGACCAGCATTCCGGCTAGATCGACCAATAGGCCGGCCTCTATCGTCGGCAAGCGTGCGGCGTACATCATGACGGCCACCGCCGCATCCCGCCTGCCGCCATTCCAGAGCTTGATGCCCAGAGGCCGTAAATTTCGATACAAGAATGGATCGAGGTCTATGGCTGTATCCAACACAGCCGACCCTTCGGTCAAGCGACCGGCCGACAGCAAGCCACTAGCGTGCGCGAACTGGGTGACGGGATCCCGTGGTTTCAGTTTGGCCATTTGCGCGATGCGCGCGCTGTTGCCGGCCGCACCGGGCCGGAAGCCTCTGGAGCCATGCGGTTTAGATTGCTGCATTACGCCCCACCTCCTGCCGGGTCGGGGGGAGTTTACCGGGCCAAAGTAAAGAAAGAGTTAAGCGCTGGCCGCCGGGCGATCGAAAAGATGCCGGGCGCCCAGCACGCGGCCGATCAGCACCAGGCCATCGCCAGCCTCTATGAACTGATCGGGTGCGGGCTGCGTGATCACGGTGCCGTCCCGGCGGTTGATCTGCACGACGAACAGCGCTTCTTCGGACCGTTGTTCCAGCCCGGCGACCGTCATGCCCACGGCTGCGCTGCCCGGTGCGGCGGTCAGAACGTCGAGGTTGAGGCCCAGAGTGTGTAGCGTGCGCTCGAACGACTGCATGGACGCGGTATCGCGCATGAAGCCGGCGGTACGGTCATACAGGATCAACTCGGCAATGCGCTCGGCGCCGATATGCGCGGGCAGAACCACGCGGTTGGCGCCGGCGTGCAGCAACTTGCGCTCGGTGCTGGGCGCCTCGCCGCGGGCAATGATTTCAATCTTGGCGTTCAGGCTCCGCGCGGATAGCGTGATGAAGACGTTGGCGGCGTCGTTCGGCAAGACGGTGGCCAGGATGCGCGCGCGCTCGACCCCGGCGGCCAGGAGCGCCTGTTCTTCCGTCGCGTCGGCTTGCATGGCCAGGAAACCCTGGGCGAGGGCGCCCTGCACCCTGGCCTCGTCCCGTTCCAGCACGACGAAGGCGGCGCCGCCCGCGCTCAGCTCCGCGGCCAGCATGGCGCCGATGCGGCCGAGGCCGCAGATGATGACGTGGCCGCTCAGCCGGTCGATCTGCTGGTTCATGCGCTTGCCGCCAAGGATCTGCTCGAACTGCCGGAGGGTGATGAACTGCACCAGGGCGCTGGTGAGGAAAATGACGCCGGTGCAGCCCAGCACGATCGTGCCAATCGTGATGGCGCGCAACAGCGGTGTATCGACGGGACGGACTTCGCCATAGCCGACGGTATAGACGGTCACGATGACCATGTAGGCCGCATCGCCCACGCTCCACCCGGCGGCGACGTAGGCGGCGGTCGCGGCCAGCATGACGATGGCGAGATAGACCAGCCCGTAGGCGAGATTGCGGACCGGCGAGGCAAAAAGGCGTTGCTGCATGGGGCCTCCGGAGAGGCACCATGATCGTGACCTAGGCGGGCTGGTCAACCCGCTCCGGTTGCAGACGGCGGATCAGCGTGGCCGCCACCAGGGCCGTGATCGCCGCGAGGACGAAAGGCGCGCCGGGGAAGGTTATGGGGAAAATGTGGGCGGTGAATGCCCAGAATAGAGCTGATGCGGCAAGCGGTGCGACCACGGCGGTTAGGCCCTCGGCCGCGGACAGCACGCCCTGCATCTCACCCTGGGTTTCCGCGTCCCCGGTGCCGGAGACCATGGCGCGGACCGCTGGCATCGCCAGGCCGCCGAGCGCGATCAGGATGACGGCCGGGACCACCATAAAGCCCGTGTTGGCCAACGATAGGGTTACAAAGCCGGCAGTGCCGCAGGCGTAGCCGATGATTGCCGCGACACGCTCCCCTAGCCGGCCCACGACCCAGCGTAGCAGCACGCCCTCGACCAGCGCTTGGGACAGGCCGACCACAGCCAGGATGAGGCCGTTGGTCTGTTCGGTCCAATGGAACTTGTAGTTTGTAAACAAAACGAGGCTGCTCTGCACCGCGGCCAGGCCGACCCAGCTGCAGCTCCAGGAGGCGGTGAGCCGCCAGAGCGTTCGGTCATGCAGGACGCGAGAGATGAGGCGGAACGGGTTGGCGCGGGACCATTCGAACGGGCGCCGATGCTCTTCCGTAAGGCTTTCGGGCAGGACGAACAGGCCGAACGCGACGTTCAGCAGCGACAGCACGCCGGCGGCGATAAAGGGTAGGCGGAGGCCGTAGCCGCCGAGAAAGCCGCCGAGCGCCGGGCCCACGACGAACCCAGCGCCGAAGGTGGCGCCGATCAGGCCGAACCGTTTTGCGCGGCCCTCCTCCGGCGTGATGTCAGCCATATAGGCGGTGGCCGCCGCGACGTTGGCCGAGGTGGCGCCTGCGACTAGGCGGCCGACGAAGAGCCACGGCAGGCTCGGCGCCAAGGCGAGCGCCAGGTAGTCACAGCCGAGTCCGGCGACGGAGGCGAGGATGACGGGACGGCGGCCGTACCGGTCGCTGAGCGCGCCCAGCAGCGGGGATAGCAGGAACTGCATGCTAGCGTAGGCGGCCAGCATGGCGCCGATCCAGGGTGCGGCGGACACTGGCGATAGATGGCCGAGGTCGCGCACCAGTCCTGGGACGACGGGAGCGATGATGCCGGTGCCGAGCGCATCGAGCCCGAGCGTGGTAAGGATGACGATTATGGAGGCTTGCGGGCGCTGCATTCCGGCGCAAACTGCGCTGCGGCGATGCGGTTGCACCAATTTTCCGGCAACATCTGGGTTTGTGCGCCGTTGCGCTGGGATGACGCCTCTTCCCCGCTTTCTTATGCTCTATACCGCGCTGTTCGCTGCCTTCGGCGTCGCCTCCCCGTTTCTGCCGGGGTTGATGCAGGAGCATGGGCTGAGCGCCGGGCAGCTTGGCGTGGTTCTGGCGGCGGGCACGGCCGTGCGGCTGCTGGCTGGGCCGGCGGGCGGACGCTTGGCGGATGCGAGCGGGCGGTCGCCGTTGGTTCTGGCGGCAGGCTTGGCTGCGGCGGCGGCGATCGCGCTGGGGTATGGGCCAGCGCGGGGATTGTGGCCGCTGCTGGGTCTCAGCGTGTCGCACGCGTGCCTGCTGGCGCCGTTGGTGCCGATTGCCGATGCGCTCAGCATGGGCGCGGCGTTGCACGGGCGGTTCGAGTATGGGTGGGTGCGGGCGGCGGGATCGGCGGCCTTCATTGCGGGCACGCTGCTGTCGGGCACTCTGGTTGCGCTACAGGGGCTGGGCGTGATCGTCGGGTGGAACGCGGCGTTCCTTGCGGTGGCGGCGGGGTTGGCGTGCTGGGTCCCGAACCGGCCGCCGGCGGAGCGGCTGGCGGGGGGCGGGGTGCGGCACTTGCTGGCCGCGCCGGGCTTTGTGGAGGCCATGCTGGTGGCGGCCTTGGTCGGCGGTAGCCATGCGATGCATGATGGGTTCGAAGTCATACGGTGGCGCGCGTCGGGACTGTCGCCGGGTCAGTGCAGCCTGTTGTGGGCGAGCTCTGTTGCGGCCGAGGTTCTAGTATTTCTGTTGCTGGGACCGGCGGTGCTGCGCCGGTTGGGGCCAGCCCGAGCCATGATGCTGGCGGCGGTGGCCGGGATGGTGCGGTGGAGTGCTGCGGCCGTTACGGCCTGGTTCCCGGCGATGCTGCTGATGGAGCCACTGCATGGGTTGACCTTCGCATTGCTGCACTTGGCATGTCTGGAGGTGATCGCGAAGACGGTGCCGCCGGCGTTGGCCGCGACGGCGCAGGCGCTTTACGGCACGGTGGCGATGGGGGCGATGTCGGCGCTGGTGACGTTGGCGTCCGGCCCGCTGTATGGCGCGGTGGGTGCGGCGGCTTTCTGGCCGATGGCGGGCATGTGCCTGCTCGCCATACCATTGGCGGGGCGGGTTGGCGCGTTGCTGCAGCGGCGCTTGCCGGCTGAGGTTTAGCTTTCGAGCATACGCCGCAGCAGTTCCACGCGCTCGGCAAAATCGGCATCGGCTGCCATCAGCTCGGTGACCCGGCTTACGGCGTGCATGACCGTGGTGTGGTCGCGGTTGCCGAAGCGGCGGCCGATCTCGGGGAGGGAGCGGCTGGTGAGCTGCTTGGACAGATACATCGCGACCTGGCGCGGACGGGCCACGGCGCGGGCCCGCCTCGCGCTGCTCATGTCGGCCAGGCGAATGTTCCAGTGCTCGGCGACCCGCTTCTGGATTTCCTCGATCGTGACCCGGCGGTCATGCGCTTTCAAGATGTCGTGCAGGACTTCCTGCGTGCTCTCCAGGGTTATGGGCCGGTTGAACAGGTTGGCATGGGCAATGAGGCGGTTGAGACAGCCCTCCAACTCCCGGACATTGCTGGTTATTTTGTGAGCGAGGAACTCGAGAACCTTGCTGCTGACGGGCGTTTCGGCCCGGGTGACCTTCGACTCCAGGATGGAAATGCGCAGCTCGTAGGTCGTGGCGTGCAGGTCGGCGACCATGCCGCAGCCGAGGCGGGTTCGCAGGCGGTCGTCGAGGCCGTTGAGGTCGGACGGGCTCTTGTCGGCGCTGACGACGATCTGCTTGCCCGCGTCCACCAAGGCGTTGAAGGTGTGAAAGAATTCTTCCTGCGTGTTGTCCTTGCCGATCAGGAACTGCAGGTCGTCGATCATCAGCACGTCTACGCCGCGGAGCTGCTCCTTGAATTCCATCGTGCTTTGGCTGCGGATGGCGGCGATGAAGCGGTACATGAATTTTTCGGCGCTCATGTAGGCGACGTTGACCGGGTTGCCTTCCTTGCGGGACAGTTCGAGGCCGATGGCGTGCATGAGGTGTGTCTTGCCCAGGCCGACGCCGCCGTAGAGGAACAGTGGATTGAAGCCGGGGCTCGACGGACGCTCTGCGACGCGCCTGGCGCAGGCGTAGGCGAACTCGTTAGGTTTGCCAACCACGAAGCGCTCGAACTCGAAGCGGCCGTCGAGCGGGCCGGCGACTTCCTTCGGCTCTGGCCGCTCCGGGGTGGCGGGCGCGCTATCTTTTTGTTGTGCTGGGGGATCGGGCGGTTCGACCCCGCCGCCGATCCGTAGATCGACCCGGCGCACCCCGGCATTCTCCGCCTGCCACAGGCCATCCAGCCTATCGGCGTAGTGGCTGCGCACCCAGTCCCTCAGAAACCGGGTCGGCAGGCTTACGGTGACCTCGTCGCCATCGATGCCGACGAGCGCCATGTGGCGAAGCCAGGTGCGGTATTCGACCTCCCCCACGTCTTGCAACAGCCGGGCGCGGATACGGGCCCACGACTGTACTAGCTGCTCGCCGGGCCGTTCGGGGTGGGCGCGGAGGCTGGCCCGGATCGTCGCGGGACCGCCGGGTGGAGTTGTCTCGGCGGTCGCATGGGAAGGCTGAGACGCCATCAACACCTGCCTGAATGCGCCGACCGGACATAGATCGGGCGTGAGAAGAAAGACGCAAGAACTGCGTAAGGGAGCTTTGCCGACGATGCGGCCTAGTCATGGATAGGTCACGGAGCGGAAAGACGCAATCAAAAAATGGAGTCGCTCAGAAGTGGCTCACCACAAATAAGTATAGGCGAGCAGCATGACTGCTCGCCTATACAATGGAGTCTCGAGATAGAACCGCGCCGTCTGGCGCGGAACTAGGCTTGGGCGGCGGCCATGCCCTTGATGCGGGCAGACAGACGCGACAGCTTGCGGGAAACCGTCTTCAAGTGGATGACGCCCTTGCCGGCCGCGCGCTGCATCTCGGGCTGCGCCGCCTTGAACGCCGCCAACGCCGCTTCCTTGTCACCGGAGGCGCAGGCGACCTCGACCTTCTTCACGAACGTGCGCATACGCGACTTCCGCGCGGTGTTGCGGAGGGTGCGCTTCTCGTTCTGGCGGATGCGCTTGCGGGCAGATGCGGTATTGGCCATCGGTTCTCTTCAAATACGGTCTGTCATGAATTGGCGGGGTGCGCCGAAGGGCGGTTTCTATGGAGCCGGGGGCGCCAAGTCAAGTGTTTCAGTTTTGCATCAAGCGGGATAAGCCGGCTTCCGCTTCTCCACGAACGCCGCCATGCCCTCCTGCTGATCGGGCGTGCCGAACAGGGACAGGAACAGCGACCGCTCGGTCCGGACTCCCTCGTGCAGCGTGGTCTCGTAGGCCACGTTCACCGCTTTCTTTACCATCATAGACGCCGTCCGGCTCTGCCCGGCGATCTTGGCCGCGAGCTTCAGGGTCTCGGCCACCATGTCGGCGGCGGGGAACACGCGGCTCACCAGATTGCAACGCTCCGCCTCGGCGGCGTCCATCATGCGTCCGGTGAGGCACAGATCCATCGCCTTGGATTTACCGATGGAGCGGGTCATGCGCTGGCTGCCGCCGGCACCGGGGATGACGCCGAGGTTGATCTCGGGCTGCCCGAACTTGGCGCTGTCGGCGCAGACGATCAGGTCGCACATCATCGCGAGCTCACAGCCGCCGCCGAGCGCGAAGCCGGCGACAGCGGCGATCACGGGCTTCTTCACCTGCAGCACCGTCTCCCATTTATCGCCGATGAAGTCGTCGCGCAGCACGGCCGGGTAGGTGCGGTCGCGCATCTCCTTGATGTCGGCGCCGGCGGCGAAGGCCTTATCGGAGCCGGTCAGCACGATGCAGCCGATGGCGGGGTCACGGTCGAACGCCAGGAGGGCTGCGCCCAGCTCGGTCATGAGCTGATCGCACAGCGCGTTCAGCGCCTCCGGACGGTTCAGGCGGATGAGGCCCACGGCGTCATGGGTCTCGGTCACGATCATGCTGGTCATTTCAGTCTCCCTCGTTCAAGGCTATCGGTGCTTGCCGGACCGGGCAATAGAACGTGCTGCGCCCGCCCTGGGTCATGCGGGCCACGCCGGTGCAGGGGGGACCCGGACAGTCCTCGCAGGCCGCACCCTCCCGGCCGTACACGCGCCAGGCGTGCTGAAAATAGCCGAGCTCGCCGCCGGGCTGGACGTAGTCACGGAGCGTGGAGCCGCCGGCGGCGATGGCTTCGAGCAGGGTGGCCTTGATCTCCGGCACCAGCCGGTCCGTGGCCACATCCTGCGCCAGGCGGCCCGGCGGGATGCCGGCGCGAAACAGCGCCTCACACACATAGATATTGCCGAGCCCGGCCACGATGCGCTGATCGAGCAGCGCGGCCTTGACCGGGGTGCGCTTCTTCGCGAAGGCGGCGGCCAGGCTGTGTGTGGTGAAATCCTCGCCGAGCGGCTCCGGCCCCAGCCCAGCCAGCAGCCTGTGCCCGTCCTCGCCGGCGGTGGGCACCAGGTGGATGGAGCCGAACCGGCGGGGATCGACGAAGCCGACCTCCCAGCCATCTTCCGTGACCCAGGCCACGTGCTCGTGCAGCACCGGTTCATTGCCGCCGTGCGGGCGGATGTTCATGCGGCCCGACATGCCGAGGTGCAGCAACACGCTGTCCCCAGCATCGAGCCGCATTAGGATGTACTTGGCCCGGCGCCGGAAGCCGGTGACGACCGCGCCGGTAAGCCGCGCCGCGAGGCCGGGCGGCAGGGCCCATCGCAGGTCGGGCCGCCGCACCTCTGCCCGGGCGATCCGCTGCCCCAGCAGCCGCGCGGACAGGCCGCGCATCACGGTCTCGACTTCGGGGAGTTCCGGCATGGGCCGACCTCCTATAGTGTCGGGGCATGAGCGACAATGACGGCATCGATTTCGGCTTCCGCACCGTCCCCCGTGAGGCGAAGAAGCCGATGGTGCGCGCGGTGTTCGACAGCGTGGCGCCGAAATACGACATCATGAACGACCTGATGTCGCTCGGTATTCACCGGGCGTGGAAGCGGGATTTCGTGGTGGGGCTGGACCCGCGTCCGGGCCGGACCTTACTGGATTTGGCGGGGGGCACCGGGGATATCGCGGCGGGCTGGATGGCGCGGGGCGGGGGGGCTGCGATCCTGACCGACATCAACGCCGCGATGCTGGGTCAGGCGCGCGCGCGGTCCTTGCCCGGCGTCGTCACCGCGGTCGCGGACGCGGAGGCGCTGCCGTTTCCGGACCGGTCGGTGGACCGGGTCAGCATCGCATTCGGGCTCCGCAACTGCACGGACAAGCCGGCGGTGCTGCGGGAGGCGCGGCGGGTGCTGCGTCCGGGCGGGCAGTTCCACTGCCTGGAATTCAGCCGGTTGCAGGTCGGCGCCATGGCGCCCGTGTATGACGCGTGGTCATTCCAGGTCATGCCGCGGCTGGGCCGGCTGGTGGCGAAGGATGCCGACAGCTACGTCTATCTGGCCGAGAGCATCCGCATGTTCCCGGACCAGGAAACGCTGGCCGGCATGTTGCGGGAGGCCGGGCTCGAGCGGGTGAGCGTGCGGAACCTCACGGGCGGGATCGCGGCCATCCACCGGGGTTGGCGGTTGTGACCCCGGCCCTGATGCGCCGGCGGGCCGCTCCATGAGTGGCGTGTTGCTGATCGTCTCCGGCGGGATCGCCGCCTATAAGTCGCTGGAGCTGGCGCGGCTGCTGCGGCGGGACGGGGTTGGGGTCACGGCGGTGCTGACGGCGTCTGGCGCCCGGTTCGTGACCGCGCTCAGCCTGCAGGCGCTGACGGAAAATCGGGTCTATGATGACCTCTGGTCGCTCACGGATGAGAGCGAGATGGGGCATATCCAACTGTCGCGCGCCGCGGACCTGATCGTGGTGGCGCCGGCCAGCGCCGGGCTGCTGGCGCGGATGGCGGGTGGGCTGGCCGATGACCTCGCGACCACCGTGCTGCTGGCGACCGACAAGCCGGTGCTGGCGGCGCCGGCCATGAACGTGCGGATGTGGTCGCACCCGGCGACGGTGGCCAACGTCGCGCTCCTGCGCCAGCGCGGCGTGGCGATGGTGGGGCCGGAGGAGGGCGCCATGGCGTGCAACGAATTCGGTATGGGCCGGCTGGCCGAGCCCGCCGCGATCCTGGCCGCCATCCACGCCCAGCTTACGCCCGCCACGGGCCTCGAGGGCCGGCATGCCCTGGTGACCAGCGGGCCGACCTATGAGGCGATCGACCCGGTCCGCTACCTCGCCAACCGCAGCAGCGGCCGGCAGGGCCACGCGATCGCCGCCGCGCTGTCCCGGCGCGGCGCCCGGGTCACGCTGGTGAGCGGGCCGGTAGGCATCGCCGATCCGCCTCATGTCACGGTGCACCGGGTGGAGACCGCGACGGATATGCTGGCCGCGTGCCAGGCGGCGCTCCCGGCCGATATCGCCGTGTGCGCGGCCGCGGTGGGAGACTGGCGCGTGGTGAACCCGGCGCCGTCCAAGCTGAAAAAATCGCCGGGCGCCGAGCCGCCGCGGATCGAGCTGGCGCCCAACCCGGATATCCTCGCGACCCTCGCCGCGCCGGGTCCCCGCCGGCCCCGGCTGGTGATCGGCTTCGCCGCCGAGACGGATGCGGTGCTGGAGCACGCAGGCGGCAAGCGGGCACGCAAGGGGTGCGACTGGATCGTGGCCAACGACGTGCGGCCCGAGACGGGGATCATGGGGGGCGACGTGAACGAGGTGCACCTGGTCACGGACCAGGGGATCGAGCACTGGCCGCTGATGCCCAAGGCCGACGTCGCGGCAAGGCTGGTGCAGCGTATCGTTGAGGCGCTCCAGTAATCAGTATGGTGTTATCCATCGAATTGAAAATATTGGACGACCGCCTGAAGCATTGGGGGGTGCCGCGGTATCAGTCCGAGGGGGCGGCCGCGGTCGATCTGCACGCGTGCCTTGATGGGCCGCTCCTGATCCTGCCGGGGTCGGCGCCGGTGCTGGTTCCGGCCGGGTTCGGCTTGCATATCGGCGACCCCAGCATCGCGGCATTGGTGCTGCCCCGCTCCGGGCTTGGGCATAAGAAGGGACTGGTGCTCGGTAACCTCGTGGGGCTGATCGATGCCGACTACACCGGCCCCATCATGGTGAGCGCCTGGAACCGTAGCCCGCACGGCGCCGAGCCGGTCGTGCTGCAGCCCGGCGAGCGGTTTGCGCAGTTGATGTTCGTCCCGGTCCTGCGGCCGTCATTCGCCCTCGTGGAGGAATTCTCCGCCCGGTCCGGGCGCGGCGCCGGCGGGTTCGGCTCCACCGGCTGACACGATACTGACATACGGGGCGGGGCTGACAAGACCCTGGTAACCCTCTAACAGCCCGATGCAGCCAGCAGGAGGGGAAGCCCATGTCCGAGACCGCCTTCCCCGCCTTCGCCTCCGCCCGGCGCCTGCCCAACTTGTTCGATCTGGTCGCGGGGCTCTGTATCCTGGCGGTGCTGATCTATGTCGGCAGCGTGGCGCGGGGGACGCTGGCGCCGCTCGATAATCCGGACGCGACCGCCATCTCGCTCGACCCCATGAACCTGCCGGCCTATGCCGTGCGCACGACCTTGCGGATGTTCGCGGCGCTGGCGTGCTCGTTGTTCTTCACGCTGACCTACGCGACGTGGGCCGCCAAGAGCCGTCGGGCAGGGCTGATCCTGGTGCCGATCCTCGACATCCTGCAATCCGTGCCGATCCTCGGATTTCTAACGTTCACCGTCGTGTTCTTCATGGGCCTATTCCCGGGTCAGGTGTTGGGCGCGGAGCTGGCCGCGATCTTTGCGATCTTCACCAGCCAGGCCTGGAATATGGCATTCAGCCTATATCAGAGTCTGAAGACGGTGCCGGCCGACCTCGATGAATGCTCCGTCTCATACCGGCTCAGCGGCTGGCAGCGGTTCTGGAAGCTCGAGGTGCCGTTCGCCATGCCGGGACTGGTGTGGAACACCATGATGTCCATGTCGGGCGGCTGGTTCTTCGTGGTGGCCAGCGAGGCCATCAGCGTCGGGGACACGACGTGGAAGCTGCCGGGCATCGGCAGCTACGTGGCGCTGGCGTTGGAGCATGAGGATATCCGCGCTGTATTCTATGCCATCGTTACCATGGCGCTGGTGATCCTGGCCTACGATCAGCTGCTGTTCCGCCCGCTGGTCGCGTGGTCGGCCAAGTTCCGCTTCGAGCTCACGGCGGCCGAGGATATCGAGGACCCGTGGGTGCTGCGGCTGCTGCGCCGGACCCGGCTGCTCCGTGCGGTTAGCGGCGGGGTCGGGCGCGTGTTCGAAGCGATCGCCGGGGCGCGGCTGTCCCGGGTGCCGTTGGCGCGGAAGCCGAAGATCGAACGTGCGCCGTCCCGCACCGGGGATGCGGTGTTCCTGGCGGTGCTGGGGCTCGCCGTGCTGGGGGCGTGCTACGAGATCGTCTCATTCGTGTCGCAGACCATCACGCTGGCGGACGTCATTCAGACGTTGGAGCTGGGGCTCATCACCCTGTTGCGCGTCGTGGTGCTGATGACCTTGGCGACGCTGGTCTGGGTGCCGGTCGGCGTGTGGCTGGGGCTGCGGCCGAAATGGGGGCGGCGCATCCAGCCACTGGCGCAGTTCATGGCGGCGTTCCCGGCCAACCTATTCTTCCCGATCTTCGTGCTGGCCACCGTGTACTTTCACGGCAGTCCGGATATTTGGCTCACGCCACTGATGATACTGGGGACGCAGTGGTATATCCTGTTCAACGTCATCGCCGGCGCCAGCGCGTTTCCGGGTGACCTGCAGGAGGCGGCGCGCAACTTTCACATCGGCGGCTGGCTGTGGTGGCGCCGGGTGATCCTTCCGGGCATTTTCCCGTACTACGTGACGGGGGCCATCACCGCGTCCGGCGGCTCCTGGAACGCGGCGATCGTGTCGGAGGTCGTGACTTGGGGGCAGACCAAGCTCGAGGCGCACGGGCTCGGCGCCTATATCGCGCAGGCGACGTCGGACGGGGCGACGGGCAAGGTCGTGCTGGGCGTGGCCGTCATGTCGGCCTTCGTGCTGTCGTTCAACCGCCTGCTGTGGCGGCCGCTCTATGCGTTCGCCGCCCGCCGCCTCACGCTCGGATAGGATCACGCATGGACCAGATCGTCGTTGCCGAGACCCTGCTGCAGGTCCGCCACGTCCGCCAATCCTACCATAAGGACAGCTCGGCCGATCTGGTGGTGCTGGATGATGTGGACCTCACGCTGCATACGGGTGAGATCGTGGGGCTGCTGGGGCGGTCGGGGTCGGGCAAGTCCACGCTGCTGCGCATCATCGCCGGGCTGCTGACGCCCTCGGGCGGTGAGGTGGAGTGGCAGGGCAAGCCGTTGCGGGGTCCGGCAGATGGCGTGGCGATGGTGTTCCAGTCCTTCGCACTGTTCCCGTGGCTGACGGTCGAGGAGAACGTGGCCTTGGGGCTCGAGGCCCAGGGCGTGGCGCGGGCGCAGCGGGAGAAGCTGGCGGAGGCGGCGATCGACCTGATCGGCCTCGGCGGATACGAGAGCGCCTATCCCAAGGAGCTGTCGGGCGGCATGCGGCAGCGTGTGGGTCTGGCGCGCGCCTTGGTCGTGGCCCCCGCGCTGTTGCTGATGGACGAGCCGTTCAGCGCGCTGGACGTGCTGACGGCCGAGACGCTGCGCACCGACCTGATCGACCTCTGGAGTGAGGGGAAGCTTCCGGCAAAATCCATCCTGATGGTGACGCACAATATTGAGGAGGCGGTGCTGATGTGCGACCGCATCCTGGTGTTCAGCTCCAACCCCGGCCGGGTCGCGAGCGAGCTGCGCGTGCCGTTCCCGCATCCGCGTGACCGTAACGATACGGCGTTCCGGCAAATGGTGGACGACATCTACGCCCTCATGACCCGGCGCGCCCCGGCCGCCCGCACGCCGGCGCCGGCGACCATGGCATTGCAGCTGCATCCCGTCAGCACCAACTTGTTGGCCGGGTTGATGGAGACGCTGGAGGCGGCGCCGTATGACGGCCGCGCCGATCTGCCGGCTTTGGCCGGGTCGCTACAGCTGGAGTTGGACGACCTGTTGCCGATGGGCGAAGCGCTGCAGCTGTTTCATTTGGGGGTTCTGGAAGAGGGCGATCTGCGTCTGACGGACCAAGGCCGTGCGTTCGTCGAAGCGGATACGGATGAGCGCAAGCGCATCTTCGCCGCCGCGTTGCGCGCGAATGTGCCGCTATCGGCGCAGATCCGCCACGTGCTGGACGAACGCCCGAACCACCGCGCCGCGGCTATCCGTTTTCGCGACGAGTTGGAGGATTTCATGTCCCCGGACTATGCCGACGATACACTCCGGGCGGTGATCGCCTGGGGGCGGTATGCGGAGCTGTATTCGTATGATGAGGAGGCGGATCAGTTCTTTTTGGACGAGGAAGAGTAACTGCAGAGCTGCGCTTATCCGCCCTACGATGTCGTTTGTGGTTCACCGGTAGAGGTCATCTGGCACTGGTAGAGGTCATCTGGGCTAACCAGCTGGGTCGCGATTTCAACCAGGGTGTCGTCGCGCAAGGCACGATAGAAGCAAGAGCGGTGGCCGGTGTGGCAGGCGACGCCGGTTTGGTCCACCAGCAGCAGCAGCGCGTCGCCGTCGCAGTCCAGGCGCATCTCGACCAGGCGCTGCGTCTGCCCGGACGTTTCACCCTTGCGCCACAGGGCTTGGCGGCTGCGGCTCCAGTAGCAGACTTGGCCGGTCGCGAGGGTTTCGGCGACCGACTCGCGGCTCATCCAAGCCAGCATGAGCACCTCACCCGTGTCATGCTGCTGTGCGACCGCCGACATTAGGCCGTTGGCGTCGAAGTTGAACGCCTCAAGCATGCGCGCGCATGACCGCGAGCCCGCGGGCAAGGTCTTCGGTGAGGTCGGTCACGTCTTCGAGGCCGATGTGCAGCCGGAGCACGGGGCCGGCAAAGCCCGCCGCCTCCGTCATGCGCGTGACATAGCCGGTGGTCGGTAGGATTAGGCTCTCGTAGCCGCCCCAGCTGGCGCCGATGCCGAACAGCTCGAGGCTGTCGGCCATGGCCTGGGAGGCGGCGGGCGTGATCTCCGGCTGAAATTCAACGCCGAACAGGCTGCAGGCGCCAGTAAAGTCGCGGACCCAGAGATCGTGGCCGGGGGCGCCGGGCAGGGCGGGGTGTAGAACGCGAGCGACCTCCGGACGGGCCTGCAGCCATCGGGCGACGGCGAGGCCGGACTGCATTTGCCGCTCGAGCCGCACGCCCATCGTGCGGACGCCGCGGAGGGCGAGCCAGCAATCGTCGGGGCTGGCGTATTGGCCCAGCGCCAGGGCGGCGGTGCGCACCCGCTCCCAATGCGCGTCGGACGCCGTGGTGATGCTGCCCAGCAGCACGTCCGAGTGCCCGGCGACGTATTTGGTGAGCGCCTGGATGGACACGTCCACCCCGTGCTGGAACGGCTGAAAATAGTGGATGCCCCAGGTGTTATCGAGCATGACCGCCGCGCCGGCGGCGTGTGCCACGGCTGATAGCGCCGGCACGTCTTGCACCTCGAAGGTATGGCTACCGGGGCTTTCGAGATAGAGCACGCGCGTGTTGGGCTGCATCAGCGCTTGGAGGCCGGCGGCGTCGATGGTGGGGTCGTAATAGGTCGTGGTGACACCCAGGCGGGTCAGCATGCCGTCACAGAACACGCGGGTCGGCCCATAGACGCTGTCCGTCACCAGCACATGGTCGCCGGCTGCGAGATAGGCCAGGAGGGGGGTCGTGACGGCGGCAAGGCCCGAGGAGACGATCTGACAGCGCGTGCCGCCCTCGATTTCGGCGACCACGTCCTCGAGCGCGTGATGCGTGGGACCGCCCATGACGCCGTAGATCAGCGCTTGTTCAAGCCGCTTGGCGCCTTGCGATTTGCGTTCGGCGCAGGTGCCGTAGAGGACGGTGGAGCCACGCTCGAGCGGTGGGTTCACGAAGCCATGCACCTTCGACCCGGCGCGCCCGGCGTGGGAGAGGCGGGTGGCGAGCTTTTGGGTGCGGGGCGGATTGGCGTCGGGCATCAGGTGGTCTCCTTCACGGTGTCGGGGCAAAGCGCCCATTCGGTCCAGGATCCGTCATACACGGCGCCGGGCGGAAGGCCGGCCTGGACGCGGGCGAGTGTCAGGACGGTGGCGGTGACGCCGCTGCCGCAGCTGGTGACCACCGGGCGGGTGCCGTCATCGCCGGCGGCGGTGAACAGGGCGCGAAGCTCATCGGGCGGGCGCAGGGTGCCATCGGGCTGCATGAGTTCGGTGACCGGCAGGTTACGGGCGCCGGGGATGTGACCGCCGGGCAGGCCGGGGCGGGGCTCGGGCGTGGTGCCGTGGAAGCGGCCGGCGGCCCGGGCGTCCAGCACGAGTTCGGGCGTGTCCAGCATGTCGCCGATCCCGCGCAGCCGGCGGGTGCGGAGCGTGGCGGTGAACCGGCCGGGCGGCGGCGGGGCGGGGTCCCCCTGTTCGGCCGCATGGCCGGCGCGGAGCCAGGCGGGCAGCCCGCCATCCAGCACGGCGGCCGCGTCATGGCCGAACAGGCCCATCAACCACCAGCCGCGCGGGGCGGAGTTGATGCCCTTCTGGTCATAGAACACGACCATGCTGTCGTTGGAGACGCCCATTTGCCGCATGAGGCGTTCGAACCGGCCCGCGGTGGGGACCATGTGCGGCAGGTCCGTGTCCGGATCGGCGACGACGCCGATGTCGAAGAATCGCGCGCCGGGGATGTGGGCGCGGCGGTATTCGGCGTGGGGGTCCTTGTCCTCCGTGGGGAGATAGAACGAGGCGTCGAACAGGATGACGTTCTGCAGGTTGCCGGCGAGCCAGGCCACGGTGACGAGGGGGCTGCCGTTTGCCGCAAACGGTGTCTGGTTGCTCATCGTGGCCATTCCTGTTGGAGGGCGGTTCGTTTGGCGGCGAGCCAGAGCAGGGCTAGGCTGGTGACGGAGTTGGGGTAGCGGCCGGCGACCGCGGCGTCGATGGCGGCCTGGGCGGGGAGGAAGTGGAGGCGGATGTCCTCCTGTTCGGTGGCGAGGCCGTGGGCGGTGGCGGCCGGGTCACCGGAGAGGCCGGCGCGTCCGATGAACAGGACGCAGGTTTCGTCCGCACCGCCGGCGGTCAGGATGAAGTCGCCGATGTGATGCAGGCCGGTGACGTCGAGGCCGGCCTCTTCCATGGTTTCGCGGCGGGCGGTGGCGGCCGGGTCTTCGGTGCCGTCACACAGGCCGGCGGGGATTTCCATCATGACCGGCGAGAGCCCGGCGGCGAGTGCGGGTAGGCGGAACTGCTCGATCAGCGCGACGCGGTCCGTCACGGGATCATAGGGCAGGACGGCGGCGGCGCGGCCGCGGCGGAACAGCTCCCAGGTGCGAACTCCAGACATCGTGCCGTCGAACCGGCGGTGGCGGAAGCGCACGATGTCCACGCTGAACCGTCCGGACCAGGCGGTCTGTTCCGAGACGATTTCAGTATCCGGCGTGGAGGCGATCGGCATTGGCGCAGGGTAGGGCGCTGGTGC
Source organism: Acetobacteraceae bacterium (assembly GCA_965246925.1). GTDB lineage: Bacteria > Pseudomonadota > Alphaproteobacteria > Acetobacterales > Acetobacteraceae > JANPPS01. The sequence goes on along the minus strand of OZ251994.1, from coordinate 3,676,332 downwards.
GTTTTGGACCAGCGCCTTTGTGTGCCTAGGTTTTTAGCATGTCACGCAGCCGGGCGGCGGCGGTCGGACCCTTGATCGCGTCCCGCCACATCGCCTCCGCCACGCGCTGATGCGCGGCGATGGCTTCATCGGCGCCGGTGATCATGGCGACGCCGGTCTGCTGCATCGGCGGTGCGTCGGCGCGGAAAGGGTTGACCGCCAGGGTCGCACGCTCCCGGTTGCGCAGGATCTTAAAACCGCTGCCGGCTTCACCGGCTGAGAGCAGGCCAAATTGCTGGCCCATCGGCTCCGTTTCCATCATCTCCGCCACCTGCGCCATTTCTGCCGCCGCGACCCGGCGGCAGCGGGTGCGGAGCGACTCGGGCAGCGACGCGCCAGCCAGCAGGCCGCCAGAAAGGAACGACTGGATGCTGGCGGTGGACAGGATCGCAATGATGCCGAACCGGCGCTGCTGATAGCTGCGCTTCCGGGCGGCCAGGAGGCCCAAGACTTGTTCGGCCGTGGTGCGGGCCGCGCCACGCTCGCTGCCAGCCTGCTCGGACATTTCGGTCAGGCCATCCGCCAGGACGCCGTCGAACATGTCGGACGTAGTAAGATAGCAGAACGGCCCATAGGCCTGCAGCACCAGGTCGGCCGTCTCCTCGATTTGGCGCACGCGCTCGAAATAGCCGACCGAGCGGCTATAATACTCGACGCCGATACCGAGCAGCGAAAGGGGAGAGACCTTCAACAACTCGCCCAGGCGCTTGACCGTATCGAGTTTGATGACCTCGCCTTTCTCGTAGCGGTACAGGGCGGCCCGGGACACGCCGAGTCGTGCAGCGATCTCCTCTGCACGTAGCCCAGATTCGAGACGGTATGCCCGAAGCTGCTGCCCAATCTCTGCGAATCGCACTCTGCCTCCTCCAGCCCAGCAAGGGCACCCTAAACGCGCGGTTGTATCATAGCATGAAACATCGCTCGTATCATGGAAATGATATCACCTAGAAGGGGAAACAACCCCAAAATTCTCGCGCCAACTCAAACCCTCAATCGTATCCTTTGCCGGACGGTACTCGCAGCCGATCCAACCCCTATAGCCGGACGCCTCGATTCGTCCGAACACGTAGTTCCACGCTATCTCACCCGTCCCTGGCTCATGCCGCATCGGCACGTCCGCGATTTGGACGTGTGCAATCAAGGGTAGCAGGCCTTCGAACCTTTTCGTGACATCTCCTTCCGTCACCTGACAATGGTAAACATCGAACTGTAGTCCAACCTTATCGCGTCCCAATGCCTCGACCAGCCCTGCGGCCTGGCCGGTCGTGTTCAATAGAAAGCCAGGCATGTCACGGTGGTTGATCGGCTCCAGCGCAATCACGACTCCTGATACCGACGCACGCTCGGATGCCCAAGCTAGGTTTGCAACATACGTGTCCCAGGCAACATCATGACGCAGTCCTGGCGGCACGATGCCGGCCATGCAATGCACCAACGTGCAGCCTAGCGCCCCGGCGTAGTCCAGCGCCTTCGCCACGCCGTCCCGAAACTCCTGCTTGCGGTTCGGCAGGCAGGCGACGCCGCGCTCGCCAGCCGCCCAATCTCCTGGTGGCATGTTGAACAGCGCGAGCGTAAGGCCTTCGCTGTCCAGCCGCTCGCGTACGGTGGCCGCCGGGTGGTCGTAGGGGAACAAGAACTCGACGCCGTCGAAGCCGGCCTGCTTGGCCGCGCCGAAGCGCGCGAGGAAGTCCACCTCGTTGAACATCATGGAAAGATTGGCGCAGAACTGCAGCATGGTGGCTCCCGGGTTCCCATACACGTAGCGCGGTTGCATTCATGCGCCAAACGGCGATGATCCCGGCGTGATGGATGGCATGACCCCAAACCCACCTCCCGCTCGGGAGCAATTGGCAGAGCGGCTGCTGATGGGCCTGATGCTGGCCGGGATCGCGATCGGCTGCGTGCTGGTGCTGCATCCCTTCCTGTCGGCGATTTTGTGGGGCGCGATCCTCGTGTTTACGACCTGGCCGGTATTCAATTGGGTCCGTACGCATTTGCACCTCGGACGTCATCGCCTGGGCAACCGCGGAGCATCTGGCGTCATGGTCCTGCTGACCACAGTACTGATCGTGCTGCCGATCGGGCTTGCGGCGCCGGCGGGGGCGGATGATGTGAGCCAGTTGCGCCGGGCGATCGAGACGGCGCTGACTGCCGGGCTGCCGGATGCGCCGGAGTGGCTGGGGCATGTGCCGGTGATCGGCGCGACACTTGCCGAGTATTGGAACACCTGGGCGGCAGACCTCAGTGAAATGGTTCGGTTCTTCAAACCTTATTTCGGAATGATTGCCGAGAATGGCCTGAATGTCTTGCTGGGCATCGCCGGTGGGCTCGCGCAGTTCGTCATTGCGCTGCTGGTTGCGTTCTTCTTCTGGGCGTCCGGGGACCAGCTTGCGGTGCACCTCAACCGGGTGCTGTTCCGGATCGCGGGGGCGCAGGCGCCGCGGCTGGTGGCGGTGACGGGGGCCACCATACGGGGTACGGTTTACGGCATATTGGGCACCGCAATCGTACAGGGGATCCTGACGTCGTTCGGCCTATGGCTGTCCGGCGTGCCGCGCCCGCTGTTGCTGGGCGGTGTCGCCGGTCTGCTGTCGGTGTTGCCGATCGGGGCGCCGGTCGTTTGGATTCCCGCAACACTATGGCTTTTGAGCGCGGGTCATACCGGCTGGGGCATCTTCCTCGGCGTCTATGGCCTGTTCTGCATTAGCGGGTCGGATAACGTGATCCGGCCCTATTTCATTTCCCGCGGGGCGCAGCTGCCGTTCCTGCTGACCATTCTGGGTGTGCTGGGCGGCGCGCTGGCATTCGGCTTGCTTGGCATCTTCGTGGGCCCGGTGCTGTTGGGGGTGGGGTATACGCTGGTGACGGAGTTCGGCGGCATGGGGGTGAATGAGGAGTAGATGGCGGCTTTCATCCTTTCCCGCCTGGCCCAAGCCATACCTGTGCTGCTGACCGTGGGTTTTATTGCCTTCGCCATGTTCAAGTTCGTGGGCGACCCGGTCACTATCATGCTGGGCACGACCTATACGGAGGCGGATAAGATCCGGCTGATACACCAGTTGGGCCTCGATCAGCCGTTCCTGGTGCAGTACGGCACATTCATGTGGAACGCCGTGCACGGCAATTTCGGCATCAGCTACCGCCTGGCGCGTCCGGTGATGCAGCTGATCAGTGAGCGATTGCCGGCCACGCTCGAGCTGGCCGGGGTGGCGTCGGTGCTGGCGTTGGTGGTGGGCGTGCCGATGGGGGTCTATACCGGCATCAAGCGCAACGCCCTAAGCTCTCGGCTATTCATGATCTTCAGCCTCATCGGCGTGTCGTTGCCGACCTTCCTGATCGGCATTCTGCTGATTTTGGTGTTCAGCGTCTGGCTCGGCTGGCTGCCGAGCTTCGGGCGGGGGGAGGTGGTGCAGTTCAGTCACTGGTCCACCGGGTTCCTACGCTGGGGCGGGATCAAGGCGCTGATCTTGCCAGCGGTCACGCTCGGGTTGTTCCAGATGACGCTGATCATGCGGCTGGTACGGGCGGAGATGCTGGACGTGCTGCGGTCCGATTACGTGAAGTTCGCCCGGGCGCGCGGATTGGGGCCGCGTGCGATCAATTTCGGCCATGCGCTGAAGAACACGCTGGTGCCGGTCATCACCATTGCAGGCTTGCAGATCGGCGGCATCATCGCGTTCTCGATCGTGACGGAGACGGTGTTCCAGTGGCCCGGCATGGGGCTTTTGTTCGTGCAATCCGTTCAGGTCGCCGATATTCCGGTGATGGCGGCTTACCTGATGCTGATCTCGGTGATCTTCGTCCTGATCAACCTGATCGTGGACCTGTTATACTACGCGGTCGATCCGCGGTTGCGCATGAGCCGGGGGCGTTGATGCTGGCCCGGGCCTGGAACAGCGACGTGGCCTGGAGCTTCCGGCATACCCCGGTCGCGGTCGTGTCCGCGGCGGTGCTGCTGGTGCTGCTGATAGCCAGCCTGTTCTGTGACTGGCTGGCTCCGTCCAACCCGTTCGACCTCGCCAGCATCAGCTTGATGGACAGCTTGCGGCCGCCGGCGTGGTTGGCCGACGGTGGCTGGGATCATGTGCTGGGGACCGATAACCAGGGCCGGGACATGCTGGCCGGCATCATGTATGGCGCGCGCATCAGCTTCGTGGTGGGCATCGCCGCCGTGCTGTTCGCAGTGGCGGTGGGCGTCGCGGTGGGGCTGATCGCCGGGTATGCGGGCGGGCTGCTGGACGCGGCGCTGATGCGGGTGGCGGATGTGCAGCTGTCGTTTCCAGCGATCCTGATCGCGTTGCTGGTGGACGGGGTCGTGAGTGCGTCCTTGTCGCGCGAGGTGCATGAGCGGTCGCAGATCTACGTGCTGATCTTTGCGATCGGCATCAGCTTCTGGCCGCAATTCGCGCGCACGGTCCGGGGTTCGACGTTGCTCGAGCGGAACCGGGAGTATGTGATGGCGGCGCGGGTGATCGGCCTGTCGTCGCCGCGCATCATGCTGACGCACATCTTGCCCAACGTGCTGGGGCCGGTGCTGGTGATCGGGACGCTAACGTTGGGGCTGGCAATTTTGTCGGAGGCGACGCTGTCGTTTTTAGGCGTAGGCCTGCCGGCGACGCAGCCTTCGGTGGGCACGCTGATCCGGATCGGCAATGACTTTTTGTTTAGTGGGGAGTGGTGGATTACGATTTTTCCGGGGCTCGCGCTGGTGCTAATGGTGCTGTCGATCAATCTGCTCGGAGATTGGATGCGCGATGCGCTGGATCCGAGGCTGCGTTGAGGGGTGAGGCGTGATTGCGCTCCGGGGCAGGTCTGCGTGAGGGTGGGCCTGATCGGGCAGACTGTGTGCGGGTTGTCCCACCCTCACCCCGGCCCTCTCCCGCCAGCGGGAGAGGGAGTCGGTTGGCATGCTGCTTGAGGTTGATGCCCTTACCGTGGAGTTTCCGACCCGGCGGGGGCGGTTGCGGGCGTTGGATGGGGTGTCGTTCGGGATTGCCGCCGGTGAGGTGCTGGGGGTGGTAGGGGAAAGCGGGGCGGGAAAATCGCTGACGGGAGCCGCCATCATCGGCCTGCTGGAGCCGCCGGGCCGGGTGACGTCCGGGCAGATCCGGCTTGACGGCACCCGAATCGACAGCATGGGTCCGGAGCAGATGCGGCATATCCGGGGCAAGCAGATCGGCGCGATCTTCCAGGACCCGCTCACGACGCTGAACCCGCTCTATACCGTGGGCCGGCAGCTCGTAGAGACCATGCAGGCGCATCTGCCTTTGTCCGACGCGGAAGCGCGCAAGCGGTCGATCGGCTGGCTGGAGCAGGTCGGCATCCCGGCGGCCGCACAGCGGATCGACAGCTATCCGCACGAGTTCTCGGGCGGCATGCGGCAGCGTGTGGTGATCGCGCTGGCGCTGTGTGCGGAGCCGCGGCTGGTGATCGCCGATGAGCCGACCACGGCGCTCGACGTATCTATCCAGGCGCAGATCATCGCGTTGCTGCGCGCGCTGACGCGGGACCATGGCACGTCCGTGATGCTGGTCACGCACGACATGGGGGTGATTGCCGAGACGGCGGACCGCGTGGCGGTGATGTATGCGGGGCGGGTGATCGAGATCGGGCCGGTGCGGGACATCGTGCAGAACCCCTCGCACCCTTATACCGAGGGGCTGATGGCCAGCATTCCGGCGCTGGACCGCCGGGTGGACCGGCTGCATCAGATCGACGGCGCCATGCCGCGGCTGGCGGCGATTCCGCCGGGCTGCCCGTATCATCCGCGGTGCCCGCGCGTATTCGATCGCTGCATGGTGGATCGGCCGGACCTGATGGCGGCGCGGACGACCCAGGCCGCGTGCTGGCTCTACGCATGAGGACGGTGCTGGAGGCCGACCGGGTCAGCCGGTATTTTGACGTGTCCCGCGGTTGGCTCGCGCGCACCGTGGCACGGGAAGGCCGGCGGACGTTGCGGGCGGTCGATGGGATCAGCTTCGCGCTGCCGCTCGGCACGACGCTGTCGTTGGTGGGTGAGAGCGGGTGCGGCAAGAGCACGGTGGCGCGGCTGGCGGTGGGGCTGTATCAGCCGATGTCCGGCGAGATGCGGTTCGAAGGCGTGAACCTGTCGGCCGCGCGCGCCCAGCCCGCGCTGCGGCGGCGAATGAACATGATCTTTCAGGACCCGTATGCCTCGCTCAACCCGCGGTGGCGCGTGAGCGACATCGTGGCCGAGCCGATCCGCGCGTTCCGAATCCTGGCCGGGCGGGACGTGCAGGACCGGGTGGGTCAGCTGCTGACCCAGGTCAACCTGTCGCCCAAGGACGGCGAGAAGTACCCGCACGAGTTCAGCGGCGGGCAGCGCCAGCGGATCAGCATCGCCCGCGCACTCGCCAGCGAGCCGGAGTTCCTGGTGGCGGACGAGCCGACCAGCGCGCTGGATGTGTCGGTGCAGGCGCAAATCCTGAACCTGATGCGCGACCTGCAGCAGCGGTTGCAGCTGACGTATCTGTTCATCAGCCATAACCTGGCGGTGGTGCGGCACATGTCTGACCAGCTGGGCGTCATGTATCTGGGGCGGATCGTCGAGATCGGACCGGGCGAGAGCGTGTTTACCCGGCCGCGCCACCCCTACACGCGCCTATTGCTGGACGCGATCCCGGACCTTGCGATGACCGGGCGGACGCGTCCGCAGGTGGGCGGTGAGGTGCCGAGCCCGATCGACCCGCCGCCGGGCTGTCCGTTCCACCCCCGCTGTCCGCTGGCCCGCGATCGCTGCCGGGTCGAGAAGCCAGGTCACACCTTGGCCGGGGACGTTCTGGTCGCCTGCCATGCGGTCGAGGAAGGGTGGGATCGCTAGAGCACAATCCGACCGAAGTGGGTCGGCTTGGGCTCTAGTTTTCAAGTTTGGCGAGCAATCCTACCGTCCGGGCGATCCCGCCTGGTCGGTAAGTGCTCCAGGCCCGGCTGATCGTTTCATCGATGGCGCGGATGATCCGGTCCTGATCGCGTTCAGATAACAGGAATATGCTCTCACCTAGTCTTTCAGCGGCGATTGCCGCCATCCCAACGGATCGCCCAGAACCGAAACTTCACCTACCATGATTCGCGAAAACAATGCGTAGTCTCGTTCATCCGTCTGAATTAGCAGAACCAGTGGCATCACTACGCGGGTTCTCAGGTGTTCAAGCCGGGAAGACTGGACCTGAACTAAGAACGGGACGTTCGGGTTGCGTGTAGGATTTCTGTAGACATCGAACTGCGCCACTCATTAGAACGATTGAAAGTGGTCAGACAACAGTCCATGCTCTTCATGATGCCTGTCCATCTGGGCCAGGATCGCACGGAATCCCGGATCATCGAAATTGGTGCAAACTTCCTGTTCTTTTACGGATTCAGCCGTCAAGTTTTCGACGGTTCTGGCCAAGTCTTGAGAGAAACGTTGTGCACGACGCGCCACGTCAGCGTCAATATTCAGAGCTAGAGTCGTTTTTACCATTCGGATCTCCGATCAGCATCTAAACGATAAGTGAATCATCAGGCGCAATCAAGCGTAATGGCTGGAGCCGCTCAAGCCCGTCGCGCTCACTAAGCTGGGCCGGCTCCCGCAAGTTCCACACCAGCCCCAGCCGCCGCAGGGCTAGGAGGACCCACCAGCCCGGGTCGTGCTGGCCAGGCTCCAGACCCAAACGCGCCGATTCGGGCCAGGCGTGGTGGTTGCCGTGCCACGCTTCGCCGAAGGTGATCAGCGCGGCCGGTGGCAAGTCATGACCCTGCACTGCCACGCCCCGCACCCGCCAGGATTGCGGGCCGCTCCGGTGGGTGAGGTGGCCCACGAACCAGTGGCCGGTCAGGCTTACCGCGATCCGCACCGGGACGCCCCAGACCAGCCAGGGCATACCGCCCACGGCGTAAAACAGCGCCGCCCATGGCAGTTGCTGCAGCATCCAGGTCCGCTCGAGCGCTTGCAGGAGGCGGTCCTGAGTCAAGGCGGGCTCGAGCGTCAGGGTGGGCGGGTGGTCGAGGACAAGGCGGCAGTGCATCTGCCACCAGGCGTCCCGCGCTAGGCCGGCGCGATGCGCATGCAGGTCGTGGCAGGCGGCCTGACGCTGGGCCCAGTCCCTGGTGTCATGCAGCCGCACCATGCCGAGCGGCCCGGCCATGCCGACGAGGGTGCCGAGGTAGATCATCATCCGCTCGAGCCACGGACGCGCCTGGAAGCTGCGATGGATCAGCAGCCGGTGCAGGCCGAGCGAGTGGCCGAGGCAGAGCGTGACGGCGCTGGTGACCAGGAACAGCAGCACGGCGGAGCCCGTCGTGTAGAACGGGGCCAGCGTGATGGCCGCAAGCGTCATGCCGCCGGCCCAGAGCGACCGCGCCGGGGCCCACCGTACGTGGCCCATGGTGGCGGAGGTGGCGGCATCGGCCAGCACGCGGAGGGTGGAGAGACAGGACATGGCAGGCTCCGTCATTTAGTCCATCAACTAATCACCTAATCTTAACGCTTGTCAATGGTTAGCTCATCGCCTATTTATTCGCCATGCAATCCGTGTTCGAAGCGCTGGCCTCACCCGTGCGGCGCAAAATCTTGGCGTATTTGGCGCATACCGAGCTGAGCGCCGGGGACATCGCGTCCCGGTTCAGCATGTCCAAGCCGTCCATCTCGCAGCATCTCTCGGTCCTGGAGGGCGCCGGGCTGGTGCGGAGCGAGAAGCGGGGACAATTCGTGTTCTATAGCCAGGTGCAGGAGAACATCATGAACACCCTGGCCGGCTTCGTGCAGGAGGTCTGCCCGGTTGGCCGGCCGTTGCGGCGGGAGAGCGCCGTTATGGCCAAGCGGGCGAAGCCCGGCTGAGCATGGGCTGCGCCATTATGGGCGAGGGCGTGACGGTCGCCGCGCTACCGCACGCCACCGTCCACGCCGCGCTATTCGACCCGGCGTTGCTGGCCCGTGCCATCCCAGGCTGCGTCGAAGTCCGGCCTTTGGGGAAAGGACGCTTCACAGCCCGCATCGATTTCGGCGTAGGGCCGTTCCGAAGCGGGTATGCGGTCGAGTTGCAGGTTACGATCTCTGGGGAGCCGGCATCATTCAACCTGACCGGGGCGTCGGCCGGCGGGCTGGGGCATGGCCGGGCGGAGGGCTGGGTGCGGCTGATACCAAGGCCCGGCGGGCGCACCGCGATCGAATGGCGGTTCCGGGGCGATATTGGCGGACGAGTGTCTCTGGCGGGTAGCCGCTTGCTGACCATAACGGCGCGTGTGTTCTGTGTGCGCTTCTTTCAGCGCCTTTGTGCGCCTGGAGCGGCGCGGGTGACGGGCTAGAGCCCACCCTACGGCATTGGTTGCAGAGATGGCGTGCTGACCTCGCCCACGCGCGCCTGCGTGCCGCATTTGTGGCAGTATGGGGAGAACGCGCTCTTGCGGGTTGTGCAGACTGGGCAGTGATTATAGAGCCCGATGCCGCAATGCGGGCAAAAGTCATCGCCGGTTGGGCCGAGGTCCACGCCCCGTTCGCAGCTAGGGCAGACCTTCTTCGAGAGCCGCACCAGGGCCGTGTCATAGGCCAGCGTCTCCCGCCGCAGCTCCTCCGGCTGTTGCTCGGCCAGCTTCTGCTGTGCCAGGTAGCGGTTTAGCGCCATGATGGCGTATCGGCCTACCAGCACCGTGACGATGATGCCTACGATATAGCGGATGTAGCCGCCGTAGCTCGGCAAGTAGGGTACGAGCTCGACGAAGAAGGCGTAGAGGGCGAAGAAGATGAAGCCCCAAACGAACGGCCACCAGGCGCTCCGGCGTTTCTTGGCGAACAGCCATCCGGCGATGACCAGCAATGGCAGCGTGACGCCGAGCCGGTAGAGGAACACGCGCAGTTCGGCCCGGGCGATGGCGGCGTTTAGCTGGCGTGAGCCCGCCTGCTCGATCGTGTCCAGTTGCGCTATGGCCGCCGCAAGGGCCTGCTCTGCATCCAGCATCGCCTGTTGCTGGGCGTTGACGGCGGTCCGCGCTGTACTCTCCTGCGCCTTCAGGCCATCGAGCGCTTCGGTCCGGCTGATCAACTCGCGGTCTTGGGACGGCAGGCCCGTGGCGGCGCGGGTGCTTAGCCAGTTGGCGAACGCCTCCCGCGCGCTCTGATAGGCTTGCCGGGCGGCATCGAGCTTTAGTTCTGCCTGGTCCTGCTGATCGGCCGCGTTCTGCCTTGCCTGCCGCGCGGCATCGACGCTGGCGCGGAGGGGCCGGGCGGCGCTTTGATCGATGTATTGGTCGAGCGTAGGCTCTCGTTCGACCCGGGGCAGGTCGCCGACGATGGCACTGCCTAGCCCGGTGAGCGACGCGGCGAACAGCAGGGCGATGATCCAAAGCCCACGGTTGAACCACCGCTCCGAGAGGCGCAATGCTTTTGTCATGTGCGATGCTATGCCGGTTTCACGCGTGCGTCACCAGGCGCTTACACGGCCGTGGCATCCCGGTCACGCGCTCCGTCATCTATAAATCTCATAACGAAACTAGCGTACCGTATCTCGGCGGACCTTACATACGGTTCAGGAAGGCGTCTCCCCCATCCTAGCTTGCGGAAATGTGTAACTCTCGCAATATCCGAGCCGACGCCGAGTTGGAATAATTGGAAAACTAAACCGCCTCAGCCCCAGAGATAATCTCGATCAGCTCCCGCGTGATGTTGGCCTGCCGCGTGCGATTGTAGTTCAGAGTTAATTTGTTGATCATCTCACCCGCGTTGCGTGTCGCGTTGTCCATGGCCGACATTCGCGCGCCCTGTTCGCCGGCCGCGCTCTCAATCAGGGCGCGGAACAGCTGGATGGCCATGTTGCGGGGGAGTAGGGCGGCGAGGATGGTTTCTTCGTCGGGTTCGAACTCGTAGATCGCGCCGCCGGGGGCCGCTTCTTCGGTGTCTGGGACCGACAGGGGGACCAGGCGGCTCTCGGTGGGGATCTGACTGATAACGGAGACGAAGCGGTTATACACGATGGTGCAGACGTCGAACTCGCCGGCCATCAGCATCTCGGCAATCCGCGCCGAAACATCGTTCACGTCCGAGAACTCGACCCGCTTCTTGCCGGCAAAGCTATACTCGCCGACTAGACGCGAGGCGAATTCGCGCCGGAGGTAGTCACGCCCCTTGCGGCCGACGGTGATGACCTTGACGGTCTTGCCCTCCGCCTCCAGCCGCTGGATCGCGTTGCGCCCGGCGCGGCCGACGTTGGTGTTGAAGGCGCCGGCCAGGCCGCGGTCGGCCGTGACCACCACCAGCAGGTGCACCTGGTCCCGGCCGGTGCCGACCAGCATCTGCGGTGCCGTGGGGCTGCCGGCGGCGGACCGGGCCAGGGCGGCCAGCATGCGCTGCATCCGCTCGGCATACGGACGCGCCGCCTCGGCCTGCGTCTGCGCGCGCTTCAGCTTGGACGCCGCCACCATCTTCATGGCGGACGTGATCTTACGCGTGGATTTCACGCTGTTGATGCGCGCGCGCAGCGCCTTCAGGCTGGCCATTAGGCGAACGCTTTGGTGTAGCTGTCCATGAAGCCGACCAGCGTCTTTTCCACGTCCGGCTTCATCTCACGCGTGTCACGGATCGCCTGCAGCACGCCGGGCTCCTTGACCTTGAGTTCGGAGATCATCCGCCGCTCGAACTCACCGATCTTCCCGACAGGGATGCCGTCCAGGTAGCCCTTGGTGCCGGCATACAGGCTGATGACCTGCTCCTCGACCGGCATGGGGGAGAATTGCGGCTGCTTCAACAGTTCCGTCAGCCGCGCGCCACGCGCCAGCAATTGCTGCGTCGACGGGTCGAGGTCGGACGAGAACTGCGCGAAGGCCGCCATCTCCCGGTACTGTGCCAACTCCAGCTTGATGGAGCCCGACACCTTCTTCATCGCCTTGATCTGCGCCGAGGAGCCGACGCGGGACACGCTGAGGCCGACGTTCACCGCCGGGCGGATGCCGCGGAAGAACAGCTCCGTCTCCAAGAAGATCTGGCCGTCGGTGATGGAGATCACGTTGGTCGGGATGTAGGCGGACACGTCGCCGGCCTGCGTCTCGATGATCGGTAGCGCGGTCAACGAGCCATTGCCGAACGCGTCCGACATCTTGGCGGCACGCTCCAGCAAGCGGCTGTGCAGGTAGAACACGTCCCCCGGATACGCCTCACGGCCCGGCGGACGGCGCAGCAGCAGCGACATCTGGCGGTAGGCGACGGCCTGCTTGGATAGGTCGTCATAGCAGATCATGGCGTGCATGCCGTTATCGCGGAAGAACTCGCCCATGGCGCAGCCGGTGTAGGGTGCCAGGAACTGCATGGGCGCCGGATCGGACGCGGTGGCGGCGACCACGATGCTGTACTCCAGCGCGCCGTTCTCCTCCAAGGTCCGCACCAGCTGCGCGACGGTTGAGCGCTTCTGGCCGATCGCCACGTAGATGCAATAGAGCTTGGCGCCTTCATCCGTCCCGGCATTTATGCCTTTCTGGTTGATGATGGTGTCGATCACCACCGCGGTCTTGCCGGTCTGACGATCGCCGATCACCAGCTCGCGCTGGCCGCGCCCGATCGGGATCAGCGCGTCGATCGCCTTGAGGCCGGTCTGCATCGGCTCGTTCACCGATTTGCGCGGGATGATGCCCGGCGCCTTCACCTCGACCCGGGTGCGCTTTACGTCGGTGAGCGGCCCCTTGCCGTCGATCGGCTCGCCCAGCCCGTTCACCACCCGACCCAGCAGGCCGCGGCCCACCGGCACGTCCACGATGTCCCGGGTCCGCGTGACTGTATCACCCTCGCGGATGCGGGTGTCGTCGCCGAACACCACGATGCCCACGTTGTCAGTCTCGAGGTTCAAGGCCATGCCTTTGATCCCGGCCGACGGGAACTCGACCAACTCTCCAGCCATGACGTTCTGCAGGCCGAACACGCGGGCGATGCCGTCACCGACCGACAGGACCTGGCCCGTCTCGGCCACGTTCTGCTCCGTGTCGAACGCAGCGATCTGCTTCTTGAGGATGTCCGAAATTTCGGCTGGACGAATTTCCATCAGGCGGCGCCCTTCATAGCGTATTGCAGTCTCTGCAAGCGGGATTTCAAACTGGTATCATACAGCCGCGCGCCGATGCGCACGACGAGGCCGCCGAGCAAGCCCGGATCGACCGTGTCCTCGATGTTGATGCTGCCATACCCGGCCTCGATCAAACGGGCGCGCAGCTGCTCGCGCTGCACGTCGCTCAACGGGTGGGCGGAGCTCACATGCGCCGTCACCACGCCGCGCTTGTTGGCGACCAGCGTGGCGAAGCCCTGCACGATGATGCGCAGCGCACCCAGCCGGCGGTTGTTGGCGACCACGCCTACGAAGTCCTGCACCAGCTTGCCAAAGCCTTGGCTCGACAGCACCTCGGTGGCGGCCAGGCGGGCCTGGTTCACATCGATCAGCGGGCTTTCCAGCAGGCGGCGGAACGGGGCGCTTTGGTCGATCAGCTTACCGAGCGCATCCATCTCGGCCACCGTCGCGTCCAGCGCGCCGGTCTCGTCCGCCTGGGCATACAGGGCATTCGCATAGCGCTCGGCCAGGCCGCCGCTCGATGAGGTGGTGCCAGAGGCCACGCGGTTTCCCTCACTTCATAGGTTTGTGCCGGGCAAAGCACCCGGCGGACGGGCTCGTAGCATGGGGTTTGGGGCAGGGAAAGGGGTGGTGCCGAACCAAGGCGTGAGGCACGGTTGCGCTTCCAACCAGCATGGGCCGAGATGTTTCAACCAGCTAACGATGTTGTATGACGACCGGCGCCGGGCTAGGCAGGGCCGTACGCTGGTTTGCCCCGTCACCCAAGAGCGCAACGCTGGCCCTCCTGCTCCTCGCCTCGGCCGGCATGGCCCCGGTGTTCGTCTGGGGGGTAAGCGATAGCGACAGCTTCCGCTTCAATTACATCTGGCTCCGGCAGTTTGCAGATGCGGTATCGTGGCACCAGCCATACCCGCGCTGGCTGTCTGCTTCGTTCAGTGGCTGGGGCAGCCCGGCCTTCTATTTCTATCCGCCCTTGGCCTTTTTCATCGATGCGCTGTCCGACCGGTTGAGCTTCGGCCTTCTGTCCGTCGAGCACCGCATCATGTGGCTCTCATGGCTGCTGGTGTTCCTATCCGGGGCCAGCATGCTGGCGTGGCTCCGCCCGCAGGCAAGTCCGGCTTGGGCGCTTGCGATGGCGGCGGCGTACATGCTGGCGCCCTATCACCTTCTTGACTATTACTGGCGCGGCGCGCTGGCCGAGTTGAGTGCATATCCGGTGCTACCGCTCGTGGCGCTGTCCTTGCGGCAGTGCCGGACGGGGCCGGCGGGTGCTCCGCGGCTCGCGCTGGCGTATGCCGCGTTGATGACGGCGCATGTGCCGACCGCTCTGCTGGCCTCGGTGTTCCTGCTGGCGCCCTACGCGCTGTTCCTCGTGGCATCGGCACCGCGGCCGCTTGTGGTGCTGACCCGGTGCGCCTTGGGCGGCGTGTCAGGACTGTGCATCGGCTCCAACTATTTGCTGCCGGCGCTGTCGCTGCAGGACTATATCAACACCTACCAGCTCTGGAATGCGTCCACGGATCCGCGGCGGTGGACGTTGCTGTCGTTCTTCGTGCAGGACTTCTACCCGTTCATGGCGGTGCTGCTGCTGATCGGCGCGGGGTACGGCTTGGGTGTGCTGGGGCTGTTGATAGCGGCGCGGCGGCGCGGCTGGGGTGAGGCCGGGCTGTGGGCGGGATGCGCCTCGTTCGCCATGTTGGCGATCGCCGGGTGCGTGCCGCTGATCTGGTCCGTGCCGCTGCTGCAGACGGTGCAGTATCCGTTCCGGATGTTCGTGCTGACCGAATTTACGATGCTGACGGGCCTGGCGCTCATTGGCCCGGCGTGGCGCGGGTGGTCCCGGGCGCTTCTGATAGCGTGCCCCGCCATGCTGCTGACGGCGTATGGCACCATGGCGTGGCACTTGTGGCCCCTTGCCGCCGCCAGCCGGCAGCATTGGGCGGGGTTCTTACCCGTGGCCGACGCCCACGTGCCCGATGCGCCGGAATATGTGCCGTCCGGCTTTCCCTACGAGCTGTTTCCTGCCGTGATCGGGCCTGGGCCCTGGACGCTGCCGCCGGCGCTTTCGGTCACGTGCGTGCCGGACGCGGCGCAGTGCGAAACCGTCCGGCCGGTGCCCGGCGGGCCCATACGCGTGTCCGTCATCGCCTCCCAGCCCACGGACGTGACCGTCGCGCAGTTTTATTTCCCGTCCTGGACCGCGTCCGCATCGTTCGAGCCCGCGCCGCATATCCGTCCGAGCGAAAGGTTGCGCCTGCTCGAGTTCGGCGTGCCACCGGGTACCTCGTCCGTGTCGCTGGACATCGGCTTGACCGGGGCGGAACGTGCCGGGCGGGCCGTCAGCCTGGCTGGTATAGTTATGGCGGCCATATCGTGGTTCGTATCGCGCCGGGCAGGGCATTGACGCGGCTGGCGACCGGTGTTGCGATCGCGCTAGCGGCGGCGGCGCTGCTGCTGCCCTCGCTCATAGCCGGCGTGAACGGCACTGACAGCGCGCATCTGAACGATGTCTGGGCGCGGCAATTCGCCGAATTGATGGCAAACGGCGATCCGTATCCGCGATGGCTGCCTGGCTCGTTCGGCGGCCTGGGCAGCCCGGCGTTCATATTTTATCCGCCGCTGGCGTTTTGGGTGGACGGCCTGGTCCGGCTGTTGGTGGGCGGCGCTATGCCGGTGCCGCACCGGCTGGCCATCACGGCGTGGCTGTTGCTGTGGGCGTCAGGCGCCGCGATGCATGCCTGGCTTCGCTCGCAGATCCGGCCCGGCCTCGCGTTATTAGGGGCGCTGCTGTATATGGCCGCCCCCTATCATCTGATGGATCATTACTGGCGGGGCGCGCTGGCGGAGTTTGCTGCCTACGCCGCCGTGCCGCTGGTGTTGCTGGGCGTACGCGCGTCCGCTTTGTCTTGGCGGGGGCTGGCGGTGCTGGGGGTGGGTTACGCTCTGTTACTTTTGGCGCATCTGCCGACGGCGTTGCTGGTCACGCTGTTCCTCCTGCCGGCCTTCGCCCCGTGGACGGCATACCACGCACCGCGCCCAGCGGCCGCGCTAGACCGCTGCATGCTGGGCGGCGTGCTCGGCCTGGCGCTGGCCGGCCTGTATCTTCTGCCTGCCACGGCTTTGCTGGGCTATGTGTCGCACCAGGTGTTTTGGCAGGATCCGTTCTATGACCCGAACCGCTGGGTGCTGCTGGTCCATCTGTATTTGCCGGTGCCGGTTTCGATGTGGATCATCTTGTCGGTTGCGTCGTGCTATTTGGCTTTAAGCTTGGCGCTAGGTGACCGGCTATGGTCCGGCATGGCGGCGTTCAGTCTTATGGCGCTCGCCGGTGCCATCCCGCTACTCTGGTCCATCCCGTTGCTGGCGACGGTGCAGTTTCCGTTCCGGCTGTTGACGGTGGTGGAGGCGTCGTTGGTGACTGGGGCCATGCTGGCGCTGGACCGGCGCGCGCCATGGGGCCGCGGCTGGCTAATGGCGGCGGCGGTGGCACTGGTGCCCGGCTTATGGCTGTTCGGCAGCATCTCGGCCGGGAACGTGCGGGACGCGTCCCGTTATTGGGCGCGGCTCACGCCCGTGATCGAGGCGCATATGATGGACGGGCCGGAGTATCTACCGGCCGGCTTTCCGGCCGACAAGATGGACAGCGTGGCGGGGCCCGGTCCCTGGACGGCGCCGGACGGGCTGAGCACGGACTGCCCGGGCGCCACCTGCACCGCGGCGCGGCGCGGCGCGGCGATCGAGGTCAGCGTCTCCGGCGCCGCGCCCGTGACCCTGGCGCAGTTCGCTTTCCCCGGCTGGGCCGCATCCGTGGATGGAGCGGCGCTGCCGCTGGGCGAAAGCGGGGATTGGCATTTCCTGACGTTCGAGACCCCGCCCGGTCCGCACGTCGTCGTGCTGCGCCGGGTATGGACGCCGGCGGAAAAGGCGGGGGCTGGGCTCAGTCTCACGGCGCTCGGCGCTGTCATCGTGTGTTGGCTTGCGCCGCGCCGGGGTAAACCGGCAGGTTAACGCATGATTTCACTCGATTTGACCCGGCTCCGCGCAGCCTATCTCGGCCACACGCTCACACCCGGGCAGGTGATGCGCGAAATCCTGCCTCGGATGACCGACCCGGCGGTCTGGATCAGCCAAATCCCGGAGGACGCGTTGCTGGCGCAAGCCGCTGCCGCCGACATCAACCTGCCCTTGGGCGGCGTGCCGTTCGCGGTGAAGGACAATATCGACGTGGCGGGCCTGCCGACCACGGCGGGGTGCCCGGATTTCGCCTATACGCCCGCGGCGCACGCGGCCGTCGTGCAGCGGCTCACCGATGCGGGCGCGATCGTGGTGGGGAAGACCAACCTCGATCAGTTCGCCACCGGGCTCGTCGGCGTCCGCTCGCCCTATGGCGTGCCGCGCAATGCGTTCGATCCGCTGATGGTGCCGGGCGGCAGCTCGTCCGGCTCGGCGGTGGCGGTGGCGGCGGGGCTGGTGAGCTTCGCGCTGGGGACGGATACGGCCGGATCGGGGAGGGTGCCAGCGGGCTTCAACAACATCGTGGGACTGAAGCCGACCAAGGGCATGCTGAGCACGACGGGGCTGGTGCCGGCCTGCCGGTCGCTCGATTGCATCTCGATCCTGGCGCTCACGGTGCCGGACGCGCTGGCGGTGCTGGACGTGGCGGAGGGGTATGACGCGGCGGACCCGTATTCGCGCCACGCAGGTTCTGGCCCGGCAACGGGTTTGCGCCTGGGCGTGCCGGCGGCGCCGGAATTCTTTGGTGACGCCGCCGCCGCCGGCGCGTATGCCGCCGGCTGCGCGCGGGCCGAATCACTGGGGGCCACGCTGGTGCCGTTCGACTTCACCCCGTTCGGTCAGGCGGCGGCGCTGCTGTATGGCCCCTGGGCGGCGGAGCGCACGGCAGCGGTGGGCCACCTGTTGGCGCGGCCCGGCGGCCTCCATCCGGTAATCCGCACCATCCTGGAGGGCGGGCGCGCGGTGAGTGGCCCGGCGCTGTTCCAGGCGCAGCACGAACTCGCGGCGCTGCGGCGGCGGACGGAGGCGGTGTGGGACCGCGTGGACATGCTGCTGCTGCCGACCACGCCGACCGCCTTCAGCCTGGCGCAGGTCGCGGCCGAGCCGATCCGGCTCAATGCGCAGCTTGGCACCTACACGAATTTCGTGAACCTGCTGGACCTCGCCGCGCTGGCCGTGCCCGGCGGCTTCTACGAGAACGGGTTTCCGCATGGCGTGACCCTGGTGGGCCCGGCCTGGAGCGACCGCGCCTTGGCCGCGTTCGGCGCCCGCCTGCACCGGGCGGCCGCAGTCCCGCTCGGCGCGACCGGCGCCACGCTGCCGCGTGACGGGGTGGAGATCGCGGTGTTCGGTGCGCATTTGGCCGGGCAGCCGCTCAATGCGGACCTAGTCGCCCGCGGCGCCTGGTTCGTCCGCGCCTGCATGACCGCGCCGTGCTACCGTCTGCTGGCGCTGCCGGACCGCCGCCGCCCGGCGCTGGTGCGGGGCGGGGAGGGGGCGATCGCCGGCGAAGTGTGGGCGCTGCCGCGGGGCGCGGTTGCCGGTTTCTTGGGCAGTATTGCTGCGCCGTTAGGGTTGGGGACGGTGGAGTTGGAGCATGGGCCGGCGTTGGGGTTCATTGCCGAGGCTGGGGTGGAGGGGGAGGAGATTACGCGATTTGGCGGGTGGCGGGGATTTTTGGCGAACTCTTCCCCTTCTCCTGACGCCCCACCCTCTCTTGCCAGCGGGACCGGAGGTGCTGCTGCTTAGGCGGCATGGCCTTTGCTTAGTCGTGACCGAAAAGGAGACCCGCCATGCATCGCCGTGACTTTATCGCCGGTACGGCTGCGCTCGCGTCGAGCCCGGCCTGGGCGCAGGCGCCGACCCGGGCGGAGACGCTGCTGATCGTGCAGGAATACGGCCCCAACAGCCTGGACATGCAGGGGATCGGCGCGTCGCAGCCGGTGAACGGCGTGGCGCTCAACTGCTACGACCGGCTGGTGCGGTTCAAGCGCACCACGCTGCCGGACGGCACGCTCAGCTATGATCTGACCCAGCTCGAGCCGGAGCTGGCCGAGAGCTGGTCCGTGGCGTCGGACGGGATGAGCGCCACCTTCGTCCTGCGCGACGCGACGTTCCACTCGGGCCGGACCGTCACGGCGTCCGACGTCAAATGGTCATTGGACCGCGCCGTCAGCATCGGCGGCTTCGCCACGACGCAGATGAACGCGGGCTCGATGGAGAAGCCGGAGCAGTTCGTGGTGCTGGATCCCAAGACGTTCCGGATCGACTTCGCCCGGAAGGACAAGCTCACGATGCCCGACCTCGGCGTCACCATCCCATTTATCTTCGATAGCGAGCTGGCGCAGAAGAACGGCGGTGAGGACAAGTGGGCGAAGGAGTATCTAAAGAACAACGTGGCCGGCGGCGGAGCCTATAAGGTCGAAAGCTGGAAACCGGGGAACGAGACCATCTATACCCGGTTCGACGACTGGAAGAGCGGCCCGCTGCCCAAGCTCCGCCGCATCATCGCCCGCGACATTCCCAGTCCCAGCACGCGGCGCGCGCTGCTGGAGCGGGGTGACGCCGACATGTCCTACGGTCTGCCGCCCAAGGACTTCAAGGATTTGGCCGAGGCCGGGAAGATCCGCGTGTCCGGCGTGCCCATCCCCAACGCGCTCTGGTATGTCGCGATGAACGCGCAGCTCGGCCCGTTCAAGGATAAGCGGGTGCGCCAGGCCGTGGCGTATGCGCTGCCGTATGAGAAGATCATGCAGGCCGCGCTGTTCGGCCGCGGCGTGCCGATGTGGGGCGGGACGGGGCCTGCGGGCGAGAAATGGCCGCAGAAATACCCGTACGAGACCGATATGGCCCGCGCCAAGACCCTGCTGGCCGAGGCCGGGGGTGGGTTCGGCACCACCCTGCTGTTCGACGCCGGGTCCGGCACGATCGCGGAGCCGATGTCGGTGCTGGTAAAGGAAGCGCTGGCCGCGATCGGGATCGAGGTCGAGATCCAGAAGATACCCGGCGCCAATTTCCGCGGTGAGCTGCTGAAGAAGACCGCGCCCATGGTCATCAACCGGTTCGGCGGCTGGCTCGACTGGCCGGACTATTACTTCTTCTGGAACCTGCACAGCAACAACGCCATCTTCAACACGTCGAACTATCAGGACAAGGACATGGACCGCCTGATCGACGGCGCCCGCTTCACCCAAGACCCGGCGCAATACAGCAAGGACGTCACCGGCTTCCTGGCCAAGGCGATGGACGAGGTGCCGTTCGTGCCCGTGTGCCAACCGCTGCATGACGTGGCGATGCAGAAGAGCATCACCGGCTACCAGTTCTGGCCCTGCCGCGAGCCGGATTTCCGGTCCTTGGTGAAAGGATGAAACCTGCTCGCCTCTCCCTTCCGTTCAGGGAGAGGCCCGGCTGCCCTCACCCCTACCCTCTCACGGAGGGAGCCCAGGAGGAAGGGGGAGCTGGACTGCTCTGTTGTGCGTAGTGTCTTCGTCCGCCTCGCCGGTGCTCTACCGGCCTTGGCGGGGGTGATCCTGTCGACGTTCGTCCTCACCCGCGTGCTGCCCGGCGACACCGCCGCCTATTTCGCCGGGCCGACCGCGAGCCATGAGGCGATCGAGCAGGTCCGGCATAGCCTCGGGCTCGATCGGCCGTTGCCGGTGCAGTTCCTGGCGTATGTGACCGCGCTGGTGCAGGGCGACATGGGTCAGTCGCTCACCACCGGGCAGCCCGTGCTACGGGACCTCGCCGCGCGCTTGCCGGCCAGTGCGGAGCTGACCTTGGCCGGGTTGCTGCTGGCGGTCACGGTCGCTATCCCGCTGGGCATCCTGGCCGCGGTGCGGCAGGGGTCGTGGATCGATCATCTGTGCCGGGCCATCGTGACCGCCGGGGTCAGCCTGCCGGTGTTCTTCACCGGGTTGCTGCTGGTGTATGTGTTCTATTACTGGCTCGGCTGGGCGCCGGCGCCGGTCGGGCGGCTCGACGCATACGCCACGCCGCCACCCACCGTCACCGGCCTGTTCACGCTCGACGCAGTGCTGGCGCGGGACTGGGGGGGGCTGCGCGGGGCGCTGGCGCAGCTGATCCTGCCGGCCTGCACGCTCGGCCTGTTCGCCCTGGCGCCCATCGCGCGCATCACCCGCGCCAGCATGCTCGCCGTGCTAGGGGCCGAGTTCATCCGTACCGCGCGGGCCGCTGGGCTGCGCACCCTTACCATCGTGCTGGCCTACGCGTTCCGCAACGCGCTGCTGCCGGTGGTGACGACGCTGGGCATGGTGTTCAGCTTCCTGCTGGGTGCCAACGTGCTGGTGGAAAAGGTGTTCGCCTGGCCCGGTGTCGGCTCCTATGCGGTGGAGGCGCTGATCGCGTCCGATTTCGCGCCGGTGCAGGGCTTCGTGCTGACGATGGCGGTGCTGTATGTGGCGCTGAACCTCGGCATCGACCTGATCCTTCGCGCGCTCGATCCCCGCATGCGGGCATGAGCGCGCTCGGCCACGCGCGGCACACGGTAGCGGAGAACCCTGTCACGGGGTTCGCCTTTGCGCTGTTCACCCTGCTGGTGATCGCCGCCGTCGCTGGGCCGGTGATCGCGCCGTACGACCCGCTCGCGAGCGATACGATGGCCGCGCTGCAGGCGCCCTCCGCCCGGCACTGGTTCGGCACCGATCAGCTGGGGCGGGACGTGCTGAGCCGGGCGCTGGTGGCGACGCGGCTCGACCTCGGGATCGCCGTGTCGTCGGTGGCGCTGGTGTTCGTGCTGGGCGGGTTCGCCGGGCTGGCGGCCGGGTTCTTCGGCGGCTGGGTGGAGGCGGTGGTGGGGCGGATCGCCGACACCATCATGGCGTTCCCGCTGTTCGTGCTGGCCATGGGCATCGTGGCGGCGCTCGGCAACACGGTGCCGAACATCGTGCTGGCGACCGCCATCATCAACTTCCCGCTGTATGTCCGGGTCGCCGTAGCCGAGGCCGGCACGCGGCGCGGCCTCGGCTACGTGGACGCGGCGCGCGTGGCCGGGCACCGGGACCTGGCGGTCATGCTGCGGCACGTGGCGCCCAACATCCTGCCGATCATGACGGTGCAGATGTCGCTCACCATGGGGTATGCGATCCTGAACGCGGCGGGGCTCAGCTTCATCGGCCTGGGCGTGCGTCCGCCCATGCCGGAGTGGGGCATCATGGTGGCCGAGGGGGCGAGCTTCATCGTCTCCGGCGAGTGGTGGGTCGCGCTGTTTCCCGGTGGCGTGCTGATGCTGGCGGTGTTCTGCTTCAACCTGCTGGGTGACGGCATCCGTGACATCGTGGACCCGGCGCGGCGCACATGACGCTGCTGGTGGACGGGCTCAGCGTCGCGTTCCGCACCCGCGCCGGCACGGTGCGCGCGCTGGACCGGGTGAGCTTCAGCGTGGCCGCGGGCGAGACCCTGGCGCTGGTGGGGGAGAGCGGCAGCGGCAAGTCGGTCACCGCCCTCGCCCTGCTGGGCCTGCTGGACGATGCGGGTTCGGTCACCGCCGGGCGGGTCGTGCTGGAGGGGCGGGCCGCCATGATCTTCCAGAACCCGCGCGCGGCGCTCAATCCGATCCGGCCCATCGGGCGACAGATCGCCGACGTGCTGCAGCGTCACGCCGGGCTCACACGGCGGCAGGCGATGACGGAGGCGGTGGCCCGGCTGCGCGCCGTGGGCATTCCGGACCCGGCGCGCCGGGCCACCGCCTATCCGTTCGAGCTGTCGGGCGGGATGTGTCAGCGGGTGGTGATCGCCATCGCCATCAGCCTCCGTCCGGTGCTGCTGGTGGCGGACGAGCCGACCACGGGGCTCGATGTCACGACGCAGGCGGTGGTCATGGACCTGATCCAGCGGATGTCCGCCGAGTATGGGATGGCCACGCTGCTGATCACGCACGACCTGGCGCTGGCGCGGGAGCGGGCGGGGCGGATCGCGGTGATGCACGCCGGGCACGTGGTGGAGACGGCCCCGGCCGAGGCACTGCTGGCGCACGCGCACCACCCCTATACCAGGCGGCTGCTGGCGGCGACGCCCACCGATGCCGTGATGCTCGATGATCTACAGGCCATTCCCGGCGCCTTGCCCGATCTGCGCCACCCCGATCTGCCGCCCTGCCGCTACGCGGCCCGGTGCGAGCGGCGGCTGGCGCGGTGCGACGCGGGGCTCGAATGGCGATCGCCCGCGCCGTTGCGAGAGGTGGCGTGTTGCAATCCGATTTGACGGGTCGTGCTAACTCCACCCTCACCCCGGCGGTTCCGCTGCTGGACGTGGCCGAGTTGTCGCGCCGCTTTCCCGCGGGGCGGCGGCAGGTGCATGCGGTCGATGACGTGCGGTTCACGCTGCGCCGGGGGGAGGCGCTGGGGTTGGTCGGGGAAAGCGGGTGCGGCAAGTCCACGCTGGTGCGCATGCTGGCGCGGCTCCTGGACCCGAGCGAGGGGATCATCCGTTTCGATGGGCGCGAGTTGACGCAGTCGCCCGCCCGCCGGTTCGCGCGGGATCCGGACCGGGCGCGGATCCAGGTGGTGTTCCAGGATGCCGGGGACAGCATCAACCCGCGCTATACCGCGGCCGACGCCATCGCCGATCCTTTGCGGCGGCTGTGCGGCTTGCGCGGGACGGCGCTGCGGGACCGGACGGAGGAGGCGGCGCGGCTGTGCGGGCTCGAACCCGCGTTGCTGGGCCGGTTTCCGCATCAGCTGTCGGGCGGGCAGCGGGCGCGGGTCGGCATCGCCCGGGCCGTCGGGCCACGCCCGGACCTGCTGATCCTCGATGAGCCGACCGCGGCGCTCGACGTCTCGGTCCAGGTGACCGTGCTGAAGCTGCTGGCCGAGCTGCGCGCCACCCTTGGCATGGCGTATGTGTTCGTGAGCCACGACCTGAACGTGATCCGCCTGCTGTGTGACCAGGTGCTGGTGATGTATCTCGGACGCGTCGTGGAGTCCGGCCCGGCACAGACGGTGTTCGATGGGCCGCTGCACCCGTATACGCAAAGCCTGATCGCCGCCCTGCCGCGCCTCACGGGGACGCGCATCCAGGCGCCGCCGCCGGTGGGTGAGCCGCGGAGCCCGATCGACCCGGACCCCAACGCCTGCCGCTTCCACGGACGCTGCCCGATGGATCAACCCCGTTGCGGCACCGAGATGCCCGCGCTACGCCGGTTCGCAGGCGGCCGGGAAACGGCGTGCCATCTGGTGGAGGCTGCATGAATGACGAATGGCTGACCGAGGCCGCCCGGCAGCTCGGCATCGCGCTCGACCCGGCCTGGGTGCCGCAGGTGCGCGCCAATTACGAGATCATGCAGCGCCTGGCCGCACAGTTCCCGCCGGTGCCGGACGAGACGGAGCCTGCGCCGGTGTTCCGCGCATGAATGCCGCCGCGATCGCCGAGGCGGTCCGGGCCGGGCGGCAGACGGCGCTGGCGGTGACGGAGGCCGCGATCGGCCGCGCGGAGGCCGATCCCTACAGCGCCTATACCGACATCACCGCCGCCCGCGCCCGCGCCCAGGCCCGCGCCGTGGATGCGCGTACCGATAAGGGCCCGCTCGCGGGGGTGCCGTTCGCAGTCAAGAACCTGTTCGATATCCAGGGGCTGCCGACCCGCGCCGGGTCCGCCATCAACCGCGGACGCGCCCCGGCCACCGCGGACGCGCCGCTGATCGAGCGGCTGGAGGCCGCCGGCGCCGTGCTGATCGGCGGGTTGAACATGGGCGAGTATGCCTATGACTTCACGGGCGAGAACGTGCATGACGGTGCCAGCCGCAACCCGCATGACCCAACCCGCATGACCGGCGGCAGCTCCGGCGGATCGGGTGCGGCGGTCGCGGGCGGGCTGGTGCCGCTGGCGCTGGGGTCCGACACCAACGGCTCCATCCGCGTGCCCGCCAGCCTGTGCGGCGTCTTCGGCCTGAAGCCGACCTATGGCCGCCTGAGCCGGGCGGGGACGTTCCCGTTCGTCGCCAGCCTCGACCATGTCGGCCCGCTGGCGCGCAATGTGACCGACCTGGCGCTGGCCTACGACGCCATGCAGGGCCCCGACCCGGCCGATCCCGCCTGCGATCCCCGGCCGCCCGAGCCGGTGATGCCGGGCATCGGCTTTGGCATCGAGGGCCTGCGCATCGCCGTAGCGTCCGGCTATTTCGAGCAGGGCGCCAGCGATCAGGCGCTGGCCGCCGTGGCCGCGTGTGCCGCGGCGCTGGGTGCCTCGCGTCGGGTCGAACTGCCGGCGGCCGGGGCGGCACGGGCGGCGGCGTATCTGATCACCGCCAGCGAGGGCGCGGCGCTGCATCTGGACCGGCTCCGCACCCGTGCCGCCGAGTTCGACCCGGCCACCCGCGACCGCCTGATCGCCGGCGCCCTGCTGCCCGGCGCGCTGGTGCACCAGGCGCAGCGGTTCCGCCGCTGGTATCGGGCGCAGGTGCTGGAGGCGCTGGCGGAGGTGGATATCCTGCTGGCCCCCGCCACCCCGTGCAGCGCGCCGGCGATCGGCCAGGTGATGATGGATCTGGCCGGCGCGCAGGTGCCGGTACGCGCCAACCTCGGCATCTTCACGCAGCCGATCAGCTTCATCGGCCTGCCTGTCGTCGCCGTGCCGGTCCAGAACGGCCCTATGCCGATCGGCGTGCAGGTGATCGCCCATCCCTGGCGCGAGGACCTCGCTTTGCGCGCCGCGCGCTTCCTAGAACAGTCTGGGGCGGCGGCAGCGGCGTGATCCGGGGTGCGTGGCTGACCGAGGCGCGCATCCGCAGCTACAGCCTGATCATGATCGCGCTGACGATCGTGACCTATGGCGCCATCCTGGCCACCGCCCATGGTAAGCTGGACTGGTCCGGCAAGCCGGTCGGCACGGATTTCAGCCAGGTCTGGATCGCCGGGCAGAGCGTGCTGGCCGGGCACCCGGCCGATCCGTTCGACCCGGTGCGCCATGCCGCGGCGCAGGCGGCGGTGTTCGGACAGCCGGACGCGTTCTATGGCTGGCATTACCCGCCATACTTCCTGGCCGTCGCTGCCCTGGCCGCAACGATGCCGTATCTGGTAGCCCTGGCGGTGTGGCAGGGGTCCACCTTCGCGTTCTACATCGCCGTCATGCATCGTATCCTGCCCGGCGGCACCGCGCTGTTGGCGGCGGCGGCGTTCCCGGCGGTGTTCGTGAATTTGGGCCATGGCCATAATGGCTTCCTGACCGCCGGTCTTTTGGGCGGGGCGCTGCTGAGCCTTGGCACACGCCCGGTGCTGGCCGGGGTGTTGTTCGCGCTGGTGGCCTACAAGCCGCAGTTCGGGGTGGTGGTGCCGGTGGCGCTGCTGGCCGGTGGCTATTGGCGCACCATCGCCGCCGCCGCGGCTACGCTGGCTGTCATGACCGCCGCCACCCTGGACGTGTTCGGCCCGGCGCCCTGGGCCGCGTTCCAGGACAGCGCCGGGTTCACCCGCACCGTCGTGCTCGAGCAGGGGAACACGGGCTGGGAAAAGATCCAGAGCGTGTTTGCGGCCGTGCGCCTATGGGGCGGAACGGTCACCATGGCCTATGCGGTGCAGGCGGCCGCGTCGCTGGCGGCACTCGGCTGCGTGTTTTGGCTATGGCGCCGCCGGGCGGACATGCGGCTGCGCGGTGCGGCGTTGCTGGCAGCAGCTTTGCTCGTCACGCCATACTGCCTGGATTACGACCTGATGATCCTAGGCCCCGCTATCGCATTCCTAGCGTCCTACGGCCTCGAATGCGGGTTTCGCGATGGTGAGAAGCTGACGCTTGCGCTGGCCTGGGTGGCGCCGCTGCTGGCCCGACCGGCGGCGGCGCACCTGTTGCTGCCGCTTGGCCTGTGCAGCATCGGTGCCGTGCTGGTGCTGGCGCTGAGACGAGGTGACGCATAAAAATGTGATCAGGCCGGAGTTCTCGCGCCATCCCAAACTCTTGCGGGCCGACTCTCACCCTATGCCCAAATCCGGGGCGCGACTCGATGTTGACGGCCCTTCGCAGTAAGAACAAATTGCGAACTGATGCAACAGATTGCCACATCATCCGGCGTACTCGACCGCCTTCGGACTGCGATTGCGCGGATCGAGCGCGTGGACACTCTGCGCGCGCCAGAGGTGCTGCCATTCGGGGTAGAGGCGATCGATGCGGTGTTGCCGCAACGGGGCTTGATCGCGGGGGCGCTGCACGAACTGACGGGTCAGGATGTGGCGGGGGCGCAGTTTGCGGCGGGGATCTTGGCGCGGCGTGCGGGGCCGGTGCTGTGGGTGATGGAGCGGGGGGATGTGTTCGGGCCGGGGCTGGCGGGCGCCGGGCTGCATCCGGACCGGGTGATCTATGCCGAGGCGGGCAAGCAGGTGCTGCTGGTGATGGAGGAGGGGCTGCGGCAGCGGGGCCTGGCGGGCGTGGTGGGGGAGATCGGCGGGCGGCTGACGCTCACGGCCTCGCGGCGGCTGCAGCTGGCGGCGGAGAGCACCGGGGCCATGGCGATCGCGCTGCGGCGGCCGCGCAAGCCCATCCCGCCCGAGCCGAATGCGGCGGTGACGCAGTGGCGGGTAAGCGCGCTGCCGTCCGGGCCCGCGCTGCCGCAGGCGCCGGACGTGCCCGGCGTGGGGCGGGCGCGATGGCGGCTCGAGTTGATGCGGAGCCGGGGCGGGCGGATGGGCGAGTGGGTGGTGGAGGCGTGCGATGCGGCGGGTTGTCTCGATCTGGTTTCCCCATTGGCCGACCGACCGGCTGCGGCGGTCATTGAGCGCGCCACCGGAGGGTCCGTGCGTTACCGCGCTGCATGATGGGCGGCGCCGGGTGGTGGCGGGGGTGGACCCGGCGGCGCAGGCGCTGGGGTTGATGCCGGGCATGGCGCTGGCGCACGCGCAGGCGCTGGTGCCGGGGCTGAATATCGCCGAGGCGGACCCGGCGGCGGAGGCGGAGACGCTGCTGCGGATGGCGGAGTGGTGCCGGGGGGTGACGCCGCTGGTGGCGGTGGATGGGGTGGATGGGCTGTGGCTGGACGTGACGGGGTGCGCGCATCTGTTCGGCGGTGAGGCGGGGCTGCTGGAGCATGTGGTGGGGCGGTTGCGCGGCGAGGGGCTTGCGGTGCGGGCCGGGCTGGCGGACACGCCGGGGGCGGCGCATGCGGTGGCGCGCCAAAAACCCCCTCTCCCGCTGGCGGGAGAGGGTTGGGTTGAGGGTGGGGCCAACGGAGGCATGGCCGGTGAGTGCTTCCTAATCCCTCCGGGTCAGCATATGGCGGTTTTGAGTGCCTTGCCGGTTCGGGCCTTGCGGTTGCCCGGTGATACCGTGGCGACGTTGCGGCGGTTGGGGTTCGAGCGGATCGGGGACTTGGCGCGCGTGCCGCGGGCGAGTCTGGCGCGGCGGTTGGGGACGCAGCTGGGGCTCAGGCTGGATCAGGCGGAGGGGCGGGTGCTGGAGCCCATCGTACCGCTGCCGGCGCCGGAGCTGATGCAGCACCGGGTCACGTTCGTGGAGCCGTTGCTGACGCCGGAGGGGCTGGCGCTGGCGATCCAGCATCTGATGGAGCCGCTCTGTGCGCGGATGGAGCAGACCGGGCAGGGGGCGCGCCGGCTGGATTTGCTGTTCGAGCGGGTGGATGGCGCGACCGAGGCCATCCGCATCGGCACCGCCCGTCCGTCGCGCGCCGCCGCGCACCTGACCCGGCTGCTGACGGAGCGGCTGGAGGAGGTGGATCCCGGGCTGGGGGTGGAGGCGATGCGGCTGGTGGCGCCGCTGGTGGAGCCGCTGCGCTGGACGCAGCTGGACGAGAACGCGTCCGACGTGTCGGAGCTGGTGGACCGGCTCAGCAACCGGCTGGGGCCGGAGTGCGTGTACCGGCAGGAGCCGGTGGAGAGCGACGTGCCCGAGCGCTCGGTCCGCCGGGTGCCGGCGCTGAGCCCGCGGACCGGCCGGCACTGGGCGCGGACGGGTCCCACGCGGCTGTTTGCCCGGCCCCGCCCGGTGCAGGCGCTGGCGCTGTTGCCGGATCAGCCGCCGGTGGCGTTCACCTGGGCTGGCCGGCGCCACCGTGTGGTGCGGGCCGACGGGCCGGAGCGGGTGCACGGCGAATGGTGGCGCCGGGACGCGGAGACGGATGCGGTGCGGGATTATTTCCAGGTGGAGGACGAGGACGGGCGCCGGTTCTGGCTGTATCGCCAGGGGGACGGCGTGGACCCCAGGACGGGCGGGCTGCATTGGTATGTGCATGGGCTGTTTTGACGGGCATAACGGGGTAGCAACAGGAGACCGCGCGTGAGCCTTACTGCCATCAAGGGCGTCATTCCCATCGCCCCCACGCCGTTCCTGCCGGATGGGAGGGTGGACGAGGCGTCCCTGGACCGGATGACGGACTTCTTCGTGGGCGCGGGCAGCACGGGGATCACGATCCTGGGTCAGCTGGGGGAGGCGCAGAAGCTGGATCAGGCGGAGGCCGCCGCTATTGCGGACCGGGTGATCCGCCGGGCGGGCATCCCGATCATCGTGGGTGTGACGGCACCGGGGTTTGCCGCGATGCGGGCGCTGGCCCGGCAGAGCATGGCGGCGGGGGCGGCGGGCGTCATGATCGCACCGCCCAACACGCTCCGCACGGACGACCAGATCGTCACCTATTATCGGCAGGCGGCGGAGGCGATCGGGGCGGATGTCCCGTTCGTGCTGCAGGATTATCCGCTGACGTTCAGCGTGGTGATGACGCCGGGCGTGATCCGGCGGATCGTGATGGAGAACCCGAACTGCGTGATGCTGAAGCACGAGGACTGGCCCGGGCTCGAGAAGGTCAGCGTGCTACGGGGGTATGAGCGGGACGGGTCGATGCGGGCGATCTCGATCCTGGTGGGCAATGGAGGGCTGTTCCTGGATTTCGAGATGGAGCGCGGCGTGGATGGGGCCAATACGGGGTATGCGTTCCCGGAGATGCTGGTGGACGTGGTGCGGCTGTCTGCGGCGGGGCAGCGGGACCAGGCGCATGACCTGTTCGACGCGCATCTGCCGTATTTGCGGTATGAGCAGCAGCAGGGGCCGCTGGGCCTGGCGGTGCGGAAGTATGTGCTGATGCGGCGGGGGGTGATCGCGCATGACACGCAGCGCAACCCGGGGACGACACTGTCCCAGGCGGCAGTGGCGGAGGTGGATTACTTGCTTTCGCGGGTGGCGCGGGTGGATGCGCGGGCGACGATCTGATTGTTCGCGTTACCGGGGTGTTGGTGACTCCGGCGCGGGCAGGTCGATCCAGCTCAGATGCCCGCCCTTGCCGGCGCCCGTGTCGAGGAAGACGGCGGTGCCGCCGCTGGCGCCGGTGCGGCGGTAGGGGCGGCCGTCGGTGCTGCGTTGGTCGTGGCCGCAATAGACGGTGAGGCCGGCCGGAATGCGGTCGACCCAGCGGAGCACTCGCTCCGGGTAGCCGTCGGGCTGCATCCGGCCGGTCGTTTCGCCGAACAGGGCGCGGGACAGCAGCGGGTCCACGCGGCCCAGCGGCGGGGGCGGTGGCTCGTTCAGCATGGCCGGGTGAAAGCCGCCGTGCACGAAGGCGGTGCCTCCGGACACCAGCCAGGCCGGGGCGCGGGCGACCTCCTGCAACGCACGTTCCCGGAGCGGCGGGTCCAATTGGCCGAGGGTGGCCTGCAGCGCCGCGTCCGTCCGCACGGCCTGCCCGGCCAGCGCCCGGCCGAGCTTGCGGTCGTGGTTGCCCAGGATGAACAGGCCGCGGCCGGAATCCATCAGGGTGAACATCATGCGCAGCACCCCGGCGCTGTCGGGGCCGTGGTCGCTGAGGTCGCCCAGCTGCACGATGAACCGGTCGGTGGCGGTGGCGGCGGAGAAGGCGCGGATGTCACCGTGCACGTCGCCGATGATGCGGAGAGGGGAGCCAGGCGGGATCATGCCGCGGGGCGGACCGTGTCGCGATAGGCGGCCAAGGCGCGGGTCCGGCCCACGGACAGATCCACGATCGGGCGCGGGTAGGTCTCGCCCAGCACCACTCCCGCGTCCGCGAGCGCGCCGGGTTGCGCCGTCCAGGGTGCGTGGATGGCGGCGTCCGGCAGGCGGGCGAGTTCCGGGACCCATTGGCGGACGTAGGCGCCGTCCTTGTCGAATTTCTGGCCCTGGCTGACCGGGTTGAACACGCGGAAGAACGGCTGGCTGTCGATGCCGCAGCCGGCGATCCACTGCCAGGACGCGCTGTTGCTGGCGAGGTCGGCATCCACCAGCGTGTCCCAGAACCAGGCCCCGCCCTCCTGCCAGGGCATCAGCAGGTGCTTGACCAAGAAGGAAGCGGCGATCATGCGAACGCGGTTGTGCATCCAGCCGATATGCCACAATTGGCGCATTCCTGCGTCCACGATCGGCACGCCGGTGCGGCCATGCTGCCAGGCATGAAGCTCTGTGGCGTCCCGGCGAATGGGGAGGGCGGCGAAGGCGGGGCGGAGCGGCTGCTCGGGCATGTGCGGGTTGTGCCATAGCAGGTAGGCGGCGAATTCACGCCACAGGATCTCGCCGAGGAAGACTTCCAGGCCCTGACCGGTCTGCTGCGCGGCGGCGCGGGCGGTCTGCCAGACCTGGCTGGGCGAGAGCTCGCCCCAATGCAGGGGAGCGCTGAGCATGCTGGTGCCGGGTTGGCCGGGCAGGTTGCGTCCGGTGTCGTAGCCGTGCACGGCCTTGTCCAGGAATGCGGCCAGGCGCCGGTGCGCCGCGTCCTCACCCACCTGCCACGTTTCGCGGAACCCGGCGGCCCAGTCCGGCTCGGTGGGCAGAAGAGCCCAGTCCTCCAGCCGGTCGGACGGTAGTTTGGGGCTGCGCAGGCGCTCGGGCGGCGGCACCGGCGCCTCCGGGGCCAGGGCCCGGCAGGCCTTGGCGAAAGGGGTATAGACGCCGTAGATGCCGCCGGTCTTGGTGCGGATGCGGTCGAGGTCGAACAGCGTCGCGGTGCGGTGCAGGGTGAGGCTGGCGCCGGCGGCCCCGAGCGCATCGGCGGTGGCGGCGTCGGCCTGGCGGGCCCAGGGCTCATGCATCTGCCCGGCGTGCACTTCGGTCGCGCCGGTTTCCTGCGCAAGGGCGGGCAGGACGTGACAGGCCGGGCCGCGGCGTAGCACGAGGGCGCCGCCCCGGGCCCGGAGGGCCTGGCCTAAGGACAAAAGGCTGTGATGAAGCCACCATCGTGCCGCGCCGCCCAGCGCCCAGGCGCCGGCGGACGCGTCATCGAGCACATAGACGGCCACCACCGGCCTGTCGCCGGCCTGTGCGGCCAGCAGGGCCGGGTGATCGTGGAGGCGTAAATCCTGGCGAAACCAGACGATTGCGGGCTTTGAGTGAGGCATCGGGCAAAGATAGAGGCTTTGCGGGATGCGTCCATAGTGGATTGGCTCTGGCGGCAATCGGCGGGTGCCATGTCTCGATGATGAAGTCCTTGGACGCCGCTTTGTCGAGCAACTTCGTCCAATCGTAAGCGCCGTCCGCAAAGAGGTGCTTGAGCCAGGGCCATCGCTTGCGCACGCCGTCCAGGATGAGCTGCGCGCCCGCGCTGTCCGACACGTCGGCCGTGGTCAGGTTGACTATCAGCAGGCGCCCATCCGGGTCCACTGCGATATGCCGCTTGCGCCCGACCGTCTTCTTCGCTGCGTCAAAGCCGCGCGCCGGGCCGTGTGGCGCCTTGATGGTCTGGCTGTCGATGGCGCCCGCGGTCGGGCTCGCCTCGCGTCCGCCCGCTCGCGGTCCAGCATCAGCGCCACGTCGTGGATGGTCTGGAACAGCATGCGCCGCACGAAGCGGCGGAACCACCAGCAGACCGTCTGCCATGGGCCGAAGTTCTTCGG
This sequence comes from Acetobacteraceae bacterium, assembly GCA_965246925.1. GTDB lineage: Bacteria > Pseudomonadota > Alphaproteobacteria > Acetobacterales > Acetobacteraceae > JANPPS01. The sequence continues at coordinate 3,643,454 of OZ251994.1, read as the reverse complement.
CAGCATACGCCACCCGCCGCCGCTGCGGGCCATGTAGCGGATGGCGTTCAGCATTTCCCGCAGTTTCACGCTCTGCGGGCGCCCACGGCTAGGCGGCTTGGGCAGGAGAGGCTTGATCCGATCCCACTCCTCGTCGGTCAGGTCGGTCGGATACCGCTTGGTCTTGCGGGCGATGGCGGCCCTCCGGCCTCGGCTTGCTTGGGTCCACATCCCAAGCTTGAATCACGACCGATCGCGCCGCTACAATCTTTTACCAAACGGGCTCTAAGCCTTCAGAGGCGAGAGAGCGCAACCGAGTACGACACCCATGACATGACGACGAACACAATAAAAGCGTTCGGGCCGTCCAACCGCCCACCGTCACCGCGGGATTGCCGTGCCTCTCAATCCTGGCGTACGATGAACACGCGTCGTCTTGTGATCTACCCGCAACTCAGGAAACCAAGTGAACAACCTTTCCGACCTGCTCACTCCCACTCAGGTCCAACTGACAGACCTTCTGCTCGATCCAAATAATCCGCGGTTTTCTGAATTGGGGGAAGCTCTTCACGCGATTCCAGAGGCACGTTTTGCTGAGCCCCGCGTTCAAGCAAACACCTTTGAGAAAATGAAGGATCCAACTTTCGACGTCGCCGAGCTTAGGGATACAATAAAGACAATCGGTTTTTTACCAATGGACCGCATCGTAGTTCGTAAGTGGAAGGGTTCCTCAACAACAGAAAAGTTTGTTGTCGTGGAAGGTAACCGACGTGTAACCGCCTTGAAGTGGCTACTTGATCTTCATGATGCCGCTAAAGAGACGCTCGCCAGCGACCGACTCTTGAATATCAACACCCTTGAGTGTCTTGTACTTGATACAGATCGGGCTCCTGCCTCGGCTGCCCTGATCCTCCCGGGCCTCCGGCATGTCTCAGGGGTGAAAGAGTGGGGACCCTACCAGAAGGCGAAAGCCGTCCACGCACTCCGAACGAGTGGACTAACGGCTCAGGACGCCGCGCAAAGCCTTGGCTTATCCACGCGGGCCGCGAACGCAGCCTTCCGGTGCTTTCTCGCGCTTGAGCAAATGAAGAGTGACGATGAATTTGGAGACTACGCAGAACCGAAGATGTACTCTTTCTTTGAAGAGGTATTCAAGCGTCCGGGGGTTAGAGAATGGCTCGACTGGAGCGACGAAAGGGGATGCTTCATTCAGGAAACCAATCTTCGGGAGTTCTACTCGTGGATGACACCAAGCGAAGAATCCCCTTCGCCCAAGCTTGCTGAAGCCAGAAGCGTCCGTGAACTCGGCGACATTCTAAAAGACGAGAATGCGTTGAACGTGCTTCGATCTCCAGAAGGTACATTAAGCCGTGCGCTTGCGCGATATGAGATCGACCATCCAGCCGATTGGTATCCCAAGGTCGTGGCCGCAGCAGCAGCACTTAAGACGCTCACGCCCGAGATGCTCAGAAAGATGGATGCCGCTACTGTGGAGAGCTTAGAACAGCTGAAGGAAACGATCTCGCAAGCGCAGAGAGACCGAGAAAGCTTGCTCGCCGCGCGCTAAGTCAATGTCAAAACCTAGCACACAGGTAGTAGCTTACTGGGTAAAGGCCACAGTCACGGTTACTGATTGGCGCCCCTTACGAGACACCTGTGTCGAGGCGGTTACTTCAAGGTGGACTGGCAAGGGTCAGGCAGAAGTTGAAGATTTTGTGGACGAAAAACTATCACACATTGCGGAGCATTTGCGTGAAGAAGCGGCTCAAAGCCGCAGCGATGGCGCAGACTCAAGGTTTGAAATAGACGACGAGTCTCCGCCATATATTAAGGCAATAGATAGTTACGCGTCCAAGGTACTGGATAGGTTGCGTATCATTGATCCACTCGAGGTTGAGAGGCTCTGCGCCAAAATCCTTACCAAGCTGGGGGCCAACTCTCAACGAACTGAGGGCTCGGCAGATGGTGGCGTCGATTTTACTGCCACTAACCTAAACATTGTTCCAGGAGCCCTCAGGGTGCCGGACGCTTGTAAAGCTCTCGTAATAGGGCAAACAAAGCGATATAAAGATGGCAATCTAATTTCCGAAACTCGTGTTCGTGAGTTTATCGGCGCTGCGGTGATGCGCCGACATTTGCTAACACGCGAAGGTAATATCGGGCCATTATCACCCATAATATTCGCCTTCTGGACAACTTCGGACTTTGAACCAAATGCGAAAAAGTTCGCTCGCGAATCTGGCTTGTGGTTCATGGACGGCTTCACATTCGCTAATTATATCAATGAGTTGGGACTTTCCGGTGCCCTGCTCTGAGTTATTCCGCAGCTGATCGTCGAGCTTCTAGGGTGAGAATGAAGCAACCGATCTGGGCTGCACAAAGTCTTGACCAGAAGCAGGCCTTTCGCCCCATTCCCGGTGGCAAAGCCCCTCGACGAGGATGGCGAAAGCCGGCGTTGATTGCCTTCGGCTAGGTAGTAGAGGTGATAGCCCGTGAAGGGCGGGCACCAATCCTCCAGTGCGCGAACCAGCCGACCGCGATCTGCTCGGTCAAGGCATCGCGCAGGCTGAGGTAGGCTGTATCGTGATGTTCTAAGTAGAAGTGGCATGAATCGGAAAGCATCCCTGAGCAGTCCATCCCTAGCAGGTAACCTTAATCTCGTCAGTGTCTTCGAATCAGAGGCCGCCCGTTTAGAGCACTTTTGCCAGTGGGCAATGCAAAGGCGGCCGGATATGGTCCGTCCGCCTTTGTTTTACTAAGCCGTTAAGCGGCCGATTGCCGAAGGTAGGCGTGGACGATGTCCGGCAGGTGGGTGCCGAGCCAGTCGCCCATTTCCTGCTCCTCCTTCATGGATTGCTCCAGGATCGGCTGGTCCTCGGTCGCGCCCGCGGCGGCGGCCAACGTGAGGAGGAGCTTGTAGGAGCCGATCTCGTACGCCTTGTAGCCGATCGCGGCCAGGACGTTCTTCAGCACCTCGTCACCGGCGGCGGCGTGGGCGAAGCCGGCGACCGTGGCGACGGCGCCCGTCACCATCTCTTTAGCGACCGACTTGCTGGTGCCGTGCTTGGCCAGCAGGTCATCCAGCCGGGCGGCCTGCGTGACCGAGCGGGCGTGGTCGGCCTGCATCTGGCTGTGCAGTTCAGGATAGGGCTCCATCCTCGGGAGTTCATTCTGGATGGTGCCGATCGCCTGGGTTTCCACCGCGTGCTGATTGCGCAGGCCGGTCAAGTAGGTTTCCATTACCGTATTCGTGTCGCTCATGGCGCATACCCCATAGTTGCGCCGCGATAACGCGCCCGGCCAGTGTAGGTGCAGGCGAGGCCTATCAACTTAGATTGCGGTTGCGTCTTCGGACACCGGGCCCATTTGCGCCAGCTTAGCGATGATCGATGGGCCATGTTCGACAAGGAAGCGCTGCAGCCGCGTCTGAGCCGGCAGGGCGGGCGCGGTGCGTCGCCGGGTCACGAACCAACTTCGCATGATCGGGAAGCCCGGCACGTCCAGCACGCGCAACAGGCCCAGGGACAGTTCCAGGTTGATGGTGTGCCGGGACATGACGGCCAGGCCCATGCCGGCCATCACCGCCTGCTTTATCATCTCGTTGCTGCTGGATTCCAGCGCGACGGGCGGAGTGAAGCCCTGGGCGCGGAAGTAGTCGTCGGTCAGGGCGCGAGTGCCGGAGCCGGGTTCGCGGACGATGAACCACTCGTTCCATAGCGCCTTGGGGGCCACGGGCCCGTGGAGCGGGTGGGCCGGGGCGGCGATCACGACCGTGGGGTGGGTGGCGAAGCGCTCGGCGCGGACCAGCGCCGGGTCAGGGTACTGGCCCATGACGGCCATGTCGATCCCGCCATCCTGCAACAGCCCGGCGATCCGGCTGCGGTTGCCCTCCCGCAACTGCACGTGGATGCCGGGGCAGACGGTGCGGAACTGGGCGATCATGTGCGGGACGATGTATTTGGCGGTGGAGACCAGGCCGAGCGTGACCCGGCCGGTCTCGGCGCCTTGAAGGGCCAGCATGGCGACATCGAGGTCGCGCAAGGCCTGCAGGACCGGGCGGGCGCCGTTCAGCAGGGAGCGGCCGGCCTCCGTCAGCGCCACCTTGCGGCCGATGCGTTCGAACAGGGGATAGCCGACCTGATACTCGATCTGGCGGATCTGGAACGAGACGGCGGAGGGGGTGAGGTGCATGCGCTCGGCGACGCGGGCGAAGGACAGGGCCTCGGCCGCGGCGGTGAAGACCTGGAGCTGGCGGTTGGTGACGTGCATGAGGGCTCCCTCGTGATTACCCCAAGTCTAATTCGCTTTTACTCGTTGCGTCGACGTCCTTAACTCCTCATTAACAAACAGGGGAGGCCGGCCAATGAATAAGCCCGTCGATATCAAGATTACCGATATGAAGGAGCGCTATACGTCAGGTGTACTGAAGTATCGGCAGATGGGCTATTGGGAGCCGGATTACGTGCCGAAGGACACCGACATCTTGGCCGTGTTCCGCATCACGCCGCAGGATGGGGTGGACCCGGTCGAGGCCGCGGCGGCGGTGGCCGGTGAAAGCAGCACTGCGACGTGGACCGTGGTGTGGACGGACCGGCTGACGGATAGCGAGTATTACCGGGCGAAGGCGTACCGGGTCGATCCGGTGCCGGGCAATCCGGAGCAGTTCTTCGCCTATATCGCCTATGATCTGGACCTGTTCGAGGAAGGATCGATCTCGAACCTCACCGCGTCCATCATCGGTAACGTGTTCGGCTTCAAGCCGCTGAAGGCGCTACGGCTGGAAGACATGCGGATACCGCCGCATTACCTGAAGACGTTCCAGGGTCCGGCGACCGGAATCGTGGTCGAGCGCGAGCGGTTGAATATTTATGGGCGGCCGTTACTGGGCGCGACCATGAAGCCGAAGCTCGGCCTGTCCGGCCGTAACTATGGGCGGGTGGTGTATGAGGCGCTGAAAGGCGGGCTCGACTTCACCAAGGATGACGAGAACATCAATTCGCAGCCGTTCATGCATTGGCGGGACCGGTATCTGTATTGCATGGAGGGGGTGAACAAGGCGACGGCGGAGACGGGGGAGATCAAGGGCACCTACCTCAACGTCACCGCCGGCACGATGGAGGACATGTATGAGCGGGCGGAGTTCGCCCGGGACCTCGGCAGTGTCATCATCATGATCGACCTGGTGATCGGCTACACCGCGATCCAGTCGATGGCGAAGTGGGCCCGCCGCAACGACATGATATTGCATCTGCATCGGGCCGGGCACTCGACCTATACGCGGCAGAAGAACCATGGCGTGAGCTTCCGCGTGATCGCCAAATGGATGCGGATGGCGGGGGTAGATCATATCCATGCCGGAACGGTAGTCGGAAAGCTCGAGGGGGATCCGAACGTGGTGCGGGGCATCTACGACACCTGCCGCGAGGGCTACGTGCCGGCCAACCCGGTGCATGGCATCTTCTTCGACCAGCCATGGGCCAGCCTCAAGAAGCTGATGCCGGTCGCGTCGGGCGGGATTCATGCCGGGCAGATGCACCAGTTGCTGCATTATCTACAGGATGACGTCGTGCTGCAGTTCGGCGGCGGGACGATCGGCCATCCGATGGGGATCCAGGCGGGGGCCGTGGCGAACCGGGTGGCGCTCGAGACGATCGTAAAGGCGCGGAACGAGGGGCGCGATATCTGGAACGAGGGGCCGGAGATCCTGACCACGGCCGCCCGCTGGTGTCAGCCGCTGCGGGCGGCGCTGGACACGTGGAAAGACGTCACGTTCAATTACGCCAGCACCGACAGCGTCGATGTGCTGCCGACGCCGACCGCGTCGTAAGGAGAGCGCCATGAAAGTAACTCAAGGCCAATTCTCGTTCCTGCCGGACCTTACGGACGTAGAAATCAGCATGCAGATCGAGTATGCGCTCAATAATGGCTGGTCGCTTGCGGTCGAGTACACCGACGATCCGCATCCACGTAACTGCTACTGGTCCATGTGGGGTACGCCGATGTTCGACCTGAAGGACCCGGCGGGCGTGATGATGGAGCTGAATGCTTGCCGCCTCGAGTATCCGCATCACTACATCAAGGTGCTAGCGTTCGACAGCAACAAGGGGTTCGAGACGGTGCGCATGTCGTTCATCGTGCAGCGCCCGGCCCACGAGCCGGGATTTGAACTGGTGCGGGCGGAGGGCGTGGGGCGGCAGGTGCGTTATACTATCCGCAGCTATGCGACGCAGGTGCCGCCGGAAAACCGGTATAGCTGATAGGCTGGCGGGACACGTCGGGAGAGTACAAGTATGGAGCCTGCAGCATGAGCCCCGACGTGAACACGGTGCATCCGCCGGTCGATCTCGCCGCGATCTATGACCAGAGTACGATCGGTGAGACGATTACGAGCCTCGACCGGGAATTGATCGGCCTGGTGCCGGTCAAGACGCGCATTCGCGAGATCGCCGCCCTGCTGGTAGTAGAGGCGGCCAGGACGTCGATGGGCATTCAGGCCGATCCGCCGCCACTGCATATGAGCTTTACGGGTAACCCGGGCACGGGAAAGACCACGGTCGCGCGTCGCATGGCAGACGTGCTGCATCGCCTCAAGTATATCCGGCGCAATCACGTGGTCACCGTGTCACGTGATGATTTAGTAGGCCAGTATATCGGCCATACCGCGCCCAAGACGAAAGAGGTGCTGAAAAAGGCGATGGGCGGCGTGCTGTTCATTGACGAAGCATACTACCTCTACCGGCCTGAGAACGAGCGGGACTACGGCCAGGAAGCGATTGAGATCCTGCTGCAGGTCATGGAGGATAACCGGGATGATCTGGTGGTGATCCTGGCCGGCTATAAAGACCGCATGGACACGTTTTTCAAGAGTAATCCCGGCATGTCATCCCGCATTGCGCATCATATCGACTTTCCGGACTATGGCGCGGACGAGCTGATCCGGATTGCCGACTTGATGGCGGCAAACATGAACTACCGGTTCGACTCCGACGGCCGGGCGGCGCTCGAAGAGTACATTGGTTTGCGCATGCTACAGCCCCGGTTCAGCAATGCGCGGTCGATCCGCAACGGGCTCGACCGGGCGCGGCTGCGTCAGGCAAACCGGCTGTTTGCCGAGCGGGGGCGATTGATGACGCGGGAGGATCTGGAGACGATCACGGCCGAGGACATCCGCGCGAGCCGGGTTTTCACGCAATAGGAGGGTATCGTGCCGTATCGCCGGACGACGCTGTCCAAGTTCATCATCGACGATCAACGCCGGACCGCGACGCCGCAGCCGGAACTCACGTCCTTGCTGAACGACGTGCAGACCGCCTGCAAGCTGATCGCCGTCGCGGCGTCCAAGGGGGCGCTGGCGAACGCGCCGGTGGAGACAATGCGGAACGCGGCCGGGGACGAGCAGAAGCCGCTCGATGTCATCAGCAACGCGATCATGGTCGCGACCTGCGAGTGGGGCGGGCAGTTGGCCGGCATGGCCTCGGAAGAGATGGATGAGCCATACCAAATACCTGACAAGTATCCGCGCGGGCGCTACTTGCTGGTGTTCGATCCGCTGGACGGGTCGTCCAACATCGATGTCAACGTGCCCGTGGGCACGATCTTCAGCGTGCTCCGCTGTCCCGAGGGGGTGACGGAGCCGGCGGTAGCCGACTTCATGCAGCCCGGCACCGCGCAGGTGGCGGCCGGGTATGCGATCTATGGCCCGGTGGCGATGATGGTGCTGACGCTCGGTGCCGGGGTGCATGGCTTCACGCTGGACCGTGAGATCGGCGCCTTCGTGCTGACGCATCCCGATATCAAGATCATCGCGGAAACCCAGGAATTCGCGGTGAATGTGAGCAACGAACGGTTCTGGGAGCCGCCGGTGCGGCGGTATGTGGAGGAGTGTATCGAGGGGGCGGCGGGACCGCGCGGGGTGCAGTTCAACATGCGCTGGATCGCGTCGATGGTGGCGGAGGTGCATCGCATCCTGATGCGCGGCGGGCTGTTCATGTATCCGAACGGCTCCAAGGACCCGGCGCAACCCGCGCGCCTTAGATTGATGTACGAGGCGAACCCGATGGCGATGATCGTGGAGCAGGCGGGGGGGCGCGCCTCGACGGGGCGGGGGCGGATATTGGAAGTATCGCCCACGAGTATTCATCAGCGGGTGCCGGTAATCTTGGGGTCGCGGGCGGAGGTCGAGCGGCTGGACCGGTATCATTCCGAGTATGACCGCGGCGAAGACCCGGTGTTCAAGACGCCGCTGTTCAACGTCCGCAGCCTGTTTACCGCCTGACGGAATCACAGCATGTCACAGAAACATCCCGTCATCGCCATCACCGGGTCGTCCGGTGCGGGGACCACGACGGTGACCAGCACGTTCGAGCAGATTTTCCGGCGGGAGGGGGTGAGGGCGGCGATCATCGAGGGCGACAGCTTCCACAGGTATGACCGGGTGGAGATGCGGGCGTTGATCGCCGAGGCGAACGCGCGGGGGGACACGCATGTGAGCCATTTCGGGCCGAACGTGAATTTGTTCAAAGACTTGGAATCGTTGTTCAAGACGTATGGCGAGACGGGCACGGGGCGGTCGCGCAAGTATCTGCACAATGAGGAGGAGGCCGCACCGTTCGACCAGGCGCCGGGCACGTTCACGGCATGGGCCGACCTGCCGACGCCCACGGATCTTTTGTTCTACGAGGGGCTGCACGGCGCGGTCATCCACGAGGACATCGATGTCGCCAAGTATGCCGACCTGCTGGTCGGGGTGGTGCCGATCATCAACCTGGAATGGATACAGAAGCTGCATCGCGACAAGAAGGCGCGGGGGTATTCGCATGAGGCGGTGGTGGATACGATACTGCGGCGCATGCCGGATTACGTGAACTATATTTGCCCGCAGTTCGGCGAGACACACGTCAACTTCCAGCGTGTGCCGACGGTGGATACGTCCAATCCCTTCATCGCGCGGGATGTGCCCTCGGCCGACGAAAGTATGCTGGTGATCCGGTTCCGCAATCCGAAGGGGATCGACATGCCGTATCTGCTGTCGATGCTGGCGGATAGTTTCATGTCGCGGGCCAATACCATCGTGTGCCCGGGAAGTAAGATGCCGCTGGCGATGCAGCTGATCTTCACGCCGATGATCTTGCAGCTGATGGACCGGAAGAGGCGGCTGGGGTAGTCGCCCGGCCTTTTCGCTCACCCCGCCCCTCGCAAGGAGGATAGTATGACGCTTGTTTCTATGCGGCAGTTGCTGGATCATGCGGCGGAGCATGATTATGGTATTCCCGCCTTCAACGTCAATAACCTCGAGCAGGTCCAGGCTATCATGCAGGCGGCGGATGCTTGCGATAGTCCGGTGATCCTGCAGGGATCGGCGGGGGCGCGGAAGTATGCTGGGGAGGCGTTCCTGCGACACTTGATCGAGGCGGCGGTGGAGACGTATCCGCACATCCCGGTCGTGATGCATCAGGACCATGGCGGCAGCCCGGCCGTGTGCCAGCGCTCCATCCGTTCGGGCTTCACCAGCGTCATGATGGATGGTTCGCTCCAGGAGGACATGAAGACGCCGGCCAGTTATGAGTATAACGTGGCCACCACCAAGCAAGTGGTCGAGCTGGCGCATGCCGTGGGGGTGAGCGTGGAGGGCGAGCTGGGCTGCCTCGGCTCGCTCGAAACCGGGGAGGCGGGGGAGGAGGATGGGTCGGGCGCGGAGGGCGCGCTGAGCCACGACCAGCTGCTAACAGACCCGGAGCAGGCGGCGGATTTCGTGCGCGAGACCGGCGTCGACGCGCTGGCCATTGCCATCGGCACCAGCCATGGCGCGTATAAGTTCAGCCGTAGGCCGACCGGGGATATTCTGGCCATCGGCCGGATCAAGGAGATCCACGCCCGCATTCCCACCACGCACCTGGTCATGCACGGCAGCTCGTCCGTGCCGCAGGAGTGGCTGGACGTGATCCGCGCGCATGGCGGGCAGATCAAGGAGACGTATGGCGTGCCGGTCGAGGAGATCCAGGAGGGCATCCGCCACGGCGTGCGCAAGATCAACATCGATACCGACATCCGCCTGGCGATGACGGGCGCCATGCGCCGGCTGATGGCGCAGAAGCCGGACGAGTTCGATCCGCGCAAGTTCTTCTCCGCCGCGCTGGTCGCGGTGAGGGACATCTGCGTGGCCCGCTTTGAGGCGTTCGGGTGCGCCGGGCAGGCGGGGCTGATCAAGCCGATCCCGCTCGACCGAATGGTGGAGCGTTATGCCAAGGGTGAACTCACCGCCGTAATCCATTGAAGGCGCTCATCTTCGACGTGGACGGCACGCTGGCCGAGACGGAGGAGCTGCATCGGGCGGCGTTCAACCTGGCGTTTGCGGAGGCCGGGCTCGGCTGGCACTGGGATGCGCCGTTGTATGCTGAACTGCTGGCGGTCACTGGGGGCAAGGAGCGCATCCGCTTGGCCATCGAGCGTGGGGCGCGGCCGGTGCTGGATTCGGCTGCCATTGCGGCGCTGCATGCGGATAAGACGGCGCGTTACACCGCCGAAGTGGCAGGCATCGCGCTCCGCCCGGGGATCGAGCGCTTGCTGGACGAAGCCGCGGCCGCGGGCGTGACCTTGGCGATCGCGACCACGACCAGCCCGGCCAATGTCCACGCCTTGTTGCGGTCCACGCTGGGACCCGGCGGGACGGGCCGGTTCGCGGTGGTGGGCGCGGGGGATGTCGTGGCGCGGAAGAAGCCGGCGCCGGATATCTATCGCTATGTGCTGCACCGGCTCGGCCTGGCGCCGGAGGAGTGCCTGGCGGTCGAGGATACGCCGCAGGGCTTGCAGGCCGCGGCGGGCGCAGGGATTCCGGTGGTGATCACGCTGAGCCTCTATGGCGGCAGCGCGGGGTTCGAGGGTGCGCGGGCCGTGCTGGATGATCTTGGCCAGACGAGCCTGGCCGAGCTGCGCGGCTATTCCTCGAGGCGGTAGTTCACGCCGACGCTGAGGGTGACGTGTCCCTGGGTCATGTCGGACGGGAAGGCTGGGGCGCGGGCGCCCCTGACCATGGTCAGGGCGGCCTGATCCAGCACGTCCGAGCCGCTGCTGCGGAGGACCTCGGCGGAGACGACGTCGCCGGACGCGGCCACGGTCATGCGTAGGGTGACCTGGCCCTCGATGCCACGGCGCTTGGCGTCGTCCGGATAGTTCTTGCGCCGGGTGAGCCAGGATGAGAGCGAGGCGCGCCAGGAGCCGCTGACGGCGGGGGCCGCCTGGGGCGCCGGGGCCGCGGGCGGCGCTGCGCCGGTCGCCGGCCGCGAGGCCGGTATGGGCGCCGGCATGGCCATGGGGGCGGGCGCGGCGGGCGCGGGCTGAGCCAGCGGCGCGGGGTTGGGGGCTGGGCGCGGCGGGGCGGGGCGGGGCGCCGGCTTGGGGGGTATCGGGCGGGGCTGGACGGGACGCGGAGCAGGCGGGGTAGCAGGCGGCGGGGGAGCAGGCAACGGGGGAGCGGGCGGCGGGGCGGGGTCGGCCGGAACGGGGGTGGTTGCGACGGGCGGGGCCGGTTCGGGCGCGGGAAGCTGGGAGGGAACAGGGGGAAGCGGGGCAGGGGGTAGCGGGTCGGTGGGGGGTGCCGGGTCGAACATGTCGGGCTCGGGCGTGATGACGCGGGGCGCCGGTGCCTCGAACACCATTTCGACCGTGGGCGGCGGGGGGACCGTCAGCAGAACCGAGCGGCCCAGCAGCACGGCCGTCAGCGCCAGCGCTCCGTGCACCGCCAGCGACGGGAGAAGGCGTGCCGGTAGCGACACGCCGCGGGTCAGCGTCCGGGCCAGCGCCATGGATGGATCGGCCGTGAGCGACGGCATGGTAGCTCCCATTTGCTTACCATAGCGCCGGGGCGGCGATGTTCCAGCGTCCAACACGAAATAACATTGCTGGATGCCTAGTTTGGGTTAGGCTCCGGCATGACGTTTGTGTTGCGCCGCGCCGTGCTGACCGCCCCGCTGGCCCTCGCCGTCCCGGCCCGGGCCGAGACGAAGCCCGGCGTGCGTCAGGTCATCGCGGCTTTACGGGGTCCGCACCCGGCTGATCTGGCCGGCTGGGACCTATCCCGGCTGGATTTGGCGGACCTCGACATGACCGGCGCAAACCTCGCCGGCGCCACGCTGTTCGGCGCAGACCTTACGGATGCCAAGCTGGTGGGATGCAATTTGGCGGGCGCCACCCTCGACCGGGCCATCGTCATCCGGACGGATTTCAGCGGGGCCAACCTGGCCGGCGCATCGTTTATGCTGCCGGCCGCGTTCTCCCAGCCCGGCCTCCGCCCGGCCGAGGATGCGCCGCGGTTCCGGCAGGCCAATCTGGCCGGCGCGCGCGTGCTAGCAAAATTCGGCGCCGGGGATTGGACGAGCGCCAACCTTAAGGGCGCGCATTTCGAGTTAGGCAAGCTACAGTTTCTTGCAGCCTTGCGCTCGGATTTGTCTGGTTGCCGCTTGCCCGGCGCCAGCCTTGCAGGTGCGGTCTTTACCGGGGTGGCGCTGGCGTTTGCGGATTTACGCGGGGCCGACCTGTCCGGCGCCGATCTGCGCGGGGCGGATCTGGCCGGTGCGAAGCTGGACGACGCTATCCTAGCCGGGGCGCAGCTGTCACGGGCGGACGTGCACGGCGCATCGCTCCGCGGCGTCAATCTGGACCAGGCCGAGGGTGTGACGGATCTGCGCAACCTGAACTACGCCGAGCGATGAGGCGGCTAGCACTCGCATTGCTGCTGTTCACCAACCCGGCGTTCGCCGCGGCCGAGCGGGTCGATGTCGCGCTCGTGCTGGCGGTCGATGTGTCCGAGTCGATCGACGCCGCCCGTTATACGCTGCAGATGGAAGGCCTGGCGAGTGCGCTCATGGCGTCCGATGTGCAGGCCAGCATGCTCGCCGGGCCGCACCGGTCGATGCTGGTGGCGGTGGTGCAGTGGTCCAGCCACCCGCACGTGACGCTGCCCTGGACGCTGCTGACCAGTCAGGCGGATGTGGGCCGGCTGGCGGCGCGGCTGCGCAAAATGCGCCGGGCGGATGAGGGCTTCACCTGCATGTCGGTGGCGCTCCGCAGCATTTCGGACAAGCTGTTCACCCAACTACCGGTGCCGGCGGACCGCTTGGTGGTGGATGTTTCAGGCGACGGGCAAGACAACTGCAATCCTGAGGAGAGCGTGGATCACGTCCGGGACGAGATGGTGGCCTCCGGCATCACCGTGAACGGCCTGCCGATCCTGGAGGGAGATGAGGCCGACACGCTAGAAGATTGGTATAGGGATCATGTGATTGGCGGCCAGAACGCATTTCTGCTGCCAGCGTCCGGGTTCACCGATTTCGAGCGCGCCATCCGCCGCAAATTCGTCACTGAGATTAGCTTGCGCCGCTGCCCGGAGTGCGTCCGCCGCGCGAGCCGCTGAGCGCTTGCGAGCATTGTCCCGCGCCACGGCATCTTTAGATTGCAAACCACCATCTCGTGCTTGACTTCGGCCCTGCAGGCCATTTATCTCGGGATGCGGCAAACAATAATTGGAGGCTAACATGGCTTGGACGTCCCCGAAGGTTACCGAAGTCGCTCTCGGCGCTGAGATCAATTCCTATGTCTGCGCCGGCCTAAAGAAGTAGGCTCCGGTTCGATCGGCGGCGCCCGGGGTGTAGGCCTCGGGCGTTTGCATTTTGAGCGGTTGAGACCATGCAGATTGTCGTGCTCGGCGCGGCGGCTGGCGGCGCATTTCCACAATGGAACTCGAACGCGGCCGGATGCCGGCGGGCGCGGCAGCATGATCCCATGGCCCGCGCACGCACGCAGGCCTCATTGGCCGTAAGCGCCGATGGGCGGGACTGGGTGCTGCTCAACGCGTCTCCGGATATCCGGCAGCAGATCGAGCAGACTCCGGCGTTGCAGCCGCAGAGCGGCCTCCGGTCTAGCCCGATCGTGGCCGTCGTGCTGACGGGGGGCGACGTGGACGTGATCGCGGGCCTGCTGACGTTACGGGAGCGTCAGCCCCTCGGCGTGTTCGCCACCGCGCGCGTGCACGCCATCCTGGACGCCAACCCGATCTTCGAGGTGCTGAACCGCGAGCTGGTCACACGCCCGGTGGTGGCGTTGGAGCAACCGACGACGCTCCCGGGTGGCTTGGCCGTCACCCTGTTCGCCGTGCCGGGCAAGGTGCCGCTGTATCTGGAACGGGATGACGCGCCGGCGCTGGACGAGACGGATCAGACGGTGGGTGCGGCGGTGAGCGACGGCGTGAGCACGCTCTACTTCATTCCCGGCTGCGCCCGCATGACGCCGGGCTTGGCCACGCGCCTACGCGGCGCGGCGGCGGTGTTCTTCGACGGCACGCTCTGGCGCGATGACGAGATGATCCGGGCCGGGCTCGGCCCCAAGAGCGGGCAGCGCATGGGACATATGAGCGTGTCCGGGCCGGACGGGGTGCTGGCGGCGTTCGAAAACCTGGACGTGCGGCGCCGGGTGCTGCTGCATATCAACAACTCGAACCCCATACTGCTGGATGACAGCCCGGAGCGCGAGGCCGTCCGGCGCGCCGGGTGGGACGTGGCGTATGACGGCATGGAGCTGACCCTATGAGCGACCGCGTCCTGTCCCCCGCCGCCCTGCGTGACGCGCTGCAGGCGATCGGCGCCGAGCGGTATCACAACCTGCATCCGTTCCACCGCCTGCTGCATGACGGCAAGCTGAACCGGGGTCAGGTGCAGGCCTGGGCGCTGAACCGGTTTTATTACCAGAGCCGCATTCCGGCCAAGGACGCGACGTTGCTGGCCCGGCTGCCGACGGCCGACCTCCGCCGGGCGTGGCGCAGCCGGCTCGAGGATCATGACGGGACCGGCCCCGGTCTGGGCGGGGTGGCGCGCTGGCTGAAGCTGGCGGAGGGCGTGGGGCTCGGCCGGGAGTATGTCGAGAGCACCGCGGGGCTGCTGCCCGGCACCCGCTTTGCCGTGGACGCCTACGTCGCGTTCGTGCGGGACCGTTCCGTGCTGGAGGCGATCGCCTCGTCGCTGACGGAGATGTTCTCACCGGGGATCATTGCCGAGCGGGTGTCCGGCATGCTGCATCACTATGATTTCGTGACCAAGGACACGCTGGCCTACTTCACCCCGCGTCTGACGCAAGCACCGAAGGACGTTGATTTCGCACTGGCTTATATCGACGAGCACGCCCGGACCCGCGCGCTGCAGGAGCAGGTGCTGGCCGCGCTCAGGTTCAAGTGCGACGTGCTGTGGTCGCAGCTGGATGCGCTGCACTACGCGTATGTCGAGCCGGGGCGCATCCCGCCCGGCGCCTTCGTGCCGGCATGACCGCGACGGCGTGCAACCCCCCCGCTTTCAATCGCGGCTTCCGCCTGCGGCATGACGCGGTGCGGGACGCCTGGATGGTGCTGGCGCCGGAGCGGCTGTTCGTGCTCGAGGGGCCTGCGGTAGAAATCTTGCAACTGGTGGACGGCAAGCGCACCGTGCCGGAGATCATCGACCAGCTTGCGGCCAAATTCGCCGCGCCGCGCGACCAGATCGCCGCCGACGTGGTGGCCATGCTGCAGGACCTGACCGATAAGGGGGCTATCCGGCAATGATACCTGATCCGCCGCTGGCCTTATTGGCCGAACTCACCCATCGCTGCCCGCTGCAGTGCCCGTACTGCGCCAATCCGCTGGAGATGGAGCGGGCGGCCGGCGAGCTGGATACGGCGAGCTGGTGCCGGGTGTTCGACGAGGCGGCGGCGCTCGGGGTGTTGCAGGCACATCTGTCCGGGGGCGAGCCGACGGCGCGGCGGGATCTGTTGGCGCTGGTGACCCATGCTGCAAAAGCAGGGCTTTACACGAACCTCATCACCTCCGGCGTGACGCTGGATGCGCCGCAGCTGGCCGCGCTGGCGGAGGCCGGGCTGGACCATGTGCAGCTGAGTTTCCAGGACGTGGACCCGGTGGAGGCGGACCGGCTGGGCGGGTACCGGAACGGACACGCGAAGAAGCTGGCGATCGCCGGGCTGATCCGGGCGGCGGGGTTTCCGCTCACGGCCAACTTCGTGGTGCACCGGCAGAACGTGGACCGGCTGCCGGCCATGATCGCGCTGGGCGCCGAATTGGGCGCGAGCCGGATCGAGGTCGCGCACGTGCAATACTACGGCTGGGCGCTGGTGAACCGCACCGCGCTGATGCCGAGCCGGGAGCAGCTGGACCGCTCGACCGAGGTCGTGGAGGCGGCGCGGGTGCAGTATCGCGGCCGGATCACGATCGATTACGTGGTGCCGGACTATCACGCGGTGCTGCCGAAGGCGTGCATGGGCGGCTGGGCGCGGCGGATCATCAACATCAGCCCGGCCGGGTTGGCGCTGCCGTGTCACGCGGCGGAGACGCTGACGGGCATGCATTTCCCGTCCGTGCGGGAGACGAGCCTGTCCGACATCTGGCACCATGACCCGGCTTTCGCCCGGTTCCGCGGCACGGCGTGGATGCCGGAGCCGTGCCAGTCCTGTGACCGGCGCGAAGAGGATTGGGGCGGTTGCCGCTGTCAGGCGCTGGCGCTCACGGGCGACATCAACGCGACCGACCCGGCGTGCGCGCTATCGCCGCACCATCATGTCATGGCGGAGGCGGTGGCGGTGGCGGATGCGGGTCTGGCGCCGCCGCTGGTGTACCGGCGCATCCGCTCGCCCGTGCTGGTGCCGTAGGCGCCTGTGGTGGATAGCGTGACACGCCGGAACGTCCTGCTTGCGGCGTCCACGCTGTTGCTGCCGGTTCGCGCCCACGCCGCGGACTTGGCCGAGGTGGCCCCAGGCGCCTTCGTCCGCCCTGGCGTGCACGAAGAAGCGTCCGCCCAGAACCAGGACGGGATCGCCAATATCGGGTTCATCATTGGCGACCGCAGCGTCGCCGTGATCGACCCGGGCGGCAGCCGGCGGGATGGCGAGCAGCTGCGGACCGCGATCCGCGCCCGGACCGGGCTGCCCATCAGCCACATGATCTTCACCCATCTGCATCCCGACCACGTATTCGGCGCCGTGGCGTTCGAGGATGACGCGCCGGTGGTGGTGGCGCATGCGCGGATGGAAGGCATGCTGGTGGAGCGGGGAGAGTTCTACCGCAATGGCCTGGCCGACATCTTGGGGATCGAGGCCGCGGGCGACTACGCCAAGCCCACGCTGCTGGTGCAGGATAGCGCGGTGATCGAGCTGGGCGGGCGGCCGCTTCGGCTGCAGGCGCACAAGACGGCGCATACCGATAACGACCTCACGATCCTGGACGAGCGCACCGGCACGCTATGGCTGGGTGACCTGCTGTTCGTGGACCGGGTCCCGGCGCTGGATGGCAGCATCGTGGGGTGGCTGGCAGAGACCAAGGCGCTATTCGGCGCGGCGCCGCAGGCCGTGCCGGGGCATGGGCCGCCCTTGGTCGCGTGGCCCGGCGCGGCCGCGGCGCAGACTCGTTATTTGAGCGGTATCGCGCGTGATATCCGTGCTACGCTGGCGCATGGCGGCGATATCGAGCAGGCCGTCGCCACCGCCGGCCAGGACGAGCGTAACCATTGGCTACTGTTCGACGACTACCACGGACGCAACGTCACCAGCGCCTATAAAGAGCTGGAATGGGAGTGATCATGAAGTCAGCCATCGCCGCCTTGCTGTTGCTTGCCGGTCCCGCGCTCGCCATGGAGGAGGACCCGGCCACCCGCGCCCAGCGCTGGAGCGACCTGAAGCACGCCGTGTTCGGTGACCGGGTCGTGACGGAGGCAAGCGGCCTGATCGCGCTAGACGCACCGATCCGCGCGCAAGATGCGGCGCTGGTGCCGGTCACCATCACCTTGCCGTCGCCCGGTGCGGGGGCGGACAAGATCAAGTCCGTGTTCCTGGTGGTGGACGGCAATCCGTCCCCGGTGGCCGGCACCTTCACCTTCGGCCCGGCCGCCGACCCGCGTGCGCTGAAGACCCGGGTGCGCGTCGATCAATACAGCCTGATCCACGCCGTGGCGGAGACCGAGGATGGCCGCCTTTTCTCGGCCGAGCGCTACGTGAAGGCCGCGGGGGGCTGTTCGGCGCCCAGCAGCAAGGACCCGGTCCTGGCGATGTCCCGGCTGGGTCAAATGCGCCTGCGGCTGGCAGATGAGCAAACCCTGCAAGAAGGGGTGGCGGTCACCGCCAATCTGCTGATCAGTCATCCCAATAACAACGGCATGCAGGTGGACCAGGTCAGCCACAACTTCATCCCGCCCCGCTACATCCAGGACGTCAGCGTCAAGTATGGTGACGAGCTCGTCTTGAAGTTGGAAGCGGATATCTCGCTCAGCGAAGACCCGGTCATCACCTTCGGCTTCGTCCCGCATGGCCCCGGCCCCATGCGCGTCGATATGCAGGACAGCACGCAGGCCGTCTTCCACGCCAGCTTCCCCGTCACCGGTCCCAGCTAGCTTCCAAATCAGGGGCTCCGTCCCGCCCCTCAAACGGGGCGGGACGGCGCCAACTGCGCAATGGCCAACCCGGCCAGCATGATCGCCAGCCCGCCCATGCGGAGCAGTGAGACCGGACGCGTCGCTGCGCCAAACAGCCCATAATGATCGATGGCCGCCGACATGAAAATTTGCGCGATCATCACGAACAGGATCGCGTTGCCGATGCCGAACCGGGGTGCCAGCAGGGTCACGCTCAAGACGTAGAACGCCACGATGAACCCGCCCGTGAGGTTGATGGGTGACGCGCCGGCCAGGGCACCCCAGGACGGCAGCCGCCCGGTCAGCAACAGGCTCGCTCCCAAAGACACCAGCAACCCTACGCCAAACAAAAGCACGACGGCATGCAATGGCTCGCCCAGCGTACGGCCGAGCCGGGCGTTCAACACCGCCATGACGGGGATGAACGCGCCCGCCGCGGCGGCCCACACGGCGTATCGAATGAACAGCATCGGCGATCTCACTCCAGAACAGGCCTTTGCCTTAAAGCGCTAAGGGCTCAGGTGGAAGCGCCCGGGGCCTTGCCGCCGGCCGCACCGGATGACAGTTTGGCGATACCGGACGAAGGAGCAAAGCCATCAGCGACGCGGTGGGCCGGACCGAGACGCGCACGGACCATGTCCGTCCGGAGATGCTGGCGCACATGGCCGCCACGCTCGACGTTCCAGTGCCCGGCATCTTGCCGCCGCTCTGGCACTGGACGTTGTTTCAACAATGGGTGCCCGCAGCCGAGACCGGCGCGGACGGCCACCCCAGCCGTGGCGGCTTCCTGCCCGCACTGCCGGAGCTGACCCGCCGGATGTGGGCTGGCGGCCGAATACGCTTTCTGACCCCGCTCCACCCGGGCGACGCGGTGACCCGCGTCAGCACGATCCGCACCGTGCAGGAGAAGATGGGGCGGAGCGGGCAGCTGGTGTTCGTCACCGTGCACCATGGCATCACAGGACCCAACGGGCCCGCGATCGAAGAGGAGCAAGACCTGGTGTACCGCGGCCTGAACGGCGCCGCAGTCGCTGACCGGAGCCCGGTGCCGGACGCACCGCCGGGTCCCCGCGCGATTCTCGTGCCAGACCCGGTTCTCTTGTTCCGCTACTCGGCACTGACGGGGAACGGGCACCGTATCCACTATGATCTGGACTATGTGCGCGGCGTGGAGGGTTACCCCGGCCTCGTGGTGCATGGACCGCTGCAGGCGACGCTGATGGCGGGCTTGCTGCCGCGGCCGCCCACCACCTTCAACTTTCGCGGCCTTCGCCCCGCATTTCATGGTGCGCCCTTGCACGTCGAAGCCTGGCAGGTGGGCCGTGTGATGAAACTCCGGACGCGCGATGGGACGGGCGCGGTGTGCATGGAAGGGGAGAGTCAGTGCAGTTCCTGAAGGAGCCCGAGCCCGCGCGGGGCGAGCCGCGCCGGGTCGCCCCCGGCATCCTGCGCATGGTGGCACCGAACCCAGGCCCCATGACGTATTGGGGCACGAACACATACCTGATTGAAGGAACAAACGGGCTGACGGTGTTGGATCCCGGGCCGGATGATGCCGGGCATGTGGCGGCCATTTTGGCGGTGGGGCCGGTTAGGCGTATCTTGTTGTCGCACACGCACGCGGATCATGTGGATGCTCTGCCGGCGTTGCGGGCCGCCACGGGGGCGCCCGTCTATGCGTGGCATCGCCCGGCGATCGACCTCACGCCTGATATCCCGCTGCATGATGGCAGCGTCGTCGATGGGTGGACGGCGCTGCATACGCCGGGGCATGCGGCGGATCATTTGTGCTTCGCCGGGCCGGGCGGGGTGGTGTTCAGCGCGGATCACGTGATGGCCTGGTCCACCAGCGTGGTGAACCCGCCCGATGGCAGCATGGCGGCGTATATGACCAGCCTGGACCGGATGCTGGCGCGGGACGACGCGCTGTATCTACCGGGGCACGGCCCGCCCCTGCCGGCGCCCCGCGCGTTCACGGCGGCGCTCCGCGACCATCGGCTGGGGCGGGAGGCGGCGGTGCTGGCGGCGCTCGGCCCCGCGCCGGTGGGCGCGCGCGCGCTCACGGAGCGGCTGTATGCGGACACGGATCCCCGGCTGTGGCGGGCGGCGGAGCGGAACGTGCGGTCGCATCTGGAGAAGCTCGTGACGGAGGGCCGGGCGCTGCGGACGGAGGCGGGCTGGACGCGCGGTTGACCGCCGCCCTTGCATTCCCGGATTTCGTGCCGCACATAAGCCGCCTGCATTCTAGCCCTTCCGGCCACGAGCCCTGGGGTGTATGGCCAGGCGCGCGGGGCAGGGGTCCCGCAGCGCCTGCGCCCATTGGAGAAAACCCGTGTCCGAGACCGCCACCACCGACGCCCCCGTAGCCAACCCGCTCGGCCTCATCCGCAACATCGGGATTACGGCGCATATCGACGCGGGCAAGACCACGACGACGGAGCGCATCCTGTATTACACAGGCGTATCGCACCGCATCGGCGAGGTGCATGACGGCAATACCACGACCGATTACATGGAGCAGGAGCGGGAGCGTGGCATCACGATCACCTCCGCCGCGGTCACGTGCGAGTGGAAGGACCACCGCATCAACATCATCGACACGCCGGGCCATATCGACTTCAACATCGAGGTGAACCGGTCACTCCGCGTGCTGGACGGCGCGGTGTTCATCATCGAGGGCGTGGCCGGCGTGCAGCCGCAGAGCGAGACCAACTGGCGCCTGGCGGACAGGTACAACGTGCCGCGCATCATCTTCATCAACAAGCTGGACCGGACGGGTGCCGATTTCTACCGCGCGTTCGATACGCTGAAGGAGAAGCTCGATATCGTGGCGCTCCCGCTACAGCTGCCGATCGGGATCGAGGATCAGTTTGTGGGCGTGGTGGATCTGGTGGAGATGAAGGCCATCGTCTGGGAAGGCGGCGAGCTGGGTGCGAAGTTCCATGACGAGCCGATCCCCGAGGACATGGCGGAGAAGGCGGCCGAGGCGCGCGAGCTGCTGCTGGATACGGCGCTGTCGGTCGATACGGTCGCGATGGAAGAGTATTTCGAGAAGGGCGACGTCTCGGTCGAGACGTTGAAGCGCTGCATCAAGATGGGCGCTATCAGCGGCGCGTTCCGCCCGGTGCTGTGCGGGACGGCGTTCAAGAACAAGGGCGTGCAGCCGTTGCTGGACGCGGTGCTGGATTATCTGCCGAGCCCGATCGACGTGCCGGGCATCAAGGTCGCGGCCGAAGAGGGTGACGCCGAGGACAAGGTGCAGCGGGTGATCCCGGCGGTGATCAAGGCGCCGTTCGCCGGGCTCGCGTTCAAGATCATCAACGACAAGTATGGCACGCTGACGTTCGTGCGGGTGTATGCCGGGTCATTGAAGAGCGGTGACACCGTCATGAACACGACGAAGGATAGCAAGGAGCGCATCGGACGCATGTTCCAGATGCACGCCGACAAGCGGGCCGAGATCAAGGAGGTGCATGCCGGCGACATCGCCGCGTTCGTGGGCCTGAAGGACACCGGCACCGGTGACACGCTGGCCTCCGCCGATGACCCGGTGATCCTGGAGCGGATGGCGTTTCCGGTCCCGGTAATCGACATCTCGGTGGAGCCTAAGACCAAGGACGGCGTGGAGAAGATGACGCTCGGGCTGCAGAAGCTGGCGGGCGAGGACCCGTCCTTGCGGCTGAAAACCGATCAGGAGAGCGGGCAGACCATCCTGTCCGGGATGGGCGAGCTGCATCTGGAGATCATCATCGACCGGCTGCGCCGCGAGTATGGCGTGGACGCCAATATCGGCGCGCCGCAGGTGGCGTACCGTGAGACCATCAGCAAGACGCATACGGAAACCTACACGCACAAGAAGCAGTCGGGCGGTAGCGGCCAGTATGCGGAAGTGAAGATCGAGTTCGCGCCGCTCGAGCGGAATGTCGGCGTGGTGTTCGCCAACAAGGTCGTGGGCGGGACGGTGCCGAAGGAGTATATCCCGGCGGTGGAGAAGGGCATTCGCAACCAGGCCGATACTGGCGTGCTGGCCGGGTTCCCGACGGTCGACTTCAGCTACTCGCTGGTGGACGGCAAGTACCATGACGTGGACTCGTCCGCCCTGGCGTTCGAGATCGCGGCCAAGGCGTGCTTTCGGGAGGGCATGAAGAAGGCCGGGCCGATCATCCTCGAGCCGATCATGGAGGTGGAGGTGACCACGCCGCAGGACCACGTGGGCGACGTCGTGGGTGACTTGAACCGCCGCCGCGGCACCATTCAGTCGCAGGAGAGCAGCGGCAGCACCGTCATCGTGCGCGGGCATGTGCCGTTGAAGGAGATGTTCGGCTACATTAATCAGCTGCGCGGCATGACCAAGGGCCGGGCCAGCTTCACGATGCAGTTCCATCATTACGACCCCGTGCCGCGCAACATCGCGGACGAGATCATGGCGAAGAGCGCCTGAACACCAAGCCCGGCCGGACAGATCCGGCCGGGTTCCGGTTTCATTGATTAAGGCTTTTACAACTAGGCCGAGTAGGTCTAGCCTGCCCTACATCGCCTTCTCTGAGCTAGAGGCTGGTGTCGATGGAGGGTGAGGGATGATCGTCCGGCTTGTAGGTTCATTAACCGTCGCCGCACTGGCCCTAGCGAGCCTTTCCAGGCCGGCTGCCGCTTTAAGCTTCAACTTCGTCACCATCGCGGGCGATATTCTGACCCCCGAACAGTCTGCGGCGTTCGCGACGGCGGGCCGGGCCTGGTCAAGCCTGTTTTCCGATCCGGTTTCCGTCACGGTCAACATCGGCTTCACGAATCTGGCACCCGGTATCCTGGGAGAGACCTCTCCCGCTTACATCACGGCACCTGCCGCGCAGGTCGTGTCGTTGCTCACTGCCGATGCGAAGTCCGCCCTGGACCGCGTGGCCGTGACTTCGTTTGTCGCACGACCGCCGTCCGGCACGGTCGCGCTCACCCGCGCCGAGGCTCTTGCACTTGGTTTGCCATCGTCAGGCTCTGCTGGTGTCATCGAATTCTCGACACGCTATACCTTTGCCACCAGCCGCAGTGCCACCGGCACGATCGCCAGCAACGCCTTCGATCTGATTGGCGTGGCCGAGCATGAGATCGCGCATCTACTTGGGTTCGACTCCAGTATCGATGGCGGTGCACCTGGCAATACGGTGACGTTGCTGGACGAGTTCCGGTTCAACGCCGCAGGTATTCGCACAGCGGCGCCGGGCCCGGCGTATTTCTCGGTTGATGACGGCACGTCGGCTGTGCTCGATCCGCTCGGCGCCCCGGCGAATTTCGCCCCGGGCGGCTCCGGGCAGTATCAGGCCAGTCACTGGGCACCCGGCGTGGACGGCATCATGGTCCCCGCCTACTCCCCAGGCCAGGTCATCAACGCGACGCCGCTCGACATTACTGCGCTGGACATCTTGGGCTACGACACCGTAGCCGCCACGGCCGTGCCGGAACCCCAAGCCGCAGCGTTGCTCGCCATAGGACTGTTGACCCTTACCCTACTTCGCCGCCGTGAGGCCGAGCAAAGCTGAGGGATGGGATGCCGTTCGCATCGCGCCGGTTCAGGCTTTCGCCATTGACACAGCAAGAACACCGTCGAAGAGATCATAAGAGAGATCGCAAACAGGCCTCAGCACACCCGACCAGGCAACTACAAACGGGCTCGGACTGCGCGAAATGAAGCCTGATACGTCCGAGCGGTTAGTTGCATTAATGCGAGAGCGGCGATTGATGCGCCTGACACGAAATTCGAACCTAGTCATGTTCGTGGATTGTGCTCGAAATCGGTCCCAATCCGTTCATTATGCTTTTGGTCAGATCGGTTGTGGCATCAAAACAGTCGTTCGCCGGGCCCGGGTCACCGCGCCGCCCGATTGTGCCAAGCGCCGATCCAACGCGTCAATGTATCGCGGACGCGCCGGATCACGGCCCTCCCGTTACGGCACCGGCTGCAGCCGCGCGGTTTCGTAGGCACGCTCATTGCTCAACAGGTAGCGGGCCGCCACTAAATCCGTGTCGCGTCCGTCTGCGGCCGGGCAGGGGGTGCGGAGATTGATGATCTCGTTCACCGGCACCGGCGCCCGCGTCATCCGCTGCCGGGTGATCGCCGCCGCCATGCGGGAGTTGCCGCGGTTGAGCGATTGAAGCTGCACCGTCACCGCCTCCGGCCCCTGGCTGGTGCACACCTGCGGCATGACGCCCAGTCCCTGGAGCGGCCAGCCGCGGGGCGCCAGCACGCGGGACCAGGTGACGAACAGCTCGCCGCCATCCGGCAGCGTCGTAATGGTCTGCACCAGACCTTTGCCCAACGTGGAGCTGCCCACCACGATACCGCGCCCGTTATCGGCCAGCGCGGCGGCCATAATCTCCGCGGCACTGGCCGAGCGGCCATCGACCAGCACCACGACCGGACGGCCCTCCGCCAGGTCGGCACTTCCGGCTTGGAACACGTGGTTTGCATTACCGTTGCGCCCCTCCGTTTTTGCGATGACACCGCTGCTGAGCAGCAAATCCGTCGTAGCCGCGGCCTGGCGCAGCAGGCCGCCGCGGTTGCCGCGCAGATCCAAGATCAGCCCCTTGATGCGCTGCCCGGACGGCCCCTCGAGCGCCCTCTCCAGCTCCTGCCGCAACCGCTGGTCGGTGTCAGCGCTGAAGGCCGTAATGCGGATCAGCAGGTTGGCGCCGCGCACTTCGGCAAACACCGTCTCGGGCGGCACCACCGCGCGCTCCAGCTCGATCGTGCGGGTGCGGCCGTCGCGGCTGCGGATCGTGAGGTCCACGTCCGTGCCCTCCACCCCGTTGATCCAGCCCATGACGGTCTGCAGGTCCTCGCCCTGCACCGGCTGGTCGTCGACGGCGATCAGCCGGTCCCCTGCGACCAGCCCGGCGTCGGCGCCGGGCCCGGCCTGGTTCACGCTGCCGATGATGAACTGGGCACCAAGCCGGGTGAGCTTGATGCCGCCGCCGGCATCGCCCGACCGCCGCTCCCGGTCCAGCGCCGCCGCGCCCGGCGGCGTGTAGCGGGAGTAGGGGTCGAGGTGGTTCAGCATTTCCTCGAACAATGCGGAAATCAGCCCCTGCGTGCCCCCGCGGCGCACCGGGTCGGACGCGTCCCAGGCGGCGGCCAGCACATCCGCCACCGCCGCCCCCCACAGCTCGCCGGTGCCGGACGCGGGGACCGCCCGCTGTAGGATCTCCTGCCCGCCCCGCCGGAGGCTGAGCTGCCCGCCCCGGCTCTCGACCGTGAGCGCGGGGTCGAGGCTCGTGAGGCTGCCGAGGCTCCACAGCGCGATCTGCTCGACCGGCGCGGGTTCGAGCGAGCGGTTCTCAATGAACGTGAACGCGGCGCCGAACACCGCGGCCACGAGCCGGATCTCGAACTCCGGCCGGGCGGTCTGCGCGCAAACCGGCCCGGCCCAGACCAGCAAGACCACCATCCACACCCTCATCGCCGCGCCCGCTTCGGGCTGGACGGCGGCTGCATCGCGAAAATAAGACCGCCCGTGACGGGGCTCGCCTCCTGCAGCCGCACCTCGACCTCCTGGGCGAGGCGATACACCATGCGGGTGCGGCGCCCCGACAGGCTCTGGCTCGGCTCGTCATATACCCAGTAATCGTCGCCCAGGGCGCTCATGGGGATGAGCCCGCTGGCGCCGGTTTCGGCGAGCGTCACGAACAGGCCGAAGCGCTGCACGCCGGAGATGCGGGCCGGGAAGCGGGCGCCGACCTTGTCCGCCATATAGGCCGCCAGATACCGGTCGACCGCCTCCCGCTCCGCCAGCGCCGCACGGCGTTCGGTGGCGCTGATGTGTTCGCCCATGTCCGGGAAACGGGCCGGCTCGTCCGGGGTCAGGCCGCCGAGGCCGAGCTTGCCCCCGGTAATCAGCGCACGATGCACCAGCAGGTCCGAATACCGGCGGATCGGGCTCGTGAAATGGGCGTAGCGCGGCAGAGCGAGGCCGAAGTGACCGATATTGTCGGGACTGTACGCGGCCTGGCTTTGGCTGCGCAGGATCACTTCGTTCACCAGCGGCGCGTGCTCGGTATTGGCGACCTTCTGCAGCACCCGGTCGAGGTCGCGCGGGTGGATCTCGTTTCCGGGCGGCAGGCTGATGTCCATGCTGTGCAGGAACGTGCGCAGCGCCTCGAGTTTCTCCTCGGTCGGCGGTGCGTGCACGCGGTACATGCAGGGGCGGGTGAACGCCTCCAGCTGCTCGGCCGCCGCCACGTTGGCCAGCACCATCATCTCCTCGATCAGCCGGTGACTGTCGAGCCGGGGGCGCGGCAGGACGGAGGCGACCCGGCCTTCGATCAGCACGACCTTCCGCTCCGGAAGGTCAAGGTCCAATGTGCCCCGGGCCTGCCGCGCCGCCAGCAGGGCGCGGAACGCCGGATACAGCGCGCCGAGGCCGATATCCCGCCCGGCGTTTTCCGCGTCTTGCACCTGCTCATACGTCAGCCGCGCGGCGCTACGCATCAAGCCGCGGCCGAAGCGGTGCCGGGTCTTCCGGCCGCGGTGGTCGATGTGCATTTCGACGAACAGGCAGCCGCGGTCCTCCTGCGGCTTTAGGCTGCACCAGCCGTTCGACAGCGCCTCCGGCAGCATCGGCACGACGCGATCGGGGAAATACACGCTGTTGCCACGGGCGAACGCCGACCCGTCGAGCGGCGTGCCAGGCCGGACGTAGTGCGCGACGTCGGCGATGGCGACGATCAGCCGGTGGCCGTCCCCGTCCGGCTCGGCGAACACGGCGTCATCGAAGTCGCGCGCGTCTTCGCCATCGATGGTGACCAGCGGCACGGCGCGAAGGTCCTCCCGCCGGCCCAGCGGCGTCGCGCGGGCACGCGCGGCGGCGGCCAGCGCCTCAGGCGGGAACTCGGTCGGAATGTCGTGCGCATGGATGCAGATCAGGCTGATGGAGCGCGCGTCGCCCATGCGGCCCAGGCGCTCGGTGATGCGGGCGGGCTTCAGGCCGTGCCCGGCGTGCGGCAGGGGAGTGGCGCTGACGATCTCGTCATTCTCCGCGCCGCCATCCTCGCCGGGTGGAATGCGCCACTCCGCCTTGGCCCGGCGGTCGGTGGGCACGAGACGCTCGGGGGCGCGAAAGATGCCGAGGATGCGGGCGGGCTCGTCGGTCAGGCGCTTCACCGTCCGCCCCTCGAATCGCCCGGCGCCGGCCGGGCTGACGCGGGCCAGCACGCGCTCACCTGGAGCCAAGGCGGGCGTTCCGCGCGGCTCGGGCAGCATAAGGATCGTGGGAGGCGGGCCAGTTCCGGTCCAGTCCAAGAGGCGCCCGACCGCGTCCCCGTCCATGTCGGTTCCAGTAATCCGGACCATGACGGCTTCGTCGCGAGCAGGGGAGGCGTGGCGCGCGCGGTTAGGGCCCCGGCTTGGCGGCTTGCCGCGCGGAGGCTTGGCCATGCCTAGCCGGCCTTGCGCGCCGAGGCGGCTTTTTTGGGCCCAGGCTTCTTGGTGCCAGGCCTCTTAGTAGCCGCCTTCTTAATCGAAGGCTTCTTGACAGAAGACTTCTTTGCTGGATCCTGGGGTGCAGCAGCCTTCTTCGGTGCCGCCTTCTTCGCAGCGGCCTTCTTCTGGCCCGGCTTGGCCTTCAGCGTCTTGCCCTTTTCGACCAGCAGCGCCACCGCCTGTTCCAGGGTGATATCCTCCATGGCCATGTCGCGCGGCAGGTTCGCGACTCGCAGCCCATGCTGAGCATACGGCCCAAACCGGCCCTTGCGCACCTGCACAGCCTCGTGATCCCCGGGATGGGCACCCAGGCTGCGCACGCTGTCGAGCTTCTTGGAGATCAGGTCCATCGCCCGGTTCAGGCCGACGACCAGCACGTCGTCGTCCTTATCCAGGGACGCGAAGATCGAGCCCATCTTGATGAACGGGCCGAACCGGCCGATCCCCGCCTCGATCGGCTCTTGCCGCTCCGGATGCAGCCCTACCAGCCGAGGTAAGGACAGCAGTGCAAGTGCCTGATCCAACGTAATCGTATCGCCGTCCACGCCCTTGGGCAGCGACGTGCGGCGAACCTTCTTTTTCTTGTCTTCCGGGTCCGCCTCGCCCTGCTGGACATAGACGCCGTAAGGGCCGCGGCGGACGGTGATGCCCTCTTTCGTCTCCGGATGCATTCCGAGCTCGCGTTTACCTTCTTTTAAGGTTTCTCCGGCATCATCACCCGTGTCGATCGCGAGGCGACGTGTGTACTGGCAACCAGGATAATTGGAACAGCCGATGAACGACCCGTGCCGCCCCAGTTTGAGCCCGAGCCGCCCGGCATGACACGCCGGGCACAGGCGGGGGTCGGCACCATCCTCACGCGCGGGAAAGAAGTGCTCGCCCAGATCGTGGTCCAGTGCATCGATCACGTCGCTGATCTTCAGCTCGCGCGTCTGCTCGATCGCCTTCGAGAACTGGTCCCAGAACGCGTGCATGACCGCCCGCCAATCGGCCCGCCCGCCGGAGATGTCGTCCAGCTGCTCCTCGAGCCCGGCGGTGAAGCCGGTATCGACGTAGCGCTCGAAGAAGCTCGTCAGGAACGCCGTCACCAACCGTCCGCGGTCCTCGGGGATGAACCGCTTGTTTTCCAGCCGGACGTACTGCCGGTCCCGCAGCACCGTGAGGATGGAGGCGTAGGTGCTGGGCCGGCCGATACCCAGCTCCTCCATTTTTTTCACCAGGCTCGCCTCCGAAAATCGGGGAGGCGGCTGGGTGAAGTGCTGCTCCGCGTCCACCGATTTCCGCGTGAGCGGATCCCGCTCTTGCATCGGCGGCAGCATGCGGCTTTCGTCCGCCCCGCTCTCCGGTGCATCATCGACGTCTTCGCGGTACAGCTTGAGGTAGCCGTCGAACGCGACGATCGACCCATTCGCCCGGAGCTTGGTGCGCGTGCCGGCAATCTCGACCGCGACCTGGTCCAGCTCGGCCGACTGCATCTGCGACGCGACGGCCCGCTTCCACACCAGCTCATACAGCCGGGCCTGCTCGGGGCTCAAGAACCGCGCCATCTGCTCGGGCCGCCGCTCGACGTCGGTTGGGCGGACCGCCTCATGCGCTTCCTGCGCGTTCTTGGCCTTGCTGTTATACTCCCGCGGCGCCGCCGGAACGTAGTCCCGGCCATAGACAGCGCCCACGTGCTCCCGGATGGACATCATGGCTTCGCGCGCCATCTGCACGCCGTCGGTCCTCATGTAGGTAATAAGGCCCGTCGTCTCACCGTCCAGCTCGATCCCTTCATACAGCTGCTGCGCCGCGCGCATCGTCTGCTGCGCGCCCATGCCCAGCTTGCGGCTGGCTTCCTGCTGCAAGGTGCTGGTGGTGAATGGCGCGGGCGGGTGCCGCTTGACCCGGCGCCGCTCCACGCTCGCCACGCTGAACGCGCCAGCCTCGACGGCCTGCTTGGCCGCTTCGGCCAGCGCTGCCGTATTGATGTCGAATTGGTCGAGCTTCTTGCCGTCCAGATGGGTAAGGCGTGCCAGGAACGGCGCCCCGCCCGGCGTCAGCATGTGCGCCTCGATCGTCCAGTACTCGCGCGGCCGGAACGCCTCGATCTCGGCCTCCCGCTCGCACACCAGCCGCAAGGCCACCGATTGGACGCGCCCGGCGGACCGGCTGCCGGGCAGCTTACGCCACAGGACCGGGGAGAGGGTGAACCCGACCAGATAGTCCAGCGCACGCCGGGCGAGATAGGCCTCGATCAACGGCTGATCCAGCTCACGTGGGTGGGCGATGGCGTATTGGACGGCACTTTTTGTGATCTCGTTGAAGGTGATACGCTGCACATTGATGCCACGCAGGACCTTCTTGTCCTCCAGCATGGCGCGCACGTGCCAGGAGATCGCCTCGCCCTCCCGGTCCGGGTCGGTGGCAAGGTACAGCGTGCCGGCGCCCTTCAATGCCTTGGCGATGGCCGTCACCTGGCGGTTGCCGCGCTCATCGGCGGCCCAGTCCATGGCAAAATCCTCTTCGGGCCGAACACTACCGTCCTTGGGCGGCAGGTCGCGCACGTGGCCAAAGCTCGCCAGCACGGTGTAGCCGCCGCCCAGATACTTGTTGATGGTCTTGGCCTTCGCAGGCGATTCGACGACGACGACGTCAGTCATAATGTCCTAATTCATTTCCGCAGACGCGATAAGGCAGGCTTGGTGTCCGGGCAGCAGCTCGACTTTGTTGGCAAGCTCGAGGTCGCTCAGCGCGGCAGCGACGACGGCGGCGGAGAACTGGCAGCGGCGCACCAGATCGTCAACCGGGGTCGGCGCGAAACCCAGCAACTCGATAATACGCTGCCGTACATGGTCCGGGTTCGGCCCAATATCAAACACGGGCGCCAGCTCGGCCGCTTGCACCGGTATGCTGGCCCGCTCCGGATAGGCGGTCAGGTGCTCCAGCACATCCGCCGCGGTCTCGGTCAGGTAGGCGCCGGAACGGATCAGATCGTTGGAGCCGCGGCACCTTGGATCGAGCGGGGAGCCCGGCACGGCGAAGATGTCCCGGTTCATATCCTGCGCCATACGCACGGTGATCAGGCTGCCGGACCCGACCGCCGCCTCGATAACCACCACGCCCAGCGACAGCCCGGCGATCACCCGGTTGCGGCGCGGAAAGTGCCGCGCCTGCGGTGCCGTGCCCAGCGGCGCCTCCGCCACGACCGCGCCGCGCTCGGTCACTTGTTTCTGCAACGCCTCGTTCTCCGGCGGGTAGAACACGTCGATCCCACCGGCGATGCAGGCGACGGTTCGGCCCAAATGCATGGCTCCCCGATGGGCCGAGGCGTCGATACCGCGCGCCATGCCGGACACCACCACAATCCCGTTCTGCGCCAAATCGGACGCCAGCGCCTCCGCCATACGCTGCCCGTGTGCGGAAGCGTTGCGCGCGCCGACCAGGGCCACCGACCTTGTCAGCAGCGCAGTTACGTCTCCCAGCGCGGTCAGCACCGGCGGCGCTACATCGAGCATGCCCAGCAACGGGGGATATTGCGGACCGTCCAGCACCAAGATGCGCCCGCCCAGCTTGGCGACGGCGTCGATCTCCTTCTGCGCCTCGCTCGCACTAGGGATGCGCGGCGGCTGCGCCCTTCCGGCGTTGCGCGCGAGCCGGGGCAGGGCATCGATGGCCTCCGCGGCACTCGCGTATTCGCGCAGCAAACGGCGATAGGTGACCGGGCCCACCCCGTCCGTCCGCGCCAGCCGCAGCCGGTCCCGGAGGTCTTTCACTGGCCGATCTCTTTTCCGATCCGGGGCTCGGTTCCAGCGCGCAACCGCCCGATATTGTCCGAGTGCCTTACGAACACGACCAGGCTGACCAGCGCCATGATTCCAGCCGGCATAAATCCAAGCCAAGCGGCCATGACGACCGGCGCCGCCGCGAATGCCGCGAGCGCCCCGGCCGAGGATATGCGCGACAACTTCGCCACCAGCAGCCATATCGCGCAGGCCACGATCCCAACCGGCCATGCCACGCCGAAGATCATGCCCAGCCCGGTCGCCACGCCCTTGCCGCCGCGCCCGCCCATCCAGAACGAGGTGCAATGCCCCACCACCGCCGCGAGCCCCGCGAGCCAGCCGACCTCCGGCCGGATCAGGTATGCGCCGATCAGCACCGCGGCCGCGCCCTTCAGCGCATCGAGCAGCAACGTCGCCGCCGCAACGTCCTTCCGCCCGGTACGCAGCACGTTGGTCGCGCCGATATTGCCGGACCCGATAGCACGGATATCGCCCAGCCCCGCGGCTCGGCTCAACAGCCAGCCAAAGGGAACGGAGCCCAGCACGTATCCGAGCAGCAGCATCAGGGCCACGTTCATCCGAACACCCGCCGCCCGGCCTTCCAGGTGCCGATCACCTGGCCCTCGAGCGCCCGCCCGTCGAATGGCGTGTTGGGCGCCTTGCCGGGCAGGGAGCCGGCCTCGACCTGCCACGCCCGCTCCAGATCGAACAGGCACAGATCGGCCGCCCCACCCTTCAGCAGCCGCCCGGCGTCCACGCCCAGCACTCGGGCCGGCCGCGCGGTCAGCAGATCGAGCGCCCGCATCAACGAAAGTCCATTGCCGTGCACCTGCGCCAGCGTAACCCCCAGCAGGGTCCCAAGCCCGGCGCCCCCCGGCGTCGCCAGCGCGAACGGCACCCGCTTGTCATCGGCGTCCCGTGGCTGATGGTCGGAGGCGACGGCGTCCACCGTCCCGTCCGCGAGCGCGGCGCACACCGCCATCCGGTCCGCCTCGGGGCGCAGCGGGGGCGAGAGCTTGGCGTAGCTGCGGAAATCGCCGATCGCGGTCTCGTTCAGGTCGAAATAGGGCGGTGCGGTATCGCAGGTGACGTCCGCCCCGTCCGCCTTGGCCCGGCGGATCAACGCCAGCGCTTCGGCGGTCGAGACATGCGCAAAATGCAGGCTGCCGCCCGTGAGTTGCGCGAGCCGGATGTCCCGCGCAACCAAGATGGCCTCGGCGGCGGCGGGGATGCCGGGCAGCCCCAGCCGGGTCGCGAGCTCACCCTCGGTGGCAGAGCCGCCGGACGCCAGCGCCGGGTCTTCCGGATGCTGCACGATCCGGGCGCCGAAGCCCCGCGCGTAGGACAGCGCCTGACGCATCATCCGCGCATCGCCGACCGCGCGCTGCCCGTCGGTGAAGCCCCAAGCGCCGGCCTCGTGCAGGAGGCCGATCTCGGCCATCTCCTCCCCCTTGCAGCCGCGGGTCACGGCGCCGTAGGGCAGGATCGTCAGGCTGCCGGTCTCCTCGCCGCGGGCGCGCAGCAGCCGGACGATCGCCGGGTCATCGACCGCCGGACGAGAGTCGGGCAGGGCGGCCAAGGTGGTGATCCCGGACGACGCCGCGGCCTCGGCGGCGGACGCGATGGTTTCGCGATATTCGAACCCGGGCTCCCCGAGCGCAGCCCGCATATCGACGAGGCCGGGGCAGAGGATCGCGCCGAAGCCGTCGACCGGCAGCGCCCCGTCCGGCCGCCCGAGCGCCGGCCCGAAATCGGCGATGCGGCCGTCCCGCACCAGCAACTCGCCCATTTGATCCAGCTCCGTGGCCGGATCGATCAGGCGAACGTCGCGAAACAGCGAATCACGCATTGCGGCGGCCTGGCATCGGCTTGGGCCGGGACAGCACATCCAGCACGGCCATGCGGACCGCAACCCCCATTTCGACCTGCTCGCCGATCACGCTATGCGCGGGGTCATCGGCCACGGCGCTATCGATCTCCACCCCGCGGTTCATGGGGCCCGGATGCATCACCAGCACGTCCCGCTTGGCCCGCGCGAGCTTGGCGTGATCGAGGCCGAAGAACCGGAAATACTCTCGCGCCGACGGCACGAGGCCGCGGGACATGCGCTCCTTCTGCAAGCGCAGCATCATGACGACGTCCACACCGTCCAGCCCGTGCTCCATATCGTGGAACACCTCGACACCCAGCGCGGACGCGGCGGACGGAATCAGCGTGGGCGGTCCGACCACGCGGACGCGTGAGCCCATGGCGCTCAACAAATGAATATTGCTTCGCGCCACCCGGCTATGCAGCACGTCACCGCAAATCGCGACGACCAACCCCTCGAGCGTGCCACGGCGGCGCTTCAGCGTCAGCGCGTCCAGTAATGCCTGGGTCGGATGCTCATGCGTGCCGTCCCCCGCGTTGATCACGGCCGACGAGACCTTCTGCGCCAGCAGATTGGGCGCGCCCGACTGGTCATGCCGTACCACCAGCAGGTCGCAGCGCATGGCGTTCAGCGTGGTCGCGGTATCCAGCAGCGTCTCGCCCTTGTTCACGCTGCTGGTCGAGACGGACATGTTGATGACGTCCGCGCCCAGCCGCTTGCCCGCCAGCTCGAAGCTGGTCCGGGTCCGGGTGCTGTCCTCATAGAACAGGTTGATCAGCGTCCGCCCGCGCAGCAGGTCGCGCTGCGTCTTGCCGGAGCGGTTGAGCAGCACGTAGCTCTCGGCCAAGTCCAGCAAATAGCTGATTTCGGGCGGATGCAGCCCCTCGATCGCCAGCAGATGCCGGTGCGGGTACATCTAGGCGGCGGCGGCCATGATGCGGGCGAGCGCCTCGTCCCGGCCCAAGGCGGCCAGCGTCTCGTCGATACCGGGGCTCATGGTGCTGCCGGTCAGCGCGGCGCGCAACGGCTGCGCCACCTGGCCCAGCTTCCGCCCGGCGCTTTCGGCATAGCCGCGCAGGGCGGCGTCCAGGGCGGGCGCGGTGAAGTCGGTCGCGGCCAGCACCTGACCCAGCGCCGGCAACCCCGCCTTCACCTCCGGCGTCAGCAACGCCTGCGCCTTCGGCTCGAACGCCAGCGGGACCGACTGCGCGAGGAATGCTGCCGATTGAGCCAGTTCCAGCGTGGTCTTCGCCCGCTCCTTCAAGCCGGGCATCAGCAACCGGATCCGCCGCTCGGCCACGTCATCCACCGCCAGCCCCTGCGCCTGCAGCCGGGCCACCACCTCCTGGGCCAGCCGCGCATCGTCGGCCTGACGCAGATAGGTGCCGTTCAGGCTCAGCAGCCGGGCCGCGTCCATCTTGCTGGCGGACTGGCCGACGCCGTCCAGGTCGAACAGCCGGATCGCCTCGTCCCGCGTCAGGATCTCATGATCGCCGCTACCCCAGCCCAGCCGCAGCAGGAAGTTGCACAGCGCCTCTGGCAGATAGCCCTGGTCCCGGTATTCCAGCACCGCCACCGCCCCGTGCCGCTTGGACAGCTTGCCGCCATCCGGTCCATGGATCAGCGGCAGGTGCGCGAATCTTGGCGGCTCCCACCCCAGCGCGCGATAGATGGCGATCTGGCGGAAGGTGTTGGTCAGGTGGTCGTCGCCGCGGATCACGTGGGTGATTTCCATGTCATGATCGTCGACCACGACGGCATGCAGATAGGTCGGCACGCCGTCCGAGCGCAGGATGATCAGGTCATCCAGCTCGGCATTCGCGACCCGCACCTCGCCCTGCACCAGGTCTTGGACGACCGTCTCGCCGGTCTGCGGCGCGCGCAGGCGAATGACCGGCGCCACGCCGGGCGGAGCCTCGGCCGGGTCCCGGTCCCGCCACCGCCCGTCATAGCGGGGTGGACGGCCCTCGGCTGCGGCCCGCTCCCGCATCTCCCGCAACTCGTCCGGCGTGCAATAGCATTTATAGGCGTGCCCGGCTTCCAGCAGGGACAACGCGGCCTCGGTGTGCCTCGCCTGCCGGGTGGACTGGAATACGGGCGGCTCGTCGGACACCAGATCCAGCCAGGCGAGGCCGTCGAGGATGCCTTGCGTATAGACTGGCAGGCTGCGCTCCCTATCGGTATCCTCGATCCGCAGCAGGTATTGGCCGCCGTGATGGCGGCTGAACAGGTAGTTGAACAGCGCCACCCGGGCGCCGCCAATATGCAGGTGGCCGGTGGGGCTCGGCGCAAAGCGGGTGCGAACAGACATAGGCGCTCCTTATCATGCTGAACCGTGGCGTCGAGAGCGGTGTCGCGCTAGGGTCCGCAACCGGAGGAGTTGTGCAGAGAACCATTACTGCAATCACAGCGTTCAGCGTGCCCGGTGCAGAGCGGTTCTACGCTTGGGCCGAGGCGGAGCGTGGCCGGTTCATACCCTGGCTGCCGGTCTGGATGGGCCTGGGCGTGTTGGCCTACTTTGCTCAGATTACCGAGCCACCGCCCTGGTCCGGTCCGGCCGCGGCGGGTGCAGCACTTCTCGTAACCTTGGCCGCCTGGCGCACCTATGTCGCCCGCGCGGTGGCGCTATGCATGCTGTTCACGTCGCTGGGCTTCTTGTCGGCGCAATCCGCTACCTGGCGCGCCCTGCCGCTCGATGACCTACCGCGCAAGGCCACAATGCTGGCGGCCGTGGTGCGGAGCGTGGAAGCTCTGCCGGAGGGACGCCGGGTCACGCTCGAGCAGGTGCAAATCCCGGGTCAGGAGCTGGCGCGGCGGATCCGCGTCAAGCTGAAACCGGGCGATAAGCTGGATTTGTCAGCCGGTGACTTGGTCCGGACGCGCGCCATGCTGCGGCCGCCGGCAGGACCAACCTATCCCGGCGCTTGGGATTTGCAGCGCGAAGATTATTTCACCGGCCTCGGCGCCTATGGCACCGCGCTGGGGCCGATGGAGTTGCTGGAACAGGCGCCGCCGTCCGGCACCGGGTGGCTGCACGCGCTACGGGACGGGGTGGCACGCCGGATCATGGACGGCTTGCCCGGCGCGCCCGGCGCCGTTGCCGCGACGTTGCTTACGGGCGGGACGGCGGCCATCCCAACCACGGACCGCTCGGCGTTCCGCGATTCAGGGCTGGCGCATCTGCTGGCGGTGGCGGGGCTGCATATCGGGATCGTCATGGGCCTAGTCATGGGCATGACCCGGCTCGGCCTCGCGTCAATCGAGCGGGCGGCGCTGTTCTGGCCATGCAAGGCGATCGCCGCCGGGTCGGCGCTGCTGGCCGGTGCGGCATACTTGCTGCTGACCGGCGCGCATTTGCCGATCATGCGTAGCTTCGCCATGGCGTGCCTGGTGACGCTGGGCGTCATGCTGGGCCGCCGCGCGCTGTCGTTGCGCGGCCTCGCACTGGCGGCGATCACACTCATGGTGCTCGCTCCCAATGAGGTCATAGGCGTCAGTTTCCAGATGAGCTTCTCGGCCGTGCTCGCGCTCATTGCCGGATATGACGCGCTGCGCCCAATACTGTCTCGCCTATACCGGCGGCGGTTTTTATCCCATCTGGCGGCGCTGGTGCTGACCAGCCTGCTCGCTGGCTCGGCGTCCGCGGCGTATGGCGCATACCATTTTGGGCATTTCCAGCTATACTTCATCCTGTCCAACGTGATCGCCGTCCCGGTTACCGCCTTCTGGGTAATGCCGTGGGGCTTGGCGGCTATGGCGCTCATGCCGTTCGGAGCGGAGCATTGGGCCCTGGTGCCGATGGGCTTGGGCGTTGAGGTCCTGCTATGGATCGCCCGCACTGTCGCGGCACTGCCGGAGGCGACGCTGGCCGTGCCGCATCTGGCACCATGGGGCCTGGGCGTTTTCAGCCTCGGGCTGGCTTGGCTCGGCATTTGGCGCACCAAGTGGCGGCTGTTGGGCGTGCCGGCCATGATGGCGGGCCTGCTGTCACCGCTGGCCGCATCCCCGCCGGACATCCTGATGTCCCCGGATGCACGGGTGATTGCCGTGCGGGCCGGCGCGTATTGGCTACAGGCGCAGAGCCGGGCGCCGTTCGTGACGGAGTCGTGGGAGAGCTACCTGGCGCACCCCCTTGTACCCGTCGGCGCCGATACACCGGGATGCAGCACGTCCGGCTGCCGCTTCGACTCGCCAGCCGGCCCGGTGCTGCTGACCCGCAGCAAAGCCCCAGCCGATTGCAACGGCATCGTCCTGCTGGTGTCTGCCGAACCAGCCCGGGATGTATGCCCGCGCGGGACCCGCTACCTGGACCGGTTTAGCGTATGGCGCGACGGATCGATCGCGGTGTGGCTTACGGCGGCGGGACCGGTGGTGCTGACCGACCGCGAGTGGCGCGGCACCCGGCCCTGGGTGCCCCCAATCCCGACGCCGCGCCGCGTGGCGCCCTCGCTGCCCATGGCGGAGGTAGACGAGCTGCCGCCTGAATAGAGATTGGTTTGGCTCACGCCAAGACGGCCATTTGCGAAATATCGGGTCCCGTCCAAGCCACCGGTACGACATCCTCTGCGCTCAATGCCTGCTTCGCCCGGGCCAGGTAAATCTTGCGCTGTGCCAGGCCGTTCAGGCCGCCATTGACCCGGCGCGTGACATGAATGATGTCGTCGTTGTCACAAAAATGGTTGATGTGCCGCTGCTTCCAATACTCGCACGCGATGCGCAGTGCAGTGACAGGAGTGGCCGCGAGCTCGGGTTCACCTTCGAGGTCGAGGCCAAGGAGCTTTCCATATTTCCGGTAGTTGTTCCGGCCCGTCAATTGGATCAGCCCCCGGCCCTTGTAGCGGACTCCATCACCGGCATTCGTATTGCCAAGGTCGGCCCGGCCTTCGTAGGCGCGTCCACTCGCAAACTCCACTAAGGTGCAGAAACCGGCAGATTCATGACATATTTGTGCAATGAAGTGTGCACGCCGCAGCAGCGTAGAGATGCCGTAGCTGTCCGTGGTGTGCGTGATGACCGGGCCGATGCCGTTCAGGATCTTAGTTTGTGAGATGTGTTTCTTGCCGTGAAATTTCGGTGCAACTTTTTCAAGGACCTGCTTTGTAATGGGCAGCATCTTCAACTTTCCCCGGGGTCATTTATGCGGTTGCGCAACATTATGAAATTAGCCTTTGCCCTCGCAGTCCTGACAGTAACATTCTCGCGGGGTGCAGCGGCGTCAGAGGCTGCATGCCGAATGCCCAAACCAATCCAGTTCGCACCCGGCAGGTCCAGCGCCGTGCTGCAGGGTGGTGTGGCCCGGGGTGAGCAGGCGTGCTGGAGCTTGTCCGCCCGCGCAGGCCAGCATGCAAAGCTCTCCATCACCAGCAAAGAGAAGAACGCGGTCTTTCAGCTGTATGAGCCGGGCTGGACGGTCAAGACCGACGACGGTGACCTCGCGGTCGAAGGCACGGCATACCGTGGTGCCGCGGAGGGTGATGACGCCAGTGTCTGGACTGGCCGCCTGGCAAAGGACGGGGCGAATTTGATCGTCGTCGCCGCGACGCGTGGCGGAGCTACCTACCGGCTCACGGTCACGGTCGAACCTTGAGAGCCATGCACGCGAACGACTTGCACCCATATTATGTAGGTCAAAGCCCCGTATTCGTCGAAGCGCCGCTGCCGCCCGGCGTCTTGCCTGTGCCGCCCGTGGCGTTGAACTTGCCGACATTCCCCAGCAATTGCTGTAGGAACGACGCCTCGCTACCCGGCGACGGCGTTGTCCGCTCCACCATCGCCACTTCCGCGCCTTCGTCCTGGCCTAGGCGCCGCATGTTACGCAGCGTGCCGGCCTCGTCGAACGTCAAAACCATCACTGTCTGATCCGTCACACCCGGCAGGCGGCCCACGCGGGTGCGGGTGGTCTCACTGATATAAAGCCACGTATTGTCGTCGAACGTCGCCTTGGCCGTTGGCGAACCCAGCAGGGCCGTGGCATCGCCCCGGGTGGAGGTGCCGACCACCAGGTCCTGCGCGACCGCCGGATCGATTTTGTTGCCCCGCAACTGATGGGGCGTATCGAACACGCTGCAGGCAGGCAGGATCAGGGCAAGGGCGAGGGCAATCAGGCGCACGGCGGTTCCAATCAGCTCGGGCACATTGATGGGGGCAGGCCCACGCCCACATGAGCGGTGGGTGTCATGGCGGGCGGGCCGTGTCAATTATGGCGGCGCGCAGTGGGTAAGGGATACGATGGCGTTCTTTGGTTTATTCCGCAGCCGGCGCTACGAGCGGGCCGGATTCGAAATCTACACCGCCGCGGTCGAGGCCGCACGCGAACCGCGCTTCTACAGCGCGCTGCACGTGCCGGACACGCTGGACGGGCGGTTCGATATGGTCGGGTTGTATGTCTTCCTGGTGATCCACCGCATGCGGGACGCGGGCGAAAAGGGCCGTGCGCTGGGCCAGGCGGTGTTCGACGCCATGTTCTCCGACATGGATTTCAGCCTGCGCGAAATCGGCGTGAGCGACATGCGAATGGGCAAGAAGGTGAAGGAGATGTGGGAGGCTTTTCACGGACGCTCCACGGCCTACGCCACGGCGCTGCTGGCCGGTGACCGTGAGGCGCTGGCGGCGGCGATCGGGCGCAACGTCTGGCGCGGCGCCGCGGAGCCCGGCCCGGCGCACGCGCTAGCGGATTTGGCGCTGGCGCAAAACCAGCATCTAGCGGCACAGCCCGTAGAGTCGCTGTTGGCCGGGCGCATCGACTTCCTGCCGGCGGCGGCGTGAGCGAACTGTCGCGTCCGCTCGCGCTAGACCGGGTCGGCTCAAACGGGGTGGCGCTCACGATCGAGGCTAGCGCGGCCGAAAGCGCCGCGGTGGCGGCTCGGCTCATGATCGTATCGGTGCCGACGCTGCGCTGCGCGTTCAAGGTCCGCCGGGTCGAGGCGGGGTTGTTCGCCGCCGACGGCCTGCTGGAGGCGGAGGCGGAGCAGAACTGCGTGCTCAGCCTCGACCCCTTCGTGCAGACCATTCGTGAAGCCTTCACGGTCCACTTCGTGCCCGATGGCGAGGAAGATGGCGATCCGGAGCCCGACGCCGTGGATCAGATCCCTTACGCCGGCAGCGCCGTCGATCTCGGGGAGGCCGCGGTCGAGCAATTGGCCCTGGCGTTAGACCCCTATCCGCGCAAGCCCGGCGCCACACTGCCGGCCGGGCTCGAGCCGCCATCCGGTCCGTTCGCCGCCTTGTTGCAGATCAAGCCACGCTTGCAGGACTGAGCCTGTCCTGCTAAAGCGCGCGGCTCACCTCCACACCGTTGCGGCCGGAGCCTTTCCGCCGCTGTTTATGCCCGAAGGCGCTGACCCATGGCCGTTCCCAAGAAGAAAACCTCCCCGTCCCGCCGCGGGATGCGCCGTAGCCATGACGCGCTGCGGACCGAGGCGCACAACGAGTGCGGCAATTGCGGCGAGCTGAAGCGGCCGCACCATCTCTGCAGCCATTGCGGGCATTACGACGGACGCGAAGTCGTGGCGGCGGGCAAGGCGCTGAAGGGCGCAGTCCGGGTCTGATCGCTGGGAGGTGCCGGGTTCGTGGCATTGAGCCAGGCTGCATCCGGCTCTGAGACGTTCTCGCTCGCGATCGACGCGATGGGCGGGGATCACGCGCCGCTTTCGGTGTTGGACGGTTTGGTGATCGCGTCCGAGCGGCATCCCGGGGCGCGCTTCTTGCTCGTGGGGGACGAGGCTCAGCTGACACCGTTGCTGGCCAGCCGCAAGCGGGCGCAGGCCTGCTGCGCTATCCGCCATGCTCCGGCGGTCATCGCCAGCGAGTTGAAGCCGACGGCGGCGCTCCGCGTCCGCGGTTCCTCGATGCGGCTCGCGATCGACGCGGTGGCCCAAGGAGAGGCCGCCGGTGTCGTGTCCGCCGGCAACACCGGCGCGCTCATGGCGCTGGCGATCATCGTGGTGCGGACGCTGCCGGGCATCGACCGTCCGGCGCTGGCGGCCATCGGGCCCTCTGCGCGGGGCGACGTGGTCATGCTGGATCTGGGTGCCAACGTCGTGTGCGACGCGCGCAATCTGGTGCAGTTCGCGGTGCTGGGTGACGTGTTCGCCCGGACCGTGCTGGGCCTGCCATCCCCCAGCATCGGCTTGATGAACGTGGGCTCGGAAGAGCTCAAGGGCGATGACCGGGTGCGGCAGGCGGCCGATATCCTGCGTGCGAGCCACATCGCGCCGCAATTCCATGGCTTTGTCGAAGGTAATGACATCGCGGCCGGGACGACGGACGTGATCGTCACGGACGGCTTTACCGGCAACGTCGCGCTCAAGACGGCCGAGGGCGCGCTGCGCCTGGTGGGCGACCTCCTGAAGCAGATCTTCCGAAGTTCGCTTGCGGCCAAAATCGGATATTTGCTCGCGCGTCCAGGGCTGGACCGGATGCGCACCTGGCTCGATCCGCGCCGCTACAATGGCGCGGTCATGCTGGGGCTGAACGGCGTCGTGGTGAAATCGCACGGCTCGGCCGATGCGGAGCAGTTCGCGCATGCGGTGGACGTGGCGATGGACATGGTGGTGCACCGGTTCAACGACCGGATCAGGGAGGGGCTCGCCCGGATGGAGAATGTGACCGTGTTGCCTGACCCGCCGAAGCTCGCCGCCGCCGGATGAGGGCGTATATCGCAGGGCTGGGCAGTTATTTGCCGGTTCGGGTGGTCAGCAATGACGAGCTGTCCCGCACCGTGGATACGTCGGATGCGTGGATCCAGGAGCGGACCGGCATCAAGCAGCGCTATATGGCGGCCCCGCATGAGACGTGTGCGTTCATGGGCGCGCGGGCGGCGGAGCGGGCGCTGGCCGATGCCGGCGCCACGGCCCTGGACGTCGACGCCATCATCCTGGCCACCAGCACGCCGGATCAGGCGTTTCCGGCCACGGCCTTGCGGGTGCAGGCCGAGCTTGGGGTGAGCCGCGGCTTCGGCTTCGACCTGTCGGCCGCCTGTAGCGGCTTCGTCTATGCGCTGTCGGTGGCCGATAGCCTGGTCCGCACCGGTCAGGCCACGGGCGTGCTGGTGATCGGCAGCGAGGTGTATAGCCGGATTATGAACTGGGCCGATCGCGGCACCTGCGTCCTGTTCGGCGACGGGGCCGGGGCTGCGTTCCTGCGCCCGGGTGAGGGGGAGCGTGCGATCCTGTCCACGCATCTGCATGCGCTGGGAACGCTCGGTGACCTCCTGTATGTGGACGGCGCCGTGGGCCGCGCCGACCGGCCCGGGCACCTCGTGATGAACGGGCGGGAGGTGTTCCGCCATGCCGTCACCAAGCTGTCCGCCGTGGTGGATGAGGCGCTGGCGGCCAACGGGCTTCTATACGCCGATATCGATTGGCTAGTGCCGCACCAGGCCAACCTGCGCATCATCGACGCGATGGGCAAGAAGCTCGGCCTGCCGCCGGAGCGCGTCGTGGTGACGGTCGACCAACACGCCAATACC
This sequence comes from Acetobacteraceae bacterium, assembly GCA_965246925.1. Lineage (GTDB taxonomy): Bacteria > Pseudomonadota > Alphaproteobacteria > Acetobacterales > Acetobacteraceae > JANPPS01. The sequence goes on along the minus strand of OZ251994.1, from coordinate 3,600,475 downwards.
TCAGCCGCATCCATCCCGCTGGCGCTGGACGAGGCGTATCGGGATGGCCGGGTGAAGCGCGGCGACCTGGTGCTGATGGAGGCGCTGGGCGGCGGCATGACCTGGGGCTCGGCCCTTGTTAGGCTGTAGTTTCCTTTAAGGTCAGCGGCTTCGCTTGACGTCTGCGACTCGGATGCATAGCGTGACGGCATGAATACCGTGACCCGCGCACAGCTGGCTGAGACGATCTATGCCGAGGTCGGGCTGTCCCGCAACGATTCCGCAGACTTGCTGGAGACGGTGCTGGAGCAGATGTCCCGGGCGCTCGAGGCGGGCGAGTCGGTCAAAATCAGCGGCTTCGGCACATTCTCGGTGCGGCAGAAGGGTCGGCGGATCGGACGCAATCCCAAGACCGGCGTCGAGGTGCCGATCCTGCCGCGACGGGTGCTGACGTTCCGTCCGAGCCAGGTGCTGAAGGCGCACGTGAACGGTACGGCGATCCCGCCCGACGATGATGTGGGCGATGACCTGGCCGATGATGAGGGCGGCGAAGGCTGATGCCGCAAGCCGGGGACCTTCTGCCGGAGCATGCGGACACGCCGGGGCGAAGCCGGGCCAAGAAAGCGCCGAACGCCTTTCGCACCATCAGCGAGGTCGCCGATGAGCTGCACATCCCGCAGCATGTATTACGGTTTTGGGAGACGAAGTTTCCGCAGATCAAGCCGTTGAAGCGGGGCGGTGGCCGGCGATACTACCGGCCGGACGATATCGGCCTGCTGCGGCGTATCTCCGATTTGCTGTATATTCAGGGCTATACCATCAAGGGCGTGCAGCGTCTGTTGCGGGATGGCGGCGGCCAGCTGTCGGAAGACATTCCGCCGGCCACGCCGGATGAGCGCGCGGCGGCCGAGGCGGAGCGGGCGGAGGCGGCCCAGGCGCCGGTGCTGGAGCTGGGCGCACCGGAGCCGGTCGATCCCGCGGTGGAGATCCTCCGCCTGCGCAGTCTCCTGCGCGATACTCTGACCGAGTTGGAAGCGCTCCGGGCGCTGTTGCCGTAACGCGTGTGTGGACGGGCGCGCCCGGCCCTGCTAGGACCGCGGCATCGGAGCGTAGCGCAGCCTGGTAGCGCACTTGTCTGGGGGACAAGGGGTCGTGGGTTCGAATCCCGCCGCTCCGACCACTACCAAGTCCGGTCCGCGAAATGCTCGGCCAGAAACTCGATCATGGCGCGCGTCTTGAGCGGCAGACGCCGGTCGGGGCGGAAGACAGCGTAGATCTGATTGAGTTCATGCGGCTTGTGATCCAGGTTCAGCGCGACCAGCCGCCCGGCGGCGATGTCGGCTGCCACCAGGAACTCCGGCGTATAGAGCAGCCCCATCCCCGCCAGCGCGGCCATCCGCAGCGCGTCCCCGTTATTGGCCTGGAGCGTGCCCGTGACCGGCACGATGGTGCTGGCGTCCGGATCGAACGACCAGCTACCCTGACCCTGGCGGTCCGACAGCGTATAGCCGAGGCAGTTGTGCCGCGTGAGTTCCGCCACCGACCGCGGCGTGCCGTGCGCCGCGAGGTAGCCGGGCGCGGCGCACACCAGGATGCGGCAGGGCGCCAGGCGGCGGGACACGAGGCTCGAATCCCGTAGCACGCCGATGCGGATCGCGAGGTCCCAGCCCTCCTCGATCAGGTCCACCACGCGGTCATCGAGGCCAATGTCGAAGCTCACCTTGGGATAGCGGGCGGCGAACGCGCCCAGCAGCGGGGCGATCTGGAACGTGCCGAACGACACGGGGGCGTTGAGCCGCAGCAGCCCCCGCGGCTCCGCCTGCCCGGCGATCGCCGCCTCCTCCGCCTCCGCGATCTCGGCCAGGATGCGCTGGCACGCCTCGAGGTAGCCGCGCCCGGCCTCGGTCAGAGTGAGCCGCCGGGTCGAGCGGTGCAGGAGCCGGACGCCGAGCCGGGCCTCGGTCGCCTCGATATGCTTGGTCACCATGGTCTGCGACAGGTTCATGGCCCGCCCCGTCGCGGCCAGGCTGCCGGCGCTCGCGACGCGGACGAAGATGCGCATGCTGGTGACCTGATCGAGCAACGCCGGCTCCAACTAAGGGAGTGAGGTGGTCCGCGTTATGCGGTCATTCTCGTTCGGCGCGCAACGAACCATGTTCGCCTCAGCACTGGAGACCACCATGACCGCTTCCACCCGGCCCATCGCCGCGGGCGCCCGCATCGGCCACGTCCACCTGAAAGTCGCCGATCTCGAGCGTGCGCTGGGCTTCTACGTCGGCGTGCTCGGCTTCACGTTGCAGCAGCGGTATGGGACCGAGGCGGCCTTCATCTCGGCCGGCGAGTATCACCACCATATCGGCCTGAACACCTGGGAGAGCCGGGGCGGCACACCGCCTGCGCCCGGCACGACGGGGCTGTTCCACACCGCGGTGCTATATCCCGAACGTGCGGACCTCGCGGACGCGTTGCATCGCTTGATCGAGGCCGGCATTCCGCTCGATGGCGCATCCGATCATGGGGTGAGCGAGGCGCTGTATCTGTCCGACCCGGACCGCAACGGCGTGGAGCTATATTGGGACCGCCCCGCCCAGGACTGGCCGCGTACGGTCGATGGCAAGCTGGCGATGTTCACGCGCAAGCTGGACCTCCAGAGCCTGCTGGCGACCAAACACCCGTAAACGTGCTCACAATCAAGGAGAGACAACATGGCTAAGGTCTTGGTTCTTTACTACTCGTCCTACGGCCACATCGAGAAGATGGCCGAGGCCATGGCTGCCGGCGCGCGGGAGGCCGGGGCCAGCGTGGACGTGAAGCGTGTTCCGGAGACGGTGCCCGAAGAGGTCGCCAAGGGTGCCTATTTCAAGCTGGACCAAGCCGCCCCGGTCGCGACACCGGCCGAGCTCGAGCATTATGACGCCATCATCATCGGCACCGGCACCCGCTATGGCCGCATGGCTTCGCAGATGGCGAGCTTCCTTGACCAGACCGGCGGCCTGTGGATGCGGGGCGCGCTGAACGGCAAGGTCGGCGCCGCCTTCACCTCGACCGCGAGCCAGCACGGCGGACAGGAAACGACGCTGTTCTCTATCATCACCAACATGATGCATCTGGGCCTGGTCGTCGTGGGCCTGCCCTATAGCTTCCAGGGTCAGCTCACCCTGACCGAAGTGACCGGCGGGTCGCCCTATGGCGCCAGCACGCTCGCCGGCGGGGACGGCAGCCGGCAGCCAAGCGAGAACGAGTTGGCCGGCGCCCGCTTCCAGGGCAAGTTCGTGGCCGAGACCGCCGCCAAGCTGTTCCCGTAAGCGGGAGCGCTAAGCCGGCAGCAAGAGCGAAACCGCGGCCTGGGCAGCGATGCCCTCGCCGCGGCCGGTAAAGCCCAGCCGCTCGGACGTGGTGGCCTTGACCGAGATGCGTCCGGGCTCCACGCCCAGCAGCGCCGCGATACGGGCGATCATGGCCAGGGCGTGCGGGGTGATCTTGGGTTGTTCGCAGACCAGCGTCACGTCGGCATTGCACAGCACGCCGCCCCGCGCCGCGATCCGGGCGGCGGCGTGGGTCAGGAACCGCGCGCTGTCCATATCCTTCCACGCATTCTCGCTCGGTGGGAAATGGCGGCCGATATCGCCCTCCGCGAGCGCGCCATAGATCGCGTCACACAGCGCGTGCAGGCCGACATCGGCATCCGAATGTCCGGCCAAACCAAGGCTATGCGGCACCTCGATCCCACACAGCATGAGCTTACGTCCGGGCACCAGCACGTGCACGTCATAGCCGGTGCCGATGCGCGGCTGCATCGCCGGGCCGAGCAGGCGTTCCAGGCGCACGAAATCCTCCGGAAAGGTCAGCTTGATATTATCGTCCGAGCCTGCCACCAGCGCCACCGGCAACCCGGCCGCCTCCAGCATCAGCGCGTCGTCCGTGGCACCGGGCGGCGCCTGGCGATGCAGCCGCACCAGCTCGGCAAAGCGGAAAGCCTGCGGCGTCTGCGCCCGGTATAGCCCGTCCCGCGGCACCGTGCCGGTGATCACCCCACCGGCGGCCCGCTTCAGCGTGTCCGATACTGCGGCGGCCGGAATGGCGCCGTGATGCGTGATAAGGGCGTCGAGCAGGGCGGGAATGGTGCCACCGGGCACGACCGGCCGGGCCGCGTCATGGATCAGCACGTAATCCGGCGCATAGGGCAACAGCGCCTGCAGCCCCGCCCACACGCTATCCTGCCGCGCGGCACCGCCGGGCACGGGTGGCAGCGTGTCCAATCCCAGCAACGCCGGCCGCAGCAGCGCGGGGTCACCGACCGGCTGCAACCACGTCACGTGCGGCAGCAACGCCTCGGCCGCCCAGCGCACGACCGGTTTCCCGCCGATACTGGTGTACTGTTTCGGACTCTCCCCGCCAAATCGGCTGCCCGACCCGGCGGCGACCAGCAGGGCGGCGACACGCATCGCCGGGTAATGGACAGGGCGGGGCAGGGCGTCAACCCAGCCCGGAGCATTGTCGCAGAATGGTTGCGTCCGCTTGGGTGTGGGCTTAGTTTGCACAAATCATGGGCAATCTACATTCTCCTGCTTTGCACCCGATCACGCTCTGCAGTGGCGACACCGCCGTGCACATCGACGTGCCGGTTATCCTGGCGCCGATGTCGGGCGTGACCGACCTGCCGTTCCGGCGCCTGGCGAAGCAGCAGGGGGCGGGGCTGGTAGTGTCGGAGATGATCGCCTCCTGGGCCATGGTGCGCGAGAACCGCGCCACCATGCGTATGGCCGAGGTGGTGGGCGGTGGTGGCCCGAACGCGGTGCAGCTGGCCGGCTGTGACCCGGCGGCGATGGCGGAGGCGGCGCGCATCGCGGTCGGGCACGGCGCCGACCTGATCGACATCAATTTCGGCTGCCCGGTGAAGAAAGTCGCGGTCGGGCAGGCGGCCGGGTCGGCGCTGATGCGGGATGAGGTCGCGGCGGCGAAGCTGCTGGAAGCGACGGTGCAGGCCGTGCAGGTCCCCGTTACGCTGAAGATGCGCATGGGGTGGGACCACGCGAACCTGAACGCGCCGAGCCTCGCCCGCATCGCCGAGCAATCCGGGATCCGGATGGTAACCGTGCACGGACGCACCCGGCAGCAATTCTACACCGGCACCGCGGACTGGGCGTTCATCGCCGGGGTGAAGGCGGCGGTGCAACTGCCGGTGATTGCCAATGGCGACATCCTGACGGTCGATGACGCGGCGGAGGCGCTGCGGCAATCGGGCGCGGATGGCGTGATGATCGGACGCGGCTGCTACGGTCGGCCCTGGTTCCCGGCGCAGGTGGCGCGGTTCCTCACGACAGGTGAGCGGGTACCCGATCCCTCCATTGCTGAGCTGAAGCGCCTGTTGCTGCAGCATTATGACGGTATGCTCGCACATTTCGGCGCCGACGCCGGCATGCGGCTCGCGCGGAAGCACGTGTCCTGGTATTCGCGCGGCCTGCATGGCTCGGCCGAGTTCCGGGTGGCGGTGAACCATATCGGCGAACCCGGTGAGGTGATCGCGCTGATCCATCGCTTCTTCGATGCGGCGTCCGAGAAAGCCGTGCCGTCGCAGATCGCCGCATGAAGGTGGCGCTCGCCAAGAAGGGCCTGGCGCTGGTGGAGCGGTTCGCACCGCGCCCACCGCCGGTGCTGGACGCGCTCGGCATGCTGAACGCGCTGCCGGTGCCGGCGATCCTACTGGACGGCACCAACTGCTTCCGCTTTGCCAACCAAGCCGCCGAGCTATTCTTCGGCGTCTCGCTGCTGCAACTGGCCCAGCTGTCGCTTGGCGCCTTCGTGTCCAACGATCATCCCTTGTTCGCCATGCTGCTGCAGGTGCGTGAGCAGGAACTCACCATCTCCGACCATGACCTCACCCTTGAAAGCCCGCGGCTGCATAAGACGGGGATCACCGTGCAAGCGGCGCCCCTGATGGAAGAACCGGGCTCTGTCGTCATGACCTTTCAGGATAGTTCGGCGGCCCGGGCGCTGGACCGGCAAATGCTGTTCCGTGGCGCGGCGCGCAGCGTGGTCGGCATGTCCGCCATGCTGGCGCATGAGGTGAAGAACCCGCTTTCCGGCATTCGCGGTGCTGCGCAGTTGCTGGAGGCGAACGCGTCCGACGATGACCGGGAGCTCACGCAGCTGATCCAGGACGAGGCGGACCGCATCCGCGTATTGGTGGACCGGATGGAGGAGTTCGGCGAAAAGCCGATCGAGCGCCGGGCGGTGAACATCCACCGCGTGCTGGAGCACGTGCGCCGCCTGGCGGGCACCGGCTTTGCCGCGCATCTGCGCATCACCGAGAACTACGACCCCTCGTTGCCGCCGGCCTGGGCCAACCGGGACCAGCTGGTGCAGGTGTTGCTTAATCTGGTGAAGAACGCTGCCGAGTCGATCACTGGCGATCCAATGCTGACCGGGCGGGGCGAGATCGTGCTCACGACCGCCTATCAGCACGGCTTCCGCGTCGTGGTACCCGGCAGCCCGCACCGTATGCATTTGCCATTGGTCGTCACCGTGCGGGACAACGGGCCGGGTATCCCGGATGATCTCCGCCCGCATCTGTTCGACCCCTTCGTCACCAGCAAGCCGTCCGGCAGCGGCCTAGGCCTCGCACTCGTGGCCAAGATCGTCGGTGATCACGGCGGGTTGATCGAGGTCGATAGCCGCCCGGGCCGCACCGAGTTCCGCCTCTGCCTCCCCGTCATGTCCGAGGCCGAGCCGGATCCGGCCTGAAAGTGCTGATATGACCCTCCCCACGGTCCTGGTGGCCGATGATGACCGCTCGATCCGCACCGTGCTGACCCAGGCGCTGGGCCGCTCCGGCTACCAGGTCCGCTGCACCGGCAACGCGGCTACGCTGTGGCGGTGGGTTGAGGACGGGGAGGGGGACCTCGTGATCACAGACGTGATCATGCCGGACGAGAACGGGCTCGACCTTATCCCGCGCATCAAAAAGCTGCGCCCGGATCTGCGCGTCGTGGTGATGTCCGCGCAATCGACGCTGATGACGGCGGTGAAGGCCACGCAACGCGGCGCATTCGAATACCTGCCCAAGCCGTTCGATTTGAAAGAATTGCTCGCCGTGGTGGCGCGCGCCCTGGCAGTCCCTACCGCGCTAGGCGATGCGCCCGCGCCCGAGCCGCGCGATGCGGAGGAGCGGCTACCGCTGCTGGGGCGCAGTGCTGCGATGCAGGAGATCTATCGCAGCATCGCCCGGCTCACGACCACGGATCTCACCGTCATGGTCAACGGCGAGAGCGGCACCGGTAAGGAGCTGGTGGCCCGCGCGCTCCATGATTACGGCCGCCGCCGCACCGGGCCGTTCGTGGCCATCAACATGGCGGCCATCCCGCGCGAGCTGATCGAAAGCGAGCTGTTCGGCCATGAGCGCGGCGCCTTCACCGGCGCCATGAACCGCGCCCAGGGCCGGTTCGAACAGGCGGCGGGCGGCACGCTGTTCCTGGACGAGATCGGCGACATGCCGTCCGAGGCGCAGACCCGGCTGCTCCGCGTGCTGCAGGAGGGCGAATTCACCACCGTCGGCGGCCGCGCGCCGATCCGCGCCAACGTGCGCATCGTGGCCGCCACGCACCGCGACCTGCGCCAGGCGATCCGCGCCGGGCAGTTCCGGGAGGATTTGTTCTACCGCCTGAACGTCGTGCCGATCCGCCTGCCGCCGCTCCGGGAGCGGGTGGAGGACATTGCCGTGCTGGCCCGACACTTCCTCGACCGTGCGCGCGATAGCGGCCTGCCCGGCAAGACCCTGCACCAGTCCGCCATCGACCGCCTGCGTCAGCACCGCTGGCCTGGCAACGTGCGGGAGCTGGAGAACCTCATGCGCCGCCTGGCCGCGCTGTACCCGCAGGAAATGATCACCGACGAGGTGATCGGAGCCGAGCTGCATGAAACCGGGGTCGAGCCGGAACTGCAGGCGAGCTCCGGCAGCACCGAGCCGCTGGCCCAGGCCGTCGAGCGGCACATCCGCCAGTTCTTTGCCGCCAGCCGCGACGGCATTCCCATGCGGGACATCTACGACCAGGTGATCGCCGAGGTGGAGCGGCCCTTGATCCAGATGACGCTCTCGGCCACGCGCGGCAACCAGATCAAGGCGGCGGCGATGCTGGGGCTGAACCGCAACACGCTGCGGAAGAAGATCCGGGACTTGGAGATCCCGGTGGTGCGCGGGATCGGCTGATGAACGCGATCGGCCCCGCGCACCGGCCGGACGGACCGCCCCGCGTGTCGGCGGCCCGGCGTCTGGTGGACATGATGCTGGGCAAGGTCACGACCTTGCTGCTCGCGGCGGGCGCGCTGGGGTTGGGCGTCGCCACCTTCGTGCTGCTGTCGGGCGGGGTGCAGGTCACGCTCCGGCCCAACTTCATCGCGGCCATGGTGGTGGCGAACCTCGTGCTGCTGCTGCTGCTGGGCGCCGTGCTGGCCGGGCGGATTACGCGGGTTTGGGTGGAGCGGCGGCGCGGCTCGGCCGGCTCCCGCCTGCATGTGCGGCTCGTGCTGCTGTTCAGCGTGGTGGCGGTGACGCCCACGATCCTGGTGGCCGTGTTCGCCACCGCGTTTTTCAGCCTCGGCATCCAGGGCTGGTTCAACGACCGGGTGCGCACCGCGCTGAACGAGGGCCTCGAGGCGTCGCGCGGCTATATGGAGGAGCATCGCAACAACATCCGCACCGATGCGCTCGCGATGGCGTATAGCCTGTCGCAGGCCGGGCTGATGGATGATCTCGCGTTCAGCCAGGTGCTGCAGACCCAGACGCTGCTGAAGGGCCTGACCCAGGCGCTCATCTTCGACCCCGCACTCGGCACCGTCATCCGCGGCTACAGCGCCGACCCGGCCGCCGATCCGGAGCTCCCGCCGTTTGAAATAACGGAGCAGGCGCGGGACGGGGAGGTGGTGGTGCTCGGCTCCACCAGTGACGAGCAGGTGCGGGCCGTGGTGCAGCTGAACACCACGCCGCCCACCATGCTGCTGATCGCCCGGCAGGTCGATCTGCGCATTCTGGACCACATGGCGCGGACCGAGGCGGCGGTGGCCGAGTATCAGCGACTGGACGAGAACCGGTCTGGATTGCAGATCACCTTCGTGCTGATCTTCGCCCTGGTCGCGCTCCTGGTGCTGTCGGCGGCGGTGCTGATCGGCCTCGTGCTCGCCAACCAGATCGCGCGTCCGGTCGGCCGGCTGATCCTGGCGGCCGAGCGGGTGCGGGCCGGGGACCTCAACGTCCGCGTGCCGGAGGTGCAGAGCGAGGACGAGGTCGCCGGCCTGTCCCGCGCCTTCAACCGCATGACCGGCCAATTGAGCGCGCAGCGGGCGGAGCTGATGGACGCCTACTCGCAGATCGACGAGCGGCGGCGCTTCACCGAAACGGTGCTGGCCGGCGTGTCGGCGGGGGTCATCGGCCTCGATTCCGCAGCACACGTCGAGTTGCCCAATCGCGCGGCGAGCGAGCTGCTGGGCCACGACCTCATGGCCGCCATCGGCCAGCCGTTGCACCAGGTCATCCCCGAATTTGCGCCCTTGTTGGAGGAGCTCGGGACGGCACCGCGCACGGCGGAGGTGCAGATCGGCCCCGCATCCCGCCGCCGCACGCTCCTGGTGCGAATCGGCGCCGATCTGCGGGGCGGACGTCCGGATGGCTACGTCGTCACATTCGACGACATCACCGAACTGCAATCGGCCCAGCGCAAGGCCGCCTGGGCCGACGTCGCCCGGCGCATCGCGCACGAGATCAAGAACCCGCTGACCCCGATCCAGCTCTCGGCCGAGCGGCTGAAGCGGCGGTTCACCAAGGAGATAACCTCGGATCCAGAGACGTTCGCACAATGTGCTGACACAATCGTCCGCCATGTCGGCGATATCGGACGGATGGTGGATGAGTTCTCCGCCTTCGCCCGCATGCCGCTGCCGGTGCTGCGGCTGGAGGACGTGGGACGGGTGGCGCGGGAGGCGTTGATCTTGCAACGAAGCGCGCGACCGGAGATTGTCTGGACGACCGACATACCGGAGCGGGGCCCCATGGCCGTATGCGATCGCCGCCTGCTGGGACAGGCGCTGACGAATCTGCTGCAGAACGCGGCGGACTCGGTGCTGATGACCCCGCGTGCCGAGGGGGAGCCGCCGGGCCACATCACCTTGGCCGTGTGGGTGCGGGACGGGCTGGCGCAGCTGGCGGTGCAGGATGACGGCGTGGGCCTGCCGGCCGCGGACCGGGACCGGCTGACGGAGCCGTACGTGACGCATAAGCCGAAGGGCACCGGGCTTGGCCTTGCGATCGTGAAGAAGATCATGGAGGACCATGGCGGGCAGCTGACGCTCGAGGATCGTCCGGACCGGCTCCAGGGTGCCGTCGCGGTGCTGTGCCTGCCGGTGGCCGAGGCCGCGATGGCCGAAGCGCATGCGGGACACGGCTGATGGCGCACGAAATCCTCATTGTCGATGACGAGCCGGACATCCGCATGCTGATCGACGGCATCCTGGGTGACGAAGGCTATTCCGTGCGCCAGGCCGGCAACTCCGATCAGGCGGTGGCGGAGTTCCGGCACCGGCGCCCGTCGCTGGTGATCCTGGACGTGTGGCTACAGGGGTCGAAGCTGGACGGGCTCGGTATCCTGAAATCCTTGCATGTGGAGGAGCCGCATGTCCCGGTGGTGATGATCTCCGGCCACGGCACGATCGAGACGGCGGTCGCCGCCATCCAGCACGGCGCGTATGATTTCATCGAGAAGCCGTTCAAATCCGACCGCCTGCTGCTGATCGTCCGCCGCGCGTTGGAGGCGGCGCGGCTGGCGCGGGAGAATGCCGAGCTGCGCATGCGGGCCGGGTTCGAGAGCGACCTGACCGGCCATAGCCCCGCCATCACCGCGCTCCGCGCCGGGATCGAGCGGGTGGCGCCCACCGGCTCCCGCGTGCTGATCCACGGGCCGGCCGGATCGGGCAAGGAGGTGGCGGCGCGGATGGTGCATGCACGCAGCCGCCGGGCGGACGGTCCGTTCGTGGCCCTGAACTGTGCCACCCTCAACCCGGCGCGCTTCGAGGAGGAGCTGTTCGGCATCGAGGCCGGGGCCGACGTCACCGCCGCGCCGCGCCGGTCCGGCATGCTGGAGCGCGCGCATGGCGGGACGCTGCTGCTGGACGAGGTTTCGGACATGCCGCTGGAAACCCAGGGCAAGATCGTCCGCGCGCTGCAGGATCAGACGTTCGAACGGCTCGGCGGCTCCTCCCGCGTAAAGGTCGACGTGCGAGTGCTGGCCACCACGAACCGCGATCTGCAGGCCGAGATCGCGGCCGGGCGGTTCCGCGAGGATCTGTATTACCGGCTGGCCGTGGTGCCGATCAAGATGCCGAGCCTGCGCGAGCGGCGGGAGGACGTGCCGGACCTGGCGCGGCATTTCATCGAGCGTTCGGCCGAGACGTCCGGCATTCCGGTCCGCGAGCTGTCGACCGACGCGCTCACCGCGCTACAGGCCTATGATTGGCCCGGCAACGTGCGGCAGCTGCGCAACCTGATGGACTGGCTGCTGATCATGGCGCCGGGCGGGGCAGGGGACTCGATCCGGGCGGAGATGCTCCCGCCCGACATCAGCCAGGGCGCGCCGGCGTTGCTGAACTTCGACCCGACCGCCGACCTCATGAGCCTGCCGCTGCGGGAGGCGCGGGATTTGTTCGAGACGCAGTACCTCGCCTCGCAGCTGATCCGCTTCGGCGGTAACATCAGCCGCACGGCGCAGTTCGTCGGCATGGAGCGGAGCGCGCTGCACCGCAAGCTGAAGCAATTGGGCGTGAACTCGGACGAAAAGGGCGAGAAGTGAGCCGGATTGCTTATGTGAACGGCCAGTATCTGCCGCAACGCGACGCCAGCGTGAACGTCGAAGACCGCGGCTATCAGTTCGCGGACGGCGTCTATGAGGTGATCTACATTCACCAGGGCCGCTTCGTGGATGAGACGCTACACATGGACCGGCTCGAGCGATCGTTGCGCGAGATCCGTATCGCCGCTCCCATGCCGCGGGCCTCCATGCTGCAGGTGCTGACCGAGGTCGCCCGGCGCAACCGCATCCGGGACGGCCTGCTATATATGCAGGTCACCCGCGGCGTCGCCCGGCGCGATCATGCCTTCCCCAAGGGCGCGGTGAAGCCCGCCTTGGTTGTGACGGTGAAACGCCTGCCGGACTACCCGCGGGACGTGGAACAATGGACCTTCCGCGCCATCACCCACCCCGATGAGCGCTGGGCCCGGTGCGACATCAAATCCGTGGGCCTGCTGCCCAACGTCCTGGCCCGGCAGGCCGCGCGGGACGCCGGCGCCAACGAGGCCATCCTGATCGACGCCGACGGCATGGTCACGGAAGGGGCGAGCACGACGGTCTGGATCGTGGACCGCGACGGCGTGCTGCGCACCCGGCACCTGGACCACGCCATCCTGCCGGGCTGCACCCGGGACGCGCTGCTGACGCTGCTGCAGACGCAGAACTACCGACACGAACAGCGGGCGTTCAGCACCGCCGAGCTGCGGGAGGCGCGCGAAGCGTTCCTCACCAGTGCCACCAGCTTCGTGAAGCCCGTGCTGTCGGTGGATGGCGCGCCGGTGGGCGATGGCCGGGTCGGGCCGGTGGCGCGGTCGCTGTTTCAGGCGTTCGCCGGGCACGTCGCCGTGTCATGATCGATTGGTCGATCGCCGTTCCGTCCTTTCTGACCGCGCTGGTGGAGTGGGTGGAGGCGTTCACGATCGTGCTGGCGGTCAGCCTCGGCATCGGCTGGCGCGCGGCGATCGGCGCGGCGCTGGCGGGGCTGGCGACGCTAGTGGTGCTGACCCTGGTGGCCGGACGGCTGCTGATGACCGGGATCGACATCGGCTGGCTGCAGCTGATCGTCGGCGTGTTCCTGATGCTGTTCGGCATGCGCTGGCTGGCCAAGGCGATCGCGCGCCAGGCAGGACTGAAGGCCTTGCATGACGAAGCGCAGGAGTTCGCGGACACGCAGGCCCGGCTCGACGGCGACTGGGTGGCGAACTGGATGGTGGCGTATAAGGGCGTGCTGCTGGAGGGGCTGGAGGTCTGGCTGGTGGTGGTGGCGCTGGGGATGAAGGCCGGCTCGGGCACCGGGCTGGTCAGCAGCGCCGGCGCCGCGGTGGCCGCCTTGGTGCTGACCTGCATCGTGGGCGCGGCCGTGCGAACGCCGCTGCAGCGTGTGCCGGAGAACGCGATCAAGTTCGCGGTCGGCGCCATGATCCTGGCGTTCGGCACGTACTGGACCATGGAGGGCCTGGGCGGCACCGAAATCTGGCCGTTGTCGGATTGGACGCTGCTGGTGCTAGGCGTGTTCTACTTGCTTGCCGGGCTGGGCCTTGCGGCAATGCTGCGCGTGCGGGTGCCGGCATGAGGGCGTTCTTGAAGACGCTGTTCGGCGACGCGCGGAACGTGGCAGTGGTTGCCCTGCTGGTGGCGGTGGAGGCCGGACTGGTCCGCGCCGGTTTGGGGCGGGAGGCGGTGTTCCTGGTGCCGCTGGCGGTTATGGCCGGCGTGGCGTGGCTGGCCCGCTTTTAAACCATTTCCGCCATAGCACTTCCGGACCGCCGACTCATCATCGCATTGCTGCAAGCCTTGCCCTCACCGTCCGGTCCGTTAGGATCGCCGGGCCGGTCCGTTGGAGGCCGGGTCACTACGATCCCATGCCATAGAGGCAGGGACAAGAACAAAGGACACGAACGTGGCCCAAGACAAGTCGCAAAACGTTCAGGACGTTTTCCTGAACCATGTGCGCAAAGCAAAGACGCCGGTGACGGTGTTCCTGGTCAATGGCGTGAAGCTGCAGGGCATCATCACCTGGTTCGACAACTTCTCCGTCCTGCTGCGCCGGGATGGGCATACTCAGCTGGTGTATAAGCACGCCATCAGCACCGTCATGCCCGGCGCGCCCATCATGCTGTTCGACGCCACGAAGGCGGCCGAGCAGGGTGGGCAGACGGAAGCCGCGGAAGGATCCCCCTCCTGACCGAAGCCACCAACGCGAGCGCGGCGCCGACGCGTGCCGCCGTCATCCTGCCGTGGGAAAAGCCCCGGCAGGGTGACGCCTCCCGCGCGGCCGAGGCGCAGGTGGCGGAGGCGGTGGGCCTTGCGGCCTCCATCGGCCTCGTGGTCGTGCACACCGCAATCCTCCCGCTCCGCACCCGCCGCTCTGCGACGCTGCTGGGCGAGGGGCAGGTGGCCAATGTCGGCGAGGTGCTGACCTCCGAGGCGGTCGAGGTCGCGGTCGTGGACGCGCAGCTGAGCCCGGTGCAGCAGCGTAACCTCGAGCGTGCCTGGGGCTGCAAGGTCATCGACCGCACCGGCCTGATCCTCGACATCTTCGGGGAGCGTGCCCGGACCAAGGAGGGCGCCATGCAGGTCGAGCTCGCGCACCTCGAATATCAACGCAGCCGGCTCGTGCGGTCCTGGACGCACCTCGAGCGGCAGCGCGGCGGCTTCGGCTTCCTGGGCGGACCCGGCGAGACGCAGATCGAGGCGGACCGGCGCCTGATCGGCGACCGGATCGTCCGCGTGAAGAAAGACTTGGAACAGGTGCGCCGCACGCGCGGCCTGCACCGCTCGGCCCGCGCCCGGGTGCCGCATCCGGTGGTGGCGCTGGTGGGCTATACCAATGCTGGCAAATCGACGCTGTTCAACGCGCTCACGGGCGCGGACGTGCATGCGCAGGACCAGCTGTTCGCGACGCTGGATCCCACCATGCGCGGCCTCACCTTGCCGTCAGGCCGCCGGGTCATCCTGTCGGACACGGTGGGCTTCATCAGCGAGCTGCCGACCGAGCTGGTGGAGGCGTTCCGCGCCACGCTGGAGGAGGTTTCGGAGGCCGACGTGATCCTGCATATCCGCGACGTCGCGCATCCGGACACGATGGCGCAGCGGGCGGACGTGGTGGCGGTGCTGGATCGCATGGCCAAGGATGGCGCGTTGGACCCAGACTGGCAGTCGCGCACGATCGAGGTGCTGAACAAGGCCGATTTGCTCGGCGGAACGGCCGAAATCCCGGTGCGGGGTGACGCGGTGGCCGTCTCCGCGCTGACGGGGGACGGCCTGCCGGCGTTGCTGGCCGCGATCGATGGACGCATCTCCGCCGGAATGGAGCAGGCGGATTACCTGCTGCCGTCCGCGGACGGCGCGCGGCTCGCGTGGCTGTATCAGCATGGCGAGGTGCTGGCGCGGCAGGACGCGGAGGACGGCGTCCACATCCGCGTGCGCATGCTGCCGGCGGACCGGGCGCGGTTCGAGCGGCCATAACGGCTAGAAGGAGAAATCCGATGCTGGGCGTGGTGAAGAAGCGTCTGCGGACCGGCACCAAGCGGGCCATGCTGCAGGTGCATGAGGCCGGGTCCCGGATGGGCTTGTTCGTGTTGCCGAAGCACTATTACGTGCCGCTGCCTGATTTGCGGGAGCTGCGGCGGACGCGGGCGCGATGGGCAAGGCGGTCCGAGATGCCCGGCGTGCTTGTCGATCTGGACGCGCAGCAGCGCACGCTGGAGCGGCTGGTGCTGCCGTTCCAGGCCGAATACCGCGACAACCGCGCCTATCATGCCGCCGTCGCGGGCGCGTGCGGCCCGGGGTTCGGCCCGATCGAGGCGCAGGCGCTGCATGGGTTCGTGCGCGGCACCAAGCCGGCCCGCATCATCGAGGTCGGCTCCGGCGTGTCCACCTTCTGCATGCTGGACGCGCTTCGCCTGAACGAGGCCGAGGGCCGGCCCAGCGCCATCACCTGTGTCGAGCCCTATCCCAGCGAATGGCTGCAGCAAGCGCCCGTGACGCTGGCCCGGCAGCGGGTGGAGGATGTCGATGTGGCGTTGTTCCAGACGCTGGAGGCCGGAGACCTCCTGTTCATCGACTCGACGCACGCGCTACGGGTCGGCGGGGACGTGCTGCAAATCGTGCTGGAAATCCTGCCGCGGCTCCGGCCCGGCGTGCACATACATTTCCACGACATCTACCTGCCGTTCGACTTCCAGCGTGACGCCGACCGCTCGATCTTCCAATGGCTCGAGACCGCGCTGCTGCACGCCTATCTGGTCGGCAACGACGGCGTCGAAATTCTGTTTTGCCTGAGCCAGCTGCATTACGACCGTCCGGACGCCCTGGCGCGCGTATTCGCGGGATACGTGCCCGAGGCGGGTGCAAACGGCCTCAAACCAGAGCAAGACATCGACGGCACGCATTTCCCATCGTCGCTCTACCTGCAGACATCATAGGGCCGCAGCCCGGCGCCACCGTGCGAGTGATGCGCCCGCGCCACACCGTGACCCCAAAGCCCATCACGGCAAGTTTTCTGTTTCTTTTATATGGCACCCGATCAGACTGATCCGCGTCTGAATAGAACGTGAAACGGTCCGCAGCCTGAACGCGGTCCGGCACAGAATTGGGGAGACGACGATAATGCGCCTGACAACATCGTTCTGCGTGCCTGCACTCTGCCTTGCGGCCTGCCTCGGCTTCGTCCGCCCGGCCGCCGCACAGGAAATCGAACCGTTCGAGTTCGTGCCGTTGCCGGCCGGGACCAACCTCGCCATCGGCTACTACGTTTTCGGCCACGGCACCGAGTACAACGTCGCCAAGGGCCCGACTTTCACCAATTCCAAGATCAACGTGAGCCTCGGCCTCGCCCGGTATGTGCATTACTTCGACGTGGCCGGGCACCCGGCAGGGGTGCAGATCATCCAGGGCTTCGGCCTGCCGGGGATCGGCGCCAACGTGGGTGGGCAGTCGCTGGGCCATGCGAGCGGCATCACCAGCACGACGCTCTCCGCCTTCATCTGGCCTTACGTGAATACCGCCAGCAAGACGAACATCATCGCGGTGGGCTTCCTAAATCCGCCGGACGGGACGTATAGCAAGACCAAGCCGCTCAACCTCGGCGACAACCGCTGGCGCGGCACGGTCGAGGTCGGCATTTCTCAGGGTTTGGGCGAGAGTTTCGCGTTCGACGCCGCGTTCGATGCGCAATTCTACGGCGACAACACCGAGGCGTTCCCCGGCAACCGCCGCCTGACCCAAGATCCGACCTACCGGCTCCAGCTTTGGGGCACGTATCGCTGGAGTGCCGCATTCACGACGTCGCTCGGCTATGAAGGCTTCTTCGGCGGCAAGTCGTTCACGAACGGCTTCGACAACCGGCAGAGGACCGACGTGCAGCGTATCCGCGCCAACGCCGCGCTGTTCTTGTCACCGCGGCTGCAGACCATGCTGGAGGTCAACCATGATCTGAGCGCGAGTGGCGGGTTCCGCCAGGACATCGGCGTGACCGCCCGCGTGCTGTTCGTCTTTTAACCTCATTCAGGAGCGACGTTCATGCTGAACAGCATCAGACCCCTCGTTTGCGCCGCCGCGTTGCTGGCCCTCGCGGCATGTCAGGCGCCGGTCGCGGTCTCGACCGGGGGCACCGCGACCCCGGCCGAAGTCAGTTTTACCACCAATGCCTACCAAATCATCCAGTTTGACCGGGAAGAGGGCAAGCTTGCGGAAACGCAGGCGAAATCACCCCGCGTGAAGGCGATCGCGCAGCAGCTGATGACCGAAGCCGACCAGTTCGCCGCCAAGCTCGACCCGGTGGCGGCCTCGTCGGGCATCAAGCCGCCGACCGAGCTCCGCAACGACCTGCGGATCCGCCTATCGCACATGCGGGTGCAAAGCGGCTTCGACTTCGACCGCACTTACGTCGACGACCAGATCGCCAGCCACGAGGAGGCCATCATGATGCAGGACTCGATGGCCGGCGGCGCGGTCAGCCCGGCGTACGCGACGCTCATCAAGGACGGTCAGGCGGCGGTACAGAAGAATCTGGACCAGCTCCGGTCCATCCGCGCATCGATGGGGGCGGGCCGCCGGTAGCGCC
Source organism: Acetobacteraceae bacterium (assembly GCA_965246925.1). GTDB lineage: Bacteria > Pseudomonadota > Alphaproteobacteria > Acetobacterales > Acetobacteraceae > JANPPS01. The sequence continues at coordinate 3,582,598 of OZ251994.1, read as the reverse complement.
TCGCGGCGGAGAACTCCCGGGCGGCTACGGCTCGGCCGCCTCCCGCTCCAGCAACGCAGCCTTGCGCGCGAGGCCCCAGCGGTAGCCGGACAGGCCGCCGCTGGTGCGGATGACGCGGTGGCACGGAATGGCGACCGCCAGCGGGTTGGCGGCGCAGGCGGCGGCCACGGCGCGGCTGGCGGTGGGCTGGCCGATGGCCTGCGCGATCCCGGCATAGCTCGCCGTCTGGCCGGCGGGGATGCGGCGCAGCGCCTCCCACACACGCTGCTGGAATGCCGTGCCGCCGATGTCGAGCGGCAGGTGGTGTGCCATCCCCGGCGCCTCCACTAGGGCGATCACCTGGCCCACCAGCCGGTCGAACGCCGGGTCACCGCCCGTGAGGCCGGCCTGGGGGAACCGGTCCTGTAGATCTTGCAACAGCGCCGCCGGATCGTCGCCCAGCAGGATGGCGCACACGCCGCGCGCCGTGCTGGCCACCAGCACATGGCCGAGCGTGCACGCCCCGAGGGCGAACTGAATCTCCGCACCCGTCCCGCCCCGGCGAAACGCGGTCGGCGTCATGCCCAGCCGCGCGTTGGCCTGGGCATAGAACCGGCTGCTGGCGTTGAACCCGGCCTCGTAGATCGCCTCCGTGACGGTGCCCGCGCGCGCCAGCTCGGCCGTCATCTTCGTGGCCCGGTGTGCGCTGCCATACGCCTTCGGCGTGACCCCGGTGATGGCCCGGAACACGCGGTGGAAATGGTGCGGGCTAAGCCCCGCCGCCTGCGCCAGGACCGCGAGCGGGGGCAGGGCGTCCGCCCGCTCGATCACCCGGCAGGCCCGCTCCACCGCCTGCGCATGCCGCTCGGCCAGGCTCGGCTCGTTGGGACGGCAGCGCTTGCAGGGCCGGAACCCGGCTGCCTCCGCTTCGGCGCAGCTGTTATGGATACTGAGGTTCTGCCGCAGCGCCGGACGCGCGTTGCAGGACGGGCGGCAATACACGCCGGTGGTGCGGACGGCGTAGTAGAATTGCCCATCCAGCGCCGGGTCGCGGGTGCGGATGGTGGCATACTCGGCTTCGGTGATCATGCTTGCTCCTCATGTTGCGCCGGTTCTGCCGTAAGATCGGGATGGCCGCACCCCGGGACTTGCTGCGGAATTCTTCCATAACTCCCTCTTCCCAAGGCAGAGGGGGAAGGAAATCGCGAATCATTTGCCCGGCACGGCGCGGGTGTGGCACAGACCAGCCTATGTTCACTCGCCGCATCCTGACCTCCGCGCTTATCGCCACTCCGTTCGCAGCCGCAGCACAAGACAGCTTTGGCGCGTTCATCGCCGGCGTGAAGGCGGAGGCGCGGCGGATCGGCATTCGCGAGACCACGCTGACCGACGCGTTTGCTGGCGTCACCCCAAACCAGCGCGTGATCGAGCTGGACCGCAAGCAGCCGGAGTTCAACCTGACCTGGCCGGAATACCGCGCCCGCGTCCTGCCGGACTCGCGCCTGGCGATGGCGCGGGAGCAGTTCGGGCGGCAGCGGGCGCTGCTGGCGCGGGTTGAGGACCGCTACGGCGTGGATGCCGGCACCATGGTCGGCGTCTGGGGGATCGAGAGCGCTTTCGGCGCCAACAAGGGCAACTACCGGCTGACGGAGGCGCTGACGACGCTGGCCTGGGAAGGCCGCCGCGCGGCGTATTTCCGTAAGGAGCTGATGAACGCGCTGAAGATCCTGGACGCAGGCGACGTCACCGCGTCCCGCCTTACCGGCGGCTGGGCCGGCGCCATGGGCCAGCCCCAGTTCATGCCTAGCTCTTACTTGCAATACGCCGTCGATTTCGAAGGGCATGGGAAGCGCGACATCTGGGACAGCATCCCGGACGTGTTCGGCTCCATGGGCAACTACCTGGCCAAGAATGGCTGGCGCCGGGGCGAACCGTGGGGCCAGCCGGTGCGGGTGCCGGGTAGCGTGTTCTCGGGTGGCCGGGATGACCGGCGCAGCCTGGCCGAATGGGGCCGCCTGGGCGTGCGGCGGGAAGACGGGCAGGCCTTCCGGCGCGGTGACGTCATGGGCGCTCTGATCCAACCGGACGGGGCGGCCCCGGGCGAGGGCTACATGGCCTACACCAACTTCACCGCGCTGCGCCGGTATAACCCGTCCGATTTCTACGCCATCGCGGTGGGCTTGCTGGGTGACGCGGCGGCGGGATGCGGCTCGGGCTGCTAGCCGCGGTGGCGCTCGCGCTGCAAAGCTGTGCGCCACGCCCGGCACCGCCACCCGTCATGCCGCATTACGTGGTGGGCGGCGCCTATCAAAGCGGCGGCGCCTGGCAATATCCACATGAGCAGTTCCAGCTCGACACGACGGGGATCGCCGACATCATGGACGCGTCCGGCCTGGCCGCCGATGGTGAACCATGGGAGGGCATGGTCGCCGCGCATGGCACACTGCAGTTGCCGTGTATCGTCACGGTCACCAATCTCGAGACCGGGTTGCAGGTGCGGCTCCGCGTGATCGGCCACGGCCCGCCCGGCGTGCACCGCCTGTTGGGCGTGAGCCGCCGCGCCGGCACGCTGCTGGGCATGACCGGCCCCACGCGCATCCGGCTGCAGGTCGAGGACGAACCGAGCCAGGCCTTGCGCGAACGCTTGCTGGGCGGACCCGCGGCCGCATTCCGGGCGCCGCGGGTGGCGGTGCTGGCTGAACCGCTGGCTGCCCCCGGAGTGCCAGCCAGCCTCCGCCCGGCCCCGGCGCCGCCGCGTCCGGAGCCCGCCGCCACCGTTCCCGAACCCAGGCTGCCGGAGGAGGCGGAACGCGTGCCGGCGTCCCCCGGCACTTTATGGATCGACGCCGGGCACTTTACCGGTGCGGCCGCCGCGGACACTCAGGCCAGGCGCTTGACTGACATCGGCGGCCGGGCCGAACGAAGCGGCACGGGGCGGAACCAGAGCTTCCGCGTCCGCGCCGGCCCGTTCGCGGATGTGGCGCAGGCCGACTCCGCGCTGGACCGGGCTCTATTGGCCGGAGTAACCGATGCACGGATCGTTGTGGAGTAGGGCATGCTGAACCGCCGTCATATCGTGGCCGCCGCCAGCGCGCTGCCGTTCGCCGCAAACGCGAAGCCGGCACGCGGGCATAAGGAGCCGCCGCCGACCGGCGCGCCGGCCGAGACGCCGCTCGGCCCGCTCGATACCCGGGCGCGGTTCGCCTACGTGATGGACTACAACACTGGCGCGGTCATGCTGGACAAGGACGGTAACGCCCCCATGGCGCCGTCCTCCATGACCAAGCTCATGACCGCCTACATCGTCTATGGCCACCTCAAATCCGGCCGCCTCACCCTCACGCAGGACTTGCCCGTGAGCGAGCGCGCCTGGAAGATGCAGGGCAGCAAGATGTTCGTGCCGCTCAACGGATCGGTCAAGGTGGATGACCTTATCCGCGGCATGATCGTGCAATCCGGCAACGACGCTTGCGTCGTGCTGGCCGAGGCGATCGCCGGCTCCGAGGAGGGGTTCGCCGAGCTGATGAACGCCAAGGCCCGCGAATTGGCGCTCACCGGCTCCACCTACCGCAACAGCACCGGCTGGCCGGACCCCGCGCAGCGCATGACCTGCCGCGACATCGCCATGCTGGCCCGGCGGCTCATTACCGATTTCCCGGAGTATTATTACTACGACACCATGAAGTCGTTCAAATACAACAACATCGAACAGCAGAATCGCAATCCGCTGGTGCAGAAGGGCCTGGCCGACGGGCTGAAGACCGGCCATACGGAGGAGGGGGGTTACGGCCTCGTCGCCTCCGCCATTCGCGCCGGGCGCCGCGTGATCGTGGTCGTCAACGGCCTGCCCAGCATGCACGCCCGCGCCGAGGAGAGCGAGCGCCTGCTGGAATGGTGCTACCGCGAGTTCGAGAACGTGACCCTGTTCTCCGCCGGCGACACGGTGGAGAATGCCCGCGTCTGGCTCGGTGCCAAGCCCACCGTACCGCTGGTCGGTGGTGGTGACCTGGTGGTGACGATGCCGCGCTCCTGGCGTACGACGGCCAAGATCTCGGTCGCCTACGCGGACCCGATCCCGGCGCCGGTCGGCCGCGGTGAGGTGCTGGGCAAGCTCACGGTCACCGGACCCGGGGTCCCGTCCACCACCGTCCCGCTGCTGGCCGGCGCCGACGTGCCGCGCGCGGGGCTGCCGGGCCGCGCCATGGCGGTGCTGTCCCGCTACGTGACCGGGTCCTAGCGCTGTTCATCACACTCGAGGGCGGAGAGGGCGTGGGCAAATCGACGCAAGCACGGCTGCTGGTGGCGGCGCTGGAAACGCGCGGGCGCCGGGCGTTGCTTACGCGGGAACCCGGCGGCGCGCCGGGGGCGGAGGCGCTGCGTACCTTATTACTAGACTCCCAGCGGGAATGGGCGCGCACGACCGAGATCTACCTGCATTTCGCCGCCCGCGCCGAACACCTGGAGCGGACCATCCTCCCGGCTCTGGCCGAGGGCACCGTGGTGGTCTGTGACCGCTTTGCCGACTCGACCATGGCCTATCAGGGCTACGGCCTGGGCGCCGACCGGGCGCTGATAGCGGCGTTGACCGCGCTGTTGCCCGCGCGCCCGGCGTTGACCCTCGTGCTGGAAACCTCACCGGACATCGCCGCCGCGCACCTACAACGGCGGGACCAGGGGCTAGACCGCTACGAGCGCATGGACGCCGCGTTCCACGCCCGGGTGCGCGCCGGCTACCGCGCCATCGCCGCCGCCGAGCCGGACCGCTGCGTCGTGATCCCGGCCGATGGCACCGTGGACGAGGTCGCCCGCGCCATCGTCCAAGCCGTCGTGCATTCCGTTCCATGATAGAGCCGCGCGCCAATCCGCATCTGGTCGGCCACGCCGAAGCGGATGCCGCGTTCGAAGAAGCATTCCGCACCGGGCGGCTGCATCACGCCTGGCTGATCACCGGTCCGCCGGGCATCGGCAAGGCGACGCTCGCCTTCCGCATGGCCCGCCGCCTGTTCGCCGGCCCCGGGCGCCCCGCCCATGACCCGGCGCTCCCGCTGTTCCGCCGGGTCGCGGAGGGCTCGCACTCGGACCTGCTGACGATCGAGCGGGAGCCGGGACCCAAGGGCAAGCTGCGCACCGAGATCGTGGTCGACACCGTGCGCACGGCGCCGGAGTTCCTGCATCTGACGCCGGCCGAGGGCGGCTGGCGCGTCGTGATCGTGGACGGGGCGGAGACGATGAATCGCAACGCCGCCAATGCCGTGTTAAAGGTCCTTGAAGAACCACCGGCCCGCGCCATTCTGATCCTGACCTGCGCCGCGCCCGGGCGGCTGCCCCCTACCGTGCGCAGCCGCTGCCGCCTGCTGCGCTTACTGCCATTGCCGGATGCGGAGATGGAAACGGCTTTGCAATTGATCTTACCCGAGGCCGATCGGACGGAACGGGCCAAGTTCATCGGCCTTGCGAGCGGCGCACCGGGCAGGGCGGTCGCGCTCCAGGGTGACGGTATCGCGATGGCCGCATTGGTGCAGGACGTAATGCAGGAACCCGCGATGCCGTTCGCCCGCGTCCAGGCTCTGGCCGACAAGGTAGCCAGGGCCGAAGACGGCTACACCGATTTCATGCACGCCCTCCGCCACGAGATCGGCACCCGTGTCCGCACCCAGGCGGCGGGCGGGCCGGTTTGGGAAGGCCGCCCCCTCGCCCAATCCGTCGATATGTGGCACACGCTGGGCCGCATCCAGGACGAGACCGAACGCTCGCACCTGGAGCAGCGGCACGCGGTGGCAATGGCGCTGGACGTGCTGAGTGGACGAGCAGAAAAGCAAGTATGACACCCTATTACGTGACGACCCCAATCTATTACGTGAACGGCGCACCGCATATCGGTCACGCCTATTCGGGCATCGTGGCCGACGTCCTGGCCCGCTGGCACCGGCTGGACGGCTACGACGTTTTCTTCCTGACCGGCACGGATGAGCACGGGCAGAAAGTCGAAAAATCCGCGCTGGACGCGGGCGTGCCGCCGCAGCAATTCGTGGACGGCGTCTCGGAGAAATTTCGCGCCATGTCGGCGCCGCTCGGCCTGACCAACGACGACTTCATCCGCACAACCGAAGACCGGCACAAGCGGGCCTGCCAAGACCTATGGCAACGCTTGATGAAAGCGGGGGACATCTACCTCGGCCAGTATGAAGGCTGGTACGCCGTGCGTGACGAGGCGTTCTACGATGAAGCCGAGCTCAAGGTCGCGCCCGATGGTGGTAAGACCGCACCAACGGGTGCGCCAGTCGAATGGGTCATTGAGCCCTCCTATTTCTTCCGCCTGTCTGCATTCCAGGACCGGTTGCTTGCCCACTACACCCAAAATCCAGACTTCATCCAGCCCAATAGCCGCCGGTCCGAGGTTACGAGCTTCGTCCGCGGCGGACTGCATGATCTCTCGGTAAGCCGCACTAGTTTTAGCTGGGGCGTGCCGGTGCCCGGTGACCCCGAACACGTCATGTATGTTTGGCTGGATGCCCTCACCAACTATCTATCCGCCGTAGGATTCCCCGAACAGACCGCCCGTTGGAAATATTGGCCGCCTGATGCCCAAATCGTTGGCAAGGATATCATCAGATTTCACGCCGTCTATTGGCCCGCATTCTTGATGGCGGCAGGATTGCCGCTGCCGAAATCAATCGTCTCCACCGGCTGGTGGACTGCAGCCGGCGAAAAGATGAGCAAGTCGCTCAACAATGCTGTGGATGCCGACGCACTCGTGACACGCTTCGGCCTCGACGCCGTCCGGTATTTTCTCCTGCGTGAGATACCGTTCGGCAATGATGGCGATTTCAGTGACGCGGCGCTCATCCGCCGGCTGAATATCGAACTGGCCAACGATCTGGGCAATCTAGGGCAACGTAACCTGTCGCTCATCGCCAAGAACTGCGCCGGACTGATGCCAGCGCGCGGGCCGGAGACGCCGGAGGATACCGCGCTGCTCACTGCCGCGCGCGCCCTGCCCGGGCTGATGCGCCCGCGGTTCCAGCGCGTGGCCTTTCATGAGGCCTTGGAGGACGTGTGGAAAGTGATCCGCGCCGCCAACGCCTACATCGACCACCAGGCACCATGGGCACTCCGCAAGACCGATCTGACCCGTATGGCTACCGTGTTGGCCGTGCTGGCCGAGGCTACGCGCTGTATCGCTTTGGTCTTGCAACCCTTTATGCCTGGCAGCATGAGCCGCCTGCTGGATCAGCTCGGCGTTCCGCCCGGCGCCCGCCAGTTGGCCGACCTCACCCGCGCTGTGCCGCCCGGCACTGCGTTGCCGCCACCCGGAGGCGTCTTCCCGCGCTTTGCCGAGCCGGCCTGATGCTCATCGACAGCCACTGCCATCTGGACCACTGGGAGGCCTCCGAACACGGCGCCTTGCTCGCCCGGGCCGCCGAGGCTGGCGTCCAAGAAATGGTCACCATCGGCACGCGCCTTGCACAATCGCCGCAGCTGATTGCGCTTGCGCGACGGCCCGGCACGCCGAAAGTCTGGTGCACCGTCGGCGTCCACCCCGAATACGCCGCCGAAGTGCCGGTGCCGGACGCGACCGAGATCGCAGAATGGGCGCGCCATCCCGAGGTCGTCGGCATCGGCGAATCAGGGCTCGACTACTTTCATGAGACGGCACCGCGGGACGTGCAGCAGGAAAGCTTCCGCCAGCATATCCGGGCGGCGCGCATGGCAGGCTTACCCCTCGTAATCCACGCGCGGTCAGCCGATCAGGATGTCGGCTCCATCCTGAAGCAGGAGTGGGCAGGGGGCCCATTCCACTTCGTGCTACACTGCTTCAGCTCCGGCCTTGGCCTCGCCGAGGCGGCGCTGGCGCTGGGCGGTTATATTAGCTTTTCCGGTATTCTAACCTTCCCGAAGTCGGACGAGAATCGGGCCATCGCGCTAATCGTGCCAGCCGACCGCTTGTTGGTCGAAACCGACGCGCCCTACCTGGCCCCGGTGCCGCGCCGGGGCAAGCGGAACGAGCCGGGCTATGTCGCCCACACCGCCTCGGCGCTAGCCGGGTTGCGTGGCTTGGCGCCTGAAGGGTTGGCCGCGCTTACGACGGCCAATTTTCGCCGCCTGTTCGCCCGCACCGCATGAAGGTCACGATCCTGGGCTGCGGCGGCTCGGCCGGCGTGCCGCAGCTGGGCGGGCCCGATGGGCACGGCGACTGGGGCGCCTGCGACCCGTCCGAGCCGCGTAACCGGCGCACGCGTTCCAGCATTGTCGTTGAAAGCGCGGTAGGTGAGCGGCTGCTGGTCGATACCTCGCCCGACATGCGAGCACAGCTTTTAGCCTGCGGCATACCGAAGGTGGACGCGATCCTGTTCACGCATGCGCACGCGGACCACGTGCTGGGCATCGATGACGTGCGGATCCTGAACCGCTTGATCGATCGTCCGCTCGACGCTTGGATGACCGCGCGGACCCATCAGGAACTGCTTCAGCGCTTCGACTACGCCTTCAAACCCTGGCAAGGCCCATATTTCTTTCGCCCGGCGCTCATCGCCCGCGAATTGGCGAGCGGCGACACGATCGAGGCGGCTGGTCTCGAGGTTCGAACGTTCGAGCAGGATCATGGATATTTACCCACTCTAGGCCTACGCATCGGCCCGTTCGGCTATTCGACGGATGTCGCCGCGCTCACCGATGACGCGCTCGCGCAGCTTGAAGGGGTCGATACCTGGGTCGTCGATTGCTTCCAACGCCGGGCACATCATACCCATGCTAATCTGGACCAAGTCCTGCAATGGCGTGAGCGCGTACGTCCGCGCCGGACAGTACTGACGCATATGGGGTGGGACGTCGACTGGGCCTGGCTACAGGCGCGCCTGCCTGAGAATGTCGAGCCGGCCTATGACGGCCTAATCCTAAAGTTTCCATAATATCCCTTATCGTGCTGAAGGATGTGCTGTGTCTGCCCTAGATCACGAACGCGCAACGGCCGAGCTCACCCGGCTGCTCGGCATCATGGCCGCCTTGCGCCACCCCGAAACCGGCTGCCCGTGGGACCAGCAGCAGGATTTCGCCAGCATCGCCCCTTACACGATCGAAGAAGCATACGAGGTGGCCGACGCCATCGCCCAGCGGGACATGGCGGCGCTGCCGGACGAGTTGGGCGACCTGCTGTTTCAAGTCGTTTACCACGCGCGCATGGCCGAAGAAGCCGGCCTGTTCGGCTTCGCGGACGCGGCGCGTTCGATCGCGGATAAGCTGGTCCGCCGCCATCCTCATGTGTTTGCCGGTGCAGCCGGTTCCGACGCTGCGCGATGGGAAGATCATAAGCAGTCGGAGCGTGCAGCCCGGCGGCAGACCGGCGCCTTGGCCGGCGTTCCCACCGGGCTCCCTGCCCTGAGCCGGGCGCTGAAGCTCACCGCCCGGGCGGCCCGCGTAGGCTTCGATTGGCCGGACGCGTTGGCCGTGCTGGACAAGATGCAGGAGGAGTTGGCCGAATTGCGCGCGGAATTCGCAGCAGCAGACCCGGCCCGCCTCGCCGACGAGATGGGAGACGTGCTGTTCGTGGCAGCAAACCTCGCGCGCAAGCTGGGCCTCGATCCTGAGGCATGCTTGCGCCAGGGGAACGCCAAGTTCACCCGGCGTTTTCAGGCTGTCGAGAACTGCCTCGCGGACCAGGGCACCACGCCTGCGGAGGCTGCGCTGCCGGTAATGGAGGCGTTGTGGCAATCTGTAAAACAAAACGAGCCCTAGAAAGGGTTCGTTAACTTTCGAGTGCTACCGTGGTCCTGTTACGTTCTAAGGACCGGACCTTGTTTGTTACATCGGAAAACGCGTCGTGAGCGGCGCCATAGTCTCATTCGTTGGTCAGAATGAGAATGGGATTCTGCGCCACCTCAGCCATGGATTGATGAGCTTAATGGAGCCGTTTGGCTACACGCCGCAGCTCATCGATCTCGCGGACCCGGACTGGCCGAATCAGCTCGAAACCGTCCTGAAATCAGGCGTGGCCATGGCATGGGGCCACGCGGGGATCGGCGCCGGCTTGCAGATCGAAGGGCAAAACCTGTGGGAGCGGATACAGGTGCCCTTCGTCTCCGTACTGGCCGACTCGCCGTGCTGGCGGCCCTGCAATCATGCCGTCGCGTCCCGCTTTGTGGTGAACGCCTATCTCTATCCTGAATGGCTTAGCGTCCAGCGGCAATTCATTCGCTCGAGCCAAGTTTCCGCCGTGGTGCAAGGTGGCTTGATCCCTAATCCGCTGCGGGACAGCATCGCCTGGCGGGATCGCCCCCGGCGCATGGTGCTCGTCAAAACTGGCGGTGACCCGGTAGCACGGCGTGAGGGCTGGGCGGCTCTGCCCGCACGCATGCGCGCGGTCCTTGAAGACGCTGGTCACGCAGCCACTGCCCTACCAACAGGCGACATTACCGGACTCCTGATCGAAGCGGCGGCGGCCCATCAGATCACGTTTGACGGCCGGACCGACATCTTGTTCGGCCTCATGGCAGAGCTCGACCTCTATGTCCGCGACTCCCGCTCTACAGCACTTGTCGCAGCGCTACTGGATGTGCCGGCCGACATATACGGCCGGGGCTGGGATCACATCAGCCACCGGGCCGGCCGCGCGCGGTTCCATCCCGCAATCGGCGCCGGCTGCCTTCCGCAAATCTATGCGGAGACCCAATACATGCTGAACACCACGCCGAATTTCGCCTCAGGCGTGCATGAACGAGTGGCCTACGGACTCGATGCGCGCTGCTGCGTTCTGTCTGACCAGAACGCCTACATGCGCGATGCGCTGCATCATATACCGACCTTCTCTGGGTTTGATCCAACAGATTCGGCCCTGCCCCAATGGCTCGCGGCCCAATATAACGATCCGACGGATTACACAGACTTGGCCGAGCCCGCTCTCGCCTTCACTGCCGAGGCATTTGACGGCGTGCGTTACATGCGCTCGCTCCTCGATTTAGCCGACGGCGTCCGGGCTGGTGAGCGCTTCGCAGACTACCGCCACTAAGCGCAGTAGCTAGGGGTCCGGTAGCAGCGGAATCGAAACTGCAGTTCAGCCACCACAGGAAGCTTGCCGCCCGAGCGGCCGTGCATCTGCTTCCCCACTACCTCCAGCATGGCGACCAGGGTGAGAAAGCCGCGCGCGCTGTCGCCGCTTGGCTTCAAGCACATGAACATGCTCGGACAGTATTCCTTCATCCTGCCGGACGGCATCGCACCGGCGAACTCAGGCCCTGTGCGATGCTGCCGCCACCAGCCAAGACGAGGGCTGAACGTAGTTTCGGTTCCGCTGCTACCGGGACCCCTAGCTAAACGATTTATTAACCAATCACCGGCATAATCACGGCAGCTTTTGGTCGAAGCTGGGTCGAAGCTGGAGAGATCGATTGGTCCAAAATAGGCACCCTTCCATGAGTCGTTCCCACCGCACGGCAAAGCTGCGTGCCGTTGCCAGCCATCTGCCTGAGACGGTTCTTTCCAATTCAGACTTGGCGCTAATCTACCCGGGATGGACGGCAGACAAGATCGAGGCCAAAACCGGCATCGTCGAGCGGCGTATCGCTGCACCGGATGAGACTGCGGCGGATCTCGCCTACACAGCAGCCCGCTCTCTGTTTGAGACGCACGGGGTTGCCCCCGAACAGATCGATTTTCTCCTATTTTGCACGCAGACGCCAGATCACCCAATCCCGTCCGGAGCATGCATCCTGCACCACCGGCTCGGGTTGCGGCAGGCTTGCGGAGCGCTGGACCTCGGGCTGGCCTGCTCGGGCTTCGTCTATGGCCTAGCACTCGCAAAAAGCCTGATCGAATCAGGACTTGCCGATACTATCCTCCTCTTGACCGGTGATACCTACTCCAAGCTCATTCACCCCATGGACCGTAGCGTCCGGACTCTGTTCGGTGACGGTGCTGCCGCTACCTTGATCGAGGCTGTTGCGTCAGACCGGGAGTTCATAGGCCCGTTTGTCTTCGGCACGGACGGATCGGGCGCTGACCGGCTGTGTGTGCCCGCCGGCGGCATGCGGCAACCCGCCTCGCCCGCAAGCGCCATCGCCGCGCAAGACAACTCCGGCAATACCCGCTCGGCCGCAAACCTGTTCATGGACGGCGCCGCCATCATGGCGTTCAGCCTAGCCGAGGTGCCAAAGGCAATAGCGGCACTGACCGGAACGAGCGGGCTGGACCTCGATCAGATCGATCACTTCGTATTCCATCAAGCCAATGCTTTTCTGCTCGAAACATTGCGGCGGAAGATCCGAATCCCGCGGGAAAAATTCGCGGTCTCGATGTCTCATTGCGGCAATACCGTCTCGTCCTCGATCCCGATCGCCCTGTCTGACCTGATCAACGCCGATGCGCCAGCGGCTTCGGTAATGCTGGTGGGGTTCGGTGCAGGCTACTCGTGGGCGGCAACGAACATCACAATCAACTAGGGAGTATCTTAAATTGAAGCAGTTCCACGAAGGTCTGGCAGACATCTTTGAGGTCGATGCGGATCGTATCCTACCCAGTTTCAGCTTGCTTGAACATAACTGGGACTCCCTGGCCATCATCTCTTGCGTAGCTCTCATCGATGAGTGCTTCGGTATGCTCGTGAGCGGAAGCGATCTGACCAAGTGCACTACACTCTCGGATCTCGAAGCGCTCGTCACTCAGACCGTCGCAGCCTAATTTGTCCGGCCCCGGATACACGATCCCGAACGTCCGGTTGCGCGGCATCGTGTCCGCCATCCCGGACCGTGCCGTCGCCAACGCCGCTTTCGCGGACCGGTTCGGGGTCAAAGCCGTCGCTGACATAACGGCGATGACGGGTGTCGAAACCCGCTATTACGCGAACCCCGGCCAGACCGCGGGTGATTTGTGCCTAACCGCTGCAAAACGCTTGCTGGATAGAACCGGTTGGCACCCATCAACCGTGAATGCGCTCATCTTCGTATCCCAAACGCCTGATCATCGGCTTCCAGCCACGTCCTGCGTGTTGCACGGGGCTCTTGGACTCCCGGTCACCTGCCAGGCTTTTGACGTAGGATTGGGCTGCTCTGGCTACGTTTACGGCCTATGGCTCGCCGCGGCACTGATCAACGCTGGTTGCCGGCGTGTGTTGCTCCTGGCAGGCGACACCAGCAGCCGGATGATCGACCCAGACGACCGTAGTACATCGCTTCTGTTCGGGGATGCAGGCTCGGCGACCGCGTTGGAATGCGACCCGGGTGCCGCCGCCAGCCATTTCGTGCTGGGCAGTGACGGTAAGGGTGCGGCGCACATTGCCATGGCAGGCGGTGGCTTTCGCGAAGCGGAAGGTGCGCAAACCTTGATGATGAACGGCACCGAAGTGTTCGGCTTCACGCTCGGAACAGTCCCGGCATTGCTAAGATCGGTCCTCGAACAAGCCAAACAAGAATCCAGCGCTGTGGACATATTGGCCCTGCACCAGGCCAACCGCTTCATGCTGCGTCATATCACGAAGAAGTCCGGCATCGATCCTGCCCGCGCCCCGATCAACATCGACCGGTTCGGAAACACGAGTTCGGCGTCGATCCCGCTATTGCTGTGTACAGAGCGTGAAACCGCCTTGACCGGCTCGGTTCAAAGCATCGTCCTCGCCGGCTTCGGAGTCGGCCTTTCCTGGGGTGCGGCGTTTCTGCGAACGGGTGCGTTGGACTGCGCGGAGCTGATCCGGTGATCTTCTCTCCCACCGCCCTCGCGGACCGCACAATTCTGATCACCGGCGCGTCCTCCGGGCTCGGCCGGGCAACCGCCATCATGGCGGCCAAGTGCGGTGCTCGCATCATCGCAAGCGGACGCGATCATGCACGGCTGGAGCAGACAGTCGCGTCGCTAACGGGCTCCGGCCACCGGATGATGGCGGCATCGATCGACACTGCGGATCAATCAGCGGCGCTGATGGCTGACGCCGCGGGTATTCAAGGCTTGGACGGTATCTTTCATGCCGCGGGAACCGAGCTTACCCTCCCTGCCCGTCTCGTGCGGCAAAAGCATATCGACACCGCTTTAGGAGCGTCCCTCTTTGCAGCCCTCGGTATCGCGCGTGCTGCGGCCAGGGCCGGCGCTATGCGGCCCGGTGCATCGATCGTTCTAATGTCATCGGCTGCAGCCGCCCGGGGCCAACCCGGCATGACTACATACTCGGCCGCTAAAGCGGCCATCGAAGGCCTCACCCGCTCACTAGCGTCGGAGCTGCCTGCAGTCCGCGTCAACGCCATCGCGGCCGGCGGTGTGCAAACTGAAATGCATGAGCGGCTGACGCGAGGGCTTTCTGCGGCTTCGGTAGCGGCTTACGAGCGCTCGCACATCCTCGGCTTCGGACAGCCCGATGACCTCGCGTCCGCAGCCATTTTTCTCCTGTCGTCGGCAGCGTCTTGGGTCACTGGGGCCGTGTGGGCGGTCGATGGGGGATATACGGCAGGATGACGACATGACCGACCATGTTCTCGTGGGCGGCGGCGCCCTCGCCCGCGAAATCCACGACTGGTTCGCGCCCAGCCTTTCCTTGAACGGCCATCGTTTCGTGGGCTATATCGATGACACGGATCAGCCCATGCGGGGCACCGGGCACGATCTGCCACAACTCGGCCCGATCACCGGCTTTCGCACGCCGCAAAACTGGCTGCTCGTCCTCGCCATAGCCGATCCGAAATCAAAGGCGGCGATCACCGGCAAACTTCTCGATGCCGGAGCGCAGTTCGCGACGCTACTGCATCCCACGGCTTGGGTCTCGGCGTCGGCAAAGATCGGTCGCGGCACCGTGGTCAGCGTCTTCGCTGACATATCGGCCAATGCGGTCGTCGGTGAGTTCTGCCTCCTCAACGGCTATGCCAGCGTGGGCCATGACGCCATGCTGGGTGATCACTCGACGGTATCAGGCTATGTGGACCTTACCGGTGGCGTGCGAATCGGGCGTCAGTCATTTCTCGGCTCCGGTGCGCGGGTGCTGCCTCACCTCGTGCTTGGCGAACGCTGCATTATCGGTGCCGGCGCGGTAGTGGTCCGCCCGGTGCCCGATGGTGCAACCCTCTACGCCGCTCCGGCAAGACGCCTTTGACCAGAGACATGACCCTGGCACGGAACTGCTGGCATTTGGTCGCGCACCGGTGCGAACTTGCCAATGACCGTGACTTCGCCCGGCTCGACTGGCCCTTGGGCGAACTCGTTCTCTACAATGACAAAGGAACAATCATCGCGTTTGACAATGTATGTCCTCACCGCGGCGCTCGCTTCTTCTTAGACTGCGCAGGGAATGCCCCTGCCCTATGCCCCTACCACGGCTGGAGCTACCGGGGCGGTAAAGTGCGCATTCCCAGGCCCGAGAACTACCAGCCTTGTGACTTAGCCGCGGCTCGTTTGAACCAATATTCGGTTGAATGGTGCGGCGACTTCTTGTTCGTCGGTTGCGATTCTAAGATAAGCTTGGCCGCGCAGATCCAAGAGACTTGGCCCCTCCTCGCTGGAATGTCGGCAGACATCGCCCACCCGCATGATCTTCTGACCGAAGGGTTGCAATGCCCCTGGCAAGTCGCCGTCGAAAACGCGCTCGAGCCCGATCATGTCGCCATGGTGCATGCGGAAACGCTAGGCCGATTAGATCTCATCAACATCAATGATGAATACTTTGGATGCAATTCCAGGCTGACCGCCAGCATCGGCAATCCCAGGCAGGCGCGTGCGCTAAGCGCCATGGACCGCTTTTTCGACCTGCGACATCAGCATCGTGGATACCAGGCACTCTACCTCTTCCCTTTTAGCTTTGTGACGTCCACCTTCGGCTACACCTATGCCCTGCAAAGCTACATGCCATCCAAGAACGGCGCACAAACCCATCTGCGAAGCCGCATGTTCACGGCTCGGACGACGATGCCCGCCAGCGTGACCGAGCAATTCTTCACGTCCGCAGCGGCTGTTAACCGGCAAGTGTTCCAGGAGGATCACGAGATATGCCGGCGCGTCGATCCCGCCTTCCCGTTCGCGGGCATCCTCTCGTCTAGTGAAGCAAAAATCCGCCATCTGCGTACATCGCTGGCCCAATATGCGGACGGCGTGAAGGATTAGATGTCCGAGAAGCAGCCCGTCCAGAGCGACGTCGTCGTCATCGGCGGTGGTGTCATTGGCGTCTGCACCGCATTGTCTCTGGCACAACGCGGGGTGCCGGTGACCCTCGTCGAGAAAGGGGCAGTCGGCGCCGAGCAGTCCACCCGGAACTGGGGCTGGTGCAGGACAGCCGGACGGGATTTGGCCGAGGTGCCACTCGCCATCGAAAGCGTGCGCATGTGGGAGCGCTTCGGCCAATCCGTCGGCTTCAACCGGGCCGGCACGGCCTTACTCTTGACGTCCGAAGCTGAGATGCAAGCCCAATCCGGATGGCTGAGCAAGGCGCAGACTTATCAGATCAGTTCCCGCCTGCTCAGTACTGATGAGACCGCGCGCTTGCTGCCAGAGGCGGCACAGCGCTTCGCTGGCTGCCTCCACACTCCGGAGGACGGACGGGCGGAGCCGTCCATCGCCGTGCAGGCGCTGGCCCGGCACGCGCGTGAGGCGGGCGCCATTATCGTCGAACGGTGCGCCGCACGAGGTCTGGACCTCCAGGCCGGCCGGGTCTGCGGTGTCCTGACCGAGTATGGCAGGATCGCATGCGGCGCGGCGGTGCTAGCGGGCGGCGCCTGGTCACGCCTGTTCTGCGGTAACCAAGGCATCGATTTTCCGCAACTCACCGTCTTGGGCTCGGTCCTCCGCACGGCACCCATGCCCGGCCCTGCGCTGAGTGTAGGCGGCGCCAACTTTGCATTCCGGCGCCGGGCAGATGGCGGCTACACGATCGCGCAACGCAACGAAACCGAAACAAACATCACTCCTGAAAGCTTTCGGCAGTTCCGCCGCTTTGCCCCGGCTCTTTTCGAACAGCGGAAAGAATTGCGGTTGCGCCTCCGCCCTCGCGCATTCTTGGCAGAGTGGCATCAGCCGCGGCGATGGCGCATGGACGAAGTTACGCCATTCGAGACAACCCGGGTATTAGACCCGGCGCCTAGTCCATCGAACCTCGCGCAAGGCCGCGCCGCCCTCGTGCGCGCCTTCCCGGGCTTTGCGGCGATGCAGGTGGCAGCGAGCTGGGGCGGCTTGATCGACGTTACACCGGACGGCGTCCCAGTCATCGCCGGAATATCCAGCGTCCCAGGATTTCACGTCGCCAGCGGCTTTTCCGGCCACGGTTTCGGAATCGGGCCCGGCGCAGGCCATCTAATGGCGGACCTCGTGACAAGTAGCCCGCCCATCGTTGACCCATCCCCGTTCAACTTCGACCGCTTCTCGCACTTGCGAAAACCGGCCTCGCAGCTTAAGTCTAGCCGTTCATAAAGTGGTATAGAGGCGACCCATGGCCCGCGTGACGGTCGAAGACTGCGTCCAGAAAATCCCCAACCGCTTCGAGCTCGTCTTGCTTGCGGCCCAGCGCGCCCGCAATCTCAGCCGCGGTGAGGAACTCACGATCGACCGGGACAATGATAAGAACCCTGTCGTAGCTCTCCGGGAAATCGCCGAAGAAACCATCGAGCTACCCCGGCTGGAGCAGGATTTGGTGAAGTCCCTATCCCGTGCGCCCGAGCCGGAGCCTGCGGACGAGGAGGTTCTGGACCTTATCCCGACGGATCAGAACATCTTCGGCCTACAGGACGTCTCGGCCGAGGAAGAGGCCAACCAGATGCCGGTCGAAGACCTCTCGCCAGAGGATATCGAGGCCGCCATCGAGGCGGAGCTGGGCGGCCGTTCGCGTCGCTGACCGCCTCGTCCGCGCGCCTGACGGCTCCGGCACGGGGCTAAGCCTTCCGCGCGGCTTGCAGACTGAGCTGATGGCCAAAGTTCGTGCCTATGACGCACGGGCCGACTTCGTCATGCTTGACAGCGCGTTCTCGGTGGCCGAGGCCGCCCATTCAGCGCAAGTTCGCGAAAACGGCGATCCCTACATCACTCACCCGCTCGCCGTCGCGGACATCCTTGCTGGCTACCGGCTCGACACGGCAAGTATAGCCACCGCCTTGTTGCATGACGTGATCGAGGACACTCCGGTCACTCTGGGAGAGATCGAGCGGCGGTTCGGCACCTCGGTCGGCGGGCTCGTGGATGGAGTGACCAAACTCACTCGCCTCGAGCTGCAGTCAGACCGGACCAAGCAGGCGGAGAACTTCCGCAAGCTCGTGCTGGCGATGAGCAAGGATATTCGCGTCCTGCTCGTCAAATTGGCAGACCGGCTGCACAACATGCGGACGCTGCATTACGTGGACCGGATCGAAAAGCGCCAGCGTATTGCGCGCGAGACGATGGAGATCTACGCGCCACTGGCCGAACGCATCGGCATGGACGCGCTGAAGACCGAACTACAGACCCTGAGCTTCGCGCAATTGGAGCCGGAGGCGTTCGACACCATCCAGGCGCGCCTCAATTTCCTACGCGGCCAGGGCGCCGACGTCATCGAGGAGGTCCGGCAAGAACTGATCCGGGTCTGCAGCGACGCCGGCGCCGATCCCGTCGAGGTGACAGGACGGGAGAAATCCCCCTTCTCCATCTGGGAGAAGATGCAGCGGCGCAACGTCGCGTTCGAACAGCTCTCCGACATCATGGCCTTCCGCGTCGTCATGCCGTCCCGCGACGCCTGCTACATGGCCCTGGGGGCGATCCATGCCGCCTACCCCGTCATCGGTGGTCGGTTCAAGGACTATATCAGCACGCCCAAATCTAACGGCTACCGAAGCCTGCACACCGGCGTCACGCTGCGTGAGCCGCGCAATCAGAAGATTGAAGTGCAGATCCGGACAGTCGATATGCATGACGTCGCAGAGAACGGTGTCGCAGCCCACTGGCTCTACAAACAACACGACGCCTCGTCTAGTGAGCTGCAGCAGTTCCGCTGGGTACAAGACTTGCTCGAAATTCTAGATAACAGCCAGGCAGCCGACGACTTCTTAGAAAACACTAAGCTCGAACTGTATCAGGACCAAGTCTTCTGCTTCACTCCCAAGGGCCAACTGATCGAACTGCCCCGGGGCGCCACCAGCATAGACTTCGCCTACGCCGTGCACAGCCAGGTCGGCGACAGCTGCGTCGGCGCCAAAATAAACGGCCGCCTGCTACCGCTCCGGCACGAGCTACAGAACGGCGACCAAGTCGAAATCATGACCGCCCGCGGCGGCACGCCCTCCCCAGCCTGGGAGCGGTTCGTCGTTACCGGCAAGGCACGTGCCCGCATCCGGCGGCACATCGCGGCCCAGCAAAGGCAAGGATACATCGACAATGGCCGGGCCATCCTGGCCAAAGCCTTTCGTCAAGAAGGCGTGGACGGCGGCGAAAAGGTGCTCGACGGCGCGCTAAAGCCGCTCAAGGCCGCCACGCTCGATGATCTCTACGTCGCCGTCGGGAACGGCAATATCGGACCCAAGGACGTCGTCCACACCCTCTATCCGGAGCTGCGGCAAACCCCGCGTGCGCCGCGCATGATGCCCAGCCTGCCGCCGCGCGCCGGCCGCTCGATGGCACGCGACGGCCTGCCCATCAGCGGGCTCGTCAGCAACATGGCCGTGCACTACGCGGGCTGCTGCCACCCTCTGCCCGGCGATCGCATCGTCGGCATCGTCGCCACAGGAAAGGGCGTCACCATTCATACGAGGGAGTGCCAGACCCTCGAAAGCTTTGCCGCGACGCCCGAGCGCTTCATCGACGTCGATTGGGAAACGGCAACCGCCGGTTTAGTCAGCGCGCATACGGGGCGGATCAGCGCCATCGCCACCAACACGCCCGGCGCGCTGGCAAGCCTCACCAACGCCGTCTCCAAGCATGATGGGACCGTGGCCCAACTCAAGATCACCAATCGCCAGCAGGACTTCATGGAGATCCTGTTGGATGTGGAGGTGCGCGATCTGCGTCACCTCGGGACTGTCATCGCCGGCCTGCGGGCCGCCCCGGGGGTTACGCAGGTGGAGCGCGCCCGCGGATGATCTTGGGAATTGGCTCCGATCTATGCGACATCCGCCGCGTGGAAAAGGTCATGGAGCGGTTTGGTGACCGCTTCCTCGCCCGCGTCTTCACTGCCGCGGAGCGGGCCCGGGCAGACCGCCGCGCCGCCTCGGGCCGGGCGGCCACCTTTGCCAAACGCTTCGCCGCCAAGGAGGCTTGCGCCAAGGCACTCGGCACCGGCTTTGCGCGCGGGGTATTCCATTCCGACATGGGCGTCGTCAATCTGCCCAGCGGCCAGCCTACCCTGGCGCTCACGGGCGGTGCGCTCCACCGGCTGCACTCTCTGCTGCCCGCCGGGCACGCGCCGCATTTGGCGCTTACCATCACGGACGAATACCCGTATGCGTTCGCGCAGGTTATAATCTCGTCGGCCCCGCTTTCTTGACAAAAGGGCGCCGGGTCGGGTTCAACCCACTCCTCTGAACACCGGAACAACTCCTTACATGGCGAAGCAGAAAACCGGCGTCCTTGAAAACGTCAAAACCCTTGTCTATGCCGGCCTGATTGCAATTGGCATCCGCACCATCGCCTTCGAACCGTTCAACATCCCGTCCGGGTCCATGATCCCGACGCTGTTGGTCGGTGATTTTCTGTTCGTATCGAAGTACAGTTACGGATATTCTCGTTTTTCCTTGCCGCTCTCGCCAAACCTGTTCTCCGGACGAATTTTCGGCCGGCCGCCCGAGCGTGGCGACGTGGCTGTGTTCAAGTGGCCGCGTGACAATAGTACTGACTACATCAAGCGCATCGTCGCCCTGCCCGGTGACCGCATTCAAATGAAAAGCGGCCAACTCTACATCAACGGCACGCAGGCCCCGCGTCGGCTAGTCGGCGACTACACGGCCGAAGATAACGGACGCCGCACGATCGCCACCGAATACACCGAAACACTGCCGAATGGCCGTAAGCACGAAATCTTAAAAGAGATCGAGGTCGGTGGGCTAAACTCGACTCAGGAGTTCCTCGTACCGGAGAACCATGTATTCGCCATGGGTGACAACCGCGACAATTCGAGCGATAGCCGCGATCCCAACGGCGGCGTCGGCTTCGTGCCGATGGAAAATCTAGTCGGCCGGGCCGAGTTCATCTGGTTCTCGATCGACGCCGAGGCGCCTTGGTGGCAAGTGTGGGAGTGGCCATTCGAAATCCGCTGGTCCCGCCTGCTACGCGGCGTTTCTTGACGGATGCCGAAGATATATTCGGGCACAGCTTCAACGACCCTGCCCTGCTGAGCGAGGCGCTCACCCACCGGTCCGCGGCACACGGCCGCCGCCCGGCGCACCGGAAAGGCGAACGCCGCGGGGTCGGCAGCAACGAACGGCTGGAGTTCGTGGGTGACCGCGTGCTTGGCCTGCTCATTGCCGAATGGTTGATCGAGCGCTTCCCGGAGGAGCAAGAGGGCGAGTTGGGCCCCCGCCAGGCGCACCTCGTCTCCCGCGCAGTGCTGGCCAGTATCGCTGAACGGGCCGGCCTATCCCGCATGCTCGATATCGGCCGGAGCGAAGCCGCAGCCGGGGTCGGCAACTCCGCCAACGTGATGGCGGACGCGATGGAGGCGTCGCTCGGCGCGCTCTATCTGGACGGCGGGCTGGATGCCGCCCGCCACTTCGTCCGCTCGGCCTGGCTGCCCGCCATGGAGGCGCAGATTGTTCCGCCCAAGGATGCGAAGACCGCGCTGCAAGAATGGCTCATGGCACGCGGGCTCGCGTTACCCATCTATAGCGAGCAGGCCCGCAGCGGCCCGTCACACTCGCCCGAGTTCGTGATTAAGGTTTCAGGCGGTGGAAGGGACGCGACCGGAACGGCCAAGAGCAAGCGCGTCGCCGAGCGGGAAGCGGCCTCGGCCTTACTGGATTTGTTGAAATCATGAACGAGTATCCTACCCGATGCGGGTTCGTCGCGATCGTGGGTGCGCCCAATGCCGGCAAGAGCACGCTGCTGAACCGGCTTACGGGAGCCAAGCTTTCGATCGTCACGCCCAAGGCGCAAACGACGCGGTTTCGCGTGCTGGGCATCCTGATGCGTGGCGCATCACAGATCTTACTGGTCGATACGCCCGGTATTTTTGCGCCGAAGCGCAAGCTGGACCGGGCCATGGTCAAGGCGGCCTGGAGCGGCTCGGCCGACGCTGACATCACCATGCTGCTGGTCGATGCGCAGAAAGGCGCGACGGAGGCGGTGCTGGAGATCGCGACCAAGATCGCGGCGCAAAAGCGGCGGACCTGGCTCGTGCTGAACAAGATCGACCTTATCGCCGCACATACGCTGCTGCCGCTCACAGCGCAGCTCAGCGCCATCCTGCCGTGCGAGGAGACGTTCATGGTCAGCGCCGCAACCGGCGGCGGGCTCGACCGGATGCTGGACGCGCTGGCCGCCGGCGTGCCGGAGGGGCCGCATCTGTATCCCGATGACGACCTGACCGATCTACCGGACCGCATGCTGGCCGCCGAGATCGTCCGGGAGCAGATTTTCCTTCAAATCCAAGAGGAAATCCCGTTCGGCACGACGGTCGAGACCGAGAACTGGCAAGAAAAGCCCGACGGCTCGGTCCGTGTCGAGGCGACGGTGTATGTGAGCCGCGCCGGGCACAAGGCGATCTTGATCGGCGCCCAGGGCAGCCGCATCAAGGAAATCGGCGCCCGGGCCCGGCGCGAGCTATCGGGCCTGCTGGACCGCCCGGTGCACCTGTTTCTGAACGTGAAGGAGCGGGCCGGCTGGGACGAGGAGAATGCCCGCCTGCGCGCCATCGGCCTCGACGATGCCTGAATGGGACGCGCCCGCCGTGATCTTGGCGGCGCGCGCGTATGGCGAGGGTGATGCGCTGGTGACGCTGCTGACGGAGGCGCATGGCCCGCATCGGGGCCTGGCGCGCGGCGGCGGATCGCGGTCGCAAGCGTCCTTGTGGCAGCCCGGCAACTTGGTGCAGGCGCGGTGGGTCGCTCGCCTCAATGACCAACTCGGCGCGTTCTCGGCCGAGTTGGTGCATCCCGGTGCGGCCCTGGCCATGGACGATAAGCTTGCGCTGGCCGTCCTATCCTCGGCTTGCGCTGTGGCCGAGGGCGCGCTGCCGGAACGTGAGCCGCACCCGGCGGTGTTCGCCGGGCTGGTGCAGTTGATCGCCGGCTTAGCGCAAGGGCCCCCCGCCATCGCCGATCTCGTGGTGTGGGAAACGGTTTTGCTGCAAGAACTGGGCTATGGCCTAGATGTCTCATGCTGCGCCGTAACGGGAGCCACGGCCGGGCTTGCCTACGTCTCGCCGCGCACCGGCCGGGCGGTTGCGGCGGACGCCGCCGGCGCGTGGCGGGACAAGCTGCTGGCCCTGCCCGGTTTCTTGATCGGTGCCAACCATTCGGGCCCGGCTGAATGGCGGGACGGCCTGAAGCTCACCGGACACTTCCTGCAGCGCGACGCTTTCGGTCATCAGCACCGCCCGATGCCCCCGGCGCGACACATGCTGTATGACCACGTTTTGGCGTTGTCAGCTGAGTGAGTTCCTGATATGTTCCACCATGCCTGACGACCTCGCCGGCCTCATCCAGGATACCAATCTTAGCGATGCGCTCAGTGAGCGCTATCTCGCCTATGCGCTCAGCACGATCATGTCGCGCAGCCTGCCCGACGTGCGGGACGGACTGAAACCCGTGCACCGGCGGCTGATCTACGCCATGCACCTGCTGAAGCTCGACCCGGCGTCCGGCTTCAAGAAATGCGCCCGCGTGGTGGGTGACGTCATGGGTAAGTACCACCCGCACGGTGACGCCTCGATCTACGACGCCATGGTGCGCTTGGCGCAGGAGTTCGCCACCCGCTACCCGCTGATCGAGGGTCAGGGCAATTTCGGCAACATCGACGGCGATAACCCCGCGGCCATGCGCTATACCGAGGCCCGCCTGACCGAGGTGGCGCAGGCGCTGCTGGCCGGCATCGATGATGACGCTGTGGATTTCCGCCCGAACTACGACGGCGAAGATAACGAGCCGGTCGTACTGCCCGGCGGTTTCCCCAACCTGCTCGCCAATGGTGCCATGGGCATCGCCGTCGGGATGGCGACGAGCATCCCGCCGCACAACGTGGGTGAGGTCATCGCGGCCGCCATCCATCTCATCCAGCATCCGGACGCCACCACGGCGGACCTGCTGACGCACATGCCAGGCCCCGACTTCCCGACCGGCGGCACCGTCGTGGAGGAGCCGGCTGCGCTGCTGCAGGCCTACGAAACCGGCCGCGGCGGCTTCCGCATCCGCGCCAAATGGGAGGTCGAGCGGCAGAAGCACGGCACCTGGACCATCGTGGTGACCGAGATCCCCTACCAGGTGCAGAAGAACCGGCTGATCGAGCAGATCGCCGCGCTGCTCGAAGAGAAAAAGCTGCCGTTCCTAGCAGATTTCCGGGATGAAAGCGCTGAGCTGGTCCGCATCGTCTTCGAACCGCGCGCCCGCACCGTGGAGCCGGAAGTCCTGATGGAAACGCTGTTCCGCGCCACCGCGCTCGAACAGCGTTTTCCGCTCAACATGAACGTGCTGACGAAGGACCGCACTCCCATGGTGCTGGGCCTGCGCGGCATCCTGCGCGAATGGTTGCACCACCGGCAGGAGGTGCTGGAGCGCCGCTCCCGCCATCGCCTTGCCGCAATCGAACGCCGGCTCGAAGTACTGAGCGGCTACTTGAAGGTGTTCCTCAACCTCGACGAGGTCATCCGCATCATCCGTGAGGAGGATCATCCGAAACCGGTCATGATGACCCGGTTCGACATCTCGGACGTCCAGGCCGAGGCGATTCTCAACATGCGCCTCCGCGCCCTTCGCCGCCTCGAGGAGATCGAAATCCAGAAGGAGCATAAGGCGCTCACCCGCGAGGCAAAGGACCTAACCGCCCTCCTGGCCGACCCGGCGCTCCGTTGGACCCGCATTAAGTCAGAGCTGCAGGAGCTGCACACCAAATTCGCCGCAGGCCCACTCGGCACAAGACGCACGGTGCTGGGCCGCGCCCCAGATACTGTCGAGGTCGATGCCGAGTCGCTGATCGAGCGTGAGCCAGTCACGATAATCCTATCCGCCAAGGGATGGATTCGCGCCGTTCGCGGCCACGTGGCCGATACGCCGGACCTCAGGTTCAAAGACGGCGATAAGCTGCACCGGCTGGTAGCCTGTCAAACCACCGACCGGCTCTGCCTGATGGTCAGCAACGGACGCGCTTTCACCCTGCGCGCCAGCGACTTACCGCGCGGCCGCGGGGACGGCCAGCCGATACGCGTCCTGGCGGAAATGGCGCAGGATGATGAGGTTGTGGATCTGTTCGTCTGGCGGGACGCCGCCCGCTACCTCGTCGCCACAACCGGCGCGCGGGGCTTCTTGATCGAATCGCAGGATCTTCTGGCCGAAAAGCGTACCGGCAAGCAAATCATGAACGTGCCACCGGGTGAGGCCCTGCTGCTGTGCAGTCCAGCGGAGGGCGACCACGTCGCGGTCCTCGGCACCAACCGCAAGCTGCTGGTATTCCCGCTCGACCAGATCCCCGTCTTCGCCCGTGGCAGCGGCGTGCTGCTGCAGAAGCTGAAGGACGCCAAGCTCGCGGACGCCAAGGTGTTCCGCTTCACCGATGGCCTTACCTGGCGTTTGGGCGAAAAGACCCGCACCGAACCCATGACCGAATGGCTCGGCAGCCGCGCCCAATCCGGCCGCCTCCCCCCTAACGGCCTACCCCGCTCCGGCACCTTCGGAGGCGGCGATAACCGCTCGTGAATACTCCTTGCTCAGACCCATGCCATCGAGCGCGCCAAGTATTACCTGCTCGGCGCCGCTCTTGGCCCTTTACGCCGATACGCACCTGGCTGGGTGCAGCATCGCTCGTCCTCGTGCTATAATGCGGCATGAACACGATCCTTTCGCCCCTAGTGACGATGACCACGGACGAGCCCCTGGCCTGGGAACCCGGCGATGGCATGCTGTGGCAACTCGAAAATGGAAGGCCGGTGCAGATGGCGCCCACGGCAGAAACGCATGGAGCGATTCGGGCTTGGCTAGTGTTTCTGCTGACGCAGCACCTGCTTTCCATCGGCCATGCCGGAAACGTTGTGGTGACACCCGGTATCGTTCCTCGCGTGCTAGCCCGCCGCAATATCTGCATCCCCGATGTGGCCGTCGCCGCGCGCCGCAGCACCCAGGCCGAACCCGTGGTGCAGCAGCCGATCCTTGCAGTTGAGATCCTGTCACCCAGCAACGAGCGCGAAACCTGGTCAAATTTCACCAGCTTTTGTCAGCATTCCCGGCATGCAGGACATTCTGGTGCTAGCCAGCGAGGAGCGCCAGGCCGAGATACTGTCTCGGCAGCCGAACGGAAGCTGGCCCATTGAGCCGGTTGTGGTCGAAACCGGGACACTCTCCATTTCCGGCATCGGTTTCACGGCGCCGCTCGACGCATCCTACATCAACACTCATCGGCGGGCATGAAGTGTCGATCTTAGCAAGGACCTGACCATGCCCGTTTCGCCTGCGGCCGCCAGCCACGCCCTGCGCGCCCGCTTCACCCCCGGCACGCTCGTCCACGTTCTCCCCACGCAAGGCAACCGCATGGCGGCGGCCGCCCGCCAGGCCGGCCTCACCGTCGCATTCCGCCCCGCCTCCTTCTGGCCCTACGCCAGCCTGATCGAACGCTTGTCGCGAAAGGCCAACCCCTTCCTAATCGAGGCCGGATGGGACGAGGTCGCCCGTCACAATGCCGTCCGCGAGGACCTCGTCCGCGGCATCCGAGCCACCCCGGGCGGGGCGGCGATCATCGAGGTCAATCTCAAATCGACGGTCACCCCACAGCGGGCCGACGCCGACATCGTGGCCCGGGCACCCAAGCGTCCCCTCGCCTCCGCCCAGGTCTTCTTCGAAATAAAGACCGGCGCTTCCGCCGAAATACGGCTGAACCAGCAGTATGTGTACGCCCTGACCCTAATCGGCGGCCACGTCATCAGCACACATCCGCAGCTATCACTCGTGGGACTTACAGCGGCGCTGCCATTACCGCCCATGGACTTCATCTTCGTCGATGTGCAACCACCCGATTGGAAATATCAGTTCGCGATGGTCCTGGCGTCCGAAGTCAACCAAGCTGCCTCGATTACGCAAGTAACGGCCTATGTTGCGGCAGCCGAGACGCCCCGATAGATCTCGTGGACTTAAAATCCCTTGCAGGAGTAGCGCTGTTGGCGGCAGCCGGTGGACTCCCGGATGAACCACCGGGCATCGCCGCCGGACAGGCTGTGCAAGCCGCCCGGGATAGCGCGAGCCAGTGGCAGGTCTGGCAAGCGACGGGCCACGTCCTGCTGGACACACCGGAAAAGGCCATTGCCATGGCGGAGGCCGTGATCGCCGCAGCCTACGGCACGGAACAGCTGGCCGAGGAGCGGCCGCTCGTGGCCGAAGACCGCGGCCCGTCATGGGCCGTTCACGGCACCGGCGCGGGCAGCCACGCCCTGCCGTTCTTTCGGGTAAGCTCCATGATCATCTTGGAAAAACGGCGTGGCACGATTGAGGACTACCGGCTTTCCACAAGCCCATGACCGCCCCTTGCCTCACGCCGCCACCGGCACTGACCGCACCGCCGGCAGCTCATCTAGATGGCACGCCGCCATCTGCCCCTCCGTGCGCAAACGCAGCACCGGCTCTTCCGCCCGACACCGGTCGAACACGTAGGGGCAGCGTGTGTGGAAGCGGCAGCCCGATGGCGGGTTGATCGGGCTCGGCACATCGCCCGTGAGGATGATGCGGTCACGCCGGGCCAGCGGGTCGGGGACCGGAACGGCGGACAGCAAAGCGCGCGTGTAGGGGTGGGCCGGGCGGGCGAACAGCGCGGCGCGGCTGGCAATCTCGACGATCTTGCCCAGGTACATGACGGCCACGCGGTGCGTGAGGTGCTCGACGATCGCTAGGTCGTGGCTGATGAACAGCAAGGCCAGCCCCAGCTCGTCTTGCAGATCGGACAGTAAGTTCACGATCTGCGCCTTGACCGAGACATCCAGCGCGCTCACGGCCTCGTCGCAGATGATGAGGTCGGCGCCGGGCGCCAGGGCCCGGGCGATGCAGATGCGCTGACGCTGGCCGCCGCTGAACTCGTGCGGGAGGCGGTGCATGGCGTCCCGCGGCAGGCGGACCGTGTCCATCAGCGCCGCGACCTTGTCCACGAGCGCGCTGCCCTGGGCCAAGCCGAAATTGCGCAGCGGTTCGGCAATGATGTCCCGGACCCGCATTCGGGGATTGAGGCTGCTGAACGGGTCCTGGAACACCACCTGCATTCGCTGCCGCAGCGGGCGGAGCTGTGCCGCGCCGAGCTGGTCGATCCGCTCCCCGTCCAGCCAGACCTCCCCGGCCGTGGGTGAAAACAGGCGGAGGATGGTCTTGCCCACCGTGCTCTTGCCACAGCCGCTCTCACCCACCAGCGACAGGGTCTCGCCTTTCTGAATGCTGAAGCTCACGCCGTCCACGGCGTAAACCTGGCCCGTGACGCCCCCCAGCAGACCGCCGCGGAGCGGGAAGTGCTTCTTGAGGTCACGGACGTCCAGCAGCGCAGTCATGCAGCCATCCGCCCGAACTCGGCATAGTGGCACGCGACGTGATGCCCGGGCCGCTTCTCCTCGACCGCGGGCGCCACCGTCCGGCACAGATCGGTGACCGACAAGCAGCGCCCGGCAAACGGGCAGCCCACGATCGGCTTTCGCAAAGACGGTACCAGGCCGGGTATCTCCGCAAGCTTCGTCCGCCCCTGCCCGGTAAGCGACGAGCCCAGCACCGGCACCGCCCCCAGCAGCCCGCGCGTATACGGATGCTGCGGATTGCCGAACAGCTCGACGGCGGTGGCCTCCTCCACCTTGCGCCCCGCGTACATCACCACCACACGCTGCGCCATCTCCGCCACCACGCCCAAATCATGCGTGATCAGCATGATGGCCGAGCCGAGCCGGGTCTTGAGATCTCGCATGAGGTCCAGGATCTGCGCCTGGATCGTCACGTCCAAGGCGGTGGTCGGCTCGTCCGCGATCAGCAGCTTGGGGTTGCACGCGAGCGCCATGGCGATCATCACCCGCTGCCGCATGCCCCCGCTGAGTTGATGCGGGTATTCCCGCACCCGGCGGCCCGGCGCCGGAATGCCCACCAGGGTCAGCATCTCGACCGCCCGCGCCTCGGCATCCCTGGCGTTCTTACCCTCATGCAGGCGAACTGCCTCGCCAATTTGCCGCCCAACCGTGAGCACCGGGTTCAGGCTGGTCATCGGCTCCTGAAAGATCATGCTGATATCGTTGCCGCGCAGGCGCCGCATCTCGGCTTCCGGCAGGCTCAACAGGTCCCGGTCCATGAAGCGGATCGACCCCGCGATCTTCCCCGGCGGCTCCTGAATCAAGCGCAGGATGCTCATGGACGTCACCGACTTGCCGCACCCGCTCTCCCCGACGATGGCCAGCGTCTCACCGGCATCGATATGGAACGACAATCCCTCGACCGCCCGGACCACGCCGTCCAGCGTGCCGAAATGCGTCTGCAGGTTCTCGACCTCGAGTAGGGCCATTCTCAGCGCCCGTCCTTCATACCCGCTTCGCCATGCGCGGATCGAGCGCGTCACGCAGCCCGTCGCCGAGCAGGTTCACCGAAAGGACCGTCAATGACAGGAATAGCGCGGGAAATGCCACGATGAACGGCTTTACCTGCCATAGCGCCCGGCCCTCGGCCATGATGTTGCCCCAGGACGGGATGTTCGGCGGCGTGCCGGCCCCAATGAAGCTCAGGATAGCTTCGGTGATCATGGCGGACGCGCAGATGTAGGTGGCCTGAACCGTGATGGACGCCAGCGTGTTCGGCAGGATGTGGCGCCAGATGATGAGCGGCGTGCGGGTGCCCGACGCGATTGCCGCCTCGACATAGGGCTGTTCCCGCAACGACAGCACCACGCCCCGGACCAGCCGGGACACGCGCGGGATTTCGGCGATGGTAATAGCGGTGATCACGTTGCCGACGCTGCCCCGGGTCAGCGCCATCAGCGCGATGGCGAGCAGGATGGGCGGAATGGACATCAGCCCATCCATCACCCGCATCACCAGGAAGTCCGCCCAGCGCACGAAACCGGAGACCAGGCCGATGGTCGTGCCGATCAGCGTGGCCAAGATGGCGACGCCGAAACCGACCTCCAAAGAAACGCGCGCACCGAACAAGGTGCGAGAGTAGAGGTCCCGGCCCAGGCTATCGGTGCCGAACCAGTATTGGGCCGAGGGAAAGCGTAGCCGCTTGGACGGGGCTAGCGCCGTGGGATCGACGGTGCCCAGCAGCGGCGCTGCAATGGCCAGAAACAACACCAGGGCGAGCAAGACACCCCCCAGCACGATTGTGGGGTAGCGGCGTATGAACACGCGAAGCGGGCCACGCGCTCTAACCGGGGGAAGCACGCCCGGCAGCGCCGGCGCCTCGGCCCCATGCGGCACCCGCGCAGTCGCGTTAGGCGCATCGGGGAGCAGGACCTGGCTCAATAGCGAATTCTCGGATCGAATAAGCTATATAGCAGATCGACGCCTAAATTGACCAGCACGTAGGTAAAGCTGAACAGCAACACCACGCCCTGAATGATTGGGTAGTCCCGCCGCAGTATCGCATCCACCACCAGGCGGCCAAGGCCCGGAATAGCAAAGACGCTCTCGGTAACCACCGCCCCGCCAATCAGCAGAGCGACGCCGATGCCGATCACCGTCACGATCGGCACCGCCGCGTTCTTCAGCGCATGCAGGAACAGCACGGTCCGGCTCCCGACGCCCTTGGCCTTCGCCGTCCGGACATAATCCTGGCTCAGCACCTCGAGCATCGTGGCGCGGGTGATGCGGGCAATGAGCGCGATATACACCCCGCCTAGCGCGACCGCGGGAAGAACCAGGTTGTTGAGCCACGGCCCGAACCCCTTGGCGATCGGCGTATAGCCCTGGACCGGAAACCAATCGAGTTGGAGCGCGAACACGTAGGCGAGCAGATAGCCGACGACGAACACCGGAATGCTGAAGCCGAACACGGCGAAGATCATGATCACCCGGTCGATCCAGGTGCCATGATTCCATGCCGCCAGCACCCCCATCGGCACCGCGATGCTGATACTCAGCAGCAAGGTCAGCAGCATGAGCGAGATCGTCGGCTCCATCCGCTGACCGATCAAGCGAGTGACCGGCTGATTGCTGAAGATCGACGTCCCGAGATCGCCACGCAACACGTCCCACAGCCAGGTGCCGAAGCGGACCAAAAACGGCCGGTCTAGCCCGAGCCCGGCGCGGATGCGCTCCACATCCTCGGGGCTCGCCTGGTCCCCGGCGATGATGGCCGCCGGATCACCGGGCGCGATATACAGCAGACTGAACACGAACAGCGCCACGATCAGCATGACCGGGATGGTCGCCAGGATGCGGCGGGTCAGGTAGGCTAGCATTCCGTTTCGGGGTTGCCACGCGTTTCCCTCACCCCGGCCCTCTCTCGAAGGGAGAGGGGGAAGGAACAGGCAGTATCGCCCCCTCTCCCTCCGGGGCAGGGTCGGGGTGAAGGAGGCGACATGCCTAGGCTCCCGGCCCTCAAATCTTTTCCACCCCCCAGAACACCGGGAACGGCGCCTTTACCACGCCGGTCACGTTCTTGCGCCAGGCCTGGTAGCCCAAGAAGAACCCCGTCGGCGCGTAGGTCACGAACTCCATCGCGTCCCGGTTCAGCGCGGCCATCGCGGTCTTCTCCGCCGCCAAATCCGGCGCGTCATACCAGGCGGCGATGCCGGCCTGGATCTTGTCCGACTTCGGCCAGCCGAACCAAGCCTTGTCCCCGCCTGCGTCGAACGCGGTGTATGGTGCCGGGTTGATGCAGTCCGCGCCCGCGTGCCAGGTGTGGAAGATGTGCCATCCGCCCTGACCCGGCGGATCCTTCTTGGCGCGCCGGGCGCCCACCGTGCCCCAGTCCAGCGCCTGATAGTCCACGTTCATGCCAAGCTTGTTGCCCAGCAAGTCCGCGGTCACATCTCCCTCGGCCTTGGTGATCTGCACGTCGGTCGCCACGCAGAGGATGATCTTCTCACCGTTGTATCCGGCTTCGGCCAGAAGCTTCTTGGCCGCCGCATAGTCTCGCGGCCCCTTCAACACCTCACCCCCCGCATCCGAATACGTCTCGGTGCCCGGCGTGAAGTAACTCGCCGACTGCCGCCACAGCGTCTTATCGTCCCCTGCCACAGCGCGCATGTAGTCTTCTTGGTTCAGCGCCATCATGATCGCCCGCCGGGCCCGCACGTCATTGAACGGCGGGTGCAGATGATTAATGCGGAACGAGCCGATATTGCCCAAGGGGTCGGCAATATCGAGGTTAACGTTCTTGTTCTTCTTCAGCAGCGGCACGAGGTCGGGCGCTGGGTTCTCCCACCAGTCGATCTCGCCGTTCTGCAGCGCCGCCGCCTTGGTCGCGTCATCGGGCATGATGATCCACTCGATCCGGTCGAACGCGATCCGCTTACCGCCCGACAGCCACTCGCCCTTCTCCGCCCGCGGCTGATACCCCGCGAACTTGGTGAAGACCGCCTGCGAACCCGGGTTCCAATCTGACTTGCTGAATACCATCGGGCCCGAGCCCACGAACTCGGTAATCAGCTTGAACGGATCCGTCTGCGCGATCCGCTCCGGCATGATCTCGCACACCGGGGCATTGCTCTTACCCAGCGCGAACAGCATCTTCGGGAACGGCTTGTTCAGGCGGAGCCGGATCGTACGGTCGTCCGGCACCTCCATCGCATCGAGCGACGCCTTGATCCGCTGCCCCATCGTGTCCCGCGCCATCCAGCGCGTGATGCTGGCCGCGACGTCGCGGGAGCGCACCGGTTCCCCATCATGGAAGCGCAGACCCTCCCGCAGCTTGATCGTCCAGGTCTTGTTGTCATCCGTCGCCTCATACCCCTCCGCCATCTGCGGCTTTGGCTCGAGCTTGCTATCGACGCCGAACAGAGTGTCCCAGATCAGCAGGCTGGCGTTGCGCACTACGTATTGCGTCCCCGCCACCGCATCCAGGCTCGACAAATTGGCCTGCGGCACGAACCGCAGCGTCTTCGCACCCTGCGCCCGGCCCACCCGCGGCATTGCCAAAACGGCCGCGCCCGTCACCAGAAGATCACGCCGCTTCATCATGCACCCCACTCTAACCGCGAAAGGTTAAGCAATCCTTATGCCCGGCGCACATTCCAGAACAAAGCAAATCCATTCAGCACATCCTTCAGGCTCTCCCGGTAGGCCGTCGGCTGCAAATACTGCCCCATCGGAATATACGGCACGTTCTGCAACGCCTCGAGCTGCAAATCCCGGCAAATCGCGGCCTGAGCCGCCTCATCCGGTGCCTCGAACCACTGATCGCGCAATGCCTCGATCTTGGGGTCCGTCGGCCAGCCGAACAACGCCGCCTCCCCATTGGCGCGCAGCGACAGATGCGCCGCCGGGTTCAGGTGGTCCACCCCGGCAAAGGCGGTGCACAGCGCGCTCCAGCCGCCGGCCTCCACCGGATCCTTCTTGGCCCGCCGCGTGATCACCGTGCCCCAATCCATGGACTGATAGTCCACATTGAGCCCGGCCCGCTGCATCATGTCGGCGGTCACGTCCGCCATCGTCTTCAGCACCGGAAAGTCGGTCGCGCCCAAAAGCACGACTTTTTCACCCTTGTAGCCCGCGTCCTTGATGTCCTGCTTCACCTTGTTCAGGTCTCGCTTCTTGGTCAGCACCTCGAGCCCGGCGTCACTCGCCATCGGCGTCCCCGGGCAAAAGAAGCCCACGCCCGTGTGCCACATCGCCGGGTCGGTCCCGACCAGCGCAGTCACCACATCTTCCTGGCTGACCCCGCCCAGCAGCGCCCGGCGCACCGCCGGATTGTTGAACGGCGGCTGCAGATGGTTCATGCGTAGGATGCTGATCTGGCCCGACGGCTCCTGCACCACCACCCGCACGCCGCGCGCCTTGCTCAGCAGCTGCATGAGGTCGGCGGTCGCGTAATCCCACCAATCCTGTTCGTTGTTCATGATCGCCTGCGCGGCGGTGGTCGGATCGGGTATGGTCGTCCACTCCACCCGGTCGAACTTCACCCGCTTCGGCCCCGCCGTGAGGTCCGGCGTGCCGTCCTCCCGCGGCCGGTACGAGCCGAATTTCTCATACACCAGACGCGCCCCGGGCACGCGTTCGTTGGCCAGGAACCGGAACGGCCCGCTCCCCACCATCTCCGTCACCTGCGTAAACGGATCGGTCTTCGCCAGCCGCTCCGGCATGATCACCGGCAAAAACCCCGACACCTTCGCCAGCGCCGACGGCAGCAGCGGGAAAGGCTTCTTCAACCGGAACACGATCGTCCGGTCATCGGCCGCCGACAGCTCGTCCGTCGTCTCCATCAGCTTGCCGCCGAACGCATCCCGCTTACCCCACCGCGTGAGGCTCGCCACGCAATCCTTTGCTAAAACGGGAGTATCGTCATGGAACCGCAGCCCCTCCCGCAGCGTCAGCCGCCAGGTCTTGCCGTCATTCTCCGTCGTGGACCCCGCCACCATCTGCGGGCTGGCGCCGAACTTACTGTCTTGGCCAAACAGCGTGTCGTACACCATGAAGGCGTGGTTGCGCGTGACGTATGCCGTGGTCCACATCGGATCCAGCACGGTCAAATCCGACTGAGGAATGAACCGCAGCACCTGCGCCGTCTCGGCCCGCACCGTGGGTGCCGCCAGCGCCGCACCCGCTCCCGCCACAAAACTCCGCCGCCGCATGGTGTGCTCTCCCGTTCGCGCACCCGAGCAAACCACGCCCTACCCGATCACGCCAGCGTGCTGTATCCCTGCGGATGCGTGAGCCGCCACTCCGCCGCGGTCCGCACGATCTGATCCAGCTCACCCAGCTCCGGCACCCACCCCGTCTCCCGCCGGATCAGCCCGGATGATGCGACCAGCACCGCCGGGTCACCCGGCCGCCGCCCCTCTAGCCGGTGCGGCACCGGGCGGCCCAGCACGCGTTCGACCGACGCGATCACCTCCAGCACCGAATATCCCCGGCCGTTGCCCAGGTTATAGGTGACGCTGCCCCCATCCAGCCTGCCCAGCGCCGCCACATGCGCGCGGGCCAGGTCCGTCACATGGATATAATCTCGGATGCACGTCCCATCCGGCGTCGGGTAATCCGTGCCGAACACCGCCAGCGGATCGCACCGGCCCAGCGCCGAGTCGATCACCAGCGGGATGAGATGCGTCTCCGGCGTATGATCCTCGCCCAGGCGCCCCGCCGGGTCGGCGCCGGACGCGTTGAAATACCGCAGGCACGCGCTGTGCAGCCCCCGCTGCGCCGCCCAGAACAACGTCCGCTCCATCATCAGCTTGCTCTCGCCATATGGCGAGCCCGGATTGATCGACACCCCTTCGTCAATCGGCATCCGCTCCGGCGTGCTGAACAGGTTGGCCGTCGAGCTCAGCACGAACCGCGTCACCCCATGCTTCACGCAGCCATCGATCAGCCTGATGCCGCCCGCCACGTTCTGGCTGAAATACAGCATGGGGTCGCGCATGCTCTCCCCCACTAGCGATAGCGACGCGAAGTGGAACACCGCGTCCCACGGCCCATCGGCCAGCAGCTCCTGCGCCATGTCGCTCTCGATGCTTGCCAGCACCAGCCGCACCCCCTCCGGCAGCGCGGCCCGGTGCCCCTGCCGCAGATTATCCAGCACCACGACGCTATGGCCCTGATCCACCAGAAGTGCCACTAGGTGGCTCCCGACATACCCGGCGCCCCCGGTCACCAAATACCGCATCAGACCGCGTGCCCGCGGAGATCTTCCAGTCTACAATATTCCAGGGCCGCCTGGTGCGACGCGCCCAGCACCACCCGGGGCGCACAGCCCGCCGCGAAAGCCTCCTGCCACCGCGGCGCGCACAGGCACCAGCGGTCCCCCGGCTTCAGCCCGGCAAACCCATACTCCGGACGCGGCGTGCTCAGATCATTCCCGCGGCTCCGGCTGAACGCCAGGAACTCCGCCGTCACCTCCGCGCACACCGTATGGCTACCCATATCCTCGGGTCCCGTCTCGCAACACCCCGTCCGGGTAAAGCCCGTCCGTGGGTCGAGCGAGCAGGTTTCCAGCCGCCCTCCCAGCACGTTCTGCGAATGGGTCGGCGTGGTGTCATCGAGCGGCATGGCGATCTCCTTGGGCCCGAGCATATCCTGCTTGCCCCGGGCCGGAAACTTGCCAATATCGTGTCCATGGCAACCGTCGTCGATTTCAAGGCCCGGCAGAACGACACGCTGTGGGCCGTGATGGCCGTGATCGGCAAGAAGACGCGGGTCGCCGAAATCTTCCCCTCCCGCGACCGCGCCCTGGCCGACCGCGCCTGGCGCGAGCAGCAGATCCGCGCCTACGCCGCCCTGTTCCAGTCTTGCCGTCAGCCCGCACCCCTCTATACCGTGGCCCCGATCCGCCCGGCGGACCTGCCGCGCTCCTGGAAGCCGCTGCCGGCGCTGGGCTTCTTGCGGGGACAGTTCATATGATTGCACTCGTCACCGGCGCCGGTTCCGGCGTCGGACGCGGCACGGCGCAAACGCTCATGCAGGCCGGCTGGACGGTCGCCCTCGTCGGCCGGCAGGAGGCCGCACTGGCCGAAACCGCCGGCCAAGCGCCCAATGCCATGATCCTCCCCGCCGACGTATCCGTCCCCGCCGACGTGGACCGCGTGTTCGCCGCCGTGCACGCCGCGCATGGCCGCCTCGACCTTTTGTTCAACAACGCCGGTGCCGGCGCCCCGCCCGTCCCGGTGGACGAACTCCCGGTCGAGACCTGGCTCAGCGTCGTCGGTGTCAACCTCACCGGCTCCTTTCTCTGCGCCCGCGCCGCGTTCGGCATCATGCGGCATCAGAACCCGATGGGCGGACGCATCATCAACAACGGCTCCATCTCCGCCCACACGCCCCGCCCGTTCTCGGCCCCCTACACCGCGACCAAGCACGCCATCACCGGCCTCACCAAGTCCCTCGCGCTGGACGGACGCGCCTGGAACATCGCCTGCGGCCAGATCGACATCGGCAACGCCGCCACCCCCATGACGGAGCGCATGACCAAGGGCGTGCCGCAACCGAACGGCACCTCCATGATCGAGCCCCGCATGGACACGCAACATGTCGCCGACGCCGTCCTGCACATGGCCAGCCTCCCGCTCGAGGCCAACATCCTCTTCATGACCGTCATGGCCACCCAGATGCCGTTCGTAGGCCGCGGATGATTCCGCAACCGGCCGTAGGGTGGAATGCCCTCCGCATTCCACCACTCGCCGTGTTCGGAGTGGCCGCGTGGGCACTCCTCCTAACCCTCCCCGCCCAAGCCCAGCGCATCGTGAGCGGCCCCGGCGGCGGCTGCATCGCCGGCGCCGTCGAACTGCCATCGAGCGGCCCAGGCTACGAGACCATCCGCGCCAGCCGCAGCCATTACTGGGGCTACCCCAGCACTATCGCCGCCCTGCAGACCTTGGCCGTGAACGCCCAGGCCGCCGGAATCCCCACCCTCTATATGAATGACATCTCCAAGCACTACGGCGGGCCCTTCCCCGGCATCCACGCCAGCCACCAGACCGGCCTCGATGCCGACGTCTGGCTCGACACCCAGCCCAAGCGCCGCATGAGCGCCGCCGAGCGTGATGCGGTCGAGGTCGTGAGCCTCGTCCGCGCCGACGGACGCGACATCAACCCCGCCATCTGGTCCCCCCAGCACGCCACCCTCATTCGCCTCGCCACCCAGCTCCCCGGCGTGGACCGCGTCCTCGTCAACGCCGCCATCAAGCAGCAGCTGTGCCGCACCACCACCGGGGACCGCTTCTGGCTCGCCAAGGTCCGCCCCTGGTATGGCCACGCCGCCCACATGCACATCCACTTCCGCTGCCCCGCCACTCAGCCGGAGTGCACGGACCAGGCCCCCGCCCCACCCGGCGATTCCTGCGACGCCACCCTGCAATGGTGGTTCGACCGCCTGGATCAGCCCAGCCCCCCGGTCACGACGGCCGCGCCCAGGCCGCCACCGCCCCGCCTCCCCGCCGCCTGCACCGCCATCCTGCGTGGTGACGCGGACTAATGGACCTCGACCGAAGGCGGCGCCTGGGTGTCGCCGCCGCGGGGCTCATCACCTTCCTCAACCTCTACGCCCCACAAGCCCTGCTCCCCACCCTGGCCGCGGATTTCGGTTCGGACCCCGCCCATGCCGGCATCGTCGTCACCGCCACCATGCTGGCCGTGGCCGTCGTGGCGCCGTTCGTGGGCGGTATCAGCGACGCGCTGGGCCGCCGCCGCCTCATCGTCACCGCCGGCCTGCTGCTTGTCCTGCCCGGCGTCGCCATGGCCTACGCGCCCACGTTGCACGCCCTCACCCTGCTCCGCTTCGTCCAGGGCGCCATGCTCCCCTTCGTCTTCACCGTGACCGTTGCCTATATCGGGGATGAGACAAGCGGCCCGGACGCCGCACGCACCACCAGCCTTTATGCCATCAGCAGCATCGTCGCCGGGTTCACCGGGCGCTTCATCGCCGGCTGGGTCACGCAATACTACGGCTGGCGCAGCGGCCTGCTGGTCCTGGCCGCGCTCACCCTGCTCTGCGCCTTGGCCCTGCTGGCCTTCTTACCGGCCGAGCAAGCGTTCCGCCCCACCCGCGGCTGGCGCGGCTCGCTCGCCGGCTATGCCGACCAGTTCCGCAACCCGCAGGTGATGGCGACCTGCGTTACGGGTTTCGCGATGCTGTTCTCGACCGTCGCGGCCTTCACCTTCGTGACCCTGCAACTGGCCGGCCCGGATTTCGGCTACGGCCCGGCGGCGCTCGGCAACATCTTCGCCGTCTATCTCGTCGGCACCGCCGGAACCCGCATGGCCACCCGGGTCGCGCTCCGCTGGGGCCGCCCGCGCACCTTCGTGCTCGCCTGCATCATGGCCGCGTCGGGCACGCTCATCACCCTCGCACCCGGCCTGGCCCCGATCCTGATCGGCCTCAGCGTCATGGTCATGGGCCTGTTCGCCGAGCAGGTGCTGTCCCTCGGCCACATCGCCGCCACCGCCCGCGTCGCCCGCTCCACCGCGGTCGGCCTCTACGTCACCAGCTTCTACGCCGGCGGCGCGCTGGGCAGCATCGTGCCGGCCCCCTTGTGGCGCGCCTTCGGCTGGCCCGGCCCCGTGGCGCTGATCCTGCTGGTGCAGGCCGGGGCCGCCCTGGTCGCCGGGCTAGTCTGGCGCCGGTTCGCCCCCATCTCCGCCCCATCGCTGAAGGACGGCCCTGCATGAACGCCTATTTCGAGCCTAACCGATTCGCTATCGGCCAGCCCGTCTCCCGCACCGAAGACCCCGTCCTGCTGCGCGGCGAGGGCCGCTACACCGCCGATTTCGGCCTCCCCGGCCAGCTGCATGCCGTGCTGGTCCGCAGCGGCCACGCCCACGGCATCCTCCGCGGGATCGACACATCGGCCGCCCGCACCCTGCCCGGCGTCCACGCCATCTACACCGCCGCAGACCTCGCCGCCGCCGGGATAAAGCCCATGCCCGCCCCGCACGCGAAGAATGCCGACAGCACGCCCACCCCCCGCCCGGCGCAGCCCGCGCTGGCGCACGGCCGCGTCCGCTACGTGGGAGAGCCCGTGGCCATCGTCGTCGCCGAAACCGTGCAGCAGGCCCGTGACGCCGCCGAAGCCGTGCTGGCCGACATCGATCCCCTCCCGGCCGTGACCGGCGCGCGCCAGGCGCTCGAACCCGGCGCACCCCTCCTCTATGACGACATCCCCGGTAACCTCGTCATGGACTACCGCCACGGCGACACCGCCGCCGTGGACGCCGCCTTCGCCCGTGCCGCGCACGTCACCCGCCTCACCATCCAGAACAGCCGCGTAGTGGTGAGCGCGATGGAGCCCCGCTCCGCCATCGCCAGCTTCGATGGCCGCTGGACCCTTCGCCTGGGCTGCCAAGGCGTGTTCGGGATGCGCGCGGGCCTGGCCGGCGTGCTGGGCGTGGACGTGCAACAGGTGCGGGTCCTCACCGGCCACGTCGGCGGCTCGTTCGGCATGAAGGCGTCCGTCTATGCCGAATACCCGGCGCTGCTGCACGCCGCCCGCGCGCTCGGCCGCCCGGTCAAATGGACTGACGACCGCTCCGAAAGCTTCCTGAGCGACAGCCACGGCCGCGCCCATAGCGTGGACGCCGCCCTCGCCCTGGACGCCCAAGGCCACTTCCTGGCCGTGCGCCTCGACATCACCGGCAACCTCGGCGCCGTGCTCAGCAACGCCGCCTATCTCCCGGCCACGGTGAACGCCACCAAGAACATCGTCGGCGTCTATCGCACCCCGGCCATCTCCGTGCACTCCCGCCTGGCGGTCACCAACACCACGCCCGTCGGCCCCTACCGCGGCGCCGGGCGTCCGGAGGGAAACTATTATATGGAGCGCCTGATCGACACCGCCGCCGCCGAAATGGGCCTGGACCGCGTCGACCTCCGCCGCCGCAACCACATCCGCCCGGAGCAGATGCCTTACCTCGCCCCGTCCGGCATGAGCTATGACAGCGGCGAGTTCCCCGCCGTGCTGGATCGCGCCCTGGCCTTGGCCGACTGGGACGGTTTCGCCGGGCGCCGCCGCCAGAGCCGGGACCGCGGCCTGCTGCGCGGACGCGGCATTGGCCAATACCTGGAGGTCACCGGCCCGCCGGCCCAGGAGATGGGCGGCCTCCGCTTCGAGAAGGACGGCACCGTCACCCTCATCACCGGCACGCTGGATTACGGCCAGGGCCACGCAGCCCCGTTCGCCCAAATCCTCGCCGACCGCCTCGGCATCCCTTTCGAGTGCATCCGCCTGCTCCAGGGTGACAGCGACGAGCTGATCGCCGGCGGCGGCACCGGCGGGTCCAAGAGCCTCATGGCCAGCGGCTCCGCCATCGCCGAGGCCAGCGCCCTGTGCATCGAACAAGGCCGCACCCTGGCCGCCGACGCGCTGGAAGCGTCGCCCGATGACATCGAGTTCGATCGCGGCCGCTACGTCATCACCGGCACCGACCGCGGTATCGCCCTCATGGAACTCGCCGCCCAGCGCCCCGGCTCGCTGGATATCCAGCACATCCACGAAGCCTCGCCGAGCGCCTTCCCCAACGGTTGCCACGTGGCCGAGGTCGAGGTGGACCCCGAAACCGGCGTCGCCACCGTCGTCCGTTACCACATGGTCAACGATTTCGGCGTGCTGGTGAACCCCATGCTGGTCGAAGGCCAGGCCCATGGCGGCATCGTCCAGGGCATCGGCCAGGCGCTGTTAGAGACCTGCGCCTACGACGAGACCGGCCAGCTGGTGACCGGCTCCTTCATGGACTACGCCCTGCCCCACGCCGCCGACGCCCCCAGCTTCGTCTTCGAAAGCCACCCCGTCCCCTCCCGCACCAACGCGCTAGGCGTCAAAGGCTGCGGCGAAGCCGGCTGCGCCGGGGCGCTCCCCTCGGTCATGAACGCCCTGGTGGACGCCCTCCGTGAGAAAGGCATCGCCCACCTCGACATGCCCGCAACACCGCAGGTGATCTGGCGGGCACTCACCCAACCATCCCCTTATTGCCGCCCGAATCTCTACAGCCTTGACGCCAAGGCAAACGCATAGGTCAAGGCGCCCGTTACGGTTTTTAAAAATCTAATAAATTACATGATTGTAGCTACGATTTTTGGTAAAGGCCTACCGCAAACTGACCTATGCTTATGCACGAGTAGGGAGCGACGGACTTAATAGGGGTGACATAATGACAGCTATTGGAGATCCGGTCGAACCTCCCTGGAACGGCGCTGTCCCTGCTGTTGGCCTGCCAGCGCTGATCAGGATACCGGTTCCTGGCCCTGGGAGTTTGGCTATCAGTCTACGGCCACCTCGAGGGGCAGGTGCCCGTGCAGCCGGAGCATTGGGCGCGGCAGTTGGCACGGCAATCGACCCGGAGGAGGAACGGCGGTAGTCGGCATCGTCTTCTCGATCGGCGGCGGCGTGGCCGGTTATTGGTTCGGCGAAAAGGCTGGAGCAGTTGTTTATGACTGGGCCCAAGATACGGTGTTCTTTCCGGTGTCAGAATTACCCGGGCTACCCGGGTGGGCCGACAGCTTACCTCAGTGAGCAACCAGGCTTTATCGATTGAGCTTGAGCGCTGGTCGCACGGTACGCCCATGCAAACCGCCGGATTGCATCCGGCTGCCTCGCAAGCGGTTTTTCTGGGCTGGACACTGGACCCGCCACTGGACGAGGGAGGTATGCCTCCCGCCGTCGCCGCTGCGCTGGCACGAGGCTTGACCGAATATGGGCTTGTTGCAGGACGTTGGTTCGACGAAGCGCGGCCAACTGGCATATATCAGTTCGTCCGCGCCCCCGTTACGAACCCGCTGCGGCGTGCATGGTCCAGGCTCACCAAAGAATGGCCGGCCCATATCGTGCTGACGACCGACCCGGCGGTCGTGGTCCAGCTGTTCGAGCAAGGGTGGTGGATGCAATATCAAGCCCTACTCGTTCTGGACCCTTCGAGTGAGGCGGGACGGGACGCGGCATTGGTCACGCTGAGCACACGGCGGGACTGGGTGGACTTCACCTTTCAACCTCCTATCCGTGCGCTCCTGACCCCCGGCGTGGACGGAGACTTTGCATTACTATGTGCTCAGTCCAGTAGTGAATTATCCAGAATGACCGGCTTGATCAGCCTGGCCTTCCTGAAAGACGGCGTCATCCTGCCCAACGTCCCGCCGGAAGTCCGATCTTGATCGAGGAGAAGAGCCGCATTCGCCTAAGCCGGAACCAACACCTCCGACAGCAACCGCCCGATCTCCGGCCGGCACGACCCGCACCCGGTCCCCGCCTTCGTCCGCGCCCCCACCGCATCGACGCTCCCGCAGCCATCCCCGATCGCCGCCCGGATCTCGCCGGCGCCGACGCCGTGGCACACGCAAAGGCTCGGCTCAGGCGCCGCCCCATGGGCCGGTCGCCCGGCGAGCAGCGTACGCCTGTCATCCAGCCTGACGTGCGGCAACTGGATCAAGCTCGCAAGCCAGTCCCGCGGCGGCAACGCCTCGGTCGGGCCCATGAACAGGCAAACGTGCAAAATACCGTCCTCAATACGGGCGGCGCGGGTCACACCGGCCGCGGAGTCGGTCAGGCGCAGCCAAGTGCCGGCCCCCGCGGCCCAAGCCTCGATCCGCCATGCAGCCACCGCCGGGTCATCGAGCCCGGCGAGCTCCGTGCGCCACGCCACCGTATGCCCCGGCCCCAACGGAATCTGCGCAGACCATTCCGCCAAATCCTTGGGCGGTCGCTCACGGGACAGCAAGAATCCATGCCAGCGCGCAGGAAACGGCTCTAGCCGGACCGGGGCGTGCTTCAAATCCGGCTGGAAGCTCACCGGGCACACCGCGGCACCCACGGCGGGGTTGATCCGCCCCGCGTCACAAAACTGCGCTGTCCAGTGCATGGGCGCAAACAGGGTGCCGGGCCGGATGCCGGTGTCGTGCTTGACCCGCAGCACCGCCTGACCTCCAGGCCCGATCACCCGGACCAACGACCCGTCCGGCGGCGCGCCGTCCGGGTTGATCTCCAGCGTCGGCTCCGGCCAATGCAGGAACAGCCGGGGCGTCCGCCCGGTGCGGGTCATCGTGTGCCACTGATCGCGCACGCGCCCGGTCATCAAGACATAGGGGAACTCGGCCGTCACCGGCTGGGCCGGGGCGCGCGGCGTGACCGGGACCAGACGGCCCGGCGGCGTCAGCCGGCCCCCGCTCACCCCCGGCGCCGGGCAGGGCCACCGCGTCGGCGGCATCGCGTCATACCCGGCGTCCGTCAGGCCCGCCAGGCCGGAGATATCGAACACGCGCGCCCCATCATTCTCGAACCCGGTCAGCCGCGCATGCTCCCGAAAGATATCCGCCGGACCCTGCCAGCCGAACTCCGTCCCCAGCCGCCGGGCCACGCCCGACAGCGCCCACCAATCCGCCCGCGCCTCGCCCAGCGGGTCCAAGAACGGGCGCTGCCGGCTGATCACCCGCTCGCTATTGGTAACCGTCCCATCCTTCTCACCCCACCCCAGCGCTGGCAGCCGGATCTGCGCCAGATCCATCGTATCGCTGCGCACGTTTTCCGACAGCACCACCAACTCGCACTTTGAAAGCGCCCGGCGCACCTGGTCCGCATCCGGCAAGGACACAAGCGGGTTGGTCCCGATGATCCACAGCGCCCGCACCTCCCCCCGCTCCACCGCCCGCAGCAGATCCACCGCCGCCAATCCCGGTGCCGCTGGCAGCCGGTCCGTGGTCCAGAACCGCGACAGCCTGTCCACATCGCCGGGCCGGCCCCAATCCAGGTGCGCCGCGAGCGTCGTGGCCAGCGCGCCGACCTCCCGCCCGCCCATCGCGTTCGGCTGCCCGGTGACACTGAACGGCCCCATTCCCGCCCGCCCGATGCGTCCGGCCTGCACATGGCAGTTGATGATCGCGTTCGCCTTGTCCGTTCCAGCGCTCGATTGGTTTACGCCCTGACTCCAGAGCGTCACCACCTTCTCCGTCCCGGCCCAAGCCTGGTAGAAGGCCAGCAACTCCGCCGGATCCAGCCCGCACTCGGCCACCGCGTCCTGCCCCTGCAGATACGCCAGCAAGCCGTTGAACAGCGCCACATCCGTCCCCGGCCGCAACGCCAGGTGCATGTCCGCCCCCTCGCACGTCGCCGTCCGGCGCGGATCGATTACAATGAGCCGCATCTCCGGCCGC
Organism: Acetobacteraceae bacterium; assembly: GCA_965246925.1. Taxonomy (GTDB): domain Bacteria; phylum Pseudomonadota; class Alphaproteobacteria; order Acetobacterales; family Acetobacteraceae; genus JANPPS01. The sequence goes on along the minus strand of OZ251994.1, from coordinate 3,537,842 downwards.
ACCGCCCGCGCCGCGGCAATGCGCTGGAACAGCACCGGATGGCACCAGGCGAGGTTGCTGCCAACCAGCACGACCAGGTCGGCCAGTTCTAGGTCCTCATAGACGCCCGGAACCAAGTCCTCGCCAAACGACCGCTTATGCGCCGCCACCGCGCTGGCCATGCACAGCCGGCTATTGCTGTCGATATTGCCCGTGCCCAGCACAGCCTTAGCCAGCTTGTTGGCGGCGTAATAATCCTCGGTCAGCAATTGCCCTGACACATACAGCGCCACCGCCTGCGGACCGTGCCGATCGATCGTGCGCCGGAATGTCGCGGCGATCTGGTCCAAGGCCTCATCCCAGGTGGCGCGCCGGCCGTGGATTTCCGGAAAGAGCAGCCGGTTCTTAACGCCCAAGGTCTCGCCCAGCGCGTTGCCCTTGCTGCACAGGCGGCCGAAATTGGCGGGATGTTCGGCGTCACCGGCGATGGCCGCCCCGCCCTGGCCATCCGGCGTCGCGACCACACCACAGCCCACGCCGCAATAGGGGCATGTGGTGCGGGTCAAGGGCGGCACGAACAGACAACCCCCTCTCCATCCGGGAGAGGGCCGGGGTGAGGGAAACAAGCGGAACCAGTCCTGCCGGTTAGACCCAACGACAAGCCTGATCCAGCGCCCGGCGTCCCCCTCACCTTTCGAAGGGAGAGGAGGCTGGCAGTCCCGGTCATTCTGGCATCCAGGCTAATAGACATCGCGCAGATAACGTCCTTGCCGCGCCAGCGCCGCCGTCCAGTCCCGGGCTTGGGCCTCGCTCAGCCCACCCTCGGACCGGGCGATGTCCCGCAGCGCCGTATCGACATCCTTCGCCATCCGGCTCGCATCGCCACAGACATAGAAATGCGCCCCACCCTGCAGCCAGTGCCACAAATCGCCCGCGCTCCCCCGCATGCGGTCCTGCACATAGACCTTCTTCGCCTGATCGCGCGAGAATGCGAGGCTCAGCACCGACAACGTCCCATCCGCCCGCCATCCCTCGATCTCGCCCCGGTATAAAAAGTCCGTGGCCTCATGCTGATCGCCAAAGAACAGCCACGACTTGCCCCGCCCGGCCTGCATCGAGCGCGCCTGCAAGAAGGCCCGGAACGGCGCGATCCCCGTACCCGGGCCCACCATGATCACCGGGGTCGCCGGGTCGTCCGGCAGGCGGAAATGGCTGGTCGTGATGGTCGCCTGCACATTCCGCCCGTCCGTCGCGTAATCCGCCAGGAAGGCGCTCGCCACCCCCTGCCGCACCCGGCCGCGGCGCGGGGTGCGCACCACGGACACGCACAGATGCACTTCGCCCGGCGCCGCATCCGGCGACGACGCGATGGAATATAGCCGCGGTTTCAGGCTGGGCAGGCTTCGCAGCAAATCCGCCACCGGCGGCCGCGCAGACGGGAACGCCTCCAGCAAATCCAGCAAGTCTGCATCCGCCGGCTCGACCCCGTCATCGCCGTCCTGCAATGCCCGCAGAGTCTTGGCCTCATTCTTGTCCGTCGCCGCACCAGCCAGCAGCTCGAGCGTGCGGTCCTGCGGGCGCGCGATGTCGTGCTGCGCCATGAGCGCCGCGGCCACCGCCGGGTCGTCCGTTCCCAGCGTGCGGCAAATCGCGCCGACCAGCACCGGATCGTTTTCCGGCATCAGGCCCAGGCTGTCACCGGGCAGATACCGCAATCCGCTGCCGGCCAGGTCGATCCTGATATGCCGGACCTCCTTGGCCGAGGCGTGCCCGCTCAGCCGGTCGACGGACAGCACTTTGACCGGCTGCCCCGCGGGCTCCGCCACCGGCACCGGCGGCGCTGCCACGATCGCGGGCCCGGCGGCCAGCATCGCCTTCAGCTGCTTGGAGGTCGGCTTCCCGCCGGGCACGCATAGCCCGGCGCTCGTCTCCCGTCCGTCGGCCAGCGCTTCCGCATAGGTCTGGCACAGGTAACCGCACTGACCGCAATCCAGCTGCGCCATTGCCGCCATCAACTGCCGCGCCTGCGGCCGCCCCTCGGCCAGCTTCAGCCGCTCATCCAGCTCGAGCGCGGGGTCATGCCAGGGCATGCCCTCCTCGGCCGGCGCCGCCACCGACATCCCCGGCGCGCCCGCCTGCCCGCCATACAGCCCGGCCAGGAACCCATTCAGCCACGCCCGCTGCTCCACGCTGAACGGGGCGGAGGGCGGGATGAGCGGCACGGCATCGGCGGACGGCATGCCCGGAAAGGGCGACATCGCGTTCATGCGTGTTCCATCACAGGCTCGAGAATCGTAGTAAGTTCCGCAACGCTCCGGGCCTCGCTCCAGTGCTGGAACGTCCCCTCCCCGTCCCAGGCACGCAGCAACGCCAGCACCATCGGCGGCACATCCGGAAAGGCGACGCCCGGGCGGATCAGCCGTCCGATCTTCTGCTCCGACCCGGCACCGCCACCGACATGCAGGTCGTACCCCTCCACCGTATCGTCCCCGCCCACATTCACGCGCGCGCCCAGCAGCCCGATATCCCCCACCAGATGCTGCGCGCACGAATTAGGACAGCCGGTCAGGTGGATGTTGATCGGTGACGCCACGGTGATCCGCTCGTCCAGGAACTCCGTCAGCTGCGCCGCATGGCTCTTGGTGTCGGACGCCGCGAATTTGCACCCGGCGTTACCCGTGCAGGCCACCAGCCCACCCCGGATATGCGACGCCTCCCACGCCAGGCCCAGCGCCGCGATCGCCTCCAGCGCCGCCGGCACATCGGCGGTGGCGATGTCGGAAATCAGCAGGTTCTGCCAGACCGTGAGCCGGATGATGCCCGAGCCGACGCGCTCCGCCACCCGCGCCAGCCCCCGCACCTGCTCACTCGTGAGCCGCCCCACCGCCGCCGTGACACCCACATAATGCAAGCCCGGCTGCTTCTGCTCATGCACACCGATATGCCCGTGCTTCTCCTGCGGCGGGCGCGCCAGGCTCTCGGCCCGCCGCAGCGTCCGGCCCAGCTGGGTCTCGACCTCAGCGACGAATTTCTCGTGCCCCCAGCGGTCCAGCAGGTACTTCAGCCGGCTCGTCTTGCGGCTGGTGCGGTCGCCATGGGCGATGAACACACGGAGGATCGCGTCGCACACCGGCGTCGTATCCTCGGGCGGCACCACGATCCCCGTGCCCCGCGCAAAGTCGCTATGCCCGGTGATCCCGCCTAGCGCCAGGGCATACAGCACCTCGTCCCCCACCTGCACGGCGCTGAAGGCGATGTCGTTGGTGTCCTCCAGCACCGGCACCCGCCCGCCGCCGTCGAAGGCGATGTTGAACTTGCGCGGCAGGCCGAACAGCTCGCGGTGATTGAGGATGTGATGATGGATCTGCCGCGCCACCGGCCTTGTGTCGATCAGCTCCTGCGGGTCGATCCCGGCGGTGGGGCTGCCGGTCACGTTGCGCACGTTGTCCGCGCCGGCGCCGCGGCTGGTGAGGCCCAGCTCGGCCAGCCGGTTCAGCACCTCCGGCGCATGCCGGGCCGGGATCTCGCGGATCTGCAGGTTGGCGCGTGTGGTGATGTCCACGAAGCCGCCCGCCAGATCGTCCGCCATATCGGCCACGCCGCGGAACTGCGCCGCGCTCAAGATGCCGCCCGGCATCCGCATCCGGCACATGAAGCTGTCCTGCGCCGGTGCGACGTAGAACAGGCCGAGATACTTGGTGAGGAACACGTCCACGCCCTTGGGGAACTTGCCCTCGTCGGCCAGGCGGATGACCTCGTCGGTGCGGTCCAGCGGGTTGCGGCGGCGCTTGCCGTCCTCCTCGGGCGTCAGCTTGCCGCCGGCGGCAATCGTGCGGTCCTGCGCCTGCCGCTGCAGGTCGGTGGGGTCCGTGGCCGCCGCCGTGCCGGGCGAGAGCGTGCCGCGGCGCGCCTCCACGCCGGACATGAAGCCTTTCAGATATTCCTGCTGATCGACGCTGAACGGCTCACTCATGGCAACGGCTCATGCTGAAATCTATGCAAAATGCGGTCCAAACGGCAGCGCATGCCGCAACGCGGCGATATCGGCGCCCTCGCGGATCAGCCGGAGATACCAGTGCGCATCCCCGGTCTCTCCCAGCAGCACCGCACCCACCAGCCGGTCGTTCCGCAACAGCAGGTGGCGGTAGTGCCCGGCGTCCTCGTCCTCCAGCACCAGGCTGTCGGCGTCATCGGCCATCGGCTCCCCCGCGCTCCAGATCGCCGCACCCGCGACCTTCAGCGCGGTGCTGTCCTCGGCCTGAACGTAGGTCGCCTGCTGACCCAGCAATCCGGCCGCCGCCACCTCCGCCTGCGCCAGCGCGGGCGCCACCAGGCCGCAGACCACGCCCCGGTGCTCTGCACACTCACCCACGGCGTAGATGCCGGGGTCGCTCGTGCGCATGGCGTCGTCCACCACGATGCCGCGAATGATCTCGAGCCCGGCTTCGGCCGCCAGCTCGCTCGCCGGCCGGATGCCCACGGCCATCACCACCAGCTCCGCCTCCAGCGCCCGCCCGTCCGCCAGCTGCACGCCACGCGCGTAATCGCCGCCGATGATGGACAGGCTGCTGGAGCTGAGTGCCAACGCCACGCCCAAGGCGGCCAGCCGCCGGGCCAGATGGGCCGCACCACCGGGGTCCAGCTGCCGCTCCATCAGCCGGTCCACCGCGTGGATGACCGTCACCTGCATGCCGCGTTTGGCGAGGCCTGCCGCGGCCTCCAGCCCCAGCAGCCCGCCACCGATGACGATGGCACGCCCCCCTTGCGCCGCCGCATCCATCATGGCCTGCACGTCATCAAGGGTACGATACAGCAGCACCCCCGGCAGTTCGGCGCCGGGCAGGCGGAGGCGCACGGCTCGCGAGCCGGTGGCCAGCACAAGTCGATCGTACGGCACCGGCTCCCCATCCTGCAGCCGTACCAGTCTAGCGTGCCGCTCGATGGCCGCGACGGTGACGCCGGGCCGGTAGTGAACGCTGTCTGGCGGCGGTGTCATGATGTCCTGAACCGCCGTGTCCCCCGCCAGCACGGTGCTAAGCGCCACCCGGTTGTATGGGGTCCCCGCCTCCGCGCCGATCAGCGTGACCTCCAGCCCCCCGGCGGCCGCCAGCCGCGCCGTCTTTAGCCCAGCCGGCCCGGCACCGATCACGACAATGCGACTCATACGTAACGGCGCAGAAAAGGGCAGCACAGCAATGCAAGCGCTCCGGCGAGACTTCGCTTGATTAGAGCCTAAGCAGAGTGCGTTGCAACATGATTTACTCTGCCCCTTTACGAGGCATTCTGCCAAAGATCAGTGCAGATTGCAGATTGCCGAACCAGCCTCGCGATTTGCGCTTCCTCATCGGTTGGTACGACCCAGACGCCGGGGCCGATCTCCAACCGGCCCTGCCCCGGCCGATAGGCTTCGTTCCGCACGGGATCCACCGACAGACCGAGCCACCCCAAGCCCGCAGCCACCGCCGCCCGGAGCCGCGGCTGGTTCTCGCCGATACCCGCCGTGAACACGAACGCGTCCACCCCGCCCAGAATCGCCGCTAGCGCCCCGGTCTCCCGCACGATGCTCCGCATATACAAGCCCAGCGCCAGCCGTGCCTTTGGCGAAGTGTCATCCACGACGTCGCGCAGGTCGCTCCGGCCGAAAGCGGCGAGGCCGGCGTGGTGATACAGCGTGTCCTCGATCCCCGCCGCGTCCATTCCCCGCGCCTGCAGCATCCATAGCAGCACGCCCGGATCGAGCCGCCCCGGACGCGTCGCCATCATGACGCCGTCGAGCGCCGTCATGCCCATGGACGTGTCCACGCTCAGCCCATCCAGCATGGCACACAGGCTCGCACCCGAACCCAGATGCGCCACCACCACCCGGCGCGGCCCCGGCGGCAGCTGGCTTGCGATATACTGGTAGCTGATCCCATGGAACCCGTAATGCCGCGCCCCCGCGTCCCGCAGCGTCTGCGGCAGCGGCAGCGTCGTCGCCAGCGCGTCCATCGTCCGGTGAAAGCTGGTGTCGAAGCACGCGAATTGCGGCACTTCCGGATGTGACGCCGCCAACGCCCGGATCGGCGCCAAATTATGCGGTTGATGCAGCGGCGCGAGCTCGGTCAGCCCTTCCAACTCCGCCATCACCTCCGCCGTAATCCGCACCGGCCCATCCCGCTCCCCGCCATGCACGACCCGGTGCCCGACCGCCGAGAGCGAGGCCGGCTCGATCCGCTCCAGCAGCGGACCCGGCTCCATCCCGTGCGCCCACGGCCCCTCCGCGCCCGCCATGGTCAACGTGGATGTGTTCGCGTCGATCTTGCCGCGGACTACCTCCATCTCACCGTCGAACAGCGCGAACTTCAGGCTGGAACTGCCGGCGTTGAGCGTCAGGATCACCAGTGCCAGTCCCGCACCACCGGCATATCCTCGCCATGCGCCCGGACGTAGTCATGATGCTCCCCATGCCAGGCGTGCAGTTGCGCGGCTAGCGGGTGATCCGCCCGTCCGATCCGGTCCAGCGCGTCCAGCGCCAGGGTAAAACGGTCGATCCCGTTCAGCACGCACATATCGAACGGCGTCGTCGTCGTGCCCTCGTTCTTGAACCCGTGCACATGGAACCGCTCCGGGCAGGGACGCCGGTAGAGCAAGCCGTGGATCAGCTGCGGATAGCCGTGGAATGCGAACACGACTGGTAGGTCCGTGGTGAACAGCGCCTCGAACCGCTCCGGCGGCAGGCCGTGCGGATGCAGGCTGGTATCGGTCAGGCACATCAAATCGACGACGTTCACCACCCGCACCGCAATGCCGGCCTCGCGCAGCAGCTTGGTAGCGGCCATGGTCTCCAGCGTCGGCACGTCCCCGGCGCAGGCCATGATGACGGCGGGGGCCGCATCGGACGCGAACGCCCAAATGCCGGCCCCCTCGGCGCAATGCGCAGAGGCCGCGCCGATATCCAGCCACTGCGCCTCCGGCTGCTTGCCCGCCACGATCACGTTCACATACCCATGGCTCCGCACGCAGTGATCGGTCACGCTTAGCAGCGTGTTGGCGTCCGGCGGCAGGTAGATCCGCACCTGCGCCGGCCCCTTGGTCGCCACGTGATCCAGAAACCCCGGGTCCTGATGGCTGAACCCGTTATGATCCTGCCGCCAGCAATGGGACGTGAGCAGGATATTGAGGCTCGGCAACGGCGGCCGCCACGCCACCCGGCTCGCCTCCCGCAGCCACTTCAAGTGCTGGTTCACCATGCTGTCCACGATATGGATGAACGCCTCGTAGCAGCTGAAAAGCCCTTGCCGTCCCGTAAGCGTGTACCCCTCGAGCCAGCCCTCACAAAGATGCTCGCTCAACACCTCCAGCACACGCCCAGTGGCGCTGGGCTGATCGTCATGGGCGCCCGGCGTCAACGTCATGCGGCCGAACTCCAACGTGGCGTTCAGCCGGTTGCTGGCGGTCTCGTCCGGACCCATGATACGGAACCGGTCCGGATTGACCCGCATGATGTCGGCCAGGAACTGCCCCATCACCCGCGTCGCCTCCCCCACCACCCCGCCCGGCGCCGGCAAGGCCACGGCGTGAGCCCTGAAATCCGGCATCTCCAACGGCCGCGCCGGCAGGCCGAGGCTCGCGGGCTGCATGCCCATCCGCCGGTCACCCGCCGGGCAGTGCGCGAGGATCTCGGCCACCGGCGCGCCATCGGCGTCGAACAGCTCCTCCGGACGGTAGCTCCGCATCCAGGCCTCGAGCTGAGCCCGGTGGGCCTCGTTGTCCCGCACATGCTCGAGCGGCACCTGATGCGCCCGCCACGTGCCCTCGATCTGCACGCCATCCACCCGGTCCGGCCCAGTCCAGCCCTTGGGCGAACGCAGCACGATCATGGGCCATGGCACCGCGGACGCGCCGCGGGCCCGAGCGTCCGACGTGAGCGCCGCGATCTGGTCCAGCACCAGGTCCAGCGCGTCCGCCATCGCCTGATGCATCGCCATCGGCTCGTCCCCGTCCACGAACACCGGCGCATACCCATAGCCGGACAGCAACTGCGCCAGCTGCGCCTCCGGCATGCGGGACAGCAACGTCGGGTTGGCGATCTTCCACCCATTCAGATGCAGGATCGGCAACACGGCGCCGTCCCGCGCCGGGTTGAGCCATTTCTGCCCGTGCCAGCTCGCCGCCAGCGGCCCGGTCTCCGCCTCCCCATCGCCGATGACGCAGGCGGCGATCAGGCCCGGATTGTCCATCACCGCCCCTTGGGCATGCAGCAGCGAGTAGCCGAGCTCACCCCCTTCATGCAGGCTCCCCGGCACCACTGCCGCGGCGTGCGAGGGGATGCCACCGGGGAAGCTGAATTGCCGGAACAGAGTGTTCATCCCCGCCGCATCGCGCATCAAGTCCGGATACCGCGCGGTCCATGATCCCTCAAGCCAGTCCGCCGCCACCAGCCCCGGACCCCCATGCCCCGGCCCGGCGATGAACAGCACGTCGAGGCCGCGCTGCAGGATGACCCGGTTCAGATGCGCCCAGATGAAGTTCAGCCCCGGCGTCGTTCCCCAGTGCCCCAGCAACCGCGGCTTGATATGCTCCACCGCGAGCGGTTCACGCAGCAGCGCGTTGGACATCAGGTAGATCTGCCCCACGGACAAATAATTCGCCGCCCGCCACCACAGGTTCAGGCCATGCAGGCTCTGATCGGGGGGGCGCTGGGCACCCAGGCTATGATCCGGCATCGCCACTCTCCTGTGCGGTGCCGGACCCTACGCAGAACACTGTGACAGAAGATATCGCACTCACGCGATGGTGCGACGACCTGTTTTCGGTGACAATTGGCCATATCAGCCCCACTCGGGGTCCGATGGGAGTGTGCTTCATGCCGGTCATCGCCTATCAATCGTTCAACGCTAATTCGAGTACGACCCACGGACTGAAGGCTCTCGCAAACCAGCCATTTACCCGAGACACAAACGCCTATGTCACGGGTAAGGGTGATAGCGCGCTGATCCTGCCCTTTATTACCGGGCATATCAGTGCTCCAGTCGAGGGCCCAGCAGAGCTTCGGCCCATCCAGCGACTGACATCGCCACAAACGGTCGGCGTGTTCGGGTCACATATCTCGCTGCTTTGGCAGAATGTCTATCGTGCACTTGGAGCGATGCCGGATATCTTGATGTGCGGCGAACTCGACGCGTCTCACAATGATTTCGTGAACGTGGTGAGCGGCCCAGATATCGCACTGCGGCCCGTGCCGGCTAGCCGAGCCTGCCAGTCATTCACCGCGGTCAGTCAGACTTCACTAGCATCCCGCATCGAATTCGTTTCAAGCGGAGACGGTTACGTGGTCTATAAAGTGCGTGGTCTGACAGTCGTATTTGTCCACGTCCCCAACCGGATCGCGACCAGCCAGAGTGAGGCTACGAACTTCTACGCAGCCATTGCGAAATCCCTCCAGCAGTCTGGCAGTCTCATACACCTCGTGTTGGGTGATACGAACCAGCCGAATCTGACCTTCACCGCCGCTGCATTGAATACCGCGTTCTCGACAAGCGTGTATGAGAACGCCTTGACTGCCGCCAATCTCGAAAAGATTGACAACTACAACGTTACCGAGCGGGGCACGAATAGTACCGGGCGCAAGATGTATGATGTGGCGGTGTTTCGCTCTGACCTTGTCGAGCTGAAGTCGCCCGTCAAGTACATTTCACAGTCAGCGGGAGGAGTGACGGTCACTGACCATTGCGGTCTAGCCGTCAAGGTCGAACTGAAATAAGCAATATCGCGCAGACTTGAAACAAGGTCTCCACAGTAACCTTAGAACTACGGTCGAGGTATATCGGCTGGCGCATCCCGGAGCTGCCGCAATTGCCGACGCATATCATACAATTGGTCCACCAAGCTCAGCACGACGGGTAGCCCGCCCTCATCCAGCCCCACCTCATGCCGCAGGTCCCTGATCAAGCGAAGCCGTGCCACGTCGATGTCGGTAAACACCCACTGCCCCGGCTCACCATCCGGCCGGAGCCAATCCATGGCGATCCACCGCTCGACCTCGCTGGGGTCGAGCTGGAAGGTGACGGACAGGGCTTCGATGGTGATGGCCGGCATCGGTCAAGCCTCCATGTCCGGCGTGCTCAACATCTCTCGCCGCGGATCGTACGGCGGACGCGCGCGCATCGCGTCGCGTAGCGCCTGATCTACGGGGCCGATCATGACGCGTAACGTGGCGAAGGCGTCCCCGGCTGCGCGCCCGGCATGGGCCGGGATGCCCCGGCCGCGCAGCCGCAGCCGTACGCCGGTGTCCGACCCCTCTGGCACCGCCATGGTCACATTTCCAGTGATGGTCGGCACCGTCACCCGCGCGCCCAGCACGGCCTCTTGCACCGTCACCGGCAAATCTAAATGGATATCCTGGCCGTCTCTCCGGAAGAACGAATGTGTGCCGACCTCGACCTCGATCAGGGCGTCGCCAGGTGGGGTGCCGGGTCCGCCTTTGCCGCGCAGCCGCAAGACCATACCAGTCTCTGTCCCTGGCGGGATCTGCACATCGATCTCGCCACCTTCCGGCAGCATCAGCCGTTGCGGCCCACCCCGTGCAGCCTGGACGAAGCTCACCGGCAGGCTATACCGGTTATCCCGTCCCCGGGCGGAACGGGCGCTGCCGGGCCGCTCGCCATTGCGGAACATGCCTTTCAGGATGTCGGACAGCTCATCTTCCGAAAACTGGCTGTTGTACCGGCTCCCCGCCGCAGTCTCAGCATGGTCGCGGTAATAGCCGCGCGGCGGCGCTTCTTGCCCGGCCGCATCCACCTCACCGCGATCGAAGCGCGCACGCTTCTCGGGGTCGGACAGCAACTCATGCGCGTTGGCGGCCGCCTTAAACCGCTCCTCCGCCTTCTTGTCGCCCGGGTTCAGGTCCGGGTGGCTGGTCTTGGCAATCTTGTGGAAAGCCGCCTTGATCTGCTTTTCAGTGGCGCCCTTGGATAGGCCTAAGACTTTATACGGGTCTTCAGCCATATCCAGCCGGCATTATTCTGCGTCTTCTTCCAGTGTTATCGCGACGTCGGCGTTGGCGGACAAACGAATCGTGCCGTCTTCTACCTCGGCAATCAGTCCAGTGGAAATATAATGATGCTTGCTGTCTTGCGAGTCATTCTTCGTGAGCTTGATCCGGTGCCCGTCCACATGGTCCACCGTCCCCACATGCACGCCGTCCGCGCCCATGATGGGCATATGCTCTTTGATGGTCGAGAGGTCGAGCATCGCGGTCACCGCAGCCCGAAGAACGACAGCACGGCCACAACGACTACGACCAGCCCGACCAGATAGATAATGTTGTTCATGTTACGCTCCCGCTTGTGTACGGGTGCAACGTCAACGGAACGAGTGGGTTGCGTCAAACCGTTTCGGTTCTGACCCCGGCGGCCCGCAAACCGTGCAGCTCCGCCGAGATGATCCCCAGCCGCACCACCTTTCGTCCGGCGCGCGCCATCGCAATCAGGCTCGTCACCCCGTCCGCCACCATCCGCTCGGCGTCCCGCCGGGCCATGTCCAGCACCGGGCCCGGCGTGTCCGCGTCATGCACCAGCACGTCCGCTTCGCCCATTAGCCGATGCGCGCGCAGCGTCAGCATATCCGGCGGCCCCGGCCCGGCGTTGACCAGATAGACAATGCCCTCCGTATCCGGCGCGCCGAAGATTTCGGCCAGGAAAGCCTGCCGCGCCGCAGCATCCTCGCCGCCGAACACCAGCTCAGCCACGCGCCCGCCCAGCGCCCGCTCCAGCATGCGGCGGCGCTGGATCACGTCCGGAAACGCGGTGCGGATTTCCGCCTTGAGGCTGTCCGTCAATTGCGCCAGCCGCCCCCAGCCCGGCGGCAGCATCGCCTCGATCTGCGCCCGCACCATCCGTGCCAGCACTGGCGCCGCCCCCCCGGTCGAGACCGCGACCACGAGCGGATCCCGGTCGATCACGGACGGCGTGATGAAACTGCACAGCGCCGGCTGATCCACCACGTTGACCGGGATGCCCCTGGCCTGCGCCGCCTGGCTCAGCGCCACCAGGTCGGGCTCCCCCGCATCGGCCCCGATCGCCACAACGCAGCCGTCCAGCAGGTCCGGATGGAACCGCGCCTCCACGCGCACCACCGCCCCCGCCCGCCGCAGCGCGTCCGCCTTACGCTCTGCCACCTCGCCCCCGCCCACCACCAAGGCCTGCCGGCCGCGCAAATCCAAGAACACCGGCAAGAACCGCATCGAACCCCCGTGGAAACCAGCGCCGGCCATCAGGCGGATGGCGCGAGAGCTTATCCGACCTACGCGCTGTGCCGAGGGTCAGCCATGCCGGGTATGGGCCTGGAGCGCCGCCCGGGCCAAGGCGTCGCCCCGCGCATTCCGCGCCGCCTCGCCCACGATGATCAGCGCCGGTGCCGGCATCGCCGCGCGGCGGACGTCCAGCGTGCAAGTGCCGAGCGTGCTGCGCAATACGCGCTGCCCCGGCAAGGTGGCGCGCGAGATGACCGCCACCGGCGTGTCCGCGCCGCGCCCGGCGGACAGCAGGCGGAGCGCCAGTTCGTCCAACTTCGAGAGCGCCATGTATGCCACGACCGTCCCGGCCTGATCCCACTCCGGCGCGCCGTCCGCGCCGTGGCCGGTCACGAAACTGGCGCTGCTGGCGGCATGGCGGAGCGTGAGCGGGATGCCGGCCACCGACGCCGCGGCGGACGCGGCGGTGACGCCGGGCACGATTTCCCACAGGATCCCGGCCGCGTCCAAGGCGGCCAGCTCCTCGCCGGTGCGGCCGAACAGGCTGGGGTCCCCGCCCTTCAGCCGCACGACTCGGTTGCCGGCCTGCGCCGATTGCACCAGCGCCGCGCAAATCTCCGGCTGCCGCATGGCCGCCGCGCCCTTGCGCTTCCCCACATCCACCAGCCGCGCCCCGCTCCTGGCATAGCGCAGCACCGCCGGGCCCGGGAGCGCGTCGTGGAACACCACGTCTGCCGCCTGCAGCGCCGACACGGCGCGCATCGTCAGCAGCCCGGGATCGCCCGGCCCCGCACCCACCAGCCAGACCGTGCCCGGCAGAGGACCGTCCTCCATCATGCCGCGCGCAGCTCCTCGTTCAGGTCCAGGTGGAACCGGTTGCCCGCCGTGGTCGCCTGGATGTGCCCGGCGCGGACCACCCAGTCGCCGAAATGCTCGCCGGGCGCGCGACCCGCCGCCCAGCCCTGGAACAGCGGCGTGAGCGACGCCAGCACCGACGCCTCGTCCACGTCCGCCCGGTACAGCTTGTTCAGCCGCGTGCCGTCGAACGCGCCACCCAAATACAGGTTGTAGCGGCCCGGCCCCCGCCCCACCAGCGCGATCTCCGCCATATAAGGACGCGCGCAGCCGTTGGGGCAGCCGGTCATGCGGATCACCACCTCGTCCCCGCCCAGGCCCGCGCCGGCCAGGATAGTATCCAGCTTGGTCACCAGGTCAGGCAGATACCGCTCGCTCTCGGCCAGCGCCAAGCCGCAGGTCGGCAAGGCAACGCATGCCATGCTGTTCCGCCGGAGCGGGGACGCCGCCCGCGCCACGCCATGCCGCGCCAGGATCTCATCCAGCGCCGGACGCTCGGCCGCCGATACCCCGGCGATGATCAGACTCTGATTGGCGGTCAAGATGAACTCGCCGCCATGCACCTGCGCGATCTCCTGCAGCGCCGCCGTGACCGGCCCATGGACCCGTCCGTTCTCGATAAACAGCCCGTAATGCCACCCGCCTCTGGCATCCTCATACCAGCCCAGCCGGTCACCCTGGCTGTCGAAGCGGAACGGGCGCGCCGGCTGTAGCGCGAAGCCCAGGCGCCGCTCCATCTCGGCCCGGAACGCGTCGGCCCCCATGCGCTCGATGGTGTATTTCAGCCTTGCGTGCTTGCGGACCGAGCGGTCGCCCTCGTCCCGCTGCACGGCGACCACTGCCTCGCTCACGGCCACCGCCTGACCCGGCGTGCAGAACCCGATCACGGTACCGGTGCGGGGGAAGGTGTCCGTCTCGCCATGCGTCATGCCCATGCCGCCGCCCACGCTCACATTGTAGCCCTGGACGACACCATCCTGGACGATCGCGATCAGGCCGAGGTCATGCGCGAACACGTCCACATCGTTCTCTGGCGGTACTGCGATGGCGATCTTGAACTTCCGCGGCAGGTAGGTCTTGCCATACAGCGGCTCCTCCTCCGTCTCATGCCCCGATACCTGCTGGTCATCTATCCAGATCTCATGCCAGGCCCGGCTCTTGGGCAGCAGATAGCCGCTGATCTCATGCGCGAGTTGCAGCGCCTCGGCATGGGCCGGGCTCACATGCGGGTTGCTTGTGCAGATCACGTTGCGATTCACGTCGCCGCACGCCGCGATGGTGTCCAGCAGCGCGGTGTTGACCGCGGCGATCGCGGGCTTGAGGTTGCCCTTGATGATGCCGTGGAACTGCACGGTCTGCCGGGTCGTGATCTTCACCGTGCCGTTGCCCCGCTCCCGCGCGATCTCCGCCAATTGTAGCCATTGCGCCGGCAGCAGGCGGCCACCGGGGATGCGCAGCCGCGCCATGAAGCTGTACGCCCGCTCCATTCGCTTCCGCCCCCGCTCGGGCCGGAGGTCGCGGTCATCCTGCTGGTAGATGCCGTGGAACTTGGTCAGCTGGGTGTCGTCCTCGTCCAGCGCGCCGGTGCTGACGATGCCCAGGCCCTGGGCGATCCCGCCCCGCAATGCCCGGCTCGCCGCCTTGATGCCTTCGTTCTTGGAGAGGGTGCTCATCAATAGACATCCAATAGGTAACGGCCCTGCTGCTTCATGGCCGAAAGCTCGGCCTCGGCGGCGTCGGGCGGGATAGCGGATTGGTCGGCGATGAGGTCACGCAACGTGTCATGCACGTCCCGGGCCATGTGGTTCTGATCGCCGCAGACATACAGGTGCGCGCCGTCCTTCAGCCACGCATGCAAGTCGCGGCGCTGTTCCCACAGGCGGTGCTGCACATAAACCTTGCGGTCCTGATCGCGGGAGAACGCGACGTCGATCCGGCCCAGCACGCCGCGCGCCAGGTAGTCCTGCCACTCGAGCTGATAGAGGAAGTCCTGGGTGTAGGACCGGTCGCCGAAGAAAAGCCAGCTGCGGCCGTGGACGCCGGCCGCGTCCCGGTCCTGCATGAAGGCGCGGAAGGGTGCGACGCCGGTGCCCGGCCCGATCATGATGACAGGCGTCGCCGGGTCGGACGGCAGGCGGAAGTGCGGGTTGGGCTTCACGTGCACTCGCAGGCTGTCGCCCACCCGGCGCCGGTCCGCGACGTAGCTGGACGTAACCCCCGCCCGCGCCCGGCCATGCGCCTCATACCGCACGGCGCCGATCAGCAGATGCGCCTCCTCGCCCACCGACGCCATGCTGCTCGCCACCGAATACAGCCGCGGCGGCAGCTTCCGCAGCAATCCCGTCAGCTGCGGCGCAGTCAGCCGCTGCGGGTAATCCTCGAACAGATCGGCGATCTGCCGGCCCGGCAGATACTCCTGCAGCCGCAACTTGTCCTGCGCCAGCGCCGTGACCGAGGCATCCCCGGTCAGCGCCGCGAAGCTCTGCACCAGATGCGCGCTGAGCGTGGTGACGTCATGCCCGGCCACCAGCGCCGCATGCAGCGCGCTGTCCCCGCCCAGCCCGGCCGGCGTCAGCACGGCCTCCACCACCGCCGGGTCGTTCGCCGGCACGATCCCGATCGCGTCGCCGGGCAGATAGCTGAGCCCCGACCCGGCGAGCGACAGCTCCAGATGCAGCGTCTCCTTGGCCGACCGGCTGCCGTTCAGGTTCACGAGCTCGGTGATCTCAGCCGCGAACGGGTTGCGGCGGTCATACGTAGCCACCTCCTCGGTATGGCCGAAATCGACATGGATCACGCTGGCCTCCGCCGCGGCACCCTTGAAGGCCGGCAGCGTGGTGCCGAGCCAGGCGGCCGCCGGCTCCTCATACTCCAGGTCGCACTCCAGCAGCGGCGCCGCCCGGTGTGCGCCCAACGCCAGCAACCGGCCATCGAATTGATGCCCGATCTCGCAAAATTTTGCATACGCCCGGTCCCCTAGCGCCAGCACGGCGTAGTTCACGCCGGTCATGCGGGGTGCGTCATCGGCCATCAGCGCCTGCCAGAACGGCACCGCGCGCGCGGGCGGCTCGCCCTCGCCCCAGGTGCTGGCAATCACCAGCAGGTTGCCCTTGAGGTCGCTGGGCGTGGCCGAGCCCGCGTCCAACAATTTGGCGGCAAACCCCAGCTTGGCCGCATCTTTCTTCGCCTTGGCCGCCAGCGCCTCGGAATTGCCGGACTCAGTCGCAAACAGGATCGTAAGCGCGGGCTTCACCGCCGGCGGCGCGGCCAAGGCGGGCGCGGCCTGCTCGCCCAGCGCGGACTCGACCCCCGCCAAAAACCCGGCGAGCCAGCTCCGCTGCGTGGGACTTGCGGTGGTGATCACGCGGTTCAACAAGGCGACGGCGTCCGGCGGAAACGGGGCGTTGTCGGGCAGCTTGACGGCGGCGGTCATCGTTCATCCTTGGTCGCGGTGGACCGGATTAGGCTGTCCTGATGTCCCGCGACAACGGCACCACCGCGGAAAGCACGATCGTTCTCTCCTAGCCTGCCGCCGGAGGGTTTTGTTCTCTTCCGCAGCACGGGCTTTCAGCCCGCTCACTCTAGGCCGCATCTGTGGTATGGACGGCCTTGGAAGGAAACGCATGGCACGAAGAGCAATGCCCGGTCTTGGCCTCACGTTAGGGATCACCACCACGTATTTCGGCCTGATCGTCGCGCTGCCGCTGGCCGCGCTGGCCATCACCGCGGCCGGAGTGCCGGGGCCGAAGGCGTGGGCACTGCTCAGCTCGCCCCGGACCATGGCGGCGTTCCGCGTGAGCTTCGGCCTGTCCGCGCTGGCGGCGCTGGTGAACGTGCCGATCGGTATCCTACTGGCCTGGGTGCTCGGCCGGTATCGCGTGCCGGGGCGGCGTGTGCTGGATGCGCTGATCGATTTGCCGTTCGCGCTGCCGACGGCGGTCGCGGGCGTCGCGCTTACCACGTTGTATGCCGATACCGGCTGGCTCGGGCGGTTGGGGCTCGACATCGCCTACAGCCGCGCCGGCATCTTCGCCGCCTTGCTGTTCATCGGCCTTCCTTTTGTGGTGCGCAGCGTGCAACCGGTGCTGATGGCCCTGCCGCGCGACGCGGAGGAGGCGGCGCTTACGCTGGACGCCGGGCCGTGGCAGCTGTTCCGCTGGGTGATCCTGCCGCCGCTGCTGCAGGCCGTGGTGGCCGGCGTGGCGCTCGCTTTCGCACGCGGCGTGGGCGAGTACGGCTCCGTCATCTTCATTGCCGGCAACCGGCCCGGCGTGTCGGAGATTTTGCCGCTGTTGATCGTCACCCGGCTCGAAGCCTACGACGTGCCCGGCGCCGCCCTCCTCGGCACCGCTATGCTCGCGCTGTCGCTGTCTGTGCTGCTGGCCCTAGAAGCGCTAGAGCGGCTGCGTGCCCGGTAGGGGCGGCATCGGCGAGGGACGGCTGGCGCCCGTGCTGCTAAGCCTGCTGGCGGTGGCGATCGTCGGCTTCGTGCTGATCCTCCCGCTGCTGGTGGTATTTACCGAGGCACTGGCGGACGGTCTGGTCCCGCTGCTGGCCCGCCTGGCGGATCCCGACGCGCAGGCGGCCATCAAACTGAGCCTGCTAGTCGCCGGGATCGCGGTGCCGCTCACCACCGTGTTCGGCCTGTGCGCCGCCTGGTGCCTCACGCGGCACCGTTTCTGGGGCCGGCGCGCGCTATTGACCCTTGTGGGGCTGCCGTTCTCGGTGTCTCCGGTCGTGGCCGGGCTCGTGTACGTGCTGTTGTTCGGCAGCAGCGGCTGGTTCGCGCCGGTCCTCTCTACACCCGGGCTGCGCGTCCTATTTGCCGTGCCGGGCGTCGTTCTGGCCACCCTGTTCGTGACGCTGCCGTTCGTCGCCGCCCAGCTGATACCGCTGATGGCCGCACAGGGCATAGCGGAGGAGGAGGCCGGACTGACCCTAGGCGCAAGCGGCTGGCAGGTGTTCCGCCTCGTCACCCTGCCCCGGGTCCGCTGGGCCCTCCTGCAAGGCGTGCTGCTGTGCACGGCGCGGGCGTTGGGCGAGTTCGGTGCCGTATCGGTCGTATCCGGACATATTCGCGGCCTGACCAACACAATCCCGCTACAGATCGAGATACTTTACAACCAGTATGATACAGCGGCAGCGTTCGGGTTGAGTGCGGTGCTGGCGCTCATGGCATTGGCGACCATGGCCGGGAAGTCGATGCTGGAATGGCAGCAGGCCCAAGCGGTGAAACGGGGAGAGGAGGCAGTGCTCGCGTGATCAGGCTAACGAACATCACTAAGCGCTTCGGCGCGACGACCGTGCTGGACGGCTTGAGCCTCGATATCCCCACGGGCGGTTTCGTGGCGCTGCTGGGCCCCTCCGGCTCGGGCAAGACGACGTTGCTGCGCATGGTGGCAGGGCTCGAGCGGCCGGACAGCGGTGAGCTATGGCTGGATGGCCGCCCGGCCTTGGATTTGCCGCCCGGCAAGCGCGGCATCGGCTTCGTATTCCAGGGCTACGCGCTGTTCGCGCACATGACGGTTGCCGACAACATCGGCTTCGGCCTCCGCGTCCGCGGCCAAAGCCGGGCGCAACGCTCGGTCGTGGTGGAGCGCTTGCTGGCGATGGTGCACCTGGACGGACTAGGCCCGCGCCTACCTGCCCAGCTCTCGGGCGGCCAGCGGCAGCGCGTGGCCCTGGCCCGGGCCCTGGCGGTAGAACCTCGCATCCTGTTGTTGGACGAGCCGTTCGGCGCCCTCGACCGCGCCGTGCGGGAAGAGCTGCGCACAAGCTTGAAACGCATCCATCGTGAGCTGGGGATCACGACCCTGTTCGTAACCCACGATCAGGACGAAGCCGTAGCCCTGGCCGACCGCGCCGTGATCCTCACCCGCGGCCGGCTCACCGCCGACCTCAGCGCCCCCGACCTGATGGACGCCGCCTTCCGCAACTACGCGCCGGTCGGGCGAAATCCGGGCGCTTGATTGTTGTGGGCCCTTTTCGACAGGGTCAGGATGAACGGTGATGGCAGGTGCCGATGGGTCCTGAGCTCGGCACAGGGCGACGTAACCTAAGCCGCCTTCAGCGAAGCCATGTCGATCACATACCGGAACCGGACCTCTTCGTTCTCGATCTTCTTATAGGCGTCGTTGATCTCCTCGATCGGGATCATCTGGATGTCAGGCGCAATCCCGTGCTGGGCGCAGAACTCCAGCACCTCCTGCGTCTCCGCGATGCTGCCGATCAACGACCCGGCCACGCTCCGCCGGTGCCCGGCCACCTCCATGTTGTCCACCGGCTTCATCGGCTCCAGCGCGCCGACGATCGTCAGCGTCTTGTCCCGCTTCAGCAGCGGGATGAACGGCGTTACGTCATGCCCGGTCGGGATCGTGTCCAGGATGAAGTCGAAGCTCGCCTTCAATCCCTCGATCGTCTTGCTGTCGTTCTCCAGAATGACCCGGTCCGCCCCGATCTCCTTCGCCAGCTCGATCTTGTCCTTGTCCCGGGTGAACACCGTGACCTGCGCCCCCAGCGCCTTGGCCAGCTTCACCGCCATGTTGCCGAGCCCGCCCAGCCCCATGATCCCCACGACGTCACCGGCCTTCACGCCCCAATGCCTCATGGGTGAGAACGTGGTCACTCCCGCGCATAGGATGGGCGCCGCATGCGCCGGGTCGAGCCCGGGCGGGATTGTCAGCACGAAATGCTCCGGCACGACGATCGCGCTGGCATAGCCGCCGAACGTATTGTCCCGCCCATACATATTGGCGCCCGTGGGTGACTTCTTGGACGGCACCATCGGCCCATTATAGGTCGCAAGCCAGCTATTCGGCCCATCGCAGTAGTTCTCGAGCCCCGCCTGGCACGCCTCGCACGCCCGGCAGCTATCGATCATGCAGCCGACGCCCACGATGTCGCCCACCTTCACTTTACCCACCGACGCCCCAATCCGCGCCACCCGGCCCACGATCTCGTGCCCGGGCATGCAGGGATAGACCGTATTGCCCCACTCGTTCTTCACTTGGTGAATGTCCGAGTGGCAAACGCCGCACAACATGATGTCGATCTGCACATCATGCGCCCCGGGATCGTCACACTGGAACGTCTTGGGCTTGAGCTTCGAATGCGATCCTTCGGACGCGTAACCTGTGATCGTGAGCATGGGTCATCCCGCGGTAAGACGGTGTGCAACCCCGTGCGGCCTTGAAGGTTCCGGGTTGATGGTTCCTTCTCCTGGTGAGCACGCGCCATCCCGGAGAAGCTGCGATTTTTTTAAAACATCGACATGCGTTAAACATGCGTGCATGTTGACGGCATGTCGAGCGTTATGGTGCAAATCCGCAATGTTCCCAGCGACCTTCACCGCCAGCTAAAATCCCGCGCGGCCCTCGCCGGCATGTCACTATCAGACTACCTGCTGGCCGAACTCGCTCAGATCGCCGCGCGGCCCACGTTGCAGGAGATGAGGGCGAGGCTAGAGTCGTATCCGCCGGTTACGGTCTCCATGTCATCCGCCGACGCCATTCGCGCAGAACGCGATCAGCTTGATCGTCGTTGACGCCTCCGCCCTCATCGACCTCTTCCTACAGACAAGCCCGGCGGCAACGATCGCTCACATCCTCTTTGCACCAGGGCAAACCCTGCACGCGCCGCACATCATCGACTTCGAAGTAGCCCAGGTGTTTCGCCGGTATGCGTTGGCGCAGGAGATTAGCTCGGACCGGGGCCAGGCCGTGCTGTCCGAGTTGGCCATCTTTCCAATGCAGCGCCATGCGGCAGGGATCCTGCTGCCGAGGATCTGGGCCCTTCGAAACAACCTGACGGCCTACGATGCCGCCTACGTCGCCCTGGCGGAGGCGCTTGGCGCTGAGTTGGTGACCCGAGACCAGAATCTGGCCGCGTCCTCGGGGCATCATGCCAGGATCGTCCTGATCTGAACCGCTTGGCGGGCCGCGACCGACGATGATGAGCACTGTGTCTACGCTATAGCCCTATGATGCCTACCCACCGGAACGCGGCATCACCGATCGAGGCTGCCTTTGATCGGATAAGCCGCCAAAATCGATCGGCATTGCTTCACAAGGGGTGGCAGGTAGCTCTGGTCTATCTCAAACTGAAACCAATGGCGCTGGCTCATATGGTCGGGCGTGATCGACACTTCCATCGTTATATGGCCGAGCGATCCAGACTTGAGAGTGACCGAGAGGGCCGGTTCCATACACGCGAGCTTTGCTTCGCCACTCAAATTCGTCAGAACCTCTTCTGATTCACACAGCCATCGATCGAGTTCTGAAAGATGAATAAATGAACCGGTCGCAAACACACTCGCGCCGCTCCCGCCGCAATGTGCCGTCACCCGTAGCCAATTACCGTCCCAATAGTCAGCCGCATCCGGGAACTGCCTTCCATTAACCCATATCTGCAGCCCTTCAAGTTTTAGGTCTGGCGTGCCTAACTTGGCGGCGGGAGCTATCACCGAGTCATCCCCCTAAATCTTCGCGATCCGGCCTGGCGATCCCGAACAGACGGCGCTGTGCCTGATTTACTGCAGAAGGCTCAACGGCATCCTCCCGCTTCGCCTGATAATAGGTTTTGTACCGTTCGAGTTCGTAGAATAGTGTCCCATGAAGGCCTTGCGCATCATGCTTCCGGATGGGCCGCTCCCATATTCTGCGAAGGGCGGCTTCAACCTCTTCCTGTCGGGGCAAACTGGCCAAGTCCTCGGCATATTGCATATCCTGTTGAGGTTCAGGAAACAGGAGTGCGAACTCCTCGTCCGTCGCCTGGAAGATGCTGAAAGTACAATTCAACGCACCATCGATGATCTGAATGTTCTTCATTCCGCCTCTTTGTTGTGGAACCGTGAAGCATTCGATGCCAAGGTCAAGTTCCAGACCAGCCAGTTGTGTTAGAGTTTCCTGCGGAATCTCATCCCCGAAATATCCGTCCCCCAGCAACTGCACGATCACACAGGCCCTTCCGCCGGTAGCTCTCAGTTTCTTGAGAAATACCCTGTGTGGCTCAACGCGGTCGAGCAACTTCGCTACCTTATCGGCAAACCACTGGTTCGGAGTTTCATGGCGCCGGGTATGTCTCCATCGCGTATCCCGATGCGTGCCTTCCAGGGGCGTGCCTTTTGGCGTCTTCCTTTGCTCTCCGACGCAATGTGAGAATTTCGCGTCCAATCCAAGTGCGACGCTAATTTCTGCCGGGTCCAAGGTCGGATGGACGATGAAAAGCTCGACATCGAACCGCTTTGGCGCGCCGGCTTCCGCGTCAGTTGTCGTGTTGTCCGTCAACTCGAACCTCACATGTGATAGGCGGCAATGACTATGCCGTCGTCGGCGAGATTCCACCATCAGTGGGCTGGGTTTGGCTACAACTTCGGCATGAAAGTCGGTTGACGCCGGAAAAACGAGCCTTGATTTTGGACGGCAAGATTAAAGCGCCGCCGTCGGCGTGGCGGATGTGGTTGTTAGCTCGCCGATTTTAGCCCACGCCAACTTGGGCCTGCTGGCGCTTCCCCCTCGAACCCCAACAATTTCAATGCTCCGAGCGCCGTCGCCGCCGTTGGCGCATACGTTGGCGCGACGACGGACCACCGCCGAAGTTTCGGCCTCGATCTGGCTGTCAGCGCTTTGACGGGGAGCAGTCCATGGGCCGGAGCACGCTGCGAAGCGTACCGGGAAGAAGGTGGGTTTCGGACGGCAAGGGAAAAGCTTGGCCGTTTGGCCCGCGTCTGTGGTTGGGATCATTTATCTTTTCAGCGAACGGCCAAACATCCGCTGCCAGCCGTGTCGTCCAGAACGCCAATGATCAACGATCCGAGCGCCATCCGCACCGTGCCGCAGAAAGAAAGGGCCGGAAAGAGGAGGAGGTCGTACCGGCGGCGAACCTCCAGTGAAAGGACTGGCGAAAGCCGGCGGCTTATGGTAGGTTACATGTAACTTTGTTGGAGACTTGTCATGGAGTCGGCATCAGGCGCCAAGCCCTCGCGCATTAAGGTGAGGGAACATCGGGAGCGTCTCCGCGAGCAGGGTCTGCGCCCGATCCAGATTTGGGTGCCGGATGTGCGCTCCCCCGTTTTCCGGTCGGAAGCACATCGGCAGTCGGCCGCCATCGCCGCTAGTGCTCATGCTGCGGATGATCAGGCGTTCATCGACGCGATAGCGGATTGGGACGATGAATGAGGCGGGGCGACATCTGGACTGTCGCCGGCGGCAAGGATTACGCCGGCAAGCCGCGCCCGGCCGTCATCATTCAGGACGATAGTTTTGACGCAACCGACTCCATCACGATCTGCGCATTTAGCACGGATGAAACGGACGCGCCGTTGTTCCGGCTGCCCGTGCAGCCGAACGAGCGCAATGGCCTGCGAGCGACTTGCCGATTGATGGTGGACAAGATAGTCACCGTGCCAAAGACGAAGGTTGGCGCGCGGGTCGGCCGGCTGGACGACCAGGATATTCTACGGCTCAATCAGGCCGTTCTCGTGTTCCTGGGGCTGGCTGTCTCGCCGAGAACCAAGCAAGAAGCGCGATGAGCAATGGTAGAAGCGTAGCCACGGCTAGGATTAGGTCGTTCCACTTTATGTCCGCCCGCGCAATCCTGGCGAAATGTCTCGGCACCCCGCCCGCGTCGTCAGCGGTCCCACTCTCCTTACCGGCATCTGCTTCTGCGCCGACTGCGGCGGCGCAATGACGCTCCGCACCGGCAAGGGCGGTCGCTATCGGTACTACACGTGCTCCATTAAGGCCGGCAAGGCGAGATCGGCTGCAAGGGCCGCTCCATCCCGATGGAAAAGCTGGACAACCTTGTCGCCGGCCACATCGAGGACCGCTTGCTACAGCCGGAACGGCTGGAAGATATACTGGCCTCGGTGCTCAACCGACGCCAGGAGCGCACCGAACGCCGCCGCGAGCACATTGCCGAACTGAACAAGCGCGCGGCCGAGACCGATCTGCGGCTCAAGCGCCTTTACGACGCCATCGAAAGCGGTGTCGCCGACCTTAACGACCCGGCCCTAAAGGAGCGCATCGCCGGCCTGAAAGCCATCCGCGACCAGGCCCAAGCCGACGCCGACCGCGCCCAGGCGATGGCCGAAAGCGTGGGTCAGCAGGCAATCACGCCCGCCAAGGTCCAAGAATTCGCAACAACCGCCCGCGAGCGCATCCGGATCACCGGCGGCGGCTATCGCCGCGAACACCTCCGCGCCCTGGCCCAGCGTGTTGAGGTCGCGGACAAGGAAGTCCGCATCATGGGATCGAAGGGCGATCTACTCCGAACGCTTGGAGCTTCCAGCGGCGTAAAACCGGCTACGCCCGGGGTTCGCAGTTCTGTTCCGAGTTGGCGGAGAGAGTGGGATTCGAACCCACGGTACGCTTGCACGTACACACGCTTTCCAAGCGTGCGCCTTAAGCCGCTCGGCCATCTCTCCGTCGGGGCGTCTTACAATCCCGCCGTCCGGCTGTCACCCTGCAATCAGGTTTACCTCGTGCAGCACCGTGTCGGTCCGGAACTCCGCACTGTGCCACGCATCGGGCGCGAAGCGGATGGCGGTGCCGGGCCGCAATTCGATCGTTCCGGCGTCGCACTCCAGCGTCCCTTCGCCCGAGACGATCAGCACGAATTGCTCGTGCGCATGGCTATGCCGCTGCACGCTCGTCCCGCCCGCCACCGTGACCCGGCGCACCGTCGCACCGGCGCCCGGCAGCGGCTGATCGGCCTCGCCGGTCCACAACACCGTGCTCGCCTCTTCGGACATCATCAGCTACTCCGCTCGCACGACGTGTAGATCAAGTTCTGATCCAGCCGCTCCAACCCCCAATACCCCTCGAAACAATGCTCGGCCGGGTAGAAGTGCAGCTTGAGCCAGCCCTCGCCATACTCGTCCTGCCAGCGGAACAGCGCGGTGCTGCAATCCTGGACGTCCCCCATGGCGACCAGCGTGCCATACACCTCCCGCCCGTCCTCATGCAGCACGTAGCGCCCGGCCAGCCCCTCCGGCGTATCGACGATCCAAGTCTCGGCCCCCTGCGCGCCATCGCTGGTGACCTTGTTCGTGTAATGGCCCAGCACGGAACCGTGCCACGCCGTGCACGCAGCCAATACCAGCGCCGGCAGCATCAGGCGTCCATCTTAAGCGCGGCCAGGAACGCGCTCTGCGGTATTTCAACCTTGCCGAATTGCCGCATCCGCTTCTTGCCTTCCTTCTGCTTGTCCAGCAGTTTCCGCTTGCGGCTGATATCGCCGCCATAGCACTTGGCGGTCACGTCCTTGCTCAGCGCGCTGATGGTCTCGCGTGCGATCACCCGCCCGCCGATCGCCGCCTGGATCGCGATCTTGAAAAGCTGCTTCGGGATCAGGTCCTTCAACTTGCTGCAGATGCTCCGCCCCCGCTGCTCGGCCGCGCTGCGGTGGGCGATGAAGCTCAGCGCGTCCACCGGGTCCTGATTGACCAAGATGCTGATGCGGACCAAGTCACTCTCGGCATAGTCGTCCATCGCGTAGTCGAAGCTCGCATAGCCGCGGCTCACCGACTTCAGCCGGTCGTAGAAATCGAACACGACTTCGTTCAACGGCAACCGATACACCGCCATCGCCCGGTTGCCGACATAGGTGAGGTCCTGCTGCTGCCCCCGCCGCTCGCTGCATAGCGTGAGGATACTGCCGAGATACTCGTCGGGCACCATGATCGTGGCGCGGATCCACGGCTCGTCGATATGGTCGATCTGCATGGGGTCCGGCATATCGGCCGGGTTGTGCAGTTCGCTCACCGCGCCCTTCGTGGTATGGATGCG
Source organism: Acetobacteraceae bacterium (assembly GCA_965246925.1). Lineage (GTDB taxonomy): Bacteria > Pseudomonadota > Alphaproteobacteria > Acetobacterales > Acetobacteraceae > JANPPS01. The sequence goes on along the minus strand of OZ251994.1, from coordinate 3,511,991 downwards.
ATACACCACGCTGGGCGCCGTCGCGATCAGGTCCAGGTTGAACTCACGGGACAGCCGCTCCTGGATGATCTCCAGATGCAGCAGGCCGAGGAACCCGCAGCGGAAGCCGAAGCCCAGCGCCGCCGACGTCTCGGCCTCATAATGAAATGACGCGTCGTTCAGCCGCAGCTTGCCCAGGCTGTCCCGCAGATGCTCGAAATCATCGGCGTCCACCGGAAACAGGCCGCACCACACTACCGGCACGCTCGGCTTGAACCCGGCCAGCGCCTGCGTCGCGGGCTGCCGGTCATCGGTGATGGTGTCGCCCACGTTACAATCCGCCACCGTCTTGATCGCCGCGGTGATGAAGCCCATCTCGCCCGGCCCCAGGTCGCCGGTCGGTATCATCTTCGGCGTGAACACACCCACTTGCTCCACCTGATGCACCGCCCCGTTCGACATCATGCGCACCTTCTGCCCGCGCTTCAGCCGCCCGTCCTTGATCCGCACCAGGATCACCACGCCCAAATACTGGTCATACCAGCTATCCACCAGCAGCGCCTTCAGCGGCGCAGCCGCGTCCCCCGTGGGCGGCGGCAGCCGGGTCACCAGCGCCTCCAGCACGCCCTCGATATTGAGGCCCGTCTTGGCCGAAATCATCACCGCATCGTCGGCCGGGAGGCCGATCACGTCCTCGATCTGCTGCTTCACCCGGTCGGGCTCGGCGGCCGGCAGGTCGATCTTGTTCAGCACCGGCACGATCTCATGCCGGGCGTCGATCGCCTGGTACACGTTGGCCAGCGTCTGCGCCTCCACACCCTGCGACGCATCCACCACCAGCAGCGACCCCTCGCACGCCGCCAAGCTGCGGCTCACCTCATAGGCGAAGTCCACGTGACCCGGCGTGTCCATCAGGTTCAGCTCGTACGTCAGCCCGTCCTTGGCTTTATACGCCAGCCGCACCGTCTGCGCCTTGATGGTGATGCCCCGCTCCTTCTCGAGGTCCATGGAGTCCAGCACCTGCGCCGACATCTCCCGCTCCGTCAGCCCGCCGCACGCCTGGATCAGCCGGTCCGCGAGAGTGCTCTTGCCGTGGTCGATATGCGCGATGATAGAGAAATTGCGGATGAGATGGAGCGGTGTGTCGGTCATAACTTGAATGTAAGGGCTTTTGCGAAAAAAGTCAGGCCGGTTCCTCCGGCTCCGTTCAGGTTACCTCACAAATCTGTGATCGCCTTTGACGCGAGTCCTCGTTAAGCTCACACCCAATCAGAGGGGAACGCGCGCATGATCAAGCTGCAGGTGAACGGGCACGATCAGTCCTGGAACGGCGATCCGTCGCTACCGCTGCTGTGGTTCCTGCGTGACGAGGCCGGCATGACCGGCACCAAGTTCGGCTGTGGCCAGGCCCTCTGCGGGGCCTGCACCGTGCATGTCGAGGGCACCTCCGTCCGCTCCTGCATTACGGCCATGGCCGACGTGGACGGGCAAAAGGTCACCACCATCGAAGGGCTGCACCCCACCGGCGACCACAAGGTGCAGGTCGCCTGGCGTGAGCTCGGCGTGCCGCAATGCGGCTACTGCCAGGCCGGGCAGATCATGCAGGCGGCGTCGCTCCTGACCGAGACGCCGCACCCGACCGACGCGCAGATCCGCGACGGCATGTCCGGCAACATCTGCCGCTGCGGCTGCTATCAGCGGATCGAAGCCGCCATCCGCCTCGCCTCGACGGGAGCGTAGATCATGACCGCAGTCCAGAACGTCTCCCGCCGCGGCATGCTGACCGGCGCCGCGGCAGGCGCCCTCGTGCTCTCGGTGGCGGTCGGGTCCCGCCGGGCCATGGCGGCGCCCTACACCACCGGCGCCGCGGCCATGCCGCATGGCGTGGTGATCGACCCCAACGTCTTCGTGTCCATCCAACCCGACGGCCACGTCACCATCATCGCCCACCGGGCCGAGATGGGTACCGGCGTCCGCACCAGCCTGCCGATGATCGTCGCCGACGAGATGGAGGCCGATTGGGCCCGCGTCCAGGTAAAGCAAGCCGAAGGCGACGAGGCCAAGTACGGCAACCAGGACACCGACGGCTCCCGCAGCACCCGGCACTACCTGATGCCGATGCGCCAGGTGGGCGCCGCCGCCCGCATGATGCTGGAGGCCTCGGCCGCCGCCCTCTGGAACGTGCCGGTGAGCGAAGTCCGCGCCAGCAATCACGAGATCCTGCACGCCGCCAGCGGCCGCCGCATCGGCTACGGCGACCTGGCACAGGCCGCGGCCAAGCAGCCGGTGCCGGCGCCCGAGAAGCTGTTGCTGAAGGACCCCAAGGACTTCCGCTACATCGGCAAGGGCAAGATCGGCCTGGTCGATCTGCGTGGCATCACCACCGGCACCGCCACCTATGGCGCCGACGTCCGCATCCCCGGCATGAAATACGTGGTGATTGCCCGGCCCCGCGTGGTCGGCGGAACGCTCGTCTCGTTCGATGCCAAGGACGCGCTCGCCATACCCGGCGTGGAGCAGGTGATCGAAGCGCAAGGCTACCCCTGGCCCTCCAAGTTCCAGCCGCTGGGCGGTGTGGCCGTCATCGCCCGCAACACCGGCGCGGCGATCAAGGGGCGGGACGCGCTGAAGATCGTCTGGGATGACGGCGCCAACGCCAAATACGAGTCGGTCGCCTACCGCGCCGAACTCGAGGCCGCGTCCCGCGCGCCGGGCCTGCAGGTCCGCAACAAGGGCGATGTGGAGGCCGCGCTGAAGGGCGCCGACACCGTGCTGGTCGGCGAATACTACTTGCCGCACCTGGCCCATGTCAGCATGGAGCCCCCGGTCGCGACCGCGGTCGTGAAGGACGGCAAGGCCGAGATCTGGGCCCCCGTACAGAGCGCCGGCGGCACGCGGGAGGACGTGGCCAAGACGCTGGACATCCCGATCGAGAACGTGACCGTGCACGTGACCCTGCTGGGCGGCGGCTTCGGCCGCAAATCCAAGTGCGACTTCGCGCTGGAGGCCGCCCTGCTGTCCCGCAAACTGAACGCCCCCGTGCGCGTGCAATGGACCCGCGAAGACGACATCCGGCACGATTTCTACCACACCGTCTCGGCCGAGCGGATCGAGGCCGGGCTCGACAAGTCCGGCAAGGTCGTCGCCTGGCGGCACCGCAGCGTCGCACCCACCATCGGTTCCAGCTTCGTCGCCGGCGCCACGCAGGAGATCGGCGTGGAACTCGGCATGGGCTTGACCGACCTGCCGTTCGACATCGCCCACATCCGGGCCGAGAACCCCGGTGCCGCCGCACACACCCGCATCGGCTGGTTCCGGGCCGTGAGCAACATCCCGCACGGCTTCGCGGTGCAGTCCATGGTGGCCGAGATCGCCGCCAAGAACGGGCGGGACCCGAAGGATCAGCTGCTCGAGCTTATCGGCCCGGCGCGCCTGGTGGACGTGACGGCCGAGGTGAAGGACCCCTGGAACTACGGCGAACCGTTCAGCTCCTACCCGATCGACGCCGGGCGGCTCCGGCGCGTGGTGGAACTCGTGGCCGATAAAGGCGAGTGGGGGCGGAAGCTACCGCCCGGCCACGCGGTCGGCATCGCCGCCCACCGCAGCTTCGCCAGCTACATCGCCACCATCGTCGAGGTCTCGGTCGACCCGAAGGGCAAATATACAGTGGAGCGCGTCGATACCGCGATCGATTGCGGCCAGGTGGTGAACCCCGAGCGCATCGCCTCCCAGATGGAGGGCGCGGCCATCATGGGCATCAGCGTCGCCAAACACGGCGCCATCACCTTCAAGGACGGCATGGTCGAGCAATCGAACTACGATACCTTCCCCGTCGCCCGCATCGACGAGTCACCGGTCATCACCAACGTCCACATCACCCCCACCAACCCGGACGTGGCACCGGGCGGCGTCGGCGAGCCCGGCCTCCCGCCTTTCGCCCCCGCCTTGGTCAACGCGTTGTTCGCCGCCACCGGCAAGCGCATCCGCGCCCTGCCGATCGGCAAGCAGCTCGAAGCATGAGGGCCCTTGCAATGGCGGCGCTGCTCCTCCCCGGGGTAGCGCTCGCCCAATCCACCCCGGTCCGCCCCACTGGCGCCCCGGCCTCCGAAACCTCCGTCCCCAACACGGCCCCCGCAGCCGGCACCAAGCAAGTCACGGGGTCCACGGCGCAGGATCCGAAGATCAAGCAGATGAACACAGAAGAGAAGGCCAAGGTGGAAAAGACGGGGAAGTAGGCGCTTGGCTACGGCGCCAGCCGCAGGGCGACTAAGTTCTAGTGTCAAATCAATCCGTAGTAGCTGGGGAGCCGACACAGCACTTAACATTGTTGCATCTAGAATAAAGGTGCACAATCTTGCTTCGTTGGATCCGGTAGGTTTCGGTCGGCCTGATTTTGCTGCTGTGAAAGCTAATACAGATGTCTGGATTAATCTCAACGCTACAGGTGGGCTTAACATTCCAAATGGAGTGGCTGGCATCGGCGCTGCTTATGGAACGACACCACAAGGATCTGCTTCTCTCCTCAAAAGTATTGATCTAGATCACGGTAGAATAGGCGGCAAGGAGGTGACTCGCCTGTTGTTACTAGGAGCGTCATAATGCAACGTTTCGCGACAGTATCGATATCCGCGATATTAATGCTGTACTGCCAGGCATGTTCAGGTTCGATAGGATACATTGTTGAAACGGTCGCCAGAGAGGGCAGCGCGGTCGTTTACGAACCCACTTCCCCAACTCGGTCTTACAACTTATTAAAAGTTAGCTACCATCCAGACAGTCATCTCCAGAACGTTGAACTGGAGCGAATCCGCAATGATTTCGTAAACGCCTTTTTCTGCGATACCACGCTTAATCTCCGGACACTTGCCGTTAATGAAGTAAGTTCGCGCGGTACACAGACACTGTCCTTTATAATCGTCACCAAGGTACCAGCGAGCCCTACCGACGTTGGAAGTGGCGATCCGAGCTACGATCTAGCGCAAGATGAAAGAGATGTATGTTTTTTTACAGATATTGCTCGCAAGTTTCCCATACATCGTAGTAGTATTACGCGGATCCCACATTCAGTGATTCAAAATGCTCTCAGGGGCGGCTTAAGATCCGAATGACCAGGGGATGGTCTCGATGAAAGTGCTTGAGCCTGGGTCCACGGCGCAGGATTCGAAGATCAAGCAGATGAACGCAGAAGAGAAGGCCAAGGTGGAAAAGACCGGCAAGTCATCAGCGCGCAGGTGGGCCTCGGCCCACCCCCTACTCGAGCCGGAGTTGGCTCAGTTCCGGCGCCAGCGGATACCGGTGCTGGCCCTTCAACGCCTCGACCAATTGCCGCTTGGACCCGTACGCCCCCGCGAACGACCGGACCAGATCGGCCTTGAGCGAGGTATAGACCTCCTGCGGCACCGCATCGGCCGGCGCCAGGAAAACGCCTTCCGCCGGGTCCAGCGCCGTACAGCCATCTTCGGTTACCCGCACGAACGCCCCTTTGGCATCCGTTTCCCACTTCCCGCCTTTCCGCAACACCCCGGTCAACAGCATATACCGTGCCCCGGCCTCACTGGCCGAAGCCAGGATCCAGTCCCGGTACCCGTACGCCTTCGACACCTTCAACCCGCACCGCTCCAACAATCCCTGGGGCGCCTCGGCAAACTCTCGCGTATAGAGCGCCGCCGGCAAGCTCAGCTTGAAGATCGGATCCACGATCGCCGGCAACGTCTGAGCGGCCTCCGCAGTCGAGACCCATAGGCTAATCAGCGCGGCGATACAGCGCATAGGACGGCTTCTCCTTACGATAGGCCGGGCCGGGCCAGAGGTCGTTCTGAACGAAATCGGACACCCAGTATTTCCCATCGTACCCCGCGATGTGACCGGCCTCGCTGTCCGATGTCCCTTGGATAACGACCACATCGCCCAGCGCCGGGGTATAACCAGCAGCCGGGGTCACAGTAAAGCCAAGGGCGACGAGGGTCGGACCCCAATCTTTCGCCGGCACCGGCCAGGTGATAGGCTTCAGCCCACCCGCCGCCAGTGCAACCCGCACGAAATGCGCGCATCTACCCTCGCCAAATCTTTTCGGTGATACATGCTCATCAAGATAATCTGCGAACTTCTGTTTATCGAAGCCTGACATTCCGCATCCAATCGAAACGAACGTAAGCTAACCCGCAGCGTCTCTTAGTGTCAACGACGAGTAGGTCACTTACACCATGTGTGGACGGCCCCTGGGGTTCAAGGCGGTTTGGAACAAGAAGGCTGAGGATCGCGTGCGCTCATGTGTCCGGCCTGTTAGCGCGGCCTCATGACCGCTGGCCCAGATGGGTTCCGCAAACGAGTGCCAAACAAGACTGCGGCCTGAACTGACCACAGGTATAAACGGCATGTCTCGCTTGTCGGCGCGACCGATCGTCATCTTGTGCTGCCCTAAACCCCCGGCGTCTGCGCGCGGCTCAGGCGGCGGCCGGCAGATGCCGATACGCTTCACCGCGCGCCATCATCGCCCACACGGTGCGGGCGATCTTGTTGGCCAGCGCTACCGCAGCCAGCTTCCGCGGCTTTTGTGCGAGTAGGGCCAGCAACCAGGGGGAAACCGAGCGCTTGCCTGGCTTGGCATGGCGAATCACTGCCATGGCGCCGACAACGAGCAGGCTGCGCAGTCTCTCGTTGCCGGCCTTGCTGATCCTGCCGAGGCGCTGCTTGCCTCCCGTGGAATGCTCTTTTGGCGTTAATCCCAGCCAAGCCGCAAAATGCCGCCCGGAGGCAAACGCAGCAGGGTCCACGCCCACCGCGAGGGTAATCGCGGTGACCGGGCCGATGCCCGGCACCTCGGCCAGCATCTGGCTGACTGAGCTGGCCTTGTGCTGGGCGGAGAGATCCGCATCGACGACGGCGATCTGCCGATCCAGGTCGGCCGCGTGTTCGCCGATCCGCACGAACATTGCGCGTGCCGCGGCCGGGATCGCCGGATCGCTGGCCAGCTTGTCGAGCAAAGGTTGGACCTGGGCGGTGCCCTTGGCCGCGACGACGCCGAACTCGGCTGCATGCCCGCGTAGTGCGTTGATCACCTGGGTGCGTTGCGCGACCAGCATCTCGCGATGCTTGAGGATGATCAGCTCGGCCTGGTGCTGGGCGGTCTTGACCGCGACTGTTGGCATGCCGGGCCGGGATGCGGCGTCGTTGATCGCCTCGGCATCGGTTCGATCGTTCTTGGCGCGCCTGACGAACGGCCTGACATACTGCGCTGGGATCAGGCGCACCTCGTGGCCCAGCCGAGCTAAAACACGGCCCCAGTGGTGTGCGCCACCGCACGCCTCCATGATCACCTCGGTGCTGTCGATTTTGGCGACGAACGTTTCCACCTCCGCCCGCCGAAGGTCACGCCGCAGCACTGGACGTTCCTGGTCATCCACGCCGTGCAGCGTGAACGCGTGCTTTGAAATGTCGATGGCAATGCGCTTAAACTTCATTTGGACGGTCCTCTGTTGGCGTTTCGACAACCCAACCTTGGCACGCGATGCCGTGGGGCCGTCCACCCCAACAGAACTCGGGCCCGTTGACTCACCCTACACCGTCATCGCGAGCGCAGCGTGGGTGTTGCGATCCAGGGTGACAAGCCTGCTCATGGCGCCCTGGATCGCCACGCTGCGCTCGCGATGACATTGAAGGTGGAGTCCTTGCGCCCGAGTTCTGGTATTACTCCAGCCGCATTCCAGGTCCTGCGATGACAGACGTGTACTCAAGCTTCCGCCAGGACTATCCATGCTTAAAAAGGTTCCTCGGCACGAGCTCTCTACCAGGTCTGGCCGAGGAGTGGTCTGTGCTAGGCTGTGTTGCAAAGTTTAGAAATTGGGCCCACCCTGCTGAGGATCTTGGGCACCCGCGCTGATATAATGCGTTTCGTCCATGATCACTCTCATGACGCAGACTAAGCATTCTCTAATTACCTAACGGACTAGGTTGATCCCCGCGGTTTTGGTCAGACACCGATCGAATGGCTAACGGAAATAGAGACGTTGTTGGCCGAAAGCTGAGCCGGTTGATGCGATTTCTAAATCACCAACTCAATCACGAACGGCCCCGGCCGAGCATTCGCTTGCGTGAACAGATCATTGAACTGCTCCATCGTCTCCGCCCGCCCCGCCTCCACGCCATGCCCCTCCGCCAGCTTCACCCAATCCAGCGCCGGGTTGCCCAGGTCCAGCATGTCCAGCGCCGTCCGCCCCGGATTGGCGCCGACGTTGCGATACTCATGCAGCAAGATCGCATACTTGCGGTTACTAAAAATAACCGTCGTCACGTCCAGCCGCTCCCGCGCCATCGTCCACAACCCCTGCAGCGTGTACATCGCCGACCCATCGGCTTGCAGCACCACCACCCGCCGGCCCGGCGCCCCCACGCCGCAGCCCACCGCCAGCGGCAGCCCGTCGCCGATCGCACCCCCCGTCAGCTGCACCCAGTCATGCGGCGCCGCGTCATGCGTGGCCGGGAACAGCGCACGGCCGAAGGTGATGCTCTCGTCCACCACCACCGCCCCTTCCGGCAGCAATGCACACAATGACTGCGCAAACACCTCCGGCGAGATCGCTCCCCGCCCCGGCATCGGCCGCGGGCCCGGCGCCACCAGTTCCGCCCGTCCCGCCCCCAGCGCGTCCGCCACCCGATGCAGCGCGTCCGCCGCATGCTGCTCCGGCCGGGTCAGGACGTGCACCTGGCAGTCCGTAGGATACAAATACCCCGGCTTGCCCGGATAAGCGAAGAACGCTACCGGCGGCGTCGCACCCACCAGGATCAGGTGCTTGATCCCCTCCAACGACGCCAGCGCCTGATCGATCGGATACGGAATCCGGTCGATCGGCACCCGCCCGGCGCCCCGCTCGACCCGAGCATTGCTCACCTGGGACAGCATGCTCGCCCCCGTCGCGGTCAGAATCCGCGCCGCCACCGCCAGCGTCCCCGCCCGCAGCGCCATGCCGCCCAGCAGCAGCATGGTGGGCTCCCCGGATCGCAACGCCCGCACGGCGGAGTCGATCTGGTCCTGCCCGGCCTGCGGCACCGCGGGCGGTGCCAGCACGGTGCCGATCTCCCCACCCTCGTCCCACGACGTATCGCTCGGCAAAATCAGGGTTGCGATACCGCCCGGCGAGGTGCGCGCCGCCTGCACCGCCGCCGCCGCGTCCGCACCCACCTGATCCGCCCGCGATGCCGTGCGCACCCAGGCCGACACCGCCCGCGCCAGCCCCTCCGTATCGGCGGTCAGCGGCGCGTCCAGCGGCCGGTGATACGTGGCCTGATCCCCCACGATATTCACCATCGGCGTCCGGCCCCGCCGCGCATTGTGCAGGTTGGCCAAGCCGTTGCCCAATCCCGGCCCGCAATGCAGCAGCGTCGCCGCCGGACGGTCCGTCATTCGCGCATACCCGTCCGCCGCCCCCGTCACCACCCCCTCGAACAACCCCAGCACGCACCGCATGCCGGGTATCCGGTCGAGTGCCGCCACGAAATGCATCTCGGACGTCCCCGGATTGGCAAAACAAGTATCCACCCCGCACGCCAGCAAAGTACGGACAAGGCTCTCGGCACCGTTCATGCGGGGTCACTCCGGCAAAGCCTTACCATGGCCGAACCCCACCCGGATGGCCATCCCCGCCGAGGTTCAGCTAACGCGCCATGCGAACCAGCTCATAGATCCACCCATTGGTCCAACTGACAACGATGTGTTCTGGATCGATCATGACTCCGTTGGCACAGTATCCAGCATCCTGAAATGCCGGGGTGGAGTCCTTACCAAAAGTCTTATCAGTTACTTTCCGAGGTAAGTCGAGCCCCTTGATTTTCTGTCCGCCCCAAACAACGGTCTCCAGCAAACGATTTGAAATGACCTTTATAGTTGGATCGTGCAGCACGCACGTCCCGTCAGGCGACGTAACCTCCGCGGCAGTCCAGGTCACAACTAGTCCTAACTTCCGTCTAGGACTGTCTGCAGGCAACCCACCTTCGGAGGCGCCCACGACCCGGGCTAATCGCCAGGTACCTTGAAAGTCATTGACGGTAAGCTGGCGTAATGCATACGCATCCGAGAATACAAGAAGCCCGACAAGGCATCCTACGATCCGATGACAAACACTCATTAGGGCTTACCGGTGGCTACGATCATATTTCGTTCCGCTATCGAGGCTTGTGAACCGCCAAGCACGATAGGACCGTTCTGAAGAAACGGAGTCAACGCTCGCAAGAGGACACAAATTTTATGGTCACCATCCTCTACCCCGAGGCAATGTACCCCAACGATACCGAAGAGCGCCGCATCCTCGGCGATAGCCCCCGCATCCTGATGCGCGACGTGGCCGCGCTGGCAGACCTCGACCCGGCGGAGTGTGCCGAAGTGGACGGCCTCATGCTGTTCCGCCACTTCTGCCAGGCGGAAGACCTGGCCCGCTTCCCCAAGCTCCGCGCCATCGTCCGCATGGGCGTGGGCTATGACCGGATCGACCGTGGGGCCGCCGCCGCCCGCGGTATCACCGTTTGCAACGTGCCGGATTACGGCACGACGGAGGTGGCCGACCACGCCATCGCCCTCGCGCTGGCGCTCCGCCGCGGCATCACCCTGCATCATGACAGGCAGCGCGCCGACCCGCCCGCCCCCTGGTTCGCCATGCAGCATCCCGTGCTCCGCCGCACCAGCGCGCAGGGCTTCGGCATCGTCGGCTGCGGCCGCATCGGCACCGCGGTCGCCCTTCGCGCCAAGGCCCTCGGCTTCCGTGTCACCTTCTACGACCCGGCGCTCCCCAACGGGTCCGAACTGGCGCTGGGTGTGGGGCGTGCGCTGACCCTGCCGGAGTTGCTGGCCGGGTCGGACGTGCTGTCGATCCACACGCCGCTGACCCCGGTGACGTCGGGCCTGATCGGCGCCGCCGAACTGGCGCAGCTTCCGCCCGGCGCTGTGGTCGTGAACACGGCACGCGGCCCCATCTTGGACGTGGACGCGGTGGCCGCCGCCCTCCGCTCCGGCCACCTCGCCGCCGCCGGCCTGGACGTGCTACCGGTCGAACCCCCCATCGCCCCCCTACCCGAACTCCTCCGCGCCTACCGTGCCCGGGAAGACTGGACCCTGGGCCGCCTCATCATCACCCCCCACTCCGCCTACCTCACGCCCGAGGCACACTGGGACATCCGCATCAAATCAGCCGAAACAATGCGCGCGGCGCTGCTGACCAACCAGCCCCAGAACGTGATCCGTCCGGAGATGTATTGAGTGCGCGCCTCCAACGACCGCCGCGTCACCCGAACTCGCCAGACGCAAGAGGCCGTAGAGGGATAAGCGAAGCGCTATCCACCACCCGCAACCGGAACGACCGCCATTCGCCAGGATCGCACCCGCTCCAGCGGCCAGCATGCCCCACGATAACGCCGGGCGGTCCGACGCCGTGCAGGGGCCGCTCAGGGTGCGCGGCCTTAATTCCCGCCCGGCGGCGCCATCCCCGGAAATCCGGCGATACCCTCCGCCGGCCTGTCCCAAGCCGGCGCGCTGGCGACATACATATTGATCTGCGGCTTCACGTCGGACACGTCATCGAGCGTCCCCGCCCGGATCAGCGCCAGACCCGGCAGCTTGGACGGACGTGTGAACAACGTCGTCGCGCATACCGGGCAGAAAATATTGCGGATCGTGCCGCCGCTGTCGGACGATTTAGTGAACTCCTTGGTCTCACCCCGCACCTGCAGCGTGGGTTCCGGCACGGCCACGGCCGTAATGTGCCCGGTCCCACTCTCCCGCCGGCAATCCGCGCAGTAGCAATTGCCCGTGAACACCGCCGGGCCGCTCGACTGGTAATGGACGGCACCACAGAGGCACTGACCTTGATACGACATGGCGCTTCACCTTCATGAACGATACCGTTCAGTAATGCCAGGCTGCTCCGATTGTGTCAAGCTGACCGGATGAACGACGAACCACCCCGCCCCGGACGCCCGCGCGACGCCCAAAAGGGCCTGGCCATCCTGGACGCCGCCTGGGCGCTATTCCTGGCCCGCGGTATCGAGGGAACGTCCATCGAGGCCATCGCCGCCCGCGCCAGCGTATCCAAGGTCACCCTCTACTCACACTACAAGGACAAGACCGCCCTGTTCCGCGCCGCGATCCTGCGCGAGATGGAGCGGATCGAACAAGCGCAACGCCCCCCGGACGGCCCGGCACCGCCGATCGCCGACGCCCTGCGCCAGTTCGGCCTTGGCATCCTCGGTTTCCTCATCAGCCCGCCCGCCATCGACTTCTACAGCGTCATCGCCGGCGAACTCCGCCGTCACCACGACTTGGCGCAGGCCTTCTACGATCTAGGCCCCGGCCGTACCCGCGCCAACCTCTCCGCCCTGATCGCCTCCGCCGTGGCCAGCGGTGAACTGCGCCCGTGCGACGTGGACCAGGCCGCCGAGGAACTGTTCGGCCTCTGGCAAGGGTTCAGCAACTTCCAGCTCGCCCTCGACATCGGCATCCCCGCCATCGAGGCCGATCTCCCGTTCCGTATCGAGCGCGGCGTCACGCTATTCCTCCGCCTCTACCGCCCTTAGATGCCAACCCGCACCCCGAGGCGCTTCCAAGCCGACCGCACCCCCAACCACCGCTACTGGTACTCCGGCAAGCTACAAACGCTAAATGAAGTCCTGTGCCGCCGCCGGCTGCGGCAACTACAAGGCACCCTAATTCGTAACAAACGCCTGGGCACACCCTGGAGCGATGACGCCGAATGGCGCCGAGTATTCACCTCCGGCTGGTCCCGGCGGCAGCATGCGATTCACATGAGGAAACTCGGGGTTTTCACGCGACGCGGCCTGAACCTACGCAATCCGGATTAGGCTGGGTCGGACTCCATCACCTCACAGCTTGCTTGGTTCAGTTTCCCTCAATAAAGAATGGTAAGGAAAATGTATCCAGGCTTGGGGCGTTCGTCACCTGGTGCACAGTATGACATTCAGGCCTTAACGGGAAATTCGCCCTGACTGCTTCTGTCAATAACCACACCATAAACATGTGTTCATGTCGTTTGCGACAGCTATCGCCTCGTCAACGACTTTTTTGAACCCTGCGTTTAGATCCTGATCACCCGCGACCCCGGCGGCGCCATGGCTAACGACCAGTTCGCAAGATAGATAAAACGAGGATGAAAGTTCGTCGGTCACATACCACGACCAGTCTTCGCCATCCGGCGTGGCGAGGAACGCTGTATCGAGCGCATCCATGGAAGGGTGGTGGTAGGAGAAACCATCACGGAGAACTTTCAGCAATCCGCCATTCCCAAGTCGTTGCGAGAGGCTCTTTCGCGATTGTTTGATGTCCGGCGGGCAGTTCGGCAGGTATCTTTGGATCAAAGGGCCCATCTCGCGACGCTGTTGCCATTGCCAAGCTTCGTGAAGAGTGCCGAACAGCGCACGCAATAGGATTTGAGTTTGCGCAGCGCCAAGCCGGCTTTCAATGTCGTTCGGTGGCTCGCTAGAAGATGACGCTCGAATCAGCTTCACCCAGACATTCACAAGATTGATCGTGTGCCCGGTCAAAAAAATGAGTGCGCGTTGTTCTCGCGATACCGTAGCCAAGTCTGCCTTGGTAAAATGAAGTCGGCTAATTTCGATCACATCGAATTCTTACTTTCTTAACCACCATAGTTTGTGTGCGGACGAAGCAGGGATCAGCGCTCGGCAAAAAAAGCTTACGATTCACCAATCCTAAGTTCAACCGATAACCGTTCGAAACTTAAGCCGTATTTCTGTTAACACCCCGTCAGATGCCCTCCCTTTGCGCTCGGCTTTTCTGGCTTTCCAGTCCATGCTGCGGACTTGGTCGGCAAGCGCTACACTCGGGGGGTTGCCTGATAGAGCCACTTCAAAAGGATAGCCTTTGATCCGGGTCGTCGTTGGGCAACAGAGCATTAAACCAGACCGGGTGTTGTATCGCGCTGGGCTCAGCACAACCGCTGGGCGGCGGCCACTCTGCTCATGACCAGCTTGTGGATCGAAATCCAACCACACGATGTCTCCTGTGTCAGGGACATAAGGGCGAGACGCTACCAAACTTCCCGGCCGACCGCCGGGCCAGAAAGCAGTTCTCCGTGGCGGTTTTCATCTGTTATGCCCGCGATTAATGCGTCAAGGTCTAGTTCGTCGCGTGCGGGCGTGATGACGATACTGCCCTCGTGCTCGATCATCTCAACGTTTTGATCGACGGCTATCCCAGCCGCCGCCATGATCGATGCCGGTATCCGGACCGCGGCGCTGTTGCCCCAACTTCTAACGTTGACACGCATGATTGTCTCCTTGAGTATCTACATTATATATACCTACAACGTCTCCCTCGCAACCACATTGGTAATTTCGGCTCCGCCATCCGCAGCGTCTATCATCGAACGAGGGTATCCTCGGCACGGGTAGCATGTTTCTAGCGCAAGTAGCGGTGACATAACGAGAATAAGGGCGTGCATAGGGCAGGCCCCACATTGACACCCCCCGCCCCTCCGCACACCCTCACCAGCAACGCCACCCCGGAAACACCACCCCGTAAACACCACCCCGGAAACGCCCAAGGAACGCCCATGCCTGACGCCACCCAAGCCCGACCGCTCCGCAGCCGGCGCTGGTTCGATGACCCCACCCAGCCCGGCATGACCGCGCTCTACCTCGAGCGCTACATGAATTTCGGCCTCACCCGCGGAGAACTGCAATCTGGACGCCCCATCATCGGCATCGCCCAGACCGGTAGCGACCTCAGCCCCTGCAACCGCCACCTCGTGCAACTCGCCGACCGCGTTCGGGACGGCATCCGCGATTCCGGCGGCGTCCCGCTCGAATTCCCCATCCACCCCATCCAGGAAACCGGCAAGCGCCCCACCGCAGCGCTCGACCGGAACCTCGCCTATCTCAGCCTCGTCGAAGTCCTGCACGGCTATCCGCTCGACGGCGTCGTGTTGACCGGAGGCTGCGACAAGACAGTCCCCGCCGTCCTGATGGGTGCAGCCACCGTCAATATTCCAGCCATACTTCTCTCGGGCGGCCCAATGCTGGACGGCTGGTATGGCGGACGCCTCGCCGGCTCCGGCACCATCGTCTGGGAAGCCCGCAAGCTACTAGCAGAAGACAAGATCGACTACGCCGAGTTCATCGATATGGTCGCCGCGTCCGCCAGCTCCGCCGGGCACTGCAACACCATGGGCACCGCGCTCAGCATGAACTCGCTCGCCGAAGCGCTCGGCATGTCGCTGCCCGGCTGCGCCGCCATTCCCGGTCCGCATAAGGAGCGCGGCTGGATGGCCTACCACACCGGCGCCCGCATCGTGGAAATGGTGCGTGAAAACCTCCGCCCGTCCGACATCATGACGAAGGCCGCATTCGACAACGCCGTCGTGGCAGCCGCCGCGCTGGGGGCCAGCTCCAACTGCCCGATCTCCATGATCGCCATCGCCCGGCACATGGGCGTCGAACACACCCTCGACGATTGGCAGCGCATGGGCGAGGGCATCCCGCTGCTGACGGACGTGCAACCCGCCGGCCGCTTCCTCGGTGAGGGCTTCTTCCGCGCCGGCGGCGTGCCCGCCGTGCTGCGCGAACTCATGGGCGCTGGCAAGCTCGACGGCACCGCCATGACCGTCACCGGCAAGACCCTGGCCGAAAATCTCCAGGCCAAGGCGCCAGAGACGGACCGCGAAGTCATCCGCGCCTACGCCACACCGCTCAAGGAAAGCGCCGGCTTCGTCGTCCTATCCGGCAACATGTTCGACAGCGCCGTCATGAAAATGAGCGTGATCGACCCCGAGTTCCGCACCCGCTTCCTCAGCGACCCGGCCACCCCCAACGTCTTCGAGGGTAAGGCCATCGTCTTCGAAGGCCCGGAAGACTACCACGACCGCATCGAAGACCCGGACCTCGGCGCCGACGAACACTCCATCCTCGTCGTCCGCAACTGCGGCCCCGTCGGCTACCCCGGTGGCGCCGAAGTCGTGAACATGCAGCCCCCGGCATCCCTGCTCAAAAAAGGCGTAAACGCACTCCCCACCATGGGCGACGGCCGCCAATCCGGCACCTCCGGCTCCCCCAGCATCCTGAACGTCTCGCCTGAGGCCGTGGTCGGCGGCGGCCTCGCTTTGCTGCAAACCGGGGACCGCGTCCGCATCGACCTCAACACCCGCAAGGTCGACGTGCTGATCCCCGAGGCCGAGCTGGCCCAGCGCCGGGCGGCCTGGACCGCACCGGTATTGCCCAATATGACCCCCTGGGAAGAAATCTCCCGCAGCATGGTCGGCCAGCACGGCACCGGCGCCTGTCTCGAGCCCGCGACATTATACCTCAACATCGTCGAAACCCGGGGCGAATCCCGGAACTCACACTGAAAGCTAACCATGGCCAGGCTCACCGGTAAGACCGCCTTCATCACCGCCGCCGCGCAAGGCATCGGACGCGCCACCGCGCTGGCCATGGCCGCCGAGGGCGCTACCGTAATCGCCACCGACATCAACGAAGCCAAACTCGCCGAGCTGAATGACCCCAACATCGCCCCCTGCCCGCTCGACGTGACCGACGCCGCCGCGATCGCCCGGGTAGTCGAAGCGGCCGGCCCCATCCACATCCTTTTCAACTGCGCAGGGTTCGTGCACCAGGGCACCGTGCTGGACTGCACGGATGCCGAATGGGACTTCGCCTTCGCCCTGAACGTGCGCAGCCAGTTCAACATGATCCGCGCCGTCCTGCCCGGCATGCTGACGGCGGGCGGCGGCTCCATCATCAACATGGCCAGCGCCGCCAGCAGCATCAAAGGGGCGCCGAACCGCTTCGTGTACGGCACGACCAAGGCCGCGGTCATCGGCCTCACCAAATCCGTCGCCGCCGACTACGTGACCAAGGGTATCCGCTGCAACGCGCTCTGCCCCGGCACGGTGCAGACCCCCAGCCTCGATGACCGCATCGCCGCCAACGCCGCCGCCGCCGGCTCGGTCGAAGCCGCGCGTGCCGCCTTCATCGCCCGCCAAGCCATGGGCCGCCTCGCAACACCGGAGGAGATCGCGCCCCTGGTGGTCTATCTCGCCTCCGACGAAGCGAAATTCGTCACCGGCCAAGCCATGATCATCGACGGCGGCTGGACCCTGTAACTGTCGTAGGGTGGAACGCCCTTCGCATTCCACCACCAGCATAAGGACAATCTGAATGAAACTAGCCCGCATCGGCGAACCCGGCCACGAAAAGCCGGCCATCCTGGCCCAGGACGGCACCTACCGCGACCTGTCCGGCACCATCCGCGACTTCGACGCCGCCGCACTCTCCCCTGCCGGGCTGGACCGCCTGCGCGCGCTCCACGCCGCAGATCTCCCAGCCATCCAGGGCCGCATCGGCGCCTGCATCCCCCGTCCCATGAACTTCGTCTGCATCGGCCTCAACTACGCCGACCACGCCGAAGAAGCCGGCATGCCGATCCCTAAGGAGCCCATCATGTTCCTGAAAGCCATCGGCTCCATGCAAGGCCCGGATGACCCGGTGCGCCTCCCCCGCGGCTCGAAGAAAGGCGACTGGGAAGTCGAACTCGGCATCGTCATCGGCACCGCCGCCAGCTACGTGCCCGAGCACGACGCCATGGCCCACGTCGCCGGCTACTGCATCGTGAACGACGTGAGCGAGCGTGAGTACCAACTCGAGCGCGGCGGCACCTGGGACAAGGGCAAGGGCTGCGACACCTTCGGCCCCACCGGCCCCTGGCTCGTGACCACGGACGAGGTGACGGATCCGCAGAACCTGGCCATGTGGACCGACGTGGACGGCGTCCGCATGCAGGACGGCAATACCAAGACCATGATCTTCAACGTGGCCAAGCTGGTCAGCTACGCCAGTCATTTCATGACGCTCCACGCCGGCGACATCATCGCCACCGGCACCCCACCCGGCGTCGGCATGGGCAAGAAGCCCACCCCGGTCTTCCTCCGCGGCGGTGAAACCATGCGCCTCGGCATCGCCGGGCTGGGCGAACAGACGCAGCGCGTGGTCGCCGCCTAGCCTTGCAGCCCGGCCAATCCTGCGCCACCTCTGCCCCATGGAATCAGAGGATCTCTCCGGCCCCATCGAAGCCCCGGCGATCGAGGCTTCGATCCTGGCGCTGACCCAGGAACGCGGCCCCGGAAAGTCCATCTGCCCGAGTGAGGTGGCGCGCGCCTTGAAACCGGAGTGGCAGGCCCTGCTGCCCGCCGTGCGCCGCGCGGCGGTGCGCCTGGCACAGGCCGGGCGGATCGAGATCCTGCGCAAGGGCAAGGCCGTGGACCCGCTGACGGTCAAGGGCGTCATCCGCCTCAGGGTCGCCGGCTGATGCGGCGCACGGGCGCGCTGCTGCGGGACGCATGGCGGCTGGGCTTACCCTATTTCAACTCGGAGGAGCGGTGGACCGCGCGGCTGTTGCTGTTCGTAGTGCTGGCGCTGAACCTCGGTGGCGTCGGCCTCAACGTCCTGTTGAACAGTTGGAATGGCGAATTCTTCAATTCTTTGCAGAACAAGGATTTCGACGCGTTTCTCGGCCTACTGATGACCTGGGGCCCGGCCGAAGGCGGCGGCGTCATGCCGGGCTTCGTCGCCATCATGGCGCTCTATATCCCGATCGCCTGCCTGCGCGTCTATCTACGCAAGGTCCTGCAGGTGCGCTGGCGCCGCTGGATGACCGCGCAGTTCACCGGCGCCTGGCTCACCGGTCGCGCCTACTACACCATCGGCCTCACCCCTGACCGCGCCGGTGCGCCCGAGGGCGTGGACAACCCGGACCAGCGCATCGCCGAGGACGTCCGCGACTATGTCGAAAACGCGCTGTTGCTGAGCATCACCTTCCTCTCCAAGGTCGTGAGCCTGGTGAGCTTCGCCGGTATCCTGTGGCAACTGTCCGGCAGCATCGAAATACTGGGCGTGGCCATCCCCGGCTACATGCTCTGGCTGGCGCTGATCTACGCCGGCGCCGGCACCGCGCTCACCCACCTGATCGGCCGCAAGCTCGTCGGGCTCAAATTCCTGCAGCAGCGGGCCGAGGCCGATTTCCGCTACGGCCTGGTGCGCTTGCGCGACAATACCGAGGCCGTGGCCCTATCCGGCGGTGAAACGGCGGAGCGGGCGGCCGCGTCCCACCGCTTCGGCTTCATCGTCGCCAACTGGCTCCGCGTCGCGATGCGGGAGCTGAAGCTCGAGGCGTTCACCCTGGGCTTCGGCCAGTTCGCCGGCATCTTCCCCCTGGTGATCTCCGCGCCGCGCTACTTCTCCGGCGCAATCCCCTTGGGCGGCATGATGAAGACCGCCGGCGCATTCAGCAGCGTGAACGAGGCGCTGTCCTGGTTCGTGGACTCCTACGGACAACTGGCGGAATGGCGGGCCCAAATCGTCCGCCTCACCGGCTTTCAGCAGGCCGTCGCCGCCGCCCAGGCCGCCGCCGCCGCCGGCCCCATCCAGGCGACCGCCGCGGACGGCGCGCTGGTCCTGCACGACCTCACCCTCCGCCTACCCGGCGGCCAGCCGTTGCTCGAGCACGTGAACCAGCGCTTCGAGCCCGGCACCCCCACAATTATCACCGGACGCTCCGGCTCCGGCAAATCCACCCTGTTCCGCGCCATGGCCGGCATTTGGCCCTTCGGCTCTGGCCAAGTCACCCGCCCGCCCGGCCGCGCCTTGTTCCTGCCGCAACGCCCCTACTTCCCCATCGGCACCCTCCGCGACGCCATCACCTACCCGGCGCCGTCCAACAGCTACTCGGACGCCGACGTCACCCAAGCCCTGACCGACGCCGGCCTGTCCGCCCTGCTGCCCCGCCGAGACCAAGAGGAACCCTGGTCCCAACGACTCTCCGGCGGCGAACAACAACGCCTATCCCTCGCCCGCGCCCTGTTACTGCGCCCCGACTGGCTCTTCCTCGACGAAGCCACCAGCGCCCTCGACCCAGCAGGCGAGTTAGAAATCTACCGTACGCTACAAGCCCGCCTACCCGCCACGACCGTGATCTCCATCACCCATCGCGAGCCGGTGGCGTCCCTGCACGAACAGAAGATCGCCCTGTCCGACCTGACGCCACGGTACGTAACCGACAGCTTCGCTTCCTCCTCTCCCTCCGGGAGAGGGTCGGGGTGAGGGAAACAGCGGAACAGCTACTCACAAAAAGCCGTTCCCTTCCTAATCCGGGAACTATGCTGTGCCGTATCGTTCCGCTACGCATCCTTTATGATCCGGCGTAGCCCTGACCGTTAGCCTATCGCCCCGCCGCAACACCCTCCCGGCGCGGGTCCGTTCCCCCCTCCAGCCCGCCAGGCACCACCTTGATCAGGTTCAGCCCGCTGGTCAGCACGGAGGGCGATGCCGGAATGCTCCAGCCCAGCGCAGTCAGGGCCGGAATGAGGCTGCGGACATCGAACGGGCCGATCAACCCGGTGGTCCCCGCCGGAGCGCCCCCTGGCTGCCCCGGCGCGATACCGGCCGGGAACAGCGACTCCAGCGTGGTGGACCCCGTGTTGTTGTTCTGGAAATGCGCCTGGTTCGCGGCCTGCTGCGGATCGAAGCCGAAATCGACCATGGCCACCACCGCCTGCGTCGTCGTGCCGATAATGGACGACCCACCAGGTGAGCCCGCGACAAAAGCAGGTTGCCCGGCCTGGGTGAACACGATGGTCGGAGACATCGAACTGCGCGGACGCTTGCCGCCCTGCACCCGGTTGGCGATCGGAGCGCTGGGCGGACCGGGGTCGAACGAAAAATCGGTCAACTCATTGTTCAGGATAAATCCGTCCACCAACCGGTTGTTGCCGAACGGACTCTCGACCGTGATCGTCTGAGCGACCACGTTGCCGAACCGGTCCACGATCGAGACGTGGCTCGTCCCGCCAAACCGCGGCGGGCTCGCATCCGGGCTCCCGGTCGCGCCAACGGCCGGCGGCAGCCCGGCGGTGGCCAAGCCCGCGGCAATAGGGCCGGTCGTCAGCAGCGCCGCCCGGCTCGTCAGATAGGCCGGGTCGATCAGGCCGGCCGTCGGCACCGTCACATAGGCCGGGTCGGCGACATACAGGTTGCGGTCGGCAAAAGCGAGGCGATTGGCCTGCAAGAAAGCATGCACGGTCTCGACATCGTTAGGCCCCAGCGACGCGAGATCGACGTGACTGAGAATGCCAAGCATCTGCAGCTCCGCGATCCCGCCGGAGGAAGGCGGCCCCATGCTACAAACCACATAGGCACGATACGGGCCACAAACCGGCGTCCGCTCGATCACCTGGTAGGCGGCCAAATCGGAGGCAGCCATGGCGCCGATCCCACCCGGCCTCGCGTCGGACAGGATCGTGCTCACGATATCCTGCGCCACCGGCCCCTCATAGAACGCGCGCGGACCGGCAAACGCGATGCGGGACAGCGTCTGCGCATAGGCGGGATTTTGCAGCAGCGTCCCGGCAGGCTTGCCGCTGCCGTCAGCATTCAGAAAGTAGGCGCGGGCGTTCGCATCGAGGGCCAGGATGGCCTTGTAGCTATCGATCGAAGCCGCCATGCGGGGGCTGATCAAGAACCCATTCCGCGCCAACTGAATCGCCGGCTGCAGCAAGGCCGCGAGCGGCCTCGAGCCATATTTGCGCAGCACCGTGTCCCAGAGCTTCACCGTGCCCGGCACACCCACGGAGCGCCCGCTGAACACGGCGGTCGAGAAATCCAGCGCCTTGCCGGCTTGATCGTAGAAATAGAACCCGTTGGCCGCGGCCGGCGCCGCCTCCCGCGCATCGAAGCTCGTGACCTTCTTCGTCGCCGCGTCGTAATAGAGCATGAAGCCGCCGCCGCCGATCCCGGTCGCTTGCGGCTCCGTAAGGCCCAGCACCGCCTCGGCCGCCACGGCAGCGTCGATCGCGTTACCGCCCGCGGCCAGCACCGCCGCGCCCGCCTGGGTGGCCAGCGGATTGGCGGTCACCACCATCTCCTGTGACGTCGTCACCTTGGACCGAAACGTGAGCTGCGCCGCGGCCGGGCGCGCCCCAGCCAGCAGCAGCATGCCGGCGGCCGCTATGGCCACCGCGGACCGCCGCCGCCGCGCCATGAGCCCGGCCAGACCCATCGCCGCCACCGCCAGGGACGCGGGCTCGGGCACGGCGACATTGCCGATCGCAAAGGAACTGGTAGCCGCATCGGCCAGCACGATCTGATCGAACGGGGCGGCGGAGAAGCCGATCGTTCCCTCCGGATAGACGAACCCGGCCGGCACGGCGCCCACCACCGACAGGCTGCCCACCAATGCGCCCTTGTTGAAGGCCGTCAACGTGAGCGGCGTGGGCGGTCCCAAGTCGAAAGTCGCAAAGCTTGCACTGAAATTCTGCAATGCGCGGCTGAGGCTGATCGTGAGGGTGGAGGTCACGAAATCGGCGTTGACCAGCACGACCGGACCCAAGGTCGCAAACTGCGTCGGCACCACGGCGAACGCACCCGTATCGGGCGCCGCGCTGAACGACACCGTAACGCCACCCAGGCTAACCTGAAACGGACTGACCGCATCGAGCTGTGGCGAGAGGTCGATCACCGCGGCCTGGCTTGAAGTCGTGAACCACAAGCAACCGACCAAGCCATACACAGCCCACCGCCGGCGTCCCGTTGCAAGAAAGGCCATGGTCTCTCTCCTCCATTTATCGCTGCCCGGGAGGCTAGATCCGTGCCTTAAGAACGCTTCTTCACGTCTTCGAGATCAGGCCCATCGCCGCTCGAAATGCCCCGCACGGCTTCACACCACCCGTCGCCCCGGACTCGACCCGGGGTTCCGCCCTTGGCGAAGCGATCCAGGGCGATACGTTTGCCTCCACCACGAAAACGCCAACTGCATCTGGTTCCGGCCGGTCAAAGCCTAATCCTTTAAACGACTATGCCGCCAGCCAATCCATCGCCGCATCGACCCCGCCCCGTCCATGCGGCACCCCGTTCATCCGCAGGCTCATTTCCACCGCCCCCAGCGTGCCCAGCACCATCGGCTCGTTCAAATCGCCCAAATGCCCAATCCGGAACACCTGCCCCCCCAGCTTGCCCAAACCTCCACCCAGCGACACATTGAACCGGTCCAGCGCGGTCTTCCGCACCCGGTCCGCGTCATGCCCCTCCGGCATCAAGATGGTGGTCACGCTATCCGAATACCGCGCCGGGTTCATGCAGAAGAACTGCGGCCCGTTATTGCCCGACCAGGTGCGGACCGCGCGCCGGACCCCCTCCGCCAGCCGGTGGTGCCGCGCAATGACCGCGTCCAGCCCCTCCAGCTCGATCAGCCGCAGGCTCTCCTTCAACCCATAGAACAGGCTCGTGGGCACGGTGCCGACGAAGCTGCGGAACGACCGCGTCATCATCACCGTCCAATCGAAGTAGTGCCGCGGCATCTTGGCCACCGCATGCGCCTGCATCGCCTTGGCGGACGCAGCCGTGAAGCTAAACCCGGTCGGCAGCATCAGCCCCTTCTGGCTTCCGCCCACCACGCCATCGATGCCCCACTCGTCCATCCGGAACTCGAGCGACCCGAGCGAGCTGATAGTATCCACCAACAACAACGCCCCATGCCCGGCCGCATCGATCGCCTCGCGGATGTCCGGTAATGGCAGCGCCATGCCCGTGGACGTCTCGTTATGCACCGCCAGCACCGCCTTGATCGCGCCGGCCGTATCCGCCCGCAGCGCGGCGGTAATGGCCGCGGGGTCCACGCCCATGCGCCAATTTGCCGCCACCGTCTGGGTCTTCAACCCCAGCTTCAACGCCATGTCCGCCCAGCCCTCGCTGAACCACCCGCTCTCCAGCAACAGCACGGTATCGCCCGGCGACAGCAGGTTCATGAGCGTCGCCTCCCACGACCCGTGGCCGGACGCGGTATAGAGGAACACCTCGCCCTCGGTCCGCAACACGCGCTTCAGCCCGGCGACGCTGTCTTGAAACAGCGACACGAACTCCGGATCCATGAAGTCGATCGTCGGACGGTCCATCGCGCGCAGCACGCTGTCCGGAATGTTGGTCGGGCCCGGATTGGCGAAGAACTGGCGGCCGGTCTTTCTGCTCACGGATAATCCCCTGCTAGGCTCGGGCCAGCATGCTGCCTCACGGCTCCCGCGTCCAGGTCTGGCTCCGCCCGAGCAGGCTCACCAGCAGGTATCCGCGCAGCACCAGGTGCTTGCCGCCATCGGTCACCTTGGCCGACGCGCTATAGATGCTCCCCGTCTCCGGATCGACGATCTGCCCTCCGCCCCACCCATCCCCGTCCGGCTTCAACCCCCGCAGCACATCGAGCCCCAGCACCGGCTTGCCCTTCCGGTCATCGGTGCACTTCTCGCACATCCGGGCCGCCGCGACCGGGTCGAAGATTTTCTCCACCCGCCCGTTCAACAACCCGTTGGCCTCGCTGATCCGCACCAGCCCCCGCTCCTTTCCCGTCTTATCATCCACCGTCCGCCACAGCCCCACCGGCGTATTCTGCGCCAGCGCCGGGCTGGCAAGCGCTACTACAAGGGCCATGACCTTAAACGCTCGCTGCATGATATCGTCCTTTTCGCATCGTCAGCGCTGATGAATGTCGGGCGCGCACCCATGAAGAATATCTCGAAGAATGACACGATAGGGGTCTGGTGCAACAATCAGTTCATTCGGCTTAAGGGGCCAACTGTTGAGCGACGGATTTACAACCTTCACCAGCCCGTACATGGGCATCTTCATGGTCGAACTCCCCCCTGATTGGTGGGTGCCGGACGGCTACACACTCACCCCAAGCGGGATGCCAATGGGTCAGGTAATCGGACCGGATGGTGCAGCTCAGCTGTATGCCGAGTCTGGCTATCGTCCCTCGCAGGAGCGGAGCGACGGCATAGCGGACGTGATCGAGCGCGAACTCGGACCGTTCGTTCCGGCTGAAGTCGGTCCCGAAATCCGACGCGTCCTTGGCGCAGATGAATTGACCCCGATCGGGCTATTCAACCGCGGCCTCATCGGCCTGGCGGACCAGATCATCGGCGCAATCGATCTTGCCGGCTATACAATCGACGTCGGTGCTATCGTTATGACGGAGTCGGCGCGTCAGGCTGGTTGGATGGATCAGACCGACGCCGCACGTCTTCGGCGCGATTTGCGGCTTGCAACTCTGATGCTTGCCGCGGAATCCGGACGCGGCCCAGGTCGCGTCCTCAGTGATACCAAAGCCGCCCAGCTCCGGATTCTCACGGCCGCCCGGGCCGCCCAGCAGGCAGCGAAGCCGTCGGCGATGTTGCGCGTGATCAGAGGAGCTGGAGCTTCCTACGAGCGCACCTTTCTGTTGAGCTGCGACGTTTGGGCAGACAACACCCAGTTCGGGGCGGCCCCGGGTGCCAACACCTGGCTCGCCAAGGTGCGCGCCGGAAAAGCGTGGGAGCTGATGCAAACCTCCCGATACGACTTTAGACAGGTGTATGTAATAAAGAATGAAGGTAAGGGCTACTGGGTCCTTGATGCATTGGGTTCAGAACTCGACGGCAACCGCGCTATCGTATCGCTGAAGTTTACCCAGATTGCCGATATTCAAGTTGGTTCAGCGATCCAAATGCTTCGGGAGGCTTACCGGAAATACCGCCCTGGGACGATAATCGGGAGCACGCCTTCAGTTCCCAGAGCATTCCGTAATAAACCACTGACAGGCCAGCTTTGGCTAGAAGTCCCAGTCCAGACTAAAGATATCCCATCAGCAGTAATCAATTATGCGAACCGTCTTGACATAAGAATTCGTGATGTCAAAGGGAGGATTTACAATTGAAAGATCAGTTCAGCGATAGCAAACATGCATTTTTAGTTAGGGTATTATCATCGGATGGTTTTTACGAACGGTATGTTGATTTTTGCTCTCGCTACCAAGTTCAAAGAGACGTCGATGGACCAAAAGCAGTCATATCGGAAATGAAAATACTTTTTAGCGATATCGATCCAAGTTCTAAATTTTACAAGGCTTTTAAGGTGTTTGAGTTCGGACAGGAACCCATTGCCGGTTGGACCTGGCATGGCTCCATAGTAATCCAGAAATACGACATGTTGGAGCCGATGATGACGGGCGTCTCCGGTGACGGAAAAGAATCGGTCGGCTCGTCGTTCATCCATATTACTGGTGATATCGCCCGGCTAGACGGACGATACGACAAATTCTGGAGGGGTCCAACCCGGCCAAAGTTCGACGGAAACATGGCCACCATGGAGCGCATGATCCCGGACCTATTCAACCTGTTTGGGTCGATCAAGGATGCTCTCCGCACCACCTGGCCGGCCGAGTTTCCAAACACTCCAGAATTCAACCAGCCCAACCGTACCACCATCTAAGCCCCGAAATGGGTGACGCTCGGGCAACGCACCACTTTCAACACCGACGACGCCACCAGCGGCCCATACAGATGCGGGTACGGCGCCTCCCCCGGCTCGCTCACCTCCCACCGAACGCCGGGCAGGGCCGGGTCAAGGTGCAACACCACCAACCCATCCTGCCCGGCAAAGAACCGGCTCAGCACCAACGGCAACTGCGCCTCAGTGCACAAATGCCAAAACGGCGCCGGCGCCAGTGATCCCACGCGCCGTAACGCCGCCCACTCCGTCCCGGTCATGACATGCAGCAGCGTCACCCGTGCCGCACCTTCACCACCAGGATGTAAGACGCCAGGCACAGCGTGACCGCATTGGCCAGTATCATCGGCAGCGCCCCCGACAGCACCCCATATGTCAGCCATAGTGCCACCCCCGCCACGAACAACAGCAGCATCGGCAGGCTGAAATCCTCCGCCCGCCCCTGCCGCCACGTCCGCAGCACCTGCGGCACGAACGCCATGGTGGTCAGGGACCCCGCCAGCAAACCAATCCATTCCGCCATGTTGCACCTGCTTCCCGGCCCCCCTATGCAGCCAAGCATGAGCGGTGACAACCACGCTGGGACAGGCCCGCTAATCTACATCATGGCCGGCGAAGCCAGCGGGGACGTGCTCGGCGCCCGCCTCATGCAGGCCCTCGCAGCCGCCCGCCCCGGCGTCCGTTTCGCAGGCGTCGGCGGGGCGCGCATGACCGAACTGGGCCTCAACAGCCTGTTCCCCTTGTCCGACCTCGCCGTGATGGGCATCGTCGAGCCCCTGCTCCGCCTCCGCCTCATTCGCCGCCGCTACGCCCAATCCCTCGCCGACATCGCGGCTCAAAAACCCGCCATCGTCGTCACCATCGACAGTCCCGGCTTCATGATCTGGGTGCTAGAAGCGTTGAAAAAGCGCGGCATCCCCCGCATCCACTACGTCGCGCCCCAGGTTTGGGCCTGGCGCGAGCACCGGGTCAAGAAATACCCGGGCCTCTGGGACACCCTGCTGTGCCTCTTGCCGTTCGAGCCCGCCTGGTTCGCCGCCCGCGGCGTCACCGGCGTCTTCACCGGCCACCCCGTCCTCCAATCCGGCGCCGCCGACGGGGACGGCACCCGCTTCCGCAAGCAACACGGCCTAACCCCGACTCAACCCGTCCTCATCCTCATGCCCGGCAGCCGCCGCTCCGAAGCGCCCCGCCTGCTTCCCGTGTTCGGCCGCACGCTGGACCGCCTGGTCCTTCGCGAACCCACCCTCCGCCCCGTCCTCCCCGTCTCCGCCGTGGTCGCGGACATCGTCCGCCGCGCCACCGCCACCTGGCCGGTGCAGCCCATCATCGTGACCGGCCTTGACGAGAAACACGGTGCCTACGCCGCCGCCGCCCAACACGGCGCCGCCCTGACCAAATCCGGCACCTCCACCCTGGAGCTCGCCATGGCCGGCATCCCCATGGCCGTCACCTACCGCGTGAACGCCCTCAGCGCCGCCATGGCCCGCCGCATGATCCGCGTCCCCCACGTCGCCATGATCAACCTCCTCGCCAACCGCCCGATCGTCCCGGAACTGCTGCAACAAGACTGCACCCCCGAGATTCTAGCCCGCACCACCCTCACCCTCCTGCACGACCCCGCCATCGCCACCGCCCAACGCGAGGCGTTCGGCGCCATCATCGAATCCCTCCGCCCCCCAACCGGCACCGCATCCGAAGCGGCCGCCCTTGAAGTACTAAAAGTTGTCGATGCATCGGCCAATCTTGAAAGCGTAGATTCAGGGCGGTATGGTGAAACATAAGCCAAGGAGATTGCGAGGTGGCCCAATCCGACCCTGCCTCTCATCAAGTACGGCTCTTCCAAAACAACGCAGATTAGGCCGTGCGGATCCCTAAGAAATCCGAACTTCCTGGCTCGGAAGCGCTCGTAAATAGGCAATGCGACGGCCTGCTGATTAGGCCCTTGCGCCAGATTACGTTATCCGAGCTACTCGACAGCTGGGAGCCGTTTGATGAAGTGTTGCCAAAATCGAGGACCCGCCAGCCCCACCAGAAGAGATATTCTAGCCACGTGCCCCATGCTGGACACCAACACTTTCAGTGATCCAATGCGCGATCCGACCGGTCCCGTCAGGCGACGATCAAGAGTGATTACAGGCTCGAACTATACGAGTCTTCGTAGCACGATTTTTTCCGTTAACCTATATGCATTCCTGCAAGAGCCTGGTGGATGTAAGTCGTAAACCTCTAGCGAAAGTGCAAAGAACTATGCTCAAGCCTCGTGTTTATGCCGGTTTAATCTTAGCAAGCTTCTATCTTTCCCCTGCTGAGGCACAGCGTTCTGGAAAGGCGTTGACCTTTGTCGTTGTAAATGGCATCCCGGTCGATATTTGGGGCAACGTAGATGCTGATCTCCATCGGTTCGCCATCACTGTCGACGAAAGAGTAGTATCAAGGTTCTATGCAGACAGTGCACAAATCCGCGGCGTTTATGAGAGGGGTCGGGAAACTTATGTTCTTATTGAAATGCCGAACCACGGTAGTGCTGGAGGATCAGACTTTGTCATTATTGATTTATCTGATATCGCTAAGCCCGCGACGTCAAAAGTGATTACGGGACATGTTCATTTAGTTGACGAGCCGCGCATTGATCGAAACTCCTTTGGCTTCTCGGCTTATGACAATGACAGAATGCACCTTTTGACCTACCAATTTGCTAATGGATTTCTGTCGATAAGTTCAAAGGACGCTTTTACGCCTGAAACAGGCCCACATAGGCCTCCAGGTGGAGACGCGGCAGCATTTCTGGTCGGCAAACCCCTGAATTTGGTGCTGAAGTTACCCTTCTTTCTGAAGATAGCCAGGAACGTTGTCCCGCCAGAAGCGTTTTTGACGCTGGTCGAAGTTTCGCAAAATCCAGTTTCGAATATGGACGGTTTTCAGGTTAGTGGCGATTACGTGTTTATTGGAGAGATGAAAGCTCACGATCCAACAAAGCATGTCGCTGTCGTCGCAAACCACTCAGGCGGTGTCTGGTTTTTGATCATGTTCAAAAATCAATCCCACTACTATGGAAATCCTACAAATGAAGTCAAAAGCCTGCTAGACCGCGCTCTGTTTTAAGCCTTCCGCGCTGCCGTCATTACTCTAAGCCCCAATCAACCCACCCAACCGCGCCCTGACCCGCGACGCCGCCATGCTCTCCGTCACCGCGATCGCCGCCGCCAGCGCCCGCCGCCCCGCCGCCGCATCCACCACCACCGGCGCACCATCCAGGCACGACGCCACGAACGCCGCATGCTCGGCCGCCATCGCGTCGCTCTCGTTCCAATTCACCTCTTCCCGCCGAAACCCCCCCGTGCCCGGCAACGGCAGCCCCCGCTCCTTGCCGATCATCACCAGCTTCCGCACCCCGAAATCCGCCGACAGATAACCCTCCTCGGAAAACAGCCGCATCTTCCGCTCGGTTTTCAGCGAAATCCGGCTCGCGGTAATGGTCGCCACACACCCGTTCTCGAACCGCACCCGCGCGTTCGCGATATCCTCATGCGCCGACGACACCGCCGCCCCCACCGCATCCACGCTCTCGATCGGCGCATTCACCAGCGCCAGCACCAGGTCCAAATCATGGATCATCAAGTCCAGGATCACCGATACATCCGTCCCCCGCGGCTTGAACGGCGCAATGCGCGCGCACTCGATATACAGCGGCCGGGTGATCCGCTCGCTGATGGCCCGGTGCTCCGCCGAATACCGCAGCAAATGCCCCACCTGCAGCACCACCCCCACCCGCGCCGCCAGCGCCGCCAGCGCATCCGCCTGCTCGAGCGTCGCCGCAACCGGCTTTTCGATCAACACATGCCGCCCCGCCTCCATCGCCTGCGCCGCCAAATCATGATGCAGCTCCGCCGGTGCGGCGATAACAACCGCGTCGCTCACCGCCAGCAGCGCCTCATACGCCAACGCAGGCGCCCTCACCTCCCGCGCCACGACCTCCGCCCGAACCCCATCCGGATCCGTCAGGCCCGACAACACCGCCCGCCGCGACGCCGCCACCTTCAACGCATGAAACCGGCCAAAATGCCCGGCACCGACAATCCCGATCCGTAAATGAGCCATGCACTCTTTCTTCCCCTCTCCCCCGGGAGAGGGCCGGGGTGAGGGAAACGGCAAGAACCGGCCCCGGATGGAACAATCGGCGAAGGCCTAGCCATAGGACGGCACCGGTCGCCTCCCTCGCCCCTCCCCTCTCCCGGAGGAAAAGGAGGAAGGAAGCATCACGTCCTTAGCAGGGTTGCGCCGCTTCGCCCAAGGCGGCATGACGGCGCAAACCAAAGGGTATGCCGAAACCATGATGTACTTCAGCCGCCTCAAGATCGCATCGATCCTTGGCGTCTGCGTCCTCGGCATCCTGCTCTGCCTGCCCAACTTCGTGCCCCAGCCCGCCTCCTGGCTCCCCTGGCGCAAGGTCCAGCTCGGCCTCGACCTCCGCGGCGGCAGCTATCTCCTGCTCGAAGTCGATATGGCCGCCGTGGTGAAGGAGCGGCTGGACACCCTGGCCGACACCGCCCGCTCCACCCTCCGCAACGGCAAGATCCCGGTGGCACCGCCGTCGATCCAGACAGACCGCGTGCTGATCCGCGTCAACAACCCGGCGCAGACCGAAGACGCCGCCCGCCTGCTCCGAGACGCCGCCAACCAGGGCGGCACCAACGAATATGACGTCGCCACCACTCCGACCGAGATCACCCTCTCCCTCTCCCCCCAGGCCCTCAAGGAACGGTCCAGCAACGCCGTCCTGCAATCCATCGAGATCGTCCGCCGCCGCATAGACGAAACCGGCGTGCTCGATCCGCAAATCACCCGCCAAGGCGACAACCGCATCGTCGTCCAACTTCCCGGCGTCGAAGACCCCAACCGCATCAAGGAACTCATCGGACGCACCGCCCGCATGACGTTCCGCCTGCTGGATGAGACCGCGACCGGCGCCACCCCACCCCCCGGCGTCGATATGCTGGTCGAAGAGGGCCGCCCCGGCACGAAGCTACCCGTCCGCCGCCGGGTCGAAGTGGACGGCGCCAACCTCACCGACGCCCGCCCCGGCCAAGACAGCCAGCGGGGCCAATGGGTCGTGAACTTCACCTTCGACAGCCTCGGCACCCGCAAATTCGCCGACATCAGCCGCGCCAACGTCGGACGCCGCTTCGCCATCGTGCTGGACGACAAGGTCATCTCCGCCCCGGTCATCAACGAGCCCATCACCCAAGGCAAAGGCCAGATCAGCGGTAACTTCACCCCTGCCTCCGCCCAGGACCTCGCCGTCCTGCTCCGCGCCGGCGCCCTCCCCGCGCCGTTGGCGGTCGTGGAGGAACGCAGCGTCGGCCCCGAACTAGGCGCCGACAGCATCCGCGCCGGCGCCATCGCGCTCGCCGTGGGCTTCCTGCTCGTCGTGGCCTACATGGGCATCTTCTACGGCCTGTTCGGCTGGTTCGCCAACATCGCCCTGCTCATGAACCTGTTCTTACAAATCGCCGTCCTATCCCTGCTGGGCGCCACCCTCACCCTACCCGGCATGGCCGGGATCCTGCTCACGCTGGGCGTGGCCGTGGACGCCAACATCCTCATCAACGAGCGTGTCCGTGAGGAGGTCAAGCACGGCCGCACCCCGCTCAACGCGCTCGAAACCGGCTTCCGCCGCGCCTACGGCACCATCATCGACAGCAACGCCACCGCCTTCCTCGCCCACGTCATGCTGTTCGCCTTCGGCTCCGGCCCGGTGCGCGGCTTCGCCGTCACCATCACCGTGGGTATCGTCACCACGCTGTTCACCGCCACCGTGTTCGCGCGCATGCTGATGGTGCGCTGGTACGTCTCCACCCGCCCCGCCCTCCTGCCGGTATAAGCCATGTTCTTCCGCCCCCTCCTCCGTATCGTCCCCGACGGCACCACCATCCAGTTCATGCGCGGCCGCTATTTCGGCCTCATGACCTCCGCCTTCCTCTCCACCGCATCGGTGATCCTGTTCTTCTACCCCGGCCTCCGCCTCGGCATCGACTTCCGCGGTGGCGTCGTCATGGAGGTCCGCACCCCCGGCCCCGCCGACTTCGACGCCATCCGCGCCGGCCTCGCCAAGGCGCAAATCGTGGACGCCGGCGTCCAGCGCTTCGGCGGCCCCGACCAGGTGCGCATCCGCCTCGATCCGCAGGGCGACCAGAACGCCACCGAAGCCACCGTCCAGCGCGTCCGCCAGGGCCTCGAAGCCGCCGCACCCGGCACCCGCATCGTCCGCACCGACGCCGTCGGCGCCTCCGTCTCCAAGGAACTGTTCAACAACGGCCTCCTCGCTTTGGGCATCAGCCTGCTGATGATCCTCGCCTACATCTGGTTCCGCTTCGAATGGCAGTTCGCCGTCGGCGCCGTCGTCACCCTGATCCTGGACGTCACCAAGGCCATCGGCTTCCTGGTCGTCACCCGGCTCGAATTCGATCTCGTCATGATCGCCGCCATCCTCACCGTCATCGGCTTCTCCACCAACGACAAGGTCGTGGTATATGACCGGATGCGCGAGAACCTCCGCAAGTACAAGACCATGCCGCTCCGCCAGCTGATCGACCTCAGCATCAACGAGACGCTGAACCGTACCCTCGGCACCTCCATGACGGTCTTCCTCGCGAGTCTCCCCTTGGCCCTGTTCGGCGGCGCCTCGCTCCAGGGTTTCGCCCTCATGATGTTGTTCGGCATCGTCGTCGGCACCAGCAGCTCTATCTTCATCGCCGCCCCTATCCTCCTGATCTTGGGCGAAAAGCGCCTGCGCCGTGACACCCAGGCCGTGCCCGCCCCCGCCTCACGCTGACCACCCTCCGGAAGGCCCGGCTTCAAGATTGCGACTCCCCGCATATCCGCTATGCTCCGCCGCCCGACCGTCAGAAAGTCCCTCCATGAAGTTCAAGGCCGACCGCGCGACGCTGATGAAGGCGCTGGCCCATATCCAGAGCGTCGCCGAGAAGCGCAACACCATCCCCATCCTGGCCAACTCCATGATCGCGGTGAAGAACGGACGCCTGAGCTTCACCGCGACCGATATGGAGATCGCCGTCGTGGAAGAGGTCACCGCCAGCGTGTCGCGGGACGGCGCCACGACCGCCCCCGCCGCCACCCTCTACGAGATCGTCCGCCGCCTGCCCGACGCCGCCGAGATCGAACTCGAACTCGCCGGCGAACAGCTGAAACTCCGCGCCGGACGCTATAGCACGAGCCTCGTCACCCTCCCCACCGACGACTTCCCCAGCATGACCGCCGGCACCCTGCCCCACCGTTTCAAGCTGACGGGCCTGGCACTGCGCGGCCTCATCGACCGCACCCGCTTCGCCATCAGCACCGAGGAAACCCGCTACTACCTGAACGGCATCTACCTGCACGCCACCACGTCCGAGCCTCCGATGCTCCGCGCCGTCGCCACCGACGGCCACCGCCTCGCCCGCGTCGAGGAGCCGCTGCCCCAAGGCGCCGCCGGCATGCCCGGCGTCATCATCCCCCGCAAGACCGTCGCCGAACTGCGCAAGCTGCTGGACGAGGAGGGCGGTGAGGTCGAGATCGCCCTGTCCGACACGCGTATCCAGTTCACCGCCGGCGCCATCACCCTCACCAGCAAGCTGATCGACGGCACGTTCCCCGAGTACGAACGGGTCATCCCCAAGGACAACGACAAGGTGCTGCGCGTCGGCACCAAGGATTTCAGCACCGCCGTCGCCCGCGTCGCCGCCATCAGCAGCGAGCGGTCGCGCCCGGTAAAGATGGCCCTGACCAATGACCTCCTAACCCTATCCGCGGCCAGCCCCGAACAAGGCAGCGCCAGCGAAGAACTGGACGAAGGCCGCGTCGAATACTCGTCCGGCCCGCTCGAGATCGGCTTCCAAGCCCGCTACCTGAACGACATCACCGACCAAATCGGCGAACGCCTGGAATTCCACTTCTCCGACGGCACCGCCCCCACCGTCGTCCGCGACGGCGAGGACAGCAGCGCCGTCTACGTCCTAATGCCCATGCGCGTCTAACCCACGCACACCCAACCCGTGAGCCCCAAGCCCGTCGAAGGACGGCACAACAAGCCACCTCCGCGCCCACGCCGCTCTCCTCTTCCCCCTCTCCCCCCGGGAGAGGGCCGGGGTGAGGGAAACAACCAGAACAGTCCCAAACCCATAAGTCCCGAGCCCGTCAAAGGACGGCACAACAAGCCCACCCCCCGCCCGCCCCGCTCTTCTCTTCCCCCTCTCCCTCCGGGCTACGGGAGTCACGCATTTGCGGAATGAGCGAGGGCCCACCCTTGTTTGATCCCGTCGAGTTTCAGCACTCCTCGGGCGATGATCTTGGGTCCGGGCGGCTTGTAGCCTCTCGAGTGGTATCCGGACCAGCCGCCGAGGCGGGCGACGATCCAGGCGAACCAGGCCAGCGTGTCGTCGGCATGGGGGTTCTTCAGCGCCGCCGTCCGGCCTTCGAGCTTGGCGCAGCACGACTTCAGCATCGGCGTGTCGGCTGGATCGGCTGCGTCGCTCAGCGGCTGGCCGGTCGCGGCGTCGCGCCCTACCACGATCTGCACGATCCGCACCGCCGCGATCAGCGCCGTCACCGCCAGCTTGACGTAGCGTCGTGCCTCGACGACTTGCGAGTTCTCCGCTTCTGCCCCGGCACTCTTGAGCGTGCGGAACACCTGCTCGATCGTCCAGCGCAGCCGATACCAGCCGACGATCTCGCGGGCCCGCGTCACATCCGGCACGGCATGCGTCGTCAGCAGGCACCAATGCACCGCATCCTTATCCTCCGTCATTGCCTCCGGCACCCCGACCTCGCGCACGTCCACGACGCGCAAGGTCACCGTTTCGGCCAGGCTCCGGGCCGCTTTGGCCGGGCGTCTCAGCGTGACCTCGCCGAACCGGATCGCAACCTGGGCCGAGCGCGCCGGACGCGGCCCGCGCGCGGGTATCTCGATACAGACGCGGTCCTGCTCGGGCCACGATGCACAACTGGCGAACAGCCGCGACCCGGTCGTCAAGGCCCGGTCTTGTGCCGCCCGGCACAGGAGGTGGGCACCTTCGGGCCGGCGGGCGAACTGGTCGTAGATGTCGCTCTCGCGGTCGGCGACGACCGTCACCAGCGCCGCGTCCTCCAGAACGGCCGCAGCGGTTTCGGCCCCCGCCAGCCAACGGCGCGACTCCTTGGCGTCGGCGGCCCGGGTGTTACGGTCGGCCACCAGGCCCTCGGTCCGGTTGAGCACCTGGGCACCCACAAGGCCGATCACGCCGCCCGTGGCAGCATCGACGGCGACCGTCGGATGCAGGAACAGGCCGATGTCCTCTCCGTTGCCTGCCCGGCCAAACCCCCGCTTGCTCGCCCCGTGCGAGGCGAAGTGCAGCTCGGTCGTGTCCTGAACCGCCAACGCATGCCGGCCGGCCGCGCGTCGGCCAGTGACCCGGCCCGTATGCACCAGCATCTCGTCCGCACTCACGGCCGGGTTGTCGAGGAACTGACCAAAGCGGAGAGCCTCGTTGCGGGTCTCAGCCAGAGCATGCAAACACATCGTGGGCGCGTTCTGCATCGCCGCCAGCAAACGCGCACCTACCCGCCGCAACCGCGCGTCGCCAAAGGAACCAAGGGTGTCATCACTCATGCGAATCGCTCCATGAACACCAGTCATGGATTCGGAAAACCAACCCGAACGCCAGTCAAAATTGATTCGCACATGCGTGACCGCCGTAGCCCCCCGGGAGAGGGCCGGGGTGAGGGAAACAACCGAAACAGTCTCAAACCCATGAGTCCCAAGCCCGTCAAAGGACGCCACAACAAGCCCACCCCCCCGCCCGCCCCGCTCTTCTCTTCCCCCTCTCCCCCCGGGAGAGGGCCGGGGTGAGGGAAACAACCGAAACAGTCTCAAACCCATGAGTCCCAAGCCCGTCAAAGGACGCCACAACAAGCCCACCCCCCCGCCCGCGCCGCTCTTCTCTCCCCCCTCTCCCCCCGGGAGGGCCGGGGTGAGGGAAACAACCGGAACAGTCTCAAACCCGTTAATCCCGACCCCGTCCACCCCGTTAGTCCCAAGGCCGTCAAAGGACGGCACAACAAGCCCACCCCCCCCGCCAAAACAGCAAAACGTAGGCTGAACCCCAACCCACCACCGAAACGAACCAAAACTGGAATAACCCCCTCCGTATCGCGGGCATCCAGCGCCCCCAGATCAAATGGAACAATCGGCCATCCCACCGTAGGATGGGTGCAACTCATCCCTTTCAGCCAAACGGCCCAAGCCGGCGGGCAGAACCCAGCCCGGCGGAGCCCACCCGTCATGATTCAACGCCTAACCCTTACCCAATTCCGCAGCTATGCCAACCTGATATGGCGCCCGGCTGCGCAAATCGCGGTGCTGACCGGCCCGAACGGCTCCGGCAAGACCAACCTTCTCGAAGCCATATCGCTCCTGGCGCCAGGCCGCGGCCTTCGTAACGTCCGCCTGGCCGAGCTGCAGCGCGAAGGCGCTGATATCGGCTGGGGCGTCGCAGCCCGGCTGAACGAGGCAGAACTCGCCACCGGCGCCCACCCAGACTGGCGCCCGGCGCAGCCAGCCGACCGCCGGGTCTTCCGGCTCAACGGCCAAGCACCCCGCAACCAGGCCGAAATCGCGTCCGAGTTCGCCACCCTATGGCTCACCCCACAGATGGACCGTCTGTTCCAAGAAGGCGCATCCAGCCGCCGCCGCTTCCTGGACCGCCTCGTCTGGACCCTCGAACCCGGCCATGCCCGTGAGGTTTCGGCCTACGAGACCGCCATGTCGGGCCGCAACCGCCTGCTCGCTCAAGAGGCGGACGCGGCGTGGATCACCGCCACCGAGGACAGCATGGCCCGGCACGCCGTGGCCGCTACGGCAGCCCGGGCGGCGCTCATCGACCGGCTGAACCCGGCGCTCGAACGGGCGGGCGGCACCTTCCCGGCCGCCCGCCTCACCTTGCTCGACCCAATCGCCGACCGGCTGCGCAAGGAGCCGGCACTGGTGACGGAGGATTGGCTGCGGACGGCGCTGGCGGACAACCGGCCGCGGGACCGGGCCGCAGGCTCGTCCGGCATCGGCGCGCACCGGGCCGATCTCGCCATGGAGGACGCAGCCACCGGGCGCCCGGCGGCCCGGGCCAGCACCGGCCAGCAAAAGGCGCTGCTGATCAGCGTCGTACTCGGCCACGCCGCGCTGATCACGTCCGCGCGCGGGTCCGCACCGCTCCTATTGCTGGACGAGCCAGCCGTGCATCTGGATGCGCAGCGCCGGGCAGAGCTGTGGCGGGCCCTGATCGAAGGCTCGGCGCAAGTGCTGCTGACCGGCACCGATCCCGAGCCGTTTGCGCCGCTCCGGGGCGTGGCGGAGGGTCTGCTGACCGGAGAGGGCCAATTGAGGCCGGATCCATGGTTCGGCGAAGCCAAATCAATGACTTAGACTCTGTCAATCGGGGCGGTTCCGGCCTATATTCTTCCATTCGCACCATCGATTCTGGAGGCCTCCCCCGGCATGTCTGACGCCGTTCCAACCCCCCCGTCCGAGCCCGAGGCCTATGACGCCTCCTCCATCACCGTGCTGCGCGGTTTGGAAGCGGTGCGGAAGCGTCCGGGCATGTATATCGGCGATACGGATGACGGCTCCGGCCTTCACCACATGGCGTTCGAGATCATCGATAACGCGGTCGATGAAGCACAGGCCGGCTTCGCCACCAGCTGCGAACTCACGCTGAATGGTGACGGCAGCGTCACCGTGCGCGATGACGGACGCGGCATCCCGACCGGCATCCATGAAGAAGAGGGCGTATCCGCCGCCGAAGTCGTGCTGACCCGGCTCCACGCCGGCGGCAAGTTCAACCAAAACAGCTACAAAGTATCCGGCGGCCTACACGGCGTCGGCGCCGCCGTCGTCAACGCCTTGTCCGAATGGATGGAGGTGCGTATCTGGCAGCACGGTACCGAGCACTTCATTCGCTTCGAGCATGGCGACACGACGGAGCCGCTCCGCGTCATCGGCCCGTCCGATAAGCACTCCGGCACCGAGGTCATCTTCAAGCCAAGCTCGGGAACCTTCACCAAGACCGAGTTCGACTATGCCATTCTGGAGCGCCGCCTGCGGGAACTGGCCTTCCTCAACTCCGGCCTTGCCATCGGCCTGCGTGACGAACGGCACGTGCCAGCCCAAGAAACGCACTTCAAATACGAAGGCGGCCTGGTGGCATTCGTGCAATGGCTTGACCGCTCGAAGGCCCCCGTCCTGGCCCAGCCCATCTCGGTCACGACCGAGGAAAGCCAGATCGGCATCCGCGTCGAGTTCGCGATGACCTGGAACGACAGCTTCCACGAGACTATGCTCTGCTTCACCAATAACATTCCGCAGCGCGACGGCGGCACACACCTGGCCGGCTTCCGCCAAGCCCTGACCCGGATCGTCACCAAATACGCCGAGGGCATGGGCAAGAAGGAGAAGCTCGACCTCAACGGCGAAGACATGCGCGAAGGCATGACCGCCGTGCTGAGCGTAAAAGTGCCGGACCCCAAATTCAGCAGCCAAACCAAGGACAAGCTGGTCAGCTCCGAAGTGCAGCCCGTCGTCCAGGCCGCGGTCGCCGACACGGTGTCGCACTGGTTCGAGACCCACCCGAAGGAAGCCAAATCCATCATTCAAAAGGTGATGGACGCCGCCTCCGCCCGCGAAGCCGCGCGCAAAGCCCGCGAACTGACCCGGCGCAAGGGCGTGCTCGACATCAGCTCCCTCCCCGGCAAGCTCGCCGACTGCCAGGAGCGCGACCCGGCGAAAAGCGAGATCTTCATCGTCGAGGGTGACAGCGCCGGCGGCTCCGCCAAGCAGGGCCGGGACCGCAAGTATCAGGCCATCCTGCCGCTCAAGGGTAAGATCCTGAACGTGGAGCGGGCCCGGTTCGACCGTATGCTCGGCAGCCAGGAGATCGGCACCCTCATCACCGCGCTAGGCACCGGCATCGGACGCGGTAAGCCGGAAGAAGGCGGGTTCGACGTCACCAAGCTCCGCTATCACCGCATCAACATCATGACCGACGCCGACGTGGACGGCAGCCACATCCGCACGCTCTTGCTCACGTTCTTCTTCCGCCAGATGCCGGAATTGATCGAACGCGGCCACCTCTACATCGCCCAGCCGCCGCTTTACAAAGCCAAGCGAGGTAACGACGAGCGCTACCTCAAGAATGACGGCGCGCTCGAAGACTTTCTCGTCGGCAAGGCCCTGGCGGAGGCCCGTATGGTCTATGCCGACGGCACGCATTTCGAAGGTGATGAGATGGCCGGAGAAATGGCGTGGCTTCGCGAAGCCGCCGCCAACCTACGCCGCCTCAGCTCCGCCGTGCCGACCTGGTTGCTGGAACAATGCGCCATTGCCGGCGCACTCACGCCCGATACCCAGCGCGCGACGTCGGTCAGCGGTGACCTGGTGCAGCGCCTGAACGCGGCCTCTCCCCCGCCCGAACGCACGTGGAAGGTGGTGCCGGACGACCGCGGCCTGCACCTCGCCCGCATCGTCCGCGGCGTGACCGAGCGCTATAGCATCGACGCCACCGCCCTCCGCAGCACGGAGGCGCGCTGGCTCGATGAACGGGTCACGGGCCTAAACCGCCGCTTCAAGGAGCCCGCGCACCTCACGCTCGACAAGTCGGAACACCGTATCGCCGGCCCCGCCACCGCCTTCGACCGTATCTTAGTACAGGGCCGCAAGGGCCTAGTTATTCAGCGTTTCAAAGGCCTGGGCGAGATGAACCCAGAACAACTCTGGACCACCACCCTCGACCCCCAGAACCGCACCCTACTCCAGGTCCGCGTCGGCGACGCCGAAGACGCAGCACAGGTCTTCTCGACCTTGATGGGTGACGTGGTCGAGCCCCGGCGGGAGTTCATCGTGGGCAACGCCCTGAAGGTCGCCAATCTGGACGTCTAGAATTTCTTCCACCGCCTTTACGGTCCTTTAATCTTTCACCGGTAGCCTGATCTCCGGCGCAATAGGGATCGGGCACCGTGATGGCGGGGACGCGGCAGATTGAGTTTCGGGGGCGGTGTTGACCCGTCCGGCCCTCATTCCAGTGGCCCGCCCCCGGCTGCCCGCTGCACAGGCGATCCTGCCTTATCTCGAGCAGATCGACCGCGCTGCCTGGTATTCCAACCACGGGCCGCTCTCTCAGCTCCTGCAGGCGCGCCTCGGTCGGCACTGGGGCTTGGCCAATCAGGAGGTGGCGCTACTCACCAACGCGACCCACGCGTTGACTTTGACATTGATCGCTAGCGGCGCCCGCCCGGGCAGTCGGTGCCTGATGCCGTCTTGGACCTTCATCGCCAGCGCTGGCGCGGTAACGGCCGCCGGCTTGGTGCCGCATTTTGTGGACGTGTGCCCTAGCACCTGGGCGCCCGATCCGGCTGAGATCATAGCCCTGACCAAGCGGGCCGAAATAGGGGCAGTGCTGGTCGTCTCACCCTTCGGCGCGCCATTAGACATGGCGGCCTGGGATCATGTGCAGAGCGTGACGGGCCTGCCGGTCATCATCGACGGCGCAGCCGCGTTCGACACCCTGCGGGCGGGCGGGCCCATGGCGGTCGGACGCTGCCCGGTAATCGTCAGCCTGCATGCCACCAAAGTGTTCGGCATCGGCGAAGGCGGCGCGCTGCTGAGCCGCGATCCCACTCTGATGGAACGGATCCGCCGGCTACAACAGTTTGGTTTCCTCGGCACCCGCGAATCGACACTGCCCGGCGTAAACGCCAAGCTCTCCGAATACGGCGCGGCTGTCGGCCTGGCCGGCATGGATGGCTGGGACGCAATCCGTGAGCGTTGGCTCACCGTAACTCGCCTATATCAAGAAGCCCTGCCCCGCAGCGTCGGCCTGGTGCCGCAATTTGGCACCGGCTGGGTCTCCTCAACCCTCAGCGTGCTCTGCCCGTCCGGACTAGCCGACCCGGCGGCCGCCATGGCAGACCGCGGCGTAGCTACGCTCCGCTGGTGGGGGCCGGGGTGCCATGCACAGCCGTCCTTCGCGCACTGCCCGTCCGAGCCGCTGCCCGTCACGGAAATGTTCGCCAGCCGCACACTCGGATTGCCATTCTGGCAAGACCTGCCCGAAGCCGCGATACACCAAACCGTGGACGCCCTGCGGCACTGCTACCCAACACTAGCGCCATTACACCCCCGCAGAACCCTCGCGATGGCGATGGACTGACCTAAACCTTGCGCCGCACAGCGGCTATTTGTAGCGTCCGCCGCCGCAGCAGGCGAAGGAGGCTTCCTCATGATCGAGTGTCACTACTGGCCCACCCCGAATGGCCACAAGATCACCATGCTGCTCGAAGAGCTCGGCCTCGAGTACAAGATCGTACCGGTTAATATCTCTGCCGGCGAGCAGTTCAAGCCCGATTTCCTTGCTTTCTCCCCTAACAACCGTATGCCCGCCATCATCGACCACGCCCCTGCCGATGGCGGGGAGGCGGTCACGGTGTTCGAGAGCGGCGCCATCCTGCTCTACATCGCCGAAAAAGCCGGCCGCTTCATCCCACAGGATCTGCGCGGACGTAAGACGGTGCTGGAATGGCTGTTCTGGCAGATGGGCGGCCTGGGGCCGATGGCCGGGCAGAATCACCACTTCTCGATCTACGCGCCAGAGAAGCTGCCCTATGCCATCAACCGCTACGTCAATGAGACGAACCGCCTCTACGGCGTGCTCGACCGCCGGCTGGAGGGGCGTGACTTCATTGCCGGCGAATACTCCATCGCCGACATGGCCGCCTATCCCTGGATCGTACCTCACGAGCGGCAGGGCCAAAAGCTTGAAGACACCCCGAACCTGCATCGTTGGTTTACGGCGATCAAGGCCCGCCCCGCCACCGTCGCCGCCTATGCCCTAGCCGCCGTGCACGGCACCAACCCCACCGTTACGGAGGAAAGCAAGAAAATCCTGTTTGGCCAGACCGCCGCCTCCCTCCCCCCGCTAAGGCCTACCTCTTAATCGCGGTTGACGGCCAACACGCTTTTTAAGACGTTCCCGGCATCTCAAGAAGGGAGCGATCATGAGAGTCCTGGTTCTAACCGCGGCGCTCGGCCTGATTTGCATCAGCGGGGCTTATGCAGAAGACGGGATCGACGGTGCCTATCTGGGCACCTATTCCAACGGCGGCAAGAAATGCACGGGCGCCGGGCCAGCGTCGATGATTATTCACGAGCACGTCGTAAACCGCAATTTCGGACCAGACACCCGCCTCACGGCCATCGTCGGGCCGGACGGTTCCTTCACCAGCCAATCCGGCCAGACCAGCATGAGCGGCAAGATCAAGAACGGCCATGTCGAGCTCAGCATCGCCAACCCCGACTGCCGCACCCGGCAGGTGCTCGACCGCGGCTAATCCAGGTAACGCCGCCCCAAATGCGCCTCGAAATCATCGGGATCCAGCCTCTTGCCCGTCGCCGCAAGCAGGAGGTCGTTGAAGCCGAGCCGGCTGCCGTGCTCATGCACGTTGGGGCGGAGCCACGCCAGCAGCGGGCCTAGGTCACCCTCGGCCAACGCCGCATCCAAGCCCGGCACGGCACGCTCGGCCGCCGCCATCAGCTGCGCCGCCGCCATTGCTCCAAGCGTGTAACTCGGAAAATAGCCGAAAGCCCCGTCATACCAATGGATATCCTGCAAGCAGCCCCGCGCATCGTCCGGCGGCGTGACCCCCAACAGCGCCCGCAACCCGTCCCGCCACGCGCCCGGCAGGTCCGCCACCGCCAGATCGCCCGAGAACAGCGCCTGCTCCAGCCGGAAGCGCAGGATGACGTGCGCCGGATACGTCATCTCATCCGCCTCGACCCGGATCAGCCCCCGCCCGACCCGGCGCCACAACCGCGACAGGTTCTGCACCGAGTACGCCGCCGCATCGCCGCCGAACACCGTATGCATCTGCCCACCCAGCCAGCCTAGATAGGCGTCCGACCGGCACGCCTGCATCTCGATGATCAATGACTGGCTCTCATGCACCCCCATCCCCGCCGCCTCGCCAACCGGCTGGCGTGCGAACTGCTGGGGCAAACCCAGTTCATACAAAGCGTGCCCGGTCTCATGCAGCACGCCCATGACGGCCTGCGCCGGGTCCGCCTCGTCATACCGGGTCGTAATCCGCACGTCGGTCGGCGTCCCGCCGCAGAACGGGTGCGTGGACCGGTCCAGCCGCGAATGCTCTGCTTCCAAGCCGGCCCGCGCCGACAGCGTCCGGCACAGCGCCTCCTGCAGCGTAGCCGGAAACGTGCCCGGCAACGAAACGGGCGCCGCGGCCGCCTCCTGCTGCGCCTCGGCCAACGGCAAGGCCTCTGCAAGCCACGCCTCATACCGTGTGAACACCGGCGCCACGTCACCGGCGGTGATCCCCGGCTGAAACCCGTCCATCAAGGCATCGTACGGCGAAAGCCCCAGCGCCGGGCTGAGCGCATCCGCGGCCTGCCGGGTCAGGTTCACGACCTCTTGCAGCGACGGCCGCACCTGCGCGAAGTCCGACGCCGCCCGCGCCTCGCGCCACACCTTTTCACACGCCGAGTTGGCGCGCGCCTGCGCCTCCACCAAATCCGCCGGCAGCGCGGTCGCTCTGATATGCGAGCGCCGCATCAGCGCCAGGTTGGCCGCGTCCCACTCGCCCACCGCCTCCGCCCCGGCGAGGTCATCCTGCGCCGA
This sequence comes from Acetobacteraceae bacterium, assembly GCA_965246925.1. Lineage (GTDB taxonomy): Bacteria > Pseudomonadota > Alphaproteobacteria > Acetobacterales > Acetobacteraceae > JANPPS01. Next base: position 3,467,982 of record OZ251994.1, on the reverse strand, counting down.
GGGGTCGGTCAGCATGCCATGCGACAGGCCCGCCAGCACCGCCAGCTGATCGCCCCGCGCCGCCCCGCCGCCGCGCGGCATCATGGCGGCGGCGTCCCACCCGAGCATGGACGACGCCTCACCCAAGATGGCGATGCGGCCGAACCGATCCTGCAACCGGGCGTAAGCGGTCATGGGCGTAGCACCTTTCGGGCATAGACGGCGAAGATGACGACGCCCACGCCGGCCATGCCGAACCACGTGACGGCGTAACTCAGATGATTGTTCACCGGACGCGGCAGGGCGTCCGCCGGCTGTGGATAGACCCCGGCATGCGACGGCCCGAGTGCCACGACCGTGAACGGCGCCACGCTGGCGAGCCCAAGCGCCCGCCCGATCGCCACGGGATCGAGTGCGAAGAACCGCCGCGCCGCCGGGTCATCGCCGGCGCCGAACCGCACCGGCAGTTCCGGCGGGCGCACGTAACCCACGACTTCGACAGAACCCTCCGGCACCGGCAAGGTCACGCTCTCCGGTATCCACCCCAGCACGACGATGACCGGCGCCGCGCCGTCTCGGTCCAGCGCCCGGACGAGTTGCGCACCCATCTCGAGCCCCGCCGGCGTCGCCCGCACGTCCACGCCATAGAGCGCCGATTCCGGCCTGAGCCGCCCCATGACTACGACCTTGGAGAACGGCGCCGGCGCCTCGCTCAGCGGAACCGGCGCCGCCGCCTCACCCCGGTCGATCTGCGCCAGCAACGCCGTCTTCCACGCCAACCGCTGCACCTGCCAAACACCGAGATACAGCGTCAGTGCGACCATCCCCGCAGTGATGATCGCCGGCCAAAGCAGCCTATTCCGCAAGGGTGGTGCCGGCCCCCCAGACATACACGGCGACGAACAGGAACAGCCAGACCACGTCCACGAAATGCCAATACCAGGCCGCGGCCTCGAACCCGAAATGCCGCTGCGCCGTGAAGTCACCGCGGCGGGCGCGGAACCAGCACACGATCAAAAAGATGGTGCCGATGATCACGTGGAAGCCGTGAAACCCGGTCGCCAGGAAGAACACGGACGGATACACCCCGCCGCCGGCGAACTTGAATGGCGCCTCGGAATACTCCATCGCCTGGAACGTCGTGAACGACAGGCCGAGCAGGATCGTGAGGCCCAGGCCCATGATCAGGTGCTTGCGGTCCCCCTCGATCAGCGCATGGTGCGCCCAGGTGATGGTCGTGCCCGACAGCAGCAGGATCAGGGTATTAAGCAGCGGCAGCTGAAACGGATCGAACGTATGGATGCCAGCCGGCGGCCAAACATGCGCCTCCGACCCCAGCACGTGATCCGGATACAGCGCGAAGTGAAAATAGGCCCAGAAGAAGCCGACGAAAAACATGACCTCACTGGCGATGAACAGCGTCATCCCATAGCGGAGGCCGAGCTGCACGACCGGCGTGTGCACCCCCTTGGCCCGGCTTTCCCGCAGCACGTCCCGCCACCACAGGAACATGACCGCCAGCACGCATGCGAGCCCCAAGCCCAGCAGGATTTTACTGCCCTCGTGCGCCCAAGTAATGATACCAACCACGGTAAGGCCGGCGGCCAGGGCACCGGCCAACGGCCAAGGGCTCGGATCGACTAGGTGATACGGCTGCTTCAGGCCGGAGCCGAGCATAGCGTTCTCGACGATCTCTGGTGCTTCGTCCGCAGTAACGGCATCGATATTCATGGCAAACCTATCAGCGACATGCGGCGCATCATGGCGAAAACGCCCAGGGGTGCAAGCGGACTCTTACCGCGCATCGGCGCGTGGCCCGAGGTTGGTCCCGACATGAGGGCCCGCACGGTCCAGCCCGCCATTCCGCGCCGCATCGTCCAGCGAGCGGAAGAAGGTATAGGACAGCGTGATCGATTTCACGTCCCGCGTGTCCGGATTGGTGGCGATCGCCGGGTCCACCCAGAAGCTAAGCGGAAATTGCATCTCCTGACCCGGCGCCAGCGTCTGCTGATCGAAGCAGAAGCACGCGGTCTTATGGAAATACGGCGCGGCCTTTTCCGGCGAGACGTTGTAGGTCGCAACGCCCGTGATCGGACGCTCGCCCTTGTTCAGGCCGGTGTAGAACGCCAGCCGGTCCTGGCCCAGCGCGACTTTCACCGCCCGCTCACCCGGCTGAAACCGCCAAGGCAACGACGGACTCGTGTTCGCGTCAAACCGAACCTCAATCTCACCCGAGCCCTGCCCGGGGGCGGACGCGCCGCGGATTTGCGGGGTGCCGCCATAGCCGGTGGCCTCGCAAAACATGCGGTAGAGCGGGACGGCCGCATACGACATCCCCAACATGCCGAAGATGCCGGTGCACAGCACGGCCGCGAACAGCCCGTTACGGCGCCCGCTCATGACACTTTGAACTTCACGACGGCGATCGCATACAGCAACACGCCGACGCCGATCAGGACGATCAGGAGCGCGATGTTACGCCCGCGCTGCCGCCGCCGGACCTCCGCCGTCTGCTCGGCCGTGTAGGGCGCTATGTCCATAGCGGCCACAGGAAATGATCGAGCGCCAGGGCGGCAAATAGCGCGAACAGGTACACGAGCGAGACGCGGAACGCCCACTTGGCCGGCTTATCTTGCGTGAGGCTCACGCCCGCAGCGTCCTGCTTGTCACGCCAGACCTGCACCGCCGCCACCAGGAACCATGCGCCAAGCCCGGCCGCCGATACGGCATAGAAGCCGCCGGCATAGCCCAGCGCCCAGGGCAGCATCGAGACCAACGTCAGCAGCACGGTATAGGCCAGCACGTGCGCCCGGGTCGTGCGGGCACCCGCAACCACGGGGAGCATCGGCACCCCCGCCCGCTCGTAATCCGCGGACGCATACAGCGACAGCGCCCAGAAATGCGGCGGTGTCCAGAAGAAGATGATGGCGAACATCAGCAACGGCAGCACGTCGATCGAGCCCGTGACCGCCGCCCAGCCGATCACCGGCGGAAACGCCCCGGCCGCACCGCCGATAACGATATTCTGCGGCGTCCGGCGCTTCAACCAGCCGGTATAGATCACGAGGTAGAACAGGATCGATAGCGCCAGGATGACCGAAGCGGCCGTGTTAGTGGCCAAATACATCAGCAGCACGGAGCCCACGGCCAGGATCACGCCGAACGCCAGCGCGTCCCCCGCCGCGATCCGGCCGCCGGGTATGGGCCGGTTGCGCGTGCGGCGCATGACCGCGTCGATGTCCCGGTCATACCACATGTTCAGCGCCCCCGCCGCACCGGCCGCGACGGTGATGCAGAGTATGGCGGTGAACGCCAGCACCGCATTGATCGGCCCTGGCGCCACCAGCAGGCCGATCGCGCCGCTATAGACCACGAGCGTCAGCACCCGGGGCTTCAGCAGCGCGATCCAATCCCGCGTCTCCGCCGGGAGAACCAACGTAGGAAGGGGGGCCGCAGCCCCCCCGGCCGGATCGGACATATCGGCCTACCGGATCCGCGGTAGTTCGGCGAACGTATGGTGCGGCGGCGGTGAGCTCACGGTCCACTCGAGCGTGGTGGCACCCTCGCCCCAATAGTTGTTCGCGATCTGCACCTTCGACGTGAACGTCTTATACAGCACATACAGGAACACCAGCACCGACACGAAGGAGATATAGGTGCCGATCGTGGCGACGTTGTTCCAGCCCTCGAACGCGACCGGGTAATCCGGATACCGGCGCGGCATGCCGGCCAGGCCCAAGAAGTGCATCGGGAAGAAGGTCAGGTTGACGCCCACGAACGTCGTCCAGAAGTGCACCTGTCCCCAGAACTCCGGATACTGCCGGCCTGACATCTTGCCGATCCAGTAATAGAAGCCGGAGAAGATGGAGAACACGGCGCCCAAGCTCAGCACGTAGTGGAAGTGCGCCACGACGTAATACGTGTTGTGCAGGATCTGATCGATACTGGCGTTGGACAGCACGATGCCCGTGACACCACCCAGCGTGAACAAGAAGATAAACCCGACCGCGAACAGCATGGGCGTCTTCATCTCAATCGAACCGCCCCACATGGTGGCGATCCAAGAGAAGATTTTGATACCCGTCGGCACCGCGATGATCATCGTCGCCGCCATGAAGTAGGCGCGGGTATCGACGGAGATGCCCGACACGAACATATGGTGCGCCCAAACCACGAAGCCGACCACGCCGATCGCGATCATGGCGTAGGCCATGCCGAGATAGCCGAAGATGGGCTTCTTGCTGAAGGTCGAGATCACGTGGCTGACCATGCCGAAGCCCGGCAGGATCATGATGTAGACCTCGGGATGGCCGAAGAACCAGAACAGATGCTGGAACAGCACCGGGTCACCACCGCCCTGGGGATCGAAGAACGACGTGCCGAAGTTCCGGTCGGTGATCAGCATGGTGATCGCGCCGGCCAGCACCGGGATCGCCAGCAACAGCAGGAAGGCCGTCACCAGGATCGACCATACGAACAACGGCATCTTATGCAGCGTCATGCCCGGCGCGCGCATGTTGAAGATAGTTGTGATGAAGTTGATGGCGCCCAACAGCGAGGAGATGCCTGCCAAATGCAGCGCAAACAGCGTGTAGTCGAGTGCGGGTCCCGGCTGATACGTGCTGTCGGATAGGGGCGTGTAGAGGGTCCAGCCCGGGCCGGCCCCGTCCCCGCTATGCAGGCCCATCATGATCAGCAGGAACGCGGGCACCAGCAGCCAGAAGCTGATGTTGTTCAGCCGCGGGAACGCCATGTCCGGCGCGCCAATCATCAACGGCACGAACCAGTTGCCGAACCCGCCGATCATCGCCGGCATGACCATGAAGAAGATCATGACCAGGCCATGCGCCGTGACCGTCGCGTTCCACGCCTGACCGCTCTTGAAATACTGCAGGCCCGGATGCTGCAATTCGAGACGCATATGCATGGACAGACCGAAGCCGACGATGCCAGCGATGATGGCGAAGATCAGATACAGCGTTCCGATGTCTTTGTGGTTGGTGCTGAACAGCCACCGGTTTACAAAACTCGGGTGATGGTCATCATGCGCGTCATGCGTCGCGACTTGGCCGGCGCCACCAAGCTGAACAAACTCACTCATCGCACTGCCTCCGGAGCTGATGCCAGGCGCTGCGGTATTGGCGCACCCTCGGCGAATTTCGTCTTGGCCGCGACCACCCAGGCCGCGAAGTCCTTATCGCTCAACGCCTCGACCGAGATCGGCATGGCGCTGTGGTTCGTGCCGCAGATCTGGTTGCATTCACCATAATAAACGCCGGGCTCATCGACCTTGACCCAAGTCTCGATCGTGCGGCCCGGGATGGCGTAGCGCTGCACACCCAGTGACGGGATAAAGAAGCTATGGATCACATCGCCGCTGGTGACCAAGATACGCACGTTCTTGTTGGCCGGCACGACAACGCGATTGTCCACGTCCAGGTTACGAAGCTGACCCGGCTTCAGCTCGTCTTCGGCGATCATGTTGCTGTTGAACGTGATGTCGCCGTTGTCCGGGTATTCATACTGCCAGTACCATTGATGCCCGGTGACCTTGATCGTGAGGTCCGCGGCCTCGGTCCGATCCTCGAAATAGACCAGCCGGAACGACGGGATGGCGATCACGATCAGGATCAGGACCGGCAGCACGGTCCAGGCGACCTCGAGTGCAGTATGATGGCTGACCCGGCTCGGCACCGGGTTCTTGGACGCGCGGAACCGCCACACGCAATAGGCCAGCAGCAGCGCCACGAAAATCGTCACCAGCGCCATCAACCACAGCACCATGGAGTGCAGGCCCTCAATCCCCTGCTGCACCGGGCTGTGCGCGGGCTGGAACCCGAGCTGCCAATTCCGCGGCGCCTGCGCGAACGCCGGCGCGGACGCCAAGGACAGCACCGCCGAACTCACGACCGCAGCGATATTGCGCAACTTCACCTGCATTGACCTATCCATCCGCCTACCGCCGCAGACCTACCGAATACCCCCCGTTAGGGCAAGGCACGCGAACGTCTCTGAACGCTAATTGGGCAGGCGAACCAAGGTGAAAAGGCCTAGCGGCGGCACAGAATCAAATTGAGCCGACGCCTGGTCCGCGTCCGCCAGCAAAGCATCCCGCGCGAAATCCGGATGCCAGCCCAATTTGCGCGATAACGGGGCCAAAGCCCACTCCGCCCACCAGCGCGGACCGGCCTCGGCCGCAAAATGATTCACGAACAACAAATGACCACCCGGACGCACCACCCGGCGCATCTCCGTCAGCAGCGCACGCGGATTCGGCACGACCGAGGCCACGAACATCGCCACCGCGATGTCGAACCGCCCGGCCTCGAACCCGGTATCCTCCGCATCCACCTCCAGCAACGCGTCCACGTTCGCGAGCCCGTCCGCCGCGACCCGGCGCCGCGCGCGCAGCAGCATGTCCGCCGAAAGATCGATGCCTGTGATCCGCTTGGCCTTGGTATAATGCGGCAGTGCAAGGCCAGTGCCGACCCCTACCTCAAGCACGTGCGTTCCGGGCAACGCGTTCACCGCCTCCACCGCGCGGCGCCGGCCAAAGGCGGACACGCCGCCGAACACCGCGTCATACACGCCGGCCCAGCGCCGATACGCGGCGCGGACCGAGTCGGCGTCAAGGCTGTGACGATCACGGGTCAGAACTGTTTCAGATGGAGGCATAGGTTGTCCTAGCGGCCCCAGCACACCGGATCAAGGCCACGCTCAGTCGAACGCCTGGACGATCTCTTCCGTCATCTTCTTCGCATCGCCGAACAGCATCATGGTGTTGGGGCGGAAGAACAGCTCGTTATCCACGCCGGCATAGCCCGATGCCATGCTGCGCTTGATGAACAGCACGGTCTTGGCCTTGTCCACGTCCAGAATCGGCATGCCGTAGATCGCCGATTTCGGGTCGGTCTTGGCCGCCGGGTTGGTCACGTCATTGGCGCCGATCACATACACGACATCGGCGGTGCTGAACTCGCTATTGATCTGCTCCAGCTCGAACACCTCGTCATACGGCACGTTCGCCTCGGCCAGCAGCACGTTCATATGGCCGGGCATGCGTCCCGCGACCGGATGGATGGCGTATTTGACCTCGACCCCCTCTTTCTTCAGCATATCCGCCATCTCACGCAAGGAATGCTGAGCCTGCGCCACCGCCATGCCGTAGCCCGGCACGATGATGATCTTGCTCGCGTTCTTCATGATGAACGCCGCGTCGTCCGCGTTGCCGGCGCGGACCGACCGGTCACCGCCCGGGCCCGACACCGCCGCCGCACCTCCGGTATCGGTGCCCCAGCCGCCCAGCAGCACATTCCAGATGCTGCGGTTCATGCCCTTACACATGATATAGGACAGGATCGCACCGGACGCGCCGACCAGGGCGCCGGTGATGATCAAGGCCAGGTTCTGGATAGTAAAGCCGATGCCGCACGCCGCCCAGCCGGAGTAGCTGTTGAGCATCGACACCACGACCGGCATGTCGGCGCCGCCGATCGGGATGATGATCAGGAAGCCAAGCCCCAGCGCCAGCAAGGCAATCAGCCAGAACAGCGGCTGAGAACTGGTCACGACGAACGCGATGATCAACACTAACAACAAGACGCCCAGCGCGGCATTCAGCTGATGCTGGCGCGCGAACAGGATGGGCGCCCCCTTCATCGTCCCCTGCAGCTTGGCGAACGCGATCAACGAGCCGGAGAAAGTGATGGCGCCGATCGCCAGGCCAAGCGACATCTCAATCAACGATTGCCGATGGATATGCCCCGGCACGCCGATCCCGAACGCCACGGGCGCATTCATCGCGGCGGCGGCCACGAACACGGCGGCCAGACCCACCAGCGAGTGGAACGCGGCCACCAGCTGCGGCAGCGCCGTCATCTGGATGCGGCGCGCCACGACCACGCCCACGGTCCCGCCGATGGCGATCGCGATGGCGATCAGCACGAAGCCGCTGACGGACATGCCGTGCTGTGCCAGCGTCGCCAGCACGGCGATGCCCATGCCGATCATGCCGAACTGATTGCCCTGACGCGAAGTCGTGGGATTGGACAGGCCGCGCAGCGCCAAGATGAACAGCACGGCCGCGACGAGGTAGCACAGTGAGGTCAGAGACGCGCTCATGTCAGTGCTTCGCCTTCGCCGGTTTCTTATTGGTTTGGAACATGGCCAGCATGCGCTGGGTGACCGTGAAGCCGCCGAATATATTGACGCTCGCTAGCAGCACGGCCAGGAACCCGAACGCCCGCGCCCAAAGCTCGTCCGATAGCCCCACCGCCAGCATCGCACCCACGACGATTACGGAGGAGATCGCGTTGGTCACGCCCATCAGCGGCGAATGCAGCGCCGGGGTGACGTTCCACACCACGTAATAGCCGACGAAGCATGCCATCAGGAACACGGCCAGCAGGAAGATGAACGGCTGCACGACGGTCGCCACCGGCTCGATCGACTGCACCGCGGACACACCTGCCGCGCGGAGATGGTCGGACAGGGCGGCCGCACGCTCTGCGAGGCGGGCGGCTTCGTCCGCATAGGTATTCGGATTCATGATACGCTCCGTCTAGGCGGCTTGGGCGGGCTGGAAATTGGCGTGCACCACGTGCCCGCCCCGGGTCAGCATGACGCCGCGGACGATGTCGTCCGTCTCCGGCAGCGCCGGCTTCTTGCCGTCCTTGTCCCAAAAAGTCGTAAGAAACGTCAGCAGGTTACGCGCATAGAGCTGGCTGGCCGCCACCGGAATGCGGGCGGACCAATTGCTCCAGCCTAGCACCTTCACGCCATTCGGGGTCATGATCTCCTGACCCGGCACGGTCGCTGCGCAATTGCCGCCGTTCTCGGCCGCGAGGTCCACGATGATGCTGCCGGACTTCATGCTATCGACCATCGCCTGCGACACGATCACCGGCGCCTTCCGCCCCTGCACCAGCGCGGTGCAGATCACCAGGTCGTTCTTGGCGACGGTCGTGGCCATCAACTCGGCCTGCTTCTGCCGGAACGCGTCGGACATCTCCTTGGCATACGCCCCGGTCTGCCCGGCGGTCTCCGCATCCTCCACGCCGACATAAGCGGCACCGAGCGACTTGATCTCCTCCTTGGCGGCCGGGCGCACGTCGGTGGCGGACACGATCGCGCCCAGGCGCCGGGCCGTGGCGATGGCCTGCAGCCCCGCGACACCGGCCCCGATCACGAACACGCGCGCCGGCGGCACCGTGCCGGCCGCGGTCATCATCATCGGAAACCCGCGGTCGAACGCGCCGGCCCCTTCGATCACAGCGCGGTAGCCGGCGAGGTTCGCCTGGCTGCTGAGAATATCCATGCTCTGCGCCCGCGTGATGCGCGGCAGCAGCTCCATGGCGGCGACGTCGATCCCCGCCGCGGCCAGCCCGGCCACCAGATCGGCCTGCCCGGTAGAGCCTGACGTGCAGACCAGAAGGGCGCCGCGGGGAATGTGCGCCCGGACGTCATCGGGCGGCATACCGACCGCGAATACAACACCGGCCCCGGCCAGCGCACCCGCCGCGTCCGGCGCGATCTCCGCCCCGGCGGCCGTGTAGTCCCCGTCCGACACGGAGCTCGCCAGGCCAGCGCCCGACTCGATCGCGACCGTGAGCCCGAGGGCCACCAGCTTCTTCACCGTATCCGGCGTGGCCGCCACGCGGGCCTCGGCCGCCGCACGTTCCTTCAGCACCGCAAGGCGCATGCATCCCATCCCCGCTCAGAAGAATGACACAATGCGCGGTTGCAGCATTTCCGCGCAAGTGGTCCGGGCGGAAAAAAACGCCTGGCCGGCTTAAAGCGTCCCCGGCACCTTCGCCGCGGTCAACGCTGCGGCCTGCCGGCTTGCCACTTTTTCGGTGTCGAAGCCCTCGATCATCTCCTGAAACATCTGGCTCCAGTTCAGCTCGGCGCCCAAGCGCAGGAACACGCTGCCGAGGCCGATGGCGGAGCGGTCCATCAGCACGAACTCCCGCGGCGGCTTCACCCCCCCGGTCTGCTGCAGGCCTGCATGCACCTTCTCCACGACCGAGCGGCCGTATTGACTGTCGCCGTTCTCCTGGATCCGCCGCACGCGGTCGGACAGCAGCGGCTCATAGACGAACGCCGCCCATTGGTTCAGGATCTCCATCTGCTCGTTCGACAGATGGTCGAAGCCCCAGCCCTCATAGGCGTGCCGAGCCTTCTCGTTATCCTGGTCGCGGATCGCCTCGTACAGGCTGATGACCCCGCCCACGAAGCGCGGCGGGAACACGCGGATCGCGCCGAAGTCGAGCAAATTCAGCCCGAAATCGTCCCGTACCTGATAATTGCCCATATGCGGATCGCCATGGATGACGCCGTATTGGTAGAACGGAACATACCAGGCATGGAATAGCGCCCGGGCGATACGGTTGCGGGTCTCGAGCGGCGGCTTCTCGTCAATCAGGCTCTGCAGCGACCGTCCGTTCAGCCATGTCATCGTCAGCAGGCGGTTGGTGCAATACCCCTCGATCGGCGTCGGCACGGTGATCAGCTCGTCCCCGTCCAGCATCGCGTGATACAGCCGCATTTGCGCGGCCTCCCGCAGGTAATCCAGCTCCTCGCGCAGCCGCTCGGCGATCTCTGCATAGATGTCAGCCCCTTGGATGGCGCTGTCCATGCGTTGATAGAGGTTCATCGCCAGACGCAGCTGCTTCAGATCGGCATCCACGATGCTGGGCATATCCGGATATTGCAGCTTGCACGCCACATCCGTGCCGTCCGGCAGCGTCGCCCGGTGCACCTGCCCCAGGCTCGCCGCGGCCGCAGCCTCCTGGCCGAAGCTCGTGAACTTGGACTGCCAATCCGTGCCCAGCTCCCCCGCCATCCGCCGCCGCACGAACGACCAGCCCATCGGCGGCGCGTTGGCCTGCAACTGCGCCAATTCCTCGGCATATTCGGGCGGCAACGCGTCCGGAATCGTGGACAGGATTTGCGCCACCTTCATCAACGGACCCTTCAGCCCGCCGAGTATGGCCTTCAGGTCCTCGGCATGCGCGCCGCGCCCGCTCTTGATGCCGAACACCCGGGCGCCGGCGACGCGCGCCGCGATCCCGCCCACCGCACCCGACGTGCGGGCGAAGCGCTTCATCTCACCCAGGAAATTCGGGCGGTTCAGGTCTGACATTACGCGCCTTCCAGCTCATCGATGAAGCCGCCGATGATATCGAGGCCGCGGCGCCAGAACGCCGGGTCGGACGCATCGAGGCCGAACGGGGCCAGCAACTCCTTATGCCGCTTCGTGCCGCCGGCCCGCAGCATGTCGAGGTATTTCTGCTCGAACCCGGGATGCCCGCCCTGGAACTCGGCATACAACGCGTTCACCAAGCAGTCTCCGAAGGCATAGGCATAGACATAGAATGGCGAGTGGATGAAATGCGGGATATACGCCCAATACACCCGGTAATCCGGCGTAAAGTCGAAGGCCGGGCCCAGGCTGCTGGTCTGCACCTGCATCCACAGATCGCCGATCTGCTCTGCCGTCAGCTCACCCTTGCGCCGGGCATCATGCAACAGCGTCTCGAACTGATAGAACGCCGTCTGCCGCACGACGGTGTTCAGCATGTCCTCCACCTTGGACGCCAGCATGACCCGGCGCCGCTTCGGATCGGTCTCCGCGTCCAGCAGCGCACGGAACGTCATCATCTCACCAAACACGCTGGCGGTCTCGGCCAGGGTGAGCGGCGTGCCGGACATCAGATACCCCTGCCCGGCGGCCATGATCTGATGCACGCCATGGCCCAATTCATGCGCAAGCGTCATCACGTCCCGCGTCTTGCCGTGGTAGTTCACCAGCAGATACGGATGCACGCTGGGCACCGTCGGGTGCGCGAACGCCCCCCCGGACTTGCCGGGCCGCAGCGTAGCGTCGATCCACGGCTTGTCGAAGAACCGCCGCCCGATTGACGCCAGCTCCGGCGAGAACCCGGCATAGGCCGACAGCACGCGGTCCCGCGCATCCTCCCACGCGATCTCCCCATCCAGATCGTCCGGCAGCGGCGCGTTGCGGTCCCAATGCTGAAGCTTCTCAAGGCCGAGCCAGCGCGCCTTCAGCGTGTAATACCGGTGGGACAGCCGGGCATAGTTCTCGGACACCGCGGTGCTGAGCGCATCCACGACCTCATCCTCGACCATATTGGACCGGTTCCGGCTGCTGGTCGGGCGCGAATAGTTGCGCCAGCTATCCGAGATTTCCTTGTCCTTGGCCAGCGTATTGGTGACCAACGAGAACAGGCGCACGTTCTTCTGGAACGCCTCCCCGATCCCCGCCGCCGCGTCCCGCCTGATGTCCCGGTCTCGGTCGGACAACTTGTTCAGCGCCGCGCTGACCGTCAGCTCCTCGCCCCGCACCGGCACGCGCATCCCGGCAATGGTCTCGTCGAACAGCCGGCTCCAGGCACTCCGCCCGGTGACCTCCTTCTCATGCAGCAGCTTCTCCACCTCGTCCGACAGCTGATGCGGGCGGAACACGCGGAGGTCGCGGAGGAACGGGCGGTAGCGGGAAAGCGCCGGGTCGGCGAGCTTGGCCTCCAGCACCGCATCGTCGATCCGGTTCAGCTCGAGCCCGAGGAAGATCAGGTCGGAGCTGATGACGGTCACCCTCTCGCTCACGGATTGGTAGAACTGCCCGATCACCGGGTCATTGCTGTCCTGGCTGAACTGCAGCTGGGCGTAGCTGGCCAGCCGCCCCAGCGTCTCCTCGATCTTCTCGTATTCGGCCAACGCCTGCGCCAGCGCCGCGCCGGTCAGGCTGATGAGCGTGCCGGCGTACTTCGCCTGGAACGCCTTCGCGTCCGCCGCGGCGCGGGCGAAATCCGCCTCTATCTCCGGCCCGTTCGGCGCCGGATACAGGTCAGTCAGATCCCAGCTCGGCAACTCGGTCAGGGGGGCGGCGTGTCCGTCAGGCATGGGCGCATAATCCTTAAGCGTAAGCCCCAACGTAGGGCGTCACGCGCAGGGGGCAAGCGCCGCCGGTGACCTGATTACATCCCCAGCGCGCGCCGATACACGTCCAGCAGCGTCTCCTGTTCCGTAACGTCAGCCGCGTCCTGCTTGCGGATGCGGATCAGCTGCCGGATGACTTTGACGTCGAACCCGGCGGACTTCGCCTCGGCATAGATGTCCTTGATGTCGGACCCCAACGCCTTCCGCTCTTCTTCCAGCCGCTCGATCCGTTCGATCAGGCTGCGAAGGCGGTCGGCGGCGATGCCACCAGTCTTGGCGTTCTTGGCCGCGCCCTTCTCATCCAGCACGTCGTGATCCAGCGTGTCGGTGTCCTCGAGCGCCATGGTGCGTCCTTCCGTCAGACGGGCGGAGTAGCCGCGGGGGCCCATCCTGTCCAGCGCTAACCACGGACATCCAGCACGGCTTGAACAAACGCGTCCGGACACTCCTGCGGCAGATTATGGCCGCCACCCGGCACGGTCCGGTGCCGATACCACCCGGTAAAATGCTTGGCGTGCGAGCCACCAGCGGCGGCGATCACCCCGTCCGACTCGCCGTCCAGCGTGATTGTAGGCACGATTATGTCGGGCTGACCGGCCAGCTGCCGCTCGATCCCGTCGAGCGCCGGGTCGCCGGGCACCAGGCCGAACCGGTGCCGATAGGAGTGCACGACGACATCGACGAAATCCGGATTGGTAAAGCTTTCAGCCGTGCGGTTAAAATCGCCGTCCGTAAATTGCCATTCCGGCGACCAGAGCTGCCACAGCAGCCGGCAGAACGCGTCCCGGTGCTGCGTCAGCCCGGCGCGCCCACGCTCGGAATGCAAATAGTATTGATACCAGTAGCGCCGTTCGGCCTCGGGCGGCAGCGGCTTGGCCGATCCGGCGATGTCCTGGATGTTGTAGCCGTTCTGCGACACGAGGCCGCACGCCCGCTCCGGCCACAGCGCCGCGACGATGCAGGCCGCCCGTCCACCCCAATCATACCCGGCCAGCACGGCGCGCGGCACCGCTAGCGCGTCCATCAGCTTTAGGAGATCCTGCCCCAGCGCCGCCTGCTGTCCGGACCGGGGCGTGGCCGGGTCGCGGAAGCGGGTCGGCCCATAGCCGCGCAAATAGGGCACGATCACCCGCGCCCCCTGCCCGGCCAGCACCGGCGCGACCGCGTCGTAGCACCGGATATCATACGGAAACCCATGCAGCAGGATCACCGGCCAGCCATCCGCCGGCCCATGCTCCTGGTAGGCCGCCAGCAGATCGCCCGCCGCGACGGTCCTCAATGGCTGGCGGGGACGAACGCGGCCTTCTGCTCGGCCGTCGCCTCACGCTGATACTGCGCCTGCCACTCCTTGTAGGGCATGCCATAGACGATCTCGCGTGCCGCCGGGTCGGTCAGGACCTCACCCCGCTCCGCCGCGGCCTCGCGATACCAGCGTGACAAGCAATTTCGGCAAAACCCGGCGAGGTTCATGAGGTCGATATTCTGCACGTCCGTCCGCTCACGCAGATGCGTCACGAGGCGGCGGAAGGCGGCGGCTTCGAGTTCGGTCGTTTGGTCGGTCATTTGGCGCACTCCTATTTGTCTGACATGGTGTCGGCGGTGCGGCGGGGCCAAGGGGGAAATTGCATGTGGGATGAGGCGCGGGCCCGGCTGGCCTTACGGGCCATGTTCGACGCCGCCATTGCCAGCGCGGACCCGCATGTCGTGCTGGCGCCCTATCTGCCGCTACCCCCTGCAGGCCGCGTCGTGGTGGTGGGTGCGGGCAAATCCGCGGCGTCCATGGCCGCAGCGCTCGAGGCCGCGTGGCCCCACGTGCCGCTCACCGGCGTCGTCGTCACCCGCTATGGCCATGGCGCTCCCACGCAGCGCATCCGCGTGATCGAAGCCTCGCACCCCGTGCCGGACGCCAATAGTGCGCTGGGTGCCGCCGCGGTGCTGGACGCGGTACGCGGGCTCACGTCACAGGACCTTGTCGTGGCCCTCATGTCCGGCGGCGCGTCGGCGCTGATGGAGCAGCCAGCGCCGGGGCTCACACTGGACGACCTGGCCCACGTGAACCGCGCCCTGCTGCGCTGCGGCGCCGCCATCCATGAGATGAATGCGGTTCGCAAGCACCTGTCGGCCATCAAGGGCGGGCGCCTGGCCGCCGCCGCACACCCGGCACCGGTTGTCACGCTCACCATCAGCGACGTGCCCGGCGATGACCCGGCCACCATCGGTAGCGGCCCGACCGTGCCGGACGTCACCACCTGGGCCGACATCCGCGCCATCGCGCAGCGCTACGGCCTGGTGCTGCCGCGCACCGACGGGCCGGAGACGCCCAAGCCCGGTGAGATCATGACCGACATCCGCATGATCGCCACCCCCGCCATGGCGCTCGCCGCCGCCGCAACCGCCGCCCGCGCGCATGGCCTGACGCCGTTGATCCTGGGGGACGCGCTGGAGGGTGAGAGCGCCGCGCTCGGCACCGTGATGGCCGGGATCGCCATGAGCACGCAGGCCCACGGCCACCCCCTGCCCGGCCCCTGCGTCCTGCTGTCCGGCGGTGAGACGACCGTCACCATCGGCGCGATCAGGCCCGGGCGCGGCGGGCGCAATACCGAGTTCCTACTGGCCCTGGCGCACCAGTTGCGCGGCGCGCCGGGCATCTACGCCCTGGCCGGCGATACCGACGGGATCGACGGGACGGAGGACGCGGCCGGCGCCGTCGTCACGCCCGACACACTCGCCCGCGCCCGCACCGCCGGGCTGGACCCCGCGACAGTGCTGGCTGCGCATGATAGCTATAGCGCGTTCGCGGCGCTGGACGATCTGGTGATCACCGGGCCCACGCTCACCAATGTCAACGATTTCCGCGCCATCCTGGTCGCGTAGGGGTTCCCATGGCCGTCCGCTCCAAGCTCCGCCGCCGCCGCCGCACCAAGATCGTGGCGACGCTGGGCCCGGCGTCGTCCACGCCCGAGGTGCTGTCCCGCCTGTTCCTGGCCGGCGCCGACGTGTTCCGGCTCAATTTCAGCCACGGCACGCACGAGGATCATTTCAGCCGCATCCAGATGATCCGCGCGCTGGAGGAGTATCACGGCCGCCCGATCGGCATCCTGGCGGACGTGCAGGGCCCCAAGCTGCGCGTCGGCAAGTTTCAGGCCGGGCGCGTGGTGCTACAGACCGGGCAACCTTTCCGGCTCGATCTGTCGTCGGTGCCCGGCGACCGTGACCGCGTGCAGCTGCCGCATCCCGAGATCATCGAGGCCGCGGGCATCGGCACCTCGTTACTGCTGGATGACGGTAAGCTGCGGCTTCGGGTGGAGCATGTGCGGGGGGATCACCTCATGTGCTCGGTCGTGACTGGTGGCGCGCTGAGTGACCGTAAGGGCGTGAACGTGCCGGATGTGGCCCTGGGCATCCCGGCGCTGACGAAGAAGGACCGCGTCGACCTCGACTTCGCATTGCAGCACGGCATCGACTACGTGGGATTGAGCTTCGTGCAGCGGGCGGAGGACGTGGCGGAGGCGAAGGAGATCGCCGCCGGCCGGGCCTGGATCATGACCAAGATGGAGAAGCCGCAAGCGCTGGATAACCTGGACGAGATCCTGGCGCTGAGTGACGCGGTGATGGTCGCGCGCGGCGATTTGGGGGTGGAGTTGCCGCCCGAGGAGGTGCCGCTCGCGCAGAAACGCATCGTGCGCGCCGCCCGGGAGCGCGGCCTGCCGGTGGTAGTGGCGACGCAGATGCTGGAGAGCATGATCTCCGCCCCGGCGCCCACGCGGGCGGAGGCGAGCGACGTCGCTACCGCCGTGTTCGACGGGGCCGACGCCGTCATGCTGTCCGCCGAAACCGCGGCCGGGCAGTATCCGTATGAGGCCGTGAACATCATGGACCGGATTGTGGAACGGGTGGAGCGCGACCCCGGCTGGCGTCAGCTCACCACCCAATCCCGCCCCCCGCCGGAGCGCCGCTCAGATGCCGCGATCGCCACCGCCAGCCGCCAGGTGGCCGACACGATCGGCGCCGCCGTCATCGCCGCCTTTACCCTGGGCGGCAGCACGGCGCTCCGCGTGGCGCGCGAACGCCCGGACTGCCCGGTGCTGGGCCTCACCACCAGCCTACAGACCGCGCGCCGCATGGCCGTCGTTTGGGGCGTGCACGCCGTAGTGGTGCCAGAAAATACCACGATGACGGAGACGGTGGCGCGCGCATCGCGGCTGGCCAGGACCGAGGGGTTTGCGGCAGCCGGGCAAGAGGTCGTGGTGACCGCCGGGGTGCCGTTCAACCAGGCCGGCACGACGAACGCGCTGCGGGTCGCGACGGTGAAGTGAACCGGTGTGATTTGCATGATCGTGATCGCCACGGCGCTTGCCAAACGCGGCCCGGCGGCTTTACCGTCACGTCTGTCGTGAAAGGGGGCGCACAGTGGAACCAGGCACCATGGTCATCCTCAGCGGGATCACCACGCACGGAGTCCTCCTGGCGCTTGCGGTCCGCGAACTGATCGTACTACGCCGATATCGCGGCGACGGCGGTGACCGTCCGCGCGATCCGGACCCGGTCGTGCCGCCGCGGAACGACTCACCCTCGCAGCGTCCATTGCCGCCTTGCCTGCGGCCCGAGTTCATGGATCTGCGGCCCGAATCCGGCGCACGCCCTCGGGTGCTCGAGCCGGCATGACGTGCTGAAAGTTTTGGGCGTATGCCTGGCGCTGTTGAGTTCCGCGCAAGCGGCGACGCTCGATGGTCTCAGTCTTCCCGACACCTATCCAACTGCCGGCCAGACGCTGAAGCTGAATGGCATAGGCATACGCACGCTGACGTTATTGCGGGTTAAAGTCTATATAGCCGGGCTGTATGTCGGCCAGCCCAGCCATGACGCCCGCGCCATCATGGCGTCACCCGGCCCCAAGGTGATCCTGCTCCAATTCCTGCACTCGGCCAGCAAGTCCGACATCGACAAGCATTACCGCGAGGGCGAGGAGCGCAACTGCGCCAAGGGCGGCTGCAACCCGGCGGACGAGGCGGATTTCGAAAAGCTGATTGCCGCCACTCCTGCCGCCGCGGTGGGCGATACGCTGACCTACGTAATGTCAGGCAAAGGCATCCGCGTCCTGTTCAACGACAAGACGATCGGCGATTTCAACAACCCCGACCTTGCCCAGCGCTTACTGGCCGGCTTTATCGGTGACATCCCACCGTCCGAGGAGCTAAAACAAAAACTGCTCGGCAATCTCTAACTAGCCGCTTACATGATGGACGTAGGGTGGAATGTCCTTCGCATTCCACTGCATTGTGCGTGCGTCGGTGGAGTGCGAGGGGCATTCCACCCTACGGAGCGATCCTGATGCGAGGTTTCTTCAGTCAACTAAGGCGAAAGCCAACCCACTAGCAGAGCTGCACCTGCCAGACTTGATACAAGCACCCTGCACCAAGCCGGCCCGGCCTGGACCGCATGGGCCAGGCCGTGGACCAGGAATGGCCAGATCGGCAGGTAATACCGGAACGAGGCTGCAGGCACGCTGCCGCCCAGTTTTACGGCCGAGAAATACAGATGTATTGGCAGCACGGCCGAGAAGGCCAGGGGTGCTGCGATGGTGATCCACTCCGCGGTTCGACGGGGCGTCCGCACGGCAGCCGCGGCGCCGGTCACTGCGGCCAAAAGGAGCAAGGTCCAGACCAGGCCGGCCATCACCAGCCCGGCGGCGTCCGGCAACGGCCAGGTGCCGGTCTGCGAAAAGCAGAAGGTGTAAGCGACGTTCACGAAAAAGACCGGCCCATACTCCCAGCCGGGAACTTGATGCACCTGACCGAACTGCTCGACGGTGATCGGCACCAGGGCGCCATACTTGCCGTAGATCGGCCCATACGGCACCGACCCGGCCAGCCCGCCCAGCAAAAGCGCGACCGGCAGCCCCGGGCGCTCGCGAAGCCGCAGCAGCGCGTAAATACCGAGCACCGCGCCCACGGCCAGCGCCGCGTTCGGCTTCGCCCAGCAGGCCAGCGTCAATCCAGCCCCTGCCGCAGCCCAGCCCCGGCGCCCGTCGGTGACGAGGCCCCAATAGGCGAGCCCGCCCGCCAGCACGGCCAGGGCGTCGTTCGTCACCTGGCCGCCCACCGCGAGCAATTTCGGGCACAGCGCCACCAAGGCGCCAAAAACCAGCGTCGCCGCCCGGCTATGCCCAAAGACTTGCCAGCCTGCTAGCAGCGCGAGCAAGACCCCTGACGCGAGCAGCAGGCCGGAGGCGGCGCGAACCGCAGTAACGGCACGGTGCAGTTCCATCGTGCGGTCGAGGAACAGGCTTTCATACCAGTAGAACGGCGCGGGATGGCCGAGATAGTTGGGCCGCTGATCCCAATGCCCGAGGCCGGCAGGATCGAGGGTCTGCATGACCTCGAACATAGGCCGCCAATCCAGCGTCTCCTGCACGTAGGCGGCGTATGAGACATGCTCGAGTTCATCGAACGCGCTGGGAAACGGCTTCGTCCAGATCAAGTAGATCAGGATCGCCAGCGAGAGCAATGCGGCGGTGGCAAGGATGGGCGATGCCCATCGTATGCCCACAAGCTACATCGTCGCCCCCAGCACCCAGGGCGCGAACTCCGCACCGCCGACGTCGAAGCCCTCGCTCTTGGTCCGCTCGCCGCTGGCGACACGGATCATGCGCTCGAACACCCGCGTGCCGACCTGTTCCACGCTCTCCTCCCCATCAAGGATCGTGCCGCAGTTGATGTCCATGTCGTCTTCCATGCGCTGGAACATCGGCGTGTTGGTGGCGAGCTTGATGGACGGGGACGGCTTGCAGCCGAACACGCTGCCGCGGCCCGTGGTGAAGCACACCAGGTTGGCGCCGCCCGCGACCTGGCCTGTCGCCGCCACCGGGTCGTAGCCCGGCGTGTCCATGAACACGAAGCCTCGCGCCGTCACGGGTTCCGCATAGCGCACGACGTCCACGAGGTTGGTGCTGCCGGCCTTGGCCATGGCGCCCAGCGACTTCTCGAGGATGGTGGTGAGGCCGCCCGCCTTGTTGCCGGGGCTGGGGTTGGCGTTCATCTCGGCACCCTCCCGCTCGCAGTAATCCTCCCACCAGCGCATGAGGCCGACCAGCTTCTCGCCCACTTCGGGGCTGATGGCACGCCGGGTCAGCAGGTGTTCGGCGCCGTAGGTCTCGGGCGTTTCCGACAGGATGACGGTGCCGCCGTGGCGGACCAGGAGGTCGGAGGCGACGCCCAGCGCCGGGTTGGCGGAGACGCCGGAATAGCCGTCGCTGCCGCCGCATTGGAGGGCGACGGTGAGCTCGGAAAGCGGTGCGGGTTCGCGGTGCACGGCGTTGCTTTCGGCCAGCACCTCGCGCACGAAGGCGATCCCGGCCTCGACCGTCTTGCGGGTGCCGCCCATGGTCTGGATGTCCATGTCGCGGATGCGCCCGGCCAGCCGCTGCTCGGCCAGCAGGCCGGAGATCTGGTTCACCTCGCAGCCGAGTCCCAGCACCACGACATGGCTGAAATTCACATGCCTGGCGTAGCCGGCCAGCGTGCGGCGCAGGACCCGCAGCGGCTCCCCATCCGTCATGCCGCAGCCGGTCTTGTGGGTGAGTGCCACGACGCCGTCCACGTTCGGGAACTCGGCCAGCGGGTCGTGCCCGGTGAACGGGTTGCGCTTGAACGTGTCGGCGATCAGCCCGGCGACGTGCGCGCTGCAGTTCACGCTGGTGAGGATGCCGATATAGTTGCGGGTCGCGACCCGCCCGTCGGCGCGGCGGATGCCCATGAACGTCCGCTGCTCGTTGGCCATCGCCGTCGGGCGCGCATCCTGGGCGTAGGCGTAGTCCTTGGCGAAGTCGCCCATACCGCAGTTTTGCGTATGCACGTGTCCGCCGGGCGGGATGGGGGCGGTGGCGAAACCGATGATCTGGCCGTAGCGGCGGATCTCGTCGCCGGAGGCCAGGGCCCGCACCGCAACCTTATGGCCGGCCGGGATCCGCTCGATGGCGGTGACGCCGGGTGCGACCTCGGTGCCCGGCAGCACGGTACTGCGGGCGATGACGACGGCGTCCCCCGCGTGCAGGCGGATGGTGGGCGTCACGCCCGCATTGCCTTCACCGCGGCCGCCGCCCCCTGCGCGATGAACACGGCGTCACTGCCCACGGTGATCATGTTGAAGCCCATCTGATGCATGCGGCGCGCATAGTCGGTCGTGCCACAATGGATGGCAGCGTAGATGCCGCGCTTCTGGGTCTCCCGCAGGATCTTGTCATACATCCCCATCTGTTTGTCGTTGGTCTGGTCCAGCGTCGGCGTGCCGCCCATGGAGAAGGACAGGTCGGACGGCCCGATATACACGGCGTCAATCCCCGGGACATCGAGGATATGCTCGAGGTCATTGACCGCCTGCTCGGTCTCGATCATCGGCATGCACAGGATGTCTTCGTTGGCGGTCATCTGATACGCCGTGCTCTGCCCATAGATGCCGGCGCGGATCGGCCCGTTGGACCGCTTGCCGGTCGGCGGGTAGCGCACGTAGCTGACGAACGCCTCCGCCTCCGCCCGCGAGTTGATCATGGGGCAGATCACGCCGTAGGCGCCGCCATCAAGCGCCTTGCCGATGATCCCCGGCTCGTTCCACGGCACCCGCACCATGGGCAGGACGGGGCTGCCCTGCATGCCCTGAAAGCACTGCACCATGGACTGATACTCCTGCACCCCATGCTGCATATCGACGGTGACGCTATCCCACCCCGCCCGCGCCATGACCTCGGCCGCGAACCCGCTGGGCACGGCGAGCCAGCCATTGATGGTCGGCGTCCCGGCTTCCCAGAGTTGCTTCAGTTTATTGGGCATCGACGTTCTCCTGTTGCGGGACAGGCTAAGCGCGGCGGTTTGGAGCGTCAAACCATCTATCCCACCCAGCATCGGCCGCTAAGCTGATGCTCATGGATCTACGGTTCGATCAGGATGCAGCCGTTGGTTACAAGGGCCGCACACAGCGCATCCGGCGCATGAGTGAGGCCTGGGCGCACCGCGAACTATCTTGCCCAGCTTGCGGCGGCGCAAGGCTCGATGTCTTCACGAACAACATGCCGGTCGCCGACCTGTATTGTGAGGTTTGCAAGGAGCAGTTCGAGCTGAAGGCCAAGGCGCAGTCGATCGGCCGTAAGGTCATCGATGGAGCGTATTCGACCATGATGACCAGGCTGCAGAGCGATACTAACCCCAACCTCTTGCTCCTGACGTACGACCGAAGCGATCTTTCCGTGACCGGCCTGACGCTTGTGCCGCGATACTTCTTTAGGCCCGACATGATCGAGGCTAAGAAGCCCACACCACCTGATGCGAAGAGGCCAAACTGGGTAGGGTGCTTCATCGTGCTCGCCGCTGTTCCACAGATCGGCAAAGTCATGATCATCGCAGAGCGTCAAGGACGGCCCGCCAGCGGCATCGTCTCACAATGGCGGTCCTGCGCTTTCCTGGCGCGGCAAAAATTAGAGGCGCGCGGCTGGTCCATCGAGGTGATCTCGATCGTGGAGCGTATAGGCCGGGAGAGCTTCACGCTTTCGGATATCTACGCCTTCGAAGGGGACCTCAGCGCCAGATATCCTTTGAACTTCAATGTGCGTGCGAAGATACGGCAGCAAACGCAGGTGTTGAGGGACAAGGGACTGCTCGTGTTCGAGGGCGGCGGCCGGTATCGGCGTATGTGGTGAACCTTGAGGGTGTCCCTTTGTGCCCGGACATAGATGTGACACCATACCCGCATGGAACAGCGTGCCTCCGACATCCACCGTATCGCGAGCCGGGCCGAGTATCGGGCCTGGGCGGAGGAGCAGGTGCGGGGGCGGACGGAGCGGGTCCGGGGTGATATCATCTCGATGGTGGCCGAGCGCATCGGCCATGTCCGGGTCAAGCAGCGTGTGTGGTCCGCGCTCGATCAAGCGGTCCGCGCCGCCGGTCTGCCGTGCGAGGCATTGACGGACGGGGTCACGATCGAGGTGGATGACGATACCGACTATGAGCCCGACGCCGTGGTCGAGTGTGGGGAGCGTCTTGGCGCGAATGCGGTCGCGGCGGTCAATCCGGTCATCGTGGTGGAAGTGTTCTCCCCGTCGACCCAACACATCGACACCGGTATCAAGTTGCTGGACTACTTTCGGCTTCCGTCGATCCGTCACTACTTGACATTGCAAGCCGACCGTCGCCGGGTCATCCACCACCGGCGTGACGGTGACGCGATAGCGACCAGGCTGCTCAGCGCCGGCCGCCTCAGCCTCGATCCGCCCGGCCTTGTCCTCGATATCGACGCCATCTACGCAGGGCTTCCATGAACCATCCGCTGCAGCCGATCGAGCTCGTCATCGCCCAGGCCCGCATCTTGCTGGGCGAGCGGCTGAGTACCGGGGCGGCGCTGCTCGAGCAGCATAGCCATGGGGAGGATACCCATCCGCCGGTGCTGCCGGACGCGGTCGCGTTCATCGAGACCGGCGCGGAGGCCGCGCAGCTGCTGCAGCTGTGCCATCAGCACGGCGTGCCGGTGATCCCGTTTGGCGCCGGGACCTCGCTCGAGGGGCATGTGACGCCGGTGCGGGGCGGGATCAGCGTCGATACCTCGCGTATGACCGCGATTCTCGAGGTCAACGCCGCCGATATGGATTGCCGGGTGCAGGCGGGGGTGACCCGGCAGCAGCTGAACGAGCATCTGCGGGACCAGGGCCTGTTCATGCCGGTGGACCCCGGCAGCGTCTGCACGCTGGGCGGCATGTGCGCCACCCGGGCGTCGGGCACCGCCGCGGTGCGCTATGGCACGATCCGGGAGAACGTGCTGGGGCTGCAGGTGGCGCTGGCGGATGGCCGGCTGATCGAGACGGGGGGCCGGGTGCGGAAGTCCAGCACCGGGTACGACCTCACGCATCTCATGATCGGCTCCGAGGGGACGCTGGGCCTGATCACGGAAATCCAGCTACGCCTCCATCCGATCCCCGAGGCCATGAGCGCCGCGATCTGCCAGTTCGACACGCTGGCCGGCGCAGTGGACAGCGTGATCGACATTCTGTCCGCCGCCATCCCGATCGCCCGGATCGAGCTGCTGGATGACGTGCAGATGGGTGCCAGCATCGCCTATTCGAAGCTGGAAGGGTATTCGGCCGCGCCCACCCTGCTGCTGGAGTTTCACGGCACCCCGGCCGCGGTGGCCGAGCAGGCGGCGCTGGCGGAGGAAATTACCGCCGGCTACGGCGCGCACGGCTTTCAATGGGCGTCGGACGCGGCCGAGCGGAACCGGCTGTGGAAGGCGCGGCATGACGGATACTGGGCCGCGCTCGCGCTGCAGCCGGGGCATCGCGGCATCGCCACCGACGCGATCGTGCCGATCTCGCGCCTGACGGATCTGATCGTGGGTGCGAAGGCCGACATCCTGGCCTCGGGCCTCACGGCGCCGATCGTGGGGCATGTGGGGGATGGCAATTTCCATACCGTGATTCTGGTGCCGGACGGTGAGGACGGTCTCGCGGCCGCCTGGCGCCTCGATCAGCAGATCGTCGCCCGCGCATTGTCGCTCGGGGGTTCGTGCAGCGGGGAGCATGGGGTGGGGATCGGCAAGCGCGAGTTCCTGGAGGCCGAGCATGGCGGGGAGACGCTGGCGGTGATGCGGCAGATCAAGACGGCGCTGGACCCGCGCGGCATCATGAACCCCGGTAAGCTGTTCCTGAATTGAATACTCCCAATTGAAAACAATTGGCCTGATCGGCGGCATGAGCTGGGAGAGCTCGGCCGAATACTACCGCCTGATCAACCAGGGCGTCCGGGCCCGGCGCGGCGGCGCGCATTCGGCGCCCATCCTGATGTGGAGCTTCGACTTCGCCGTGATAGAGGCGTTGCAGCACGCCGGGCGGTGGGACGCCGCGGAGGCGCTGCTGATCGACGCCGCGCAACGGCTCGAGCGTGCCGGCGCCGCGTGCATGGTGATCTGCACCAACACCATGCACCTGATGGCGGACGCGGTGCAGGCCGCGATCGGCGTGCCGTTGCTGCATATCGCGGACGGGGCGGCGGCCGCGATCCAGGCGCACGGCCTGCGCCGGGTGGGCCTGCTCGGCACCGCGTTCACGATGGAGCAGGATTTCTACAAGGGCCGGTTGCACGAGCGGTTCGGGCTCGACGTGCTGATCCCCGGTGAAGCGGACCGCGCCACGGTGCACCGCGTCATCTATGACGAGCTGGTGCAGGGCCAGGTCCTACCTGCGTCCCGCGACGCCTATCGCGCCGTCATCGCCCGGCTGGTGGCGGACGGGGCCGAGGCCATCATCCTCGGCTGCACCGAGATCATGTTGCTGGTCCGGCCCGAGGACAGCGCCGTGCCTCTGTTCGATACCACGGCGCTGCACGCCGCCGCCGCGGTCGATTTCGCCCTTGGCTGAAGGCGACCCGCGTATCCACCGCACCGCCTCCGTCCGCGCCAGCAGCATCGGACGATGGTGCGAGGTTGGCGCCCGCACCAAGATCGCCGAGACCACCATGGGCGACTACTCCTACGCCGTGAACGACAGCGACATCATCTACACGACCATCGGCCGGTTCTGCTCCATCGCCGCGCATACCCGTATCAATCCCGGCAACCACCCGCTGGGCCGGGTCATGCTAAGCCATGTCGGCTATCGCAGCAGCGCCTATGGGCTGGGTGCGGACGACGGCGCGTTCTTCGAATGGCGGCGGCAATCGCCGGTCGTGCTCGGCCATGATGTCTGGGTGGGGCACGGCGCCGTGATCCTGCCCGGCGTCACCCTCGGTAACGGCTCCGTCGCCGGGGCTGGCGCGATCGTGACGCATGATGTGGCGCCATTCACCATCGTCGCGGGAAACCCGGCCCGGCCCCTTCGCGTCCGGTTCTCTCGTAACATTGTCGAAGCCCTTGAACGTATTGCATGGTGGAACTGGCCACATGAGCGTATCGGGGGTGCGCTACAGGACTTTCGGACGCTCGGCGCCGCCGCTTTTTGTGAGAAGCACGGCTGACATTCAAAGGACGACGATGCCCCACCGGACGCTCACCCGTGCCCTGATTTCCGCCGTGCAGCACAGCACGGAGGCCATGGTGCTGTCGGACCCGCATCAGCCTGACCATCCGCTGATCGCCGCCAACCCTGCGTTCGCTGTCATGACCGGCTACGGGCTGAATGAGATCATCGGACGCAATTGCCGCTTTCTGCAGGGCAGCAGCACCGACCCCGGGACCGCCGGGCGCATTCGGGCGGCCATCAAGGCAGAGGCCGGCTGTATCGAGTGGATCGTCAATCACCGCAAGGACGGGCGGGCGTTCTGGAACCTGCTGTTCCTCTCCCCGGTGCATGACCGCGCCGGGCGGTTGTTGCACTACTTCGGCAACCAGCTCGACATCACGGCGGGCCTGCCCGAGCGCCTGACGGAGGTAACGTTTGGCCGGGCGCATATGAGCCCTGAAAATCAGGCCGAGTTCCAACATCTCCTCCTGGACATTCTGGAAGATGAAGAGTCGACCTATACCGACCCGTCCGGCAACGCGCGCGCGCTAGAGCGCATCATTGTTACGTCCCGCCGCCTCGCCGAGCTATCGACGGATCTGTTGCCCGACGCGACAGCGGAGCTGCATATTTAGGCGTGCTTGAAATCAGCCGCCGTCAAAGTGCGCCCGAACATGTTGGCGTTCAGCGCCGCAACGGCTTGATCGAGCGGGGTCTCGAGATTGCCGTTCTGGTTCAGCTGCGTCAACTTGCCGTTGTGGTACACAGTAGAATACGGCGCGTGCGATAGCAGGCTGTCGTCGAAGAAGTCCGCAATTGCCTTCTCGCCGTTGTTCAAGCCACCGCCTACGTAGAGCGTCTTACCATCGACGTTGTTTTGGAAGTCGTTGGTATAGCCCCGGTACTTGGCCGCGGGCGGCTTGTTTAACCCATGGCCTTGGATAGCGAGTTCTTCGAGTGGCTTGTTTCCTTGCAGGGTGTGCTCCATCGCGAGGTAAGTCCGCTCGGTAAACGGCTGTGTCAGATTGAGGCCGAAAGTGGTGCCGTCGATCTTGATCGCGGCACCCATCGCATCAAGCTGACGCTGAACGTCCTCGCGATCCCGCGCCTGCTGCTTCACGCTCAGTTTTGACAGACCGGTGTTTTCGAACACGGCTTCCGCATTACCCTCAAGCCGCTGGATCGCTGTAAGCGTCGCGCCTTGCCCGGCCAGCATCCGCTTATACAGGGCATGCCATTCGGCGCTAAGGTCGGTTTTTGTGTGGAACAATCCATCCGCGCCAGCGGTCCAGACGTGCGCCGTCTCCGTAATGGTGCTACGGATGAGGCTACCATCGAGCGTCCGCTCGAACCCGGCCGGCGCCGTGTTGTCATACGCCGCTGCCGCAGCCGCCGGCGTGGGTGAGGCCGGAACGGTCTTGCTAAAATCGGCGGCGGTGTAGGTCCGCTCATACATGCCTGCGTCCAGCGCCCGCACCGCCTCGTTCAGAGCATTCTCGGCCGCTGCGTTCTGGTTAAGCTGGACGAGGCGACCGCCCTGAAAGACCGTCGGGAACGGCGTGTGCGACATGATGTTGTCGTCCATGAAATCCGCGATGGCTAGCTTGCCATTGTTCAGTCCGCCGCCGACATACAGTGTCTTGTTGTCCACATTGTTCTGAATATCATTCGTGAACCCACGGTATTTCACGGCAGGCGGATTGTTCAGTCCGTGCCCCTGAAGCCCCAATTCCTCCAGCGTAGCATTGCCCTGGATGGTATGCTCCAGTGCCAGGTAGGTGTCATTGGTGAGCGGTTTGGTCGGATCGATGCCTAGCGCCAACTTGTTGATCGCCATGGCTCCGGCGATCGCATCCAGTTCGCGCTGCACATCCTCGCGCGCCGCGGCCTGCTTGGCCGCGCTCAGTTTGGACAGGCCAGTATTCTCGAACACGGCCTCCGCATTGCCCTCCAAGCGCTGGACCGCCGAAAGGCCCGACGCCAGGCCGGCCTCCATCAGGTTGTGAATGGCTTTCGACTCGGCCTTCAGGTCCGTGCTGGTGTGAAACAGCCCGTTCCCATCCGCCTTCCAATCATGTGGTGTAAGGCCGGTTATAGTGTCGGGGATCGTGCCGCCACCGGTTATCGAGACGGTATGCGATTGCGACGGATTGACCGAGCTTAGCGTGACGAGCGTGCTGTCCACAATAACCTCCAGTTGCAACCATCCAGAATAGGCTAAACTAAAGAAACGACACTAAGCAATCTGTTCAGCCGCACTTTCACAATACTTTCGTAAAATTCAAACCGTTTGTCACACGAATCGACGTTTTCTAACCCAGTATCCGGGCAGAACGGTCCACGTGCCGCCCACGGCGGGGTCTCAGCCGTTTCAAATCTGATAGGGTATGGAAAAAAGCAAAGTGCTAGGACCTGAGCGAGTGGAGCACGGCGTCGGTGAGCCGGTGCCGTCCAGCAATAGCGGAGCCACAGAGGCGGTCACGGCGGTCACGGCGGTGAAGAAAAGGCCAGCGATGTGCATCAGCTCCACCCCAGTTCCTGCATCAGCTCCCCGGTATGCTGCCCCGCCGCGGGCACATCCCGCCGCAGCCCAAGCCGCTCTCCGTCCAACGCCAGCGGCAGGCCCGGCACGCCCATCACGCGTCCATCCGGCAACGTGACCGGCAGCATACCGCCGGGTTCGGCCAGATGGGGATCATCGAACAACTCCGCCGGCGCCGCGATCGGTGCGAATGGCAGACCTAGCGCCTCGCACCGCTGCATCAACGCCGGCTTCGTCAACGCCCCGAACGCGGCCGCCACCACCGGCAGCATCCACGGCCGTGCCGCCTGCCGCTGCGGCTGGGTGCGGAGCGAGGGGTCGGTTGCGAGTGCATGGAGGCCGAACGACTGGCACATCACCTGCCATTGGCTGTCCGTCACCACGCCCACGAACACCTGCCCGCCATCGGACGTGTCGAACACGTCATACACCGGCCAGGCCGGGCGGCGGACGCCCATCGGCGGCGGGTATTCGCCGGTGATGAAACCTTGCGCCATGTGCTGCGCCACCAGCAGCGCGTTGTTCTCGAACAGCCCGGCCTGGACGTGCTTGCCGAGCCCGGTGCTCTGCCGCTCGATCACCGCCGCCAGGATGCCCAGCGCGGCGAAGGTGCCGCCTAGAATGTCGTTCACCGACGACCCCGCCCGCATCGGCTTCCCCGGTAGCCCCGTCATATACGCGAGCCCCCCCATCATCTGCACGACCTCGTCCAGCGCCGTGCGGTGTGCATACGGACCGGGCAGGAACCCCTTGCAACTACAGTAGATCAGCCGCGGATTTAGGGCCTGCAACGCCTCCCACGACAGGCCCAATCGATCCAACGCACCTGGACGGAAATTCTCGATCAGGATGTCGGACCGCGCAATCAGCCGGTGCACCAGCGCGATACCCTCGGCCGACTTCATATCGACCGCAAGGCTGCGCTTGTTGCGGTTGAATACGGCAAAAAACCCCGTTCCCGCCCCCTCGAGCCGGCGGGTGTTGTCCCCGTCCGGCGCCGGCTCCACCTTGACGACGTCCGCGCCCAGATCGGCCAGCGCCAGCCCGCAGGCCGGGCCCATGACCATGTGCGTGAACTCGACGGCCCGAAGCCCCGCCAAGGGCACTTGGCTCAAGCTGCGGCCCGGAACGTCGGCGGTAGCCCGGCGCGCGCCAGCCCGCCATGCAGTGCCTCACCAGGCAGTCCCTCGGCCAGATAGCCGCGGGCGGCAATCAGCTCATCGAGGTTCACCCCTGTCTCGAACCCCATGCTCTCCAGCATGAAGATCAAATCCTCCGTCACGATATTGCCGCTCGCCCCCGGCGCATACGGGCAGCCACCCAGCCCGGCCAATGACGCGTCGAAGTTGCGCACCCCCTCCTCCAGCCCCGCCAGCGCGTTGGCGAGGCCGAGCCCCATCGTGTCATGCAGATGCAACCCGGCGAACCGCTCGCCGATTGCGCCCCGCACCGCCCGCACCACGCTCCTGATCTGCGCCGGGTGCGCGTAGCCTACCGTATCCGCCAGCGCGATCATCCCCACCCCGGCCTCGGCCAATGCAGCCGCCACCTCCACCACCCGCCGCTCCGGCACGACCCCGTCGATCGAGCAGCCGAACGCCGTGCTGCACGCCGCCTCGACCTCGATCCGGCCCGCCGCCCAGCCGACGATCCCCCGCACCTCCGCCACCTGATCCATCGTGCCGCGGTTGGTATTGGCCCGGCTATGCCCCTCGCTCACCGACACCGGGATCGTGACCCGGCGCGCCCCCGCCGCCAACGCGTCCTGCGCCCCCCGCAGATTGGGCGCCAACGCCACGATCATGACCGGTAGGTCCGCCACCGCCCGCACCACCTCGCCAGTGTCGGCCATCTGCGGGATGACCCGGGCCGGGACGAAGCTGCCCACCTCGATCTCCGGCAGGCCCGCGGCGGCCAGCGCCTTGATCCAGCGGATCTTCACCTCCGTCGGCATCCGCCCTTTCGCCATCTGCAACCCATCCCGTGGACCGACTTCGCACACCGTCACCCGCTCACGCATCAACGCCTCCCCCGTTTATCCAGGGTGCGGCGGCGCACCCCGGCATGCAAGCCTCGCATCATTGTGCTATGCAACAGCGGTCCTGCTGCCATATTGAACTTAATAATGCGGGTGATATCGATGCGGCGGATCCTATTCCTTGCAGTGCTAGCCGCCTTCCCGGCCTGGGCGCAGGCACCCGGCGGCCCGCCCGCCGTGGGCGTCGTGCAAGCCGCGGTGCGCCCGGTGCTGGAAACCAGCACCTTCGTCGGACGGGTGCAGGCCGTAAATCGCGTGGACGTCGTCGCCCGCGTGACCGGCTTCTTGGAAAAGCGCCTGTTTACCGAGGGCAGTGACGTCCGCGCCGGCGACACACTCTATATACTGGAGCGTCCGCAGTTCGAGGCCCAGGTCGCCGCGGCGGCCGCCGGTGTCGCGCAGAACCAGGCGCTGGTGCAGAATACCGGCCTCACCCTCGGGCGCGCCCAGGCGCTCATGAACTCGGCGGCCGGGCAGCAGAGTAAGGTGGATGACGCGCAATCCGCCCAGCGCAGCCAGCAGGCGCAGCTGTTGGGCGCCCAGGCGCAGCTGCGCACCGCACAGATCAACCTCGACTATACCGAGATCAAATCCCCGATCGACGGTAAGATCGGACGCTCGGCCGTGACTGTCGGCAACGTGGTCAGCCCCGGCGCCGGCACGCTCACCACCATCGTGAGCCAGGATCCGATGTACGTCCTGTTCCCCGTCTCGGTCCGCGCCGCCATCGATCTGCGCGACCGCTATGCCGACAAGGGCGGCCTGGGCGCCGTCACGATCAAGATCCTGCTGCCGAACGGTAAGCCCTACGCCATGGACGGCAAGCTCGACTACGTGGACCCCTCAGTCGCTGCCAACACCGACACCCTTACGTTGCGGGGCCGCATTCCCAACCCCATCCGCCCCGGCACCAAGCAGGGTGATCCCGGTGACCGCGAGCTATCGGACGGTGAGTTCGTCACCGTTACCGTACAGGGCGTGCAGCCGGTCCAGGCGCTAGGCATTCCCCGTGCCGCCATCCTGTCCGATCAGCAGGGCAGCTACGTCTGGGTGGTGGCGGAGGGCAACAAGGCCGAGCAGCGCCGGGTGCAGCTGGGACAAAGCACGCCCGACACCGCGGTGATCTCGGCCGGCCTCAAAGAGGGTGAGTCGGTCGTGGTGGACGGCGTGCAGCGCGTCCGCCCCGGCGTGGTCGTAAACCCCGCGCCGGCCAACGCCCCCCCGTCCATGCCCGCCCAGGGTCCACGGACGTGACGAAAATCTACCACCCCCTCTCCCTGCGGGAGAGGGCCGGGGTGAGGGGAACGACCGGCACAGCCCCATGCCGCGTGGTGCAAGCATGATCTCCTCCGTCTTCGTCGACCGTCCGCGCCTGGCGATCGTCATCGCCATCATCACCGTCATCGCCGGCGCCCTGGCGCTGTTCGTCATACCCGTCAGCCAATTCCCGGACATCGTCCCGCCCCAGGTCACCGTCAGTACCCGCTACCCCGGCGCCAGCGCCGCCGTCGTGGAGGCGACGGTCGCGCAGCCGCTGGAGGCGCAGGTCAACGGCGCCGACCAGATGATCTACATGAAGTCGAACTCGGCCAACGATGGGTCCTACACCCTCACGGTCTCCTTCAACCTCGGCTCCAACCCCGACATCAACACCGTCAACGTCAACAACCGCGTGCAATCCGCCCTGTCCCGCTTGCCGGCCGAGGTGCAGCGCAGCGGTGTGACCGTGCAAAAACGCTCCTCCGCCATCCTGGAGTTCCTGGCGTTCAGCAGCGAAGGCGCCAAGCAGGATCCGCTGTTCATCTCCAACTACGTCACTATCAACGTGCTGGACCGGCTGTCCCGCGTGCAGGGCGTGGGCTCGGCGTCGTTGTTCGGCGCACTCGACTACTCGATGCGCATCTGGTTCGACAATGACCGGCTGATCAGCCTGAACCTTGCGCCGTCGGATATCATCCAGGCCATTCAGCAACAGAACGTGCAGGCGCCGGTCGGACGCGTTGGCGCACGCCCCACCAGCGATGACACGCAGTTCCAGATCAACCTACAAACCAAGGGCCGGCTGACTTCGGCCGAAGAGTTCGGCCAAATCGTGGTCCGCGCCAACCCGGACGGCTCGGTGCTGAAGGTGAAGGACGTGGCCCGCCTAGAACTCGGCGCCGCGTCGCGCGATAGCGAAAGCCGGCTGAACGGCAACCCGGCCGTGACCATGGGCGTCTATCTCGCCCCCGGTGCCAATGCGGTCGCGACGGCGGCGCGCATCGATGACGCACTCAAGGATCTGGCGGCACGCTTCCCCGAAGGCCTGAAGTCACAAGTCTTCTACAACAGCTCCACCTTCGTCTCCGACACCATTCAGGAAGTGAAGAAGACGCTGACCGAAGCGTTCATCCTGGTCGCGATCGTGGTGTTCCTGTTCCTCGGTAACTGGCGGGCGACCCTCATTCCCATCATCGCCGTGCCCGTAAGCCTGATCGGCACCTTCGCCGTGCTGCTCGTCCTCGGCTACTCGGCCAACACCGTCTCCCTTCTCGCCCTCGTGTTGGCCATCGGCATCGTGGTCGATGATGCCATCGTCGTCGTGGAGAACGTTGAGCGCGTGCTGGAGGAGGAGCCGGACCTCTCGCCCCGCGACGCCACCAAGAAGGCCATGACGCAGATCACTGCGCCCATCATCGCCATCACCCTCGTGCTGCTCAGCGTCTTCGTGCCCATCGGCTTTATCCCCGGCATCTCCGGCACGCTGTTCCGGCAGTTCGCGGTCACGATCTCGGTGGCCATGCTGATCTCGGCCACCAACGCGCTCACGCTCTCGCCCGCGCTATGCGGCGTGTTTCTCCGCCATACCGACAAGACGCGCGGCATCATGGGCCGGATCGGACGGGGCATCGACTGGGCGCGGGACGGCTACACCTCCGTCATCACCCGGCTCATCCGCATGGGCGCGGTCTCCCTGCTGGCCGTCGCGCTGTTTGCCGGCGGCATCTTCGGCATGAGCCTCATCACCCCCACCGGGTTCTTGCCCGAGGAGGACCAGGGCGCGTTCTTCGTCGCCGTCCAGCTGCCGGACGGCGCCAGCGTGACCCGCACCCGCGGCGTGACGGAGCGGGTCGAGAAGATCCTGAAGGATATCCCGCAGGTCCAGAACGTGCTGTCCATCGTGGGCTTCTCGCTGCTGGACGCCGGCAACCAGTCCAACTCCGCTTTCGTGGTGGTGAGGCTAAAGCCGTTCGCGGACCGGCAGGCCGCCGGGGACAAGGTGCAGGCCCTGATCGGACGCGTGTTCGGCGGCGTGCAGCAAATCCGCTCGGCCGTGATCTTCCCGTTCAACCTGCCGCCCATCATCGGCCTCAGCACCGGCGGCGGCTTCGAATACCAGCTACAGAACCTGGAAGGGCGGGAGCCGGTGGAGATGGGCTCCGTGCTGAACGGCCTGCTCGCCTCCGCCAACGGCAACGGCAATTTGGCCCGCGTCTTCAGCACCTTCAGCCCCACCACACCCAGCATCTACCTCGATATCGACCGGGAAAAGGCCCAGGCGCTGGGCTTGAGCGTCAGTGACGTGTTCACCTCGCTGCAAGCCACGCTCGGCGGCATCTATGTGAACGACTTCAACCTGTTCGGACGCACCTGGCAGGTCAACATCCAGGGTGAGGCCGCGGACCGCACCGACATTCCCGCCATCTGGCGCATCTATGTCCGCAATAAGACCGGGACGATGGTGCCCTTGCGGTCTATCGCCGATGCCCGGATCGTGCTGGGCCCGCAGACCATCAGCCGCTACAACAACTACCGCACGATCACCATCCAGGGTAACCCCAAGCCAGGCATCTCCTCCGGGGACGCGCTGAAGGTCATGGAGCAGGTCAGCGCGCAGACGTTGCCGCCGGGCTACTCGTACGAGTGGACCGGGACGGCGTTCCAGGAGCGCTCGGCGGCCGGGCAGACCGGGAAAATCTTGGCGCTCGCGGTACTGTTCGCCTATTTGTTCCTGGTGGCGCTGTATGAAAGCTGGGTCATCCCTGTCCCGGTCCTGCTGTCGGTCACCGTCGGCGTGCTGGGCTCGTTCATCGGCATGAAGATCGCCGGGCTGTCGCTCGATCTGTATGCCCAAATTGGCTTGGTCGTGCTGATTGCGCTCGCGGCCAAAAACGGCATCCTGATCGTGGAGTTCGCCAAGGATAAGCGCGAATCCGGCACCAGCATTGCCGAGGCCGCGCGGATCGGCGCCAAGACGCGGTTCCGCGCGGTGATGATGACGTCGATCGCCTTCGTCCTGGGCCTCATTCCCCTGGTAAACGCGGACGGCGCCGCCATGGTCAGCCGCCGCGCCGTCGGCACCCCCGTCTTCGCCGGCATGATCGCCGCCAGCACCATCGGCATTTTCCTGATCCCGATGCTCTACGTCGTCTTCCAAACCGCCCGCGAACGGGTGAAAGCGCGTTTCGGAGGCGCGAGACAAAAAGAACGGGTCCCCGCCGAGTAAGAAGCTTCCCCTCTCCCGCTGGCGGGAGAGGGCCGGGGTGAGGGTGGAGTAACCAGCAATGGCCTACGCGTAAGACTTGACCCTCACCCCGGCCCTGCAAAGGCAGAGGGGAACAAAAAGCCCCTTGGCACCCGCCCAACTCATCGTAACTAAGATCCAATCCACGGAGAACCCCCCAATGACCAAGTTCGGCATGGCCCAGCCCGTCCGTCGCGTCGAAGACCCCCGCCTGCTGATCGGCGAGGGCCGCTATACCGACGACATCGTGCTGCCGAACGAGGCGATCGGCGTCGTGCTGCGCAGCCCGCACGCCCACGCCAAGATCCTGAGCATCGACACCTCGGCCGCCAAGGCCCTGCCCGGCGTCGCCGGTATCTTCACCCACGCCGACCTCGAGGCCGACGGCATCGGCGCCGTCCCCTGCGCCATCCCGCTCAAGAACCGCGACGGCACCCCCCGCGCCGACACGCCGCACCCGGCGCTGGCCGATGGCGTGGTCCGCCACGTCGGTGACCCCGTCGCGTTCATCGTGGCCGGCACGCACCAAGCCGCGCGCGACGCAGCCGAGGCCATCTTGGTCGAATACGACATCCTGCCCAGCAGCACCGACCTCGGCGCCACGCTCGATGCCGACGCGCCGCCGGTATGGGATCACGCCAAGGGCAACGTCGTGTTCGATTGGGAGGCTGGTGACAAAGCCGCCACAGACGCCCTGTTCGCCACCGCCGCGCACGTCACGCAACTGACGGTCGTGAACAACCGCATCGTCGTGTCCAGCATGGAGGCCCGCGCCGCCGTCGCCGCATTCGAGGATGACCGTTTCACCCTCTATACCAACACGCAGGGCGGCTGGAGCATCAAGGGCATGCTCGCCAAGGCGGTGTTCAACCTGCCGGAGGACCGGTTCCGTGTGGTGACGCCGGACGTGGGCGGCGGCTTCGGCATGAAGCTGTTCCTGTATGCCGAGCACGTGCTGACCTGCTACGCCGCCCGCAAGCTCGGCCGCCCCGTGAAGTGGACCAGCGAGCGGTCCGAGGCGTTCGTGAGCGACACGCACGGCCGGGACAACATCACCCGCGGTGAGATCGCGCTCGACAAGGACGGCACGTTCCTGGCCTTGCGCACCCGCAACGTCGCCAACATGGGCGCCTACCTCAGCAATTACGGCCCGTTCATCCCGACCGGCGCCGGCACGAAGGTCCTGGCCAGCGTCTATGGGTTCAAGGCCATCTACGCCAACGTCATCGGCGCGCTCACCAACACGGTCCCAGTGGACGCCTACCGCGGCGCCGGGCGTCCGGAGAGCAATTACTTGGTGGAGCGCCTGATCGACACCGCCGCGTTCGAGATCGGCATGGACCGCATCGCCATCCGCCGCAAGAACATGGTGCCGTCCAGCGCCATGCCGTACGTGACGGCGATGAACCAGACCTATGACAGCGGTGACTTCCAGAAGGTGCTGGACGCCGCGCTCACTAAGATCGAATGGGCCGGCTTCGAGGGCCGCCGCGCCGCCGCCGCCGCCCGCGGCCGCAAGCGCGGTATCGGCATGGCCTACTACCTCGAGGCGACGGGCGGCGCCCCGTCCGAGCGTGCGGAAATCCGCTTCGCCGAGGACGGCTTCGTGGACGTCTATGTCGGCACGCAGAGCACCGGCCAGGGCCATGAGACGGCCTATGTGCAGCTCACCGTCGATCAGCTCGGCATACCCGGTGAGAAGATCCGCGTGCGCCAGGGTGACACCGACAGCATTCCCGTGGGCGGCGGCACCGGCGGCGCGCG
Organism: Acetobacteraceae bacterium; assembly: GCA_965246925.1. Taxonomy (GTDB): domain Bacteria; phylum Pseudomonadota; class Alphaproteobacteria; order Acetobacterales; family Acetobacteraceae; genus JANPPS01. The sequence continues at coordinate 3,431,222 of OZ251994.1, read as the reverse complement.
CAGCCTGTATTCCGAAGGCCAGGCCATCCTCGTCACCGCCGCCAGCGTGATCGAGAAGGGCAAGCAGGCCGCGTCCGAAGCGCTCGAGGCAGCCGCCGAGGACATCGTGTTCGAGGCCGGACGCTTCAGCGTCGTCGGCACCGACCGCGGCATGGATATCATGACCCTCGCCGGCCAGAGCCAAGGCAAGCTGGATGCGGCCGAGGTGGCGCAGATCGACGTCCACACCTTCCCGAACGGCTGCCATATGGCGGAGGTCGAGGTCGATCCCGACACCGGGTCGATCACCGTGGTGCGCTACATCGTGTGCGATGACGTGGGCAAGGCGGTGAACCCCATGATCGTCCGCGGCCAGGTGCATGGCGGCGTGGCGCAGGGCGTGGGTCAGGCGGTGATGGAGCGGACTTCGTACGACCCGTCCTCCGGCCAGCTGCTGTCCGGCTCGTTCATGGACTACGCCCTGCCGCGCGCCGCCGATCTGCCGGACATCGAGGTCGATTTGATCGAAGTGCCGTGCGCGTCCAACCCGCTGGGCGTCAAGGGTGCGGGCGAGGCCGGCGCCGTAGGCTCCCCCCCGGCGATGATCAACGCCCTGGTGGACGCGCTGCGCGACATGGGCGTGAAGAGCATCGACATGCCCGCTACCCCCGAAAAGGTCTGGCGCGCCCTCCACGCCGCGTAATTACTTTCCCTCACCCGCTTACGGGCCTCTTCGATGGAGTCGGAGAGGCCCGGGGTGAGGGTGGGGCAACAGACTAAGATCGTTCTAAGCAGCGTCCTCCCGCCGGTCCCGCACCTTCACATACGCCAATGCCGCATGCTCCTCGCAATACGGCTTGCCGTGCATGGCGCCGTCGTCGCAGAACCGGAAGCTCGGCGTGCCGGGCTCCCCGATCGGCCAGCAACAGGCGGAAACCCGCACCGAAGCGCGTGGCGTGAACACGGCGCGTAGCGCCGGACGCGGCGCCACACGGACCGGAACCACGACCGGCGCCACTTGCTCGAGAGACGGCAAGGTCGGCCCCACGACCCGGCGAGCCTGCTGCCGCCGCGGCGTTTCGCCCTCATGACTCCGCCGGATCGGCGACGGGCGCGGCGACAGGTTGAGCCGGTGCGACTTGCCCACCACGGCATTCTTCGTCACCCCAAGCCGCCGCCCGATCTCCGCCGTGGAATGCCCCTCATCCCACAGCGCACGCAGCCGGCTAATTGCCTCGTCGTTCCACTCCATTTGGCGGGTCCCCCTTGACTATATCTAGGACCCTACCAACGGAACGACACAAGGGCTAGTCGATTCGCACGACTCGACCACAATATCCTGTGGACAACTTGTGTCAGGCCTCCTCCAGCTCGACACTTAGTTTGCGCAGCTCCGTCGTATGCGGATGCCGCGTACGGCCGGCCCGCAAATCCTCGGTCGAGATGGTTTCAACGATATGACCCTGCTGCATCACCCCCACCACCGGGCACAGATGCGCCACCACCGCCAGGTTGTGGCTCACCAGCACGTAGGTCAGCCCGCGCCGCTCCTGCAGGTCGCGCAGTAAATTCAGCACCTCCGCCTGCACCGACACATCTAGCGCGCTGGTCGGCTCGTCCAGCAGCAGCACGTCCGGCCCGGCCATCAGCGCGCGGGCGATCGCCACACGCTGCCGCTGACCGCCCGAAAGCTGGTGCGGATAGCGGAACCGCGCCGTCGCCGGCAGCGCCACGTCCGACAGGCCCTGGATGATCCGCCGGTCCTGATCGCCGATCCCATGCACCATCAGCGGCTCGCTTAGCGCCCGGTCCACCGTCTGCCGCGGATGCAGCGATCCGTAGGGGTCCTGAAACACCATCTGCACCCGGCGGTAGAACTCCCGCCCGCGCCGCCGCTGCAAGGGCGCGCCGTCCAGCGTCAAGCCCCCGGTCCACTCCGGATTGAGGCCCGACAGCGCCCGCAGCACCGTGCTCTTGCCGGACCCGCTCTCCCCCACCAGCCCAAAACTGCCGCCGGACGGCACGCTGAACGAAACCCCATGCACGACCTCCTTGGCGCCGAAGCTCACCCGCAGGCCATCGACCGAGATCACCAGGCGGCGTCCCGGGTCATGACCGGCAGCCGGTCCTTGGGATGCGACAGGGACGGCATGCACTCCAGCAGGCCGCGCGTGTACGGATGCCGCGCCCGCGCCAGCTCGCCGGCGGCGAGCTGCTCCACCACTCGCCCGGCATACATCACCGCCACCCGATCACAGAAATGCCCGACCAGCGGCAAATCATGGCTGATCAGCAGCAGCGCCATGCCGCGCCGGCTGACCAAATCCTTCAACAGCCGCAGGATCTCCGCCTGCACCGTGGCGTCCAGCGCGCTGGTCGGCTCGTCGGCGATCAGCAGCTCCGGATCGGGCGCCAGCATCATGGCGATCATCACCCGCTGCCCCATCCCGCCCGACAGCTCATGCGGATAGGACGCGGCGACGGCGGCCGGGTCACGGATCAGCACCTGGGACAACAGATCGACCGCCGCCCGCATCGCCAGCGCGCGGCCGCCGCCCTTGTGCTGCCGCCACGCCTCGGCGATCTGCGCCCCCACCGTCATCACCGGGTTCAGCGAGTATTTCGGGTCCTGTAAAATCAGCCCGGCGCGCTTGCCGCGGATCGCCCGCATCTGCCGCTCGGTCGCCGATAGCACGCTGATGCCGTCGAACCGCAGCCGGTCTGCCGTCACCCTGGCCGACGCCGGCAGGAGCCGCAGCAGGGACCGTGCGGTCAGTGACTTGCCGGACCCGCTCTCGCCCACGATCCCCAGCTTCTCCTGCCCCAGCGTCAACGACACGCCGCGCACGGCCGGCGCCAGGCCCGTCGGGGTCTGGAAGCCGATGTGCAGGTTCTCGATTTCGACCAGCATCACCCGTCCTGCTTGGGATCGAGCACGTCCCGCAAGCCATCGCCCAGCAGGTTGAACGCGAGCGACGCCACGAAGATCGCCAGGCCCGGCGCCGTCGGCACCCACCATTGCTCCAGGATGAAGCGCCGTCCGCTGGCGATCATCGCGCCCCATTCCGGTGAGGGCGGCTGCGCGCCCATACCGAGGAACCCGAGCCCGGCCGCGGTCAGGATGATGCCGCTCATATCCAGCGTCACCCGCACGATCAGGCTCGGCACACAGAGCGGCAGGATGTGGCGCAGCACGATGCGCGTGGCGCTGGCCCCGGTCAGCCGCGCGGCGGCGATGAAGTCGGTGCCGCGGAACGCCAGCGTCTCGGCCCGCGCCAGCCGGGCATAGGGCGGCCAGGCCGTGAGCGCGATGGCGGCGACCGCGCTGGTCACGCCGGGCCGCAAGGCCGCGACGAACGCCAAGGCGAGGATCAGCCGCGGGAACGCCAGGAAGATGTCGGTCACCCGCATCAACAGCCCATCCAGCACCCCGCCCGCATACCCGGCCACGCACCCCACCAGCAGTCCGAACGGCGCCACCAGGATCACGACCGCCACCACCATGCCCAGCGTGATCCGCCCGCCATACAGCAGCCGCGAATAGATATCCCGCCCCAGCTCGTCCGTGCCGAACCAGTGCGCCGCACTGGGCCGGTCCAGCCGCTGCGCCAAATCCTGCACCCCCGGATCGTGGTTCGCCAGCACGGGCGCCAATAGCGTCAGCAGCACCAGCGCCACCACGACCAGGAGCCCCACGACGGTCAGCTTGTTGCGCCGGAACTGCAGCCAGAGCCGGTAGCGCCGCCCCCACGCCGCCTGCCCCCGCGACGCCGGCGTGTCCGTCAGCAGCCACGCGGCATTCATACCCGGGGATCCAGCAGCCGGTACATCAGATCCGCAAGCAGATTGAGCAACACGTAGCTCAGCCCTACCACCAGCGTCGCCCCCAGCACCGCATTCATGTCCGCATTCAGCAGCGAGCCCGTGAGGTACTGGCCGAGTCCGGGCCAGGAGAAGATCGTCTCCGTCAGCACCGCCCCCTCCAGCAGCCCGGCATACGCGAGCGCGATGACGGTCAGCAGCCGGACCAGGATGTTGCCGAACGCGTGCTTCCAGATCACCCGCGCGGCGGACAGCCCCTTGGCCCGCGCGGTGATGATGAACTCACCCTTCAGCGCATCCAGCATGAACGCCCGCGTCATGCGGGCGATATAGGCCAGGTTGAGCGACCCCAGCACCAGCGCCGGCAGGACAAGGTGATGCACCGCATCCCAGAAGCTGTCCCAGTCCCGGGCCAGCGCCGCGTCGATCAGCAGGATGCCGGTCACCTGATCGACCATATCCTGATACGCCACGCTCTGCCGCCCCGGCCCCGGCGCCCAGCCGAGCGTCGCGTAGAAGATCAGCAATGCAAGCAGAGCGAGCACGAACACCGGAATGGAATAGCCGGACAGGCACAGCACCCGCACGGTCTGATCGACCCAAGACCCCTGCCGCACCGCCGCCCACACCCCGAGCGGCACCCCCACCAGCATTGCGATCGCCAACGCCACGCTGGCGAGCTCGAGCGTCGCCGGGAAGAACCGGGCGATGTCGGTCGCGACCGAGTTGCTGGTCATGACCGACCGTCCGAAATCTCCATGGGCCAGCTGCGTCACGTACCGGGCAAACTGCACCGGCAACGGCTTGTCCAGCCCCAGTTCCAGCCGCGTCCGCTCCACCACATCGGCCGGCGCACGGTCCCCCACGATCGCCAGCACCGGATCGATCGGCACGACGCGCCCGATCAGGAACGTGATCAGCACCAGGCCGAACAGGGTGATGGGAATGCTGGCGATGCTCGCCGACAAGGCGCGGAGGCGGTTCACCAGGTGCTACCAACCCCCTCGCCCGCCGGGAGAGGGTTGGGGTGAGGGAAACGACAAGGACTGGCTTCGATCCTGAACGTCTGCCGCATGACCTGACCGAAGTCGGCGCCGCTTGCCTCCCTCACCCCGGCCCTCTCCCGGAGGGAGAGGGGGAAGGAGGGCCTCGTCACGCCTTGGTCACCCCGGCATACTTGCTCCGGTCGCTCAGCAGCGCCAAATCCAGCCCGGTCACATTCTTCTTCATCGCCGCCACCTCGATCTGCTGCGACAGGATCACGAACGGGCTTTTTTCCTGATGGTCGCGCTGCAGCCGCTCGTAAGCGGCGATGCGGCGCACCGCGTCCGGCTCCTTCTGCGCCTCGATCGCGCGCTTGGTGAAGTCGTCGTCCTTCCAGTTGCTACGCCAGGCCAAGGTGCGGTTCTTCTGCGCCTCGGTATTGTCGGTATTGATGTTGAACGTCTCCGCATTGCTATGCGGGTCCATGTAATCGCTGCCCCAGCGCACCATCGCGATCTGGTGCGTGCGGGCGCGGGTCTTGGTGATGACTTGCTTCTGCTCCCCCGAAATCAGCGTCAATTTGATCCCGGCCTCCGCCAGATTGGCCTGGATCGCCTGCGCGATATCGTTGAACGGGGCCGAGGACGGGTGGTCTATCGTCACCTCGAACCCTTCCGGCACGCCCGCATCCGCCAGCAGCTTCTTCACCCGCGCGATGTCCTTCTTGAACGGCAAGTCCGTGAGCGCCCCCGGGAACCCCTCCGGCAGGAACGACTGATGCGGCTTATAGGTGGTGGGCGTGATGCTGGCCGAGATGCCCTGGTAGTCGATCGCCCACTTGATCGCCTGCCGCACCTCGGGCTTGGACAACATCGGGTGGCTCTGGTTCAGCGCCAGGTAGTTGATATAGCTCTTGGGCGCAGTGATCAAAGAATAGGAGCCGTCTTTCTCGAGCCCCGTCAGCTGATCCGGGCTGAGGTTGCGGGCGATGTCGATATCCCCCTTCTGTAGGCCCAGCAGCTGGGCCGACGGCTCGGCCCGATGCTGGATCACTAGCCGGCGTATCTTGCCCGGCGCCGGGCTGTTGGGGTTGCTGTCGCAGACGATACTCTCGCTCGCTTTCCAGCTGCGCAGCACATACCCGCCCGACCCGGCGCTGTTACCGCCTTTCAGCCACGCATTGCCGAGGTCATCCCCCTGCGCATGCGCCATGACCACCTTCTTCTCCACTACGCAGCCGACCAGCGCCGACAGGCAATACAGCAGGAACGAGGGGGAGCCCTTCTCCGCGATCGTGAGGCTCAGCGTATCGTCCTTGGCGGTGATCTTCTCCCGCACGTTGGCGGCGGTGAAGCCGAACTGGCTGATGATGAACGCCGGCGGCTTGTCCAGGATCACCGCCCGTTGCAGCGTGAACGCCGCATCCTCCGCCGTGACCGGCGCGCCGCTGGCGAACTTGCGGTCCGGCGCCATCTTGAAGGTAGTCGTAAGCCCGTCCTCGCTCGTGCTCCAGGACGCGGCCAAATCCGGCTTGATCTGCGTCGGATCCTTCAGATCCGGCAGGATCAGCCGGTCATAGCAGTTGCCCAGCACCTCGCCGCCGCTGAACTCGAAGCACTCCTGCGGGTCCATGCTGACGATGTCGTCGATCACGAACGCCATGATCAGCGCGTCCTTCGGCGTGTCGGCAAACGCCTCGTTCCACATGAGCGGAGTGGCGCCCATGGCGCCAAGGAGGGTGCGGCGGTTCAGCATCGGGGGCATCCTTGCAGTCGTGAGCCACACGATACGCAGGGTTCCGCCCGGGCGGAAGGCCTATCCGATCAGCCGGCCGATCGGGTCCCACATATACGCCACCTGCGCCACCTCAACCCCACCCACCTGCGTCGTGCCCCGGAGCGCGGCCCGCCCGCCCAAGCGCTCGTAGAACCACCGGCTCGGGTTGTCGCGCAGCACCCATAGGAACAGGCTGCTTGCCCCGCCCCCGGCCAAATGCGCCGCCGCCTGACGGAGCAGCAAGCGCCCCAGCCCCTGCTCCCGCCAATCGTCCAGCACATACAACGTCTCGATCTCACCCTTGGCGATACTTCGCCGCCGCGGTGGCCCGGCGGTCACGAAGCCCGCCACCGCCCCTGCCTCCGTTGCCACGAACACGCCGCGCCCGGCCCTGATGTCGTGGTCATAATGCGCCGCGATGCGCGGCTCCGAGAGCGCCGTCAGCGAGTGGTCCGGCAAGATGCCGGCATAGGCGCTGCGCCAGGCCGCGACATGGACGCGCGCGATACCCTGGGCGTCCCCGGGCCGGGCGGCACGGATGTCGGTCAAGCGCGCGCCAGCACCGCGCCGAAGAACCCGTCCGTCCCGTCCCGCCGCGGCGTGAGGGACAGCGGCGGCGCAGCCAGCGTAAAGCCCGGCGTCCGCGCCAGGAACGCCTCCACCTGCCGCTCGTTCTCCTCCAGGAACAACGAGCACGTCGCATACACCATCCGCCCCCCCGCCCGCACCAGCCGCGCGGCGTCATCGAGGATGCCGGCCTGCTTGGGGATCAGCTCCTCCAAATCCAGTTGACGCAGCCGGGTCCGCGCGTCCGGGTTGCGCCGCCACGTGCCGGTGCCGGTGCAGGGCGCATCGACCAGCACCCGGTCGAACGTCCCGGCCCGGCGCTTGGCCCACTTGTCGCCGGGCGCGACCAAATGCCGTTCCACGTTCTGCACCCCGGCCCGGCGTAGCCGCCTGACCGCCCCCTCCAGCCGCGACGCGCTCACGTCACACGCGACCAGGTGCCCGCGATTCTGCATCAGCATCGCCAGGGCCAGCGTCTTACCCCCCGCCCCCGCGCACCAATCCACCACGCGCATGCCGGGTTCCACCCCCACCAGCGCCGCCACCATCTGGCTCCCCTCGTCCTGAATCTCTACAAGCCCCGTCTGGAACGCCGCACCCGGCGTCACCGCGCGGCGCCCCTCGATCCGCAGGCCCCAGGGGGAGTGCGGAGTCGGCACCGTCTCGAGCCCTTCGGCCAGCAGCGCCGCCTGCGCCTCCGCCCGCGTGCCGCGCAGCAGGTTCACCCGCATATCCAGCGGCGCCGGCTCCAGCGCCGCCAGCATCTCCGCCGCCGCCTGCTCGCCAAACCGCGCCAGCACGTGCGGCCAGGCCCAGTCCGGGCACTCATACCGCACGGCGTCCGGCATCTCCGGATGATCCAGCGTGTGCCCGGCCAGGCGCTGGGCCGCCGCCGTCTCGGGCTGCAGGAACGGCGCCGGACCGTATTGCCCGCCGGAGTAGGATTGCGCGACACCCTCCGCCGTCCAGCCCTCCGTCAGCAAGGACGCCGCCACCAGCATGCGGGGCGTCGGCGCCGTGCCGGCCCGGTCCAGCCACCACATGAGCCGCCGCCGCGACCGCAGCACGCGCCACGCCCGGTCCGACACGGCGCGCCGGTCGCCGGAGCCGATGAACCGCCGCGCCCGGAAGAAGTCGTTCGCCACCGCATCCGCCGGACGACGCGGATGCTGGTCGATCTCGGTCAGCAACTCGATGGAACCAGCCAGCCGCGCGGCGGGTGTCATCCCAGCGCCGCCAACGTCTGGATTTCGGTCGCCGACGCGCGCAGCCCATACTCGTCCGGCTGCCCGGTGCGGTTCACCCAAAACACCCGGCACCCGAACACCCCGGCGGCGTAGGCGTCCCAGGCGTTGCTGGACACGAAGCCGATCTCGCCGGCGGACAGGCCGAAATGCCGGGTCATGAGTTCATACGCCCGCCGGTCCGTCTTGAACGCCCCCACGCTTTCTACGCTCAGCACCGCATCCAGCAACGGCGTGAGCCCGGCCGATCCCACCGCGTCGGCCAGCATGCCCGGCTCGCCATTGGACAGGATGCCGGTGCGCAGCCCCCGCCCCCGCGCCGCCTGCAACGCCGCCCGCGCATCCGGAAACGCCCGCAGATGCCGGTAGCTATCCAGCAACGCCGCGATCACCTCTGGGTCAGTGATCCTGTGCCGCTCGGCGACGAAGGCCAGCGCCTCCTGCGTCAGGGTCCAGAAATCCCGGTGCTGCCCGCCGCCCGTCAGCGTGCGGACCCAGGTGTATTCGATCTGCTTCTGCCGCCATTCCTGACTGATCCGCTCCCAATCCGGCGGCAGCACCTCCGCGTGCGCCGCCATCGCCGCATGCACATCCAGCAACGTGCCATACGCGTCGAACACGAGCGCTTTCATAAGCGCAAGACCGCCCCCTCTCCCTCCGGGAGAGGGCTGGGGTGAGGGAAACGACAATGACCGGTTTCATAGGAATATGGACCAGCTGCCTTCGACGCGTTATGGCCAGCGCCGGCCGCTTCCCTCACCCCGGCCCTCTCCCGGAGGGAGAGGGGGCTATGCAGTCCCTGCCTTATCACTGCGCCTCCTGCCGGTAGTTCGGCGCCTCCCGCGTGATCGCCACGTCGTGCACGTGGCTCTCCCGCAGGCCCGCCCCGGTGATTCGCCGGAACTGGGTCCGCGTCTGCAGGTCGGCGATCGTGGCGGACCCGGTGTAGCCCATCCCAGCCTTCAGCCCGCCCACCAGCTGATGCACCACCGCCGCGACCGGCCCCTTATACCCGACCCGCCCCTCGATTCCCTCCGGCACCAGCTTCAGCGTGTCGCGGATCTCCTGCTGGAAATACCGGTCCGCCGAGCCCCGCGCCATCGCGCCGATACTGCCCATGCCGCGATACGACTTGAATGACCGCCCCTGATACAGGAACACCTCACCCGGCGCCTCGTCCGTCCCGGCCAGCAGCGAGCCGACCATCACGCAATCCGCCCCGGCGCCGATCGCTTTCACGAAATCGCCCGACGTCCGAATCCCGCCATCGGCGATCGCCGGCACGCCCCGCTCGCGGCACGCCGCCGCCGTCTCCATCACGGCAGTAAATTGCGGCACGCCGACGCCCGCCACCACGCGCGTGGTGCAGATGCTGCCGGGGCCGATGCCGATCTTCACGCTGTCCGCCCCCGCATCGATCAGCGCCCGCGCCCCCTCCGGCGTCGCCACGTTGCCCGCGATGATCTGCACCGCGTTCGACAGCAGCTTGATCTTCTCCACCGTCCGCAGCACCCCGGCCGAATGCCCGTGCGCGGTGTCGATCACGATCACGTCCGCCTCCGCCTCCACCAGCGCCTGTGCCCGGGCGTAGCCGTCCTCCCCGGTACCGGTGGCGGCCGCGGCGCGTAGCCGTCCGAGCTGGTCCTTGTTGGCCAGCGGATGCGCCTGCGCCTTGTCCATGTCTTTCACGGTAATCAGGCCCACGCACCGGTACGCCTCGTCCACCACCAGCAGCTTCTCGATCCGGTGCCGGTGCAGCAGCTGCCGCGCCTCATCCCGGTCGACCGCGGCCGGCACGGTGATGAGGTTCTCCCGCGTCATCAGCTCATAGACGCGGGTGCCGGGATCGGTCGCGAACCGCACGTCGCGGTGCGTGAGGATGCCCACCAGCCGCCCGGTATCCCGCTCCACCACCGGAAATCCGCTGATGTTGTGCTGGGCCATGACCGCCCGCGCCTCGGCCAGGGTCTGGTCCGGATGGATCGTGAGCGGGTTCACCACCATCCCGCTCTCGAATTTCTTTACCCGCCGCACCTGCGCCGCCTGCTCGGTGACATCAAGATTCTTGTGGATTACGCCGATGCCGCCCAGCTGCGCCATCGCGATCGCCATCGCCGCCTCGGTCACGGTGTCCATCGCCGATGAGATCAGCGGGATGTGCAGCTCGATCGTCCGGGTCAGCTTGCTGCGCGTCTGCGTCTGGGCCGGCAACACCTGCGAATAGGCCGGCACGATCAGCACGTCATCGAATGCCAGCGCCTCCTCGATCCGGGAAGCGGTCCTGCCGCCGGTGTCGTAGGCACCAGCCTGAGTGGTGTCGGGGGCCATGGACGGGACCTTTCATGGGTGGGCGGCCCACGCCGGGTCCCCTGCCTTGGCCACTCGACATAGGCGCGGCAGGCGTGTCGCGCAAGCGAACTCCTCAATCCGCGTGGAACCCGGTTGCCACTACATACAGCTCGCTCGACTCCTTGCGGCTCGCCGGCGGCTTGGCGTGGCGGACCTTGCCGAAATGCTGCTTCATCCGCTCCAGCATCGTCTTCTCCGACCCACCCTGGAACACCTTGGCCACGAACGCCCCGCCCGGCTCCAGCATGCCGATCGCGAAATGCAGCGCCAGGTCCGCCAAGCCCATGATGCGCAGGTGGTCCGTGGCGTTATGCCCGGTCGTGTTCGGCGCCATGTCGGACAGCACCAGGTCCGCGCGCCCCCCCATCAGCGCCGTGAGCCTGCCCGGCATGGCGTCGTCCATGAAGTCACCCTCCAGGATCGTAGCGCCCGCCACCGGCTCCATCGGCAACAGATCCACGCCCACCACGCGCGCCGCACCGCGCTGCACCGCCACCTGAGCCCAGCCGCCGGGTGCGGCGCCGAGGTCGATGACCCGCATGCCCTTGGTGATCAGATGATACCGGTCGTCCAGCTCCATCAGCTTGAACGCGGCGCGCGACCGCAAACCCTGCTCCCGCGCCGCCCGGACGTAGGGGTCATTCAGCTGCCGTGACAGCCATTTCTGGGACGCCGTGGTCCGCCCCCGCGCGGTCTTGAGCGTGACGCCGAGGCCGCGCGACGGAATGATCTTCTTACCGGGCATCCCGCCTTATGGCATAGCCTGCGCCGCGGGCGCGAATGCCCGGCGCGGCGCGTCCGCCTTGGTGGACCGTCCAGACGCCTGGCGCATCAGCCGTAGCAGCATACCTTCCCGCAACCCGCGGTCGGCCACGATCACCTCCTCCAACGGCCAGACCCGGCGGATGGCCTCGAACACGGCGCAGCCCGGCAACACGAAATCCGTCCGGTCCGGCCCGATGCAGGGGTGCGCGGCCAAACCGGCAGCGCCCAGCGACCGCAGCACATGTAGCGCCTTGCCCGCGTCCTCCGCGGTCAGGACCGTGCCGTCCACCAGCAGCCGCCGATAGCGCTGCAGCCCCATCGCGACCCCGGCCAGCGTGGTGACGGTGCCGCTGGTGCCCAGCACCCACACGCCTCCCACCCGGATTTCCTGGCCGATCCGGTGAATATCGTCGAACCGGAGCAACCCCGCCAGCACGTCCTCCACCATCGCCTCGAACGCCGCGGCGGAAAACACGTCCGGCCCATGCCGCTCATACAGGCTGACGACGCCGAGCGGCACGCTGGCATAGCCGATCAGCTCCGGCGCCGCCTGCCCATCGAGGCGCACCCAGGCCAGCTCCGTCGAACCGCCGCCGATGTCGAACACCAGCGCCCGGCGCCCCCCGGCCCGCAGCAATGAGGCGCAGCTTTCGAGCGCCAGTTCGGCCTCTTCCCGTGGCGAGATGATATCGATCGCCAGCCCGGTTTCCGCCTGCACTTGGCGTAGGAAATCGGGCCCGTTACGCGCCTGCCGGCACGCCTCGGTCGCGACGGCGCGCAGCCCGCTCACGGGACGCCGGTGCAGCCGTGCCGCGATGGCCCGCAGCGCTTCGAGCGCCCGCTCCATCGCTGCCTGGGTCAGCAATCCAGCGCTATCGACCCCCTCACCCAGGCGCACGATACGGCTGTAGCTATCCACCACCCGGAACCCGTCGGCACTGGGCGTCCCCATCAACAGCCGGCAGTTGTTGGTGCCCAGGTCGATAGCCGCAAACACACCTTGAGCGGCGCGGCGGTAGTCGGTCTGGGAACGGATGGCTTCAAAGCCGGGCATCGATGCAACCTCTCAGTGTTACATATAGTCCACACTTCCCGGGGTTTCGATACCGCGCTGCCTTCTTTTTTTCACAATCTGTCCACACCACCCCAGCCCAGTTGCCCCACCGCCCGCCGCCTGCTACGACGCACGCCATGCTTGGGGGATAGTTTAGCGGTAGAACTTCCGACTCTGACTCGGAAAGCCTTGGTTCGAATCCAGGTCCCCCAGCCAAATCAGCAAATACAGTGACATAGCGTGTCGCGCCCCGGTTTTGGGGAGTGTGAACCACAAAGCCGGTCCCTCAGTCAGCTACACGGGGATGGCCGATGCGCGTCAGACGACCCAACATTCGGCTCCGGGGCACCCGGTTCTGGTTCCGGCGCCGCGTCCCCGGTCCGTTGACGGACCGGATCGGACGTGGCGAGATCGTCCGCTCGCTGCGAACGTCCTGCCCGCGCGAAGCCGCCCGGCGCGCTCGGGCGATGTGGCTGGCGTCGGATCGGGTGTTTTCCTTGGTGGCAGCGAAGAAATCCTTGGGGCGCGCGCAGGTGGAACTCATCCTCAGTCGCCTCCTGGAAGAGTCGGTTTGGGATTCGTCCTCGGTCGACGAACTCGTCGAAGGGTTCAGCGACGGTGACCTTGCCGCGGTCGGCCGGCTGTTCGGGCCGGAAGGAACGGAGGCGGTTCTTTCCCTCCAGGGGAGCGACCGCGAGGATGTCCTCCGACACCTCCAACGGCTGCTGGACCGCATTGAAGTCGACCTCTCCGTCAAGGCAGTGGATGCTGCCCGCCTCGAGACAAGGCTTGAGCAACTGCGGCTGCTGACGGCAGAGGCCAAGGAGGCCAGGAAGACTGGACGAAGGCTGAAAGCAGTCGAGTCGGCCTTGCGGACATCTTCGGTGCGGCTGGAGGTGGATCAGGCACCGGACAAGCTGCAAACAGCGCCGGCGCGGGATAGGGCGCCCATCATCAGCAGCGAACCGCCCCAAGCGAGCACACCAAATGCCAAGGACAAGACGCAAAGAGTTGGGTCCCCCAACCCGGAGACCGATCGGCGCAGTGACGATGCCCCGAACTTCTCCGCACGCTGGCCCGCTTTCCTGGCTGAGAAAAGGCAGTCGCACGACGGACACAAGGGCTACTCCGAAACCACAGTGGGTCAGTCGGAGAAGACCTGCGCGCTGTTCCTGGATTTAATCGGCGACAAGTCCCCTGAACCGATACACCGGGACGGACGCCCAACATTTCCGTGACCTTCTGCTCCGGCTTCCGCAGTCACACGGGAAGGCGAAGCCAGCGGCTGGTGCCCATCGCCTGGACGCCCGCGAGGAAATCCGTCGCGCCGAGGCACTCCAGACCGCGGTAAACAACCGAAACGCCGCGTTGCCGGACGGCGAAGAGAAGGTGCCCGACGTGCCGCGGCTCAAGTTGAAGACAGTCAAACGCCACTTCAGCACCCTGCGGCAATTTTTCGACTTTCTCGGCCCGCTCGGCCACGTGCAGAAGAACGTCTTTGCGGGGTTCAAATATCCGGGGACGCGATCCAGCAAGAAGAAGCGCGACGAATGGTCCGTCGAGGCATTGAACGTCCTGCTCGGGTCGGACTGGTTCTCGCCAACCGCCCCCCGAGTGGACTTCAAGTGGATGACCGCGATCGCGATGTTCTCGGGCATGCGAGCCGAGGAGATCGCCCGCTTACGCTGCGTGGATGTGCAGGTATCCGGCGACACCCCGTTCTTCAACATAGTCGAGCATCCCGACGGCTGGACACCCAAGACCGAAGCGGGAATCCGGACGGTTCCGATCCATCCCTTCCTCCTGGAAAACGGCTTGCTCCAATACATCGAGGCCCGACGCGCCGAAGGCAGCCTCAGGATTTTTCCGGCACTCAGGCCCCAGGGAAAGGACAAGAAGCTCAGCGCCAGCTTCTCCCGGTCGTTCTCGCGCACGAAGATGAAGCTGGGTATCGGCCCCAAGATCGTCTTCCACAGCTTCCGCCACTCGGTCAGGACGATCCTCACGAACAAACCGCTGGGCTTGGTCCGGGACGCCTGGATCGACGCCGTGATGGGCCACTCGGCCGAGGACGGTAGCCGTCGAGATGGTGGAAGGCCGTCGACCGGGGAGACGGTCTACACCAAGCAGATCCATGTCTCGAACCTCCTGGCGGCGATCTCGGCCATCGAATACCCGGCCGGGGTGGAGACTGCCAAACTGCGGGCGGGCCTGAACAACCCCTTGTCGACTTAGGCTCGATTGCGCGTCTCAGACCACAGCTTTTCCAGGTCGACTTCCTTCAAACGCTTTGCCAGTCGGTCGAGCGCAGTCATGCTGTAGCGCTTGTATGCCTGAGATCCGATCTTCATGATTTTGAAGCAGTCCACGTCATCCTGAATGCGGTCATGCATGATGAGGCAGAGCAGCTTGGGTTGGGTCCGCTTCAGCTTCTTCGCCAAATCCTTCAGGCCGAGGTTGTAGAAGTCCAACTCGTTGACCTTGTGGACGGCGATGACGGTTGCGCTGGGATCGCCGTCCTTAACCAGCTTAACCGCCTCGCCCTTGTTCTTCGTGATCCGGATGACGAGACCCGGGCCGTTCCCTTCTACGTCGATGGTCAGGCATGAGACCCCCGGGAAGATGTCGCGCCAATCCAGCCCCGAGGAGATCTGCTTGACGATGGCCCCGAGCTCTTCCTCGGTCGCCTGACTCTTCCTCCCGTCCAGCGACGCCTGCACCACAGCCATCGCCCTCAGCCGGGCGTGGGCGTCGAGGCGCTTACGCGAGCCGGGCGCGACCAGGGCTTTGATGTCGGCGAATTCGGCATCGAAGATCTCGCCCAGGTCACGCGGCGGCCTGGCGCAAACAGGAAGGATTCGAGCTGGGATCTCGTTCCGAAGGGGGGAGCCCAGCACCTCGGAAGTCAGCCTGCCGAACAGAGTGACGGCCGCCTGGGCGTTGATGTAGAGAAACTCCTCCGAAACCTCGATAATGTGGTGCTGCGCGGCATCGCGCAGCGTGTTCAGGGTTTGAAGTGCAACGACTTCGTCCTCCGACAGACATTGCAGCGCGGCGTCCGAAAGGCATTTTCGCAGGCACATGTCGAAGCCGATCGTCGTCCCCGCCTTCTTGGTTTCGCGGATGCTCCCCCCCTTGTGGACGATGATCGCCTTCAGCAGCAGCTCGAACGCCCGATCAAGCATGATCAGGACGGCTTCGGAGCGGCCACGGTCCCACGCGCGGTTAAAGTGGTCCACTCCGAGTACCAGTGAGTCCACTGCCTTGCCGTGCAGTATGCGAGCCTCTTTTCTCACGACGGTCTCCGACCACTGGGTCGCTCAATCCTATACGCCGGGTGTGACCAGTGCCGAGGGACCTCCATTCTCGTGTCGGTCACCCGCAAAAACGTGCGGCCGAGTTTCGGATGGGCCGAGCATTCGGCCGTTGGGACCCGTATCACAGCAGGTCTCCCTGACGCTCGTTCCGCCGGCCAGGCCGGCTGCGCGCAGGGGGTGCCCCCACCAGCCTTGCCATCAGTTCGTCGCGATGCAGGGTGGGGCCGGCGCAGATGCGCTCCAGGAGGTCGGCCTGGGCGGGTTCAAGAAGCAACAGCCGCCCGATCACGTTCAGCACGTTTAGCAGCTCTGTCGTGTATTCGGCGGGCCAGCTATCGGGCTGGATGTCTCCCAGGGGCGAAGGCGGGCGCCTGTCACCGATCATAGGACGGCTCCTGTCCCGGCCGCGGTAGCTGAACCATTGCGTCAGCACTTGCTTCCCGGACACCTCATAGGCCCACATCGGGGGCGTCACGCCGTCAACGTACCCGGCGCCGACATGGAGGCGGCCCAGTGCGGCATCGTAGGAGATCGTCTCCGGCATCGCTTCGGCAGAACCGGGTATGGCGCCGCCTTCCGGGATCCGGGGACGCGACGTCTCCGGCATACGTGGCGGGCTTGCGGGCCTGCCCTCGCCCGGAGCGGTGAACCGCTCCCCGAAGGTGTGCAGCCAGATGACTTCACGCCCGAACCGGACGGCCTCCGCGAACAGCAGCGGATCCTTCGTGATCGGCACCCGCAGGCCGGGCTGGACCAAGGCTTGGGCGAAGCGAGTGATATAGCCCGGGTGCGCGGCAATTGCCGCGATGTAGGCCATGATGTCCTCGGCCGACACCCCGTTTCCGATGGCTTCGGCGACCAACGCTAGCAGACCGGGGTGTACGTTTGGCTCGGTGGCGGCTGCATTCGCCCACAGCGGGAACGCGCGTCCTCCAAACGAACCCTTGTAGTGATGGAGATCCGGCATCAAGGAGGTGAACGTTATTGCAGGGCCGCTCGTCGGCGCGTGTCGCATCAGCGCCGTGATGTAAAGTTGTCGTGGAGAGTGCTCCGCCCACAGCGTCGGGTTGGGACGGTTGAGGAGGCGATTGTCCGGGATGATCCATTGCCTATCGAAGGAACGAAAACCATACCTTATTGGAGGGATGGCCTTCTCTTTATCCCTGGCCACCGACAGTGGCCGATGCGCCTGGCCGGGCAATCCTTCCGACAGCAGCTTGCCCGTATGCCTGTCGCCCAGCTCCCCATCCGCCCCGTGCGGGTGGAAGAGCAACTCCTTGCGTTTCGGGTCCATCTCCTCGACGAGCTTTGACCAGCGACGTTCCAGCGACTGTCTGTCGGGCGCGATGACCCACGTTCGCCCCGGCATGACCCCGGAGCCGTCGTAGGCAAAAAGCTCGTCGAGCGCAGGGTAGGTTGCCCAGCCCCCGCTTGCCGCGGGAAGAAACGGGGCACGCCATTCCGAGGCACAATCGGTCCACCCGTCTCCGTCCAACGCGAGCTTCGACAGCTCTGCGAACTTGGCCTCCCGCGGCCCGGCTTGCAGAGCATGGAAGCTGACGCGCGCCGGGGCGGCCTCGTCAGGTTTAGTGGTCCGGGCCACCAGCACGATGCAGACAGGCTGCTGGACGCCCTGAAACACTCGGGTCGCCACCGACGGCTGGTGTCCCTCCGGGGAACAATCGATCACCCAGATGCGGTCAGTTGTCCGGCGCAGGTCGGCGCGCATCGCCTGGAAACCCGGCCCGTTCAGGAAGCCCGCGACCGTGATAAAGCAGACCACGCCCTTGCGGTCCGAGCCCGTTTGAGGGCCGGCACCCCCGTCCCCGAACACCTTCCAGGTCGCCCATCGCCAGAAGTAGACGTAGAGATTGCGCAGGTGCTTGGAATGCGCGCCGACGCCCCACTCCGGGGGCGGCAGCCATCGCCTGAACGGTGCCGCCACCAGCGCCGTCCCTGCCTCGACCCAGCCGCCCCGCCCCTTCGCCTTTTCCTTGTAGGGCGGGTTGCCGATGACGACCGTGATCGGCTCGGCTCGCTTCACCGCGTTCGCCTGCCGACGCGACTCTGCTAGCGGCTTCAGCATCTGCGGGATGTACTCGTGGTCCTCGTCGGGGTTCCCCAGCGTGTCCGTCACGTAAAGGCGGAGATGCATGTCGTTCGGCAGCGGCCCCTTGAGCTTCAGCAGCTCGCCAACCTCGGCGAGAAGGCGTAGCTGCGCCACGGCGAAGGGACCGAATTGCAGTTCGAAGCCGATCAGCCGGGTCAGGGCGGCACGCACGGCGCCGGGCACTGCTCCGGGTCCCTGGTCAAGGCGGGTGGTCTCGGCGATGCGCCTGAGCACGCCGAGGAGGTAGGTTCCGGTGCCCACTGCCGGGTCTGCCAGCATCACGTCCGGGGAGGCCAGGCCGTCGGGGAGCGCGAAGTGGGCGTCGTCGCGCAGCAGCTCGTCGACCAGCCGCACCATCGCGGTCACCACCTCGGGCGGGGTGTAATACGACCCGGTCTGCTTACGCAGGGCGTTGTCGTAAGCCTCCAGGAAGTGCTCGTAGAAATAGAGCCAGGCATCGGGGTCGCCCTTGCCTACGACAGCCCAATCGACCGCGTCCAGCACCCGAACCAGGGTCGCCAGCGAGGTCTTCAGGGCGTCCTGCCCATCGACGCCGTCGGTCAGGACCTTGAAGGCGGCGCCCATGACAGTGTTCGTCCCGGCCAGCGCCCTAGCGACGCGATCGAGGCCGTCCTTGAGGGAGATGCCCTGTGCGCGCGCCATCAGCAGCCCGAAGGTGACCGCCTGGGCGTAGCCGTCCGCGAACTCGGCATCCGTCGCCTCGGGAAAGAGCAGCCGGCGCCAGTCCTCTGCCAGCCCCGCCAGCGCCTCCGTGCCGAGTGCCAGTTGCTCGGTGACCTCGTCCCGGAGCAGGCGGCACAGCCCGGCACTCACGTCCGCCAATGCCCGCGCGCTCGTCGGTGCGATAGGCTCCCATCGGAGGAAATCAGAGAAGACGCGCGTCAAACCGGGAGGGGCCTTGAGGCCCGCACCCGAGGTTTCGACATCGCCGTCGAGGCGAACGATCTCGCCCTGGAGCTTGCCGTCGCGCCACAGGGAGAACGCGTTGCCGTCGGTGTAGAGGATGTTGGGCAGCGACTTCAGCTTGTCCCACTGGGCACGGTCGTGGTCGTCCTTGAACCGCCGAGGGTCAGCGCCCTTGCCCGGCGCCTTGACCTCGACGTAGCCCGCCAGCACGTCGCCAATCTTCACCGCGTAGTCGGGCCGGGTCTTGAGCGAAGAAAGCGTCGTCTCCCCAACCGCGACGACCTTGCCGGGGGCGAAGAGAAGGATTTCCGCCATGTCGCCGAGCAAGGACTCGAAAGGGGCGCGAAGCTGGTCCTCCGGCGCGCCGACCGCCCCCTTGCCCGACAGCTTTGCCTTGAGCGCCGCGCCGAAACGCGAAACCGCGTCGGCCGACTTGTCGGCCTGGCTCAAGCGAATCGGCTATTGCTGATCATGCCTGAGTCTATTGGGGGTTGAGTGCCTCGCCCAGCCCGGAGATTCGGCGGCGGCGACTAAACCTCAGGAAGGTTGGATGCACCGGAAAGCGCCGAAGCCAGCCAGCCGACATTGGGGACATGGAAGCTTAGGAGGTAGAAGCTCGTTGCCGTCCAGCAACTTTCGCTTCTGATCAGATCAGACATAAGCACCGGATCGAGGCGACTGATATCAACTCGTTGCTGCTGTCCTGAATGATCGCTAGGAAAGCCCTCCATCAATGAACAGCGATAGCCGCGCTTTCGCTGGCCGGGAGGATCAGAGCCGTGACTGACATCCAGCATCCGCCCTGGGTCGGCACCCGTTTTCGAGAGAATTCGTCGCGGCTCCTTCTGCTCGGAGAGAGCCACCACGGCGATGACCCGAATGCAGTCGATATGACCATTCCAGTGGTCGAAGAGTGGCTTTCAGGGATCTCGAACCCGGCTTACCGATTTTTCACTCATTTGGCCGTTGCCTTGTGCGGCAAGGAGCCATGGCAGATCGACCGAAAGGAGACCTTTCGGCCTGTCGCCTTCTATAACTACGTCGGAAAGGTAATGCCCCAGGCAAGGGTCGCGCCGAGCCGGGAGGATTTCACGCGTTCAGAGGCCGCCTTCCGAGCAGTGGTTGAATTACTGCGACCGACGCACATCGCTGCCTGCGGTAGCCGGTTGTGGAACGCAATGCCTCAATTCGATCCGCCGGATCGCGATGGGTATCATCTCGCGCTAGGCAACGAGAACTTCCATGTTGGTAGATATAGGACGCTGAGTGCGGCGCCTCTTGCCATGTGCATTCGTCATCCCCAAAGCGGGTTCAACGGGCGAACGTGGCATCCCAGACTGCAAGCCTTTTTGTCGACACGAGTTCCATAGCCAGCAGCGAATGGCTCGGAAGTCGACATTCAAACTGACCACCATGCGATCGTTTTGGGGGTTGACGGCGTGGCATCTGTTCCTCATGTGTTCGCCATCATGATCGTTCCGGTCTCTTCCTCCCACGCCCGCATCGAGCCAGCCGCCCCGGCCTGTCCCCGGTGCCGGCTGTCCGGTCGGCTCATAGGCATGCCGACGCAGGCCTGACCTCGGATCCTCCGACGGGCTGACCTGCGCTGACGCCTTCCCCACCGGGGTAACGAGCGACGCAGGATTTTTGAACATGAACGACGACCATCCGGGCAGGCGCGCCGTGCGCGGCCCCCGCCCATTCACGCCCGCTTCCGAAGCCGGGCCGGAGCCGACACCCGAGCCTTCGAACCTGAAAGTGCGCAACATCGGCAATCGCCGAGGCAACTTCGAGTTGCCAGCCGACCTCGAGATCGAGGAGAGCTTGGAAATCCAGCTGCCGGGCGGGGGGACCGTCACCGTGTTCCCTCCCCAGGGCGTCGACCCGGCGATGGTCGCCGCGCGCCTGATGGTGCTCCGCGCCGTCAGGGAAGGCCGCGCAGGCAAGAAGGTCCGTGCGCGGGGCGGCCTGACGGTCGTCTCGGTGCCCGGCCCGGAGTGGCTCCCCACGGTGTCGGCCCAGTGGCAGGCGCAGTTCCGCCGCGGGTCCGACCCGGCCGACGGCGAGGAGGAGCTGCGCAGGCTGCGCAGCCGCGCGTGGGTGGTGTTCAGCCGGGACGGTTCCGAACGGACGCACGTGCCAGAGCGCGGGAACGACGTCGTGGCGGATACAGCGTGGAAAGGACGGGCAGTCGTGGGCTTCTCCCCCTCGCCGGACACGCTCCTGCCGTCCCATCTCACGCGATCGCCGGACTGCCGTCTCGCGGTATTGCCGCTCGACTCGCGGATGTTGCGGGCCGTCATCGGTCAGGTGACGGGGCGGACGCCCACCGTCACGATCCCCGAAAGTGTCGCCGCCAAGATGACGCCTGACATCCTCCGCTTCGCCCGCCGTCACCGCCAGTCCGCGGACACCTACCTGACGCGCCTGGTCGCGCTGGTGGAGGCGCCGGTGCCGGCGGCGGGACGTCCCGGCCCGACGCTGGATGGGATCCACGGCATGGACGAGGCCGTCGCCTGGGGCAGGCGCTGGATCCGCGATCTCGTCGAATACCGCGCGGGCCGCATCCCGTGGAGCGCGGTGGACGCCGCAGCCGTCCTGCACGGCGTGCCCGGCACGGGAAAGACCATGTTCGCCGAGGCATTGGCCCGAAGCGCGGGGGTGCCGCTGGTCTCGGCCTCGTTCGCCCGGTGGCAGGCCAGCGGCAACGGCTGTCTAGGCGACTGCCTCAAGGCCATGCGCGCGTCGTTCGCCGACGCGACGCGAAGGGCGCCGTGCGTGCTGCTGATCGACGAGGTCGACGCGATCGGCACCCGCCTCGCCGACAAGGGCGAGCATAAGGATTACTGGACGTCCGTCATCACGTGCATCCTCGAACTGCTAGATGGCACCGAAGGCCGGGCGGGGGTGCTCGTCCTGGGCACCACCAACGATCCCGCCGCGCTCGATCCCGCTCTCGTCCGCTCGGGCAGGCTGGACCGCATGCTCGAGATCCGGCGGCCCGACCCCGCCGCGCTGGAGGGCATCCTGCGCCACCACCTCGGGACGGATCTCGCCCATGCCGACATCAAGCCTGCGGCCCGGCTCGCATTGGGCGGGAACGGGGCGGACTGCGCGCGCTGGATCAGGACGGCGCGGCAGTCGGCCCGCCAGGACGGGCGCCCGATGATCCCCGCGGACCTGCTCGCCGCGATCGGGAACGCGACGTTCCTCCCGGAAGTCGAGAGGATGGTCGCCGTTCACGAGGCCGGGCATGCGGTCGCGACGGCGGTCCTCCGGCCTGGTGCCGTCACGGAAGCCCGCATCGGCTTGGCGGTCGGGCCGCCCGGGTCGGTCCGGACCGCGCAAGATACGCGGAGCACCCGCGCGGCAGTCCATGGCACTTTGATCGAGCTGCTCGCGGGTCGCGCTGCCGAGGAGGTCCTGCTGGGCGGCTTCTCCGGCGGCAGCGGCGGCTCTCCCACCAGCGACCTCGCGATGGCAACCTGCCTCGCGGTGGCGCTCGAGACCGCCCTGGGTTTGGGAACGTTCGGGCCGCTGTGGCAGGGCCTGCCAACGTCCGAGACGGTGGGCACGCTGCTGGCGCTCCGGCCCGCGCTCGCGGCGCGGGTGCAGGCCCACCTTGAAACCGTGCATGCGGAGGCGGTGGACCTGGTCCGGAACCATCGCCAGGCGGTTTCCGCGGTCGCGGATGCGCTGGTGGCGATGCGCTCGCTCACGGGGCCGGAGATCGAGGCGCTGGTGACAGCGCACCACCGTGACGCGGGCGGGGTCGTGCCATGAGCCTCGTCATCTATGGCGACCCGCATGGGGAGTGGCGTCCGTTGCTCGCCGCGGTGGCGGAGGAGGCGTCGCACGCAGTGGTGATCCTCGGTGACTGCGACCTCGTGCGGCCGATCCACCTCGAGCTTGCCCCGGTCTTCGCGGCCGGGGTGGAGGTCCGCTTCCTCTACGGCAACCACGAGAAGGACCTCGCTCGGTTCTGGGACAACCTGGTCGGCGACCATCCCGACGGCCTCCTGCACGCCCGGGTGGCCCGGCTCGGGTCGTTCGCGGTCGCCGGGATCGCGGGCGTGTTCAAGCGGAGGATTTGGCTTCCCCCGGATCCGCCCGTATCCCGGAGCCGTGCGGGATTCGTCCGGCAGCTTGCCCATCACGAGCGGTGGCGCGGGGGCGTGCCGCTGAAACAGCGGGACGGGATCTTCCCGGAGGACTTCCTCGCGCTGGCCGACGCCCGGGCGGACATCCTCCTGACCCATGAGGCACCCTCGTCGCACAGGCACGGCTTCGCCGCGCTCGACGACCTCGCGCATGGCATGGGCGTCCGCCTCGTCGTCCATGGGCACCACCACCAGAGCTGCGTCGGCGTGACGAGGCACGGCACCAAGGTGATCGGCCTCGCCAAAGCCGAGGTGTTGCTGCTCCGCCAGGGGGACCTGCCATGACCTGCCGTAGCCTGGAAGAAGGCGAGCGGGTCGGCCGCTACGTCGTACTGCGGGACCGCGACGGTCAGCTCCATGCAGTTTCCGCCACGGGCGTGGGAGCGGTCTGCGAGACCGATGACGGAGCGATCCTCATGTTACCCGGCGGGCGGATGATTCACGTCCACCGTTCGATGGCAGTGGTCCTCGCATGGCTCGACGGAAGGGGCGCGGCATGATCGCGGACCTCGCCGCGCCCGGCAGGGCACCGTCGTTCGAGTGGTCGGTTCCGACTTCGACCTCGACGGATAGACCGCGGGACCGTGCCGACGGCCTGCTTGAGAAGACGACGGGACCGCCTCCCGAAGCCGTAGTCGGCCACGCCCTTTTCACGTTCGCCGAGGCGGCGGCCCGCATGCGCGTCCCGGAGCGGACGCTGAGGCTCCTGATCGCCAGGCACCACCCGCCCGTCATCAAGGCCGGGCGACGCGTCCTATTCGACGAATTTGCCATCACCCACCTGATCGAGAGCCTCCGATGCCCCTCAAAATCGTCACCCTCCCCACCACGCGCATGCTCTGGCTATCGGGCACCATCCGTGGCCAACGCATTCGAGAAAGCACTGGCACTGACAATCCCGTCCTCGCCGAAGAACGGCGGGCGGTCCGCGAGGCGGAAGTCTACCGCGCTGGCATCCACGGGCTGAAGATGGTGCGGCCGTTCGCGGACGTGGCCCTCAACTACTTGAAGCGGCCGCGGAGCGACGACACCCGGTGGCGGTTGGGCCGCTTCCTGGTGTGGCTCCGGCGGGAGGGCTTGGAAACCATCCGTTGCGACGGGGTGGACCAGGAGCTGCTGGACAATGCCTACGAGCGCATGCTGCGGGCGAACGTGACGGACTCCACCCGCCTCAGGGAGGTCGTGTCCCCCGTCCGGGCGGTGCTTCGCCACGGTGCGATCCGCGGCTGGTGCACGCCTCCCGTGTTCGAGGTCATCCGGCAGCCGAAGGGACGGAAGGAGTGGCTCACGCCTCCCGAGGCCGAGGCGATCGTGGCCGCGTCGCCGCCTCACCTGGCACCCCTGTTCGAGTTCATGTTCTCCGCGGGGCCAAGGCGGGGCGAGGTGCTCGGACTGGACTGGCAACACGTCCAGCTCCGCTACGGGCGTGCGACCTTGCGGGACATCAAGGCCCGCACGGGGGAGGTTAAGGACCGCATCCTGGACCTCGAGCCGCGCGCGGTTGAGGCACTTGCCGGGCTGCCGCAGCAGGGCTTGGAGGGTCCGGTCTTCCGCCGGGCCGACGGGACGCCCTGGCATTCCGACCCCCGCGTGTCCGGCGCACAGTTGAACCGGGCTTTCCAAGCCATCGCTGACGGCGCGATCGGGCGCAGGGTCCACCTCCACATGATGCGCCACAGCTGGGCGTCCTGGCACTACGCCGTGCACAAGAGCCTCAAGAAGCTGATGGTGGACGGCGCATGGGACTCTCTCGCGATGGCAGATCGATACACGCACCTCGCGCCGGAGACGATGATCCCCGAGATCCTGGCCTTTTGGGGACGAGGCGCGGGCGGACGTAATCACGACTTCTAGCCCGGAAATATATTTCATTCCCCGCGGCAAGAGCGTTTGTTCCCGGGTATTCTAAACGTGCGAACCTGCCCTGGCGGTCTGGGAAGGTGTCCGGCAGGGGGCAAGGATAAGTGAAAAATACGGGTTGCGCGATGCAAAACTAATCCTTCTCGCGCCCCCGGTCGATGGCGTCCGGCTCTGCCAGCCGGCCCCCGCCGCGATGTCGTGCAAGTGGACACTGGTTTCACCGGAATAAGGGGACCATTGCTCAACCTCCAATGCCATGTAAGGTCAAGACGGGCGCAAGTCTAAGTAGGCAAGGATTTCCCCCTGAACGGGGTCGGAACCGGCGTGGAGCACCGGTCATCCGGACACCGAAACATTAGTCCGGATTACTGTCATTACTTATCCTACCATCAATTTGACTTGTGGATTGCACCACACCTAGTTCTGGGCTCACCCGATCATTGTGGTCGGCGTAGGCAGGACGGAGGTTGCACTGATGGACGACAACACGACAGGCCCCATGGCGGGGCCGGGCAGGAAGAGGCCGGTTCGGGGCGTGCGCCTCGTGCGCCTCAAGCGGGGCGGGGCCTACCACTTCAGGGGCACAATCTTCGGTATCCGGCTGAGGGGAAGCACCCTCACGACGGACCGGCGCCTCGCGGAGGTGGAGATATCGCGGATCGTGGCGCAGGCCGAGAAGCTGTACCAGGGTCGCGGCAAGCCCCGGAAGGCGACATACGGCGAGGCGAACCAGAAGCGTCTCGGGCAGGGTCGGCATTCGGCCGGCAGCATCCGCCAGGCCGGGGCATGGCTGGCGCGGATCGGCGCCGACACGCTGTGCGAGGACGTCGACTGGGAGATGGTGGAGCGGCTGGCCAAGGAGGCCCTCAGGCCCGGCTACGCGGAATCCACCCTGAAGCGGGCGGTCGTCACGGTAAGGGCGACGCTGGGCTTCGCCCACGGCCACTTCGGCTTGAAGCGGGGCTGTCCCGCCCCGTGCTTCCCGACCTTGAGGGAAGGAAAGCCGCGCGAGGTGTACCTCGAGCCGAGGCACTGCAAGGCGATGCACGCACTGCTGGTCAGTCAAGGCCACCAGCTCGCGGCCGACGCGTTGTGCGTCGGCCTCGGCGAGGGACCCAGGAGGAGCGAACTCCACGCGATGTCGTTCCGCTTCGTGGATCTGGAGCGCGGCGTCATCACCCTGCGGGACACGAAGAGTTCGGGCGAGGACGAGGTACGGGACCGGACCATACCGGACCCGCGCCCGTGGACGATCGCAACGCTGGCGGCCATCCTGGACCGCCGCAAGGACTCGGCTGACGCCGTGTTCGTGCGTGCGGACGGGACGCCCCACGCGAACGAGAACTCGTTCGGTGCCTACGTGAACAAGCACCTGCGCAGCGCCGCCAAGGCGGTCGGGGTGCCGGACTGGGAGAGCGTGACGCTCCACGTCCTCCGGCATACCGCCGCGACCAACACCTACCTGCTGACGGGCGACATCCTCGAGGTGGAGATCCGGTTCGACTGGAACGACGGCGAGAGTGTCCGGCGCTACATCAAGAGGGCGCCGAAGCAGCTCGCTCCGGAGGTGGCCGAGATGTATGGCCTGACCGGAATTTGGCATAACCCGCATGCGCTCGTCAGGTTCGCTAACGACAACCAACTGGAAATTCAGGGAAAACAGGCCAATCTGTAGGTTTTTCGGTCCCGAGTCACTCCCCTTCGGAGGGAGTGACTCGGAGAGCTAGCGAGCCAAAACCCTAGACGATACTGGGGTTTCCAGTGAACGATTGCCGCCGAACGGCAGACAGCGGCAGTCGGTCACCGCCCCGATACGGTTCGAAGTGGCAGGTTTTTGTCATGGATGGATGCGAAACGAACGCGTGATCTTCGCAAACTGTCGAAGGCACTACCGGCCGAAGCAGGAAACGCTATCCCCCGAGTACCGGGAAGTTCAGGGGGTCGAGAGGCTTGTCGTCACCGAGGCGGTAGGCCACGTAGCGATTCAGGAGGGTCCAGGCACGTCCGAGCAGCTCGGTCGTCACCGCGGCCTCGACC
This sequence comes from Acetobacteraceae bacterium, assembly GCA_965246925.1. Lineage (GTDB taxonomy): Bacteria > Pseudomonadota > Alphaproteobacteria > Acetobacterales > Acetobacteraceae > JANPPS01. Next base: position 3,404,271 of record OZ251994.1, on the reverse strand, counting down.
CTCACACGATCGCCGTGACGTGGCTTCTTGGAATGCTCTGTCAGCAGCTTCAGGTATGCCTCGTCGACGCGCAGGACCGACCGCATCTCCGCCCACGCGGCCGGACCCTTGCTGCCCGTGAGCAGATTCAGGATGGCTTCGGCTACCCGCCCGCAGCTTATCGGCGAGTAATGGGGGATGCTGAGACTCATCATCAGGTCGGAAAGGGCGCGGGCCAACCGCAGGTCGCTCGCCGCCATGCTGACCACCCGCCCGACATCGTCCTTGCTGAACGCCGTGCAGCGCGCCGCCATGCGCCTGTCGGCAAAGACAACTTTCTGGCGTTGCCCATCGGGTTGCAAGACGTGGTCGACCATGACGCTGTAGGGGACGCCGTCGGAGAACCCGACGACCTCCACCAGCACCCGCACCAAGTCGGTGGCGGGCACCAGCAATGCGTTCGCAACGTGGCCGTTGAACCTTTCCACTTCCACATCGACGAGGAACCTTCCCTCCCGGACTTCGATGGCGAACTTCGCCGCGGGCGCATCATCGGTGGCCTCCATAGTAAATGTCGGGACATGTTGCACGTCGAGGGCCAGCACCTCGGGCAGCACTCTCCCACCGTAGCCGAAACGAACCACCTCTTGCCCTCCGGCGCCGAAGAAGGCGCCACGTTCCTAGCAATCCGACACCGCCACAAATCTACTTTGTTGTAACCACCCCCCGTTTCAAACCAGTCAATGTCTCGGGCCGGGATAGTGCGTCGTGCACGCTGGTTGGCATAACTGACCGGGCATTCCGCTGACCCCGACGTTAACGATGTGGGATGGTTGTCAACGGCAAAATCGAATAGACTCCTGGACATCTCGGAAGCTGGGGAGTCCAGTCCACCAGTCCGTGCGTCCTCACTAGCGCAATCGTTGCCCAACCAAGAAATTAGCCCATGGAAATTAGCTGCGATACCCTCGATGACGCGCTCGCTGAACTCTATCCGATCCTCCTCAAACAGACGGCAATCGTGCAGACGTCGCGAAACTCGACACGTGAGCTGATCGGCGTATCCATAGTGCTACATAAGCCGCGAGCGCGGCTTAGCCGGACAGAAATGCGTGGCAAGCCGTTCAGCGCCATTGGGGAGCTGCTCTGGTATCTTACCCGCGACAACCAGCTCGCCTTCATAAGCCGCTACATCTCCCGTTACGAACAGGAGACCGAGGATGGCCTAACCGTGCACGGGGGATATGGCTCCCGGCTCTTCAATCTCCACGGCCAGGATCAGGTTGCCAACGTGCTTGCGCTCCTACGGGCAAGACCGTCTTCGCGACGGGCCGTCATACACCTGTTTGACGCCAACGACCTGAGCCGCCCCTTTCCGGAAATCCCTTGCACGACAACTTTCCAATTCCTTGTTCGCGACAGCCTGCTCCACATGGTCACCACGATGAGGTCCAACGACGCTTATCTTGGGCTACCACACGACATCTTCTGCTTCACGATGTTCCAAGAGATCGTCGCCCGTTCCCTGGGATACGAGATCGGGACCTATCGGCATTTCGTCGGCAGCATGCACCTCTACGAGGACCACCGAGAGGGGGCGGAACTGTACGTCGCAGAGGCTGTCCAACCCAGGATCGAGATGCCGGAAATGCCGTCTGGGGATCCTTGGGTCTCCATCGGCCACGTGCTCGAGGCAGAACGGCGGATTCGCCTCGGGGAGCACCTGGATCCCGACACTTTGAACGTTGCGCCGTATTGGTCGGACATCGTCAGGTTGTTGCAGGTTTTCGATGCGACTGGTGATGAGCAGCGCATAGACGCACTGAGTTCCGCGATGGACTGCAAGCGATACAAACCCTTTATCGACGGGCGCAGGACACTGAAGCCACTCTCGCCCCGTGACCCCAAGCAGCGTTCGTTGAGGCTTTAGGATGGCTCCGGTGTGGCCCAGCCGAAAACCCCTTCTGGATCGCCTCGACGCGTCGCTGGCAGCCTTCTCCCAGAGCAAGCGGCCGCTACCCGGTATCGGGACGAATGAGCGGCGCCTCGCGCTTGCCATGCAGATGGTCGCCAGCATGCGGCGGCTCGACTACACCCAGGCAATCAGGTCGAGGCCCGCCGACCAGCGGCGCGCAGATCCTGCTTCAGAGATGTTCGATCCGGAGCGCGGGGCCGTTTACCACGCAAATGCGGGGCAGCTCGACGAAGCTGTATGGCTCATTTTCCTTGCCACCCATTTCGGGAAGCACCCACGCTGGGGATGGAGGCGGCTTCGAGACGTTTATGCCGGGAGCGGCGGACTGACTTGGACATGGAGCAGGGTAAGCGGGTCACCCGGCGCATTCAGTCTATGGCTTGAAACTAACATTACGGGCATCGGCGGCGCGTTCGGCAATCATCGTAAGTACGAAAGCCTCCGCGCCGGTGCGGCCGGGACAGGAGCTGTCGTCTCCAGCTACGTCGCATGGATAGGGCCAGCGAAATCGAACAAGCATCGATTTGCCGCCCTTGTTCACACCGGCGGCAACGACCCGCATTCCATCTTCAAGGAATTCTACACGAGTTTGAAGGTTGCCCGTTTCGGACGGTTGGCGAGGTTTGACTTCCTGGCGTTGCTGGGGCGGCTCGGCCTCGCCCCGATCGAGCCAGGAGCGGCCTACCTCAAAGGTTCCACGGGGCCTTTACGAGGCGCGCGGCTGCTGTTTGGAAATAACCGCCATGCTGCCATCGACGAAGCATTGCTGGAGAACTGGATCACGGAGTTGGAAGCCGACCTGAAAGTGGGCATGCAGGTGGTGGAAGACTCCCTGTGCAACTGGCAGAAAAGCCCTGACAGGTTCATTCACTTCACGGGTTGAGAACAGGCTTCGACCAACTCTGGCACGGTGTAACGCCTCTTAAGAAAATTGAGCTGATCAGGCCCAATCACCTTCGAGTGCTGCATCTGACCCACCACAATCCCCGGGGAGACACCGATGGAAACGGCAAAGCGGACAATCGAATCAGTCCGCGCCCGTAAAGCCATCATCTCAGCCTGACGCTCCGGAGGAACAAGGGTGCTGGCTGAAAACCTATTTGCCTCGATCTCCCTCTGGTCGCTTGAGGTGTTCTCGCCGTCCACAAACGCCGCGTCCCGCCCATGGAGCAATAGGTGGCCCACTTCATGGAAAAAGGTGAACCAGAAGTGATCGTCGGAGAGATGCCGGAAGCTGAGCAGGAGCATTGCCTTGTCATGGTTGGTAAATCGAACCGCGCCGCTTGCGCGGCAGCCGGATGGCGCGCGTACGCACACGACTGCCACGCCGGCTGAAGCACAGGCTTTCACCAGCCTAGGCAGGAAGTAAGCGGGCGCCTTGGCGGCCTTCGTCAATCCTCTTAGGCCAGGCACGAGACCGCGAAGCTTGACAAGGTCAAACGGCGCGCAAACCGCCACCGATGCCTTGATCTCGCCCTGACGAAGCCATGCAGACAAAGCTCCAACCTTGGATTCGAAACTTGGTGACGTCCTGAAAACTGCCTCGCGGGTGATCGAGGCATAACGTCGTTCCCACTCGGCCGCGTCGTTGACGCCGAAGTATGCCAAGCATGCCCTGACCTTCTCTGGAAGGCGGTGGGATTTCTCGATCCAACCAGCTGTCGACATCTCGGAGACGGGTAGCTTCCTGATCCATGCCTCCGCCTGAACTCGCGGGATGGCGGCAGACACCCGCGCCAGCGCATCATCGTAGAGAGACTGCCGCCGCTCCCAAAAGGCTGGAGAGCCGCCGACCGCGCTAGCAAATCCGATTGCGAGATCACGGTCGATCGCCAGCCTACCCGACAGGACGCCCATGACGGTTCCCAGATCGCAACCAGCACCATCGGCGACCACCGACGGCGACAGATCACGACGTGCCATGATCATGCCGAGCGTGTCGCCAGGTTTAGAAAACCAGTTGGGCTGAAACTCCCCGTCAGCCATTGGCGACCTCAATTGCTTCGACTCGGATTCTAGTCACGCGGTTCCAATCTGTCGCGCCCTCAGGCGTAAGCCTCTTAGGCTTCACGTGGGCCGCCGAGAAAACGAGCGCATGCGATGCTGACAGACGGAGCGACCACTCATGTTCTGTTCGCTCTTCCAAATCCTGCGGGAAAAGGGACTTTAAGTCAGCGGCGACATCAATGGCCAGGAAATCGGCCAAGCGATCCTCCAGTTGTCTGGCCACGTCATACCCAAATGCGGTTGCCGCGGCCTCGCGCTTCTCGCAAAGGTCGCGGACCTGGAACGTGCTGAATGAAATCTCCAAACGATACGTCCGGCTGGTTTCGACGACGTGGTCACCATTCGGCGTCTACAAGCTAACCGAGTGAGGCTGGCCGAGATAGACGACGCAAAGCCGGGATTGAGGACACGAGTAGCGGCTCGCGAGAGGTGTTGACCATGGCGCCCGATGCCTGAAGCGCATCGCCAAGAAAATAGCTCGCAATTGGCACGTCGGTCGAAAAAAGCAGCAATCCTGTGAGCGGCTGCCACGGAGTCCTTGGTGCAACTCCATGACCTGAACGGTCAGCGAATCCTTGCGCGTCAATTCAGCCGCCCTGCACTGCCGTCCCGCCGCCGGGTGTTCACGTCCCCCACTCCGGACCGCTTGACGGGTCCACCCCCTCGGTCCACAAAGCCGTCGGTGCGGCATGTTTGTCAACGTAAGCAGTTGATGTGACTGAGAGACCTTTCCGATACTCCGGATCCAGGTCCCCCAGCCAACTCAGCATCTGCCGGTTCAGAACGAACAGCTTTCCGTTCGGCAGGCGGCCTGGCTAGGACACCGTCAGCGTACGCCCATCCGGCGCAGGTTGTTGGTGGCTTCCACGCTGCCCTGAGCCGCAGCCAGACGCCACATCCGGGCCGCCTCTTGATTGTCCCGCCGCAGGCCGCCGCGACCTTCCGCATACATCTTGCCAAGGTTGTTCTGCGCCTGCGAGTCCTCGCTCTCGGCCGCCATCATCCATAGCCGCACCGCCTCCCGCTCGTTGCGCTGCACGCCATGGCCGGTGGCACACATCGCGCCGAGATTACTCTGGGCGCCGGGCAGGCCCTGGTCGGCCGCGAGTTGATACAGGCGCAGCGCCTCGCGCTCGTTGCGCGGCAGCGCGCCCTCGCCGGCCTCATATATCGCGCCCAAGTTATTCTGTGCCAGCGCGTTGCCCTTTTCGGCCGCCAGCCGATACAGCCGAACCGCCTCCCGCGAATCCCCGGCCTTGTCGGCGGCCCTTGCGGCGTAAACCACGAAGCGCACGTCGCCAGGCTGCTCCGTCATCGCCTGTTCACAGGCTTTGCGTGCCGCAGCAGCGCGCAAACTTGCATAAGTAACGCCTTCCGCCAGTGCGGGCAGCTTGCCCATCGTCTGCCGGGGCGGCTGGGCCAGCCGGTCGCACTCGGTCTCGGACGCGGTCTGCCCCAGCCCGGGCGTCGTCACCGCAGCGGCGAGCGCCAACCCGATCACGGCTGCAGCAATAGCTCCGGCAGGGGCACGACGGACGCCGTTCGGCATGTTGCGAGTTCCTATCTAGTGACTCCGGCCCAACGGGCGACAAGATCGTTAGTTGCCGAATGCGCAACGAGGGACAGTCCTGGCAGCGAGTTCGGGAGTATCGAGCCAATGTTGGATGCACTATCCACGCGGGGCCAGACCGCGCAGATCAGAACGGTCGTCTTTCAACGGCGCAGAGGAGCAGTCAAGATGAACCTAGCTTTCGGCCCAACCAGTCCTCGTTTTCAATGCCTATTGGCTATCGCGCTGGGATTGACCTTCGGACATGCCGCCGCGCAACCAGCACCTGGCGTGTCGGATGCACCGGGCCGGCCGCCGTTAGGGATCATTACCACCCATGCGGACGCCAGGCGCCGCTTGCCCAACACGGTGTCCGATGCGGTGGTCAGCATCGAGGTGCACGGGCGCGACTTGCGCGCCACAGCGTCCCAACTGGGCCGGCAATCGCAGTCACTGCTGACATTCCTAAGGGGCCAACCGGCCGAGCGGCTGCGCACGGACGGCATGAGCTTCGATCCGGAAATCCAAGAACTGCGCGGCCAGCCCGACCGGATCAAGGGCTATGCAGGGCGGCTGACGGTCTCGTTCCGCACTACGCCCGAGCAGTTGCCGTCGCTGCTGGCCGGCTGCCTGGATAACGGTGCGACGGGCTTGGGCCAATTCGGCTCCTCCCCGCGGGAGCAAGAGATGGAGGCGGCCCGGCTGGAAATGGTGGCCGAAGCGAGCCAGGCGGCACTGGCCCAGGCACGCGCCATCGCCAGTGCGACCGGCCAACGGATACTGGGCATAGACATGGTGGAGGTCGACCCGGCGCCCGGCCTCAGCAGCGCTCAGGCGCCGCTCGTATTCGAGCGGGCGCGCGCGTTGCGGCCGGCACCGCCGGTGCGGCCCGTCGCTGCCGAAGCCGGCGATTCGAGCTTTTCCGTCACCGTGGTCATGGTGTTACGGGTGGCGCCGCCAGATTAGGGCCGAACCGCACCTCCACCGCCCCACACCGCCCGAACTCCGCCCGCACCAACGCCATCGGTGGCACGACATCCTTGCCCGTCCATGACCCGGTCGTCACCACCTGCCCGGCGCGCAGCCCCCCGGCCCAGTGCGCCCCGGTATTGGCCAGCCAGATCAACAGCCGTAGCATCGGCCCGCCCGGGTTGCCCGTGCTCTCCTTCACCAAGCCCCCATTCACCATGAGCCGCACCGTCTCATGCGCGAGGTCGATGCCGGTCCAACCCGGCACCGGCGGACCCACGATCAATCCACCATGCGAACCACTATCGGCCAAGCCCGAGAAGCCATCCACCGCGTCCGGATCGGCAAACCGTCCGGTCAGCACCTCGAGTGCCGGATGAGCGCTGGCGATCGCGGCTAAGATGTCCGCCTCGGCGTACGGGTCGGAACGGACCGGCAAATCCTGCCCAAGCCGCACCGCGATCTCCGCCTCCACGGCCCGGATCGGCTCCTCCGTAGCATGGCCAGGGCTGGTCTGAATACCGGACAAGGGCAGAGGCGAGCAGTTGACCGGACCGTCCGGATGCGGCGACCCGACCTTCCAGCCGCCGATCTCACCCAGCTCCGCCATGACCCCGCGCTGGATCAGATAGGCCTCCGCCTCGGTCGTGGGCCGCATCACCTCCGGCAGGCTGCGCAGCTTCTGTGACGGGTCCCGCCGGGCACTCAGCAAGAGGCGGGCGGCGTCGTGATGTCGGTCCATGCAATGCTCCCCGGCTTGACGATCGCACCCGGCGCAGGCCTTGTCCAACCAAGGAGAGCACGGATGGATGGGTATTCTTTTGAGCAGCTCACGGTCGGCCAGACCGCCAGCCTGGGTAAGACGATCACCGAGGCCGACGTCCTGCTGTTCGGCGCCGTGAGCCTCGATACCAACCCGGTGCATTTCAATACCGAGGTCGCGGCCGCCACACCGTTCAAGGAACGCATCGCGCACGGCATGCTATCCGCCGGGCTGATCAGCGCGGTGATGGGCACCAAGATGCCGGGCCCGGGCACCATCTACCTCACGCAGACCCTGCTGTTCCGCCGCCCTGTCCGGATCGGCGACACCGTGACCGCCACCGCAGAGATCATCGCGCTCGACCCCATCAAGAAGCAGGCGACGCTGAAGACCACCTGCACCGTAGCGGGAAAGGCCGTGATCTCAGGCGAGGCCACCGTGCGGCCCCGCGACTGATGCAGATCGTCCAGGACTGGCGCGCAGTGCCGGAGAGCGCGCGCGAGGCGACGGTGGCGCTGGGCAATTTCGATGGCGTGCACCTCGGTCACGCGCACCTGCTCCGCACCGCGCACGCCGCCCGGCCCGGCGCGCCCCTGGCCGTGCTGAGCTTCGAGCCGCATCCGCGCGAACTGTTCCGCCCAGACGACCCGCCGTTCCGCCTGACGCTTTCGGACGAGCGCGCGGCGGCCCTGGCAGCGCTCGGCGTCACGATCCTGTTCCAGCTGCCGTTCGACACCGGCTTCGCCGCACTCACGGCCGGCCAGTTCGTGGATGAGGTGCTCGATCGTGGCATCGGTGCCGCGCACATCGCCTGCGGCGCGGATTTCGCGTTCGGGCACCGGCGGGGCGGGGATGCCGCCTATCTTACCACGCGGGCGGAGGCTCTAGGCATCGGCCTGACCCTCGTGCCAAAGCTCGTGGACACGCAGGGGCCCATCAGCAGCACGCGGATCCGCCGCCTGCTACAGGACGGCTACCCCGAGCGCGCCGCCACCGACCTCGGCCGCCCCTGGGCCATCCGCGGCCTGGTCATGCACGGCGACAAGCGCGGCCGCACCATCGGCTTTCCTACCGTCAACGTCCCCCTAGGCCGTCACATTGAGCCGGCACGCGGCGTCTATGCCGTGCACGTGCGCCTTCTAGATGGCCGCACGGTCCCCGGCGTCGCCAACATCGGCCGCCGCCCCACCGTGAACGACGGCATGGAAAGCCGGGTCGAGGCCCACCTATTCGACTTCGCCGAAGACCTGTACGGCCAAGAGGTCAGCGTCGCCCTGCTGGCCTACCTACGCGCCGAACGAAAATTCGCTTCTTTCGACGAACTACGGGCGCAGATCGCCGCCGATGCAGAACAAGCGCGGATTTTGGTCTAACCGGACACCAAAGCCGTGTCCGGTTGCACAAACCCGTTAGCCCTGGGTCGCGACAGAACCGCTTGACCCCACCCCACCCCTATCCCCATAACACCTCGATGCACACCAGGACGCAGCAGCGAATTAGTTTCGGCCCGGCGCACGCCTAGCGCCTCGCCCACGCTCGCAACCAACCTGGACCTGTCATGACCGACTATAAGAATACCGTCTTCCTGCCGCAAACTCCGTTCCCCATGCGCGGCGACCTCCCCACGCGGGAGCCGGAAATGCTCGCGCGTTGGGAGCGGATCGGCTTGTGGGACCGCACGCAGAAAGCCGCCGAAAACCGCCCTGAGTGGGTGCTGCATGATGGCCCCATCTACTCAAACGGCCACCTGCATACTGGCCACGCGCTCAACCGCATCCTGAAGGACGTCATCATGCGGGCGCACCGGATGGCCGGGCAGCGTGTCGGCTATATCCCCGGCTGGGACACGCACGGCCTGCCGATCGAGTGGAAGGTCGAGGAGGAATACCGCAAGACCGGACGCGACAAGGACGCCGTCCCGGTGCTCGATTTCCGCGACGAATGCCGCCGCTACTCCGCCCATTGGCTGGACGTGCAAACCGCCGAGTTCAAGCGCCTCGGCGTGACGGGCGACTGGGCCGGGCGCTACGCTACCATGGATTTCGGCTCCGAAGCCGCCATCGCGGCCGAGATCGGCAAGTTCCTGCTGAACGGCGCCCTCTACCGCGGCCTTCGCCCGGTCATGTGGTCGCCGGTCGAGAAAACCGCGCTCGCCGAGGCCGAGATCGAGTACCATGACCGCACCAGCGACACGGTCTTCGTCCGCTTCCCGATTCTGTCCGGCCCGGTCGAGAACGCCTCCATCGTGATCTGGACCACCACGGTCTGGACCTTGCCCGCCAACCGGGCGCTCGCCTACGGGGCGGAGATCGACTACGCCCTCGTCCACGTCGATACCGTGAACACCGGCTCCCTCGCCCGCCCCGGTGAGCGCATGCTACTAGCGCTGGCGCTCGTGCCGCAGGTCTGCACCGCCGCGGGAATCGCGACGCATCATATCGTCCACGTCTATAAGGGTGCCGACCTGGCCGGCACTGTGGCCGCGCACCCGCTAAGGGGGCGAGGATTCGACCATGATGCGCCGTTGCTAGCAGCGGACTACGTCACCACCGACCAGGGCACCGGTTTCGTCCACATCGCCCCGTCGCACGGCGAAGAGGACTTCGCCCTCGGCCGCCAGCACGGCATCGAGGTCCCGGAGGCCGTGCAGGATGACGGCACCTACCCCCAATGGATGCCGCTGTTCGCCGGGCTGCACGTGTTCAGGGCCGCGGGTCCCGTGGGCGATGCGCTCGAGGCCGCAGGCGGCCTGCTCGCGCGCGGCACGCTGCTGCACTCATACCCGCACTCCTGGCGCAGCAAGGCCCCGGTCATCTACCGCGCCACCCCGCAATGGTTCATCCGCATGGACGGGCCGGAGCACATCCGCACCCGCGCGCTGGACGAGATCGCGAAGACCGTTTTCGTGCCGGAGGCCGGGCGCACCCGCCTCGCCTCCATGGTCGCCAGCCGCCCCGATTGGTGCATCAGCCGGCAGCGCGCCTGGGGCGTGCCCATCCCCGTCTTCGTCGACCGCCGCACCGGCGAGCCCCTGCGCGACCCGGCGGTCCTCGCCCGCGTGGTCGAGGTCTTCGCGTCCGAGGGTGCGAATGCCTGGTATGGCTCACCTCCTGCCCGCTTCCTCGGTAACCATGACCCCGCGCAATACGAGCAGGTCATGGACATCGTGGACGTCTGGTTCGAAAGCGGCAGCACGCATGCCTTCGCCATGGAGGCGCGCGGCCTGCCCTGGCCCGCCGACCTCTATCTCGAAGGCAGCGACCAGCACCGCGGCTGGTTCCAGTCGAGCCTGCTGGAAGCCGTCGGCACACGCGGCCATGCGCCCTACAAGGCGGTGGTGACGCATGGCTTCGTGCTGGACGAGGCCGGGCGCAAGATGAGCAAGTCCATGGGCAACGTCACCGCGCCCCAGGAAGTCACAGACAAATACGGCGCCGACATCCTGCGCCTCTGGGTGGTCAACGCCGACGTCTCCGAAGACCTGCGCATCGGCCCGGACATCCTCAAGCAACAGGCGGAACTCTACCGCCGCCTCCGCAACACGCTGCGCTGGCTGCTCGGCAGTCTCGATGGCTGGTCCGCTGCTGAAACCGTGCCGGACGCCGAGCTACCGGAACTCGAACGCTGGGTCCTGCATCGCCTCTCTGAGTTGAACACGCGCCTGCAGGCCGCCCTCACCGGTCATGACTGGACCGGGGTCTATCCGGAACTGCACGCGTTCTGTTCCGCCGACCTGTCCGCCTTCTATTTCGACGTTCGCAAGGACACGCTGTATTGCGACGCTCTGGACCTGCCCCGCCGCCGGGCCGTGCGGACGGTGCTGGACCACCTGCAACGCTGCCTCACCATTTGGCTCGCCCCCGTGCTGTGCTTCACCGCCGAAGAAGCCTGGCTGGCCCGCTTCCCCGGTGACGACAGCAGCGTCCACCTCCAGCTCTTCCCCACCATCCCCCCCACCTGGTCCGACCCGGCGCTCGGCGCACGCTGGGCCGCGATCCGCGAGGCGCGCGGCCAAGTCACCGCGGCGCTCGAAACCGCACGGGCGGACAAGCTGATCGGCTCCTCTCTCCAGGCCGCCATCACGGTCCCCCCTGCCCTGACCGGCTTGCTGGACGCGGATTCCTGGGCCGAACTCGCCATCGTTTCGTCCGCCGCGCCCGGCGACGCCCTGCAGGTTCACCGCGCCCCCGGCGAGAAATGCGCCCGTTGCTGGCGCGTCCTGCCCGAAGTCCAAATCCTCTGCCGCCGCTGCACGGAGGTCGTCGCATGACCGCTTCCGTATCGCGGGCTTCAAGCCCGCTTTTTTTCAAGACAGGCCTTTTCATCGCCATCCTGGTCTTCGCCGCCGACCAGCTCAGCAAATACTGGGTCATGAACGGCCTGAAACTGCCCGAGTTAGGCCAGGTCCCGCTACTTCCTTTCTTCAGCCTGACCATGGTCTGGAACCCGGGCGTCACCTTCGGCCTACTGCATCAGGACACCATCTACGGCCCCTGGATACTGGCGGCCGTCTCGCTCGCGGTCGTGGCCGCGCTGGCGCGGTGGCTGCGCCGGGCCGAGTCACGATGGATCGCGCTCGCCATCGGCGCCATCGAGGGCGGCGCGCTGGGCAACATCCTGGACCGGGTGCGCTTCGGCGCCGTGGTGGATTTTCTGCACCTTCATGCCTGGGGCTGGTCCTGGTATGTGTTCAATGTGGGGGACGCCGCCATCGTCTGCGGCGTCGGCGCTCTGATCCTCGGCAGCCTACTGGCGCGTTCCCGCTTGCAGGCGTCCAGCGTTGGGCAGTAAGTAGCTGGCATGAAGGCACCCGTTCTCCTCCTCGCCGTTCCGCTGCTGGCGCTATCGGCCTGCGGCGGTGACGATCTGTCCCGCACCTTCGGCTTTTCCCGTGACGCGCCGGACGAGTTCAAGGTCACCACCCGCGCCCCGCTATCGATGCCGCCGGACCTCACCATCCGGCCTCCCCGCCCCGGCGCCGTCCGCCCGCAGGAGCTGACGCAGCGTCAGCAGGCCGAGAGCGTACTCTCCCCTGACGCGGCGCTGGCTCAGGCGCCGCGGGCGGCTAGCACGCCGGGTCAGCAGGCACTGCTGGCCGCCGCCGGGCCCGTAGCCCCGGCCGACATCCGCACCAAGGTGGAGGGCGAGGCATCCCTCGACACCCCCAGCCGCCCCTTCACCGACCGCCTGCTGTTCTGGCAGGCCGCTCCACCGCCCGGCACGCCGGTGGACCCCGTCCGCGAAAGCGCCCGCCTCCGCGAAAACGCGGCCCTGGGCCAGTCACCTTCGACCGGCAACACTCCCATCATCCAGCGCAAGCGCCAGGGCCTGTTCAGCAGCCTGTTCTGAGTTTGGCGTCTTGCCCCGTTGAAGGCCGCGCTGTCTTTTCATCGACGATGCCGGTCTCGGCCCAGTCCTGCCTCGGACGGTTTACCTGGTGGTCACACCGGCCGCCGCCGCTCTACGCCAGTCCCCAACATGGGCGGCAAGCCTAATCCCTCGATAGATCAAATCCCCGGTCAAGCCGTGAGAACTGCGCAGGTGCTGCCTTGCACCGCGAAACATAAACCCTTGACAAGGCAACGACCCGCTGTAGCGTATTGTTTACAGTTTGAAGTGTCAGGAGGGGTTGACAGCAGCGCTTACGGCAGGACGTGGTTATAGCGGCGGCTGACCGTCAAAGCCTGCGTCCCATCGGCAATCATCAATCAAGGAGGGTCCAAAACATGTCCATGAGCCAAACCGGTAATGCCGGCCTAGACGATCCGAACAGAGTTTGGCCGACCGGCCTCACGATCGTGGAGTCCGAAGAATTGCATCGTCACGTAATCGACGGCGCCCGCGTGTTCTTCGTCATCTCACTGTTCGCGCACTTTCTCGCCTACATCTACTCCCCCTGGCTGCACTGAGGAGACCGAACCATGAACCAAGGTAGAATTTGGTGTGTGGTGAACCCGACTGTCGGGTTACCGCTGTTTCTCGGCAGCGTCGCAGTGACGTCGTTCATCGTGCACACTGCCGTCATGACCCACACGACCTGGATGAGCACGTATTGGCAGGGTGCCCGCGCCCGCATGGCCGACGCTGCACCAGCACCGGCTGTCGCGTCCACCGGCGCCTACTCGGTGACCGTGACCCCGGTGGCCGCCGCGGAGAACACTCCGGCATCCTTCACCATCGCGATCACGCCGCAGACGGAACCCTCCGCCGCACCGGCCGCGTTCCGTGCGGCCAGCGCTGAGTAGCTTGACCCCATCGCCGGCCTGGACCCGTCCGGGCATGGGCCGGCGATGAACCACGTCAGCCGCCGCCTGATGGGGGCCTGGATCGGCCTCGGCCCCCGCTTCCTCCCGTTCGCGGACGCGGCCACGCCCGATCTGCCGCTACCCCGGCTGCTACGGCTCTCGCTATTTCAAGTTTCGGTCGGCATGGCGCTGGTGTTGCTCGTGGGCACACTGAACCGCGTCATGATCGTGGAACTCGGCGTTCCGGCGTCGCTGGTCGGCATCATGATCTCGCTCCCGCTCATCGCCGCGCCGTTCCGCGCGCTGATCGGCTTCAAATCGGACACCTACCGCTCGGCGCTCGGCTGGCGCCGCGTGCCGTTCATCTTCCGCGGCACCATGATCCAGTTCGGCGGCCTGGCCATCATGCCGTTCGCCATCCTGGTGCTGTCCGGCCTCGGTAACGCCAGCGCGGCACCTGCGTTCGTCGGGTGGCTCGGCGCCGGCCTCGCGTTCCTGCTGGTGGGCGCCGGGATGCACACCACGCAGACCATCGGCCTCGCGCTGGCCACCGACCTCGCGCCCACCGGGTCGCAGCCGCAGGTCGTGGGCCTCATGTATGTCATGCTGCTGCTGGCGATGGTCGCGAGCGCGCTGCTGTTCGGGGCGTTCCTCGCAGACTTCACGCCGGGCCGGCTGATCCAGGTGATTCAAGCCGCAGCCATCGTGACCATCGTGCTGAACACGGTCGCGATCTGGAAACAGGAGGGCCGCCAGCACCGCCCCACCGAGATCCGGCAGGCGCCCAGCTTCCGCCAATCCTGGGACCGCATGACTGAGGGCACCCAGGCCGTACGCCGCCTCCTGGCGGTAGGCCTCGGCACCATGGCATTCAGCATGGAAGACGTGCTGCTCGAGCCGTTCGGCGGCCAGGTGCTGCATCTGACGGTGGGTGACACCACCAAGCTCACCGCGGTGCTGGCAATAGGCGGGCTGCTGGGGTTCGCCCTGGCCTCCCGCGTACTGAGCCGGGGCGCGGACCCGTTCCGGGTGGCAGCCTACGCGGCGCTGCTGGGCGTGCCTGCCTTTCTGCTGGTGATCATTGCCGCACCTCTAGCCTCGCCACCAATGTTTGCGCTGGGCACATTGCTGATCGGCTGCGGCGCCGGGCTGTTCGGGCACGGCACGCTCACCGCCACCATGCAGCATGCGCCGGCGCAGCAGGCGGGCCTGGCCTTGGGCGCCTGGGGCGCGGTGCAGGCATCGGCCGCGGGCGTCGCCATCGCACTCGGAGGCGTGCTCCGTGACGGAGTGGCCCATGTGCTACCGGGCTGGGGCGCCGCAGTCGGCTACGACGTCGTCTACTCGATCGAAATCCTGCTGCTCGGTGCGGCGTTGGTGGCCATGCTGCCCCTCTGCCGCGCATCCCGCCCAGCGTCCGCCTATCCCGCGACCTGATCACCAACGGAGACCTCAGCATGCCGATCTCACGCCTGTTCAGCCAGCCCGACGACGCCCAGCAGGCCGTGGCCGAGCTGCGCCAGTTCAAATACGGCAAGGTGGGTATCGCGACGGAACAGCAGGCCGGGGGCGTGCTGGTGACGGCCGACCCGCCCTTCGGCACCGCCGGCCGGGTCGCGGCGATCTTGAACCGGGGCCTACCCGGCGAGCCCGTCACCGACTCCGGCGCCCAGCACAGCACGCCGGGTCATGATCAGCACAAGGTCGCCGCCCCGCTATCCACCGCGCTCGGCTGGCCGCTGCTGTCGCACGAGGCCGCCCCGCTATCCCGTCTGCTGGGCCTACCCACCCTCACCAAGCGTCAGCGCTCGCAGACCAAGCTTTTAGGCCGCGCGGCCCCGCTATCGAACCTCACGGCCATGCCGGTCCTGACGAGCAAAGCCGCACCGTTCTCCCGCCTGATCGGCATGCCAGTCCTCTCCAGCGACCCGGCCCCCCTCTCCCGCCTCGTTGGATTAAAGGTCCTGACGACGGACCCTCAGACCTAGAGCGCAATCCGATCGAAGTGGATCGGTTTGCGCGCTAGCTTCTTGGTTTTGGCGAGCACTACTTCCGACCAGGCGACTCCGCCTGGTCGGAAAGTGCTCTAGGACGAGCGGGGCAGTCCCGAGCCTGTCAAAGGACCGCACGCCAAGAAGCGCGCCCGTCAGGACTTCGCAATGGGCGCATAGACCGTCCGGTCCGAGAGCGGGCCAAGTTGCAGACCGTGCGTGGGCCGGCGCAGCACGGCGACGCTGGTTTCCTGCAGCATGATCGCGTAGGGGCCCCGCTGCATCACGTCCCGCTGCAGGCCTTCGTACAGCGTGACCCGCCTCGCCGCGTCCTGCTCCCGCACCGCAGCCAGGGCGCGGGCGCTGAGCTCCGGGTCGGACCAGGCCTGGTTCCAGGCCGTCGTGCGGTTGGTGCTGGCGTCCGAGTTGTCGTCGTTTACGCAGAACGTCTGAGCGTTGCTGTGCGGATCGAAATAGTCGCTGCCCCACAACGAGATCGCCAGCTGGTGCTGCCGGGCGCGGATCTTGGTCAGCACCTGCCGCCCCTCCCCGGCGATCAGCGTCAACCGGATGCCAGCCTCCCGCATCTGCGCCTGCAGCGCCTGCGCGATCTCGAGCCGGGGGGAGCTGTTGGCGTGGTCGAATTGCAGGTCGATTCCGTCCGGGAACCCGGCCTGCGCCAGCAAAGCGCGGGCGTGCGCGGGGTCATAATGATACGGCGTTTCGGTCAGCGCCGCGGGAAAGCCCTTCGGCAGGAACGCCTGATGCACGTCATACGTCTCGGGCGTGAGATTGGTGGCGATGGACCCGTAGTCGATCGCCCAGCGCAGCGCCTCCCGCACCTCGGGATGCGCCAGGAACGGGTTGCGGACGTTCATCGACAGGTGCACCAGGCTCGCCTTAGCGACGCCGACGACCTCGAAGGCCGGGTTGGCCCGGGCGGCCTTGATCCCCTCCGGCAGCAGGTCCCGCACGATATCGGCGTCCCCCTGCTGCAGCAGCAATAGCTGCACGGACGGGTCCGCCACGTGCCGGATGATCATGCGCCGGGCTGCGGGCGGCTTCGGATGATGCGTGTTGGCGTCCAGCGCCACCAGCTCGCTCGCCCGCGCCGTACGCAGCACCCACGGCCCCGACCCGGCGCTGTTGGTCTTGAGCCATCCGTTGCCGAGATCGTTGCCGGCCGCGTGCGCCATCGCCACCGCCTTTTCCACCACGCCGCCCACGTTGGCAGACAGGCAATATAGCAGGAACGTCGGCGCCTCCCGCTCGGCGATCTGGATCATCAGCGTGCGCGGGTCCGTCGCGCGGATCCGCTCGGCCACGTTGGCCGGGGTGAAGCCGAACTGGCTGATGATGAACCCCGGCGCCTTGTTCAGCATCACCGCACGCTGCAGGCTCCACGCGACATCCTCGGCCGTCACCGGCGCGCCGGAGGCGAAGCGGCGGTCGGCAAGCTTGAACGTCCAAGTGAGGCCGTCCTCGCTGTTGCTCCAGGACTCCGCCAGCTCCGGCTCGATCCTGGTAGGGTCGCTGGCCGCCGGGCTCACCAGCTTCTCGTAGATGTTGCCGCTGATCTCGTTGCCGGAATACTCGAAGCTCTCGGCGGGATCGAGGCTGATGATGTCATCGATCCGCTTCGCCATGACGACCGTGTCCTTCGGCGTGTCGGCCAGCGCGGGCAGCGCGGCCCAGATCAGCGGCGTGGCGAGCAGGGCGCGGCGGGTCGGCATGGTCGGGCTCCTTCGGTTCCAAGCACTGTGGCAGTGCCGGCCCGGCTTGTCGAAGGGTCCAGTGGCGGGCATCAAGCCTAAGCATTGTGGAGCATGCCGATGAGTGACGAGACCACCCGCCGCCGGGTCGTGACCTGGGACGATCCGCGCGCCGCGGCGGAGGCGGGGCGGGGGATGTCCGGGCTCGACTACCTCAACGCCATGCGGGACGGCACGGTCGGGCGCGCGCCGTTCGCGCTGTTGCTGGGCTTGGGCATGAGCGAGGTCGAGCACGGGCGGGTCGTGATGACCTTGGAGCCGGGCGAGCACCTGCTCAATCCGCTCGGCTCCGTCCATGGCGGGCTGCTGGCCACGCTGCTAGATAGCGTGATGGGCTGCGCGGTCCACTCCACCCTCCCGGCTGGGCGGGGCTATACGACGCTGGAAATCAAGGTGAACTACATCCGTGCCGTGCTGGCCAGCACGGGGGTGCTGCGGGGTGAGGGCCGCGTGGTGCACGCCGGGCGGCAGGCGGCAGTGGCGGAGGGCACGATCAAGGACGCCTCCGGACGCCTATATGCGACGGCCAGCACGACCTGTCTGGTGTTCGACCTGCCGGGCCGGTAATATAATGCAGCTGTAATTGGAGTATTAACAATGTTGCGTGGACTACTCGCAGTATCGTTGCTGGCCATGGCAGGGTGCGCCGGGCTCATGCCGGTGCATGACGTCAACCAAACTGCCTTCGTGGGCCAGGCGCCCATGGCGCAACGGGCTCTGCAGATCAAGCGCGCCGGCGCCTCGCTCGGCTGGATCATGGTGGAGGAGCGGCCGGGCGTCATCCGCGGCACGCTCAACCTGCGCACGCACCAAGCCGTGGTGGACGTGCCGTATGACCGGACGGCATATTCGATCCGCTACGTCTCCAGCTCCGACCTTAACTACACGCCGGCAGGCACCTACGAGGGTCATTCCGCACCAATGATCCACCGGAACTACAATGGCTGGATCGAGAATCTAGATCACCGCATCGCGGCGGAGTCGTCGATCTAGCTCACCCGGCTCACGGTAAAGTCCGCCACGTCCAGCAGCGCCTGGCGCACCGGGCTGTCCGGAAACACCGCCAGCGCCGCCTTCGCGTCCGCCACGAACCGCCCGGCGTGGCGGAGCGTGGCGGAAATGGCCCCGCGTGCGTCCATCATGGCCATCGCCCGGTCGAGGTCGGCGTCGTTCTGCTCGCTCGCCTCGATCGTGCGCACCCAGAATGCCCGCTCTTCGGCCGACCCGGCGTGATACGCCGCCAGCACCGGCAAGGTGATCTTCCCCTCGCGGAAATCGTCGCCCACGGTCTTGCCCAGCGTCATCTGGTCGGCGGAGTAATCCAGCGCGTCATCCACCAGCTGAAACGCCATGCCGAGGTTGGCGCCGTATTCGGACAGCGCCTGCTCCTCCGTCACCGGACGGTCCGCCACCACCGCACCCACCCGGCAAGCGGCGTCGAACAGGGCGGCGGTCTTTCCGCGCACCACGTCCAGGTACCGCTCCTCCGACGTGCTGAGGTCGTTCTGCGTCACCAGCTGCAGCACCTCGCCCTCGGCGATGGTCGCCGCCGCGTGCGACAAAATGCCCAGCACCTTCAGCGACCCATCCGCCACCATCAGCTGGAACGCGCGCGCGAACAGGAAATCCCCCACCAGCACGGACGCCTTGTTGCCGAACACCGCATTGGCGCTGCTGAGCCCCCGGCGCAACACGCTTTCGTCCACGACATCATCATGCAGCAGCGTCGCGGTGTGAATGAACTCGACGCACGCCGCCAGCTCGATATGCCGGGTGCCCTCATACCCGCACAGGCGGGCGCTGGCCAAGGTGAGCAACGGGCGGAGCCGCTTGCCGCCCGCCGCCACGATATGCGCAGCCAGCTGCGGGATGAGCGCCACCGGGCTATCCATGCGCGATACGATGCTGCGGTTGCACGCGGCCAGGTCCGGCCCCAGCAGCGCCACCAGGGCAGACAGCGCGTCACCCCCCGCGCGGATGCTGGGGCTCGCGGATGGCAGTGGATTGGTGACGACGCCCAAGCTCTACTCCTGATCGCGATATCCGGGCGGTTGACCGGGGCTACCGCTAGGGCACCATATCGGCGGCCCGGAAAAGGGGTCAAGGCAACCCACCTCTAGGATACGCCCTTGCGTACGCTGCTGCTGTCGAATGACCCGGTGCAACTCAGCTTTGTCGGCGCCGTGCTGCGCGACGCCGGCATCGAATCCGTCCTGCTGGACGGCCACGTGAGCGCGGTCGAGGGCAGCATCGGCGCGATTCCCCGCCGCCTCGCCGTGCTGGCCGAAGACGAGCGGCAAGCCAGGCGCGTGCTGGCGGAGGCCGGCCTCGCTTGATGCAGACCGAGGGCACGCTGCTCGGCGGGCGCCTCCGCTACCGTCAGCCGGCCCAGGGCTACCGCACCGGGATCGAGCCGGTGATCCTGGCTGCCTATATCCCGGCCCGGGCCGGCGACCGCGTGCTGGAGGCCGGATGCGGCGCCGGTGCCGGTCTTCTATGCCTGCTGCACCGCGTCCCCGGCGCGACCGGCGTGGGGGTGGAGCGGGACCCTGACATGGCCGCGCTGGCCCGCGGGAACATGGCGCTGAATGGTATGACGGCCGAGATCATGCAGGCGGACATCACCGCAATCAAAACCGCTCCGTTCGACCACGCCTTTGCCAATCCGCCCTGGCACGATGCGGCGGGCACCCCCTCCCCCATCAAGGCGTTCGCCAAGCGTGCCGGGCCCGGGCTGCTGGCGGAGTGGCTGTTGGCCCTGCGCCGGCTGGTTCGTGCCCGCGGCACCGTCACGGTGCTGATCCCGGCGGCGCAGTTCGGCCGGGCGGCGGCGGCGGCGCGTAAGGCAGGGCTCGGCGGCCTGGTCCTCGTCCCTTTGTGGCCCCGGGCGGGGCGGCCCGCTAAGCTCATCATCCTGCAAGGCACAGCCGGCAGCCGCGCGGCGGACCGGGTGGAGCCTGGACTCTTGCTGCACGAAGCCCAGGGCTTTACGCCTGCGGCTCAGGCTTTGCTCGCACCGGGAAACTCGGGCAGCCCAAACACGTCTTATTAATCGCAAGTTTTCCCGAAAGCTTCGTTCCATGGCCGACGCGCTTCAGTGCCGGGTCGTCTCCGCCCCGGCCCAGATCGAGCGGATCGTGCCACTATGGCAGCATCTGCGCCGCACGCATGCCCAGGACCGGGACATGTTGACCGACCCGGCATGGTTCCTGTCCCGCACCCGCCTGTGGGGCAACCGGCCCGAGATCGTCCTGGCCGAACAGGCAGGGGAGCCGGTGGGTGCCGTCTTGCTCTACCGCCGCCAGGCCCGCCTCGTGCCGCTCCGGCTGATCAAGGGCGGAAACCGCGCCGGGGACGGCCTGGTGATCGCCGCGCCAGGGCGCCGGGCGGAGATCGTGCAGGCGGCGGTGCGGCATGTGCTGACCAACCCCTGGGTGCAGATGGCGTTCATCTCAATGCGGGGGGATGGCCCGGCCGCCACCCGTGCCCGGCTCACGCGCGCCGTCAGCACTCACCTTCCGCTCGCGGGCGGCTACGAAGCCGCACTGATGCGCTTCGGCCGCCGCACCCGGCGCAACCTCCGCTACTACCGTCGCCAGGCGGAAGAGGCAGGCGTGGAGTTCGTAGCGCAGCTCACGCCCGAGCAATCGCTGGAAGCCGTCCAACACCTCCACATCAGCTCCGCCTACCCGGTGCAGACCGGTAGCGCCATGCGGCTCGAGGCCGCCATTCGCGGCACGCCCGGCGCCCTCGCCATGGGCCTGCGCCGGCGCGGCGTGTGGCTCAGCTACGTATCGGGCTGGCGCCAGGCCGAGGGCACGTATATCGAATGGCAACTGAACGACGCCGAGGCCGGCACCCTCTCGCTGTCCACCGTCATGCGCGCTTATTTGCTCGAACACGAGGCGCACACTGCGCCGCAGCTGGTGTTCGTCGGCGGCTCGAGCGCCGGCCTCGGCCGCTACTGCACGCCGGCCTACTGCACGGACCTGCTCATCGCCCGCCCCGGCCTTACCGGTATGCTCGCCCAACACGCCATGGCCCGCCTACGCCCACACAGCGCCGTCGGCCAACTCATACGCGCACCCTCCCTTCCGTAGCGCGGGCTTCCGGCCCGCCCCCCTTTCACGCCATCAAGCGATACCACCCTCGGTCAGGCCCCGCAGATCGTGGGGACGGCGGATCAGGATATGACCGTCCTGCTCGCCCAGCAGGCCGGCCTCGTGCCAGGCGCGCAATTGCTTGTTCACCCGCTCCCGCGTCGCCGCCACCTGGGCGCTCATGTCGCGCTGCGACAGCTTGAGGCCGATGCGGATGCCCTCCGGCCCGGTCTGGCCGTGCGTCGCCGCCAAACCCAGCAACAGCCGGGCAAGCCGCGCCGACAGGGTCGTCAGCGCCACGCCCTCGAACGCCGCACTCGACGTCCGCACCCGGTCACACAGCAACGCCATCAGCCGCAGCATCAGATCGGGCCGCGCGGTCAGGAACGGCAGGAACCCGCGCCGCTCCACCACCAGCAGCAGGCTATCGGCCATCGCCACTACGTCCAGGCTGCGCGGCTGCCCATCCAGCAGCGCGATCTCGCCCAGCACCGTCCCGGCCTCCATCAGGCCGAGCGTCACCTCCCGCCCCTCGGCCGAGATGATCCCGGCGCGAAGGCGCCCGTGCACCAGCACCATCAGGCTCGCCTCCGTGTCGCCGCGGCGGATGACGGTCTCGTCCTTCTTCACCCGCTTCTCGGTAGCCAAATCCGCCAGCGCTTCCAGCTCCGGCCGGGCCATGGGGGCGAAGATGGGCGTGGCGGCCAGAACGTCACGCCGGGCCGTGCGCGACAGCGAGGCCACTAGGCTTCCCGCACCGGCAACTCGAGCCCGATTGCGGTGCGAATTTCCGCGATCGACGGCGCCCGGCGGAACCCGTCCGCCGGCAACGGCAGCGCCAGCACGGACGCCCCCTCCCGCAGCAGCCAGCCGCGCCGCTCCATCCGCTCCACCACCGCCGGGTCGAACGGGCGGACCGGCGTGATCTCCGCCGCCTGGGTCAGCAACGCCGCCTCGTCCGGGTCGAGCGCGAAGGTGCCGGCGGGCCAGCCATGCCGGAAATCGTGCACCACGTCGTCACAGATCCAGAGCGCGCTCGTGGCCTGATGCTCGCGCCACTCCGCCATCAGCCCGGCGGTGCCGGCGGTGTAGGCGTGGACCTGGTCGAGCGCCTCCGAGTGCATGGTGAAATGATAGCCCAAGCGGTGGCGAAGGGAAGCGTCGCCGGAATAGATGTGGGCGTACGCCGGGAGCGGCCGCAAGGTCACGCCGAACTCCGCCGGGCGGTCGAAACACGGGCTGAACCGGTCGGCCCGGACGCGGATGAAGCCCGACGGCGGCTGCAGGTGGCTCAGCGCCGGCAGCAGCGCGTCGATGCGGGCGTAGTCGCCGGCGGTTTCGCCGGGAAAGCCATGCAGCGCCAGCCATTCGACATAGACGCCGTGATGCGCCGCCCATTTCAGCGTCTGCACGTTCTGCAGCGCCGTGGTGCCCTTCTTCATGAGCGTCAGCAGCCGGGTGTCCAGGCTCTCGATCCCGGCCTGGATCTTCCGCACCCCAGCCCGGGCCAGTAGCGCGATGTGGCCGGGGCGGAGGTTGGCCTTGGTCTCGTAGTAGATCAGCAGGTTATGCCGGCTCGCGGCCAGTTCCGGCAGGAACTGCTTGAAATACGCCATGTCCAATATGTTGTCGGCGTTGGCCACGTCGCTGCAGCCATGCCGGGTCACGAGGTGATCGAGCTCGGCGAACGCCCGCGCCTGGGACTTGGAGCGATACGCCATGCTGGTGCCGTTCAGGCCGCAGAACGTGCAATGGTGCTTGGCCCCCCACCAGCACCCCCGCGCGGTCTCGAACACCACGGCCGGCGGATAGGCCAGCGTCGCCGGCAGCGCCGCACGCTGGTCGAAGAACGCATCGAAATCCGGATACGGCAACCCCGCAAGCTCCGTCCGCGCCGGCGCCGTGGCGGGCACCAGCCGCGTCGCGATCCCGGGAATGCCGTCATACGCCCGCCCGTCCATCACCGCCCGCACCAGCGCCGGCAACGCCGCCTCCCCCTCCCCGGTGCAGACCGCGTCCAGGCACGGATACCCCTCCAGCAGCGCCTCTCCCATCGCCTCCTGGCAATTCGCCCCGCCCATGACGATGACGATCCCGGGATGCCGCTCCTTCACCAGCCGCGCGAGCGCGAGCGAGGCCATGGTCTGCTGGAACGAGCTGGTAAATCCCAGCACGCCGACCCCAGCCCAATCCACGCTCGCATAGCACCGCTCGATGAACGCCGCCGCCCCGGCCCGGGCGGTCAGCAGGGCGAGGACGAGGGTAGAATTATAGGAGGCGGGAAAGTCGCGCTGCAGCACTTCGGTCAGGAACGAGACGTCGTCGACATCGAGCGACGGGTCGGCGGCCGGTGCGAAGGCCCACTCGCCGGCCTGCGCGGCATAGATCGCGACGTCGTCCAGCACGTCATACTCGCCCGGCCCCAACGCCGCATGCTCGATATAGTCCAGCGAGAAATACCGGGTCCGGCACCCCATCCCAGCATCGTTCAAGATCGCCTGCAGCAGGCCGAGCGCCAGATTGGGATAATGAGGCGACGAGAACGGCATCGTCACCAGCATCACGCCGCCAGGACTTGAACCATCCGGCCGAACCCGAGCCAAGCCTCCCTCCCCCTTCTACCGGCACCGTATCATAACGGCCGAATGCTCAGACCATCCTACGTTGTATATGTCTCAGCAACTCACCAGCCACCGCCTTGGGCGCCGGCATGACAAAGCGGCTACTCATCCGTCCGGCGGCTCCGACCTCGAGCAGTTCGGATGGGAGATAGAGGTATTCGGTCTTCAGCCGGGCCGCATCATCCAGCATCTGAAAGTTATTGTTCACGATATGCGTCGGGCTAAAACAAAGTAGCTGCGCCCTGAGATCAGGCGTGAATATCGCGGGATGGAAGGTGGAGCTCACCATTCCGCAAACGACCCTGTGCTGCTGGAACATACTGACGTGCTCGGACAACGAGAGGCGTTCCGGATAGATGATCTCGACTCCGAACGAGGCCAGCGCTTCCACGAGCTCCTGTTCGTTCTCGAAGCCTTGGGAGAGTCTCGGGTAATGTGTCCGCGATAGGTAAGCGGGTGCCTTCGCCTCCCGGCTGGTAAGCGTCAATCCTACCCCGAGGTGACGGGCAAGCCGCACGTAGGCTGGATAGACGAAGTTATGCTCTTCGAAACTCGGGCGGACGACGATCAGCTTTCGTATTCGCGTCGGTCCTGGAAACGCCCTGAACAGGCTTGGCGAGAGGTTCAGCGCTTGAAAGGCGTCGGACACATAGGAGAACTGAAACCAGTTATCGGGGCTTCGAACGCCATGGCATAGGACCGGCAACCCACGCTCGAACAGATCGGCCGCCGGATCGGCTATGGGCCAGAATCGCGAGATCGAGCTCAGGAGGAAATGTCCGAAATGCTCGATCATCACGCCGCCATAGATGTAGCAGTCCTCCGGAGCTTCTGCTGTCGGCCGCGGGGGGGGGGGGGGCAGTTTGACGCTTTGCCCCACCAGCTGCTTACCCGGACCCCGGTAATACGCCGCGGCCTCGATCAAGTCCCCATCCCTGGAGTAGATCCCCCAACAGGGGTCGTCATGCCACGAGTGGTCCTTGATCGGAACGTAGAGCACGTTCTCATGAACCTCGATCGCGGGCGTCCCCTTCAGGAGGAGGCCTTCGATCGGATTGGGAGTGCAAGGGACCATCATACCAGGAAAGATTACCGCCAAGACAGGGGCGCCCCCTCTCTTCGAACGGAGAGGGAGAACATCAGTCTAACCTGACATCTCGCCCGTGCCCTCGCCATTCGGGTCCGGCGTCTTGGGTTCCGGCGGCGCATAGTCGGCCGTGCCTAGCGATTGCAGGAAGGCCACCGCGGACGGCGATGCGATCAAGCCTTCCGCCTGCAACACCTGCTCCGTACTGTTCAGCAACCGGTCCCGTTCCGCCGGGCTGGCCTGCGCGCGGGCGATCAGGCGTCTCAAATCCTCGATCGTCGCTACCTTCGGCTCGGTTCCGCTCACGCTCGCTCTCCTTCATAACGGTTTAAGAATGAGACTGCGCTGCAAACCGGTTGTCAATATCGCCACGCCGCCGATCTCGTCCCGGAGCGACGCGGCCTGGGTGGCCTTGCCGGCTCGCTCGAGCGCGTGGGCCCAGGCTAGCTGCGCCCGGATCAACTCGGGGACCATGCCGAGCCGCTCCAGCATCTGGGCCGCGGCACGGTATCTCTCGGTCGCATCCGCCCACTCCTCCCGCGTGCCATGGCAGTCCCCGGCCAGCCGGAGGCAGATCGCCTGCACGGGACGGTAGCCATACCGGGAGGCAAGCGCGCCCGCGGCGGCCACGGTCGCGTCGGCCGCCGGGCTGCCCGAGGCCAGATGCACCTGCGCGAGGCCCGCCATGCACCAGGCGGTCAAGCCGACCAGGTTGAGCTCCCGCGTCTTGGCCAAAGCCTCGTCCAGCAAGGCGTACGCCTCATCGAACCGGCCGACGGCGCCATAGGCCCCCCCCAGATAGCGCGCATGCGAGGTGACCTGGAGCATGATGTTCGCCTGCCGGGCGATACCGAGCCCGGCCTCGAACGCCACGACCGCCGCCGGCGTGTCGCCCTGCATCAGATGCGCGAACCCGGTCGCGAGCGGCGCATACGCCCGGTCATAGGCCTGTCCGCTCTCGGCCGAGAGCGTGTCGCACTCGGCCGCCAGCGCGAACGCCGCCTCGAACTCGCCCCGGACCGCGTGGGCCTTGGACAGGCAAACCAGGCCCATCAGCGACGCGGTGCCGATCGACCCGGCCGAACTCAGCCGGTGCGGGCCGCGGATGTCGGGCAAGCACGCACCGAGCGTGCGGATGGCGCCGTCGAAATCACCCCGGTACCAGTGCGCCTGACCCAGTCCGAAGGCCACCGCCAGCGTGGTCGGCACATGTCCGGCCCGGGCAGCGGCCGCAAGGCCCCGCTCCCCCACCAGCACCGCCTGCTCGAGCTCGCCGGCATTGGCCAACCCCATCGCCGACAGGCCATCGAGCTGGGCCGACCGGCGCTCATCGCCGAGCCGGAGGGCAAGGGCGCTCGCCTCACCCATCAACGTGCCGACGCGCCGGACATCGCCTTGCGCCGCCAGCGCGGCCCGCAGGCCGATCCGCAGCGTGATGCCCCGCTCCCACGTCGCCGCCACGTCCGGCAGATGCGCCTGCGCATCCAGCGCCCGCTCGAAGAACCGCGCCGCCTCCCGCCAGGCATACCGCCCGCGCGCCCGCTCCCCCGCCAGCAGGCCGAACTGCGCCGTCTGCTCCCATAGCTCGCCGGTCGCGGCGTGCTCGCACAGCAGCTCCGTCGCTTCGCCCGCCCGGTCCCCCGTAACCGCCAGCACCGCGTGGAACACCCGCGCATGCAGCACCCGGCGTTCGGCCCGCAGGATCGCCTCATACGCCACCGACTGCGTGACCGCGTGGTTGAACGAATAATCCTCGCCCGTGCCCGGGCTGGTCTCATGCAGGAACTCCGCCGCCTCCAGCGCCTGCAAGCTCTGCTGCAGCTCGCCTTCCGGCAAGCGGCTGACCCGGCGCAGCACTTCCGTGCGCAGCTGCTTGCCGATCACCGCCGCCGTCAGCAGCAGGCGCCGCGGCTCGGGCGCCAGCCGGTCCAGGCGCGCGGCGACGATGGCCTGCACGCTGGCCGGAATGCTGATCTGCTCCAGCGGCACCGTCAGCACCCGGCTCGCCTGCGCCACCATATGACCGCTGTCACGGAGCGACCGGGCGATCTCCTCCAGGAACAGCGGCGTGCCCTCCGCCCCCTCCACCACGCGGCTGCGGAGCGCCGTCAGCTCCGGCCCCGCGCCCACCAGCGTACACAGCAGCGCCTCGGACTGTTCCGGATCGAGCGGCGCCAGGCGCAGTTCGGCGCCATAGCTCCGGCTGGCCCAATCCGGGCGCGCCTCCGGCCGTGTGGTCGCGATCAGCAGCAGGCGGGCGGCCCCGGCGGTGGCGACCAGCGCCTCCAGCAACGCGCGGCTGGCTTCGTCGGTCCAATGCAGGTCCTCCACCAGCACGATCCGCGGCACGTCGGCGCCGCCCCGCAAGATCGCCCGGCGGCACGCATCCAGCAGCCGCTGCCGGCGGATGGCCGGATCCAGCCCCTGCCACGCCGCCGGGTCCGGCAACGGCAGGTCCAGCAACGACCGGCACGCCGGCTCGTCCATGTCGCGGTGGTCGCCGATGGCGATGGCCTGGCCCAGCCGGCGCTCCAGCGCCGGGATATCGTCGCCCTGCAGCGCGCCGATCCAGGAGCGCATCAGCTCGGCCGCCACATGGAACGGCGCCTCGCTCGAATGGGACGCGGCGGCGGCGCGCAGCACCTGCACGCCGCGGGCCGCCGCACCCTGCAGGAACTCGTGCACCAGGCGGGACTTGCCCAAGCCCGCGTCCGCCACCACCGCCACCGCCTGCGCCCGCCCGAGGCTCGCCCGCATCATGGCCGACGACAGCGCGCCGACTTCGAGATCCCGGCCCACGAACGGGGTCAGCCCCTCGGCGGCGCGCACCTCCCAGCTCGGCCGGTCGGTGGCGGCCAGCAGCTCGAACATCTCGACCGGCTCGTCCCAGCCCTTGGCCTGGACCGGCCCGAGCGGGCGCACGTCCACATAGCCGCGGGTGCGCTGTGCGGTCTCGTAGCTGAGACGCACGGTGCCGGCATCGGCGGCCTGCTCCAGCCGCTTGGCCAAATAGACCGCGGGGCCGATGGCGGTATAGTCGGTCGCGTCCCGTCCGGACGGGCGGATCACCACCTCCCCCGAATGCACGCCCATGCGCATCTCGACCCCGGCCGGCAAGCCTTTCAGCAACGTAGACGCGGCGAGGCAGGCGCGCACGGCGTGGTCCTCCGCCGCCATGGGGGCGCCAAACAGCGCCATGATGCCGTCACCCTGAACCTCGTTCACGATGCCGCCGAACTGGGTCACGGCGGCGGCGGCGGCGCGGATCACCGGGTCGATCCGGGCGAGCGCTTCTTCCGGGTCTAAGCCACGGATCAGCTCGGTGCTGCCGCGGATGTCGGCGAACAGGATGGTGACCTGCTTGCGTTCACCCACGGCCAAGACCGGGCGGGGCGGTTCTGGTAGGTCGGCCGCTTTGGTCAGGCTCTTGCCGCACTCGCCGCAGAACTTGGCGCCGGGGCGGGCGGCGGTCTGGCATGCCGGGCACGACAGGGCGAGCGCCGCGCCGCATGCGTCGCAGAACTTGCTCCCCACCTCATGCTCGGTCTCGCACGCCCCGCAGCGCAACGCACCCATCCTCATTACGATGCAGGACGTTTATACTCCTGTCGCGGCTGATATTAACAGGCATAAGCAAGATATGTCCGATCCGACCCCTGCCTGGCCGTCCGCCATGAGCCTGGCCGCGTTCCGGCCTACCATCCCGCTGCTGTCGTTACCCGAACGGCAGACGCTGGTCACAAGCGCCATCGATATGCTGAGCGGCTACTACGTCCACCTGCCGCAGAAGCTGGCGACGCATGGAATGGACCCGCTCGCCCGGCTGCGCACCCTATACCGCCAGTTGCCGGCCCTTCCGAGCGACGCCTGGTTCCATACGGCGCTAGCGGATATTTTCGACGGGCTGGCCGACCTGCACACCAACTACCTGCTGCCCGCGGCGCTCGCCCGCGTGGTGGCGGTGCTGCCGTTCCAGTTGGGCGAGTGTTGGCAAGACGGGCGCCCCCACGTGATCGTCACCGCCGTGGCCGAGGGTTTCACCGATCTGGCGCCCGGCGACGAGGTGCTGGTCTGGCACGGCACCCCGATCCTGCGCGCGCTGGAGCGGGCGTCGCAACGCAACGCCGGCGCCAACCCGGCCGCACGCCGGGCGCAGGCGCTGGCCAACCTTACCATGCGCCCGCTGATCAAACGCCCGGCGCCGGACGAGGATTGGGTGCTGGCACAGTTCGTCAAAGCCGATGGCACCATGCCTGAGCTGCGCCTGCCCTGGCGGGTGATCATACTGCCGGAGCCGGATGACCGTCCGCGGGCAAGCCTCGATCTGCAGGTGGACGTGCTGCGCCGGGCCCGGCGGGCGCTGTTTCCCGCGGTGCCCCCACCTGGCACGCCGGTGCATACGGATGACCTTCGCTGCTTCACCCCGGCCCAGCTGGGCGAGCTCGGGTATCTGCGCATCAACACCTTCCTCGTGCCGGACGCCGGTGCATTTGTCGCCGAGCTGATCGCCGTGCTGGAACGCCTGCCGCCCCGGGGCCTGATCCTGGACATCCGGGACAATGGCGGCGGCCTGGTGGAGGCGGCGGAGCGGGCGCTGCAGCTGTTTACCCCCCGCACGATCGAGCCGGCGCCCATGCAGCTGCGCGCCACGGCGGCCGTGCTGGCGCTATGCCAGGCGCAGGAGGGGGACAGCGCCCCCACGAGCCTCGGCCGCTGGGCCCCGTCGGTCGGGCATGCGCTGAGTATCGGCGCCGCCTATTCTTCCGCGTTACCGATGACCCCGCCCCATCTGTGCAATGCGTTGGGCCAGCATTACCATGGGCCGGTCCTGCTGATCACGAATGCACTCTGTTATAGTGCCGCCGATATCTTCGCCGGCGGCTTCCAGGACCACGGCATCGGCCATGTGCTGGGCGTGCACACCAACACCGGGGCGGGCGGCGCCAATGTCTGGACCCACTCGCTGCTGCAGGAGACCCTGGGAGCAGCGGTGGGCCTACCCGGCGGCGCGGAGCTACGCGTGGCGCTGCGCCGTAGCCTCCGCGTCGGGCCGTCCGCCGGGCTCGAGCTGGAAGAGAGGGGCGTGGTGCCGGACGAGCCCTGGGACGTGACCCGGCGCGACCTGCTGGAAGCGGACGCGGACTTGCTGGCGCGGGCGCGCGATCTGCTGCTGGCCAAGCCGTGGCGGCAGCTTTCGCTGGAGCCGCATCCACCGCACCATAAACTCCGCCGCAAGCTCCGCATCCATGCCCGGCATACGGATTTCGTGAACGTCACCTGGAACGGACGCCCGATCCAGACCCACGATATCAATACTGGCGCAGGCGGCCATACGATCGAGATCGAGGTGCCCAGCACCGGGCGGCTGTGTGTCCAGGCCTTCGAGAACCACCTCGTGACCGCGAGCCGGACGATTTTGTTGCGTTAGCGTTGTGTATGTGACCCCGGTCACAGCGGGGCGGGGCCATCGGCGGCATAACCCAGGCATCGGCGCTGATGAGCGCCGATGCTGGAGTGATCGCGATGCCCCTGTCCCACCTGTCCCCCGTCGATGAACCCTTGGATGATGGCCGGGACGGTGGGCAAGCGCGCCCGATCCGCGCGCTAATCCTGACCCTCGCCATCGCCATCGCAGCCCTGGCCGCCTGTGAGGCGGTCAGTCCCGGCCTGTTCACGCGGACGGCCCCCGCCGCAACCCAACAAGGAGCCTGACATGTATATCAGCCGCTTATCTCAAGATATGAACGCCCTGACGCAGGATCACCCCAAGTGGGAGTGGGAGCCCGCTGGACACGAAGGCAACCTTAGGTCCGTGCTGATCTTCACGGCGATCGGCATCGCTGTCTTCGCGGTCCTCATTCTGACCGGCGGCCCACCGGATCTGGGCGCCGCACCGGAATTCATCGGCTGATACCAGAGGTCAGAGCTTGACTTGATCCGATGTGATAACGAGCGAATGGCTCTAATCTAGGGGCGGCGGTGTTGCCCGTCGCCCTGGATCGCTTCGTCATGCGGCCGTGCAGTGACGCTGTCGCAAGCGAGTAACGATTGCTTAACCCAGCCCTGTCACAATGCACTGGAAACAGGAGCATACGCAATGCAGTTCCGCCATTCACCAGCACAGCCGACCGTGATGCCGCACACCCGCACGCCCGTGGTGGCATATATCAGCATGGCGGCGTGTGTCGCGCTGACGCTGCTGGCAATCAGCGCGGCCTTCCCCGCCGCGTATTAGGCATACATCGTCCCGCCCTGGCCAACGGGGTGGCCAGGCGGGTGGATGGCCGGTAGCGCGGCGACGCCGGTGATCTCGACCCGCCAGCCGGGGCGCGCCAGCTTGGCCTGCACGGTCGCCCGGGCGGGCTTGTGCTGTGGCGCCACCCACGCGTCCCAGGCGCGGTTCATCTCGGCGAAGTCGGCCATATCAGGCAGAAAGATCTGCACGCTCAGCAAATATTCCTTGTCCGTCCCGGCCTCCGCCAGCAACGCGTCGATCTGCGTCAGCACGTCGGCGGTCTGGCCGAACGCATCCAGCATCTCGTCCTGCGTCACCTGCCCGGCCAAATACACCGTCCCGGCATGGACCACGGCGCCGGACAGGCGCGCCTCGGGCGATAGGCGGCGAATGTGCATCATGGCGGGCTCCTGCTGGGTGAGACTGCTGAGTGAGACCGGGATACCACAGCCGGCGAAAACTCAGAACAATCGCACGTCGACAAGCCCTTGGCGCTTGCTTCTGTCATGCCGTGTAAGCCACCCTATGCGTCAGATGGCGCTCTCCCTCGTCCCCACTCCCTATTTCGCGCCGCTGCTGACGGAGCGGCTACAGCTGCGCCCGTTCGAGCCCGGTGACGCCGAAGCCCTGCACCGGCTGGTGAACGATTGGTCGGTCGTGCGCATGCTCAGCACCCTGCCCTTCCCCTACCCCCGCACCCTCGCCGACCAATGGATCGACAGCACGCTCCGCGACCTCGACACCGGCGCCGGCTACGCCCTGGCCATCACCGGGCAGGAGGCAGACGGGGAGACATTGGTGGGCTGCGCCGGGCTCCGGCTGCAAAAGGGCCGCACCGCAAGCCTCGGCTACTGGGTCGGCCGGCGCTTCTGGGGCCATGGCGTCGCCGGTGAAGCCGCCGGACGGCTGGTGCGCTGGGGCCTGGCCAACCTCGACGTCGATGCGATCGAGGCGGATGTCGCCATCGACAACCCGGCCTCCTCGGCCGTGCTCCGCCGCATCGGCTTCCGCGAGAGTGGCACCGGGCGGAAGCGCTTCCTGGCGCGGGGCGGCGAGCATGCAGTCAAACGCTTCACCGCCACACGGGACGATCTGTTCGGCGAGAGCCCGCGTCCGGCCGCAGCCCCAGCCAGTCCCGAAGCGCCCAAGCCCGCCGCGGGCGGCAAACCCCTGTTGCTCGTCGCCGCCTGCGCCTTGATCGACGCCGACGGCCGCGTTCTCCTGGCCCGGCGTCCCGAAGGCAAGACCATGGCCGGCCTGTGGGAATTCCCCGGTGGCAAGCTCAACCCCGGTGAGACGCCCGAGGCCGCGCTGATCCGCGAGTTGCAGGAGGAGCTCGGCATCGACGTCGCCGAAAGCTGCCTCGCCGCCTTCGCCTTCGCCAGCCACGCCTATGACCAGTTCCACCTCCTGATGCCGCTCTACCTCTGCCGCCGCTGGAAGGGCCGCCCCGCCGGGCGCGAAAGTCAGCAGCTGGCCTGGGTGCGTCCGGAAAAGCTCGGCGAATACCAAGTCCCACCCGCCGACAAGCCGCTTATTCCGCTCCTGCGTGATTTCCTGTGAGTCTGCCGCCCCTTCTTCCGCTGGCGAAATAGGGGGAAGGAAGCGCGCCTTGACCCGTACCCTGCTGTTCAACGCGTTCGACATGGCCACACCCGGCCATATCCAGCAAGGACTTTGGGCGCACCCCCGCGACACCAGCCGGAACTATACGCAGATCGATCACTGGACCGGCCTCGCCCGCCTGCTCGAGCGCGGCTTGTTCGACGGCCTGTTCCTCGCGGACGTGCTGGGCGTCTATGATGTGCAGGGCGGCAGCGCGGATGCGGCGCTGCGGGGCGGGGTGCAGGTGCCGCTGCTGGACCCCATGCTGCTGGTGCCGGCCATGGCCGCGGTCACCACGCATCTGGGCTTCGGCATCACCTGCAACCTCGCCTACGAGCCGCCTTATCTGTTCGCCCGGCGCATGAGCACGCTGGATCACCTGACCCGGGGGCGCATCGGCTGGAACATCGTCACCGGCTACCTCGACAGCGCCGCCCGCGCCATGGGCTACGCCGGGCAGATGCAGCACGATGACCGCTACGACCTCGCGGACGAATATATGGACGCCGTCTATGCCCTGTGGGAGGGCGGCTGGAAGGACGGCGCGGTGCTGCGCGAGCCCGGCTGCTATACCGATCCGGCGCGGGTCCGCCGGGTCGAGCATCATGGCAAGCAGTACGACATCAGCGCCATCCCGCAATGGGAGCCCTCGCCCCAGCGCACCCCGGTGCTGTTCCAGGCCGGCGCCAGCCCGCGCGGCATGCAGTTCGCCGGCCGGCACGCCGAGTGCGTCTTCGTGAACGGCACCACGCCGGAGGCAGTAGCCGCCCAGGTCCGCGCGCTGCGCACCGCCGCCGCCCCACGCGCCCTCCGCGTCTTCGTGGGCGCCACGATCGTGGTGGGCCGCACGGAACGCGAAGCGCGGGACCTGCTGGCCGAGTACGCCGCCTACGCCGACCCCGAGGCCACCCTGGCCCACGCCTCCGCCTCCCTCGGCATCGACCTCGCCCGCTTCGCCATGGACGAGCCCGTGACAGCAGGCCCCGGCAACGCCATCCAGTCCAACGTCACCGCCATGGGCCCCGGCTGGACCAAGCGCGACTTGCTGGCCCGCTCCCCTCTCGGCAGCCGCCAAGCCCCGATCGTGGGTGACCCGGCCCAGGTGGCCGACGCCCTGCAACACTGGCACGACGTGGCCGGCGTAGACGGCTTCAACCTGTCCCGCACAGTGACGCCCGAGGGGCTGGAGGCGTTCATCGCCCTGGTGGTGCCGGTATTGCAGGAGCGGGGACTGTATAAGACCGAATACGCACCGGGCCCCTACCGGTCGAAGCTGCTCGGTGCGGGCGCATCGCTGCCCGATGCTCATCGCGGAGCGCGCTTCCGCTGAAATCCGGTGATCGCGGAATGCTTTACTGACGATACCCGTTGGCTTGCCTTTTGACGCCGCCGACCGCCCCGAACTACTCTTCGCGCATGGATACATTCGATGCGCCCCATGAGCCCGGCGACGATCCCTGGCTCTGGCTGGAAGACGTCGATGGCACCCGGGCGCTGGAATGGGTGGACGCCGCCTCCGCCCGGACCATGGCACGGCTGCAAGGACCCGCGTTCCAACAGGCGCGGGAAACCTTGCGCATGCTGCTGGACCGCCCGGACAACCTGCCCGTCGTGACCCGGCGCGGCGGCCTCCTCTATGATTTCTGGCGCGACGCGGAGTATCCGCGCGGCCTATGGCGCAGGACGACGCTCGCCAGCTACCGCACCGCGGCGCCCGAGTGGGACGTGCTGCTGGACCTCGATGCCCTGGCCGCGGCAGAAAGCGAGGACTGGGTCTGGCAAGGCGCCAGCACCCTGCCGCCGCAGCATACAAGGGCGCTACTGCGGCTGTCCCGGGGTGGCGGGGATGCGGTGGTGCTGCGAGAATACGACCTCGGCACCCGTGCCTTCGTGCCTGGCGGATTCATGGCCGCGGAGGCGAAGCAGTCCGCGGTCTGGCTCGATCAGGACACCATGCTGCTCAGCTCCGCGCTGGGCGGGGTCACGACGTCCGGCTATGCCCGCACCGTCCGGCTCTGGGCGCGCGGCACGGACCCGGCCACCGCACCCGTGCTGTTCGAGACCGACCCCGCGCACATGGTCGCCACCGGGCAGTATGACCGTGAGAGTGGCGAGCTGTATTTCATCGCGCAGACCGGCTTCTTCGACATGGAAATCCATATCGGCGACCGCTCGGGGCCAAAGCAGCGCCTGGACATTCCCACCGATTGCTGGTCACTCGCGGACCGGGACTGGCTGGCCATCCGGCCGCGCACGCCCTGGACGGTGGACGGCCGGACCTACCCGCCGGACGCCCTGTTGCTGACCCGGCTGCGGGACTACCTGGCCGGTGCCCGGGACATGACTGCCGTGTTCGTGCCGGGCGAGCGGCAAGCGCTGCAGGGGTTCTTCTGGTCGGATGGCGTGCTGATCCTGCACTACCTCGACGATATGCGTGTCACATACCGCGCGGTCACGCCGGGTGGGGACGCGGCGCCGGTCGAGGGCCTGCCCACGCTCGGCACCGTCAGCGCCTGGCCGCTCGATACCGAAGACGCCGAGGAGGACGGCACCCTGCTGGCGGCGGTGCAGGACCCGCTCACGCCGCCCAGCCTGCTGATGGTGCACGGCGGGGCAGAGGTGCTGAAACAGGCGCCGCCCGCCTTCGACTCCTCCGGCCTCGTCACGACCAAGCACGAGGCCATCAGCCGCGATGGCGAGCGCATCCCGTATATCCAGGTAGGCCCGCCGGACCTCACCGGGGACGCGCCGGTGCATATGACGGCCTATGGTGGGTTCGGGATGTCCGTATTGCCCGCCTACAAGGGCGTCATGGGCAGACTATGGCTCGAGCCCGGCGGCACCATGGTCGTCGCCAACATCCGCGGTGGTGGTGAGTTCGGCACGCGCTGGCACGATGCCGGGCGGGGCGCGCACAAGATCACCAGCCATGACGACTTCGCCGCCGTCGCGCAGGACTTGGTCACCCGCGGCGTGACCCGGCCCGCCCGAATCGCGGCCGAGGGCGGCAGCAATGGCGGCCTGCTGATCGCCAACATGCTGACCCGCTATCCGCGGCGCTTCGGCGCCCTGTTCTGCACCATTCCGCTGATCGACATGCGCCGCTACACCAAGCTGCTGGCCGGCGCCAGCTGGATCGCCGAGTATGGCGACCCGGACAAGCCGGAGGACTGGGCGTTCCTGCGACACATCTCCGCCTACCAGAACGCGGAGCCGGGCCAGCCCTACCCGCCCATCCTGCTGGCCACCGCGCGGCGGGATGACCGGGTGCACCCGGGCCACGCCCGGAAGATGGCCGCGAAATTGCAGGAAATGGGCTATGACGCCCCATTCTACGAACCGCCAGCCGGCGGGCACGGCTATGGCAAGGACAATGCCGAGGTCGCGGCCTTCCTGGCCCTGGGGATCACCTTCATGAAGAACGCCATCGGATTCCACGCATGACCAACCCCACCGCCTGCCTGCTGGTGATCGGCAACGAGGTGCTGTCCGGGCGCACGCAGGACGCCAACATCGCCTATGTCGCCAAGGGCCTGGGCGGCATCGGCATGCCGCTGCGTGAGGTGCGGGTCATCCCGGACGTCGCGGAGGTGATTATCCGAACCGTGAACGAGTGCCGGGCACGGTTCGACCACGTCTTCACCACCGGCGGCATCGGCCCCACCCATGACGACATCACCAGCGAGTGCGTGGCCGCCGCGTTCGGCCTGCCATGGGAGCGTCAGCCCGAAGCCTGGGCCCGGATGGAAGCCTACTACGCCGCCCAGCCCGGCGGTGACTTCAACGCCGCCCGGCAGCGCATGGCGACCATGCCGCGCGGCGCCACGCTGATCGACAACGGCGTGTCGATCGCGCCGGGCTTCACGATCGGCAACGTGCACGTGATGGCGGGCGTCCCGCGCATCATGCAGGCGATGCTCACCACCCTGCTTCCCACCCTACCCGGCGGCACCCCGGTCGAAAGCCGGGCCGTGCACGCGATCGGCCTGCTGGAAGGCTCGATCGCGGCGGGTCTGAGTGCCATCCAAGACCGGTATCCCGAGGTGGATTTGGGCAGCTATCCCTTCTACCGCGCTGGCGGCAACGGGGTGTCGCTGGTCGCCAAGGGGACGGACCCGGCACGGCTGGAGGCCTGTATCGGCGAGGTGACCCGGCTGATCGAGGCCGAGGGGAAGGTGCCGGTTCCGGGGGAGCCGGCTGCGTAGCGATCACGCCACCGCGGGGCCGCCTACCGGCTGGCCACCCGAGGACCCGGTCAGAATGCCTCGTCCAGCGCGCGGATCAGCCGGTCCACTTCGTCCAGCGTGTTGTAGTGCACCATCGATACCCGGACCACGCCACCCCGGGGGCGTAGGCCGAGCGTATCGATCAAGCGCCGCGCGTAGAAGTCGCCGAAGCGGATGCCGATGCCGTGGCGGTCCACGGCGCGCACGACCTGCTCGGATGACGTGTCGCGCACCGTGAAGCTGACGGTGGAGACGCGGTGCGCCGGGTCCGCTGTGACCGGGCCGATGATCGCCACGGCATTGCGTCCGCGCAAGTAATCCAGCAAGCGCTCCGCCAGCCTAGTCTCATGGGCAGCGATACCGTCATACGCGGCCAAGAGGCCAGCACGTCCCGGCAAGCCGCCAAGCTCCTGCAGGTAATCGGAGATACCCGTGGTGCCCCAACTGAGTTCGTAGTTCTGGTTGCCGGGCTGCAGCTTATACGGAATGTCATCCGCGGCGATGAAGTCGTGGTTCAAGTTGGCCATGCGCAGCAGATGCTCATACTTGCCATACAGCATCGCCCAATGTGGGCCGAATACCTTGTAATAGCTGAAGACATAGAAATCCAAGCCGAGGGCTTGCACGTCGATCGCCCGGTGCGGCGCGTAGGCGACGCCGTCCACGCACACCATGGCGCCCACCTGCCGGGCCAGGCGCACGGCCTCCGGCACCGGGGTGATCCCGCCCAGCACGTTGCTGGCATAGGTCAGCGCCAGCAGGCGCGTGCGCGGAGTGAGCAGGGCCGCGAGGTCATCGGGCTCGAGACACAGGCTATCCTGATTGACCGCCCAGACGCGGACCGTCAGACCCTGACGTTCCAGCGCCATCCAGGCACCGATGTTGGCCTCATGGTCGAGGTTGGTGACGACGATCTCGTCGCCCGCGGCGAATAGCGGCAAGAGGCCCTGCACGAGCCTGCGCAGTAGCGCGGTGCTGGACCCGCCCATCACGATCTCCTCTGACCGGGCGGCGCCGATGAACTCGGCCGCACGCACCCGGCTTTCCTGCACGCGGGCGCCGGCCCGGACGGAGGTCTCGTAGCTGGCTCCCAGCTGCACGTTGCTGTGCAGCAGGAAGTCCGAGATGCGGTCCACGACCCGGCGCAGCGTCTGCGAACCGCCGGCGTTGTCCATGAACACCATATCCTGCTGTAGGCCCGGGAATTCGGCACGGACGCGGTCGATATCGAGCATGGAATTTCCTTATCGGGGGGAAGGCCGGGTGAGCCGGTCCACCAGGGCTAGCAACGGCAACAACAGGGCGGCATACAAGATCGCCGCACCGACCAAAGGGCTAGGGTTCGCGAACAGGGCTTGCGCCTGCGTCGCCTGCTTCAACAAGTCCGGCATGGCGACGACGGACGCCAGGGCCGTGTCCTTCAGCACGTTGATCCCGTTGGAGGTGAGCGGCGGGATCACGATCCGCACCGCCTGCGGCAGCACGACCGTCTGCATCACCCGCCACGGGCGCAGCCCCAGCGCGGCCGAGGCTTCGAACTGCCCGCGCGGCACCGCCTCGATCCCGGCGCGGAAGATCTCGGCCGTATAGGCGCCCGATACCAGGGACAGCGCCGCCGTGGCCGCCGCGAACGACGAGAGCCGGATGCCGAGGAACGGTAGCGCGTAGTAGATCAGCACCAGCAACACCAGGAGCGGTAGTGCCCGGAACAGATTGATATACCCGCCCACCAGCACGCGCACCGGACGCGCCGCGTACAGCCGCAGCATCACCAGCACGAGGCCGAAGGCGATACCCAGGACGATGCTGGCCGCCCCCAGCAGCACCGTCGTCCACAACCCCAGCAGCAGCAGCGGCCACGCCCGCCGCAGCACATCGAGGTTGAAGAAGACGTCGAGCAGCTCCACGCTCTATGGCATCGGCAACACCGTCATGGTGCTGGAGGCCGGCTCGGCTGCGGCCCCGAACCATTTCTGGTGCAGGGCACCAAGAAAGCCGGAGCCCTTCATCTTGGTGACCTCCGCATCGAACGCGGCCGCCAGCGGCGAGCCCTTGGCGAACATGACGCCATAACGCTCGCCGGTCGGAATCCGCTCGGCCACGCGGAAGGCCGGCTTGTCCCGGATGTAGTATTGCACGGCCGGGATATCACTCACGTAGCCATCGATCCGTCCGGCCTGCAGGTCCAGCATGGCGGGCGCCAGGCCTTCGTAGCGCTTGATGTCCGTGAAACCATACTTCGCCTGGTTGGCGGTGGCCCATTGATCCCCGGTGGAAGCGGTATCCACGCCCACGGTCTTGCCTTTCATGGCAGGGAGCCCCGCCAGGCCGGAACGGACGGTCACGGCCAGGGACTGGTCGCTGTCGTAATACGGCTGCGTGAAGCTCAGGGATTGCAGGCGGGTGGGCGTGATGGTGATGGACGAGATGGCGGCGTTGACCCGCCCGGACTGCACGGCCGGGAATAGGCCGTTGAAGGGAATATTCTCGAACTTGACCGTGGCACCCATCCCCTCGGCCGCCTTCTGCACCAGCTCGACCTCGAACCCGGCGAACCGCCCGGCCTCGTCCTGGAACTCCCACGGCACGTTGCCGACATTGGCGCCGACGATCATCTCCGCCGCCCGCGCCGGGCCTACGGCCAGCAGCACCGCCGCGAACACCACACTCCGCCGCATGATCCTGTCGCGCACTTCGATCTCCTTCACCGTCGGGCGGACCGTGCTGGCGCGCCTGGGTGACAGGTCAGCAAGGATTATGCGCTGGGGGAAGCGGAAATCGCCCGGCTTGGCCGTTTAAGTGCGTTCGTGACCTTCATTCGGCCAAACCGGCCCGGCACGCACGTGCTATTTCAAACGACAATCAGAGTGGGAAAGTCTCCCGGCGGAGGCATGTTCAGCGGCTGATTGCAAACTGCTGCCGCGAGACTGGCAGTGCCGGATCGCCGTGCTAGATGCCGGGCTATGAACAATTCATTACTCTCCGCCGACTGGTTCGCTACGCTGCTGGCCCTGGCTCTGGCCGTATGCGCCGGGTTTGGGCTGTTGCCGAAGGTGATCTGGTGAGCCTCACGCTGGGCGCCCCGGCCCGGACGGGATACGCATCGCGGGGGTTGGCTTTGCTGCCGGGCCTGGCCCTGCTGCTGGCGGTAGGATATGCGGGCAAGCTGACCGAGCAGGCGATCGCCGCCTATGGGAAGGCGCACCACCTGGCGCTGCCGAACATCGAATACGTGCTGTGGGCCATCGTCTATGGGCTCGTGATCACCAACGTCGTGGGGGTGCCGCGCGTGTTCCGGGCGGGCGTCGCGACCTATGAGTTCTGGCTGAAACTGGGCATCGTCCTGCTGGGCGTGCGGTTCCTGCTGGGGGACGTGGCGCGGCTGGGCGGCACGTCGCTGATCCTGGTGGCGCTGGAGCTGGCGGCCAGCATGCTGATCATGACGGGGCTCGGCACCCGCTTCGGGCTGGGGCCGAAGCTCGTGAGCCTGCTGGCGATCGGGTCCAGCATCTGCGGCGTGTCGGCCATCATCGCCGCCAAGGGGGCGATCCGGGCGCGGGACGAGGATGTGAGCCTCGCCATCGCCGCCATCCTGCTCTTGGGCGGGGTGAGCCTCGTGCTGTTTCCGGTGCTGGGGCACATGGCCGGAATGAGCAGCCATGCCTACGGGCTGTGGGTGGGGCTCGCGGTCGACAACACGGCGGAGGCGACGGCGGCGGGCGCGCTGTGGTCGGACGAGGCCGCCCGCTATGCGGTGCTGGCCAAGACGACGCGCAACGCCACCATCGGCTTCGTGGTGCTGGGCTACGCGCTGTATTGGGCGAGCAAGGGCGAAGGCCAGGCGATCGGCAACAAGGCGGCGTTCCTGTGGGCCAAGTTCCCGAAATTCGTGCTGGGCTTCCTGGCGCTGTCCCTGTTCGCGACGCTCGGCCTGTTCAGCAAAGAGCAGGCGACTGATCTGGCCAATCTGTCGCGCTGGGCCTTCTTGCTGACGTTTGCGGGTGTGGGCCTGTCCACTGACATCCGGGCACTGCGCTCGCTGGGCTGGCGCCCACTGGCGGTGGCAGTGTCGGGCATGGCCGGCATCGCGGCGCTGACGTTCGCGGCTGTGGTCGGGGCAGAGCGTGCCGGATTATTATAGGCGGATCACGGACCAAGCTGGACTGGCACGGGTAGGCAGAATTTGCTCGGCGGCAGATTTTACTAGGCAATCTTTGCCGGTAGGCCGTGAAAGCGCTTGGATTAAGGCCGATTAAGTAAGATCACGGCAGTGGCATGTCGCTTGCTGAGACCTTAATGCGCTTTTCGCGCAGGAGGGTGATGACCATGGCCGTCAGTTCCGTCCTTAGTGCGCCGAGTGCGCGTATCGAGTTGATCGGCACGCTTCGGGCGCGGTTTCAGGCGCAGGCGGATGCCGCGCAGTTTGCCGTGCCGGAGCCGGGTAGGGGCAATGATGGCTGGAAGGTGCCTGTGCCGGTGTTCGAATTGCCGGCGTGGTTGTTCGACACATTCGACTCGCTGACCGCGCCCTTGACGGCCAAGGCCAGCCCGGCCAGTGCGCATCAGCGTTTCAGCCAAGCGGCCCAGGCGTACACTGGCCCGCAAACAGCACCCTTATACGCCTAGATCCGCCGAAGCGGCAGCGACCAGGCCAGCAGCAGGCCGGTCAGGCTGAAGCAGGCGATGGTAGCGAAGGCGCCGCGGAAGGCGCCCGCGATCTCGGCGTCCGCGCTGGTGCGCACGGTGGCGCTTACACTATCGAGCACCGCCGGGCCGCGCTCGACGATGTCTGCGAAGAGGGCCGCCGCCGCCGGGTCACGCCAGGCCAGGATGGCAAACAGCACGGCGCCCACCGTCGCGGTGCCGAGGGCGGCGCCGATGGAGCGGGAGAACTGCACCGATGCCGAGCCGGCGCCCAGATTGGCCGGGCCCGCCACGCTCTGCACCGTCACCTGCACCACCGGCATCGTGGTGCCGAGCGAGAGGGACAGCAGGAAGAACAACACCGGTAGCCCGCGTGTGGGGATCGCCGGGCCGAGCAGGGCCAGCACCAGCAGGCATAGCGTGACGATAACGAGGCCATAGGACGGGAACACCGCCGTCCGCCCGGTGCGCGCGATCATGCGGCCGGTGAATAGCGCACCGCAGGCGATCCCGGCCGTGAGCGGCAGCAGCAGGAGCCCGGCCTGCGACGGAGACATGCCGCGGACCACCTGCAGGTAGATCGGCATGAACGTGACGGAGCCGACGATCGTGGCCCCCACGCAGGCCGCCATCACGTCCGCCCGCCAGATGGACGGCAGCCGCAGCAGCTGCACCGGGATCAGCGGCTGGCTGACCCGGCGCTCCTGCCGCAGCAGTAGCCCTACGGAGGCGGCGGCGAGGCCGGCTAGCGCCAGGATGCCGGGCAGTGCAGCCGCCGAAACCCGCTGCGCCCGCTCCAGCGCCAGCAGCAACGGGACGACGAAGCCGGTGAATAGCACGAGGCCGAGCCAGTCGAAGCGCAGCGCCGCGGCGCCGGGCTCGCGGTCCGGCAGGCGCCGTGCCAGCAACAGCGCCACGGCACCGAGGGGCAGATTGATGAAAAACACCGACCGCCAGCCGTAATGTTGGGTCAGCCATCCGCCCAGTACTGGTCCAACCGTCGAGCTCAGCATGAAAATACTGGCCAAGTAGCCCTGATACCGCCCCCGCTCCCGCGCCGGCACGCTTTCACCGACGAGCGCCTGGGACAGCGTCATGAGGCCGCCGCCGCCGAACCCCTGCAGCACCCGCGCCGCGACCAGGGCCAGCATACCGGTGACGACGCCGCACAGGATGGAGGCGCCGACGAAGACGATGAGGGCCACGATCATCAGCCGCTTTCGCCCCAGCGCGTCGCCGATCCGGCCATAGACGGGGGCTGCGATCGTGGTGGCCATGAGGTATGCGACCACGACCCAGGACACCCTTTCCACCTCACCCATCGACCCGGCGATCGCCGGCAGCGCGGTGGCGACGATGGTCTGGTCCACGGCGGCCATGAACATGGGGAGGCAGATGGACGGGAAGACGCGGAAAAACAGGCCGCTTGTGGTGGGTAGGGCGGTGTCAGGCATCGGCTTCTGATGGCCGCCCTAGCTGTTGGGGAAGATCACGGCCCTAAATTGCCCGGTGCGCGGCAGCACGCCATATTCTACTTGCGCCGGCTGGTCGGATCGAGTGTTGGCCGCGTAGATCAGCCGGACGAAGGCGGGGATCCCGGCGTTGGCGGCCAGGTATGACTCGATCCCGCGCCACAGCCGGCCGTTGTCGGACCGGGATTGATTGAGGCGCCGGGCCTGCCGGAAGTAGTTCGGCCCCCCTTCCCGCCCGCCCTGGGCGTGCGACCAGGCGTGCCCCTTGTCCAGATCGGTCCCGGCGACCGGGTAGCCGGAATGGTATGCATCATCCCGCGAAT
The DNA here is from genome assembly GCA_965246925.1 of Acetobacteraceae bacterium. Lineage (GTDB taxonomy): Bacteria > Pseudomonadota > Alphaproteobacteria > Acetobacterales > Acetobacteraceae > JANPPS01. Next base: position 3,360,708 of record OZ251994.1, on the reverse strand, counting down.
GGGCAGGCACCGTCCGGCTCACGCCCCAGACCAGGACGGTGCGGTCATGCTGGCGGTCGAACAGGAAATCCGCCGACCCGTCATTGAACGTCACCAGCGCGGACCCGGCGCCGTTGATGTGACGGTAGAGCTGCGCCGCATGGTCGAACACGCCGTCGCGTAGGGCGGCGAGGTCGCCGGAGGCCTGGTAGGCTTGCAGCAGCGTGGCATAGGCGGCGGTGCCGCGGCGAAGTTCGGGGTTGCGTCCGAGCTCGCGGTCGATGATTGTTTCGATGACGGGACCGGACCAATTCGTGCGTGGCATGCTGGCTCTCCTCTACGATCGTTTAAGGGTGAAACCGTCCGATTGCGTTACACGATGTCTTCATGCCAGGTCCGCCCGTCCCGCTCGATCAGGGCGATGGCCGACGTCGGGCCCCAGGAGCCGGCGGGGTAGAGGCGGGGGGCTTCGCGGGATTCTTGCCAGGCGTCGATGATGGGTTCGACCCAACGCCAGGCGGCCTCGACCTCGTCCCGCCGCATGAACAGCGTCGGGTTGCCGCGGACGCTATCCATCAGCAGCCGCTCATACGCATCCGGGTACCGCGTGCCGAACGCCTTTTCGAAGCTGATGTCGAGCTGGGTGGGGCTCAGGTGGAGGCCGCTGGGCTCGGGGCTCTTGGTCATCAGCTCCAGCTTCATGCCCTCCTCGGGCTGCAAGCGGATGATCAGCTTATTGGGGCTGAGCTCCCCCGCTTCGGGCTTGAACACGCTGAATGGCGTTCCGCGGAATTGCACGACGATCTCGCTTACCTTCTGTGGCAGCCGCTTGCCGGAGCGGAGGTAGAAGGGGACGCCGGCCCAGCGCCAGTTTTGGATCTCGGCGCGGAGCGCCACGAAGGTCTCGGTCTTGCTGGTGCGGTCGGGGCCCAAATCCGTGAGGTAGCCCGGTACTGCCTGACCCAGCACGGCGCCCTTGCTATACTGGCCGCGCACCGAGACGTGCGGGACTTCGTGCCGGGGGATCGGTTTGAGCGCCCGCAGGACCTTGATCTTCTCGTCCCGCACCGCGTCCGCGCCCAGATTGCCGGGTGGCTCCATCGCCAGAAGGCACATCAGCTGCATCAGGTGGTTCTGCACCATGTCCCGCAGGGCGCCGGAGTGATCGTAGTAATCACCGCGGCCTTCGACGCCCACCGTCTCGCCCACGGTAATCTGCACGTGGTCGATCACGTCGGCATTCCACAAACGCTCGAACACCACGTTGGCGAAGCGGAGCGCCAGTAGGTTCTGCACTGTCTCCTTGCCTAGATAGTGGTCGATGCGGAAGGTATTAGCCTCGATGAAGACTTGGCCGACCACGTCGTTGATGTGTTCGGCACTGGCGAGGTCATGGCCGATCGGCTTTTCCAGCACCACGCGGGACTGGTTTGTCACGAGGCCGCTCGCCTTCAGGTTTTGGCAGGTCGGGCCATAGAGGTCGGGCGAGGTGGCCATGTAGAACACGCGAATACGATCCGGCTGATCGGCCAGGATGGCACCGAGCGCGCCGAGGCCACCGGGTTTGGTGGCGTCCCCGCGCGCGTAGTGCAGGCGCTCGAGAAAGCCGGCGATGATCTTCTTGTCTTGGTCGGCCTTGGCCACATGGGTCTGCAGCGCCTCGTGCGCGCGGGCCCTGTAGGTTTCGTCCGTGAAATCGGACCGGGCGGCGCCGATGATACGGGCGTCACCGGGCATCTGTCCTTCGCGGAACCGGTAGTAGAGAGCTGGCAGCAACTTGCGGAGGGTGAGGTCCCCGGTGGCGCCGAAGACGATGCAATCGAACGGATCGACAGGCTTTACGGCCATAGACGGGCTCCTGAGGGTGCGGTGCAGCATGGAACAGGCCGCGCGCGGCGTCTATCGTTTGCGTTTACCGGACAGGAGGGCCGCCGATCGCCGCCCAAGCCGCCTGCCCGGCTAGGCGAAGGCCATCTGTGGATTGCATGTTGAGGCCGCCAAGCTGCATGGCGGCCTGGTGATTGGTGGGTGGCGCTTCGCTTACACACCCCGCGGTCTTGGTTTTTGCCGATGCCTTTACATGAACGGACGCAGACGCGAGACGGGTTTCTACTCTAGTTTTGGTTCGTTTCGGTGGTGGGTTGGGGTCCAGCCTGTGTTTTGCTGTTCTGGTGGGAGGGGGGGCTTGTTGTGCCGTTCTGTGACGGGCTCGGGATTGGTGGGGTGGATGGGCTCAGGATTAACGGGTGTGAGACTGTTCTGGTTGTTTCCCTCACCCCGGCCCTCTCCCGGGGGGAGAGGGGGAAGAGAAGAGCGGGGCGGGCGGGGGGGTGGGCTTGTTGTGGCGTCCTTCGATGGGGTCGGGATCCATGGGTTTGGGACTGTTCTGGTTGTTTCCCTCACCCCGGCCCTCTCCGATTTCATCGGAGAGGCCCGAGGGGAGAGGGGGAAGGGCGGCGCGGTGGCGGAGGGCGGCTAGGGTGGTGGGGGTGCGGCGTTTGTGGCGCCAGCTGCGTTCTTGAGCGTTGACGTTGAGGTCGCGGGCGATCTCTTCGATGATGTCGTCGATGGGCCGGGTCAGCAGGTCTTGCTCGAGCTGGTCGTCCAGCAGGCGTTCGTTGAGTTCTTCGAAGTAGGCCTGGTTGTCGAAGCCCTTGGTGTGGCGGCCCTTGACCTCGATGGCGTCTTCGATGGTGCGGATTATTTTCTCGCGGGCCTTGGCGCGCTCGGCCGGGGCCATGCGGGCCTTGCGGGGGCTCGTGGCGATATGGCGGGCGAGGGCGATGGTGCGGCGGATGGTGCGGGCGACGCGGTCGAAGGCGATGGTGTGGTCGGCTTCGGGGTGCTTGGCCGCGGTGTCTTTGAGTTGGCGGGCGAGGCCGGCGCCGATCTCCACGAGTTCCTGAAGGATGGCGCCGTAGTAGGCGTCGGCTGCATCAGGGGAGGAGGGAGGGGTGATTTGCATGACCCCGTGATAGGAACATATTCTGGATGTGTGTGTCAAGCGGTTTGGTCTTGGTTGTCGTATGTGCTCAGGCCGTCCGCTCAGCAGTGGTCGGGCGGTGGCGTGTCCGTGGCGATGTGCAGGATGCAGTCGCGGTATTGCGTCGCAAAGGCTGCGTTCTGGCCCGCAATGTGCCCGCGGAAGCCGGGCGGGCGATCCAGGATCAGCACTCCCCCCAACACCGGTTTCAGCCGCAAGATCAGATCGCGGCGGCGGTCCAGGTCTCCGGCGAACGGGTCGGCTTCGAATTGCACGAAGACGAGCCGGGCCGGTGATTGCGGCACGTCCGCGACGAGCTGCCGCAGATCGTCATACTGGGCCGACAGGTTCGTGCTGCCGCCGGATCCGTGCGCCGCGGGTGAGACTGCGATGACGGTGTCCGCGAGCCCGGAATGCTGCAGCATCTGCAGGCTGTTCCAAGCGCCACGGGACTGCCCGCCGGCGATGATCTTCTTATAGCCGCGCCGCCGTAATTCGATCAGGGTGTCTTGCAGCCAGCCCGCGGCACGCTCCCGGTTGCCGTCCGCGTTGGGTTCCCGGTCGAACCGGACGACATCGAACCCGGCGTTGTTGAAGGCGCGCACATGCGGCTGCGGCTGGATGCCACGGGAGTCGGCCATGTTGTTATAGCCATGCGCCCATACATAGACCCCGGCAGCCTGGGCTGGACTGCGCCAGAAGTAGTTCGTATCCGGGACGATGGCGTAATTCCAGGTGCTGATCAGCGCGGGTGGCGGGGGGCTCGTCTGCGTCAGACGTCCCGGCCAGACGACATCCAAGTTCTCGGCGTAGATGAGACAATCCGGCGCCGATTTAGCGCAACTGGAAAGGGCTTTGGCCCGCGCCTGCTCGATCGTTCCCGTGCCGCCATACCAGCCGAAGGCCGACGTGCCGCCGATGGCGAAAGCGCGGGGCAGGTTAGTGCCCAGGAACTCCGCATAGGCTGTCCGGCCCGCCGGGTCGAGCTTTGGCACCGCCTTGGTGTCCATGATGGGCTGCGCACACGATACTTTGGCCGCGAGCATCAATCCCAGACCGAAGCCAAGCCGCATGTCCACTCCGAGAACTATAGAAAATATGTTTGCACGGCTGACCGGCCGACGCAAAAACACCTATAAGCGAGCCATGCTGACCGACCTGCCCAATCTGCTGACGCTGTCCCGCATCGCGGCGATCCCGTTGATCGTGGCGCTGGTGGCCCTGCATACGCCGGGTGGCGACATGGGCGCCTGCATCGTGTTCGGCGCCGCGGGAATTACGGATTACTTCGACGGCAAGCTCGCGCGTAGCCGGCGGCAGACGACGGATATCGGGCGGATGCTGGACCCGATCGCCGATAAGCTGCTGGTGGGTGCCACGCTCATGCTGCTGGCCGGGCACGGGCGGCTGTCGGCGTGGGGCCTGTATCCGGCTGTCGTTATATTACTGCGCGAGATCCTGGTGAGCGGCCTGCGCGAGTACCTGGCCGGGCTCCGCGTCGGACTGCCGGTCACCACTCTCGCGAAATGGAAGACGGGCGTGCAGATGGGCGCGCTCGGCACGCTGCTGGCCGGGGACGAGACGGCGCGCATCATCTTCATGCCGTGGCTGCCGGCGGCGATGATCGGGGAGTCGATGCTGTGGGCGGCGGCCGCGCTCACGCTTTGGACGGGCTGGGATTACCTGCGGGCTGGGCTGCATCATGCGGGCCCGGCGCGGCCCGTCGTCCCTAGCCCTAATTCGCCACAGCCGGACCCCGTCCGCGATGCGGCTTGAGCAAATCGACCAGTCGAGGCATGTTCGCCACGCGGCCGCATGGCCCGTTTGGAGCTGAAGATCTAATGCGGCGCACGATTATACTGAGTTTACTGCTCGTGCTGCCCGGCTGTACGGGGTTCGGCACCTTTCTCGACCATACTTTTTCCGCGCCGGGCAAGAATCCCAACCTTCCGGTGGCCGACAGCGAGAACGTGCGCCGCGCCCTGGGCGACGGGGCGGAGATTTCGCCTTTGCAGCCCGAGCCCGGCAATGTCTGGCCCGCGCAACAAGGTCCGGATCCGACGCTGTCCGACGTGGCCCAGAACCGCGGGCGCGAGGGTCAGCGCGGCGTTCCGCCCACCACCGTGCCCGGCGCCAACCCCGGCCTTCCCGCCGGGCGGCAGCCGCGTCCGCTGGGCAGTTCGACGCCGCCGGGCTCAGTAGAGCCAGGGGCCGCGGCCCTGCCGGCGCCCACTGTGCAGCCGCGCTTGCGCACGACGCGCCCGGCGCCCTCGCCCACCGGCGGAGTCGTGCAGACACCGCAGGGGCCGGCCGTGGATACCGGGGGCACCAGCGGCTACCGGCAGCTGAACGGCCCGGCCGGGCCCGGGTCGATCATGGTGCCGAATGGCAATGGGACCAGCACCGTGATCAACCCGAACGGGACGGTGCAGACGATTCCTACACCGCGATGAAGGTGCTGTATTTCGCCTGGTTGCGGGAGCGGATGGGGCGGGGCGAAGAGGAGCTGGCGCTGCCGCCGGGTGTGGGCACGGTGGGTGAACTGGCGGCGTTCTTGCGCGGGCGTGACGCGTCCGGTGCGGCGGCGTTCGGCGTGAGCTCTGCAATCCGCGCCGCGGTCAATCAGGACTTTGCCGCCCCGGACGCACCGGTGCGGGATCAGGACGAGGTGGCGTTCTTCCCGCCGGTGACGGGCGGATGATGCGTGTTGCGGTGCAGACTGGCCCGTTCGACATGGCCGCGGAACTCGCGGCGATGCTGGCGGGTCGCACCGATATTGGCGGGATTGGCTGCTTTCTGGGTGTTGTGCGGGATAGTACGGGGGATTTGCGCGCGCTGACCCTGGAGCACTATCCTGGGATGACCGAACGGGCGCTGAGTTCGATTGCCGGTGAGGCTGGCCGGCGGTGGGATTTGCTGGGCTGCACCGTCATCCACCGGTATGGGCGGCTGTTACCGGGTGAGCCGATCGTGCTGGTGCTGACGGCCAGCCCGCACCGGCAGGCGGCGCTGGATTCGACGGCGTTCTTGATTGACTGGCTGAAGACGCGGGCGCCGTTTTGGAAGCATGAAGAGCGCGGGAGCGGAGGGAGTTGGGTTGCGGCGCGGGCCGAGGATGAGGGTGCAGCTGCGCGTTGGGTTTAGGCTCCATTTTGGGGGCATCCGAGCCATGGCTGAGCTTTGGGAACGCCGGTCATTCCCCTCACCCCGGCCCTCTCCCGGAGGGAGAGGGGGAAGAAGGTTGGCCTAATACGATGAATTTGGTTGCCATCCTCGCCGGCGCAGTGGTGCTGATCTGGCCTGCGGTTTGGAACCACTACCCGATTCTGTTCAGTGACACCGGCGGCCTGATCGAGATGTCGCTCGAGCCGACCATGGGGTGGGACAAGCCCTGGATCTACGGGCCGTTCCTGCATCTGTTCCATTGGCGGCAGACGCTATGGCCGTGCGTGCTGGCGCAGGGGCTGATCGTTTCACACCTGCTATGGCTGGTGGGGCGGTCGTTCGGGGCGGGGCGGCATGTGATACTATGCTCGCTATTGGCGGCCGGCAGTGCGGCGCCGTGGTTCGTGGCGTTGCTGATGCCGGATGTGTTCACGGCGCCGGTGGTGCTGTGCTTGTTCCTGCTAGGGTTCGCGCAGCTATCGCGGCGCGAGATGGGCTGGGTCATCGCTATCGGCGCCATCGCCATTGCTTCGCACCTCGCCCACCTCATTCTTGCCGCCGCACTGATCCTGCCCGCTTTCGTATCGCGGGCTTTCAAGTCGCTGCGGGCTGGCAATCCGCGATACGGCAGGACGGCAGCCCCGCTCGTCCTGGCGCTGGTGCTATTGATGGGCACGAACGTCGTGGGCAACGGGAGGGCGGCGATCTCGCCCAATGGGGCCGTGTTCGCGCTGGCGCGGTTGATCGGCGATGGGCCGGGGCGGGAGTATATCGACCGCGTGTGTCCGGAGGCCGGGTTGAAGCTTTGTGCGTGGAAAGGGCGGCTGGCGGAGACGAGCGACGAGTTCCTTTGGGACCCCTGGGGTCCGCTCTGGGACCGAACGCTGTGGGGGGACCAGTTCGGGCCGGTGGCGCTGGCGCCGGAGGCCTCGCGCCTGGTGCCGGCGATCATCACCACCTATCCGTGGGCGGTACTGAAGGCCGCGCTGGGGAATGCGGCGCGGCAGGCGCTGCTGGTGCGGGTGGGGGATGCGCTGGGGGCGGAGTATCTGGATCAGGCCGTGCTGCCGAAGATCGAGCATTACTTCCCGGCGGCCGAGGCTTCGCGGTTCAACGCCAGCCGGCAAATGCGGGGGTTGCTGGCGCGGGACGAGCGTCCGCTGGGGCCCTTTCACGTGGCGCTTTTGCTGCTGGGTGCGGCGGGTACGGCCGTGACGCTGGTGCGGTGGCGGGGCCCGGTGCCGTTCATGTTCGCGGCCATGATCGTCACCGGGCTGTTGGCCAACGCGGCGGCCACGGGGGCGCTATCGGCCCCGCATGACCGCTACCAGGCGCGCATCGCCTGGTTGCTGCTGCTACCGCCGTTCTATGCCGCCATGGCGGGAACCATCGGCGGGGCGATCGGGGCGCGGCGGGCGACCTCGTCCGGAGACATGCGCACCAGGGCGTCGTAATCCCGCTTCAGCGTGTCGGTTATCGTGCCCGGCGTGTACTGGCGGCCGGCGATCTCCCGCACCGGCGTCACCTCCGCGGCGGTGCCGGCCAGGAAGACCTCTTGTGCGGCGGCGATCTCGTCCAGTTCGATCGTGCGCTCGATCACCTGCATCTGGCGCGCCTTGGCCAGGGCGATGACGGTGCGGCGGGTGATGCCGTCCAGGAAACAGTCGGGCGTGGGCGTGTGCAATTTGCCGTCGATGGCGAAGAAGACGTTGGCGCCGGTCGCCTCGGACAGGTGGCCGCGCCAGTCCAGCATGAGCGCGTCATCGAAACCTGCGGCCTCCGCATGGTGCTTGCTGAGCGTGCCGATCATATACAGGCCGGCCGCCTTGCTGGCGGTGGGCGCGGTTTCCGGATGCGGGCGCTTCCAGGGCGCCATGCCGAGGCGCACGCCCTTCATGCGGTCGGCGCCGAACAGGTTGGGCCAGGGCCAGGTGGCGATCGCCAGGTGGATCTTGGTCTGCTGGGCGGACACCGAAAGCTGCTCCGTCCCGCGCCAGGCGATCGGGCGGATGTAGGCGTCCGTCAGGTCATTGGCGCGCAGGACCTGCATGCAGGCGGCGTCGATCTCGTCTAGGGTGTAGGGGATTTCGAAACCCAGGATTCGCGCCGATGCCAACAGCCGCTCCGTATGCTCGCGCAGTTTGAAGATGTTGCCGTCATAGGCGCGTTCACCCTCGAACACGCCGCTGGCGTAGTGTAGGCCATGCGAGAGTACGTGCAGCTTGGCGTCCCGCCAGGGGACCATGGCACCGTCCATCCAAATCGTGCCATCACGGTCGTCGAACGGAATTAGGGCCATCTGGACGTGCTCCACGTAATAAAATTGCTTCAGCGCGGGTATTGTTATAATGCATCGTGAGTTATGTCAACAAGGCTGCCTTATACGGAGAGCCCAGCCATGCCGGATGTGAATGCGGCCGAGCGAGGCGGCCAGGCTGGCGCTAGCCTGCTGTTTCTGCGGGAGGAGCAGATACGCCTGGCGCAGGACCTGCTGTTCTTTGCCTACCGTGACTTCACCGGCGCCGCCGACGTAATCCTGGAGGAGCTTGGGCTGGGGCGGGCGCATCACCGGGCGCTGCATTTCGTGGGACGCAGCCCGGGGATGACCGTGGGTGACCTGCTGGTCATCTTGCGCATCACCAAGCAGAGCCTGGCCCGGGTGCTGACGTCGCTGATGGAGGACGGCTACGTGCAGCAATTGCCGGGGCGGCAGGACCGGCGGCAGCGGCTATTGAGCCTGACGGAAAAAGGGGTGGCGCTGGAGCGGCGGCTGTTCGAGCGGCAGCGGGAGGTGCTGGCGGTGGCGTACCGGGACGCGGGGGCGCCGGCGGTGGAGGGATTTCGCCGGGTCATGCGGGGGATCATGGATGAGGAGGCGCGCCGGTACATGGACGCGGCCGAGCGCCGTCCGTCGTTGCGGCAGGTCAGCACGTGACGGACGCAGCCCACGTGCTGGTGGTCGATGATGATGGGCGGCTGCGCACATTGCTGTCCCGGTATTTGGCCGAGCAGGGTTTCCGCGTGACGACGGCGGCGCAGGCGGGGGAGGCGCGGGAGCAAATGCGGTCGATCGATCCGGATTTGTTGGTGCTGGACGTGTCGATGCCGGGCGAGTCTGGGCTGGACCTTACGGCGTCCCTTCGCGCATCGCACCGGCGTCCGGACGTGCCGATCTTGTTGTTGACGGCCCGGGGGGCGCCGGAGGACCGGATCGCCGGGTTCGAGGCGGGGGCGGATGATTATCTGGGCAAGCCGTTCGAGCCGTATGAGCTGGTGCTGCGGCTGCGCGCGATGCTGCGGCGGACGGCCCCTGCCCCGGCGGCGGAGGCTGGTCCATTGCGGCTGGGTCCACTCAGCTTCGACCCGGCGCGGGCTGAGCTTCGTGGACCGGAGGGGGTGGTCTATCTGACGGGGGGCGAGGCGGCGTTGCTGCAGGTGCTGGCGGCGAAGGCGGGAGAGGTGCTGAGCCGGGAGGCGATCGTGGAGACGCTGGCGCGGGACCGTCCGGACAGCATGGATGAGGCTGGGGAGCGGGCGATCGACGTGCAGGTGACGCGGCTGCGGCGCAAGATCGAGGCCGATCCGCGGGAGCCGCGGTTCCTGCATACCGTCCGCGGGCGGGGTTACGTGCTGAAGACCGGGGCATGATCCCCGGCGTGAAGCGGTTCCTGCCGCGGGGGTTGCTGGGGCGCAGCTTGCTGATCGTGCTGGTGCCGCTGATCGCGTTGCAGGCGGTGGCGTTCACGTTTTTCTATGGCAGCCATTTGGATATCGTCAGCCGGCGGTTGACGGGCGGAATAGCCGGCGAGGTGGCGCTGACGATTTCGCTACTATCGCGATACCCGGATGAAGAAGCGTGGGTGCTGCGGACGGCGTTCCGGGAGTTCGAGGTGCCCATGCGGTTCGTTCCGGGCGCCCTGTTGCCGCCCGACCGGCATGTGAACGTCATTGGCCCGGTGGACGACGACCTTTCCGCCGCGCTGCAGTCCAAGGTGGGCCGTCCGTTCATCATGGATTGGGCGACCGACCCCCGGGCGGTGCTGGTCAAAATCCAGCTTTCGACGGGCGTGTTGGAGGTCGAGGCCCCGCGCAAGCGGCTATATGCCACGCCGATCTACCTGTTCGTGCTTTGGGTGCTTGGTAGCGCCGCGCTGCTGTTTGCGGTTGCGGCGCTGTTTCTGCGCAACCAGGTCCGGGCGATCAAGCGCCTGGCCGCGGCAGCGGAGGCGTTTGGTATGGGCCGGGACCGCGGTCCGATCAGGCCGGAGGGGGCGACCGAGGTGCGGCAAGCCGCCACGGCGTTCAACCGCATGCAGGAGCGGATCCTGCGGTTTCTGTCACAGCGGACTGAGATGCTTGCGGGGGTTTCGCACGATTTGCGCACGCCGCTGACCCGGCTGCGGCTGGCGCTGGCGATGCTGCCGCGGACACCCGCGTTGCAGGACGACGTCGCCGACATGACCGCCGACGTGACCGAGATGGAGCGGATGATCGCCGGGTATCTGAGCTTCGCCCGGGGTGAAGGGGCGGAGCAGGCGCAGCCGGTCGATCTCACGGCGTTGCTGGAGGACGTCGCGAGCGCAGCCCGGCGGACCGGGGCGGACGTTCAGCTCGATAGCCCGCGTGGCCTGATGCTCAACCTGCGGCCTGATGCGGCCCGGCGGGCGGTGACGAACCTGGTCGAGAATGCCAGGCGGCACGCGCGGCTGGTTCAACTGAGCGTGGTGCCGCAGGACCGGAATGTGCAGGTCGTGGTCGATGACGATGGGCCGGGCATCGAAGAGGGGCGGCGTGAGAGCGTGTTCCGGCCTTTTGAGACCGGGGCCGCGGGCGGGACGGGGCTGGGACTTACGATCGCCCGCGATATCGCCCGGGCGCATGGCGGGGACATCGTGCTCGAGAGTTCGCCGCTGGGCGGCTTGCGGGCGCGGATGCGTTTGCCGGTTTGAAGCGCCGAACGCCGGCCCTTGGGGGGGCCGGCGTTTTGTGTGTGGTGGAGTTGGTTGCGGGGACAGGATTTGAACCTGTGGCCTTCAGGTTATGAGCCTGACGAGCTACCGGGCTGCTCCACCCCGCTGGTTTGGCGTGTTGTTGCACGCGAGGGGTGTGTGTGTGTTCTGGATTGGAAGACCTGGCGGCGACCGACTTTCCCGCACCTTGGGGTGCAGTATCATAGGCGCTGGTGGTTTTCACGTCCGAGTTCGGGATGGGATCGGGTGTAGTCCCTCCGCCATGGCCACCAGGTCATCTAATCCAGACATCAGGCTTCGGACGTCAGACGTCAGAAGCGCATGAGGTTCTGGTGAGAGTGTGCTGGGATTGGATGATTGCTGTGCATGGTTGATGTCTGACGACTGGCGTCTGACGTCTGGATTTGAGCCTATCGGGCGATTAGGACCAGTTAGCTGCACGTCTTACGACGCTTTCACATCTGGCCTATTGACGTGATGGTCTATCACGGCCCTTGGGGAGACCTGGTTTTGAGGTAAGTTTCCCGCTTAGATGCTTTCAGCGGTTATCTTGTCCGCACATAGCTACCCGGCTGTGCCGCTGGCGCGACAACCGGTGCACCAGAGGTGCGTTCATCCCGGTCCTCTCGTACTAGGGACAAATCCTCTCAAGTCTCCTTCACCCACGGCAGATAGGGACCGAACTGTCTCACGACGTTCTAAACCCAGCTCACGTACCACTTTAATCGGCGAACAGCCGAACCCTTGGGACCTGCTCCAGCCCCAGGATGTGATGAGCCGACATCGAGGTGCCAAACCTCCCCGTCGATGTGGACTCTTGGGGGAGATCAGCCTGTTATCCCTAGAGTACCTTTTATCCGTTGAGCGATGGCCCTTCCACGCGGGACCACCGGATCACTATGGCCGACTTTCGTCTCTGCTCGAACTGTCGCTCTCGCAGTCAGGCGGGCTTATGCCATTGCACTCAGCAGCCGATGTCCGACCGGCCTGAGCCCACCATCGCGCGCCTCCGTTACACTTTGGGAGGCGACCGCCCCAGTCAAACTGCCCACCATGCAGGGTCCCGGTCCGGGATGACCGGACGCGGTTAGACATCAGAAGCGCACAGGGCGGTATTTCAAGGATGGCTCCACACGAGCTAGCGCCCATGCTTCACAGCCTCCCGCCTATCCTACACAGTGCTCTCCTAATGCCACTGCAAAGCTGCAGTAAAGGTTCATAGGGTCTTTCCGTCTGACCGCGGGTACCCCGCATCTTCACGGGGAATTCAATTTCGCTGAGCCCATACCGGAGACAGTGGGGAAGTCGTTACGCCATTCGTGCAGGTCGGAACTTACCCGACAAGGAATTTCGCTACCTTAGGACCGTTATAGTTACGGCCGCCGTTTACCGGGGCTTCAATTCAGAGCTTGCACCCCTCCTCTTAACCTTCCGGCACCGGGCAGGCGTCAGACCGTATACGTCGTCTCTCGACTTCGCACAGCCCTGTGTTTTTACTAAACAGTCGCTACCCCCTGCTCTGTGCCACCCACCCCTGGTTGCCCAGTGATGGGTCTCGCTTATCCCGAAGTTACGCGAGCAATTTGCCTAGTTCCTTCGGTATGGTTCTCTCAAGCGCCTTGGTATGCTCTACCAGTCCACCTGTGTCGGTTTAGGGTACGGTCTATACGCTGGAGCTATTTCCCGGATCACTCCAAAAGCCACCCCAATCCAATAAGGGATGACAACATATCATGATCGTCACTTCCAGCAGGCCCAGAAATATTCATCTGGTTCCCATCGGCTACGGCTGTCGCCCTCACCTTAGGGGCCGGCTCACCCTGCGCGGATTAACCTTGCGCAGGAACCCTTGGACTTTCGGCGACAGGGTTTCTCACCCTGTTTGTCGCTACTCATGTCAGCATTCGCACTTCGGATACCTCCAGGAGGGATCACCCCACTCCCTTCACAGGCCTACCGAACGCTCCGCTACCGATCAGACGTCTGACGTCAGTCGTCAGACTTCAGAGGATATCAGGTATTTGCGCATGCCTTGCAGCATGCGCGCGATCTCCGTGTAGTCACGCTGCCAGGCCGCCGCTTGATCCGGGCTCACGTAGCCCAAATCGGCA
>OZ251994.1:2517500-3342500 GCA_965246925.1 Acetobacteraceae bacterium | reverse complement strand
TTGGTTGTGACGTAGGCGTAAGGGTCGATCATGGAAAAACGTACGCCGGCCTGGGCGGCCAGGTGGACGACCGTGGTGGCGCCCGAGCCCTCGAACACCTCGAACAAGGCCGCGCGGTCGGCGATGTTGACGGGGGCGAAGCGGAAACCGGGTTGCGGCAGCAGTTGATCGAGCCGGGCCTGTTTCAGTGACACGGCGTAGTACTCGTTCATGTTGTCGATGCCGATCACGGTCTCACCCCGTGCAAGGAGAGCTTGGGTGACGTGAAAGCCGACGAAGCCGGCTGCGCCCGTGACGATGACGGTCATTGCGCGGTCCAGCCTCCGTCGATCGACAAGGATGCTCCGGTAATGGTCCGCGCCGCCTCCGTGGTGAGGAAGACGGCTAGGGCGCCGATGGATTCTGGGGTGGAGAACGCGGTCATGGGCTGTTTTTCGCTGAGTAGCTCGTGCTTGACCGCGTCGAGATCCTTGCCATCCCGCTCGGCGCGCGCGTGCAACTGCGCCTCGACCAAGGGGGTCAATACCCAGCCGGGGCAGATGGCGTTGACGGTGACGCCGGTGTTGGCGGTTTCGATCGCGCCTACCTTCGTCAGGCCCACGACGCCGTGCTTGGCCGCGACATATGCGGATTTGTGGGCACTGGCGACCAGGCCATGCGCGGAGGCGATGTTGATGACCCGGCCCCAGCCGGACGCGGTCATGCTGGGCAGGGCGGCCTGCATGGCGTGGAAGGTGGCGGAGAGGTTGAGCGCGATGATCGCGTCCCAACGCTCGGGCGGAAAGGCGACGATGGATGCGGTGTGCTGGATCCCGGCATTGTTCACCAGGATGTCGGGCCCGCCCAGCGCCGCGCGGGTCGCGGCCACCAGGGCCGCCACGCCTTCGGCCTTCGACAGGTCGGCGCCGTCATACTCTGCACGGACCTGGTGGGTCTGGCTCAGCTCATTCTGTAGTGCCTGGATCGCGGCCGGATCACCGAAGCCGTTCAGCATGATATCCGCCCCGGCGCCGGCCAGCGCGCGAGCGATACCGAGGCCGATACCGCTGGTGGACCCGGTGACCAGGGCCACCTTACCTCTTAGACTCATGCCATCTCTCCATCGCCGCGGCATGAAGCAGAGACGGTGGGCATTGTGCAACCTATCCGGCGCGGGCTTGCCGGGCCAAGATGCGGCAATGCGCTTGCCCCCTGCCCTAGTGCCGCTGCGGCACTCCGTCTATCGCAGCCTATGGACGGCGAATGTGGTGACGTCGCTCGGGCTGTGGATGCAGAACACGGGCGCCGGGTGGCTGATGACGTCGCTGTCGCCGGAGCCGATCAGCGTGAGCCTGGTGCAGGCGGCGACGATCATACCGACGTTCCTGTTCGCGCTGCCGGCGGGCGCCTTGGCGGACACGGTCGACCGGCGGCGATTCTTGATCGGGGCGCAGATTTGGACGCTGCTGGCCGCGGCGGCGCTGGCGGCGCTCACGTATGCCGGGCAGATCGATGCCCCGGGGCTCGTCGCGCTGACGTTTGCGATCGGGATGGGGACGGCGATGTATCAGCCGGCCTGGGGTGCGACGGTGCCGGAGATCGTGCCGCGGGCCGACCTGGTGCAGGCGATCGCGCTGAATGGCATCGGTTTCAACATCGCGCGCGCGATGGGCCCGGCGTTGGGCGGGGTGCTGGTGCTGTTCGGCGGGGCGTCGCTGGCGTTCAGTGCGTTTGCTTTGTCATTCTTGGTCAGCATCGGCATGCTGCTGGTATGGCGGCGGCCGCGCGTGCGCAATCCGCTACCGCGTGAGGACCTGATCGGCGCGATGCGGGCGGGTATGCGGTTCGCGCAGCATACTCCGGCGATGCGGGCGGCGATGGTGCGGGCGGTGGCGTTCTTCCTGTGCGGGTCGGCGCCGTGGGCGTTGCTGCCGCTGGTGGTGCGGGAGCAGCTGGGGTTGGGGGCCGGTAGTTTCGGGCTGTTGCTGGGGTTGATGGGCGTGGGGGGTGTCACGTCCGGCATGCTGCTGCCGTTGCTGCGCACGCGGATGGGGCGGGGGACGACGGTTTTCGTGTCGAGCCTGTGCTCGGCGGCGGGCATGGGGTTGGTGGCGGTCAGCGTGCATTGGGCGCTGGCGGGGGTGGGGATGGTGCTGTTCGGCGTGGGCTGGGTGGCGGCGTCCAGCACGGCGCAGGCGGCGGCGCAACTGGTGGCGCCGCCCTGGGTGCGGGCCCGGTCTTTGGCCATCTATCAGCTGGCGTTCAACGGGGCGCTAGCGTTCGGGTCGCTGCTGTGGGGCGGGCTGGGCGGCTGGTGGGGGTTGCAGCAGACCATGGCGGCGGCGGCGGCGCTGATGGCGGTGCTGGCGGTGGCGGTGCGGCGGTATGGGCTCGATCAGAGCTTTACCGCGGCGGGTAAGATCGATGCGCCGCCCGTGGCCGAGGCGCCCGCGGCGGAGCTGGCGACGATGCTGCCGAGTTCGCGCGGGCGTATCCTGGAGACGATGCGCTACCGGGTCACGGTCAAGGACCGCGCCGCGTTCCTGTCGGCGATGGCGGAGGTGCAGCACGTGCGCGGGCGGTCCGGCGTGCTGGTGTGGCGGTTGTATGAAGACGTCGCGCATCCGGATGGCTGGATGGAGGTGTGGGCGGTGCAGAACTGGACGGACCATTTGCGCGAGCTGGACCGGCTATCCGACTCCGACCGGCAGGCGCTGGCGCGGGTGGCCTTGTTCCACGATCCGGACGCGCCGTTGCCGTGCCGCTACCTGGCCGTCGATCCCGCGGACGCAACGCTGGGCCGCTGACCGCGTTGGAACGGAACCACAACCAGGAGCGTACGATGGCAAGCAAGCAGCCTGCTGAGATCAAGGACCAAACGGTGGGCGCCCACCTGCATAAGACGAACAACGATCTGAAGAACAACGCGAAGGCCGTATCGATGGAGGTGCTGCAGGCGCGGATGGCAGACGGGATCGATCTGGGCCTGGTGACCAAGCAGGCGCACTGGAACCTGAAGGGGCCGCAGTTCATCGGCGTTCACCTGATGCTGGACAAGTTCAGGGAAGAGCAGGACGAGTGGGTTGACATGATGGCCGAGCGCATCACTCAGCTGGGCGGGACGGCGCGGGGGACGCTCCAGGAGGTCGGGCGGGAAACCAGCTTGAAGCCGTATCCGACCGACATCTACGCGATCGCCGATCATTTGCATGAGCTGATCGTGCGCTACTCGGCGTGCGCCAACGCGGTGCGGAAGAACATCGATGACACGGACGACGCGGGCGACCGGGACACGGCGGATTTGTTGACCGAGGTGTCGCGCGGGCTCGATAAGCAGTTGTGGTTCCTCGAGGCGCATACGCAGGAGCCGAGCGGGACGTTTCGTACTTAGGGGGCCGTGGCTAGGGAGCCGCACCTCGACGTAACCTGACTTGCCGGCCTGGCTCCGGGCGCGTAGTTTGGGGTCAGGATCGGAACACAGCATGAACGACTTGATGACCTTCCTGCAAGAGCAGACGGGGGCCGCGGATTATTCGGCCCGGGATATCGAAGTGCTCGAGGGGCTCGAGCCAGTGCGGCGGCGGCCTGGGATGTATATCGGCGGCACGGACGAGGCCGCGTTGCATCATCTCGCGGCCGAGGTGCTGGATAATGCGATGGACGAGGCGGTGGCCGGGCATGCGACGGCGATCGATGTGACACTGGAGGAGGGGAACTGGCTGACGGTTCGGGACAATGGGCGAGGCATACCGGTCGATGCGCATCCGAAATTCAAGCATCTGAGTGCGTTGGAGGTCATTCTGACTACGCTGCATTCGGGCGGCAAGTTCGGTGGCAAGGCGTATGCGACCTCGGGCGGGCTGCATGGCGTGGGAAGTTCCGTGGTGAATGCGCTGTCCGATGCGCTGGAGGTGGAGGTCGCGCGGGAACGGGTGCTTTGGAAGCAAACCTACGCGCGGGGCAAGCCGCTGGGAAAGCTGGCCAATGCCGGGCCGGTGCAGAACCGGCGGGGGACGTCGATGCGGTTCCATCCGGACCCGGAGATTTTCGGCGCGTTGCAGTTCATCCCGGCGCGGCTGTATCGGCTGTGCCGGTCGAAGGCGTATTTGTTTCGTGGTGTCCGCATCCGCTGGGCGTGCGCGCCGGCGTTGATCCACGGCAAGGACGAGACGCCGGGCGAAGCGGTGCTGCATTTTCCCGGCGGGCTCCGGGACAGCCTGCAGGACGATATCGGCGATGTAAAGCTGGCGCTGGCGGAGATTTGGGCCGGGGAGGCGGAACTGCCGCCCTCCAACGGTCAGCCGGGCGGCAAGGTGGAGTGGGCCGCGGCGTGGCTCGAGGGGGCGGACGGGTTCCTGCATTCCTACTGCAATACAGTGCCGACGTCGCAGGGGGGCACGCATGAGAACGGGTTCCGTGCCGCGCTGCTGAAGGGCATGCGCGCCTGGGGTGAGCACCGGGGGAACAAGCGGGCGCAGATTGTGACCGCGGATGACCTGCTGGTGCAGATGGCGGGCAAGCTGTCGGCGTTTGTGCGGGAGCCGCAATTCCAGGGCCAGACCAAGGAGAAGCTGACCAGTCCGGAGGCAGCGCGGCTGGTGGAGACGGCCATGCGGGACCGGTTCGACCACTGGCTTGGCGCCAACCCGGCGCAGGCGGATAGCCTGCTGGCCTTCGCGATTGAGCGTGCGGATGAGCGGCTGCGGCGGCGGGAGAGCAAGGATGTCAGCCGGAAGACGGCGACGCGGCGGCTCCGCTTGCCGGGCAAGCTCACGGATTGCACGAGCGAGGTGCGGGACGATACGGAGATTTTCATCGTCGAGGGGGACAGCGCCGGGGGGTCGGCCAAGCAGGCGCGGAACCGGAACTTGCAGGCCATTCTGCCGTTGCGGGGCAAAATCCTGAATGTGGCGAGCGCCAGCGATGACAAGCTGTCTGGCAATCAGGAGCTCAAGGACCTGCTGGAGGCGCTGGGGTGTGGCGCGGGGGACCGTTTCGATGAGGCCAAGTTGCGGTATGGCCGGATCATCATCATGACAGATGCCGATGTGGACGGGGCGCATATTGCTTCGCTGTTGATGACGTTCTTCTACCGGAAGCTGCCCAAGTTGATCGATGGCGGCCATTTGTATTTAGCGCAACCTCCGTTGTACAGGCTGACGCAAGGGGCGAAGTCGGTGTATGCCATGGATGAGGCGGACAAGGATCGGCAGATCAAGAAGGCTTTCAAGGCTGGAACGAAGGTCGAAGTGAGCCGGTTCAAAGGATTGGGCGAGATGCCGGCGGCGGCGCTGAAGGAGACGACCATGGACCCGGCGCGCCGCACCCTGCTGAAGGTGGTGGCGGTGCATGACGCGCCGGAGACGACGATGGTCGAGAGCTTGATGGGCCGGAAGCCCGAGCTGCGGTTCCAGTTCATCCAGGACCGCGCCCGCACCGTCGAGGATATCGACGTCTAGTGCCGCGGCTGAATCCGCTTCTGTGCGCCGTGGCTGAACCGCCGATCGTGGCGGCGCAGTCCTGGGCGGGGCGTTATGATGGGCGGCATGGCCCGGTGCTCGATCTATGCCAGGCCGTGCCGGGCTATGCGCCGCACCCGGGCCTGCTGGAGCGGCTGGCGGCGGCGGCGGCGGATCCAGCCTCGGCCAAATATGGCGCGATCAACGGTGATGCGGCATTGCGGGAGGCCTATGCGGCCGAAATAGGGGTGGAACCGGCGCAGGTGGTGATCACGGCCGGGTGCAATCAGGCATTCTTTGCCACGCTGATGGCGGTGGCCAGTGCGGGCGACAACGTGCTGCTGCCGGTGCCGTGGTTTTGGAACCACCAGCAAAGCTGCCAGATGCTGGGGATCGAGCCCCGGCCATTACGGTGCGATGCAGACGATGGTTTCATCCCGGAGCTGGCGGCGGCCGTTATCGACAGTAAGACCCGTGCTATCGTGCTAATCACGCCCAACAACCCGACTGGCGCGATCTATCCGCCGGGCGTCATTGCCGAGTTCTATGCGGTTTGTCAGCGTCACGATATTTGGCTGATCCTCGACGAGACATACCGGGATTTTCTGCCGGATGGCCAGGCGCACGCGCTATTCCAGGACCTGGCGTGGCCGCGCACCGTGATTGGGCTGTATAGCTTTTCCAAGGCGTATTGTGCGCCGGGCCATCGGATTGGTGCGGTGTCGGCCGGCGTCGAAACGGTGGCGGAGTTGCTGAAGGCATTGGATTGCCTGCATATTTGCCCGAACCGCCCGGCGCAAGCGGCTTTGGCCTGGGGTGTGGATGCCTTGCGGGAGTGGCGGGCCGGCAATCGCGGCATTATCGGTGATCGGGCGCAGGCGGTGAGATCGGCGTTCGGCGCCCTGCCCGGCTGGCAGCTCGCCTCGCTGGGCGCGTATTTCGCCTACGTGCGGCACCCCCTTCAGGGGACACCGTCGGCGTTAGTGGCGGAGCGGCTTACGGCGGAGTTCGGCGTGACATGCCTGCCAGGCAGCGCGTTTGGGCCCGGGCAGGACGATTACGTACGGTTCGCCTTTGCCAACACGGACATCGATGGGTTGCATCAGCTTGCCGGGCGGCTGGCGCGGCTGGCGGCATGAGTCCGTTCGCGGCACCGCTGTTCACGCCCGCCCCTTGGCACGGCGCGGACGGGTTCGAAGCGGCTTTCTTGCAGACACGGGCGGGAGACCGGTTGCGGATCGGCTATTTGCCGCCCGTGGCACCCGAGCGCGGGACCGTCCTGCTGTCGTGTGGCCGGTCTGAGTGCATTGAAAAGTATGCCGAAACCGCAACCGAGCTGGCCCAGCGCGGGTTCGGCGTCGTGCTGCATGAGTGGGCCGGACAGGGCCTGTCCGGACGATATCTGCCTGACGCGCTACGGGCGCATGTGGTCGGCGGTTACGCGCGCATGCTGGCCAATCTCGATGACCTCATCGCGGCGGTACATGGCGTCTTGCCCGCTCCATGGATCGCCATGGGCCATTCAATGGGCGGTGGCCTGACCGCGCTGGCGCTCGCGCAGGGCGAAAGCCGTTTTGCCGCGGCCGTCCTGTGCGCCCCCATGATCGGCATCCTCACCCGCCCGTTCTCCTACGCGGTGGCCCGGCGGGTTGCCTTCACGCAGGCGCTTGTGCAAGGCAGCCGGCTCACCCGCCCGCAGATCGACCCGGCGCAGCGTCCGTTCGAGGGCAATCCATTGACACATGATCCCGTGCGGTATGCGCGCACGCAGGCGCTGTACCGGAACTGGCCCGAGCTCCGTCTGGGTGAGCCGACCTGGGGGTGGATTCATTACGCCTGCCGAATCGAGCGAAGCCTGGCGGCGCCGGGCGCGGCGGAGCGGATTGCGTGCCCGGTCACGATCATTACCGCAGGAAAGGAACGGTTGGTCGATAACGGGGCCGCGGCGCGGTTCGCCTCGAGACTACCGCGGGGCAGGCTTGTTCATGTCCCGGGTGCGTTGCATGAAATACTGATGGAGACGGACGAGTATCGGATGCAGTTCTGGCGTGTATTCGATGACTTGGCTTTCTAGGGTGGCATTGGCGAACGGAGCGGTTTTCAATGACGGTATTTCATTGACGGTATTTCATTTCTGCTTAGCTGATGGCAGTCCGTGCTGTTTTTGCCGCCTTTCGACAAGCTGAGGGAAACGATTTTCATCGACGACCGGACTACGATCGCTACAATCGAGCGCGTCGGGCTCAGCAATGACGTGTCGCGCTAGGCGGGCTCGGTATCCAGCGCATATCCCGCCGCTCGCACGGTGCGCACCACGTCCAGCTCACCATCGCCGTTGATGCTCTTCCGCAGCCGCCGGACGTGCACGTCCACCGTGCGGGGTTCGACGTGAATATCCGGGCCCCAAACCGAGTTCAGCAACTCCTCCCGCGAGAACACCCGGCGGGGGTGCTGCATGAGGAACTCGAGCAGGCGGAACTCCGTTGGACCCAGATGAATAGAGCGGCCGTTGCGCTGTACTCGATGCGCCGTCAGGTCCATGGTGATGTCGTGAAATACGTGCTGACCGCGTACCGGAACCGCGCCGGACCGGCGCAGTAATGCACGCATCCTGGCCAGCAAGGAGTCCATGCTGAACGGCTTCGTTACGTAGTCATCCGCGCCAGTATTCAGGCCGCGCACCGCGTCCTGGTCCTCTGTCCGTGCCGTGACCATGATGACCGGTAGATCCCGGGTCGCCGGGCGGCGGCGGATTTGGCGGCAAACCTCGATTCCCGACATCACCGGCAGCATCCAGTCCAGCAAGACGATGTCCGGCACCGTCTCGGCGATGCGGGCCAGGGCTTCTTGACCGTCCACGGCTTCCTCCACCCGGAAGCCCTGCTTTTCCAGGTTATAGCGGAGCATGGTCGCGAGCGCGGCCTCGTCTTCGACGACGAGGACGAGCGGCTTGGTGAGGTTCGCCGGGCCAGACAACATCAGACGCCTCGCTCTTCGGGAGTGCGGACCACGGCGTAGGCGGATGCGTCGCCCTTGGGGCGCTCCTCGGTCAGCACGTCACCGGTTACGGCATAATAGACAGTTTCGGCGATGTTGGTGGCGTGGTCACCAATGCGCTCGAGGTTCTTGGCAATAAACAAGAGATGGGTGCAAGGCGTGATGCTGCGCGCATCTTCCATCATATAGGTGATTAACTCGCGAAAGATCGAGTTATACAGATCGTCGATGGCCTCATCCGACTTCCAGACCTGAACGGCCTTCTCGGCGTCGTTCTCGCCGATCGCGTCGATCACCAGCTTCAGGTTTTCCTGCACCAGCCGGGACATGGTCGCAAGGCCCGTGAGGCTGAACGGCAGGTGAAATTGGCCGAGCACGATACTGCGCTTGGCAACGTTCTTCGCATAATCGCCGATCCGCTCCATGGCGCTCGTGACCTTGAGCGCCGACACGATCTGGCGGAGGTCCGCCGCCAAGGGCTGGCGCAGGGCCAACATGCGGATGACCAGCTGCTCGGTCTGCTGTTCGATCGCATCGACCGCCGGGTCCTGGGCCACGGTGCGGGTGGCGAGGTCGGGATCCCGCATCACCACGGCCTGCGTCGCCAGCGCGACCTGGTTTTCCACCAGCCCGCCCATCTCGCTCATCAAACTGCGCAGTTGGCGCAATTCCTGGTCGTACGATTTTACGATGTGCTGTGCCTCGGACATGTCGGTAACCCCCCTTATCCGAACCGGCCGGTGATGTATTCTTGCGTTCGCTGCTGCCGGGGCGAGGTGAACATCTGGGCCGCGGGACCAACCTCGATCAATTCGCCCAAGTAGAAGAACGCGACTTGGTCGGCACAGCGGGCCGCCTGTTGCATGTTGTGCGTGACGATAGCGATGGTGAAGTCACGCTTCAACTCGTCAATCAGCTCTTCGATCTTCAAAGTGCTGATCGGGTCCAGCGCGCTAGTTGGCTCATCTAGAAGGATGACCTCCGGACGCACGGCTATGGTGCGCGCGATACAGAGCCGCTGCTGCTGCCCGCCCGACAGCCCGGCGGCCGAACTGGCGAGCCGGTCCTTCACCTCACCCCAAAGCGCGGCACGGGTCAGCGACCACTCTACCCGCTCATCCATCTCGGCCCGGGGCAGCCGTTCATGCAGCCGTACTCCGAAAGCGATATTGTCATAAACTGACATCGGAAACGGCGTCGGCTTTTGGAATACCATGCCGATCCGGCTGCGCAGGCTGTTGAGATCGACGCTGGGGGCGATGATATTCTCGCCATCCATCATGACCTGGCCCTCGGCCCGCTGCCCAGGATACAGGTCGTACATGCGGTTGAGCACCCGAAGCAGCGTCGATTTGCCACAGCCGGACGGTCCGATCATGCCGGTCACCTGCTTTTCTGGCAGCGGCAGATTGATGCCTTTCAACGCCTTGTTGGTCCCGTAGAAGAAATCCAGGCCCTGAATGTCGAGCCGTGGTCCGTTGAGCACCGCCGTCGAGCTGGCCTGCATGGCCGAAATCCGGTCGTTCGACGTCATCTGTTCTTGCGACATTAATCAGCTCCGCCGGCGAAGCGCGAAACGCGCCAGAATGTTGATGGCCAGAACGCCCAGGGTCACCAGGAGCGCACCGACCCAGGCAAGCTGCACCCAATCCTCGAACGACGCACCCGCATATTGATAGATAGTGACCGGGAGGCTGCTCATGGGCTGCGACAGGTTGATGGACCAGTTGAGATTACCGAGTGACGTGAACAGCAGCGGTGCCGTCTCACCAGCCACGCGGGCGATGGCCAGTAATACGCCGGTCAGGATGCCATCGAGCGCGGCGCGGTAGCACACGAACACGATCGCCTTCCATTTCGGTGCGCCGAGCGCGACGGCGGCCTCCCGCAGGGCGATCGGGATCAGCCGCAGCATGTCCTCCGTCGTGCGCACCACGATCGGCACGACGATGACCGCCAGCGCCAGGCACCCGGCCCAGCCCGAGAAGCCGCCGGCCGGTGCGACCGCGATCTGATAGACGAATAGGCCAATAAGTATGCTGGGTGCGGACAGCAGCACGTCCGATACGAACCGCACTGCATCTCCCAGTCGCGAGCCGCCCGAGTATTCCGATAGGTAGGTGCCGACCATCAGGCCGACCGGCGTGCCGATCGCGGTGCCGATCGCAGTCTGGATCAAGCTGCCGATGATGGCGTTGAGCAGACCACCGCCCGAGCCCGGCGGCTTGGTGACCTCGGTCAGCACCGACAAGTGCAGACCGCTAAACCCGCGTAGGACGAGGGTAAACAGGATGGAGGCCAACAAAGCGAGGCCGATCGCGGTGGCGACCCAGCAAAGCGTACGCACCACGAAATCCGCCCGGTGCCGGCGTTTACCTAGCGCCAGCGCGATCCCGTCATCCCGTGCGCTTTGCAGCATCGTGGCGCTCATTTGAGAGTTCCCGCCTTCAAAGCCCGGGGACGCAGCAACATGCGCGAGATAGCGAGCACGATGAATGAAATGACGAACAAGACGAAGCCAAGCGCCAGCAGAGACGAGAGCTTCAGACTTCCTTGCGGACTTTCTGGGAATTCAAGCGCGACGAGGGAGGCGATCGTGTTGCCAGGCCCGAAAAGGTTGCCGGATATACGGTTGGTATTGCCGATGACGAAGGTTACGGCCATCGTCTCGCCGAGCGCACGGCCCAGCCCCAGCATGACCCCGCCCACGACGGAGACGCGGGTATAGGGCAGCACGATCGAGCGCATGACCTCCCACGTCGTGCAGCCGACGCCATAGGCGCTCTCTTTGAAGACGGCCGGAACCGTCAGGAAGACGTCACGCATGGTGGCGGCGATGAACGGGATGATCATGATGGCGAGGATGATGGCGGCCGTGAAGATACCGGTGCCGAACGGGGGGCCGCGGAAGAGCGTGCCGAGCACTGGGATGCCGTGCAACGCGCCGATGACCGCGGGCTGTAGATACTGTGCCATGAGCGGGACTACGACGAAGAAGCCCCACATGCCGTAGATGATGCTGGGGACCGCCGCGAGCAACTCGATGGCGGTGCCGATCGGGCGGCGCACCCAGCCGGGCGCCAGCTCCGTCAAGAAGAAGGCGATCCCGAAGGCGAGCGGCACGGCGATGAGGAGGGCGAGGACGGAGGTGATGACCGTACCGAAAATTGGAACCGCGCCGCCGTATAGGTCTTGCACCGGGTCCCAGTTGGCATCGCCCAAGAAGGGCAGGCCGAAGGTCCGGAATGCTGGCAGGGCGCCGATGAACAGCGTGACGATGATGGCACCGAGGAGAACCAGAACGAGTATGCCCGAGGCCCTGGCCAGTCCTGCGAAAATTGCGTCTCCGGATGAGCGAGACGCGGCTTTGGTTAAACTGGCGTGTGACACTATCGATCCTAATCAGAGAAGGCGGACGCCCTTATGCAGGCGCCCGCTTTGCCGAGCTTACTTATAGACCGGAGCGCCGCTTGCCATGATGTTGGTCTTCCAGGCCGCGCGGACATTGTCCTGCACTGCCTTAGGCAGCGGAATGTACTCGAGCTGCGTCGCGATCGGGCTGCCGTTGGTATAGGCCCAATCCACGAACTTCAGCACGCTCGCGGCGCGCGCCGGATCCTTGGGGTCTTTCGGAACCAGCAGGAACGTGGCTGACACGATCGGCCAGGCCGTGGGAGCGGCCGTGTCGATCAGGTTCACGGCAAAGTTCTGCGCGCCGGCCCAGTCACCGGCCGACGCCGCGGCTTGGAAAGCTGCCGCGGACGGCTTCACGAACTGGCCGGCCTTGTTCTGGAGCTCCGTCGTCGCGAGGTTGTTTTGGGTGGCGTAGGCATTCTCGACATAGCCGATACCGCCCTTGGTGTTGCGCACGGTGCCAGCGACGCCGTCGTTGCCTTTCGCGCCCGCGCCCGCCGGCCATTTCACGCTGGTGCCGGCGCCCACTGCACTCTTCCAGTCGGCACTGGCGGTGGACAGGTAGGTCGTGAACACGAAAGACGTGCCGGAGCCGTCGGCCCGGTAAACTGGCGCAATCGCCAGCGACGGCATGACGGTTCCCTTGTTGAGGGCCACCAGCTTAGGGTCGTTCCACTCCGTGATCTTGCCGAGATAGATTTCGGCGAGGATCGCGCCGGTGAGCTTCACGGTATTCGTGGGCACGCCGGGCAGGTTCACGATCGGCACCACGGCGCCCATGACGGTTGGGAACTGCAGCAGGTTGGCGCTGGCGAGCTTCGCGGGGTCCATGGGGGCGTCCGACGCGCCGAAATCGACCGTGCGGTTGGTGATCTGGTTTTGCCCGCCGCCGGAACCGATACCCTGATAGTTCAGTTCGACGCCGATGGCGGCCTTCGCGGCCTCACCCCATTTGGCATAGACGGGCGCGGGGAAGGTGGCGCCAGCGCCGGTGATCTGTTGGCTGAACGCTGGGCCAGCGCCTAGGGTTAGGGCTGTCGCAAACACGGCAGCGATGTTTTTTAGGTGCATGTCATCTCCAATAAGCGGCACTGGGCGCACCGTAGTCAGGAGACGAGGCTAGCCTATTTCATTTTTATTACCGTTGTGTGACACAGATTGTGACTTAAATCGAAGCGGATGGTGGGCGCGACAGGGATTGAACCTGTGACCCCCGCCGTGTCAAGGCGATGCTCTACCGCTGAGCTACGCGCCCATCCGCCATGTTAAGTAGGCTGAATTGGCCCAGTGTTGCAAGATGGGGTTGGGCCAGGGTTGAATGCATCGTATGGACCACCCGCTGCCCGTCACGCCTCCATTCATCATCACCGCACCTGAAACGCAGACTGCGCCGCTTGTCTTCGCGTCACCACACTCTGGACGCAGCTATCAGGCGGAGTTCTTAGCGTCGGCGCGGCTTGATTCGTTTGGCTTGCGCAGGAGCGAAGACTGTTTTGTGGATGAGTTGTTCTCGGGCGT
The DNA here is from genome assembly GCA_965246925.1 of Acetobacteraceae bacterium. Classification (GTDB taxonomy): domain Bacteria; phylum Pseudomonadota; class Alphaproteobacteria; order Acetobacterales; family Acetobacteraceae; genus JANPPS01. The sequence goes on along the minus strand of OZ251994.1, from coordinate 3,329,133 downwards.
TGTGAACCAGGGCGCGCCGCTGCTGGCCGCGACATTCCCGCGTGCGTTTTGCGATCCGAACCGCGAGGCTTGGGAGCTGGATCCCAGCATGTTCGACGGTCCGTTACCGGGTTGGGTTAACACGACCAGCCCCAGGGTCGGCGCGGGGTTGGGGACGATCGCAAGGATCGTGGCCAGCGGCGAAAGCATCTACCGCGGCAAGCTGCAGTTTTCCGAAGCGGAAGGGCGCATCTCGACATTCTGGATGCCCTATCATGAGGCATTATCGACATTGCTGTCTCGGACTAGGCAGCAGTTTGGGGTGTGTTTGCTGTTAGACTGCCATTCTATGCCTTCGCAAAGCCGTGCGGGCGCGCCAGACTTCGTGCTCGGCGATGCGCATGGCACGAGTTGCGCGGCTGCGATCACTCGTTTTGTTGAGAATAGTCTTATTCAGTTGGGCTATGCCGTGCGACGCAACGATCCGTATGCGGGGGGTTACGTGACGCGGCATTACGGCCGTCCGCGGGAGAGGACCCATGCATTGCAGATCGAGGTGTCCCGGAAACTGTACATGGACGAGAACCGGTTTGAACGCCTAGGCCGCTTTGGTGGCGTTCAGCAGCACCTCATGCAGGTCACGCAAGCCTTGTCGGAGGCTGCACCAGGGTTGCTCTGGCAGACCGAGGATTCCCCGTAAAAGTGTGTCTGGCTTAACGTTTTGCTAACCATCCCGCTCTATGCTGGCCGCCATGCGGTTCGTTCTATGCTTTGTGTTCATTCTGTGCGCTTGGCCGGGTCGTGCGGCCTGGGTGACCGAGCCATCGCCGTCGCAGCTTTGCCGGTTGGCGATTGCCTCTGCCGAGCGTTCATCGGGCGTGCCAGACCGGCTGATGCGCGCGATCGGCATCGTGGAGAGTGGGCGCCGGGATGATGCAGGGGCGATGGGGGCGTGGCCCTGGACCATCAATGCCGAGGGTGTCGGATATTATTATGCGACGAAGGCCGAAGCGATCGCGTCGGTGAACGCCTTCCGTGCCCGTGGCGTCCGTTCGATCGATGTCGGATGCATGCAGGTCAACCTGTTTCACCACGGCGACGCGTTCAACTCGCTCGAGGAGGCGTTCGATCCTGGGGCGAACGCCCGCTACGCCGCACGATTTTTGCTTAAGCTATTCGCCCAAACCGGATCATGGCCCGGTGCCACGGCTGGCTATCACTCGCTCACCCCTGAGGTCGGGGAGCCCTATGCCCGCAAGGTCTTGGCACTCTGGCAGGCGCCGGATGCATCGCCGCAGCCAGGGTCGGCGCCGGCCCCGTTTGCCGTGCAGGCCGGCTCGTACCTCGCGCGCGGCACCGGGCAGGGCTGGAGTGGTGTCGGCGTGTCCGCCGGCGGTGCCGGGAGTGGAATGGCCATGGGGTATGGGAGCCCAGCCCGTATCATCCGCTTACCAACAGCCCAGGGGGCGGCTCCGGCGGTATCGGTCGTTGCGTTCGCGGGTGGCATGGGCCGCGGCCTGGACTCCTACCGGTCCAATCCAACAATCATGGTTTCCCGCATTCTGCCAAACCGGGGTTAGTAGAGCAGCTTAGCCGATTGCGTAAATTTTTGAACTTTGACATTGTGACCTATACGGAGGTGCAGCCATTTCTAAAGCTCGTCTGAAGACCGATGCAGCTTCCGTAACGGACCGTGCTGAGCGTGGAGAGCTTGGCGTGACCTGGTGCTGGTGCTTAGTCCTGGCACTGGCCGTGTGCGTCGTCGGAACTGCCGATGCGCAGCCGGCTCCCGCGAATGCCATACCGGTGACGGCTGCCGCGGTTCAGCGGCGGGACGTGGACGTGGTGCAGCGGACGATTGGGACGGTCCAGGCGTTTCAGTCGGTCGTGGTCCGCGCGCGGGTGGACGGCACCCTGGACAGCGTGCTGTTTACCGAGGGCCAGACCGTCAAGCCTGGAGATATGCTGGCCCAGCTTGACCCTCGGCCGTATCGGGCCATTCTAGAGCAGGCCGTCGCCAAGCGTGCCGCCGACAATGCTCTGCTTGCAAACGCGCGTAGTGACTTGGTGCGCTATACCGACCTGGCGCAGAGCCAGGTCGCCTCCAAACAGCGTCTCGATCTGCAGCGGGCTAATGTCGCCCAAGCCGAAGCCAGCGTGCGCGGCAGCGATGCCGCGATCTCGGCGGCGCTGATCAATCTTAGCTTTACGCGGATCGTCGCCCCGATCGAAGGCCGGGTCGGGCTTCGTGGGATCGACCCCGGCAACTTCATACGCGCAGCAGACCCAAACAGTCCGGGTATCGTGACAATCGCGCAGATCCATCCCATCGCGCTGCTGTTCACGCTGCCGCAGGACTCGCTGCCTGACGTGCAGGCGGCTATGCGGAGAGGCGCCCTCCCCGTCATTGCCAGTAGTTCAGACGATAAGGTGCGGTTGAGCGAAGGCGAGTTGCTGACGATCGACAGTTCAATCGACACGTCGACCGGAACGATCCGCATGAAAGCGAGCTTTGCCAACGGAGACGATCATTTGTGGCCTGGCCAGTTCGTCAATGTACGTATCCGTCTTAGCATTTTACATGATGCGCTTACGGTTCCGTCCGCCGCCGTCCAGCGTGGGCCTAACGGGCTTATCGTGTATATCGTAAAGCCGGACTCGACCGTTTCAGTTCAGCCGGTGGAGATTGGCCAAGACGATGGACGGGTTGCGGTGGTGACGGGCGGACTCGGTAAGGACGACCGCGTTGTGACCGCCGGGCAGTCTAGGCTATCGAACGGCGCCCGCGTCGCTGTGACGGAAGCCGCCTCAGTGGCCGGAGCGCGCCTGTGAGCATATCGACCCCTTTCATTCAGCGGCCTATCGCGACGTCTTTGCTGATGGCGGCGGTATTGATGGTTGGTTTTGCCGCATACCCGCTTCTGCCAGTCGCACCTCTTCCGAGGGTCGAGTTTCCCACTATCCAGATCACGGCCGCCCTGCCCGGCGCCAGTCCGGAGACGATGGCCTCGACGGTGGCGCAGCCGCTGGAACGGCAGTTCTCGCAGATTTCCGGCGTGTCGCAGATGACGTCCGTGAGCGTCGCCGGCTCATCGCAAGTGGTGGTGCAGTTCGACCTGGACCGAAACATCGACGGTGCGGCGCTAGACATTCAGGCCGCGATCAACAATGCAGGCGGCTCGCTCCCCAAGAACCTGCCGAACCCGCCGCTGTTCCGCAAGGTCAACCCGGCTGATTCGCCAATCCTGATCCTGGCGGTGCAGTCAGATGTGCTTCCGCTCATCGAGGTCGATGACTACGCGGACAACATCCTGAGCCAGCAAATCTCGCAGATCGGCGGGGTGTCGCAGGTCTCGATCGGGGGCGAGCAGAAGCGTGCCATTCGCGTCCAGGTCGATCCCGCGCGGCTAGCGTCAATGAATCTCACGTTGGAGGACGTGCGGCAGCTACTTGTCACCGCGACCGTCGACAATCCCAAGGGAAGCATCGAGGGGCCTCGTACGTCGTTTGCCGTCTATGCGAATGATCAGCTGACGCGCCCGGATCAGTTTAGCGACGTCATTCTATCCTGGCGTAACGGCGCGCCCGTGCGGGTGAGGGATATCGGCGAGGCTATTGCCGGACCCGAGAACGCGCGGTTGGCCGGCTGGCAGAATGGCCGCCGCGGCATTCAGCTCATGATCTTCAAGCAGCCTGGGGCAAACGTTATCGAGACCGTGGAAAGGATCAAAAACGCGCTTCCACAGCTTCGGACCGCCATCCCGCCTTCCATCTCAATTACCCCCATCGTGGACCGCACGGTCACGATCCGGGCTTCGTTAGCGGAAGTGCAATTCACGCTCCTGCTTTCGATTGCGTTGGTCGTGATGGTGATCTTTCTGTTCCTTCGCAACTTTTGGGCGACCGTGATCCCGAGTGTTACCGTGCCGCTTGCATTGGTGGGCACCTTCGCCGTCATGTACCTGTCATCCTATAGCCTGAACAATCTCACCTTGATGGCGCTCACGATCGCCGTGGGATTTGTGGTCGATGACGCGATCGTCATGCTGGAGAACATCTACCGGCACATCGAGGAAGGGATGGCGCCGAAGGAGGCGGCCCTCAAAGGGGCTGGCGAGATCGGCTTTACCATCATCTCCATCAGCCTGTCGTTGATTGCTGTGTTCATCCCGTTGCTGCTGATGGGTGGTATCGTCGGCCGTTTATTCCGCGAGTTCGCGATGACCGTGGCGATTGCGGTCATGGTCTCGGCTTTCGTCTCACTAACACTGACGCCGATGATGTGCTCGCGCTTCTTGAAGCGTCACACCGGTGACCATGGGCTAGCCTACCGGGCCGTAGAGCGCTTCTTCGATGCACTACTGAATGGCTACCAGCGGACGCTCGATATCGCGCTGCGGTTTCAGTTCACGACTTTGATGGTGTTCTTCGGCACGCTCGCGTTGACAGTTTTCCTGTACTTACAGATACCGAAGGGCTTTTTCCCGACCCAAGACACGGGTGTCATGCTTGGGATTACCGAAGCTGGGCAAGACGTCTCGTTTGCGGAAATGTCGCGTCGTCAGGTTCAAGCGGCGGATATCGTGGCGTCGGACCCAGCGGTGCAGGCCGTGTCATCGACGATCGGCGCCGGGCTCGGTGGGCAGACGGGCAATAATGGCAGGCTGTGGATTTCACTCAGGCCGTTCGATGAACGCACCGTCAACGCGCAACAGATCATTGCCCGCCTGCGTGAGAAGACGGCGAAGCTGGAAGGCCTGAACGTCTATTTTCAGGCGGCGCAGGATCTCAGCGTTGGCGGACGGCTGTCCCGCACGCAATATCAGTACACCTTGCAGGATGCCGATCTCGCGGAGCTGTATGAATGGGCGCCCCGCATCCTTGGGCAGATGCGAAAACTGCCGCTGCTTCGCGATGTCGCGACCGATCAGCAGATTGCGGGGACCACGGCGACGCTGGTTATCGACCGGGACCGGGCTGCGCGGTTCGGGATTCAACCACAAGCGATCGATGACACGTTGTATGACGCTTTCGGCCAACGCCAGGTTTCGCAATACAACACCCAGCTCAACACCTATCGTATCGTGCTCGAGGTTCCGCAGACCATGCAGGGGGATTTGAGCACGCTGAGCAAGCTTTATGTCCGGGGCCGGGATGGTGCCGTCGTGCCGCTCTCTACCTTCGTCAAGGTCGATACCGGGCTCATTGCGCCGCTGGCGGTTTCGCATCAGAGCCAGTTTCCAGCCGTCACGATCTCCTTCAATTTGGCCCAGGGCGCGTCATTGGGGGATGCGGTCACGGCGATCAAGCAGTCGCTCGCGCAGATGGGCAGCCCGGCCGCACTACGAGGCACGTTTCAGGGAACTGCGCAGGCGTTCCAGTCCTCGCTCAGCACGCAGCCGTATCTGATCGCGGCGGCGCTGGTCTCCGTCTATATCATCCTGGGTGTGCTCTATGAGAGCTACATTCTGCCGATCACGATCCTCTCGACGCTGCCTTCGGCCGGCGTGGGGGCTTTGCTGATGCTCATGGCGTCCGGTTACGAGTTGTCGGTCATCGCGCTTATCGGCGTCATCCTGCTGATCGGAATCGTCAAGAAGAACGGGATCATGATGGTGGACTTCGCGATCGGGGCCGAGCGGAATGACGGTGCGACGCCCTTGGCTGCGATACGGCAAGCCTGCTTGCTCCGGTTTCGGCCCATTCTGATGACGACGATGGCGGCGCTTTTGGGCGGCTTACCGCTCATGCTGGCGGAGGGTGCGGGGGCCGAGCTGCGCAAGCCGCTGGGGTTTGCCATGGTGGGCGGACTCATCCTGAGCCAAGTGCTCACCCTTTATACGACGCCGGTCGTCTATCTGTATCTCGACCGGGTCAACCGCTGGCTTACAGGTGAGAGCCGGGCACGGATGCCCCGGCTGGCCAACAAGCTCGGGGCCTCCGCCGATTAAGCTCGAGGCCGCTGCCATAGAGGCGTTGATCGGGCCGATGCAGGACCGCGCGGGCGCGCTCGATGCGGAGGAGCGGTTCCCGGACGCCGACCTTGCTGCGCTGGCAGAAACCGGCGTGCTGCAGGCGTCTTACGAGGACAATTCAGCTCTGTTGGCAGTTCTGCGCGCGTTGGGCCGCGGCAACCTGTCTGCCGGGCGGCTGTTCGAGGCGCATGTCAACGCGGCGCTGCTGATTGCCCGCTATGGTAGCGCGGGAGTGCAAGCGCGGCATCGGCGCGATGTCGCTATCGGGCAGCTTTATGGGCTTTGGGTGACGGATTCCGGCCCAGCCGTTGCACGCGTCGCCAAAGTCCTGCATGGCGCGAAAGGGCCTTGTTCGGGCGCCGGATATGCGATGCGGGCCGTCATCACGGTCGATGAAACGGACGGCACGCACTTGGCGGTGTTGGCGGCAGAGTCCTGCGTCGTCACCCCCCTTCGTGGGATACTGACCGGTATGCGGGCCAGCATGAACGGCGTGGTGAGCCTAGAGGGGCAGCACCTGGCGGACAGCGCCTTGTTCGGTCAACCCGGCGATTACCTGCGCGAACCCATGCTGTCGACCGGGGCGTGGCGCACGTCTGCCGTGACGCTTGGCGGCCTGGACGCGCTCCTCACGGCCGCGGCGCACCAGCTGCGGAAGAAAGGGCACGATTCGGCGTTGATGCAGCAGGACCGGTTCGGCCGGCTTAAAATAGCGCAAGAGACCGCCCGGCTATGGACCGAGCGGGCTGCACAGCTGAGCGACGATGAGGCCTTGCCGGCGCAGGACCGGGTCGCTTACGTCAATCTCGCCCGGATTGCAGTCGAGACAGCGTGCCTGGAGGCCATGCAGCTCGTGCAGCGTGCCTTGGGTTTGGGCGCGTTCGTCAAGCCTAACCCAGTCGAACGGATCCTGAGGGATTTATCAGTGTATCTACGCCAGCCCGCACCTGATGCGGTGCTGACCGAGGCGGGGCTGTATTGCATGCACAAGGCATGAACGCTGGCCAAGCGTTTTCTATCATGAACGCGCTGCCAATGGGGCAAGCGGAGGATATCACCGGTGGCCTGCCCACCCTGGTCTGCGCACCACATGCGGATGATGAGAGCCTCGGCTGCGGCGGGCTCATCGCCCAGCTCTGCCAGCGGGGAGCGCCGCCGTTCGTGCTCATCATGACCGACGGCACCGGATCACATCCGAAATCCAGGCTCTATCCTGCCGCAAAGCTACGAGCGCTTCGTGAGCAGGAGACGCTGGACGCGTGCACGCTGCTTGGCCTCGGTCAGGAGCGGGTGGCCTTCATGGGCCTGACGGACACGCAAGCGCCGGTCGAGGGCGAGGCGTTCGGCGCAGCGGTGAGCTGGCTGGCCCGTTTCTGCGACAAGCGGCAGATCGGCACCATCTTGTCCCCCTGGGAGTATGATCCGCACGGCGACCATGTTGCGGTGCATCGGATCGCAAGCGCCGCAGCCGGCGGCCGGCGGCATTGGGCCTACCCGGTTTGGGGCTGGACGCTGGCGGACACGGAACCGGTGAACCTGCCGCCCCGCGGTTTGCGCATCGATATCGGCCCGGACCTGGCGCGGAAGCGCCACGCAATCGCGGCGCACCGGTCACAGTATGGCGGCTTGATCGCGGACGATCCGGATGGGTTCACCCTGCCGCCCAACCTGCTCGAGATATTCGACCGCCCGTTCGAGACATTCCTTCGGCTGGACTTTGCGGAGGCTGCCTAGCATTGCAGTGATTTGCGCCATCTCGGCCTCCATTGCCGCGACCGGCACCGGCCGGCGGGCCAACAAGGGCGCGATCGCCTCCAGACGCGCCCACATCGGGCCGAAGCTGCCCAGCGCCGGGGGCGGACAGATGACGAGCTGGGAGCAAACCTGCTCGATGGCGCCGCCGTCTTGACGCTGCATCGCGCGGCGCAGTTGCGCTTTCAGCACGCTTCGCCGCAGTGCCGGCAGAGCGGCCTCTAGCCGGTCATCCAGAAACGGGTCCGGCCGCTCCATCCTGCGGCGGATAGTGTCTGCCATGCCGCCCGCCGCCCGTCCGATCAAGCGGCCGGACACGGTCACACTAACGTCAGGTGCATGCCTTATACGTGCGCCAGACCCGGCGAGGGCCGAGAAGAAGGCCCTATCCTCCCCGGCCGCCACCGAAGGAATGCCACCGGCCCGGTGAAAGGCTTCGTAGGTGACGCAAATGCTGGCGCCGGAATGCTCGCTGTGCCGGGGCCAGGGGTCGTAGGATAGCGGGTCCACGAGGCTATCGACCTCATCCAGCGCTGCCGCGTAGGCACATTCCCGTGCATCGTCATCATGAAGGCGCTGCGGTATTGCGGCCGCCTCGACCGGGTCGATGACGGCGCGGCCCGCGACGGCATCGACACCAGCCCTGAGGTGGAACAGGTTACGCTCGAGCCAATCCGGCGTCACCCGGCCGTCCGCGTCGGTCGAGAGCAGTATGCCGCCGGGTCCGGCGCGCTCTGCCGCCATGTCCATTGCCCGGCACCGCGCGAAACCTGCCGCACGCTGCTCCGGCGGCAGGCTGACTTCGACGAGTTGGACGGTCGAACGCATCGACGGGGCCAGGGTCCTCACGATGTCAGCGGTGCCGTCCGTCGTGTTATTCAGAAAGAGCAATAATTCAGCTGGGACCGCGCCGGTCTGCCGGTCGACCGCTAGAATGCATTGTTCGATCCGCTCTGCCTCATTCCGGACAGGCACTGCCACCACCACCGGCCAACCTAACACCCGCGCCCCCTACCCTCTCAAGTGGGGGCACTAACGACAGGGTGCGCGGTCAGTTCCGCCCTGTCATCAAGGGTTTAAACTGGCCGTTCGGCCTGTAGCTCGGCGCGGATAGCCTGATCGAGGTCGAGGGTGCGGAACGGCTTTTGCAGGAACCGGCGGTGTAGTTGCTGCGGCTGATAGTAGCCTGACATCAGGATGATCCGAAGGTTGCCGTGCCGGTCGGCGGCGAGATCCGACAGCTCCAGACCGGACATACCGGGCATACGGATGTCGGTCACCATGACATCGAAACCGTTTTCTTCCAGCATCGCCAATGCGGACGCGCCACTATCGGCCTGGCGGACTTCATAGCCCAGCTCTTGCAGCATATCAGCAGACGTTTCGCGTACGGTGTCGTCATCGTCCACCAAGAGGATCATGCAGGCATCACGGGCCAGTAGCCCCTCCCTAACTTGCGATGGCACATCATTGGAACCACCGCGGACAAGGTTATCGCGGATATTTTAACAAAACGAGACTCAACCCGAGTGCACTAGATGACAATAGCGTGGGCGGAAGGGTTGACGATTGGCGGAGGGGATGAGATTCGAACTCACGATACGGGTTGACCCCGTATGGCGGTTTAGCAAACCGCTGCCTTCAGCCACTCGGCCACCCCTCCGCCGGGGTCGTCATTGCACAGCGTTTGCGGCACCGTTGTACGAGGCCGCAGCCCGCCCGTCAAACGTTCAGCTGAGCGGAACCGCGAACCCGCGCGTGACCGCCGGGCGGGCCATCAATGCGGCGTACCAGCGGGCCACGTTGGGGAACTCGGCCAGGTCCACCTTGTGCCGCTCGTGCCGCCATACCCAGGCCAGAATAGCGAAATCGGCAACCGACAGGGCGCCGGCCACGAACTCGTGCCCGGCCAGGCGGCGGTCCAGCACGCCATACAGTCGCTTGGTCTCTTTCATGTAGCGCTCGAGTCCGTAGCGCTGATCGTCACCGTTGACCGTCAGGAAATGGTGCACCTGGCCCGGCATCGGCCCGAACCCGCCCATCTGCCACATCAACCATTCCAGCACCGGTATGCGCTCGCGCAGGTCGCGTGGTAGGAACTGGCCGGTCTTTTCGCCCAGGTACAGGAGGATGGCCCCGCTCTCGAACACCGAGACGGGCGTGCCGCCGGGTCCGTCCGGGTCGATGATGGCGGGGATGCGATTGTTGGGACTGATGGCCAGGAAGGCGGGGGCGAACTGCTGGTCCTTGGTGATATCCACGACCTTCACCGTATAGGGAAGTCCCATCTCCTCCAGCGCCACGCTGATCTTGCGGCCGTTAGGGGTGTTGAAGGTGTGAAGTTCGATCATGGGCCGCTCCGGATGGCACTCAGCTTGCATTGGGTCATCCGACAAGGAGTCACCATGAGCCTTTCTACCACGCAAAACCCGGCTTCGGTCCAGTCCAGCACGCGCTGGATCCAGCTTGGCCTAGGCCTGATCTGCATGATGGCGATATCGAGCCCGCAATATACCTGGACGCTGTTCACCAAGCCGCTGGGTGCCGCGATGCAGGTGCAAGCGGCGACGCTACAGGTCACGTTCACCATCCTGATCGTGTTGCAGACGTTCTTCAGCCCGTTCCAGGGCTGGCTGATCGAGCGGTTCGGCCCGCGCTTCCTGATCGCGACCGGCGCGGCGCTGACGGGGTTGAGCTGGGTGCTGGCCGGGTATGTGACCTCGGTCTGGGGGCTCTACCTGACCTACGGCTTGTTGGGCGGGCTCGGCACCGGGATCGTGTATATCGGCGTGGTGGGGCAGATGGTCGGCTGGTTCCCGGACCGGCGGGGCTTTGCGGCCGGGGTCGTGGCGGCCGGGTATGGCATGGGGGCGATCGCGACCAGCTTCCCGATCTCGGACATGATCGCGGCGGCCGGCACGTCCGCGACGCTGCAGCGGTTCGGGCTAATATTCGGGCTGGTGGGCGTGGCGGCCGCGCTGTTCCTGCGCTCGCCCCCCGCCAGCGTGATTGCGGCGGAGCGGGCGTCCTCCACCGTGACGGACGTGCCGACGTCGGGGATGCTGCGGCAGCCGATCTTCTGGCTGATGTTCTTCATGATGAGCTGCATGTCGACGTCGGGCCTGATGGTTACGTCGCAGATCGGCGCGATCGCGGGTGATTTCGGGGTGACCAAGGCGATGGTGTTCGGCCTGGCCGCGCTGCCGCTGGCGCTCACGATCGACCGGTTCTGCAACGGGCTGACGCGCCCGTTCTTTGGCTGGGTGTCGGACCGGATCGGGCGGGAGAACACGATGGCGATGGCCTTCGCGCTCGAGGGGTGCGCCATGGCGCTGTGGCTGCTCACGCTCGACAACCCGGCGCTGTTCGTGTTGCTGTCGGGGCTGGTGTTCTTTGGTTGGGGTGAGATCTTCTCGTTGTTTCCCAGCACGCTCACGGACACGTTCGGCGCGCGCTATGCCACGAAGAACTACGGCTGCCTGTATATCGCCCAGGGTATCGGCGCGATCTTCGGCGGTCCGCTCGCGTCGCTGCTGCATGACAGCGCCGGCAGTTGGACCCCGGTGTTCGCGTTGGCCATCGGTGCGGATCTGCTGACGGCGGTGCTGGCGATTGCGGTGCTGAAGCCGATGCGGAGCCGGTATTTGGCGGGGTGATGCGCGGGACGGGACCGACCGTGCTGAATGAGTGATCTGGGTCACAGCCGGTTTCGATCTTGTATCGTAATGTCTCCTGATCGCGCTCCATTCCGGACGCGGCGGAGGGTTGAGGTCATGGCTGCAATCATGTCGTCCCGGGGTTTCATCGTCGGTCCCGTCGGCAGCGATGCCGGCTACTGGGTGTTCGGGCCCAACGGCTTTCACCGCGAAGGCGGCTGGGGTCAGGAGGCTATGCTGGAGGTGAGTGCGGCGATCGCGGTCGTAAGTGCCGCCAGCCAAGTCAAGACCCGGGGCGTTCAGACGCAAATGCTGGACCTGGCGCACTCGATGCTGAAGCCGCACATGGAATATGTGGGCAGGGCGCTCGATGCCGCTTCGGTGCCGGTCCAGGCGCTTGGGAAGGCGTCTTGAGACTTGACTTGTTCGGGTGGGTCTAGCCCGGCCAGACTGGAGCTTTAGCGGGGGGCGAGGGGTGATCCTCTCGCCCCTTTTGCGACCCGGGCCGGACTCGGACCCGTTTGTGCGGGATCGCTTCTGAGGGTGAGGGCTGTCCCGCTTGTTTCCCTCACCCCGGCCCTCTCCCGGAGGGAGAGGGGGGAGTGGACATCCTTTAGGCGGGCCGGTAGGCGGTGCCGTCGGCGGCGCGTTGCGGGTCGTTGACGAAGCGGCCTTCGGCCGGAACCGCGACCTCGGTGAAGCGGGCCGACAGGGCGTGTAGGGCGGACCGCATCGCCGGGCCCTCCATGGCGCGGCCGTGACCCGTGATGACGCGTTCCGGTTCCAGTGCCGCTAGCATTGCCACCGAGCGCTCGGCCGCCTGCCAGTCATGCGTGAAATAACGCGGCGGGCCGTGCAGCTCCGGCGCCTGGACCGTGGTGGCATAAGCGCTTTCCTGCGCCGTGGTGATGAACGCGTCGCCGGCGATCAGCGTGCGGTCCGCCTCCCGCCACAACGACACGTGCCCGACCGAGTGACCCGGCGTATGCAGCCACCGCCAGCCGGGCAGGCCCGGCACGCTGCCGTCCGGCGGCAAATCATGCAGCCTGGGCCCGGCATCGACGGGGCTGCGCGGATAGAGCGGCGAGAGCAGGGCCATGACGCCTCCGCCGGCCAGCGGGTCGGGCGGCGGGTAGGAGGCGGATCCGTCCAGGTACGGCCGCTCGAGCGGATGGGCATAGACCGGCACGTTCCAGCGCTCGGCCAGCGTCTCGAGGCTGCCGACGTGGTCGAAATGGCCGTGCGTCATGACGATGGCGGCGGGCGCAGTGCCGAACCGCTCCTGGGCGGCGGCCTCGATCCGTCCGGCGAGGCCGGGGATGCCGGTGTCGATCAGCACCCAGCCGCCCTGCCCCGGCGTGCCTACCATCACGACGTTGACCAGCGCCAACCGCATCATGGCGATGTCGGGCGTGACCTCGATCGTGCCGTGCTCGGCCTCGGTCCCGGTGATGGCGGAGGGGTCGATCGGGATTTGCTGCGTCATGTCGGGGCTCCTCGGTGCTGGGTTTAACCGGCGCCGAGTGCTCCCGTTGCGAACACGGTTGCGCTACGTCTCCAAGGCCCGCTTCAGCGCCTCGTTCACCAGCGCCGGATTGCCTTTGCCGGCCATGGCTTTCATGATTTGGCCGACGAAGAAGCCGAACAGCTTGTCTTTGCCGGAGCGGTATTCGGCCAGTTTGTCCGGGTTCTGCGCCAGCACCTTGGCGACGGCCTCGTCGATCGCGCCGGTGTCGGTCACTTGGCGCAGGCCGCGCGCCTCCACGATCGCGGACGCGCCTTGGCCGGTTTCGACCATGGCCTCGAACACCTCCTTGGCGATGCGGCCGTTGATGGTCTGGTCGGATAGGAGGTCGATCAGCTCGCCGAGCGACGCGGCGGAGACGGGCGGGTCGGCGATGGTGCGGCCGGTGCGGTTCATGGCGGCGAAGAAGTCACCGGTGAGCCAATTGGACACCAGCTGCGCATTGCGGCCCTTGGCCACCGTCTCGTAGAACGCGGCCGTCTCCTGGTCAGCTACCAGCACGCCGGCATCATACATGGACAGGCCGTGCTCGGCCACGAAGCGGGCGCGCTTGGCGTCCGGCAGTTCGGGCAGGTGCGCCTTCAGGCCGGCAACCCATGCCTCGTCCAGCACCAGCGGCAGCAGGTCGGGGTCGGGAAAATAGCGGTAGTCGTGGGCGTCCTCCTTGCTGCGCAAGGAACGGGTCTCACCGCGTTGCGGGTCGAACAGCCGGGTCTCCTGCTCGACCGTACCACCCGCCTCCCAGACCGCGACCTGACGCACCGCCTCCGCCTCGATCGCCTGCATCACGAACCGCACCGAGTTCACGTTCTTCACTTCGCAGCGGGTGCGGAACGGCTCGTTATGCTTGCGGACGCTGACGTTCACGTCTGCGCGCATGGAGCCCTCCTCCATGTTGCCGTCGCAGGTGCCGAGGTAGCGGAGGATGGTCCGCATCTTACGGAGATAGGCGCCGGCCTCCTCGGGGCTGCGCATATCGGGCTCGCTCACGATCTCCATCAGCGCGACGCCGGAGCGGTTGAGGTCGATGAAGCTGCGCGTGGGATCCTGGTCGTGCAGCGACTTGCCGGCGTCCTGCTCCAGGTGCAGCCGGGTCACGCCGATGCGCTTGGTGGCGCCATCGGCGAGCTCCACTTCGACCACGCCCGCCCCCACGATGGGGTGGGCGAACTGGCTGATCTGATAGCCGGCCGGCAGGTCGGCGTAGAAGTAGTTCTTGCGGTCGAACCGGCTGACGAGGTTGATCTGCGCCTCCAGCCCCAGGCCTGTCCGCACCGCCTGGGCCACGCATTCCTGGTTGATCACCGGCAGCATGCCCGGCATCGCCGCGTCCACGAAGCTCACTTGGCTGTTGGGCGCCGCGCCGTATGCAGTGGCGGCGCCGCTGAACAGCTTGGACTGGCTGATGATTTGCGCGTGCACCTCGAGCCCGACCACGATCTCCCACGGTCCGGTTGCCCCTTCCACCACGTAGTTCATGCCGGCGCTCCTGCCCGGATCGCGGGCAGTGCGGTGAACCCGGCGGCCCGCTCGATCGCGGCGCCCACGGCGAACACCGTCTCCTCATCGAACGGGCGGCCCAGCACCTGCAGGCCGAGCGGCAGGCCCGCCGGGTCGAGGCCCGCGGGCACGGACAGGCCGGGAATGCCCGCCATGTTGGCCGGGACAGTGAAGACGTCGTTCAGATACATGGTCACGGGGTCATCCATGTTGTCCCCTTGCGCGAATGCGGCGGATGGAGCGGTGGGGGTCAGCAGCGCGTCCACGTGGGCGAAGGCGTCGGTAAAGTCCCGCAAAATCAGCGCCCGCACCTTCTGCGCCCGCAGGTAGTAGGCGTCATAATAGCCGGCCGAGAGCACGTAGGTGCCGATCATGATGCGGCGCTTGACCTCGGCACCAAAGCCCTCCGCCCGGGTTCGCTCATACAGCTCGGTCAGATCGGCGCCTGAGGTGCGATGGCCGAAGCGTACGCCGTCATAGCGGGCGAGGTTGGAGGAGGCTTCGGCGGGGGCCACGATGTAGTAGGTGGCGAGGCCATACTTGGTATGCGGCAGCGAGACGTCCACGGTGGTGGCGCCGGCGTCGCGCAGCCAGGCCAGGCCTTGCTGCCACAGCGCCTCGATCTCGGGCGGCATGGCGTCCGAGCGGTATTCACGGGGGATGCCGATGCGCAGGCCGGCCACGCCGCGGCGGCAGGCGGCGGCGAAGTCCGGCACCGGGCGGTCCGCGCTGGTGCTGTCGCGCGGGTCGAAGCCGGACATGCTGCCGAGCAGGATGGCCGCGTCCTCGACCGTGCGGGCCACGGGCCCGGCCTGATCCAAGGACGAAGCGAAGGCGACCACGCCGTAGCGGGAGCAACGGCCGTAGGTGGGCTTGATCCCGACCAGGCCGGTGAACGACGCGGGTTGCCGGATGGAGCCACCGGTGTCGGTGGCCGTCGCACCCATGGCCAGGCGTGCAGCGACGGCGGCGACGGACCCGCCGGAGGAGCCGCCGGGCACGAGGGGCTTGCCGTCCGCCCGGGTCCAGGGGTTGGTCACCGGCCCGTACGCGCTGGTCATGTTGGAGGAGCCCATGGCGAACTCGTCGAGGTTCGCCTTCCCCAGAAACACCGCGCCGTCCCGCAGTAGCTGGGACGTGACGGTGCTCTCATACGGCGGCACGAACGGCTCTAGGATGCGGGAGCCGGCGGTGGTGCGGATGCCGGCGGTGCAGAACAGGTCCTTGATCGCCAGCGGAATGCCCAGCAACGGGCGCGTGTCACCGCCTGCCAGCGCTTGGTCCGCCGCGGCCGCCTGCGCGCGGGCGCTCTCCGGGGTCACGGTGATGAACGCGTTTATCGCCGGGTTCAGGATGTCGATGGCGGCCAGATGCGCCTCGGTCAGCTCGGACGCGGTGAACCGCTTGGCGCGCAGCCCGTCACGGGCGGCTGATAGCGTGAGGCCGGTCAGCATCACTCCACCACCTTCGGCACGGCGTAGAACATGCCGGCCCGGTCCGGCGCGTTGGCCAGGACCTGCTCGGTAAGGCCGCCATCGGTCACGACATCGGGCCGCAGCCGGAGCGCCATCTGTGCGGCGCCGGTCAGCGGCTCGATCCCGTCCACGTCCACCTCGTTCAGCTGCTCGATCCAGCCCAGGATGCCGTTCAGCTCGGTCTGCAGCTGCGCCACTTCGGCCTCATCGACGCGGATGCGGGCGAGCTTGGCGACGCGGCGGATGGTCGCGGGATCAAGCGACATGGGTTTGGCCTTACAATCTGGGGGAGCGCGGACCATAACGGCTGGTATGGCCTTGTTCAACATGGTGGAACTGCGCGCGGCACTTCCGCCGCAGACCCGGCTGATCGGGCTGGACCCCGGGGCGAGAACCATCGGCGTCGCGCTGTCGGATGTGGGGCTTATGCTGGCGACGCCCTTTGGCAGCATTCGCCGGGGTAAGATGGCGCCGATCGCGGCAGAGCTGATGGCGCTCGCGGGGAAAGAAGCGGTGGGCGGCCTGGTGGTGGGCTGGCCGCTGTCGATGGATGGCAGCATGGGCCCGGCGGCCCAGGCGGCGCGGGACTGGGCGCGCTCCTTGTCCGACGCGACCGGCTTGCCCGCGGCGCTATGGGACGAAAGGCTGTCCTCATCGGCGGTGAACCGGTTCTTGATCGAGGAGCTGGACCTCACCCGCCGGCGCCGCGCCCAAATCGTGGACGGCATGGCGGCGGCCTACACGCTGCAGGCCGCCTTGGATGCGTCGGTGGTGTCGTAAGCGCTGGCTACTTCTTGGCCTTGCTCGCCGTATGGGCCTTGGTGGCGTGCTCATGCGCCTTGGTGGAGTGGCCGTGCGCCTCTTCGGAGTGCTTGGCGGCGGCGGCGTGGTCGCCCTTGTCGTGGTGCTCGGCCGCGGTCTTGTGGGACTTCGCGGCAGCTTCGTGATGGGTTGCGGCCTCAGTATGTGCAGCTTTCGGCATGGTGCGTCCCTTATCGTTGTCACAGCTCAAGCGGCCGTGAGCAAAACTAACGCCGCCGCACTTCCAAAGGTTCCGGAACCGGATCGCATGCGGCCGCGGCCGCACGGGACAGCACCAGCATGCGGCGGGCTGCCACGCCTGCGCCGGCCATCTCGCCCACGATGTGGGACAGCAAGGGGTGCGATAGCACGGCCTGGGTCGCGGCGTTGGCGGCCAGCTCGGTAGCGCCGACCAGTGTGGCCGAGCTCACGGTGCGGCGCAGCAGCGACAGGGCGCCGAACGCGCCGGGCCGGACGCCGTAGAGGGCCGCCACCTGCCGGATCAGCCGCAGGCCGCGCCAGCCGGTCAGCAGGACGTCGAACGCGGGTGACGGCATGGCGGCGATCCCGGCTACGACCTGCACCGCCGCCGCGCGCCCCTGCGCCTCCGCCGCCGCGCGCAACGCGGTGGAGGGGCCTGCGCGTAGCAGGGCCACCATCGCGTCCGGATCGTTGGCGGCCATGAGTGCGGGTTTCAGCGCCGGGCCGCCGGGGGCGATGTCGGCCCACGCCATGGCGGCGCGTGCCACGCGCACCTCTTCGCCGGAGCGGAAGTCTGCCCGGAGCGAATCCACCCGACGCATCGACATGAGCGCCCGCAGCTCCCGCCACAGCCCGGCGCCGCCGATCGCGACGCCCAGGCCCGTGACGCCCAGGGTGGTCCATCCCAGGACGGCGCCGCGGGCGAACTGGTCGGCGACGAAGTTGGCGCCGGTCAGCACGGTAAAGCCAGCCGCGATCACCAGCGCGCCCGCGAGGGCCAGCGTTCCGGCGCCGCGGGGCGGTGGCGGATCGATCAGGACCGGCACCGGCTCCGCCTCTAAGCGCGCGGCCGGACGCTCTTCCAATTCGAAGCGGGGGGCGATCACAGCACGTCTTCCAGCAAGAATCCGAGCAGTGGATCCAGCCCCAGCTCGGGCACGCCGCCGCGTCCGCCATCAGGAGGCCGGCGCGGCTCGAACTCCGGCAGCTCTAGGAATGGATGATCCCAGAATGTTGGGCCGGGCATGCGGTCCGGTACCTCGCCGGGATAGGAGCGGCCGAGCCGTTCATCGCCGATGCGCCGCCCGCGCACGGCGGAGACGGGGCGGCCCTCCAGGGTCCAGACGAAGTCCTCCGTGCAGCGGACGGCCGCGATGGCGAAATAGCTGGTGGTGACGTCACCCTCCCCCGTGCCGCGCGCGGCGTCGCGGAGTAGGCCAGTCAGGTTGCCGCGCTGCCCCTCGGCCACATGATCGGCCTTGGTGGCGGCGAAGGCGAGCCGGTTGATGACCCGGGGCGGCAGTGAGAACCGGGCCAGCGCCATGACTGAGTCTAACCAGGAACGCCGCCAGCGCAACGCTCCCGCGGCGGCGGCCAGCGCGCCGCTCGCATCTGCAAACGCAACTGGCCCCGCGTGCAGCGCGGTGAGCAGGTCCGCCAGGACCACGATGCGGTCGAGGTTGCCGAACATCGGATCCGCCAGATCCTCCCGCACGGCGTCCACGTAGCGGTCGTATCGCTCGGACAGCAGCGCCGTGAGGCCGCCCTGCCCGGCCAGGGGAAAGAACGGCATCCAGCCCGGCGCCGCGCCGGGTGCGGGCATGAGGAAGCGGCCCGGCTGCAGCAAAGCCAGCCGCGATTCGTCGCGTAGGCGTTGCAGCGTGCGGACGTATAGCTTGTGCCCGGCGAGGGCGAGCTCCTCGTGCACGGGTGCGGCGGAGGGTAGGGAGAGGCTGAACGCCAGAAAGTCCTTGGCAATGCCGGCATAGGCCGGTGTCTGTAGCCGGGCGAGCACGCCCGCCGACCAGTCGGCAAACGGGGTTTGTAGCAAAGGGAGATCGAGCAGCCACTCACCGGGGTAGTCCAGCATCTCGATCCGGATACGCCTAGAGGGTAGCGTGAGGCCGAACCGCTCCCGCCCCAGCACCACGTCGAACGCCAGGAGTGCGGCGGCGCTGGTCCGCTCCGGCCAGACAGGCGGGTCCGCGGTCAGCGCGGCCAAGTGCCGGCGGTAGTCGAAACGCGGCAAGCGGTCCGCGCCGGCCGGGGCGATCTGGATGGACTGCACGCGCCCCATCTGCTTGCCGAGGCCTGGCAGCACCGGACGGCCCGCGCCCAGCGCGAGTAGATTGGCGGCGACGGAGGTCAGGAACGCCGTCTTGCCGGCGCGCGCCAGGCCGGTGACGCCGATCCGCACCGTGCGCCCGCCGGTCAGCACCTCGGCGGCGGTGGCGAGCGCCTGGTCAATCAGGCGCGTTGCACCAGTTCGACCTTATATCCGTCCGGATCTTCGACGAAGGCGATCACGGTGGTGCCGTGCTTCACCGGCCCGGCGTCCCGCGTGATCTTCGCCCCGGCCGCCTTCAGGTCGGCGCAGGCTTGATAGACGTCGGGCATGCCGACCGCGAGGTGGCCGAATGCGTCGCCAAGCGCATAGGGTTCGGCTTGGTCCCAATTGTAGGTGAGTTCCAGCACGCTCGTGCTGCTTTCATCGCCGTAGCCGACGAATGCGAGGGTGTAGCGTCCGCCGGGCACCTCGTTGCGGCGTAGCTCCTTCATACCGAGCAGCTTGGTGTAGAATGCGACGCTGGCGTCGAGGTCGCGGACGCGCAGCATGGTATGCAAAAGGCGACTCATGGGCGGGGCTCCTTCGTTGTAGGTGCACTCATACTCTCTATGCCGATCAAAAAAAGCCCTGCCCGGTCTGCGGCATCAATGCAACCTGCGGTATCCGTCAGGAGTGTTCCACCGGCCTCGAATGCAACTCCGCGTAGGCCGGCGGCGGCGGCGGCGGCGAGCGTGGCCGGGCCGATGGTGGGCAAATCGGCCCGGCGGTCCTGGCCGGGTTTGACCAATTTGATCAGCACGCCGCCGGGTCCGGGACGGGCGAGGCCGCCGGCGCGGGACAGCATGGCGTCCGTGCCCTCGATGGCCTCGAGCGCCAGCACGATCCCCTGTTGCACGACGCAAGCCTGACCGACGTCGGCGCCGCCCAAGGCGTGCAGCACCGCCTGGCCGCGGCGGATGTCATGCCAGGCCGTGTCATCTGGGGCGCACCGGCCCATGATGCCCGATGGTCCGAGCGCGTCGGTCAGGATCTCGTGCGCGCCCAGCACGCGGAAGCCTTCTTCGCCCAAGACGCGCACGATGGCGGCGAGCAGGCCGTCATCGCCGGCAAAGGCGGCGCGTCCGACCCGGGCGAGGATGCGCGCGCCCTCGGAATCTGGACGTAGATCCAGCAACGAAGGCCGGCGCACGGGCCCGACCAGCACCACCTCCTTGCAGCCCCGCGCACGCAAGGCGGCCATGATCTCGCCCGCAGCCCCCATACGGATGACAGTATGCGGAAACGGCCCGATCACCGCAGGCTCGGCGAAGCCGCGCAGGGCGACGATGAAGACGTCGCGCCCCGACCGCTGTGCGGCGGCGGCGACGCGTCCGGGAAACGGGCCACCGCCGGCGATGACGCCTAGGCTCATCAATGCGTCGTCACCAGTTTAGTATCGGCATTGAACGGTTCATAACCGTTCTTCGATTGCTTATTGTCAAACCTTGCTCTTACGTTGGTTGTAACTTCGGCACGAAAGACGGCGAATATGCACGGTGAAGAAACGGCGGGCATTACTGGGTTGTTACACTGCCTCAGGATGCTGTGTGACGAAGCTTCCACACTAAACCTAGTCTCGACCCAAACAGCGCTGCAGCATGCGTTGGCAATCTGTAGGCAAGAGTCCGGCACAGCATACATTTTGGATGAATACCGCTCCAGCGTGGTGCATTGATTACTCGGGTTCTTCCATCCCAACCGCGCTGGCTCGGATCAGGCCGCGCTTGCTTGGCGCATCGATGAAGGCCAGCACCTCCGCCACCAGTGGATCCTCGCCCCAGCTCGACCGCACCTCTTCGAGACGCACGCTGAAGACGCCGGCCGGGCCGAACAGCCGGCGCATGGCGGTCCGGAAGACATGCTGCTGCGCCCGCTCGACACCCCGGCGGCGGAGCCCGATCAAATTGAGGCCAGAAAGGCGGGCACGGTTGCCGATCACGCTGCCGAACGGGATGACGTCCGCCTCGACGCCGGAGACGCCGCCCACCATGGCGCCGCGTCCGATGCGCACGAACTGATGGATCGCGGCCGAGCCGCCGATGATGGCACCGGCGCCGATGCTGACGTGCCCGCCCATTACGACGTTGTTGGCGATCACGACGCCATCGCCGATGTCGCAATCATGGGCGACGTGGACAACGGCCATGAGCAGGCAGTTGCCGCCGACCTTGGTGACCCCCGTGCCGGTGACCGTGCCGCGGTGAATGCTGCAATGCTCGCGAATCTGCGTGCGCGGCCCGATCTCGCACCGCGTCGGCTCACCCTTGTACTTCAGGTCCTGCGGCGCTAGGCCCACGGTGCAGAACGGATACAGCACCGCCCCCTCCCCCACGCTGGTGAGCCCGTCCACGACGACATGCGACATCAGGCTCACGCCGTCCGCCAGCACGACATCTGGGCCCACCGTACAGAACGGCCCGACGGACACGCCTGCGCCGAGCCGCGCGCCGGGGGCGACGACCGCTGTGGGATGAATACCGCTCAAGCTGGTGCCTATCGGTCCAGGATCATGGCGGCATACGTCGCCTCGGCCACCGATATGCCGTTCACCCGGGCGGTGGCGCTGAACTTCCACACGGCGCCGCGGCTGCGCAGCTTCAACACTTCGATCCGGAGCTGATCGCCGGGCCCGACGGGACGGCGGAACTTGGCGTTGTCGATCGTCATGAAATACACGAGCTTGCCGGCCGCATTGGGCCCCAGCGTTTCTACGACCAGGACGGCCGCGGTCTGCGCCATGCTTTCGATGATCAGCACGCCGGGCATGACGGGGTGGCCGGGGAAGTGGCCCTGGAAGAAGCTTTCGTTCACCGACACGTTCTTGATGCCGACGGCCGAGTGGTTCAGCCGCACGTCCACCACCCGGTCGATCATCAGGAACGGATAGCGGTGCGGGATCGCATGCATGATCCCGGAAATGTCGATGTCGTGACCCGGTGCGGCGTGGGGTGGGGCGCCGTCCATCGGCTAGCCCCCTTCCTGGCCAGGCGCGGCGCTACGCGGCTTGTGCGCGAGCTTTCGCAGCGTGGCGACGCCACGAAAGAAGTCACGAATCGGCTCTGCCGGGCTACCCACGACATCCGCCTCCGGGTCCACATCGGCCATGACCCCCGCCTGACCGCCGATCCGGGCCTTGCGCCCGATCCTGAGATGCCCCGCCAGGCCAGCCTGCGCCGCGATCACGACAAAATCCTCGAGAACGGTGGACCCCGAAATACCGGCCTGCCCAACCACTACGCAGCACCGTCCCATCCGGACATTGTGGCCAATCTGCACCAGATTGTCGAGGCGGGAGCCTGCGCCGATGACGGTGTCCTGGGCCGACCCACGGTCAATACAAGTATTGGCGCCGACCTCGACGTCATCCCCGATCAGCACGCGGCCCAGCTGGGGGATGGTCAGGAAGCCTTGGGCGGTGGTGGCGAACCCGAAGCCCTCCTGGCCGATGCGGCACCCTGGATAGAGATGGACGCGGGCACCGATCAGGGCGTGGCTGACCGATGCGCCTGCGCCGACCCGGCAGTCCTCGCCGAGCATCACGCCTTCGCCAATGACGGCATGGGGGCCGATGCGGCACCGTTCGCCGATTTCGGCCCGGGCAGCCACCACCGCATAGGGCCCGATCTCCGCAGTGCTGGCGATGCGTGCGCTGGGGTCGATCACGGCCGTGGGGTGAGTGCCGGGCCGGGACGGTGGCGCGGGGTGAAACAGGCCTGCGGCCCGGGCCCAGCCAACATACGGGTCGTCACACGCGATGGCGGCCGCCGTATCCGGCACGGCGCCGGCCAGGTCCGGACGCACGATCACGGCGCCCGCCCGGGTCGCCCGCAGCGCGTCGACATAACGCCGGTTATCGAGAAAGCTCACATGCTCCGGCCCTGCGTTCTGCAGCGGGGCTACGCCATGCAGCATGCGGGTGGCCGCCGTCGCGGCCCCACCGGCTGCTTCGGCCACGGCTTCGAGCGAATACGGGCCGGATCGGGCGAAGAAGCGGGAATCGCCCGCCGCATAGGTTCCGCTCAACGGCGCGGGGCGGTAGGTGCCGGGCCCGGAGTGGCCGGCGTAGTGCCGGACGCAGGAACAGCCGTGGCGGGGGGTGTTGCCGGGACGCCGCCCGGGCCACCCGGCGCAAGGAATGCCACCGGCGAGACGCCATCGGGCGGCAACTGCACCGTCGGCAGCACCTTGTTCAACTGCTCCACGACTTGGTCGGTGATGTCGAACTCGTTGCTGTTCAGCGCAACCTGCTCCCGCCGCAGCACGAGGTTCATGCCCCGGCTCTCGGCGACCTGGCGGATCACGCCGATCAGCATACGCTCGATCTGCGCCAGGCCCACCTGAGCGGATTCCTGGATGAAGCGGTTACGGTCGCGCAACTGCTTCTGTGAGTTGGTGATCCGGTCCTGCAGCTCCCGCTCCTTGCTGCGGATCTGGTCTGCGCTCAGGCTTGCACGCTGAGCACCGAGCGCTTGTTGCTGATCGCGCCAGGCGGCCTGTTCCTTCTGCGCGTCCTCGTTCAGCTTCTCACGCCGTTCGGTGATGGCCTTTTCGACCTGTTGCGCGGCGGAGGCGGCGCGCATGATATCGGGCACGCCCAGCACGCCGATGACGGCGGCCGGGGGTGCGGCACCCTTCGGCAGCGGCTGCAAGTCGGGCACGGGCGGTAACTGCACCTGGAGCGGCGGCAACTCCTGCTGCTGTTGCTGCTGTCCTTGCGGCTGCTGGAACTGCTCCACCCGCGGCGGCTGCGCCACAGGTTCCCGCCGGACCGGGGCTGGACGGGGCTGCGGCTGTGGTGCGCGGGGGCCTGGGCCAGGCGCCGGTTGCGCGTTCGGCACGAACCAGCCTGGTCCCTGCTGCGCCTGCGCGATGGCAGGCATCAACAGGGCCGCCGCGAGTGCGGTAGCAAAGCGAGTGATGATCGTCATTAAAACCTCGTACCGAAACCAAAGCGGAAGAACTGTGTCTTGTCCTCTGTCTTCTTGATCACAGCTTGGGCCAGGTCGATGTTGATGAGCCCAAACGGCGTTTTCCAAGAGATTCCGACGCCGACGCCCATGCGGGGGGACGCATTGTCGGTGATCTTCGGGGTATCCTCCGGTTTCGTGGAGGTCAGCAGCCTCAAGTTCCGGCTCACTTGCGACAGCGCGCCAACGTCCACGAAAGCGCGCCCGGTGATGCCAAGGTCGGCCGAGACAGGGAGCGGGAAACGGAACTCGGTCGTCTGCGTCCAGATGAAGCGCCCGCCGATGCTGTCCGACTCGCCGCTGAGCGGGTCACGCGCGTGCGGCCCGGCGCCGGCGGACTGGAAGCCGCGCAAATTGTCGCCACCCAGGAAGAAGCGGTCGATGATCTTCTCCTGCCGCCCCAGCGGCTGCAAGTAGCCGACACTGGCCGCCAAAGCCAGCACGTAGTCGGGGTCACCCAGCAACTGTTCGAATGGATAGTAATAGTTGGCGTCTACCTTGCCGCGCAGATAGCGTTCGGAGCCGCCGATGCCGGCGAAATCCGTGCCGAGGCGGATGAGGAAGCCTTCATGCGGGTCGGTCCGGCTATCCCGGTAGTCGAACGAGAGCGTTTGGCCGATTTGTGACAGCAGCGAGGAGCCGTTCTGGTCCTGGATGAAGACGCTGGCGCCAGGCTGCACGTTGAAGACGTTCCGGTTGATGAGCGAATAGGTCCAGGCCTGGCGCAGATGCTCGTTGAACTCATACCCCAGGCGAAGCGATCCACCCGTCCGGCTTTCGCTATACGCCGCGATGTCCTGGTTGTTGTTGCTGACGCGGAACAGGTCGAAGCCGGTGACCAGATTGCGATCCAGGAAGTACGGATCGGTCACCGAGAGATCGATCTGGCTGCGCTTTTGCGCCAGCGTGCCATTCAGGCTGGCATCGATGCCGGTGCCGACCAGGTTCCGCTCGCGCAGGCCCGCGTTCAGCAGCGCGCCGGCGTCGGTCGAGTAGCCACCGCCGAACGTGAGCTCACCGGTCGCTTTCTCGTCCACCGTCGCCGTGACGATCGCCTTGTCCGATGACGAGCCCGGTGAGGGCTGCACCGTGACCGCGTTGAAGTAGCCCAAATCCTGCAGCCGCACCCGCGCATTGCGCAGCGTGCCGGCGTTGAACGGGTCTCCTTCGGCGATCCGGAACTCACGCCGGATGACCTTGTCCTGGGTGCGGGTGTTGCCGACGATGTCAAGGCGTTCGACGAACACGCGCGGGCCCTCGGCCACGTCGAACACGAGGTCCACGGTTTTCTTGGCCGGGTCCCGCGCGATGCGCGGTTTTACATCCACGAAAGCATAGCCGCGGTTCTGCACGGCGTCCTGCAGCGCCGTCGTGGTGCGCTCCACCGCGTCCCCGTCATAGACGTCCCCGGTTTGGATCGGCACCAGCGTGCGCAGTTCGTCGTTCGACAGGTTGCGGAGCTTATTATCGACGGCGACGGTGCCGATCCGGTAGCGCTCGCCTTCGTTCAACGTGAAGGTCACGAAGAACGCCTTGCGGTCGGTCGAAAGCTCGGCCGTCGCGTTCTTCACCTCGAAATCGGCGTAGCCGTTCTTGAGGTAGAAGCGGCGTAGCAGCTCCTTGTCGAAGTTGGTCTTTTCCGGGTCGTATTGGTCGCTGGTGCTGAGGATGCGGTAGAAGGCCTGCTCGCGGCTCACGATCACTTCGCGGAGCTTGCTCTCGCTGAAGGCGCGGTTGCCGACGAAGGCGATGCGGCTGATGAGCGTCGTGTCGCTCTCGCTGATTTCGAATACGACGTCCACCCGGTTCTGATCGAGCCGGATGATCTTCGGCTCCACCATGGCGGCGAAGCGGCCGCGCTTGGCGTAGAGGTCCAGGATGCGTTGCCGGTCCGCCTGGGCCAGCTGGGGCGTGAACACGGCGCGGGCGCGAAGCTGCAGCTCGGTCCGCAGCTGCTCATCCGTGAGCTTACGGTTCCCCTCGAAGGCGATGCGGTTGACGATCGGGTTTTCCACCACCTTCACCACGAGGGACGAACCCTCCCGGTTGATGGTCACGTCCTGGAACAGCCCGGTGGCATAGAGCGTCTTGAGGCTGCGGTCGAGGCGGTCGGCGTTGAACGCGTCACCGGGGCCGATCAGCATGTAGGAGCGGATCGTGCCCTCCTCGATCCGCTGGTTGCCGGTGATACGGACGGCTGAGACCGTGCCGCCCTCACCGGGCTGCAGCTGGACGCGGGGCTGACGCGGCGCCCGCGGACGGCGCTGCGCCTCGACCGTCGCTGGGGAGAGCGACGTTGCGGCGCAAAGGGTCGCAAGCAATAGGGCGCGGTAACGTCTCAACGGCTGTATCCTCCACCGGGGCGCGCGGGGCGGCACCGGACCCACCGGCTTGTAAGCGCCACTTGCGGCGCCGCCAAGTGCTGCGATGGCGCGGCTGCGCGGAGCCTAGCGGAACAGGCCCCAATGCGTGAGGTCATTCCAAGTCGCGAACACCATCAGGGCGGCCAGGACTGCGAATCCGGCGCGGAAGCTGATCTCCTGCGTGCGGGGCGGAAGCGGACGGCCACGGACGGCCTCGATGGCGCAGAACAGCAGGTGACCGCCGTCCAGCACGGGAATCGGGAACAGGTTCAGCAGCCCGAGACTGACTGAAAGCAGGCCGATGAAGCCCACCAGCGTCGCGATCCCGAGCTTGGCCGCCTGGCCGGACATGGCCGCGATGCCGAGCGGCCCGCCCAGCTCATCCCGGCTCGCCCGCCCGGTGATCATCCGGCCGAGACCCTCCAGCGTGGTGGTGGTGACGAACCAGGTCTGCTCGGCGCCAGCGGCCAGGGCCTGCACCGGGCCGAGGCGCACGGGCTCACCGGGCGCGCCCTTCACCCCCAATACTCCGGTCTTGAAGCCACGCCGGTCTTCGTTGACGCCGGCCACGACCGTCACGTCCTGCTCCTGCCCGTCCCGCTCGATATGCAGGGCGAGCGGCTTGCCGGGGTTAACCGAGACCACGCGCCTGATGTCTTCGAACCGGTCCACCCGGTCGCCATCGATCGAGATCACCCGGTCGCCTTTCTGCAGCGCGCTCTGCGAGGCGGCGCCACCGGGGATGATCTCGCCGATGACCGGGACGGAGGCGGAGCGTCCGACGGTGCCGAACAGCAGGGCGAATACGAGGATGGCCAGGAGAAAGTTGGCAGCCGGCCCGGCGGCATAGACGATGGCGCGGGACAGCACCGATTTATCCTGGAACATCGCACCGGGCCGCAGCCTCTGCCGCTCCTCCTCGGTCAGATCCTCGGGACGCTCCTGCCCATGTAGCTTCACGTAGCCGCCAAGGGGGATCCAGGACACGCGCCATGCCGTGCCGAGCCGGTCCGTCCAGGAGGCGATCGGCCGGCCGAAGCCGATGGAGAACGCCTCGACATGCACGCCCCGCCAGCGGGCGGCGAGGTAGTGGCCCATCTCGTGCACGAAGACCAGCACGCCGAGCACGAGCAGGAAAGCGAGAATGCTGCGGAAAGTCTCAGGAATTATCATTCAGTCCCTCGTTACGCCGCACGCGCGGCCGCATTGCTCGCCGCGCGCCGCGCCGCGCCGTCCCATTCCAGCACATCCCCGAGACTGTCCACCGCCGGGCTGCCGAGCCGGTCGAGCACGGACGCGACCAGGTCCGCGATGGCGGTGAAGCCGAGCCGCTTGGCTAGAAACGCCTCGACCGCCACTTCATTGGCTGCCGACAAGATGGTGGGGGCCCCGCCGCCCGCCCGCAAGGCATTCCGCGCCAAACCCAGCGCCGGAAAGCGTACCGCGTCCAATTCGTGAAACTCCAGCACGCCGAGCGCTGCTAGATCGAGCCGGGGTGACGACGTGGCGATCCGCCCGGGCCAGGCCAGCGTATGGCCGATCGGGATTCGCATGTCGGGTGAGCCCAATTGCGCCAGCACGCTGCCGTCCCGGTAGTGCACCAGGCCGTGGATCACGGATTGCGGATGCACCAGCACGCCGATATCGGCCTCGTCCATGGCGAATAGCCGCGCGGCTTCGATCAGTTCGAGGCCTTTGTTGAACATGGTCGCGCTGTCGATGCTGATCTTGGCGCCCATGGACCATACGGGGTGGCGGAGCGCCATTTCCGGCGTGGCGCGGGTCATTTCATCGAGGCTCGAGAGCCGGAACGGGCCGCCGGATGCGGTAAGGGTGATGCGCTCGATGGCGTCGCGGTTGCCGTCCGCCATGGCCTGGAAGATGGCGTTGTGTTCGGAGTCGACCGGCAGCAGCGTGGCACCCGCCTGCCGCACGGCGGCCAGCATGATCTCACCGGCGCAGACCAGCGCCTCCTTGTTGGCCAGCGCGATCACGCCACCGCGTTTGATTGCGGCCAAGGTGGGCGGCAAGCCGGCGGCTCCGGTGATGGCCGCCATGGTCCAGTCCGCCGGCAGGGCTGCCGCGTCCAGCACGGCCTGCGGCCCGCTCGCGGCCTTAATGCCCGAGCCGGCCAGGGCGGCGCCGAGCGCCGCGTGGCATGATGGATCGGCGATAACGGCGGTCTCGGCCCGCAGAAGCCGCGCCTGGCTGGCCAGTAGCGCCACGTTGCGTCCGCCGACCAGGGCACGGACGCGGTAGCGGTCCGGGTTGGCGGCCAGCAGATCGACCGTGCTGGTGCCCACGCTACCGCTGCTGCCCAGCACCGTGACGGTGCGCACGGCTACTGCCATAGAACCGTTTCCCGTCCCGTCCAGAGGGTTAGCAGGGCCATGGCCGGGGCGGCGGTGAGGAAACCGTCGAGCCGGTCCAATAAGCCGCCATGGCCGGGAATGATGTGGCTGCTGTCTTTCACGCCGAAATGCCGCTTCATGGCGCTTTCCAGCAGATCGCCGGCCTGGCCGATGACCGCCACAATCGCCGCCGCACCCGAGGCGATGAGGGGGGAGCCCAGGCCCGTTGCCCCGGCTAGCAGAGCGCCGGCCACCGCGGCACCGACGACGCCGCCTACCGCACCGGACCACGTCTTACCCGGCGAAATGCGAGGTGCCAATTTGGCGCCGCCCCACCAGCGCCCGGCGGCGTAGGCTGCGACATCGCTGGCCCACACCGCCATGATCAGGAACAGCACGTTCGGCAGCCCGGACGAGCCGCCGCGGAGCCAGAGCAGCGCCAGCGTGCCGAGCCCGGCGTAGAGCACGCCTGCCGCCAGCATGGCCCGCAGGCTGAACAGCCAAGCCCCCACGAAGCCCAGCGCCAGCGCCTGTAGCCCGTAGCTGGGCCAGAACAGCGCGGCGAGGCCCGCATATAGCACCGGCGCGGCCACGAGCAGGATGTCCTTTAGCCCGCCATGGTTCATGCGGCCCCACTCCACCGCCATGCCGCCCCCGGCCAGGATCACCAGCGCCGCCCAGGCGTAGCCGCCACGCCATAGGCAGGCGAGCGCGACAGGCGCCAGCACGGACGCCGAGGCGACACGCAGCCGCAGATCGGCCCAGCGCGGCGCATGCGGCTCAACCAGGCCGGGCACCGAAACGCCGCTCCCGCCGGGCAAACTCCGCCAAGGCGGCGTCGAATTCGGCCGATCCGAAATCTGGCCATAGCACATCCTGGAACACCAGCTCCGCATAGGCGCACTGCCAGAGCAGGAAGTTGGACAGCCGGCACTCGCCAGAGGTGCGGATCATGAGGTCCGGGTCCGGCATGCCCGCCGTGCTGAGGTGGCGCTCGAAGCCGGCCTCGTTCAGCTGTGCCGGGTCCAGCGTGCCGGCCTGGGCGGCGGCGGCGATGGCGCGGGCGGCGGCGACGATCTCGTCCCGGGCGCCGTAGCTCAATGCGATGTTGAGGTTGAGGCGCGCGTTCATGACCGTCTTGGCCTCTGCCCGGTCGAGCTCGGCCCGGGTTTCGGGATCGAAGCGGTTGCGGTCACCGATGACGCGTAGGCGGACGCCTTCGGACGCGAGTTCCGCCAGTTCTTGGCGAAGGTAGTGTTTCAGCAATCCGGTCAGCTCCAGCACCTCGTCCGCCGGGCGGCGCCAGTTTTCGGAGCTGAAGGCATAGAGCGTCAGCCAGGTGACGCCCGAGGCGATGGCACGCTCGATGGTGCGGCGCACCGCCTGCGCGCCCGCCCGGTGCCCGGCCGCGCGCGGTAGCCCGCGTGCTGTGGCCCAGCGCCCGTTACCGTCCATGATGACGGCCACGTGCCGCGGCGGGATCACCTCCGACCCCACCCGCACCAGCCCGGCCTCCGTGCGCTGCACACCCATGCCGTTCTAGACCTGCCGGATTTCCCGGTCCTTTTCCGCGAGCGCTTCATCGATGCGCTTGATGTAACCGTCCGTCTGTTTCTGCACGGTGTCCGACCAGTCCTTCAGGTCGTCTTCGCTGATCTCACCTTTCTTTTCAAAGGATTTGATCTGGTCCATGCCATCCCGCCTTACGCCGCGGATAGCGACGCGGCTGCCCTCGGCGTAGCGCCCGGCGGCCTTGGCCAGCTCCGTCCGCCGTTCCGCCGTGAGTTGCGGGATCGGCACGCGGACCACTTGCCCGTCCGAGCCGGGGTTGAGCCCCAAGCCGCTATCGCGGATTGCCCGTTCAACCGCACCGATCAGTGTACGGTCCCAGACTTGGACGGTGATCATCCTCGGCTCCGGCACGCCAATCGTGCCGACCTGCGTGATGGGCACCTCGGTGCCATACGCCTCGACCTTCACCGGCTCGAGCAATGCGGGGCTGGCGCGCCCGGTGCGCAAGCCGCTGAAATCACGCTTCAACGTCTCGAGCGCGCCATCCATGCGGCGGGTGAGGTCGGTGATGAGGGTCGGGAGGTCAGCGGGCAATGTCGTCGGTCCCTCTTAGGCGTGTTGCGGTTCGGTGATGCGGGTAAACTTGCCTTCGCCCCGCATGACCTGGGCGAAGGCGCCGGGGGCGTGGATGTTGAAAACGATGATGGGCAAGCCGTTTTCCCGCGCGAGGCTGATCCCGGCCGCATCCATAACGCCGAGGTCTTGCGACAGTACGTCAAGATACGTCAGCTCGTCATAGCGCTCGGCGGCCGGGTCCTTGCGCGGATCGGCGGAATAGACGCCGTCCACCTGGGTGCCTTTCAGCAGCAGGTCGCAATTCATCTCGGCCGCGCGCAGGGCGGCGGCGGTGTCGGTGGTGAAGAACGGGTTGCCAGTGCCGGCGGCGAAGATCACGACCCGGCCCTTTTCCATGTGCCTCTCGGCCCGCCGGCGAATATACGGCTCGCACACGCTGCTCATGGGGATCGCAGACTGCACCCGGGTGGGGACGCCGCGGCGCTCGAGCGCGGATTGCATGCCGAGCGCGTTCATGACGGTGGCGAGCATGCCCATGTAATCCGCCTGCGCCCGGTCCATGCCGCCCGCCGCGGCGGACACGCCGCGGAAGATGTTGCCGCCGCCGATCACGAGGCAGACCTGGATCCCCATTTGAACGACGTCCCGCACGTCCATGGCGATCTTGGCGACCGTATCGGTATCCAGCCCATACTCCCGCTTGCCCATCAGCGCCTCACCCGAGACTTTCAGCAGGACACGTTTATGGGCGGGATCGGCGGTCATGAGGTCCTTGAGCGTAGGGGCGGCGGCAACCTAGTTGCAGACGCCGCCCCCCACAAGCGCCGGCTTACGGATCTAGACCGGCGCCGCCATCTCCTGCGGCACACCGGATGCCGCCGCGACTTCGGCCGCGAAGTCGCCGGATTGCTTCTCGATCCCCTCGCCCAGCGCGAACCGGGCGAAGCCGGTGAGCGTGGCTCCGGACTGCTTCACCACGGCCCGCACCCGCGATTCGCCGTCATGCACCCAGACCTGCTCCAGCAACACGACCTGCTCATAGAACTTACGGATCTGCCCCTCGATGATCTTAGGGATGATCGCGTCGGGCTTGCCGTCGGCCCGCGCCTTTTCCGTCAGCACACCCCGCTCCCGCTCGAGCGCGGCCGGGTCCACGGCGTCGATGTCGAGCGCGTCGGGCTTGGTGGCGGCAACGTGCATGCCGATCTGCCGGCCCAACGCCTCGATCGCGTCCGCCTCGGACCCGCCCTCCAGCGCGACCAGCACGCCGATCTTGCCTAGCCCGGGGCGGAGCGCGTTATGGATGTAGGTCGCGACCACGCCGCTCTGCACCTGCATCACCCGCGCCCGGCGAATGGTCATGTTCTCACCGATGGTGGCGATCAGGTGCGTCAGCTCCTCCGCCACCGTGCGGCCCGTGCCGGGAAAGGGCGCGGCGCGGATGACCTCCACATCCTCACCCACGTCCAGCGCAATCTTGGCGATGGCCTCGACGGCGGCCTGAAACGACTCGTTCCGCGCCACGAAGTCCGTCTCGGCATTCACCTCGACCATGGCCGCGCGGTTGGACGCGGTGGCCACGCCGACCAGACCCTCCGCCGCGACCCGGCCGCTCTTCTTCGCGGCCGCGGACAAGCCCTTCTTGCGCAGCCAGTCGAACGCGGCCTCGGCATCGCCGCCGCTTTCGGACAAAGCGCGCTTGCAGTCCATCATGCCCGCACCGGTCTTCTCGCGCAGGTCGCGGACCATCGCCACAGTAATCTCAGCCATGTCAGTCTCCTCTACGCTGCGGGCTGGGCTTCGGGGACGGCTTCCGGCAGCGCAGGCATCAACGCCTCCGGCAGTTCCTCGGCTGCACCGAAATCCTGGCCGCTTGCCACCATCTCGGCGCTGATGCCGTCCAGCACGGCGCCGGCGATCAGGTCGCAGTACATCGTGATGGCGCGGATCGCGTCGTCATTGCCTGGGATCGGGTAGGTCACGCCCTCGGGGTCCGAGTTGCTGTCCAGCACGGCGATTACGGGAATGCCGAGCTTGTTGGCCTCCTCGACCGCGAGCTTCTCCTTATTGGTGTCGATGATGAACAGGATGTCCGGCAGGCCGCCCATATCCTTGATGCCGCCCAGCGCACGCTCCAGCTTTTCCTGATCGCGCGTGATGTCCAGCACCTCTTTCTTGGTCAGGCCCTCGATGTTGCCGGCCAGCATCTCCTCGATCTGGCGGAGCCGCTTGATCGACCCGGTGATCGTCTTCCAGTTGGTGAGCATGCCGCCCAGCCAGCGGTGGTTCACGTAATACTGGCCGCAGCGCTTGGCGCTCTCGGCCACATACTCCGCCGCTGCCCGCTTGGTGCCGACGAACAGCACGCGCCCGCCATTGGCGGTCACGTCCCGCACGGCGCGCAGCGCCCGGTCCAGCATCGGCACGGTCTGCTGCAGGTCGATGATGTGGACCTGGTTGCGGACGCCGAAGATGTAGGGCCCCATGCGCGGGTTCCAGCGCCGGGTGTGGTGTCCGAAGTGCACGCCGGCTTCGAGCAGCTGACGCAAGGTAAAATCGGGCATCGCCATGAGCGTGCTCCCTTTCCTGATGGTCCGGTTGATCCTCTGCGGGGCGAAGCCTCACGGCACCGGAACCAAGGGTCACCCCCGGGAAAGCACCCCGCATGTGAATTTACCCGCACGATGCGGGCTCGCGGGGTATGGCGGATCGGGGTGGGGTTGGCAAGGGTTTTGGCTCATGTTCCTGCCATCGGCGTGGAGTGTTTGTCACGCATGGCGAGAAGCCACCACATCCGGCTCAAACAGCCTGGTCCACCTCTGCAGAGATCTTACTACCCCTTGCCCGACGCACCTCGGCTAGGTCGAAGTTAACCTGAAGATTCATCCAAAACTCGGCTTCGTTGCCGAAATACCGGCCCAGCCGTAATGCTGTATCCGGTGTGACCGCGCGTTGGCCACGAACCAAATCCTGTATCCGCTGCGGCGGAACATGAAGCTTGTGAGCCAGAAACGCCGCAGACACGCCGCGGGCTTCCAACTCCTCCTTCAAGATTGCCCCCGGGTGCGTCCCTCCTAAAGCCATCCACCCCTCCTAGTGATAGTCTACGATCTCGACATCGTAAGCGTGACCGTCTTCAAACCGGAATACTAACCGCCAGGCTCCATTTATGGTCACCGCCCAATGGCCCGTCCGGTCGCCGGTCAGCTTGTGAAGCCCCACGCTCTTCAGAACACCCATGCTTTGCGGCGTAACCGCAGCCGCTAGCGTATCGAGCCGTGCTCGAGCTTTTACTTCATCCAATCCACTGAACCTGCTCCTGCCACCTTGGGCAAACCGTTCCGTGGCGCGGGTCTTCCAAGATACGATCATCTTTTCCAAGAAATAACACGCGTCGCGTGTTACGTCCACGGTCGGCAAGGATGTTCGGAAAACCCATAGCCAAGAGAATCGGATCATTCTCTACTCGGCTCCGATAGGGAGCCCGCCATGGACCACGCAGTCACCGACACGCCAGAGCGCCTCGCGTTTTATGACCGTATCAGCCAACTGAACCTCGCCCCGCTCTGGACTTCGCTCGCCAACCTGGTCACGCCCGAGCCCATCAGCCCCTGCCAGCCCGCATCCTGGCGGTTCAGCGACATCCGTGCCGCGATGATGGAGGCGGGCGGGCTGATTACCGCCAAGGAGGCCGAGCGGCGGGTGCTGGTGCTGGAGAACCCGGGGCTGCGCGGGCAGTCCAAGATCACCACCAGCCTCTATGCCGGCGTGCAGCTCGTACTACCCGGCGAGGTCGCGCCCGCGCACCGGCATACGCAATCCGCGCTACGGTTCGTGCTGGAAGGGCAAGGCGCCTATACCGCCGTCGATGGCGAGCGGACGATCATGCATGAGGGTGATTTCATCATCACGCCGCCCATGACCTGGCACGACCACGGCAACCCGGGCCCGGACCCGATCTTCTGGCTGGACGGCCTGGACATCCCCGTCGTGCAGTTCCTCGACGCCTCGTTTGCCGAGCAGCTGGGGCAGGACGAGCAGCCGGTGACCCGGCCGATGGGCGACAGCGACGCGCGGTATGGCGCCACCCTGCTGCCGGTCGATCACACGCCGGGCGGCGGCGCGTCCCCAGTGTTCAACTACCCCTACGCCCGCACGCGTGACGCGCTGGAGCGGATGCGGCGCATGGACGCGTGGGACGCCTGCCACGGGCTCAAGATGCGCTACGCCAACCCTGTGACCGGCCACCACGCTATGGCGACCATGGGCACGTTCGTGCAGCTGCTGCCGGCCGGATTCAGGACGTCCGGCTACCGCGCGACGGACGCGACCGTGTTCGCGCCGATCGAGGGGCACGGGCGCAGCGTCATCACCCGCCGGGACGGCAGCGAGTTCATCGTGGACTGGACCCGGCGGGACCTGTTCGTCGTCCCGTCCTGGCACTGGGTGCGGCACGAGGCGGCCGAGGATAGCGTGCTGTTCAGCTTCAGCGACCGGCCGATCCAGGAGGCGCTGCATCTGTTTCGGGAGGATCGCGGCAACCACACGGGAATGTGACTTACCGCCGGAGCGCACCCGGCCAAAGATCGTAGCCCGACGCGGCCACAAGAGCCGCTGCATAAGGGAGAATACGATGGGTGATCATAGCAACCGCCGTGGGTTCGTGCAGGCCGCCGGCGTCTCCGCACTCGCGGGCGTGCTGGGCAGCATGGGCATCAGTCCGGCGCTGGCGCAGTCGGTCGCGAAGGAGACGGGGCGGTCCGAAAAGCCGCTCAAGGCCGCATTTTCCAACGCCGGGCTGCAGGCGACGTGGTGCGCCCAAGGCAAGCAGGCCGCCGAGTGGTGGGGCAAGATGTTCAACGTGGACGTCACCTGGTTCGACGGCGAGCTGAACGCGACCAAGCAGCGTAGCGCGGTCGAGAACATGTCGAGCCAGAAGTGGGATTTCGTCGCCATCCAGGCGTTCGGCATCGGCACGCTGACGGCGCCGGTGAAGAAGATGATCGAGGCCGGGACCCCGGTGATCGACATGGACACGCTGATCGCGCCGCTGGACGGGATCGACGTGCACAGCTTTCTGGCACCGGATAACGAGTTCATGGGTGCCGCAGTCGCCCAGTCCCTGGCGGACGCGATCGGCGGCAAGGGGATCGTCACCATGACCCAGGGGGCGCTGGGCCATACCGGCGCGCAGGGCCGGGCGCGGGGCTTCGAATCCGTGATGAAGAAGAACCCGGGGATCGAGGTCGTGGACACGACGCCCGGCGACTGGGACGTGACGAAGGTCGCGCGAATTTGGGACACGCTGCTGACCAAGTATCCGAAGATCGACGCCGCGTATTTCCACAACGACGACATGGCCTTGGCCGCTTATAACGTGATGAAAGCGCGGGGGCGCACCGGCATCCTGATCGGCGGGTGCGACGCGATGCCCCCGGCGCTGGCGGCGGTGGCGGATGGGCGCATGCACGCGACGGTGCGCAACCCGTCTTGCCGCATCCATGGCGGCGCGGTCCTGGCGGGCGTGGCGGCCGTGGTGGCGGGTGAGAAGCCCGGATCCGGCGCCGGCATGATCCCGAAGCAGGTCGTGACCGACGGGCCGGTGGTGACCAAGGCGAACGCGGCGGGCATGGCGTGGATGGAAAGCCATTTCCTGATCTAGCCGTGACGCCCCTTCTGGACCTACAGGGCATCAGCAAGAGCTTCGGCGGCGTCGCGGCGCTACGGGACGTGGATTTCACCCTGAACGCGGGGGAGATCCACGGCCTGGTGGGCGAGAACGGCGCCGGCAAGAGCACGCTGATGAAGATCATCGCCGGCGTGCATACCGAGTATGACGGCACGATGCGCATCACCGGTGAGCCGGTGCGGCACCGCTCCGCCCGGTCCGCGCGCGCGGCGGGAATCGGCATGGTGCATCAGGAGCTGAGCATCGTGCCCGGCCTCACGGTCGCCGAGAACGTCATGCTGGGCGTGCAGCCGGTGAATCGGGCCGGGCTGGTCGACTGGCGCGCCATGATGCGGGAGGCCAGTGCGGAGTTGCAGACGCTGGGGATCGACGCCGACCCGCGGGCCGTGATCGGCACCCTACCCTTGGGGTTGCAGCAGCTGGTCGAGCTGGCGCGCGTGCTGTCGTCCGGCGCCCGGATCATCATCTTGGACGAGCCGACCTCCGCCCTATCCCCGCCCGAGGTGGAGGTGCTGTTCGGGCTGCTGCGCCGGGTGCGGGATAGCGGGCGGAGCATCGTGTTCATCTCGCATTTCCTGGACGATATCGTGCGCGTGTCGGACCGGATCACCATCTTCCGCAACGGACGCCGGATCGAGACGGCTGATGTGCCGGACATCGACAAGGCCTGGATCATCGAGCGCATGATCGGCACCGGGCACGAGGAGCTGGAAGAGAGCTATCTGGGCGAGACCCGGCTCGACAGCCGTCAGGACGGCGCGGTGGTGCTGGAGACGCAGGCCATCTTCGGGCCGGGCTTCCACGACGTCACGCTGCAGGCGCGGGCCGGTGAGGTGCTGGGCATCTATGGCTTCATGGGCTCGGGTCAGCTCGAGCTGGCGCGGGCGCTGTTCGGCCGGGTCGGGCTGCGCGCCGGGTCGATCGCGCTGGGCGGGGTGCGGCAGCGGCTGCGGCATACCGCGGCCGCGCGGCGGGCCGGGATCGCCTTCGTGCCAGAGAGCCGGCGCAGCATGCTGTTCGCGCAGGAACCGGTGTACAAGAACATGTCGATCAGCATCCTGGACCGCATCTCCCCCCTCTGGCTGCGCCCGGCGACCGAGCGCAGCATCGCGTCCCAGCACGTGACGGCGCTGGGCATCCGCCCGGCCTCGGTCGAGGCGCGGCTCGGCTCGTTGTCCGGCGGCAATCAGCAGAAGGTGGCGCTGGCCAAATGGCTCACGCACAAGCCGCGCGTGCTGTTGCTGAGCGAGCCGACGCGGGGCATGGACGTGGGCGCCAAGGACGACGTGATCAAGATCGTCCGCGGCCTGCGCGAGGAGGGGATCGCCGTGGTGGTCATCTCGACCGAGCCGGAGACCGTGCTGTCCATGGCGGACCGGATCCTGGTCATGAAGCGCGGCACGGTGAGCCATGAATTCGCGTCGGAAACGGTCAGTAAAGACAAGCTCTTGGCGGTGGCATGATGGGTGGACACTGGTTGCGCAGTCAGCTGCGCAATATCGCGCCGTTCGCGACGCTGATTGCGTTGGTGATCTTGTTCAGCGTTTCCAGCCCCTCGTTCACGTCATTGGACAACATCGCCAATATCCTGCGCCAGGTGTCGGTCACGGCCATCATCGCCACCGGCCTCACCTTCGTTATCTTGTGCGGTGAGATCGACCTGAGCGTCGCCAGCGTGGCCAATGCGGTGGGGATCGTGGTGGCGTTCCTGACCCTGCAGGATAGTAGCGTCAACATCGCCACCCTCCCCCTACCCGGCGTGTTCGCCATCCTGCTCGCCCTGGTGGCCAGCGTGGCGTTGGGTGCGGTCACGGCGTTTGGCGTGACCGTGATCGGCATACCGTCCTTCATCATGACCTTGGCGATGCTGCAGATCGGCTCGGGCATCGGCGCCATGCTGGTGCGGGGACAGATCGCCTATAAGGTGCCTGATCTAGTGGAGACGCTAGGCGCCGGGTCGATTGGGCCGGTGCCGTGGATCGTGGTGGTTGCGGCGCTGGTGCTGGCGACGGGGCACATCGTGCTGACCTACACGCGGTTCGGCCGCTACGTTTACATGGTCGGCGGCAACCGGGAGGCAGCGGAGTATTCCGGCGTGCACGTGCGGCTGATCCTGGCCGCGGTGCTGCTGATCTCGGCGGTGTGCGCCGGGCTCGCGGGCATGCTGGGCGTGGCGCATTTCGGCAGCGCGCAGCAGGACGAGTTCGACAATTACCTGCTGGATTCCATCTCCGCCGTGGTGGTGGGCGGCACCAGCCTGTTCGGCGGCCAGGGCGGCATCGGCAACACGCTGGTCGGGTTGCTGGTGCTGGGCGTGCTGAACAACGGTCTGGACCATGTGCGGATCGATAGTTTCCTCAAGATCCTGATCCGCGGCGTGATCCTGCTGCTGGCGCTGATCATCAATGTGTATGCGCAGCGGTTGCGGGCGCAGGAGGCGAGCTCATGAGTAAGAACGTGGTCTTTACCGGCGGTAGCGGTAAAGCCGGGCAGTATGCGGTGCAGCATCTGGTCGAGCATGGGTATCAGGTGCTGAACCTCGACACCAAGCCACTGGCGAACCCGGCGGTCCGCACCTTGATCACGGATGTTACCGACTCTGGTCAAGTGTTCAACGCGCTGTCTTCCACCCTGGAGCTCCATGAGTTCGCGCCGGACCTGCGCGCGCCGGCCAACGACGCGGTGGTGCACTTCGCCGCCATCCCGCGCATCATGATCGTGCCGGATAACGAGGTGTTCCGCGTCAACACGATGGGCACTTACAACGTGATCGAGGCGGCGGCCAAGCTCGGGATCAAGAAGGTCATCATCGCCTCATCCGAGACCACCTACGGCCTGGTGTTCGCCAATACGCCGCGAGACCCGAAGTATCTGCCGCTCGATGAAGAGTATCCAGTCGATCCCATGGACAGTTACGCGCTGAGCAAGATCTGCAACGAGCGCACGGCGCTGGCGTTTGCGCAGCGTTACGACATGGACATCTATTGCCTGCGCATCGGCAACGTGATGGAGCCGCACGACTACGCCCAGTTCCCGTCTTTCTTTGCCGACCCGGCGGGCCGCAAGCGCATCACCTGGAGCTACATTGACGCCCGCGACTTGGGCCAGATTTGCCGGCTGGGGATCGAGAAGGACGGGCTGGGGTTTCAGATCTTCAACGCCGGGCAAAACGACTGCTCGTCCGACTTGCCGACTCCGGAGTTGGTGCGGCGGTTCTATCCGGATGTGCCGTTGAAGCATGAGCTGGGCGAGTTCGAGCCGTTGTTTTCCAACCGGAAAGTGCGGGAAGTGCTGGGTTTCGAGGAGCAGCATAACTGGCGGAAATACGTCTAGGCGGCGGTGGAACGAAGCACGTTCCAGCACCGCCCACGACAGCCCAAGCACCGCCTGGTGATTCGCTCCTGATCTTCAGTCATGCTCCCGCCTTCTCGGCTCGTGACCGGACTGCGTAGAACGGCAGCCCGACGGCCTCACGCAGCAAAGAATAGAGATCGCGCGCTTCGAACCAAGCTGGCCAGTCAGCCGAGACTGGCTGGACACCGAAACGCCGCATGGCCAGCATAGCGCGGGGTGTGTGGAACCATTGGGTCACCACGACCACCCCGGCGTCAGTTGGCACAAGGCTCGCGGTGTGGCGCGCGGTTTCGAAGCTGTCGATACCAGCCGCATCTTGCACGACGGCCCCGGCCGGAATGCCAACGCGGAGCAGATACGCCGCCATGACCGCGGCCTCATCGAGATCACCGGGCTGCTCGATGCCGCCGCTGACCAGAATATGCTGGACACCACCCCGCTCGAACAACGCCGCAGCCGCATCGAGCCGCGCCTTCAGCCGCGGGGAGGGCTGGCCGTCGGCGGTAACGGTGTTGCCGAACACCACGGCCCATTCGGCAAGACGCGGGCGGGACAGCAAACCAAGACTACCTACAATAGAGACATAGATCGCGAAAGAGAAGGCCATAGTAACACTGGCTCGTATCCAAGTCACCTCATTGATCTTCCGAGGTCGATACGCTCTGCCAAAGAAGCCACCCTGGAGTGATGCTCACCATCGTTGGCAAACATGCCTTAGCGGAAACCAACGTGTTCGGACGTGTCAACGCCACCCTGCCCCACTTCACGAAACCTCAAATGAATGCAGGCTGCGCTACCAGCTCCTCGATCACGCCCGTGCCGACAGTGCCGCCTTCCCAAAGCGTAAAATTCATTCCCGGACGAATATGAGCGAGCGCTAACGAGGGCGACAGAAAGGCGGCGGGGACTGTTCGGGTTGTGCCGGGGGTGAGCGCAGAATCCAGCCAAAAGCGCACGTCGTGGCCCTCTCCGTCCACGAACATCACGCAGCCGAACCTATCTTCGAACGTCGGCACAGAACGACCGCCCTCGGCGGTTGCAAGAAGGTAGATCGTGGCTGTGATATCGACGGGTCTCTTCATAGCGCACCTAAAATAGCCGGCCTGTGGAGCAGATTGAGCCAAGGCGTTCCAATTGCAAGCGTAGCAATCCCGCCATCAACCCGTGCCACGCATCTCCCACAAGATGGCTAGCGTGGCTATCGACGTCTCAATCAGCGTGAAGGGGCCGTCGTCAAAGCGGTCCCTAGCCATTTGTGCATATTTCCGGGCCCCCTCTTCTTTGAGAGCGAAGTACTTGCGGCTCGTCTGCGGCGGATTGCGAAACCGGCCTGAGGTTACAATGTCCGTCAACTCCGCATCTAAAACAGCGCGGAACAGTGCCGTGCGGTTGCTCAAACCTCCTCCACCCGCTCCACCCCCGGCACCACTTTCAGCGCCTGCGCCAGCCGAGGTGTCACCTGGAATCCGCCCGGCACCGTGATCTCCACCGCCTGCGCCTCGTCGATGCGCGGCACCAGCGTCACCCGGCCCCGCCCCTTCCCCTCCCGCGCCAAGATCGCCCGGATATGAGGTACTGCCTCCGTCTTATCGAGCCAGATCCGCATCCCCGCCCCGGCATCCGCCGCCGCGCGGTCGAGCGATTGGCAGTCGGCGGCGGTGAGGCGGAGGCTGTCGCCGTCCAGGCGCGCGTCCACCTGCATCGTCACCGCCATGCCGGCCTTCAGCACGTCGCGGGACGCCAGCAGGACTTCGCTGAACAGCGTCACCTCCACCGTGCCGGCGGCGTCCGACAGCGCGACCCAGCACATGCGGCTACCGGTCTTGGTGTTGCGCTCCTTGGGGGTGCCGACGATGCAGCCGGCCAGGCGCAGCCGGCTCTGCCCGGCGCGGGCGCGGGCCTCCACCTGCGACGTCGGCACCACGCCCAAACGGCGGAGCGCCGGGGCGTAGCTGTCGAGCGGATGGGCCGTGAGGTGGAAGCCGATCGCGTCCGCCTCGAAGCCCAGGCGCTCCATCTCCGGCCAGTCCGGCATGGGCGGCAGGCGCAGCGCCTCCGGCTCGGACGCGCCGCCGAACAGCGCGTGCTGGCCGGTGGCGGCCTCCTCGGCTTGCGCCTGGGCGCGCCTCAGCAGCGTGTCCGCGGCGGTGAACATCTGCGCGCGGTTGGGGTTCAGCGTGTCGAAGGCGCCCGCGCGGGCCAGGTTCTCGAGCTGCATCTTGTTCAGCTGGCGCGGATCGATCCGGGCGGCGAAATCGGCCGGGTCCCGGAACGCACGGCCGTCACGGGCCGCAACCACCCCGGCCATCGCCGCCTCCCCCACCTTCTTCACCGCCGCCAGCGCGTAGCGGATGCTCTGCACACCGTCCGTCACCTCCACCGTGAACCGGGCGCCGGAGCGGTTGATGTCCGGCGGTAGCACGCGGATGCCCATCCGCTCGGCCTCCTGCCGCAGCGCCGCGATCTTGTCGGTGTTGGACAGCGCGAGGTTCATGCAGGCGGCGAGGAACGCCACCGGGTGGTTCGCCTTCAGCCACGCCGTCTGATAGCTCACTAGCGCATAGGCGGCGGCGTGACTCTTGTTGAAGCCGTAATCCGCAAATTTCGCCATGAGGTCGAACACCTCGGTCGCCTTCTCCGGTGTGATACCCCGCCCCGTGGCGCCCTTGGTGAAGGTGTCCCGCTGCTGCTCCATCTCGGCGCGGATCTTCTTGCCCATGGCCCGGCGCAGCAAATCGGCGCCGCCCAGGCTGTAGCCGCCCATGGTCTGCGCGATCTGCATGACCTGCTCTTGATAGACGATGATCCCGTAGGTCTCGGCCAGGATGGCGCGGATTTCGGGGTGCGGCGCCTCCCACGCCTCGCCGTGCTTGCGCTTGCCGTAATCCGGGATGTTGGCCATCGGGCCGGGGCGATACAGGGCGCCGACGGCGATCAGATCCTCGAACCGGTCAGGCCGGATCATGCGGAGCGCATCCCGCATGCCCGCGCTTTCGAACTGAAACACCCCGCCCGCGTCACCCCGCGCCAGCATCTCGTACGTCTTGGCGTCATCGAGCGGCAGGCGGTCCAGGTCCACCGGCGTGCCGAGCGACGCCAGGATCGCCACCGCCTGCTTCAGGATCGTGAGCGTGGTGAGGCCCAGGAAGTCGAACTTCACGAGCCCCGCCTGCTCCACGTACTTCATGGAGTATTGCGTGACCAGCGTACCCGCCTTCGGGTCACGATACAGCGGCACCAGGTCGATCAGCGGACGGTCGCCGATCACGAGGCCCGCGGCGTGCGTGCTGGCGTGGCGGTACAGACCCTCCAGCTGCAGCGCGACCTCCATGAGGCGGCGCACGCTCTCGTCCCCGTCGCGCATTTCCTGGAGGCGCGGCTCGCCCTCGATCGCCTCGCCGAGCGTCACGGGCTTGGCCGGGTTGTTGGGGATCAGCTCGGCGACCCGGTTCACCTGGCCGAACGGCAGCCCCAGCACGCGCCCCACGTCGCGGACCGCGGCCCGCGCCTGCAGCTTGCCGAACGTAATGATTTGCGCCACCCGGTCCGCGCCGTACTCGCGGCGCACGTAGTCGATCACCTCGTCCCGCCGGTCCTGGCAGAAATCGATGTCGAAGTCCGGCATGGACACACGCTCGGGGTTGAGGAACCGCTCGAACAGCAAGCCCCACTGCAGCGGATCGAGGTCCGTGATCGTGAGCGCCCACGCCGCCACCGACCCGGCGCCCGAGCCGCGGCCCGGCCCCACCGGAATATCCTGCGACTTCGCCCATTGGATGAAGTCCGCCACGATCAGGAAATAGCCGGGGAAGCCCATGGCGCCGATGACGCCCAGCTCGTATTCCAGCCGCGTCTCATACACCGCCCGGGTCTCGGCGTCCTTGCCGTGCATGCGCCGGGCCAGGCCCTCGCGAGCCAGGTCGCGCAGCGTCTCGTCCTCGGTCTGGCCGGGGCGGACCTTGGGGCAGACGGGCAGCAGCGGGTTGCGCTTCTCCGCCATGACGGCGCAGGAGCGCGCCACGGCCAGCGTGTTATCGCAGGCGTCCGGCAGATCCGCGAACAATGCCCGCATCTCGACGGCGGATTTGAACCAATGCTGGTCCGTCACCCGGCGCCGCTCCGCCTCACTCACCTGCCGCCCCTCGGCGATGCACAGCAGCGCGTCATGCGCCGCGTGCATCTTGGGGGAGGTGAAGAAGCACTCGTTGGTGGCCAGCAGCGGGAGGCCGTAATCCTCGGCCAATTGCAGCAGCCCGGGCTCGATCATGCGCTCGACCGGCAACCCGTGGCGATGCAGCTCCATGAGGCAGCGGTCCGGAAACGCCTCGTGCAGCCGCTCCAGGAACGCGGCCGCATCGGGCTTGCGCCCCTCGATCAGCATGCGCGCCACTGGTCCCCGCGTACCGCCGGTGAGCAGCAGCAAGCCTTCGTTATGGGACAGCAGCTCGTCCAGCGTGACTTGCGGGAGCGCCGGGTCACCCTGCATGAACCCGCGGGAGGACAGGCGCTGCAGGTTGGCGAGGCCGGCCTGATCTTGGGCGAGCAGAACAATGGGGTCGGGCGGGAGCGCGGCATTCTCGGCCCGGGTGATGGAGATCTGGCAGCCGATGATGGGCTGCACTCCCTTGCCGACGCAGGCCTGACTGAACTCGAGCGCGCCGAACAAATTGCCGGAATCGGTGATCGCCACCGCCGGCATGCGCGCGTCCTGCGCCAGCGACGCGATCTTGTCGGCCTTGATGGCGCCCTCGCTCAGCGAATAGGCGGAATGGACCCGTAGGTGGACGAAGTCGGCGTGCATCAGACCTCTACCACCTTGCCCCCCTGCAGCGTGACCCGGCGGTCCATCTGCGCCGCCAGCTCCGGATTGTGCGTCGCGATCAGCGCCGCCACGCCCTCTTGCCGCACCATGCGCAGCAGCTCCTGAAACACGACGCCGCTGGTGCCTACGTCGAGGTTGCCGGTCGGCTCGTCGGCCAGCAGGATCCCCGGCGCGTTGGCCAGCGCGCGGGCGATCGCGACCCGCTGCTTCTCCCCACCGGACAGCTTGCCCGGCAGGTGCAGGGCCCGGTCGCGCAGCCCGAACGCGGACAGCAGCGTGAGCGCCCGGTCTTTAGCATGCGGGCGTCCGCCGATCATCTGCGGCAGGGTGACGTTCTCGAGCGCCGTGAACTCCGCCAGCAGATGGTGCGCCTGATAGACGAA
The DNA here is from genome assembly GCA_965246925.1 of Acetobacteraceae bacterium. GTDB lineage: Bacteria > Pseudomonadota > Alphaproteobacteria > Acetobacterales > Acetobacteraceae > JANPPS01. The sequence continues at coordinate 3,284,145 of OZ251994.1, read as the reverse complement.
GCCGATGCGGTCGCGCCGGATGGCGGTGCGTTCCGGGTCGGACAGGTGGCCGGAGTCGCGGCCGTCCACCAGCACGGCGCCGGCGTCCGGCCGCTCCAGCAAGCCCGCCAAATGCAGCAGCGTGCTCTTGCCCGTGCCGGAGGGAGCGACCAGCGCCACGATCTCGCCCGCGTAGAGCGTCAGATCGGCGGCCGTGAGCACGTGCAGATCATCCTCACCACTGCGGTACGCGCGGCTTACGCCCTGTAGCACCAAGGGCTCACTCATGCCGCAGCGCCTCCACCGGGTCGGTGCGGGCGGCACGCCAGCTCGGGTATAGGGTAGCCAGGATCGAGAGCGTGAGCGCCATGGCCATCACCTGCAACACCTCATGCCAATTCAGCTTGGCCGGTAGGTGGGCGAGGTAATAGACCTCGGGGTTGAACACGCTGGAGCCGGTCGCAGCCTCGACCCAGCCCTGGATGGTCTGGATATTGAGGCAGAACAGGACGCCCAAGATCACGCCCAGCACCGTCCCAGTCACGCCGACCGAGGCGCCGGCCATCAGGAAAATGCGCATGATGGCGCCCCGCCCGGCGCCGATGGTGCGCAAGACGGCGATATCGCGCGTCTTGTCCTTGACCATCATGATGAGCGAGCTGATGACGTTGAACGCGGCGACCAGGATGATCAGCGTCAGGATCAGGAACATGACGTTGCGTTCGACTTGGACCGCGGCGAAGAAGCTGTTGTTGTTCTGTTGCCAGTCCACCACCCGCACCCGGGCCGGTGGTGCCGCGGCCAGAATGGCGCGTCCGATCTCTGGCACGCGGTTGGGGTCATCGACCATGACCTCGACCTGCGACGCAGTGCCCGGCTGCTGCAGGAAGATCTGCGCGGCCTCGATCGGCAAGAAGACGAACGACGTGTCATACTCGTTCATGCCGACCTGGAAAACGGTCGTGACGGTGTAGGCGCGGACGCGGGGCACGGTGCCGAACGCGGTGGCGGCGCCGTTGGGGGACAGCAAGGTCAGCTCGTCCCCCACCGCCAGACCGAATTTCTGCGCGAGGCCGACGCCGACGGCGACGGCGTCCTCACCCTTGAATGCGTCGATCGTGCCGCCGACGATGTGGTCACTGACAGCGTGCAAATTGCGGAAATCGGCCTGCGACATGCCGCGCAACAGGCCGCCCGCGTTCTGGCCGCGCGGACTTTGCAGCAGCACCTGCCCGTCCACGACGGGAATGGCGGAGGTGACGCCGGGCACGGCCCTGATGCGGGTAGCGAGTTGATCGTATTGGGTGAGCGGCGTGCCGGCGGCATAGACGCCGAGGTGGCCGTTGAAGCCCAGGATCCGGTTGAGCAAATCGACCTGGAACCCGCCCATCACGGACATGACGATGATGAGCGTGGCCACCCCCAACGCGATGCCGGCGAGGCTGAAGATGGCGATCACGGACACGAAACGCTCGCCCCGCCGGGCGCGGAGATAACGTCCGGCGACGGCGCGTTCGAATGGGCCGAACACTATGCTTCTCCCTCGACCTCCGGGAGAGGGCCGGAATGAGGGAAACTATGGGAGCAGTCGGTCATGGTAGGGCGTCCTCACGAGAGATCAGTGCGTGAGGTTACCCTCACCCCACCCCTCCCGGAGGAGAGGGGGCGGTCGTTCCTAACCGATATGGGTCAGCGCGTCGGGTAGCGAAAGCTCCTGCCGCTCCCCCGTGGCGCGGCGTTTCAGTTCCACTATGCCGCTGGCGGCGCCGCGGGGGCCGATGATGAGTTGCCACGGGTGGCCCATCAGGTCGGCGTCGGCGAACTTGACCCCGGCCCGCTCCTCCCGATCATCATATAGCGCGTCCCCGGCCAGGGCGGCGTAGGCCTGCTCGGCAATGGCGCCGGTGGCCGGGTCGCCTTGTTTTAAGTTTAGGATCGCGGCCTTGAACGGCGCCACGCCGTCCGGCCATTTGATCCCGGCCTCGTCATGATGCGCCTCGATCAGCGCACCCGCCAAGCGGGACACGCCGATGCCGTAGCTGCCCATGTTGGGGTGCACGGGCTTACCGTCCGGGCCAGAGACGGCGAGGCCAACGAGCTCGGAATACAGCGTGCCGAAGTTGAAGATCTGCCCGACCTCGATCCCCCTGCCCTCCCTTTTGCGCTCGGCCGGCACACGCTCCCACGCGGCCAGATCGTGTTTTTCGTCCGTGGCGGCATAGGGCGTCGTGACAGCGCTAAACAGCCGGTCGAGCGCGGCCGGGTCGGTATGGTCCACGTCCTCCGTGCCGACGCGGATGGTCTCGACGTCGGCGTCGTAAAACACCGCGCTTTCGCCGGTTTCCGCCAAGATGTGGAACTCGTGGCTGAGGTCCCCGCCGATCGGCCCGGTATCGGCCGCCATCGGCACAGCGCGCACGCCCAAGCGCTGAAACGTGCGCAGATAGGCCAGCATCATCTGCCGATAGCTGACGACGGCGCTCGTATGATCCAAGTCGAACGAGTAGCCATCCTTCATCAGGAATTCCCGCCCGCGCATCACGCCGAAGCGGGGCCGGGTTTCGTCCCTGAATTTCCATTGGATGTGATACAAGTTCTGCGGCAGCTCGCGGTAAGACCTGACCGATTGCCGCATGATGTCGGCGATCAGCAGTTCGTTGGTCGGGCTATAGATCAGGTCGCGGTCCTGCCGGTCCTTGATTCGCAGCATTTCCGGCCCGTACGCGTCATACCGCCCGGTTCGTTGCCATAGATCGGCGGATTGTAGGGTTGGCAGCAGCATTTCCTGCGCGCCGACCCGGTTCTGCTCCTCGCGCACGATCTGGGCGATGTTCTTTAGGACGCGCCAGCCGGCCGGAAGCCAGGCGTAGATCCCGGCCGAAACCTGCCGTACGAGGCCAGCCCGCAACATCAAGCGATGTGAGACGATCTGCGCCTCGGCCGGCGTTTCCTTCAGCGTAGGCAATAGAGAGCGGGTTAGGCGCATTACAGAGGTGACCTGCTTGTTCGGGCGCACCCTACAAGGACGGCGGGCTGCCCGCTAGCGAGCAGAAGCGTAACGACATATTGCGATGCACAACGTTTTCTTGCGGCGATTGTGGCTTACGGGTCACGAAATGTCGTGACAGGCGGGTTCCAAGCCTTTAACAAAAAAGAAGGCCCGCGCGCTGGCAGCGCAGCGGGCCAAGTTTAGGGAGGAAACGCCACGCACGCGACAGAAGGAGGAAGAACCTCTTTCTGTCGTGATGATGTGCGCGTCCAACCCGCAAGTCCAATGGATTTTTGTCAGGTTCAGACACGAAACTCAAAGTTGAGACGCAATCTGCCCATACAGACCGCAACTGCATTGGGAAATGCCAATTAAAACAGCGGCGATCTGAACGAAAGCATGTCTGACTGGATTATCGCCATTGATATCGCCCACAAAACCATCGAGACCACTGTCGTAATCACAAGCTTGCGAGCCATACGTGGGCGGGATGGCGCGCCCCGCCACCCCGTGACTTGATCCGGTTCCGCCACCGGCTGCGTCCCGAAAGGCAGGACGGCGAATAGCACCGTCCACCAAACCATCACGAACACCACGAAAGCCGTAAACCAGTGCACCGTCAGACCCGGAGCATGTGTACGTCCACCATGGGACGCTTTTGCTGCTTCCTGCCCAGCGCCCGGCGTAGGGCAGAGCGCGCCGCATCGGCCAACGCGGAATCATCGGCCCGCAGCCCAGCCGGTAGGTCGCGCACGGCCTGGGCAAAATCAGACGTGACCCGAGCGGTCTCCGGATCATCTGGTTCGAACAGGCCCGGCGCACTGACCTGGGGTGTGCCCACCAGACGTCCCGCGGAGTCGACCGCAAAGCTGCCGACAACCACGCCGTTGAACAGCATGCGGCGCCGGGCTGCCAGCACACCGCCCGTCATCGGCACGACCCGGTTGCCGTCCAGCGCCAGCCGGCCGACCGGCGCGCTGTCCACCACCTCCGGCCGGCCCGGCGACAGCATCAGGATATCGCCGTCCTCAAGGATGACCGGATCCGCCCCGGCCTCCTTCGCGAGCGCCGCATGCGCCTGCATATGCCGCCACTCGCCATGCACCGGCACGGCGTATTTAGGCTTGATCCAATCATACAATGTCCGCAGTTCCTCGCGCGCCGGGTGTCCGGACACGTGTGTCATGTGGTCGTTGTCGGTGATGACATGCACGCCGCGCCGCACCAGGCTGTCCTGCACCAAGGTGATTGGGCGCTCGTTTCCCGGGATCATACGGCTGCTGAACACCACCGTGTCGCCTTCACCGAGCGCGATGTTCGGATGCGTATCGGCCGCGATGCGGGACAGCGCGCTCTTCGGCTCCCCTTGGCTGCCCGTCACCAGGATCAGCAGATTGCCGTCCGGCACCGATCCTGCGTCATCCTCCGGAATGAACTCAGGCACCGTGCGGAGATAGCCGCAATCCCGGGCCGCCGCCTCGAGGTTCCGGAGCGACCGGCCGACCAGCGCTACGTGCCGCCCCGCATCCCGCGCCGCTAGCGCGATGCTCTCCACCCGCGCCACGTTGCTCGCAAAGCACGTCACCGCCACCCGGCCCTTGATGCTGCGGATCAGCTGCGCCATCGAGGTCCGGACCTCCGCCTCGCTGCCCGAATGTCCATCGACCATCGCATTCGTGCTGTCGCACACCATGGCCAGCACGCCCTCCTCCCCCAGGCGGCGGAATGCGGCCTCATCCACCGGCTGACCGATGAGGGGATTAGGGTCGAGCTTCCAGTCACCCGTATGCAGGATGATGCCGAACGGCGTGCGCAACACCAGCGCCTGCGCCTCCGGAATCGAGTGCGTGACCGGCATGAACTCGCATTTGAACGCGCCCAGCTCGAAGCTGCCGCCGGGTGCGATCGTGTGGATCCGGACCTCGTTCGCCAGGCCCGCCTCGCCCAGTTTGCGCTTCAGCACCGCCGTCGCGAACGGAGTCGCATAGATTGGGCACCGCAGCTGCCGCCAGAGATGCGCGACGGCCCCGATATGGTCCTCATGCGCATGAGTGATGACCAGCGCCAGCAGGTCCTCCCGCCGTTCGGCGATGAACGCCGGGTCGGGCATCATGATCTCGGCCTCAGGATTCTCGTTGCCCCCGAAGCCAATGCCGCAATCCACCGCCAGCCATTTGCCGTGGCATCGATACAAGTTCAGGTTCATGCCGATCTCGCCCGTCCCGCCCAAGGGCAGGAAGGCCAGATCACCGTTGTAAACGTCCATCTAATCGCCTTCGATTGTTCTTATTCTGTCACGGCTCAATGTGGGTGCGGGGTTGCGCTCCGCCAACAAGCGCAGCCCATCTAGCGTCAAATCAGGGTCGATCCGGTCGATGATCGTCGTGCCCTCGGCCAATAACGGCGCGAGGCCTCCCGTCGCGATCACCTGAAGCGGATGCTCGTACTCCGCTCTTATGCGCGTAATCAACCCTTCAACCAAGCCCACATAGCCCCAATAAATGCCGGACTGCATCGCCGGGATGGTCGATCGGCCGATCACCGCCTGCGGCCGGCCGATGCCGATCCGCGGTAGGCGGGCGGCAGCCTTGTGCAGCGCCTCGATACTCAGGTTGATGCCCGGCGCGATCACGCCGCCCTGATATGCCCCATCCTCGCCCACGACGTCGAACGTGGTCGCGGTGCCGAAATCCACCACGATCAGCGGTCCTTGATACCGCTGATGCGCGGCGAGCGTATTGAGCAACCGGTCTGCACCGACCTCGGCGGGGTTGTCGATTTCGATCCGGAAGCCCCAGTCCAAATTCGACCGAGCGACCAGCGGCTCGGTCCGGAACCAATCGCGGCAAAGGCGGCGCAAGTGATACAGCGCGGCCGGCACGACGGTGCCGATCACTGCGCGGTCGATCTCACCGGGCTTGAGGCCGACGAGGTTGAACAGCGTGAGCAGCCAAACGGCATACTCATCGGAGGTGCGCTGCGGCTCGGTCGCGATCCGCCATATGCCGCGCCAGCTCGAACCGTCATGCACGGCGCAGACCACGTTCGTGTTCCCGGCATCCACCACCAACAACACGGCCTAAGACTCCGCCAGCAGGATTTCTCCCGTGTTGAACGCGTGCACCTGGCCGCCAGTTTGTAGCAGCAGAGCGCCCTCATCACTAAGGCCGGCGAACGCGCCCGCGGTCTCCTGCCCTGGCCTGATCACACGCAGCCACTCCCCAAGCGGCGGCCCCCACGCCAGCCAGGCCCGCCGGACAGCGGCAAAACCGCTCGTGAGGCGCTCATGGTCCCATACGTCCAGCCGCCCCAGGAACGCATCCGCCAGTTCCGCCGGCCCGGTTTCGGGTAGGTGCGCCGCCCCAGCGGGCGCCTCAGCCAGGTTCACCCCACAGCCGATCACCACCCACTCCAGCCGGCCATCCGGCGATAGATGGGTATCGAGCAGGATACCACCGAGCTTCCGCCGGTTCAGGAGAACGTCATTCGGCCATTTGAGGGAGAGGCAGGCACCGGCGCCGGTCAGACCCTCTAGCGCCTCGGCCAAAGCCACGGCGGCCAGCAGCGCCCAGTGCCCGGCATCTCTCGCCAGGCTGCCCGGGCGTAGCAGCACCGAGAGCGCGAGATTGCCGCCGAGGGTTTCCCAGTTCCGTCCACGGCTGCCACGCGCCGCGGTTTGCCGTCCCGCGCGCACGGCCAGCCGCCCGGGCTCCCCTGCCATCGCAAGGGTCACGCAAAGGTCCGAGGTGGACGGAAGTGACTCATGAAACCGGTGCCGCCACCCGGGCGGATCACTCATCCGAACAATACCCTCGCGGCGTGTTGGGCGGCGCCGACGAGGGGGGCCGGATAGACGAAGAATAGGGTGGTCACCAGCGCCCCTACCCCGGCCACGAACGACACGGCTGGCGGGCGATGATCGAACGCGGCCACTGCGGCGTCGAAATACATGATCTTGATGATGCGCAGATAGTAGAATGCACCGACGACACTGGTGAGCACCCCTACGACCGACAGGGTCCAAAAGCCGGACTGAACCGCTGGATAGAACACGTACAACTTCGCGAAAAAGCCAGAGAACGGTGGAATGCCGGCCATGGAGAACATGAACACGGCCATGGCGAGCGCCAGGCCCGGATCCGTGCGGGCGAGGCCGGACAGGTCGCCAATCTGCTCCAGCGTCTTACCCTGCCGCCTCATGGCAATGATGCAGGCGAACACGCCCGCGCTCATGAAGACATAGGTTACCATGTAAACGAGCACGCCGCGAATGCCTTCGGCCGTTCCGACCGCCAGCCCGACAAGCGCGTATCCCATATGGCCGATGCTGGAGTAGGCCAGTAGCCGCTTGATGTTGCTCTGGCCGATGGCCGCGAGCGCACCCAAGCCCATAGAGCAAAGGGACACGATCACGATGATCCCGCTCCATTGCTGGATAATGCCGCCAAATGGCACCTCGAGCGAGCGCAGCATAAGCGCAATAGCTGCGACCTTTGGTGCCGTGCTCATGAAGGCCGTGACCGGTGTGGGCGCCCCCTCGTACACATCCGGCGTCCACATGTGGAACGGCACCGCCGATAGCTTGAACGCGAGCCCGGCGATGATGAAGACGATGCCAACTACGAGCCCTGCCGACGGCACGCCGGACCCGGTCAGCGCCGCCGCAAGCTCGTTGAACTGCATGGTCCCGGTGAAACCATACGCCAGCGAGATGCCGTATAGGATCAAGCCGGAGGCGAGCGCGCCCAGCACGAAGAACTTCAGCCCCGACTCGGCAGACCGCAGATCATCCCGCGCAAACGCACATAAAACATAAAGTGCGAGCGACTGCAGTTCGAGCCCGAGATACAGGGTCATCAAGCTGGATGTACTGCACATGATCATCATGCCGACCGTCGAGAGCAGCATGAGGACTGAGAATTCGAAGCGGCTGATGCCCTCGTGAACGTTGTAGTCGAGCGACAAGATCATCGAGAGCGCCGCCCCTGCTAGGATCAGCAACTTCATGAACGTACTAAATCCGTCCACGACGAATAGTCCGCGGTAGGCCGAGCCGAGGGGCGCCGCAAGGACCAGCACGGACGCAAGCAACAGAGCGCCCAGCGCCAGCATCGTGCATACAAAGGCCGGGTCAGGCTTCCTGGAGACGCCGAACAGCAGGATCCCCATGGCCGACACGGCCAGTGTGATCTCAGGCAGCGCAAGGGTCCAATTCATGGTGTCAGTCCTGCAAGGCGCGACTGCGACAGCGCGGCCGTATGCCCCTCGACCATAGCGTGAACCGAAGCGTCGAAAAACTGGGTGAAGCTGGACGGATAGACGCCCATCCACAGCGTGAGCGCGATCAATGGCACGAAAATCGCGATCTCGCGGGGCGACAGGTCCAGAATGTTGCGGAGCTCATCTCGGGTGATCACACCAAAAATCACCCGGCGGTAGAGGAAGAGCATATAGACCGCGCCGAGTATCATGCCCGAACTACCCAGCAGGGCCAGCCAGAAGCTCACCTTGAATGCGCCGACGAGCACCAGGAACTCACCGACGAATCCCGCCGTACCGGGCAGACCGACGCTCGCCATGGTGAACAGCATGAAGAAGAGCGCGTAAGCCGGCATCCGGGGTGCAAGTCCGCCGTAGCGTGCGATGTCTCTAGTATGGATCCGGTCATAGACGACGCCCACGCAAAGGAATAATGCCGCGGACACGATCCCATGCGACAGCATCTGGAACAGTGCACCCTCGATACCTTGAATATTGAAGGTGAACATGCCGATGACGACCACGCCCATATGCGCGACCGATGAATACGCGATCAGCTTCTTCATATCGGTCTGTGCGAACGCGACGGCGGATGTATAGATGACCGCTATTACGCCCAGGCTTAGCATCAACGGTGCAAAGTATTGGGAGGCTTGCGGCAGCATCGGAATGGAGAAGCGGAGGAACCCATACGCGCCCATCTTGAGCAACACACCCGCCAAAATGACCGACCCGGCAGTCGGCGCCTCGACATGGGCATCCGGCAGCCAGGTATGAACAGGCCACATCGGCACCTTGACCGAGAACGAGGCCAGGAACGCCAAGAACAGCCAGAACTGCATCCGGGCTGGAAACTGCGTCGTCGTCAAAACAGCAAGGTCAGTTGTGCCCGCATAATACCAAACTGCCAATAATGCCAACAGCATCAGGATCGAACCAGCAAGGGTATAGAGGAAGAACTTGAAGCTAGCATAGACCCTGCGTGCCCCGCCCCAAACCCCAATGATGAGGAACATGGGAATCAGGACGCCCTCGAAAAACATGTAGAACACGACGAAGTCTTGTGCCGCGAACATGCCGACCATCATGGTCTCAAGCACAAGGAAGGCGAGCATATACTCTCGCACGCGGGAGGTGATGGCTTCCCAGCTCGCGAGGATACACAAGGGTGTCAATGCTGTGCTCAGCAGGATGAACAAGACGGAAATTCCATCCACGCCCATACGGTATCCCACCCTAAACTCGGGCAACCAGGCGCTGCTCTCCATGAACTGGTAACCGGGCTCGTTCACATCGAACTTCGCCCATAGTACGAGCGAGATCAGAAAAACGATCAGGCTGGTCCAAAGCGCCGCCCACCTGGCATTTTGAGCGACGACAGCCTCTTCGCCGCGAATAGTCAAAATAAAGGCCCCGCCCAGTAAGGGCAGCCACGTCAGTAACGAAAGGATCGGGAAACCGGCTTCGTTCATCATCGTCACCGGAACAGCAGGAAGACGCTGATCAAGACGACAAGCCCGATCAACATCGTAAAGGCATAAACTGCGATCGAGCCCGTCTGCATACGGACGATTTGCGCCGAGCCTCCGGCCGCCAACCCAGCTATTCCATTGGGCATGCCGTCGATCAGGCGGGTGTCGCCCACCGTCCACAACAAGCGGGCCAAGCGGCCGAAAGGACGGACGAACAGCGCGTCATACATTTCATCGAAATACCATTTGTGGAGCACGAACCGGTAAAGCCCCGGCATGGCTGCAGCCAACCGTGCCGGCAAACCCGGTTGCGCGACATACATGAAGTAGGCCAGCCCGATCCCTAGTAAGCCCACCAATGTTGGAAGCAGGCTGATCAGCATAGGCACGTGATGCATGTCGTGAAGCACGTTGTTGTCCGGCCCATTGACGATCGCACCCTGCCAGAAATCGTGCCAGCCCTCCCCGATGAAGCTGCGCTCGAACACGACTCCCGCGGTGAGTGCACCAAATGCTAGCACCAACAATGGGCCAACCATCACCGCCGGGCTCTCATGCACATGCTCCATCACCTCCCGGCTCGCCCGGGCCGGACCGTGGAAGGTCAAGATAAGCAAACGCCACGAGTAAAAAGCCGTGAGGAAAGCGGCCGCGGTTCCACACAGAAACCCATAAAGTCCCATGCCGCTATGCCGGGCCCACGCGGCCTCCAGAATAGCATCCTTAGAGTAGTAGCCTGCAAAGAATGGGATGCCCGCAAGCGCCAGGCTGCCGACCCACATGAGGGTGTAAGTCCAAGGGATCTGCCGCCAGATGCCTCCCATTCGCCGAATATCCTGCTCGTCTGACATGGCGTGTATGACCGACCCCGCGCCGAGGAATAGCAAGGCTTTGAAGAAGGCATGCGTAAACAGATGAAACACAGACGCCTGATACGCGCCCACGCCAGCCGCAAGGAACATGTAACCAAGCTGGGAGCAAGTAGAATAGGCGATTATACGTTTGATGTCGTTCTGCACACAGCCAATGGTGGCCGCAAACAGGCAAGTGGACGCTCCCATGAAAGCAATGAAGCCGAGTGCGCCAGGCGCAAACTCGAGTATCGGCGACATACGCGCCATAAGAAATACGCCCGCCGTGACCATCGTGGCAGCGTGAATGAGTGCAGAAACTGGAGTAGGCCCCTCCATTGCGTCCGGCAACCAAACATGCAGGCCCAACTGGGCAGATTTACCAGCAGCTCCTAAGAAGAGCAGAATACCAATAACCTCATACGCGCGCCATGTTCCGCCCAGCACATGGTAGCTATCTGTCAAGTGATCATGCACATGCGCGAAGATGTCCGAAAACTCGACCGAGCCGAACACAAAGAACACAAGTGCGATTCCAACCGCGAAGAATAAGTCACCCACCCGGTTGACGACGAATGCCTTCATCGCTGCTTTGCACGCGCTCGGCCGGTCATACCAGTAGCCGATCAATAGGTAGCTCGCGAGACCGACGCCTTCCCAGCCGAAAAAAAGCTGAACCAGATTGTCGGCCGTGACTAGCATCAGCATGGCGAATGTAAAAAGGCTCAAATAACTGAAGAACCGCGTGACGGTGGCGTCGTGGCTCATATAGCCGATGCTATAGATATGAATGAGCGTGGCGATGAACGTCACCATCGCCACCATCATGGCCGAAAGCGTGTCATATCGCAGCGCCCAATCGACGTGAAAACCGCCCACGTCCAGCCATGTGCCAAGCGACACTGTTCCGGGAATTGTTTCTTCTTGAAGGAACGGCAGAAAACTTGCAGACCCGGCGATAGCTGCAATGACCATGCAAACGATAGTCACGGCCTGCCCCGCACGGTCGCCGAGTTGACGCCCGAACATCCCAGCAACGACGGACCCGGCAAGCGGAGCGAAAACGGCTATGGCGTAGAGCATCGCTCAGCCCTTCATCAGGTTGACGTCTTCGACCTGGATCGAGCCCCGGTTGCGATAATAAACGACTACGATCGCGAGGCCGATAGCAGCTTCCGCCGCAGCCACCGTCAGCACAAACATCGCAAAGACCTGGCCGGCCAGGTCATCCAGCGCAGAACTGAACGCAACGAGATTCAAGTTTGCGGCTAAGAGCATCAGTTCGACCGACATCATGATGACAATGACGTTTTTGCGATTGAGAAAGATGCCAAAGATTCCGATCACCAGCAAGATGGCTGCTACCACAAGATAATGCCCGACGCCGATCATGCGTGCTCTCCAGCGCTGCCGCCGAGCGGATCTGCACGCCGCGCATTCGGTTCCGTGAGGACTGGCTCGGGTTTGGGCCGGAGAAACTCCCCAGATCCGGCCCGGGATATGACTTGCATGACTTCAAGCGTGTCCACGGTCGTGCGGGCGTTTTGCCGGGCGATGTTCTGCCGCTTGGTGGTCGTCTTGTCGCGATGCGTCAGCACGATGGCCCCGATCATCGCCACCATCAGGATAAGTCCGGCTGTTTGGAACAACAGAATGTAGTCCGTGTAGATCAGACGGCCGAGCGCGGTCGTGTTATCGACCGACCCCGGAGTGCTGCTGAGCCGCAGCGTGCTGGCCGCTTCAGGTGCAAACCGCCAGGCGCCCAAAACAAGGATCAGTTCGGCAAACAACACGGCCCCAACTGCGGCCCCGACCGGAGCGTATTTCTGATAACCTTCTCGAAGCTGGCCGAAGTTCACGTCCAGCATCATGACGACGAACAGGAACAAGACTGCGACGGCGCCAACGTAAACGATGACCAAAATCATGGCCAGGAACTCGGCACCTGCGATGAGGAATAAAGCAGCAGCATTGAAGAACGCTAGAATGAGGAATAACACGGAGTGAACGGGATTACGCGACGTAATCACCGCGACCGCGCAGCCAATAAGGATGGCAGCAAACAAGTAGAAGGACGAAGTGACTAGCATCAGCGATACGGCGCGTCTAGTTCTAGCCGCTTGGACAACTCACTCTCCCAGCGGTCTCCGTTTGAGAGTAGTTTTTGCTTATTGTATAATAGCTCCTCACGCGTTTCGACCGCAAACTCGAAATTCGGACCTTCGACGATTGCATCTACGGGGCAGCTCTCTTCACAAAGGCCGCAGTAGATGCACTTAGTCATATCTATGTCGTAGCGTGTTGTCCGCCGGGTGCCGTCATCGCGGGGCTCCGCTTCGATTGTTATAGCCAGCGCCGGGCAAACCGCCTCGCATAGCTTGCAAGCGATGCAGCGCTCTTCGCCATTTGGATAACGCCGAAGCGCATGCTCGCCCTTGAACCGAGGCGAGATCGGGCCCTTTTCAAACGGATAGTTGATGGTCGCCTTGGGCCGGAAGAAGTATTTCAGCGTCAATGACAGGCCAGAGATCAACTCACCTAGCAACAGGCTCCGTGCGGTGCGGTCCAGGAAAGCCATGGTAAAGTTCCTACCTTGCAGTGCGGCATAGGCCTCACCGCCATCAAAAGCAATCAGATGGAATGCGAGTTCGGAAGCCAGCCCATACCGAGCAGCACGCCTGCGGTGAGGATCAACCAGCCCAGGGAGAGCGGAAGAAACACCTTCCAACCGAGCCGCATCAACTGGTCATAGCGGAACCTGGGAAACGTCGCTCGCACCCAAACAAACATGAACAGCACAAGGCATATCTTTGCAATAAACCAGATTGGACCGGGAACCCACGTGAACGGCACAAACGGGATGGGGCTAAGCCAGCCGCCCAGAAACAGGATGCTCGTCATAGCCGACATCAGAATCATGTTGGCGTATTCGCCGAGGAAAAATAGCCCAAACGTCATCGCCCCATACTCGACGTGAAAGCCACCCACAATCTCGCTCTCGCCCTCCGGAAGGTCGAACGGGGCCCGGTTTGTCTCGGCTAACGTCGAGATGAAGAATACGATGAACATGGGGAAGAGCGGAATGAAAAACCACACATGCTCTTGGGCGCGAACGATGTCTGTAAGATTAAGCGAGCCCGCGCATAGTAGCACTGTCACCATGACAAATCCCATGCTGACTTCATAGCTCACCATCTGAGCAGCAGACCGCAACGCTCCCAAGAAGGCATACTTAGAGTTACTTGCCCATCCCGCAATGACGATGCCATAAACCCCGAGGCTACTGATTGCGAACAGATACAGCACTCCGACGTTGATGTCAGCAATGGCCCAGCCGTCGTTTACGGGTATGACTGCCCAAGCGATCATGGCAAGCGTCATGGTCAGCAACGGAGCGACCAGGAACAGCACCCGGCTCGCACCCGTCGGCACGATGGTCTCCTTCATCAACATTTTCAGCGCGTCCGCAAACGGCTGCAGCAATCCGAACGGGCCAACCACGTTCGGCCCCTGGCGCATCTGCATGGCCGCCATGATCTTGCGCTCGGCCAGCGTCAGATAAGCGACGCTTACGAGCACCGGCACCAGCATGGCCAATGTCTGTGCCACAGTCAGCAGCAAGACACCAGCAGGCGTAGCTAAGAAACTAGTCACCTACTCGGCCGCCTGAAGCAAGTTGTGAGAGTATGTCCGGCTACATTCCTGCATCGTCTGGCTTGCCCGAGCAATAGCGTTCGTCAGATAGTAGTCGGGTGTACTCTGGCCGAAAGGGGCCGAATCCAAACCGGTCTGCGATACCGGCGCCCGTTGGTCATTGCATCCGCGGGAACCCAGATGCTGCTCATAGGCAAAAACCTGGCTTATCTTTACGAGCCGATGCCTCACTGCAGCCAAGCTATCATACGGCAACGGCCGGCCGACGAATGCGCTGAACGCGCGCAAGATGCTCCAGTCTTCGCGAGCCTCGCCCGGCGGTGGGTTTGCTACGAAGCCGCGCTGCATCCGGCCTTCGGTATTGACGTAAGTGCCGTTCTTTTCCGTGTACGCTGCGCCCGGCAAGATCACGTCGGCACGGGCCGCGCCGCGATCTCCATGGTGTCCCTGGTAGACGACGAACGTATCCGGGCCGATTGCCGCCGTATCGAACTCATCCGCCCCGAGAAGCCATAGGACGTCAACGCCGCCATGAAGCATTTGATCAAGGCCTTTGCTGCCCTGACCCGGCAGGAAGCCCAGATCCATCGCTCCTACCCGGGCTGCTGCGGTGTGCAGCACATTGAACCCATGCCAGTCCTCACGCAGCCCACCGGCCGCACTCAATAGATCCCAAGCGGCACGCATAACAGCTTGACCGTCGGGACGACTGAGAGCCTGCATCCCAAGCACGACCATTGGGCGCTTCGCTGACCGGAATGCATCCATGAAGCCGCTGGACGCGTCAAACGCCCCCGGCCCGGAACCGACATGCACGACCCCGTAGGTAAGGTCTGCATTGGCGCCGATTAGTCCGACAAGACAACCGCCTTGACCAACCCGCTTGCGTATTCTGGCATTGAGAACCGGCGCCTCGCGCCGGGGGTTAGTACCGATAAGTAAAATCGCATCCGAGTCCTCGATCCCAGCTACGGTCGTGTTGAAGATGTAATAATCGCGGCGCGACCCATCGAGCGCCGCCCCGTCTTGCCGGCAGTCTAGGTTTGCACTGCCAAACCCATTGATTAGGTCTTTGAGCGCGACCATGCTCTCGGCGTCGCAAAGATCACCGGCAATGGCGCCCAAACGGTCACCGGCTTTGTCCTTCATGGCCGCGGCGATGGCACCGAAAGCCTGATCCCAACTTGCCGGCTGCAACCCCGCGCCGTTACGGACCCATGGACGGTCCAACCGCCGGCGTTTCAGGCCATCATGGCTGAAGCGTCCCTTGTCAGCGAGCCACTCTTCATTGATGTCCTCATTCGTCCGAGGTAGGACACGCAACACCTCAGACCCCCTGGCATCCACCCGGATGTTCGTCCCCAGCGCGTCGTGTACGTCGATCGTGTCGGTCTTGCGCAACTCCCACGGCCTCGCCACAAAACTATAGGGCTTGTTCAGCAACGCTCCCACCGGACAGATATCGATCAGGTTCCCCGACAGCTCTGTCGTCAAAGCTTTCTCGATGTAAGTGCCCACCTCCATACTTTCACCGCGCGAGGTGGCGCCCATCTCCGGCACGCCAGCGACTTCACTGCTGAACCGAATACACCTGGTACAATGGATACACCGGGTCATGAACGTCTTTACTAGAGGACCGAGGTACTTGTCTTTGACCGCCCGTTTGTTTTCCGCATACCGGGAATGATCCATACCATAGGAATATGCCTGATCCTGGAGATCGCATTCGCCGCCCTGGTCACAGATCGGGCAATCGAGAGGGTGATTGATGAGCAGGAATTCCATCACGCCACGGCGCGCCTGCCGCACCATTGGTGTATCCGTCTTGACGACCATGTTTTCGGCAACGGGGTAAGCGCAGCTCGCAATCGGCTTGGGTGCTTTCTCGACCTCGACCAGGCACATGCGGCAGTTGCCCGCAACCGATAGCCGCTCATGATAGCAGAACCGGGGGATCTCTATCCCAGCCGCCTCGCAGGCCTGTAGCACCGAGGCGCCATTGGGGACCTCGACCTCGTTTCCATCGACTATAAGCTTAGCCATAGACTTACTCCGCCGCCATCGGGAGCATCCGCACGGTTTTATGGGCCGCTTTGTAAGCCGCAATCCGCTCTTCCATAACAGGCCGGAAATGCCGGATCAGCCCTTGGATCGGCCAAGCTGCGGCGTCGCCCAGTGCGCAGATCGTATGACCCTCGATCTGCCGGGTGACTTGCTCCAGCGTGTCGATCTCACTCGGCTCAGCCCGGCCTTCGACCATCCGGCGCATCACTCGCATCATCCACCCAGTGCCCTCACGGCACGGCGTGCACTGACCGCAGCTCTCATGCTTGTAGAATTGCGCGAACCGGTAGATGGCGCGAACGACGTCGGTGGACTTGTCCATGACGATGACACCAGCCGTTCCCAAGCCTGACTTCACATCGCGAAGGCTGTCGAAGTCCATCAGGACGGTGTCGCATATGCCCTTGGGCAGCAATGGAACGCTGGACCCGCCAGGCACCACGGCCAACAAGTTGTCCCAGCCGCCCCGTACTCCGCCCGCATACGTCTCGATCAACTCGCGAAGCGGGATGCCGAGTTCCTCTTCGACGTTGCAGGGCTTGTTCACATGTCCGCTGATACAGAAGATCTTGGTTCCAGAATTTTTGGGCCGTCCCAATGCCGAGAACCAAGCGCCGCCGCGGCGCAGGATGGTAGGCACGACCGCGATCGTTTCGACATTGTTCACTGTCGTCGGGCAGCCATAAAGGCCCACAGCCGCCGGGAAAGGAGGCTTCAGCCGCGGCATACCCTTCTTGCCCTCTAGGCTTTCAAGGAGGGCCGTTTCCTCGCCACATATGTAAGCCCCGGCACCGCGATGAACGTAGATGTCGAAGCCAAATCCGGATCCGGCCGCATTCTTCCCAATCAAGCCTTCCGCATAGGCTTCATCCACCGCAGCCTGAAGAGCGCGGGCCTCGTTGAAGTATTCACCTCTGACGTAAATGTAACATGCCGCCGCACCCATCGCGAACGAGGCGATGAGACAGCCTTCGATGAGCTTGTGCGGGTCATGCCGCAAGATATCGCGGTCCTTGCATGTGCCTGGTTCGCTCTCGTCGGCGTTCACGACCAGGTAGCTGGGGCGGCCGTCGGGAGACGCCTGCTTGGGCATGAACGACCATTTCATTCCAGTCGGAAACCCGGCACCGCCCCGCCCGCGGAGGCCGGACGCTTTCATCTCATCGATGATTGAATCCCGCCCCCGGGCGATGATCGCGGCCGTGCCATCCCAATCCCCGCGCGCACGGGCCGCGGTAAGGCCAGGATCATGCAGACCGTAAAGGTTCGTGAAGATTCTATCTTTGTCGGCGAGCATCTCAGGACTCCACGCCGGTCAATGTCATAGGTCCACCCTCTGGCGCAGAGGCCGCCCGGCCAATCGTCGAACCAGGATGCCGAACCTCGCCCCGCCGCAGCGCCTGCAACAAATCGCGTGTACGGTCATAATCCAGATCTTCGAAGTAATCGTCGTCGATCGCAAGGATGGGCGCATTGACGCAGGCGCCCAGGCACTCGACCTCGCTCATGTGAAATAAGTGGTCCTCACTGGTTTGACCCCAGCCTTTGATGCCGGTCTCATCGCGGCATGCACGGGTAACCTCGTCCGATCCACGCAGCCAGCACGGAGTCGTGCCACAAATCTGCAAGTGATAACGGCCAATTGGGTTCGTATTGAACATCAGATAAAACGTAGCTGCTTCGTAGATCCGGATCGGCGGCACGTCTAAGCGGGCTGCGATGACGTCCATGGCAGCGCGGGACACCCAGGAACTGCCCTCGACGCGACGGGTTTGATGCTGCGCGACATAGAGCAGAGGCAAGACCGCGCTCGCCTTCCGACTTGGCGGATACTTCTGCAATATGGTGACGATCTCACGCTCGCTCGCATCGTCGAATGTGAACGTGCCGGGTTGCGCCACGTCCGGTCCTGATCCGTCGCCAATATTTTCGGATTGGCCGAGGCTTGTGACACCGCTCATCGATCGATCTCTCCGAACACGACGTCGATCGATCCGATGATCGCCACAGCGTCGGCAAGCATGTGACGCTTCGACATGAACTCGATCGCTTGTAGGTGAGCGAAACCGGTAGGACGGATCTTGCACCGGTAAGCCCGATTGCTGCCATCTGACACCAAGTACACGCCGAACTCACCTTTAGGAGACTCGGTCGCCGTGTATGTCGACCCGGCAGGGATATGATACCCTTCCGTGTAGAGCTTAAAATGGTGAATGAGCGCCTCCATCGAGCGCTTCATCTCCTTTCGACGCGGCCCGGAAAACTTCCGGTCATCGATCTTGACGTCCCCGGGACGCATCTTTTCAAGGCATTGCTGGACGATATACACGCTCTGCCGCATCTCAGCGATGCGCACGAGGTAACGGTCATAACAATCTCCATTCCGGGCCACCGGAATGTCGAAATCGACGGACTCGTACATGTCATAGGGCTGCGACTTCCGTAGGTCCCAGGCCACGCCGGACGCGCGGATGCAGGGCCCGGTGAACCCCCAGGCCAACGCATCCTCCGGTGAGATGATGCCGATGTCCACGGTGCGCTGCTTCCAGATCCGGTTACTGCTCAACAGTGTCTCAAGCTCGTCGATGAACTTCGGAAAGCCATGCGCCCACTCGGCGATCTCGGCTTCGAGGCCGGCCGGCAGGTCGCGCGACACGCCGCCCGCCCGGAAGTAGTTGGAGTGGTAACGGGCGCCGGAAACAGCCTCGTAGAAATGCAACAGTTTCTCACGTTCCTCGAACCCCCAAAGGCTTGGCGTGATTGCGCCGACATCGAGAGCATAGGTCGTGACGTTTAATAAATGGTTAAGAACGCGCGTGATTTCCGCGAACATAGTGCGAATCCACTTGCCGCGCTCCGGCACTTCGATCCCGAGGAGCTTCTCCTGAGCAAGCGCCCACGTGTGCTCCATGCACATCGGACTGACGTAGTCCAGGCGATCAAAATAGGGGAGTGCTTGTAGATAAGTCTTGTGCTCGATCAGCTTCTCCGTCCCGCGGTGTAGCAGCCCGATATGCGGATCGGCCCGCTCCACGACCTCACCGTCCATCTCGAGGATCAAGCGCAATACACCGTGTGCGGCAGGATGTTGTGGCCCGAAGTTGATGGTATGATTATCGACCTCGATCACTTTCGACGTTTTGACTTTGTCCACGCCAATACTGGAGGCATGGCGGCCGTCGATGGACAGGTCCGGATTATGTCCGTCAGGCATGCGGAACCTCCCTCTGAGTGGCTGCTTGCCGGTCGGTGTGCGCCTTTTCATCCCCTGGAAGCGTCACCATGCCCTCCCAGGGAGAGACGAAATCGAAGTTGCGGAAATCCTGGGTCAGTGTGACCGGCTCGTTCACAACCATCTTACGCTCTTCGTCGTAGCGGACTTCGACATAGCCCGTCAGTGGAAAGTCCTTCCGCAGTGGGTGTCCACTGAACCCATAATCGGTCAAGATACGCCGCAGGTCAGGCTGGTTCTGGAATACGATGCCGAACAGGTCCCAAGCCTCCCGTTCGAACCAGGTCGCGACCGGCCATATCGTATGCACACTGGGAACAGCAGACTGCTCATCTGTGGCAACCACGACCCGGATTCGGTGATTGAGCGTGACAGACAGCAAATTGTAAACGACATCGAACCGCTCGGCACGCTCCGGCCAATCCACGCCGCACAAGTCCATCAGCTGTTCACACGCGAACCGCGGGTCGTCCCTAAACTGCTTGAGAATATCCGCAGCCGCGTCAGCACGGGCCTTGACGACGACTTCGCCCTTTTCGACGGCTACGTTGAGCACACCGGGCACAGTCCGTGACTGCTCGGCCAAGGTGAGCGCGTCAGCCACGGAGGATCGTCCCGGTGCGGCGAATCTTCTTTTGCAACTGCATGATGCCGTAAACGAGCGCCTCTGCCGTGGGGGGACAGCCAGGGACGTAGATGTCCACCGGCACAATCCGATCGCAGCCACGGACGACCGAGTAGCTGTAGTGGTAATAGCCACCACCGTTCGCGCAACTACCCATGCTGATCACCCACCGCGGCTCCGGCATCTGGTCATATACTTTGCGAAGCGCCGGGGCCATCTTGTTGGTCAGCGTTCCAGCCACGATCATGACATCGCTTTGCCTTGGAGATGCGCGGGGGATCACGCCGAAACGGTCCAGGTCATATCGAGGCATATACGCATGGATCATCTCCACCGCGCAGCAGGCGAGGCCGAACGTCATGGGCCATAGACTGCCGGTGCGGGCCCAGTTCACCACTTTGTCCAGATTGGCGACCACAAAGCCCTTATCCGCCACTTCACCAGTGATGCCCTTAATTACGGCGTCCTGTTCAGCACCCGGCGCCAGCGCGTCACGGTTCCAGGCGATTTCCGGTGTTACAACAGCTGTCGCGCTCATAGCGTGACTACTCCCATTCCAATGCGCCCTTGCGCCACTCGTAGATGAAGCCGACCGTGAGTACTGCAAGGAAGCCGAGCATCGACAAGAAGCCGAACACACCGATGTCACCAAGGCTGATAGCCCACGGGAACAGAAACGCGACTTCGAGGTCGAAGATAATGAACAGGATGGCGACCAAGTAGAAGCGTACGTCGAATTTGCGCCGCGCGTCATCGAATGGCTCGAACCCGCACTCATAGCTGGAAAGCTTCTCGGCGTAAGGCTTCTGCCGGGCTGCTAGCAGTGAGCCGCCGACCATGGCTACAGCGATGAAACCACCGATGGCGATGAATACCAGGATTGGAAAATAGTCGGCTAACATGCGCTGCACTCCGGACGACGTGGCACCCGCAATGGTGCACCGCGGCACTCTACCCGAACCTAGCCGGGTCAGGCCAGTGTGGCCACGTCCTTTTGAGAGTACCGCTGCTGGCGCGAGAGACGGGGCTCGAACCCGCGACCTCCGGCGTGACAGGCCGGCGCTCTAACCAACTGAGCTACTCCCGCAGCGGCAGGACGTGCGATCTACGGCCCCCCGGCTCACTCGTCAAGGCCCGCAACGGGCCAGGGACCGCTTAAACTGGTGGGCGGTGACGGTTTCGAACCGCCGACCCTCTCGGTGTAAACGAGACGCTCTACCGCTGAGCTAACCGCCCCAGGCCCTTCTTTAATGCGGCAAGGACGCGGCGGGAATAGGCGGTACCCCAACCACAGGCTCGACCGGTTCCTCCCATTCGATCGGTTCGGGCTTGCGTGCCAGGGCCTGGCTGATGACCTCGTCCACGTGGGCGACGGGGATCACCTTCAGGTTCTTCTTCACGCTGTCCGGGATATCAGCCATATCCTTCTCGTTATCGCGCGGGATGAACACCGTGGTGATGCCGGCGCGCAAGGCCGCGAGCAACTTTTCCTTCAAGCCCCCGATCGGCAGGACCCGGCCGCGCAACGTGATCTCACCCGTCATGGCCACGTCCCGCCGCACGGGGATGCCGGTCATCACGGAGACGATGCTTGTGGCCATGGCGATACCGGCAGACGGGCCGTCCTTCGGCGTCGCACCCTCCGGCACGTGCACGTGGATATCCCGCTTTTCGAACAGGGTCGGCTTGATGCCAAAGCTGATGGACCGGCTCCGCACGTAGCTTAGCGCGGCCGAAACACTCTCCTGCATGACGTCACCGAGCTTGCCCGTGTGCTTTATCGCCCCCTTGCCGGGCAGCAACACGCTTTCGATGGTGAGGATTTCTCCGCCAACCTCAGTCCAGGCTAGGCCGGTCACGACGCCAACCATGTCCTCGGCCTCGGTCTCACCGTAGCGGTGCCGCTTGATGCCGGCATACTTCTCGAGGTTCTTGCGCGAGATGGCGACCTTCTTGACCTTCTTGGTCACGATCTCCTTCACCGCCTTGCGTGCGACGTTGGCGATCTCCCGCTCTAGGCTGCGCACCCCGGCCTCCCGGGTATAATAACGCACCAGGTCGCGCAGCGCCTCGTCGCTGATGGACCATTCATCCGGCTTCAGGCCGTTGGCCTCGGCCTGCTTTACCACGAGGTGACGCTTGGCGATCTCTACCTTCTCATCCTCAGTATAGCCCGCGATGCGAATGATTTCCATGCGGTCCAGCAGCGGCTGCGGCATCTTGAGGCTGTTGGCCGTGGTGACGAACATTACGTCCGAGAGGTCGTAATCCACCTCTAGGTAGTGGTCCGCAAAGGTTGCGTTTTGCTCGGGGTCCAAGACTTCGAGCAGCGCGGAGCTAGGATCGCCGCGCCAATCGGCACCGAGCTTATCGATTTCATCGAGTAAGAAGAGCGGGTTGCTCATCTTGGCTTTCTTCATCCCCTGGACGACCTTGCCGGGCATCGAGCCGATATAGGTGCGGCGATGGCCGCGGACTTCGGCCTCATCCCGTACGCCGCCCAGCGACATGCGTACGAAGGTGCGTCCGGTCGCCTTGGCGATGCTCTTGCCCAAGCTGGTCTTACCGACGCCCGGCGGACCGACCAGACAAAGGATAGGGCCGCGGATCTTCGGGCTGCGCGACTGCACGGCGAGGTACTCGAGAATGCGCTCTTTGACCTTATCGAGGCCATAGTGGTCGGCATCCAGGATGCGCTCTGCCTCAACGATGTCGTTGCTGATTTTGCTCCGCTTCTTCCACGGGATCGACAACATCCAGTCGAGGTAATTCCGCACGACCGTGGCTTCGGCGCTCATGGGGCTCATGGTCCGCAGCTTCTTCAGCTCGGACAGCGCCTTCTCCCGCGCCTCCTTGGTGAACTTGGTGCGCTTGATCTTATCTTCGAGTTCGGCCGTCTCGTCCTTGCCGTCCTCACCTTCGCCCAGCTCTTTCTGAATGGCCTTCAGCTGCTCGTTCAAGTAGTACTCGCGTTGCGTCTTCTCCATCTGGCGCTTCACGCGGTTGCGGATGCGCTTCTCCACCTGCAGGACACCGATCTCCGATTCCATGTGGGCGAAAACGCGCTCCAGCCGCTCGCTGATGCGTACGCTTTCGAGCAAATCCTGCTTTTCCGACACCTTCAGGTTCAAGTGAGATGAGATCGTATCGGCGAGCTTGCTCGGCTCCTCGATTTGGTTCAGCGAAACCAAAACCTCAGGTGCGATCTTCTTATTCAACTTGATATATTGCTCGAACTGACCGACGACGGTACGGCCGAGCGCCTCAAGCTCATTCGGGTTACCGTCTTCGTCCGGCAGGGGAGTCGTGAACGCCTCGAAATAGGCCTCAGTCTCCTTGAAACCGGTGATCTTGGCCCGGGACCCGCCCTCGACCAATACCTTTACCGTGCCGTCCGGCAGTTTCAGCAGCTGAAGGATGGTCGATACCGTGCCGACTCGGAAGATATCATCGACCTCCGGATCGTCCTGAGAGGCGTTCTTTTGCGCCACGAGAAGGATCTGCTTGTCCTCTTTCATGACGGCTTCCAATGCACGGACGGACTTTTCCCGCCCTACGAACAAAGGCACGATCATATGCGGGAAGACGACGATGTCGCGGAGCGGCAACACAGCGAGCGTGTCAGAGGCGGTCTCGGGCACAGCTTCTTTCGCGGAACGCGACTTGGGCGTGCGGTCAGATTCAGTCATGCGGACCTCCAGTAAAGACGGTCAAGTCGGCGGCACGCCCACGCTGGCACGCGCCGCTCGTTCGAAGAAGACCCAACTGGGCCCAGTTCCAATATCGTGTCCGGAAAACCCGGGACAAGAGCGGACGTTCAGGCGCCCTCGGCGCGTTCTTTACCATAGGTAAACAACGGATTAGCCCGGCCCTCGGCAACTTCACGGTTGATCGTGACCTCTTCCACACCATCGAGTCCGGGGAGGTCGAACATGGTAGAGAGCAGAATTGCCTCCATGATCGACCGTAACCCGCGGGCACCAGTTTTTCGGGCGATCGCCCGCGTTGCCACCGATCTTAGCGCATCTTCAGTAAAGGAAAGCTTAACGCCCTCCATCTCGAACAGACGGCCATATTGTTTGGACAGCGCGTTCTTCGGCTTGGTCAAGATTTCAACCAGCGCCGCCTCATCGAGGTCCTCTAGAGTCGCCACCACAGGCAGCCGGCCGATGAACTCCGGAATCAGGCCGAATTTCAAAAGGTCTTCCGGCTCGACCTCGCGCAGCACGGCACCCATCCGCCTTTCGTCCGGTGCCCGCACTTCGGCGCCGTAGCCGATCCCGGAGCCCTTGCCACGGGCGCCAATAATCTTTTCCAGGCCAGAGAACGCTCCACCGCAGATGAACAGGATGTTGGTGGTATCGACCTGCAAGAATTCCTGCTGCGGATGCTTGCGCCCGCCTTGCGGTGGCACGGACGCGACGGTGCCCTCCATGATTTTCAGCAACGCTTGCTGCACACCCTCGCCACTCACGTCCCGGGTTATGCTCGGATTGTCCGACTTGCGGCTGATCTTATCCACTTCGTCGATATAGACGATGCCGCGCTGCGCCCGCTCCACGTTATAGTCTGCGGCCTGCAGCAGCTTGAGGATGATGTTCTCCACATCCTCACCGACATACCCGGCCTCAGTCAGCGTCGTCGCGTCCGCCATGGTGAACGGCACGTCCAATATCCGCGCCAGCGTTTGCGCCAGCAGCGTCTTGCCGGACCCGGTCGGGCCGACGAGCATGATGTTGGACTTCGCAATCTCGACGTCGTTGTTCTTGGACGCGTGTGCCAGCCGCTTGTAGTGGTTGTGCACAGCGACGCTCAGCACCTTCTTCGCGTGCTGCTGACCGATCACGTAGTCGTCCAGAACCTTGCAGATCTCCTTCGGAGTCGGGACGCCATCGCGTGATTTGACGAGGTGCGTCTTATGCTCCTCGCGGATGATGTCCATGCACAGCTCTACACATTCGTCGCAGATGAACACGGTCGGACCCGCGATCAGCTTGCGAACTTCGTGCTGCGACTTGCCGCAGAACGAGCAGTAGAGGGTGTTCTTGGACTCGGTGGTCTTGCTCATGAACTCTCCTGCCCCATCGGCGCGGGGCAACAACGATATCCTAAACCCGGCGCTGGCTTGTGATCAACTCGGCCGCCTGGTCCGGCAGCGCCACCGTACATGAGTAACCTTCGCCCATATTGCAACATCGTGACGGTGGCTCAGAGTTTCGCGTGATCCGGCGGCACTGGACGATTCTCGACCACGGAGTCCACGATCCCGAAGGTCACCGCTTCCTCTGCGGACATGTAGCTGTCCCGCTCGAGCTTCTCCTCGATCGCGAACAGCTCTTGTCCGGTGTGCTTGACGTAAATCTCGTTCAGGCGCTTCCGGAGCAACAAAATTTCCCGCGCCTGGATCTCGATGTCGGACGCCTGTCCCTGCACGCCGCCGCTGGGCTGATGCACCATGACGCGCGAACTGGGCGTGATGAAGCGCTTGCCTTTCGTTCCGGCCGCTAGGAGCAAGCTGCCCATGCTTGCCGCCTGGCCGATGCACAGCGTGCTCACCGGGCTGCGGATGTATTGCATCGTATCGTAGATCGCGAGCCCGGCGGACACGACACCGCCGGGGCTGTTGATATAAAGACTGATGTCTTTGGACGGGTTCTCACTCTCCAGATAGAGCAACTGCGCACAAATCGCCGTCGAGACCGCGTCGTTGATCGGTCCCGTCAGGAACACGATGCGCTCCTTCAACAATCGCGAAGGCAGGTCGAACACCTCGATCCCACGGGCGCTCACCTCGCGGACGGAAGGCATGAACGCGCCCTGGGTGTCCATTCCGTAGCCGTAGTCCCGCATCGATCGTGTGTCCCCTCAAACCATGCTGCCGGCATCAGGCCGGCAGCTACGCTATAACATAGGAAATCTTAAGACATCGTGAACCAGGGTACATCCCAGCCGGATGGCTAGGCAGCCTCGGCAGACGGTTCTGCGGGCGGCTCGGCCGCCAACTCCTCTGGCGTCACCACCTTATCCTCGATCTGCGCCAGCTCCAGGATGTAGTCCACAACCTTCTCCTCATAGAGCGGGCCGCGCAGATTCTCGGCCGCCTCGGGGTTCTTGCGGAAGAACTCCATCACCGCCTGCTCTTGGCCCTGATACTTCCCAGCCTCGGTCCGCATCGCCCGGTTCATCTCCTCGGCCGTCACCTGGATGCCGTTGGTACGCCCGATCTCGCTCAGCAAGAGCCCCAGCCTGACCCGGCGTTCTGCGATCGCATGGTATTCGGCCCGCAGCGTTTCCTCGTCCTTGGCCTTATCTTCTTCATCCGCACGCCCAGCCTTCTGGTCCGCCTCGACCCGCTCCCAAATCGCCTTGAACTCGCTTTCCACCATGCTCGGCGGCACGCTGAACGCCGCCTGCTTGGCCAGCATATCCAGCAAATCCCGCTTCAGGCGCAACCTGCTGCCCTGATCGTACTCGCGCTGAATCTGCGATGCTACGAACTCCCGCAGCTTTTCCAGGCTTTCGAAACCCAGCTTACCCGCCAGGCTTTCATTGACCTCGGCCGGCTTGCCGCTCTGTAGCGTGGTCGCCGTCAAGTCGAACGTCGCGGCTTTCCCGGCCAGCTCTTTCGCGTGGTACTCGGCAGGGAACGTGACATTGATCTGCCGCTCCTCACCGGGCTTCATACCCTCCATGCCCTCGGAAAAGCCTGGGATGAAACCCGGACCGCCCAGCTCCACCGGCATGCCGGTCCCGGTCCCGCCCGAAAACGCGACGCCATCGACCTTACCCACGAAATCGACCGTCAGCGTGTCACCCGTGCGGGCACCCCGGTCCTCGGTCACCGGCTCCAGTTCCTTCTGCCGGCCCGCGATCTCGGTCAGCGCGGTATCGATAGCTTCGGGAGCCGCCTCCGCTTTCAACCGGGTGAGCTTGACCGCGCTGAAATCCGGCATCGGCACGTCGGGCAGTAATTCAACTTCGAGATTGAACTCCAAATCCTGTTTGTCCTCGATCTTCGTCACGTCCACCTTCGGCTGCCCGGCCGCGCGCAATCCCCGCTCGGTCAAGACCTGTTGGGTCGCGGCGTTCACGCTTTCCTCCAGCACCTCCGACATGACGGCGGTGCCGTAACGCTGCCTCACGAGGTTCAAGGGAACCTTGCCCGGCCGGAACCCGGGTAGGTTGATCGTCTTACCGATCTCAGCCAGCCGCGCCGTGCGCTTTCCTTCGATATCGGCGGCCGGCACGGTAATCGCGAAGCCGCGGCGAAGCCCGTCGGAGAGCGTCTCGGTAACCTGCATGGAGGAAGTCCTTATAACAGCGCCAATGGTGCGGGCGGAGGGACTTGAACCCCCACGACTTACGCCACCAGATCCTAAGTCTGGCGTGTCTACCAATTTCACCACGCCCGCGCGTAGCCGGCGCGTGTAGCGCATGGGGGCCGGGGGGACAAGGTCAAAGCCCGCTAGGCCGCGTCCAGCGCCCATCGCCGGCAATGTTCCAGATAGGCGGCCTCATGCAGTGCGACCAGGTCCACCACGCTCGTCCACAGCCAGGACGGCGCGTCCAGCGCCCCGGTCCGGCCATACTGCAGTTCCCGCAGCCAGCCGGAGCGCTGGTCCGCGGTCAGCTGCCGGGCGTGAGCGCGGCCTACGATGTGGGCCAGGAACTCAGCCACGCCCATCGCTTCGTCCCGCGAGAGGTGTTCGATCTCGAGCTTGAGATCCTGTGGCAGCAACTCACGCACGAAGACCGACTTCTCCAGCACGCGGGAAGCCACCATACGGCTGCCGAGAAACGGGGAGAGCTGGCGCGCGCCGGTCAGGACACGCTCCGCCGGATCGCCGGGCAGTTCGGCCCCGGCGCTGCGCGGCGCGGCGGCCGACACCGCTTCCTTTACATCCATCAGGCAGTGCCGCTCCGCCTTGCCGGTATCGACCGCGACCAGAACTGCAAGCCGCAGGAGGCCGAGCGAGCTGCAGCCCTTACGCCAATATGCGGCGTCTAAAGCGGGATGACATTACGTCCGTCATAGCCTGAGTTGGTGAGGTAGTTGGCGCATTCTTGGCGCGTGTAGGTGTGGAGCAACGCGCCAATCGTGGTGCACACCGCGTCGCGGCTGCGGGCCTGGGCCTTTCGCAGCAGGTGCTTGAGCTTTGCAAACACCTGCTCGATCGGGTTCAGGTCAGGTGAGTATTTCGGCAGCAGCATGAGACGCGCACCCACAGCGCGCAGTGCTGCACGGACCTCGCTGCTCCGATGGCAGCCGAGGTTGTCGGCCACCACCACGTCGCCCGGCTGCAGCGTCGGCCCCAACACCTGCTCGATGTAGGTGATGAAGCTGACCTTGTTGATCGGGCCATTCAGCAGGAACGGTGCGTCGATCCGGTCGTGCCGGAGTGCCGCTAGGAACGTCATCGTGTTCCAGTGCCCGTAGGGTGCCCGGCCCAGCAAGCGGTGGCCCTTTGGCGCCCAGCCTCGCAGGGGCGACATGTTCGTCTTGGTCCAGGTCTCGTCGATGAACACCAGGCGCGCCGGGTCGATCCGGCCCTGGTAGCGGCGCCACTGCTCGCGCCGTCGAGCTATATCCGGGCGGGCCTGCTCGCTCGCCTGGATGGTCTTTTTTTATGCGTCAGCCCCTCGGCATGCACAAAGCGCCAGACCGAGACGTAATCGACTTTCAGCCCCCGTACCTGGGCCAGCTCAGTGACCAGGCCACGCAGGGTGAAGTCGCGGCCAGTGGCGCAGCGTTCCAGCAGCCAGTCGCGATGCGAGCCCGACAGGGTCGCCGGCCTATAGCCGCCGATCTTGCCGTGGTCGAGGCTGCCGGTGGCCTTGAACTTGCGGACCCAGAGGTTGGCCGTGCTGATGGCGATCCCGAACCGGGCGGCGGCTTTGTTGTTGGACAAGCCGCCTTCCATGACGGCCGAAACGACACGTTGGCGGAGATCGAGAGATAGAGGACGCGCCATGTGGGCTGGCCTCCTGTCCAGCACACAGGGTGAATCAGATTACGGTCGAGCCGCGCAAGACCGAATCGGCGTCACGTCATCCCGCTCTAGCATCCGCACCGGTGCGCCATCCTCGCGGGAGCGCAGCATCGTCGCCAATTTTACCAGATCTTGTCGTTGGAACAGGCTGGTGACCGCCTCCCGCTCCGCATTGGTCAGAGGCCAAAACCGCTTGCCGAGCGGGATCGTGGGGCCGTCCCCCTCGATCCGTTCGTCGGCCAGATGGTCCCAGGACCGTCCGGCGGCGGCGCGCATGACGTGCCGGACCGTTCTGGGCATGTCGCGTGCGGCGTCCAGCGTCTCACCTTGCGCTTCGGGCGCGAACGCGGCCTCATAACCGTGCACCATCCGCTCGATCATATGCGCCGTGGTGACGCCGGGCAGGTCCGAGCCGCGGGCCGCCATCGCGAGTGACAGGGCGAGGCGGATCATATCATGGGCGGGGTTGCTGATGGTAGTTTGGTCCAAGTCCCGGATTTGGATGGCCAAGGCACCGTCGGTGCTCGCGACTGGGCCCAGGTTCCCGACGTGGCAATCACCACAAATCCAGGCATCCGGCCCTTCCGGCAGCGCCGGGCGCTTGCTGGCGTTCAACCATTCATAGAAACGAACCGTGCTGCCGCGGACATAGGCATGGGCGGAGGCGGCCATCTTGAGGCGGCGCTCAGTGTTCAGCACGTGGGCGCGGCTTTCTGGGCATACGGTCGCAAGAGACTTCATGGGCCGTCATCCTGGTGTGCGGTGGGCAGGTTTAAACCTGTGACTCCTTGGAGGGTTCCTGGGGAGGGCTGGCTTCTGGCCGCATCGCGCCTTGCCGCATCGGCCCAACCCAGTTAGCCCCGGGCATGGACATTGCCACGCCGACTCTCCGCCACGTTTTCATCCGCAACTTGGTGCTCGCCGCCCATATCGGTGTGTATCCGCACGAGCATGGCGGCACGCAGCGAGTTTGCGTCAATCTGGACCTCGGTGTGGACGATGACCCGGCACAAGACGGGATCGACCGGCTGGACCGCGTCGTCAGCTATGAGCCGATTGCCCAATCCATACGCACATTGGTCTCGGAAGGGCATGTGAGACTGGTGGAAACGCTGGCAGAGCGGATCGCCGCCATGGCATTGACGGACCCCCGAGTCGCACTTGCAAGAGTGCGGGTCGAGAAGTTGGACGTATTTGCGGATGCAGCATCGGCCGGTGTCGAGGTTGTGCGCACGAGGGGTTTGTCCACCAGCCGTCCGAACAATGAGTGATTTCCGCAAGATACCGATGAAAGCTCATGTGAACAAAGCCAGAAGAGCCGGACATCGAGCAAACACAAGGGCTTAGCTACCGTGCCCAGTTTTGCGGCAAATCCTGACAAGCCCCGTGCGGCCGGGCTTACGGCCGCTTAGCCCCATCCTGGTCCACAGACTTATCCACAGAAACGGTGGATAGAAACTAACCCTTGAGCCTCCCTACCCCGACCGCCTATTTTCATTGGAATGGATGAGATGACCCCACGGGGCGTCGAGGTGATCGAGCGGGCATTGCTGACGATGCCGCAAAGCCCCGGCGTCTATCGTATGCTGGATGCCAAGGGCGACGCCCTCTATGTCGGTAAGGCCAAGAGCCTGAAGAAACGGGTGTACTCCTACACCCAGCTCGCCCGGCAGCCCGAGCGCATCCGCCGCATGGTGCACGAGACGGTCTCCATGGAGATCATGACCACGCATACCGAGGCCGAGGCGCTGCTGCTCGAGGCGAACCTCATCAAGAAGCTGAAGCCCAGGTTCAACATCGTCCTCCGGGATGACAAGAGCTATCCTTGGCTGATGCTGACGGAGGATCATCCGTATCCGCAGATCACCAAGCATCGGGGAAGCCGGGCGCGGAAAGGCAGCTATTACGGGCCGTTCGCCAGCGTGTGGGCGGTCAATCAAACGGTGACCGCCATGCAGCGCGTGTTCCTGCTGCGGTCGTGCCAAGACACGGTGTTCGCCAACCGCTCCCGCCCTTGCCTGCTGCATCAGATCAAGCGCTGCTCCGCCCCCTGCGTCGGGCGGGTGACGCCGGAGGAGTATGGGCACCTGGTCGATCAGGCGCGGGCGTTCCTGGGCGGCAAGGCCGGGTCGGTGCAGCAGGACCTCGCGCGCGAGATGGAGGCGGCGGCCGAAGACCTGCAGTTCGAGCGGGCGGCGTCCTTGCGGGACCGGATCCGCGGCCTCACGCATGTGCAGGGCACCGCGGTGATCAACCCGAACAGCCTGACGGACGCCGATATCGTGGCCGGGTATCAGATCGGCGGCCAGACCTGCGTCCAAGTGTTCTTCATCCGGGGCGGGCGCAACAACGGCAACCGCGCGTTCTTTCCGACGCACACGAAGGGGGCCGAGCTGGACGCCGTGCTGGCCGCCTTCCTGGCGCAGTTCTATGACGACAAGCCGCCCCCGCCCTGCGTCCTGCTGAACCACGCCGTGCCCGAGACGGCGCTGGTCGAGGAGGCGCTGAGCCTGAAAGCGGAGCGAAAGGTCACCCTGCACGTCCCCGTCCGCGGAGAGAAGCGGGCCGTGGTGCTGCATGCCGAGACCAACGCCCGCGAGGCGCTGGAGCGGCGCATGGCCGAGACGGCCGGGCAGGCCAAGCTGCTGGAGGCCGTGGCCGCCACCTTCGCCCTACCCGGCACGCCCGAGCGGATCGAGTGCTACGACAACTCGCACATCATGGGCACCGCGGCCTATGGCGTGATGGTGGTCGCGGGACCGGATGGCTTCCAGAAGAACGCCTATCGCAAGTATTCCATCCGCGGCCCCATCGCCCCCACCGGTCCACTGAAGGGGGGTGACGATTTCGCCATGATGCGGGAGGTGCTGGAGCGCCGGTTCGGCCGCGCCCTGCGGGAACAGGCGGCAAGCGACGCGGGCGAGGGCGCGGCTCCGGCGATCCCGGACCTGCTGCTGATCGATGGCGGCGCCGGGCAGCTCAGCGCGGTTCGCGGCATCATGCAGGATTTGGGGCTGCATCAGATCCCGGTTGTGGCGATCGCCAAGGGGCCGGACCGGGATGCCGGGCGCGAATGGTTCCATATGGACGGACGCGCCCCGTTCCAGCTGCCGCCGCGCGACCCGGTGCTGTATTACCTGCAGCGCGTGCGGGACGAGACGCACCGCTTCGCCATCACGACGCACCGCGCCGGACGATCGAAGGCGCTGGTGACGAGCGAGCTGGATGACGTGGCCGGGGTAGGCGCGGCGCGGAAGCGGGCGCTGCTGAACCATTTCGGCTCCGCCCGCGGCGTGAAGGCGGCGGGGCTCACGGATTTGGAGAGCGCGCCGGGAATCAACCGCAAGACGGCGCAATTGGTGTATGAGCACTTCCACCCCGGCAGCGCCCGGGCGGCAGAGTGAGGGTTCGATGAGCCAAGTCCTGAAGCGGCCGATGTCTGTGGAGGATTTCCTGGCCTGGGAGCAGCGGCAGGAGCTGAAGCACGAGTTCGACGGCTTGCGGCCGATCGCCATGACCGGAGGTACCGCTGCGCACTCGGCCATACAGGCCAATATCATTCACGCCTTCGTGGGACGGCTCAGGGGGCATCGCTGCCGCGTGCATGGGAGCGAGCTGAAGATACTCGTGGGCGGGAGCATCCGGTATCCGGAAGCGTTCGTCGTCTGTACGCCCCTGTCTCCAAAGGCCACCTTCGTGTCCGATCCCGTCGTCATCTTCGAAGTGCTAAGCGAATCCAGCGTCGATACCGACCTGGTGGTCAAGAACGCCGAATATCGAGACACACCTTCGGTTCAACGCTACGTCGTTCTGGAACAGACCCACGCGGGCGCGCTGGTGTTTTATCGCAAAGGGGAGGACTGGCTGGCCGGAACCGCAGGGCCGCAGGGCGTGCTGCACTTCCCGGAACTCGGCTTCGACATCCCGCTATCCGAGTTCTACACCGGCGTCGAGGTCACGGCGTCACAGCCGCAACCGGACCCGGGCTAATGCTTCACAAGCCATAACGCACCCGGTTCAAACAACCTGCCCGAGTAGCTCGCTTTCGACAAGCCGCATCGATGAGGCGCGAGCTATATCACCTTGGACCGCGAAAGCCGCCGTCGAGCAGGAAACGTCGCACGCTTGGATCAGCACTGAGACCCGCCGCCATCCGGGCGGCGTTCCAAGCAGAAGCCTCGTCACCCGCCATCCAGCATATCCGCGCCCGCGCGGCCCACCACGGCTGATAGCTGGCCGCATCTCCGATCCGGTCGAGCTGGTGCAAGCCCGATTCGGTATCACCGTTCTCGGCGTGCGCAACTGCGCGCGCGACCAGAACCCCGGTTGTGGGCGCGAATGCGGCAAGGACATCGTAGAGCCGCGCCAGCGGCTCTGTGAAGCGCTCGCCGGTCATGCGTTGGTGTGCGTGAAGCGACTGGATCGCAGCCTCGGTCTGGTATCGGCCTGGCGACGTTGCTCGCGCGGCGGAATGCAGCAGCGCCTCTGCCTCGACGATCATCGGGCGCGACCAGCGTGCCGTCTCCTGCCGATGGAGAGGTACGAACTCGCCACCATCGTCCCGTCGTGCATCTCGGCGCGCCTCGCAATGCAGCATGAGCGACAAGAGGCCCATCACTTCGGGCTCGTCAGGTAGCAACTGGCCCAGCAGGCGTCCGAGCCAAATGGCTTCACTCGACAGTCCCGCCAACTTGCCATCGGCGCCGGCCACATCCTCCCATGCCGTGCCGAACGCAGCGTATATCGCCGACAGGACGCCGCCCACGCGTGAGGCTGCGGTCGCCGGTTCGGGTATGCAGAACGCGATCCCGGAATCGCGCACCTTGCGTTTCGCACGGACCAGCCGCTGCCCCATCGTCGTGTTGGAGACCAGGAAGCACGCGGCGATCCGCGCGGCGTCGAGGCCGAGGACGGTCTGAAGCATCAACGGTGCCTGTGCGTCGGGATCGATCGCCGGGTGGGCACAGGCGAACATGAGCGGCAGGCGTTCGTCGCCGAACCCGCGCGCGATTGCCTGATCGCGTTCATCGTCGCGTTCGTCCCAAAGCATTTGTACGAGATCGACCGCGGCTTCGGCACTGCGCTTTCGCGCGACGGTGTGGCCGATGCTCCGGCGTGCGACCGTCAGCAGCCAGCCGGACGAATTATTCGGGATGCCGTCGCGCGGCCACTGCACGAGGGCCGCGGCGAAGGCGTCGGCGAGCGCATCCTCGGCCGCGGCGATGTCGCGCGATCGTGCCGCGAGGATCGACAGCAACTTACCATAGGACGAGCGCGCCGCAGTCTCCGCTTCCTGTGCGGCGATGCGGCGCGCGTCCTCCATTAGGCCGCCGGCGGTGGAAGGACGGGACGGATCTCGACCGATCCGGCCGTGGCGCAAGGCGCACGCGCGGCCCACTCGAGCGCCGCATCGAGATCGGCGACGTCCACGATTATATAGCCGGCCAGCATTTCCTTGGTGTCAGCGAATGGCCCGTCGACAATATGGCGCTTGCCGTTCTCCACCCGGAGCGTCGTACTGGTTTCCGGTGGTTGAAGCACATTCCCGCTCACCATTGCTCCGGCTTGGGCGATTGCGCCTATGTAGGCGGTCCACCCGCCCCAGTAGCTACCCGCCTCCGCCGGATTGGTGCGCTTCGTCCTTTCCTCGGCGTTTTCGTTGAAGAGCAGCATATAATGCATCGGTCACGTCCTTCTCACTGTTCTAAGGCCGGACAGCACGCCCGGCCAGCAAGCGACCACAGGACCGCTCAGTCTCGTGTGCGGCGACCCAGAGCTATTTCGACCGCCTTTTGCTGGAAGCGATCCCGGATCATGCTTCTTCTCTGACATACGCACTCGACCAACAGTGCAGCCAGAGGTGCGAAGCTCACGGGGGACACGCTACCACCGGCTCACCCGCCACCTCTCAGGTCCCGCCGCCTGATCTTGCCCGTCACCGTCATCGGCAGCTCCTCCCGGAACTCGACCGAGCGGGGGTATTCATGCGGGGACAGCCTGGATTTGACGAAGGACTGGATCTCGGCCGCCAGCGCAGGACCCGCCGCATAGCCCGGCGCCGGCACCACGAACGCCTTCACCGCCTCCCCCCGCACCGCATCCGGCACGCCCACCACCGCCACCATATGCACGCCGGGGTGGCGCATGATGCACTGCTCGATCTCGTCCGGGCCGATCCGGTAGCCGGCGCTGCTGATGATGTCGTCGTCCCGGCCCTGGAACCAGAGATTCCCCTCGGCATCCGCCCGCGCCACGTCGCCCGTCAGCAGCCAACGGTCACCCGCCTCGTCCTGCACGAACTTCCGCGCCGTCGCCTCCGGCTTGCCCCAATAGCCCAGGAACAGCGCCGGGTCCGGGGCGCGGACCGCGAGCTGACCGGTCGCACCCACCACCCGCCGACCGTCCGCGTCCAGCACCGCCAGCACGTGCCCCGGATACGCCCGCCCCATGCTGCCCGGCACCGGCGGCAGCAGCCCGGCGCACCCGCCCACCGTGAGGTTGGCCTCGGTCTGCCCATAGAACTCGTTGATCGTGAGCCCGAAGGCGGAGCGGCCCCAGTCCAGCATCTCGTCGCCCAGCCGCTCCCCGCCGCTGCCGACGCTGCGCAGACGCACGCCGGCCGGAACCGGGGCGCCCCGCATCATCTTCAGCGCCGTCGGCGGCAGGAACGCGTTGCGGACGCCGTGCCGGGCCATGAGCGCCCAGGCCGCATCGGCATCGAATTTCGGCAGCCGCAGCGCCACCACCGGCACGCCATGGAACAGGCTGGGCAGCAGCACGTCCAGCAGCCCGCCCGCCCAGGCCCAATCCGCCGGGGTCCACATCCGGTCGCCCGGCTGCGGAAAGAACTCATGCGGCAGCTCGACGCCGGGCAGCATGCCCAACAAGACCCGGTGCGCATGCAGCACGCCCTTGGGCTGCCCGGTCGTGCCGGAGGTATAGAGGATCAGCGCCGGGTCATCGGCGGCGGTATCGGCGATGGTGTGCTCCGGCCGCGCCCGCGCCAGGAGGTCGGGAAAGCCGCGATCGACATCCAGCACCACGTCCGGACGCCCCCCCTCCAGCTTCGCCGTGCCCTCCGCATTGGTGATCAGCGCCCGCGCCCCGCTATCCCGCAGGCGGTATTCCAACGCCTCCGGCCCGAACAGCGGGAAGATCGGTAGCGCGATCGCCCCCATACGATAGGCCGCCACGTGCGCGGCCGCGGCCTCGATGCTTTGCGGCAGCAGGATCGCCACCCGGTCCCCGCGCGCGACCCCATGCGCCAGCAACAAATTGGCCAGCCGCGACGACATCTCGCGCAGGCCGCCGAAAGTGCATGGGCCGGCGTCGGTGATCAGCGCCGGGCGGCCGGCGGGATGCCGGTCGCAGATGGCCTGGGCGATGTTGAACCGCGCCGGGATGTTCCACGCGAAGGCGGCCCGCGTGGCCTCGAATGTCGCATGCCGTTCCATGCCGCATCCTCGCCCAGGCGGCGCCCTTGTCACAAGGCCCGTGCCCGGCGAAGCATGCGGGATGCAGATCGATCCGGCCGTCGCCACCGCCCTCGCCACCCGCCGCAGCGTGCGCGGCTTCCTGTCCACGCCCGTGCCGATGGAGACGGTGCGCGAGATCCTGCTGCTGGCCAGCCGCGCGCCCAGCGCCACCAACACCCAGCCCTGGGGCGTTCAAATCGTCACCGGCCGGGTGCGTGAGCAAATGTGCGCCGAGATCCTGGCGCAGCACGAGGCCGGCGAGCAGCCGGAGATGGAGTATCCCTACTACCCCAAAGAATGGCCCGAGCCTTATCTTGCCCGCCGCCGCGACGTCGGCTGGGCACTGTATGGCCTGCTCGGCATCGTAAAGGGCGACCGCGCCGCGACGGCCCGGCAGCACGGCAAGAACTATGACTTTTTCGGCGCTCCGGTCGGCCTGATCTTCACCATCGACCGCCGCCTGGCGCAAGGCAGCTGGCTCGATCTCGGGATGTTCATGCAGGGCGTCATGACCGCCGCCCGCGGCGCCGGCCTGGACACCTGCGCCCAGGCCGCCTTCGCCCCGTTCCACGCCACCATCCGCCGGCACCTGGCCATTCCGGACGAACTCATCATCGCCTGCGGCATGGCTCTCGGCGTGGCCGATCCGAACGAGCGGGCCAACGAATTGATAACCCCCAGAGACGGTACGTTCATAACCTTTACACCGTAGGATGGATTAGCGCAGCGCCATCCACCTCTGACCGGCGCCGGCTACCGGTGGATGGCCCTACGCTTATCCACCTACGCTAGCTGATGTTCTTGCGCCAGTTCATCATGCGGCACCATATCGTTTCGAGGTCCATCTCGATGCTTAAGCCTTCCGACTCTTCTTTCTCCACTCCGCTATATACAAGCGCCTTAGATTTCGTGTTGAGTACTTGTGAAAACGGCGCCTGAG
The DNA here is from genome assembly GCA_965246925.1 of Acetobacteraceae bacterium. Classification (GTDB taxonomy): domain Bacteria; phylum Pseudomonadota; class Alphaproteobacteria; order Acetobacterales; family Acetobacteraceae; genus JANPPS01. The sequence goes on along the minus strand of OZ251994.1, from coordinate 3,246,615 downwards.
TCGAGCCAAGGGAAAGGTTTTTCCCGAAAGACTCGAAAAAGAGCATCTGACATTCAGTAGAAATGAAGCAAAGGCGGCCAGAACTAGAGATCCCGGAATAACGGCCACCGACTTTACTGAGTCGAAGTCTGACCACCTATAAAGTAACCCAAATAATTCCATAGACAAGTATATGCCTGCCGTGCCGTAATAAGCTTTAATCAAAGTCCATACCGTCAGTTTCAAACTTAGACTGAGGAATAGGATTTTTGAAGCAACTCCGAAAATGGAACCGATCAAATACGAGATGATCTGCGGCACCACTACCACTAGAAATGCCAGTAAGGCGAGCGTCACTTCGCCATTCAGATCCAGCATTATATCAAGCAGGCTTTTGAGGCGAACGCCTAATACGCCCTGATACATTCCGTGTTTATCGACGGCACCGAGGTAATGCGCGAACAAAGATACGAGTGTTCCGAAGCTGATTCCACCTGAAAAGCATAGGGAGGAGATTTGGACAGATCGTGCGTGCGTTATGCTCAGTTCGTGAGTAAAAAAGTGGATTGCAAGTATTGCAAGCGTAGAAAAAGATATCAGTAAAAAGACGTTCATATTTCGATCCATCGGATTGTTACTAGAGGGGAAGGTAAGTGTCGATACGAAATTTACCTTTAATACCAGGACTCCAACGCGTTGACCCATCCTTGTATGTCGTTTTTGTCGAGCGGTTGTAAGCTGATCGCTGGATAGCAACGGAGGCGGTGAGTCCGAACCCTTCCTCACGGCCGCGAGCCTGCGGTGTAGATACTCCGAAGCTCCGCCATGAGACTGTACGGTATCCTGGGACGCACCATCGTGCGATCCTGTATACAAGGTTGTTCGGGTGCGGGGCGTTGCTGGTGCAACTGGGAACAGCGAGAGGATCATGACTGCTCCAACCCTCGGCATCGACGTGTCCAAGATCACGCTCGACGTCAGTATCATCCTGGCCAGCAAGCCAATCGGCAAGCAATTTCGACAACACGGCCGCCGGCCACCGGGCGCTGATCGCCTGGCTCGAGCATCGTAAGCCGGGCGGCTCCACGCCTGAATGGAGGCCACTGGGCGCTACAGCCTCGGCGTCGCATTGGCGCTGCACGAGGCAGGCCATACCGTCAGCGTCGTCAACCCGGCCCAGATCCGCGACTTCGCCCGTACCAGGCTCGGCCGCAACAGGACCGACAAGGTCGACGCCGCCCATATCCGTGACTACGCCGCCGTGTTCGCGCCGCCGGCTTGGCGCCCGCCTTCGGCGGCCATGCAACGGCTCTATGACCTGCAAACCATGCGGGCCGGCTTCGTGGCCAGCAGGGTCGAGTGCAGAACCGCGCCGCAAGCGTCAGCAGCGACGCCGCCGCCGGCGCCTTGGCCGAGGCCACGATCGCGCATTTCTCCGCTCAAATCGCAGCCGTCGATCAGGAAATCGAGCAAACCATCCACGACGACAACGACCTCCGCGGCAAGCGCGACCTTCTGGTCAGCATCGATGGCGTGGGAGCCACCCTCGCCGCCATCCTGCTCGCCGAGCTGCCCGGCCCCGACATCATCGGCAGCGCCGCCAGGGGGTCGCCTATGCCGGCTTGAACCCAAGGCCAGTCGGGATCGTCGATCAACCACCCTACCCGCATCTTCAAGATTGGCAACGCAACCTTGCGGACCGCGCTGTTCATGCCGGCCATGGCGGCCATGCGTCACAACAAAGCCGTCGCGGCATTGGCCGCCCGCCTGCGTGAGAAAGGTCGCCTGAAAGGCAAGCAGATCGTCGTCGCCGCCATGCGCAAGCTGCTCACCATCTGCTTCGGCGTGCTCAAAACTGGTAAACACTTTGACCCAGCGCTCGCCATGGCCGCCTGATGACGTCGGACCCCCATCCTTGGTTCGACCGGAACAGCCCATCCCTTCGTCCCGACCGCAAATCGCAACAGCGGCGCGCGCAGGCGTGCTCAACGATGGCCAGAGGCCACCTCGAACCGGCGCGAAGCGTCCTTGAACGCGACGAGCACGACGCTACCCTGGGAGCAACGGGGCACGCACAAAAACAGCACCGGCGGGTGCACGCCTCTTGCACCCCAACACGGTATCTACACCGTCATCGCGAGCCCGCTTGGGCGTGGCGATCCAGGGTGACAAGACTGCTCATGGCGCCCTGGATCGCCACGCTGCGCTCGCGATGACATTGAAGGTGGAGTCCTTGCGCCCGAGTTCTGTTATTCCGTGCTAAACCAGTCGCTTCCGCATTGTGGCGGCTAATGCTGCGCTCACGCATTCCTACAATAATCGGCCGGGCAGACGGTGACAGGTCCGCGGCTGGATGAGCCGCGATACATCCGCGCCCGCGGTCTGGTCAGCGACGCTTGGCGATGAGGGTATCAAACGCCAACAGCACCCGTCCCATTTGCTGGCTAGGACCGCATCTTCCTAAACCGGATGACCAGCCCCAACATGGCAACGCTCGCGAGCGCGACCGGCAAGCTCGACGGTTCCGGTATCGCCTGACCCAGGAGCGCCGAGATCGTCAGCGTGCTCGCACCCGATACGATGCTGCTCAGCGCGAACGAGCCCGGTGTGAAGACCGGCGCATTGGCCGGGCCGGAAAACAGGTCAGGACCGCCGAACTGGGCAAAGCCGAGCGCGGTGCCGTTGACGTTGAGTTGCGCCAGGATGGGACCGGTGCCGAAACCGATGGACGATGCCGTCCCGGGCGCGCCCGCAAACGTCCCAGCGAGGTTGTTGAACTGGATTTGCGAACCCAGGAACGAAGAACTGAACGTATCCGGCGTCGGACTGGAATCGAGCTGGAAGGTGGCGCTTTTCGACCCCGACAGCTGGAACAGCAACGGAACCGCGCGGGCCGGCAGGGCCGCGAGGACGATCGCACAACCTAAAAGAGCGGCTTTGAATTTCTGCAAGGGATAATCTCCGGATAGGCTTTGGATATGAGCGGCAACATGCATCGACGCTTCCTGACACCTACGCCGGACGCGCCGGGGCGGATGCAAGCCCAAGGGGTGGTCCTGCCGGACGGCCGCCTTGCCTTCGTCGCAGACGCATCACCGCTGGTGTGGCTGCTGGACGCAGACCGGCAGACATTGCAGACGGTAGCCTTGGAAAACCCGATCGAGGTCGCCGACACCATCGCCGCGCTGGCCTATCACGACGGCCAGATCGGACTAGTCACCGCAATACAAGGCGGGATGGCCTTCGCCTGGTACGATCTCGTAAGAGGCCGGCTGACCGGGCGCGAGCATGTGGAACTGCCCGAGCCGGGGTCCGCGCGGTGGCACGTGAGAAGCGTCTCGAACGGCTCGGTTTTAGCCTGGCGCGACCAGACGATCCTTTATATCAGCTGCCACCGCCCTAAATTCCGTCATGCGAGCCGCCTGGCGAGGCAATCCAGGGCCAGTTACGCGGTCGTCGCCATGAATGGCCTCGTCCTCAACGCGGCTCTTGATGACGATTGTTGACCATGGTCAAATCAGCCGCAAGCCCACTCGAACTTCATGTCGCGCAGGTCGAGTTGTGCGTTGCCGCCACCGAAGTTGAAGCCGCCCATCGCCTCTTCGAATTCGATGTAATGCGGGCTGAATGACTGCGTCCACTGGGAAGGCTGCATGGTTCCGCCCAAATGGTTAAGGCCGAGACCTGCGACCCAGTCGTGATCCTGGTATTCGCCGTCGGAGCCGCGGAATAACGGTTGAATGTAGTCGGAAGCTTCGTCCCTGGACTCGTCGACGGGTGATCTGCCGGCATTCGGGTCGTTCGCTCTCGGAGACCAGCGCAGCGCGCGGTTTTCGGCCAGGATCTCCGGAGCGGCCTCGCCGTGCGTGTCGCGTATCCATTGCGGGTCCGCCGTGAACGCCTCTGACGCAAGCAGCGAGCCGACCCGCAGCCAGGCCGGGGCACGCAGCGCATCGCGATACCGGTTGCCGTCGAGCCTGGGCGGGAGGCAGGCCGGTCCGTCGAACTCGGCCTGCGTCAGCAACATGGCCGCGTAAGCAGTACCGAGCCTGTCTTCGAACCGGTGCAGGCGCGGATGAGCACTCTGCACCGAGTGCCAGAATGGGAGAAGGTCGGGGTCGGCCGGTGCGTCCGCACCGTTCATGACCGCCCGGATCGCCGGTGTTTTCACGAGGGGGCCGCCATCATTGTGCTCCAGCGCCGAGGCAAAGAACGACACCGCGACAAACTCGGGACCATGGCAGCGGTGGTCCTCCGGCAGCAGCAGGGTAAAGCTGTGCTGCAGCGGGTAGCCGTTGGCGGGGTCCAGCGGCCATTGCGGCGGCTGGATACCTGGCGGTAGGCCGAAGCACCAACCGTGACATACCGCAACGCCCCGGTCGGCGGCCTGGTCGAGGATAGCGATGTCGTAGGCAAGCATGGTGCGATCCTGATACGTGTCCATTCGTTCGTGAAGTTTATAGAGCCAAATGCAAGGCTGTCGCCCTGGATTCGCAAAGCCGCCAAGCGGCAACTCGCAATCGCGGGTGATCCTCTAACGCAACGTGCCGCCCACCGACTTCTCCACCGCCGCCGCCACGCGCTGGCATGCCGCCTCCAGCTCCGCATCCGTCAACGTCGCGGTCCGCGGCTGGAACACGACCTCGATACCCACCGACTTCTTGCCCTCCGCCACGCCCTCCCCCGTATAGACGTCGAACACGCTGGCGCTCTCGATCAGCGTCCGGTCGGACTGGCGGGCGGCGCGGACGATGGAGTCGACCGCCACCGTCCCGTCCACCACGAAGGCGAAATCGCGCCGGACCGGCTGCAGCGCCGGCAGGTCCGGGGCGCCCTTCTTACGGCGCTTCGGGTCGGGAATCCGGTCCAGGAACAGCTCGAACGCGGCGGCCGGGCCCGTGAGGTCCAGGGCGGCGGTCACGCCGGGATGCAGCTCGCCGAAGCGGGCCAGCACCAGCTTCGGCCCCTGCCGCACCTGGCCGCTCCGCCCGGGATGGTAGAATGCCGGCGCGTCGGTGCTGACGCTCAGGCTCTCCATCGGCAGGCCCAGCGCCGCCAGCGTCGTCATCACCAGCGCCTTCACGTCCATCGCCCCGACCGGCCGGGCGGGCGCGAGCGGATGGCGGGGCGTGTGCCCGGTCAGCAACCCGGCCGCCACCAGCTCCTGCGGTCCCTCGGTAAACGCCGGGCCGGTTTCGAACAGGCGGGAGTCGGGCAAACCGCGCGCCGCGTTGCGCTGCGCCGCCCCGGCCAGGGTCGCGACCGGGGTGGGGCGCAGCTGATCGAGGTCGGACGCGATCGGGTTCAGCAACCGGTTGGACGCCCCGGCGTCACCGAACAGCCCGGCCGCGCCCTGCGCCATGAAGCTGAACGTCACGCACTCCAACAACCCGGCCCCGGCCAAGGTGCGCCGCGCCAGCGCCGTCCGCGCCTGCCGCGCGGTCAGCGTCGCGGCCGGAATGGGCGAGGCGCGGGGCAACGACACGGCGGGAATGGTATCGAGGCCGCGGAGGCGCAGCACCTCCTCCACCAGATCCGCCTCCGGCTCCATCGTGGCGCAGCCCTCGGCGGCCTGCGCGGCGCGCGCGGGATCGAGCCCGTGCGCCTGGTCCAGCGTAATGCGCGCCGCGATGTCGTTGCGCCAGGACGGGACATCGACCGTGACCGTGGTGGCGTCCCGGTGGTGGATCGTAAAACCCAGCCCCGTGAGCGCCAGGTCGGCATCCGCCGGCACGATGTCGGCGCCGCCTAGCGTGCGCAGCCGCTCATACCGCATCGTCGCCCGGCGCTGCCACGCCGGCTCGGCCCCGGCCGAAACCACCTCGCTCGCGCTGCCGCCGCACAGCTCGATGACCATGGCGGCCGCGGCCTCGATCGCGCCGGGCAGCAGCGCCGGGTCGATCCCGCGCTCGAACCGCTGCCGCGCGTCGCTCACGATCTGATGCCGCCGCCCGGCCAGCGCCACATACACGGGGTCAAACAGCGCACACTCGATGAACACGGACGTCGTGGCCTCGGTGCACCCGGTCGCCTCACCCCCCATGATGCCGGCCAGCGAGTGCACGCCGGCGGCATCGGCGAACACGGCGTCCTCGGCGGTCACGGTATAGTCCCGGCCATTCAACGCCCGGAACGTCTCACCGGCACCGCTTCGCAAGGTCAGCACGCCGCCGGTCACGCGGTCCGCGTCGAACACATGCAGCGGCCGCCCGAGGTCGACCGTGAAGAAATTGGTGACATCCACCAGCGCGTTGATGGGACGCAGGCCGATGCTCACGAGCCGCCGCTGCAGCCAGGCCGGGGACGGCCCGTTCCGGACGCCGCGCACGGTCCGGCCCAGGATCCACGGGCAGGCGTCACCCCGTTCCACCGCCCACGCCACCGCGCTCGGCTCGGATGACGGCACCCCGGCGGGCGACCAGGGGCGGAGCGTGCCCAGCCCCGCCGCCGCCAGATCGCGCGCCACACCGCGGACACCCAGCGCGTCCCCGCGGTTGGGCGTCACGCCGATCTCGATCAGCGGGTCGTCCATCCCCGCATAGACGGCATAGGACTGACCCAGCGGCGCGTCGGACGGCAGCTCCAGGATGCCGTCATGCTCGTCCCCCAGGCCCATCTCGCGCGTGCTCAGCAGCATCCCGTTACTGGGGACCCCGCGGATCTCGCCCACCTTCAGCACCGCACCCGTGGCCGGGATCACCGCGCCCGGCGGAGCGAACACCGCCTTCATGCCAGCCCGCGCGTTCGGCGCGCCACAGACCACGCCGACCGGCCCGTCCCCGGCATCAACCTGGCACACCCGCAGCCGGTCCGCGTTCGGATGCTGTTCCGCGCTCACGACATAGGCCACCCGGAACGGACGCAGCGCCGCGCCCGGGTCGGTCACCCCCTCGAGCTCGAGCCCGATGGCCGTCAGCCGGCTGGTGATCGTGTCGAGCGGCGCGTCCGTGTCCAAGTGCGTGCGCAGCCAGCCCAGCGTGAACTTCATGCCAGGCCCTCGTGCAGGGCCACGGGCGCCAGCGGGTTGAACCCGTAATGCCGGAGCCAGCGCAGGTCACTCTCATAGAACGGGCGCAAATCCGGGATGCCGTGCTTGAGCATGGTCACACGCTCGACCCCCATGCCGAACGCAAACCCCTGCCACTCACGCGGGTCCAGCCCGCAATTGGCCAGCACGCGCGGATGCACCATGCCGGAACCCAGGATTTCCAGCCAATCCCCGCCCCCTCCGATCTCGCCGGTGCGACGGTTCCAGCCGATATCGACCTCCATGCTCGGCTCGGTGAACGGAAAATACGAGCTGCGGAACCGCACCGGCAGGTTGGACAGGCCGAAGAAGGCGCGCAGGAAATCGATCAGACAGCCCTTGAGATGCCCGAGCGTGATGTCCCGGTCGATGACGATCCCCTCGCATTGATGGAACATGGGCGAGTGCGTCGCGTCACGATCGGCGCGGTAGGTCCGGCCCGGCGCGATCACGCGCAGCGGTGGCGGCTCGTTCAGCATGGAGATGATCTGCACGTCGCTGGTCTGCGTCCGCAACACGAGCGGCCGCCCGTCGCGCGTGCCCGGCAGATAGAACGTGTCATGGTCGGCCCGGGCCGGATGGTGCGCCGGGATGTTCAGCGCGCCGAAATTGAACCAGTCCGTCTCCACGTCCAGGCCCTCGCCGATGCGGAAGCCCATGGCGCCGAAGATGGCGGCCATCTCCTCCATGGTGCGGCTGATGGGGTGGATCAGGCCGGCGGGCGACGGGATGGCGGCGAGGGTGACGTCGATCTTCTCGCCAGCCAGGCGCGTTTCCAGCGCCTCCGCTTCCAGCGTTGCGCGTCGGGAGTCGATCAGCGTGGTCAACTCGTCGCGTAGATGATTGAGGCTGGCGCCCCGGATGCGGCGCTCGTCGGGCGACAGCCGGCCGAGCTCCTTCAGCAGCGCGGTCAGGCGCCCCGACTTGCCCAGCACGCCCACGCGGATGGCGTCCCAGGCGCGGATGTCCGGGGCGGCATCGAGGGCGTTCGCGGTCTCGGTCCTGAGGGTCGCGAGGTCGTCGGTCATGGTGTGGCCTGGTCGTCAGGGGTTTGGACGCGGTTCAGGGCGGTTCCGCTTGTTCCCCTCACCCCAGCCCTCTCCCGGAGGGAGAGGGGGCGTCGCCTCTAGTCGTTACGCCGGTTCGGTCAGGGCGGCGAGCTGGGCTACTGTCTTGTCTTCCGCGGCGGCGTGCATGACCGCCTTGACCTGGTCCACCACGGCGGCGAACGTCACCGGGTCGTCATAGGCGAGCGCCGCCAGGATCTTGCGGTCCATGTCGATCCCCGTCGCCTTCAGCCCGGCGATGAACCGGCTATACGTCAAGCCCTGCTCCCGCACCGCGGCGTTGATTCGCTGGATCCACAATCCGCGGAAATCCCGCTTCTTCTGCCGGCGGTCGCGGTATGCGTATTGGAGCGACTTCTCCAGCCGCTCCAGCGCGATGCGGTAATTGGTCGAACTGCGTCCGACGAAGCCCTTGCTCGCCTTCAGGACCTTCTTGTGCCGGGCGTGGGTGGTGACGCCCCGTTTTACGCGTGCCATCTGCGCTGCTCCTTATGCAATGCCGTACGGGGCCCATTGCTTGACGGTCAGGCCGTCTGCATGGTTCAGCGTCTGGGAGCCGCGGTTCGCGCGCTTGGCCTTCTGGCTCCGCGCCATCAGGTTGTGCCGCTTCTTGCCGGGGCCGGCGAGCACCTTGCCGGTGGCGGTGATCTTGAAGCGCTTCTTGACAGAAGACTTCGTCTTCAGCTTGGGCATTTGCATCTCCTGCTTGGGACCTGCGGACACCCCCTGGCATCATCGCAAGCGTCGCGGCCGGGCATGCCCATACAGGCCCGGCGCGCAGACGCCTTGTCCATACCTGCAATCCGCCGGCTTCGCAAGCGAACCAGCTACCGGCTGACCGGGCGCCCCTCCATCGCATCGGCCATGATGCAGGCCGTCACGTCCCCCGACCGGCAGGCGCTCTTCCAGGTCGTGAACTGCTGCACCGGAACGACCCGCGGCGGCGGGGCGGAGGCCTGCAGCACAATAGCGGGGCGGGGCGTCAGTTCGGCGGGCGGGCGCACCGCGACCGGCCTGGCCGGCGGGGCCGATGCCGGAGCGGCTGCCGGAACCGCCATCGCCACCAGAGCAGGGGCCGGGGGTGCCGCAACCCGTGCGGGCTCGAGCGGCTGTAGCGCCGTCAGGCGCCTCAACCAGCCGCGCGCCTCCACCACCGCCACCACGCGGGCCGGCGGCAGGCTCTGCGCGATCACCGCCACCGCGGGCGTGCCGACGCGCGGCAGGTCCGGATCGTCCGCGCACCCCATGAGCGCCAGCGTCATACCGGCGGTGACCGCCAAGACCGTGTTACGCATTCCGTCCTCTTCTGGCTTTTGCTATGTCAGGCGCGTGACCGATATCCGATTTACCAAGATGCACGGCGCCGGCAATGATTTCATCATCGTCGATGAGCGTGCCCGGCCGATGGGGCTCAGCCCGGCCGAGGTGATGACGCTGTCCGACCGCAGGCTCGGCATCGGCTGTGACCAGTTCATCACCCTGCACCGCCCGCCGCCGGGCACGGACGCCGACCTCGTGATGCGCATCCAAAACCCGGACGCCAGCGAGGCCGGCGCTTGCGGCAACGCGACCCGGTGCGTGGCCGAGCTGCTGTTCGAGGAGAACGGACGCCCCTACCAGGTCATCCGCACCAGCGCCGGTGACCTCCCGGCCGAGCGGCTGCCGGACGGGCGGCAGCGCGTCGACATGGGCGCGCCGCGGCTGGCCTGGCAGGACGTGCCGCTGGCCCAGGCCATGGACACGCTGGAGGTCGGTCTCGGCGCGCCCTGGCCCGCCACCTGCTGCAACATGGGCAATCCGCACGCCACCCTGTTCGTGCCCGATACCGGCGTGGCCGAGACCTTGGGCCCAGCGCTCGAGCATCACGCGCTGTTTCCAGAACGCGCCAATATCGGCTTCGCCGAGGTCACGGCGCCGGACCGGGTGCGGCTTCGCGTATGGGAGCGGGGCGCCGGGCTCACCCTGGCCTGCGGTTCCGGCGCCTGCGCGGCGGTCGTGGCCGGGGTCCGCCGCGGTCTCATCCAGCGGCACACCGAAGTCATCATGGATGGCGGCGTGCTGGACATCACCTGGCGGGAGGACGGGCACGTGCTGATGGCCGGCCCCTCCACCCTGGTGTTCCGCGGCACCGCCACCCTCTGACGTCAGGGACGCGACAGCGCCGCCGACACGAAGCAGGCGGATCCGTCACCCGTGCGGCAGGCGCGCAGCAGCATCGGCAGGTCGGTCGTGCCGTCATGCGCGGGAATGAGCGTGCCGCCATAGCCGGCTCCTCCGGCGTAATACGGCGGGGCGGGGCGTCGCACCGTCCGGTGGTAATGCCGCACGGCATGCCGATGCCGCGCATGCCGGTGCGTCCGCGCCTCCGCCGGCGCCGCCATCATCCCGCACAGCACCGCCGCGCTCATTATCCAGACCCGTATCACGCAACACCCCATTTCCATCTCGCTGCACCCTAGCCGAGGCGCCGGGGATGCCATAGTTGAGTTTTGATATGCAGCCACCCCTCCCCTCGCCCGGCGCCGAGATCATCACCTTCGGATGCCGGCTCAACAGCTTCGAGTCGGAAATCATCCGCGGTCATACCGCCGCCCTCGGCGGCACCGTGGTGGTCCACACCTGCGCCGTCACGGCGGAGGCCGAGCGTACGGCGCGGGCCGCCATCCGCCGCCTAACCCGGGAGCGTCCGGGCACCCCCATCGTCGTGACCGGCTGCGCCGCCACGCTCGACCCAGCGCGCTGGGCCGCCCTGCCCGGCGTCACCCAGGTGCTGGACAACACCGCCAAGCTCCGCGCCGAAAGCTGGGGCGCAACCGGAGCCCCGCGTCCGCCACAGGGAATCGCCGGCCGCGCCCGCGCCTACGTCCAGGTGCAGCAAGGCTGCGACCACCGCTGCACCTTCTGCATCATCCCCTACGCCCGCGGCCCGTCCCGCAGCCTCCCGCTCGGCACCCTAGCCGCCCAGATCCGCACCCTGGCCGAGGCCGGGGTGCAGGAGGTGGTGCTGACCGGCGTCGATATCGCCTCCTACGGGCCCGACCTGCCCGGCGCCCCGAGCCTCGGCGAGACCATCCGCCGCCTGTTGGCGCTGGTACCCGGCCTGCCGCGGCTGCGCCTCTCCTCGCTCGATCCCGCCGCCATCGACCCGGCGCTCTGGGACGTGCTGGCCACCGAGCCCCGCCTCATGCCGCACCTCCATCTATCGCTCCAGGCCGGATCCGACCTGATCCTGAAGCGCATGCGGCGGCGGCATGGCCGGGCGGAGGCGCTGGCCCTGATCGCCCGCGCCCGCGCACTCCGGCCCGGCATCGGCATCGGCGCCGACCTGATCGCCGGTTTCCCCACCGAGACGGAGGCGCTGTTTCAGGAAACGCTGGATTTCGTGCACGAGGCCGCGCTGCCCTACCTGCATTGCTTCCCGTATTCCGAACGACCCGGCACCCCCGCGGCCCGCATGCCCGCCGTTCCCGCGCCGGAACGCCGCACAAGGGCGGCACGGCTCCGCCAAGCGGCCGCGCAGCACGCCGCAGCGTTCCACCACGCACAGATCGGCCACGACGTAGAGGTCGTGGTGGAGCAGGGTGGCGTGGGCCATACCGGGTCGTTCTCCCCGGTCCGGCTCAGCGCGCCCCTTCAGCTCGGCACACTGGCCACGGTGCGGGTCACCGGCGCGACGGCACAGGGACTGGTGGCGTAATGGCACTGGGTTTTTTCTCGCGGCTGAAGGAGGGGCTGAGCCGCTCCACCCAAAAGCTGACCGGCGGCATCTCGGCCGTGTTCACCAAGCGAAAGCTGGACGACGCCGCGCTGGCCGAATTGGAGGAGCTGCTGATCGGCGCCGACCTCGGCCCCGCCGCCGCCGCCGAGATCGTCGCCCGCTTCCGCCGCAGCCGCTTCGGCACGGATGTCACCGATACCGAGGTGAAGGACGCCCTGGCCGCCGAGATCGCCACCCTGCTGGAGCCGGTGGCCATCCCCCTGGTGATCGACCGCACCCTCCGCCCGCACGTCGTGCTGGTGGTCGGCGTGAACGGCACCGGCAAGACCACCACCATCGGCAAGCTCGCGCTGCGCTTCCAGGAACAGGGCCTCCGCCCCGTCCTGGTGGCCGGCGACACGTTCCGCGCGGCCGCCGTCGAGCAGCTGCAGGTCTGGGGGGAGCGCACCGGCGCCCCCGTCGTGAGCGGCCCTCCCGGCGCCGACGCCGCCGGCCTCGCCTTCGACGCCCTGACCCGCGCGCGGGCGGACGGCGCCGACGTCTTGCTGATCGACACCGCCGGGCGCCTGCATAACAAGGGCGCCTTAATGGAGGAGCTGGCGAAGATCATCCGCGTAATCCAAAAGCAGGAGCCTGCGGCGCCGCACTCCGTGTTGCTGGTATTGGACGCCACCACGGGCCAGAACGCGATCGAGCAGGTCAGGGTATTCAGCGACATGGTGGCCGTGACAGGCCTGGTTGTCACCAAGCTGGACGGCAGCGCCCGCGGCGGCATCGTGGTCGCCCTCGCCCAAGCCTTCGGCCTCCCCGTCCACGCGGTCGGCGTCGGCGAACAAGCCACCGACCTCCGCCCGTTCGAGGCCCACGACTTCGCCCGGGGGTTATTGGGCATCGCATAGCGCGTAGGGTGGGATGCCCTCCGCATCCCACCAGGTCCAGGCACATACCCCGGAATCATAGGCGCCCCGGGCTGATCGATCACGCCGGCATTGCACCAAACCCAGGAATCACGGCACGCTCAGGATGGACGATGCCGGGAGCAACCCGGACGCCAGGGGAAGTATCATGCACGCATCCATACCGGGCCGCCTCCTGCTGCTCGCGGCCTTGATCATGCCCGCCTTTCCGGCCCGGGCGGCGGAGATGCCAGTCACCGTCATCGCCGAGCTCGTCTCCAAGCCCGACCGTGCCGACGCGTTGCGCGACCTCATGGTAGCCTTCGCCGAAGGCTCCCGCCACGAACCCGGCTGCCTACACTACACGCTGACCGAGGACGCGAAGCAGCCCGGACGCTTCATGACGTTCGAGGTCTGGGCCGACCAGGCGTCCATCGAGGCGCACATGCAGACCCCCGCCATCAAGGCCGCAGTGCCGAAGCTCGGTGACATCCTGGCCAAGCCGTTCACCCAGGCGTTCCTGAGGACCCTCAGCGCCTCCTAGCCATGGATAGATTTCCCGCCTGGTCGGTGGTCTATGCCAGTCGAGGTCCGATGGACGTTTAAGCGAAGATCGGCGTCTTCTTTGAAACTTCTGCATCCCTAACCTGATAGACTCAAACCCGGCTTCCCGCGTCCATCCGGCCAAGAAAGGCCGCTGCCCGCTCCCGCACGGCAGCGATCCGTGCCGCATTCATTTTATCCAGCGTGCGCACCGGCATCGCCATCCGGTTGTTCTGCGCGAACCTGTCGCGGTGGCGCGCGATGAAGTCCCAATACAACGCATTGAACGGGCACGCGCGGTCCCCCACGGCCTCCTTCACGTCATACAAGCATCCCTTACAGTAGTCGCTCATCCGGTTGATGTAAGCGCCAGACGAAGCATAGGGTTTGCTGCCCATGATGCCGCCATCCGCATGCAGCGCCATGCCGCGCACGTTGGGCAGTTCCACCCATTGATAGGCGTCGGCGAACACCACTAGATACCACTCATCAACTTCGTCTGGGTCGAGCCCGGCCAGTAACGCGAAATTGCCGGTGACCATCAAGCGCTGGATGTGGTGCGCGTAGGCGTGGCGCTTCGTGTCCGTGATGGCGTGATGCAGGCAGTTCATGTCCGTATCACCCGTCCAGTAAAACGCTGGCAATTTCCGCTGCGCGTTCAGGCTGTTCAATGCCGCATACTCCGGCATACCCAGCCAATACACGCCCCGCACGAACTCGCGCCAGCCGATGATTTGCCGGATGAATCCTTCGACTGCGTTGAGCGGGACGCGGCCGTCCCGCCATGCCGCCTCCGCCGCCTGGCACGCTGCCAAGGGGGACAGCAGGCCGGTGTTCATCGAGGTGCTGATCAGCGCGTGATACAGCGTGCTCTCCCCCATCTTCATCGTGTCCTGCCAATCCCCGAACAACGGCAGCCGGTTCTGGATGAAGTCATCCAGCGCGCGCTGCGCATCCTCGGCCGTGACGGGCAAAGCAAAGCCGTCCACATTTCCGAAATGCGCGGGGAACCGCTCGGCCACCAGTGCCATGACCTCGGACGTTACCGCATCCGGCGGAAACTTCGGCGTCGGCGGCCCGCGCAAGTCCTTCGGCGGCGGCTTGCGGTTCTCCGCATCGAAGTTCCAGCGCCCCCCAGCCGGCTTGCCATCGTCTATCAACAAGCCATAGCGCCGGCGCATCTCGCGATAGAAGAACTCCATGCGGAAGCCCCCGCCGCGCGGGTCCTTGTCCTGGGCCCACGCGCGGAACTCCTGGATCCGGCACAGGAACCGCGTGTCGTCCCTGATGTCCGTCTCGATCCCGGAGAGCTCCTGCCAGTGCCGGAAATCCTCGCGCAGCCGGTATTCGCCAGGCTCGGTCGCGACGATGTGCGTGGGCCGGTGCCGCGCCACTGCACGCAGCATCTCACCCCGTAAAGACCCGGTGTTGGCCGGGTCGTCCAGCCGAATGTAATCGACCTGGATTTGCCGCGCCTCCAGCGCCTGCGCAAAATGCCGCATCGCCGACAGCACCAGCACGATCTTCTTTGGATGATGCGGCACATACGTGCACTCCCCCATCACCTCGGACATCAGCACCACGTCGCCGGGCGCCAGGTCCTCCAACGCCGACAACCCGGCGCTGCACTGATCCCCTAGGACGATACGAAGCGTGCTCATCCCTTGGTCCTGAGCGTCGAGCGGCCGCCGTCCACGTTGATGACCTGCCCGGTGATCCACCCCGCGTCCGGACCTAGCAGGAACGCGGCTAGCGCTCCGGCATCGTCCCCTTCACCCAGTCGCGGAATGGGGTGCTGCGCCGCGATCGCCTTCGACATGGCCTCATTATCGGTCATCTGGGCGGCGATGCCGGACCGCGTCAGGCTGGGCGCGATGCAATTCACCCGCACATGCGGCGCAAGCTCTGCCCCTAGTGCCACGGTCAGTCCTTCGACCGCGCCCTTGGCCGCCGAGATCACCGCATGGTTGGCAAAGCCTGAGCGCACCGCCACCGTGCTGAACAGCACGACGCCACTGCCCGGCACCGCCCGCAGCCCGTCCGCGGCTGCCGCCACGGCCAGCGCCGCCGCTACCGCGTTCAGTCGAAACGTGTCGATGAAATCGGCCGCACTCGCCCGGCGCAACGGCTTCATCACGATGCTGCCCACACAGAACGCTAGACCACCCAGCGCCGGCCCGCCTGCCTGCACCGCCGCGGCCAGCGCCTGATCGTCCAACACGTCCGCCACCGCATGCGTGCCGCCCAGTTCCGCCGCCAGCGCCTGCAGCCGCGCCGGGTCACGCCCGATCAGGTGGACCGCATCACCACGGGCCACCAGACGCCGGGCTATGGCGCCGCCGATCGCCCCCGTCGCCCCAATCACCACCACCGGTGCTGCCATCCTACATCTCCCGCTGCCACGCAGAGTGTGGCGCCGAACCCGGCTGCAACAACCCGGCCAGTCCAGAGTTGCTTCGCTCATCAAGCGGCAAGCCGGCCGCCAGCCGTGAAGGCATTCAAGCCTTTCGACAGACAGCCTGGTCGACGAGGCCGCTGTTGCTCCCAAGCGCTGCCGGGGGCAGTCTGTTTTACATGCGCCAACTTCTCCTGCTCCGGCACGCGAAATCCTCGTGGGATGACCCCGGCCTTTCCGACCACTCGCGCCCTCTCAACCGCCGCGGCCGGGTGGCAGCGCAGGCCATGCGGACAGCGATGGAGGGGCTTGGGCTGACCCCCGATCTCATCCTCGTTTCGACCTCCCGCCGCACGCTCCAGACCATGCAGGAGCTTGAGCCTTGGGCAGAGACGCCGTTGGTCGAGCCGCTTGACACGCTTTACCTGACCGACGCCGAGGGCATCTTCACCGTGCTGCGCAACACGCCCGAGACGGTGCGGAGCGTGCTGCTGATCGGCCATAACCCCGGCCTGCATGAGGCCGCCCAACGACTGGCCGGGGACGCGCCGGACACGACGGAGCTGAGCCGCCTTCGCGCGGGCTACCCTTCTGGCGCCCTGGCGGAGTTCGGCATCAGCGGGCCCTGGGGCACACTGGGGGATGGCGGGGGGCGGCTCGTTCGCTTCCTATGCCCGCGTGACCTGGCCGATGCTTCCGCCTGAGAACGACACTGCCCCGCAGCTGCATAGGATCGAGCTGAGCCTGGCGCCGGACGACCTACGGCCCTTGCTGCGGATGGACGGCCTTCACCGCGCGGGCCGCACGGCGGCGGTGCGGACCCTGTGGCATGACACGGCAGACGGCGCGCTCGCGGCGTCCGGCCGCAGCCTGGCCGAAACCGGGCCGTCCTGGCGGCTCGAGGCTCTGCGGCCGGCCACCGGACATCCCTGGCCGCCGCTGGCGCCGACCCCATTGCTGGCCGAGGGGCGAAGCGCGGCGGCGCTGGGGATCGATGACCCTATCACCCCGGTCGCGGCGCTACAGGGCCGGCGCAGCCGGTTCACCCTGCCGGGACTCGCCCTCACGCTATTGGATGCGGAGTTGCGCGGTGTCGCGGCCACCGAGCGCACCTGCCGGCTGTGGCTCGAAGGCGATCGGCGAGCCCTGACGCAGGCGGCTTCCGCGTTGGCGGAAAGCCTGCGCGTGACCGTGCCGTGCGCCGGACTTGCGGCCCAGGCCGTTTCAGTCGCACGCGGGCAGGAGCCGCCCGCCCGCCACACCGGCGCAACGGTGATCTCACCAGGCCGGGACCTGTCTAGCAGCATCGCGGCCATCATCGGTCAGCTCCTGGACGTGATGCTGCACTGGGCCGGCCCGGCCGCGTCCGGGCAGACAGCCACCCCTGTACACCAGATGCGCGTCGCGATCCGCAGGCTACGCTCCGCCCTCTCGATCTTCCGGCCGGTTATCGCCTGCGCCGAGATCGAGGCGCTCAACCCGGCGCTTAAGGATTTGGCCGCTCGCCTGGGTGCGGCGCGGGACTGGGACGTGTTCCTAGCCGGCACTGCCGCCGCGATGACCGAGACCCTGCCGCCCGATCCACGCATCAAGGCGCTACTGGCAGCGTCCAGGCGCAAGCGGGACACTGCCTATGCCGGCCTTCGTATTGCCTTGGCGGCCCCGCAGTTCCGCGTGCTGCAGGTTCAGCTTGGATGTGCGGCGACCTTGAGGCCGTGGGAACACCCTGAATTCGCCACCGGCGAGACCGCCACCTATGCCACCGCCGTGCTGACCCGGCGCTGGAAGCGGGTCCGGCGCGCGGGGCGGGATCTCAAGAACCTGCCGATCCCAGCGCTGCATGAACTACGCAAGGATTGTAAGCGGCTACGCTATGCCGCCGAATTCTTTCAGCCGCTGTTTGCAAGTAAAGCCACACGCCAATTCCTAAAACATTTGGCAGCGCTGCAAGAAGAACTGGGGCTGCTGAATGATGGCGCGGTCGCGGCCGCACTGATGGCGCATCTGGGCCGGGGGGAACGGGGTTATGCCGCCGGGCTAGTTCAAGGCTTCGTCGCTGGCAGCAGCCGGCTCAGCCGCGATAGGATTATGACATCCTGGATGCATCTTCACCAACAGCACCCTTTTTGGTTGTAATTGACGGGTTTGTGATCGCCTCTGCTTTCCCTGTTGCTTGCCACAAGGGGAGGCGTTAGGGCTGTGCCTCATGAAAACGAAACGTCGCATTTTTCGCCCAGCGTCCACCTTGCCTCGGACGCTTGGGCGGACGGCGCTGGGCGTCGGCAGTGTACTGTTGATCGGTTCGATCCTGATCAGCTTACCGACCGAACTCGCCGGCCGCGCAGCGCCGATGCCGGAGCGGCTGGTGGGCGCGCCGGGTGCAGTCTCCGTCATCGACGGCGATACGTTGCGTTTGGCCGGCCAGGTCGTGCGGGTGCGCGGCATCGTCGGCGGCAAGTGCGAAGCGGGTTCGGAGTGCGGCGCCCGGGCGATCTCGGCCCTATCTGCGACCGTATGGGACCGGCAGGTGCAGTGCGTGCCGCAAAGCCGTGACGAGCAGGGCCGCCCGGTGGTGGACTGCGTGGCCAACGGGGCAGACGTCGCTCAGGCCACCATGGCACGGCTAGCCAGCCTGACGGTCCGCACCCCGCGCTGATCTTGTCCAAGGGCGTGTCACGTGCGCCGGTTAGCCCTGAGCCCATCCAATGCGGCCTACATACGCCCGCGGGTCCTGCGCTTCTTTGAAAAGCGGCACGGTCAGGCCGCCTTTTGACAAGCTGAGGACCCACGGCGGATGGAAATGCATGCTGCAATTGCGAAGGTTGCGTCTTGTCCCCTGCCGCCCTTATTTTGACAAGAAGCGAAACCGGCGGGCCGGCATCGCGCCATCGGTGGGGAACGCTAGCCCCGCGTCAGTAAGGAACAGCGCATGAGCGGCACAAAGAACGGGTCTGTCACCATGACCCTCGACGGGTCGAACCAATCCCTGACTTTGCCGCTGCGCGATGGCACGATCGGGCCCTCGGTCGCCGATATCAGCAAGCTGTATGCGACGCTGGGCATCTTCACCTATGACCCCGGCTTCGGCGCCACCGCGGCCTGCGAAAGCAAGATCACCTACATCGACGGTGACGCCGGCGTGCTGCTGCATCGCGGCTACCCGATCGATCAGCTGGCGGAGCAATCGACGTTCCTCGAGGTCGCGTATCTGTTGCTGAACGGCGAGCTGCCGAATGCGGACCAGCGGCATGAGTTCGAGCACGGCGTCATGCGCCACACCATGCTGCATGAGCAGCTGCGCCGGTTCTATGACGGCTTCCGCCGAGACGCGCACCCCATGGCCGTGCTGTGCGGGGTCGTAGGGGCGCTGAGCGCGTTCTATCATGACAGCCTGGACATCACGAACGACGATCACCGGCGGATCAGCGCCTTCCGGTTGATCGCCAAGCTGCCGACGATCGCCGCCTGGGCATATAAATACACCATCGGCCAGCCGTTCATGTATCCGCGGAACGACCTCGGTTATGCCGAGAACTTCCTCTATATGATCAACGCCGTCCCGGCCGAGCCGTATCATGTGAACCCGGTGCTGGCCCGCGCGATGGACCGTATCTTCATCCTGCACGCGGATCACGAACAGAACGCCAGCACCAGCACCGTGCGTCTGGCAGGCTCTACCGGTGCCAACCCGTTCGCCTGTATTGCGGCGGGGATCGCCGGGCTTTGGGGGCCCGCGCATGGCGGCGCGAACGAGGCGGTGCTGAAAATGCTGGCCGAGATCGGCCACAAGGACAATATCCCTGCCTTCATCGAAAAGGTGAAGGACAAGAACAGCGGCGTCCGCCTCATGGGATTCGGTCACCGCGTTTATAAGAATTATGACCCGCGCGCCAAGATCATGGAGAAGACTTGCCATGAAGTCTTAAACGAACTCGGCATCAAGGACGATCCGTTGCTGGACATGGCGGTCGAGCTGGAGCGGATCGCCTTGCATGACGAGTATTTCATCAGCAAGAAACTGTATCCGAACGTCGATTTCTACTCGGGCATTATCCTCAAAGCGATGGGCTTTCCGACCAGCATGTTCACGGTGCTGTTCGCCGTCGCGCGCACCGTGGGCTGGATCAGCCAGTGGAAGGAGATGATCGAGGACCCGTCCCAGCGCATCGGCCGCCCCCGCCAGCTCTATACCGGCGCGCCGAAGCGGGACTTCGTGGCCGTGGACAAGCGCTAGTCCGCGGCCTCCGTGGTACGAGCCGGTCCGCCCCAACCGGCGGGCTGGCCCCGGGCATGACGGGCCAGCGCTTGAATGACCTCCGGCCCGGCCAGATCCGCCGCCATCGCCGCATGCGCCGCGATGGCCACCTGCTCGGCCGCGGCCACGCCGGGCAGCTGCCTCAGTAACGTCAGCTCCTGCTTGACCCGCCCCAGCAACACCGGCGGCGTCGGGCAAGCGCGGGCCGGCAGCGGCGGCACGTCCCACTGGAAGAACGTCTGCATCGGCTTGCCGGTCCGCCCACCCGGCGCGCCACCCCGCCCCCGGTGGTGCTTGACGATGAATTCCTCCAGCGATTTGTGATAATAATGATTGAGTTTACCACCGCTGAACTCCACCCGGCCCACATCCGCCCCTGTTGCATCCAGCCGCGCGCCGCTGGCATCGACGCACAAGACACAGCCCGGGTCCGGCATGTGCAACCCGCCCATGGTCGAAATGGCGGACAGGCGGACGATCGACTTGACCATGGTGTGCGGGCGGCTGTGCACGAACCGTTCCTGCACCAGCCCCGGCGCCCTGACCGCGTGGCCGCCGCTGCCATACCAGTCCCAGTTCACGCATAGTGCGGCGGGGCGCTCTGTCGTCCACTGCGCCTCGACCGCATCGATCCAGGGCCCGACCCGGTAGTCATGCCGCCGGTCCGGCACCAGGAACTCGTCCGCGTCGAAATACCCCACCCACTCGTAATGTCGCAGCTCCGGTAGCAGGTGGATCGAATGCTCATACGCCTTCACTTGTGGCGGCGTGACCGCCGACACCTGGTTGCAGATCAGCGTGACACGTCCCGCCCGGTGCAGCGCCTCTAGCAGCGGCAGCGACGAGTCTCGATTGTCGTTGGTATAGATGAAGGCATGACCGAACCCGGTCGCCCGCATGTGCGCTAGCCATTCGAGCAGATAACATCCCTCGTCTCGAACCGCCGCTACGACCGCGGCCCGGGCGCTCGGCATGCGCGCCCGCATCAGCATCAGATTGGTGGCTTTGACCACGCTCCAGGGCGCATCGTGCGCGGCGATGCCGTCCAGCTCCCGCCCGGCGCGGCGCGGCGCGGCATCAGCCGGGCCGGGATCGGAGCCGAGCATGTTGGCCGCAAGCGCCGTCTCCACCGGGTCCACATCCGCCGCCTCCCCGGCCGGCACGAGCCGGAACCGCTCCCAGGCCCGCGGCTCGATGGCAAAAAAGCCAGGATACGGGTCACCCGGCGCCGCGCATAGGAACGGACCGGCGTCCGCCATTCGCAGCCCGACTTCCCCATCACCGAGATCGACGATCTGCGCCGATCCCAGCGTGGCCAGTGTGCCGGGTCCAACCAGGATATTAGCGGGAGGATCGATCGTGAGCGCCGAACATGCCAGATCCGCCCGCCGCACGACCAGCGCCGGCCCACCCGGCCCGTGCACGATCCGGCCATCGCCCAGCCGGGAAAGCTTCGTCTGATGGGCGGTGGCGACGTGATAGAGAGACATGGCCTAGACCGCGTGAGAAAGAAACAAATCCACGCTATATCGATTTAATGGATGCATTCACAGCCCGGCGTCGGACCCGGCTTGGCCTGAACCACGTGATGATCGATCCACTCCGCCACTAGTCGCCGAGCCTCGCTCAGCGGCGCCTCGGGATGGTGAATCCGGTACAGCGTCGTGCACGCCCGGAACGCGTCCAGGTCCGCGTTGCCCCGCTGCCGCAGTTCGCGATAGGCGGTAATGACCGCACGCTCGCAACGGCGCCCGATAATGCTAGTATCCCGGCCCACAGTGACCCTCCAATCGCCGATGTAAGCCCGGGCCGGGCGGCGCGCAAGCGCAGCTAGCCGCGCGCGACGATGTCCGCCAAGGCGCGCCCGACATCCGCAGTCCCGGCTTGCCCACCCATGTCGCGCGTGCGCGGCCCGCCGTCGCGCAGCAGCGTCTCGATCGCGCGCTCGATGGCCGCAGCCGCCTCTTTCTCCCCCAGATGCTCCAGCATCATGGCCCCGGACCACACCTGGCCGATCGGGTTGCAAATCCCCTGCCCGGCGATGTCGGGCGCCGAGCCGTGCACCGGCTCGAACATGCTGGGATGCACCCGCTCCGGGTTGATATTGGCACTGGGCGCGATGCCGATACTGCCGGCGACGGCGGGGCCGAGGTCACTCAGGATGTCGCCGAACAGGTTGCTGGCGACCACGACGTCGAAACGCTGCGGGTTCTGCACGAACTGCGCGCACAGGATGTCGATATGGTATTGGTCGGTGGTGACGTCCGGATATTGCGCGGCCATGGCAGCGAAGCGCTCGTCCCAATACGGCATGGTGATCGTGATGCCATTGCTCTTGGTGGCGGACGTCACGCGGCGGCGGGGCCGGGTCATGGCGAGCTCAAACGCATACTTCATGATCCGGTCGGTGCCGGTACGGGTGAAGACGGTGGATTGGGTGGCGAACTCACGCTCGGTGCCTTCGAACAGGCGTCCGCCGACGCTGGAATACTCGCCCTCGGTATTCTCGCGCACGACGTAGAAATCGATGTCCTTTTCGGTGCGGCCGGCGAGGGGGGTGCGGGCGCCGGGCATGAGGCGGCAGGGGCGGACGGAGGCGTATTGGTCGAAGCCGCGGCGGATGGGGATCAGCAGGCCCCAGAGCGACACGTGATCCGGCACGCCGGGCCAGCCGACGGCACCGAGGAACACGCTGTCATGCTGCCGCAGCTGATCCAGTCCATCGGCCGGCATCATGGCGCCGGTCTTCTGATACCGGTCGCACGACCAGTCATAGTGCGTTGTATTCAGGGTAAAGCCGAATCGGGTGGCGGCGGCCTCCAGCACGCGCAGCCCTTCAGGCACCGTCTCCTTGCCGATGCCGTCTCCGGGGAGGGCTGCGATGGTATAGGTGCGTTCCATAGCGCCATTATGGACGGGGCGCCGGAGCCGGTCTAGGAGGTGCGCATGAGTACTGGGCATATGACGGACTGGGACCGCGACGCGGCGCTGACCACGGCGCGCATCCTGCTGGAGATCAAGGCGGTCAATTTCCGCCCGGAGGAGCCCTACACCTTCACCTCGGGCTGGAAGAGCCCCGTCTATATCGATTGCCGCAAGATCATCTATTTTCCCCGGGCGCGGGCCAAGATCTGCGAGCTGGCGGCGGAGAAGATCGGCCGGCATGTCGGCTATGAGACGATCGAGGCGGTGGCGGGCGGCGAGACGGCGGGCATTCC
The DNA here is from genome assembly GCA_965246925.1 of Acetobacteraceae bacterium. Lineage (GTDB taxonomy): Bacteria > Pseudomonadota > Alphaproteobacteria > Acetobacterales > Acetobacteraceae > JANPPS01. The sequence continues at coordinate 3,223,517 of OZ251994.1, read as the reverse complement.
GTTCGCGGCCTGGATCGCCGACCGCATGATGACGCCCATGGCCTACGTACGCAAGAAGCCGAAGGGCTTCGGCCGCAACGCGCTGATCGAGGGTGACGTGCCGGAGGGGCTGCAGACCCTGCTGGTCGAGGACCTCACCACCGACGGCGGCTCCAAAATTCAGTTCGCCCAGGCGTTGCGGGACGCCGGCGCGATCGTCAACCACACCTTCGTCGTATTCTTCTACGGCGTGTTTCCCGGGAGCTTCGAAAAGCTGGCCGCCATGGGCGTCACCCTGCATCATTTGTGCAACTGGTGGGACGTGCTGGAGGCGTGCCGTGACAAGCCGTATTTTACCGACCAGGCGCTAGCCGAAGTGCGCCGCTTTTTGGAAAACCCGGTCGCTTGGTCCAAAGCCCACGGCGGGGTCGCCTCCGCCGAAGAAGCCGCGGAACGCAAAGCCTCCCTCCCGTAGCGCGGGCGTTTCTTCTAGCTTTCGGAAAGCGGGCTGGAACCCTACGCCACACAAGCGTAGCCTGTCCCCATGAACCAGATCCGCCCCAACTCCGCCGCCGCCAGGGACATCGCCCACGCGCTGCACCCCTATACCGACCTGGTCACCCACCAGACCGTGGGCCCCATGATCATCTCCCGTGGGGAGGGCGTCCATGTCTGGGACGATACCGGGCGCGAGTATATCGAGGGGGTGGCCGGCCTCTGGTGCGCCAATCTCGGCTTCAGCAACGAACGCCTGGCACGCGCCGCCTATGAGCAAATGCAGCGCCTGCCGTTCTATCACGCCTTCACCGGAAAATCGCATGACCCGGTGATCGAGCTCAGCGAAATGCTGATCGAGCGGGCGCCCGTGCCGATGAGCAAGGTGATCTTCGCCAACTCCGGCTCGGAGGCCAACGATACTGCGGTGAAGATGGCCTGGTATTACAACAACGCCCTGGGCCGTCCGCAGAAGAAGAAGATCATCGGCCGCATCAAGGGCTATCACGGCGTGACCATCGCCGCCGCATCGCTCACGGGCCTGCCCAACAACCACCGCAGTTTCGACCTGCCGCTGCCCGGCTTCCTGCACACCATGACCCCGCATTTCTATCACCAGGGCCTCCCCGGTGAGAGCGAGGACGATTTCGCCACACGCTGTGCCGATGACCTTGATCGCCTCATTGCCGCCGAGGGCCCGGACACCGTTGCCGCGTTCTTTGCCGAGCCCATCATGGGCGCCGGCGGCGTGATCGTCCCGCCGCGCGGCTATTTCGAGAAGATCCAGGCCGTGCTGACCCGGCATGACGTGCTGCTGGTCGCCGACGAAGTCATCTGCGGCTTCGGCCGCACCGGCAACTACTGGGGCACGCAGACCTTCGGCATGCAACCCGACATCATCACCTGCGCCAAGGCCCTCTCAGCCGCCTTCATCCCGATCTCTGCCACCATGGTAAGCGAGCGTGTGTTCCAGGCATTGGCGTCCGAAAGCCATGAGATCGGCACGTTCGGTCACGGCTACACCTATTCCGGCCACCCCGTGCCCGCGGCGGTCGCGATCGAGACCCTCAAGATCTACGACGAAATCGGCATCGTCGATCACGTCCGCCACGTCGGCCCCATCATGCAATCCGAACTCCGCCGCCGCTTCGGCGGGCACCCGATGGTGGGTGATATCAGAGGCGTTGGCATGATCGGCGCAATCGAGCTGGTGGCCGACCGCGACACCCGGCAAAACTTTGACCCGGCGCTCAAAACCGGCCCTCGCCTGGCCAAGCTCTGCGAAGCCCACGGCGTCATCGTCCGCGGCCTCGCCAACGACACGCTCGCCTTCAGCCCACCGTTGATCATGACGGAGCCCGAGCTCTACGCCATGTTCGACCGCGTAGAGACGGCATTGGCGGAATTAGCGGCTTCCTGAATGGGGTGGGTTAGAACCTGTCGCTCTTTCGCCATGTGCGGCACCCGCCCACGGACCTGAGCTTACCGAATGGCATCCTGCTCACCGTTGGTGGAAATCTGGCGCCACGCCGTCTTTTGACAAGCTCAGCACCGAAGGGGGTCCCAAGGCAAAAAGGCTCTTAACAAGCATTCCCACGGTCGATCCAAGACAGCACCCGCCCTGCGCCAATCTCGAACGTCGTCTCGCACCGGCGCTCCACCGCCTCGGCCGGGAAACCGGTGTAAGCGCCGGGGCCAAAATAGCCATAGCCGAAGCCAAAGAACGGACTCGCGCCGAAATAAACCGTCGTACGCCGGTCATAGGCCACGAACTTGCGCCCGCCCGTTTCGACGGACCGGTTCGGCACACCCATCTGCCGCACTAGCTCGGCCTCAGGCTGGCCAACCAGGGACGTAAGGTATCGCTCCCGGTCCTGACCATCGGCACAGGCGGCGAGAGCGAGCATGAGGGCGAGCGTTGCGTATTTCATAGGACCCATCATGCACGATCGGCCGGCGGAAGCCAGGTCACGTCTGTGATACGCGCCGCCCCGCTGGCCACCATCGCAAGCCGGTCGAAGCCCATCGCGATGCCTGAGGCGGGAGGCATCCCATGCGCCAGCGCCGCTAGAAAATCCTCGTCCAGCGGCCAGTCCTCCCCATAAAGAAGATGTCGCCGGGCCCGGTCTTCGATGAACCGCGCCCGCTGCTCATCGGCGTCCGTCAGCTCCTCGAAGGCATTGGCCAGCTCCATCCCGCACACGAACAACTCGAACCGCAAGGCGACGCGCGGGTCCGTTGGGTCGCGCCGGGCCAGTGCAGCCTGCGCCGCGGGCCAGTGCGTGAGGAACGTGGGATGCGCCCGGCCCAACGCCGGCTCGACCCGTTCCAGCAACAGGCGAAAGAACAGATCCTCCCACCCCTCCCCGCTCCGCAAATCTGCCCCCGCACTGGCTGCTAGTCCTCGCGCGTCCCCGGCGGTGCCGAGCACATCCGCGCCGGCATATCGCGTAAATGCGTCGGCCACGGTCAGCCGCTCGAACCGCTGGAGGCTGGTCTGCACTCCCGCACTACACACTTCGGGCGGCAGCACCGCCCGCAGCAGCGCCTCCGTCTCGTCCATCAGCCCGGCAAAGCCGAGCCCCGGACGATACCACTCCAGCATGGTGAACTCCGCCGCATGCCGGGCACTGCCCTCGCCATTGCGCCAAACCCGCGCCAACTGAAACACCGGTCCGGCGCCTCCCACCAGCAAGCATTTCATGGCGAACTCTGGACTGGTATGCAGCCACAAGGCTCGCCGCGTGCCGTCCGGCCAAACCTGTTCGGTGCGGAACGCGCTTAGATGCACCTCCTCGCCCGGGACCGTCACGGCATACGGCGTCTCCACCTCGAGATATCCGCGCGCATCGAAGAACGCCCGCACCCCCTGTGCCAGCCGGGCCCGGCGCCGTAGATACGGCAGGCGATCAGCGAGCGCGGAAGGGTGCCAAATTGGGGTCGCCATCCGCCCTTGTCGCGCACTCATGCTGCGGAAACCAGAAAAAGGTGAGCCTTCGTAGGGTGAAATGCCCTGCATTCCACCACCTAACGAACAGGCAAAACCTGCTTGGCGATACTTTGCGCAAATCAGAAGCCACAGGCAACCCTCCCGTAAAAAGGTGATTTGGTTATTGCCAAATCCACCACAGCATTCAGTATAGAAGTATGTGGAAGTGGCTCGAAAAGCTGAGCGAGTTCGCCGTGACGAACGTTCGCGTCATAAGGGAAGCTTGGGCCGCCTTTCTGTTTTGGTGCATCATAGCTTCCAGCGTTTGCTGGCTTGTTATCGGCGCCATTTTCGAAACTCGGTTAACGAATGCGCAATCGTCTGCGCTTTTACTGACCTTGCGGCTCGGCGTAGTGGAGGGCGAACTGCGAGACGCTAGGACCAAAGCGGTCGCTACTCAGAGCGACGTTGGGGATCCAGACGCAATCTACCAGTTTGGCGCGACCGTCGCGACAGCCCTCGGCGGGGAAGTGAGCAGAAACTTGGGCACGGTAAGGTTTTCGCGCGTCGTTGGTGGACCGGATTTCAACATTCAAGCAGATATGGCATATCGCCAGCTCAGGCTATCTGGCTGCCAGCACGGGAGGGACACAACCATTGAGAATATGGGCGTGGTCACGCAGCAAATGTTTGCAGACGTTACCTGCCGAATTTCTGGCCTTCGTCCTTAGAGCAGGCTTCGGCGTCGGCTTCGCCGCTGATTGATTGCTGGCGACAGCTTTAGACCGTTGTTCAACGCAAAGTATTCGTTGCGGCCAAGGGCGCACCCCACTGCCAGAAACCGGCACACCAACTTCTAGATGGGCCGGCGCAATGGTAGGTGCAGCCCATCGTCATGGCCATGACGCAGGGGGCCCATCTGCGGCCCGGCGCTGCTAAGCCTTGGAGACATGCCGTTGGCAAGCTACATGACCTTGATGCGAACATTGCCAGAACCTTTTACGAGCTGGTTTACCCGCCGGGGATGGTCCCCGCGCCCGCATCAGCTACGCATGATCGAAGCCGCAGACGCCCGGCGAAGCGCTCTCCTCATCGCCCCGACCGGCGGCGGCAAGACCCTGTCCGGCTTCCTGCCCACCCTCATCGACCTCGCCAACACCCCCCGCGCTGGGCTGCACACGCTCTACGTCAGCCCGCTCAAGGCCCTCGCGACCGACATCGCCCGCAACCTGCTGGCACCCGTGGACGAGATGGGCCTGTCCGTCACGATCGAGACCCGCACCGGCGACACCCCCGCCAACCGACGTGCCCGCCAGAAGGCGTCGCCGCCCAACATTCTGCTGACCACGCCGGAGAGCCTGGCGCTGCTGCTGTCCTTGCCGGATGCCGGGGCGCTGTTTGCCGGGCTGCGCACGGTGGTGATCGACGAAGTGCATGCGCTCGCCGGCACCAAGCGCGGCGACCAACTGGCGCTCGGCCTCGCCCGGCTGACCACGCTGGCGCCGGAGGCCCGCCGCGTCGGCCTGTCCGCCACCGTCGCCCACACACGCGCCCTGCTGGACTACGTCGGCTGCGGCACGGAGCCGGAGCTGATCGAGGTGGCGGAGGGCGCGCCCCCCGTGCTGAGCATCCTGCTGCCGGAGGAACGCCTGCCGTGGTCCGGTCACATGGGCCTCAGCACCGCCTCCCGCATCCTGGCGCAGATCGAGAAGGCGGACATGACCATCGTGTTCGTCAACACCCGCGCTCAGGGTGAGCTGATGTTCCAAGCGCTGTGGAAGATCAATACCGAGACGCTGCCGATCGCGGTGCATCACGGCAGCCTCGACATCGCCCAGCGCCGTAAGGTGGAGGCGGCAATGGCGGCCGGCACGCTGCGCGCGGTGGTCGCCACCAGCTCGCTCGACCTCGGGATCGATTGGGGCGGCGTGGATCAGGTCATCCAGGTCGGCGCGCCCAAGGGCGTGTCCCGCCTGCTGCAGCGGGTCGGCCGGGCCAATCACCGCATGGACGAGGCCAGCAACGCCATGCTGGTGCCTGCCAACCGGTTCGAGCTGCTGGAGTGCGAAGCCGCCATCGAGGGCGTGGCCGCGCAAGAACAGGACGGCGCCGCGCCCGTGCCCGGCGGCCTCGATGTCCTGGCCCAGCACCTGTTGCTGACCGCCGCGTCGCAGCCGTTCGTGCCGGAGGAGATGTTTGGCGAAATCAGGCGAGCTGCGCCCTATAAGGGCCTGACGAAACAGGATTTCGAGGACACGCTGCGGTTCGTGGAAGACGGCGGCTACGCGCTGGCCGCCTATGACCGCTACCGCAAATTGTTCCGCGACAGCGACGGGCGCGTCCATATCAAGGGTGAGCGCATCGCCCGCATGGCCCGCATGAACCTCGGTACCATCGTCGAAGCCCCAGTGCTGAAGGTCCGCCTCGCCGGGCGCGGCGGCGCCGCCCTGGGCGAGATCGAAGAGAGCTTCGTCACCATGATGACCCCGGGCGACACCTTCATGTTCGCCGGGCGCCTGCTCCGCTTCAACCGCATTCGCGAAACCACGGTCGAGTGCGCGGAGGGTGGGACGGGTGAGCCCATGGTCCCCGCCTATGCCGGCGCCCGCCAGCCGCTCACCACCAACCTCGCCGCCCGCGTCCGCCGCATGCTGCACGATCCCAGCACCTGGTCGCACTATCCGGACCAGGTGCGGGAGTGGCTGGCGCTGCAGCAGGACCGCTCCGAGCTGCCGGGCGAGAACGACCTCCTGGTCGAGACCTTTCCCCGCAACGGACGCTGGTATCTGGTGGCCTACACGTTCGAGGGCCGCAACGCGCACCAGACCCTCGGCATGCTGCTGACCCGGCGGATGGAGCGCGCCGGCTACGCCCCCCTGGGCTTCGTCGCTACCGACTACGTCATCAGCGTCTGGTCCGCGCATGAGCCGGTGGACGTGGCGCCGCTATTCGAACAGGACATGCTGGGTGACGATCTGGAGGCCTGGATGGACGAGAGCAGCATGCTCCGCCGCACCTTCCGCAACGTGGCTGTGATCTCGGGCCTGGTGGAGCGGAACCAGCCCGGCGCCGAGAAGAACCGGCGGCAAGTCACTGTGAATACGGATTTGATCTACGACGTGCTGCGCCGCTATCAGCCAGACCACGTCCTGCTGCGCGCCACCAAGGCGGACGCGGCCGGCGGCATGACCGACCTCGGACGCCTGGCCGGTATGCTCGGGCGCGTGAAGGGCCAGGTGCGCCATGTGGCGCTGGACCGCGTATCGCCCCTGGCGGTCCCGGTGCTGCTGGACATCGGCCGCGAGAGCGTGCGCACCCAGGGTGGCGAGGATGATCTACTGGCCGAGACCGAGGCGCTGGTCGCCGAAGCCACCGGCCTGGCCGAACCCAGCGAGAAGCCCATGCGCGTCCACCCCGTCCACCGCGCCAACTTGGCCATCCTGCAGCGGAAACCCCGCAACCGAAAGGCCGTCGCTTGACGCCGCTGCACTTCATGGGCGAACGCCTGATGCTGGACCCCGCCGGCGCCGTCTGGTGGCCCGCCGCGCGCATGCTGGTCGTAGCCGACCTCCATCTGGAAAAGGGCAGCGCCTGCGCCACGCAAGGCCGGCTGGTGCCGCCTTGGGACACGAGGGTCACGCTGGACCGCCTGGCCCACCTGATCCGCCGTCACCACCCCCGTCGCGTGCTGGCCTTGGGCGACAGCTTTCATGACCGCCACGGCGCGTCCCGCATGCTGCCGCAAGACGCCGTCCGCCTCAAAGCCATGACGGAGGCCACCGACTTCATCTGGGTCCTCGGCAACCACGACCCGGCCCCCCAAGGCCTGCGCGGCATTACCTACCCCGAATGGACCGAAGGCCCCTTCACCTTCCGCCACGAAGCCCGCCACGGCTCCAACGGCGAACTGTGCGGCCACCATCACCCCAAAGCCCACATCGAAACCCGCGCCGGCATCGTCACCCGCCCCTGCTTCGTCAACGATGCCCGCCGTCTGATGCTGCCGTCTTTGGGCAGCTACACGGGCGGCCTGGACGTCGCCAACCCCGCCATCCGCTCTTTATTTCCCCGGGGCGGACGCGCATTTCTGCTATCCCGGGACCGCCTGTTCAGCTTCGCGCTGGATGGCACGTAGCGGAGAGCACGATCAACTGGGCCGACTGCTGCTGGCCGGCATCGCGGCGGCCCGGCGGCAAGCGGCTGGGCCGATGGCCTGAGCACGGCCGAAGCCGGACCGCCTCGCGCCCAAGGTGCTGGCCCTCGTAGCCCAAGCCCCAACGACCGCCTGGTCGGGCGAGAGGCCGGCCTGAGCAACGATACTGTCGCCGATATGGTGAAGCGAGCCATGCGGTTTTGGATCCGGGAAAGCCGGCCGCTTTACCCTCTGCTCAGCAACAAACGGACACCGAAGGCGGCAAGGATGGTTCCCATCACGCGTTCGAACGGCTTGCGCCCGCGCTCATACAGCCCGCGCACGTGCCGGCCCGATAGGACGAGCGCCACCGTCCCATACCAGGCGACTTCGAGCACGAACGCACCAGCCAAGATGGCACCCTTCGCCCAGAGCGCAGTCCCGAGCGGGATCGCCGCGGCGTAGAGGCCGACAAAGAACGCGATAGCCTTTGGGTTAGATAGGCACATCAGAAAACCCCGGCGTGCGCCGGTTGCGAACTCAGACGGGTCACCACGCCCAGCCGTCGCGCGGAGCGGCGCGCTCGAGTCCATCCAGGTCCTGATGCCAAGGTAGATGAGGTAGGCGCCCCCGGCGACCTGGAGCGCACGGGCGAGCCACCCGACGCGGGCCAGCACTACCGCGAGGCCAGTCATGGTCAAGACCGCATAGACCGTCGCGCCCACCGCAAGGCCCAGGGCGGCGCCAAGGGCCGCGCGCCGCTCGCCCGCGACTGACATGCGCGAAACGAGCGCGAAGCTTGGGCCGGGGCTGACGACGATGGCGAGGTAGAGCGCCAGCGCCGTTAGCACAGTGGCGGCGTCCTGGCCCATCATGCCTGACCACCTTCGGCCGTGACATCGTGCAGGAGGTCGCCTCGGTAAACGACGTGCAGCTTGTTGCCGTCGGGGTCGCGCAAGTAGGCGCCATAGTAGCCCTGTCCGTAGTGTGGCCGTGGCCCCGGGGCTCCCTCGTCTATACCAAGCGCGGCCAGGCCGGCGGCATGGGCCGCATCGACCGCCGCCGGGGACGGCGCCGCGAATGCGGCCATGCTCCCGTTGCCGACGCTCGCCGGGTTCCGGTCAAAGGGCCTGTACACGTAGAACCGTGGTAGCGCATGGTCCGGCATGACCCAGCAAGCGGCGGCAGGGCCGCCGTCGGGGGTAACGGGGCGTCTCCGCAGGCCGAGCGGGACCAGGACCGCGTCGTAGAAGGCCGCCGCCCGTTCGAGGTCGCGGCACCCAACCGTCACGTGACTGAACACCGGCGCATCACTCCCACGAACCATCAACGTCGGAGCGGACGATAAGCTGTTTTTCCAGCCATAGACAGCACGGCCCCACACGCAGGCAAAACGGTCCCGGGCCGTGCCGCCAAGCGTGCTATCCTGCCCGTTCTATGGGTCTAGGGCGCTTTTGATGATCAGGCGATTGCAACGGCCTCAGTCTCCAGCAGCCATGTTTCGTCATAGATGCCGGCGATGATCACCGTCAGCGCTGGTGCCCTGCCGGCGAGCACAGCCCGGCGTATCACGCCATTCTCGGCTGCATACCGTCGGTCAGAGAGGAAGGTCGTAGCCTTGACCAGATTGTCGAGCGTCATCTCGGACGCGCGGAGCTGGGCCTCGATGTTGGCCCACACCAGGCGGCATTGATCGCCGAAGCTGGACGGAACCGTGCCATCGGGGGTCATCGGGATTTGGCCGCTGACGTGCAGGATGCGCGAGAGGCCCGCAACTTCCAGCGCTTGTGCGTAGCCGCCCGCCGGCTGTGGGGCGTCGAGGGCATTGATGGATCGCCTGGTCAGCATGGGCTTTCACCGCTTATGAGATCAGCAAGACATAGCATAAGCCTGCTCTTGGTAGCGCGAGCCAGCATCGGAAGCTACGCCGCGAGCAGGAACCTGCGTCCGAGCAGGTCGATGTTGGCGCGGCCCTACATCTCGCGCTTGAAAGCCTTGCGCCGGTTGCTCTGTCCCTCGGCCATCGAGGCTTGTCATAATCCAGTCTGTCCAGGGTTCTTTAGGGAATTAGACCTATCAAAGACTAAGCTGGTGCGGCTCGAGGCACCTCGTTGGAGACTGGTTCGCCTGGAGGTCTATATCGATACAGAGTTGCTATAAATGCCCGCTTACTCGACGCTTACGCAAAATCACGTCGCCTCTCCCAGCGCCTTCCGCCGCAACTCCTTCAGCCGCTCCCGCCCATTCCCCGTCAACGGGTCCGCCTCCAGCACCTTCTGCCAAGCCGACAGCGCGCCCCTCCAGTCGCCCCGGGCCTCCGCGATCCGCGACAGGTCCTTCAAAGCCGCGAAGTCGCGGGGTTGGCGGCGCAGCACCTCCAGTATGTCCCGCGTGGCACCCACCCCGTCGCCCAAGCGAAGCCGGGCCTGGGCGCGGCCGCGCCAGCCCTCCAGCACGTCCGGGTCCAGATCCAGCACCGCGTCGAAGCTGTCGAACGCCGCCGACGGGTTCCCTTCTTCCAACTCGCGCGAGCCCCGCGTCAGCAACAGGCGCAGCGCCGGGGTCGCCTGCTCCAGCCAGGCCTTGCGCAGCTCTCCCTCGATCCCGGACGCCTCCTCTTCGGTCGGCGCGGTGCGGAGCTGGTTCAGCAGCGTGTCGATGCGCTCCTTCGGCGTCTCCGCCCATGCCGGCCCCGCCAGCAGGACCAGCACCGCCAGCCATCGCATTCTAAGGCACACTGGCCGGCTTCGGCCCGCCGTGCATCCAGTCCAACAGCTCCACCGTGTGCACCACCGGCGTCCCGCCCGCGAGCTGCGTGAGGCAGCCGATATTGCCGGCCGCGATCAAGTCCGGCTGGGTGCGGGCGATATTCTCGAGCTTCCGCGCCCGCAGCCGCCCGGCAATTTCCGGCTGCATCAGGTTATACGTGCCGGCACTGCCGCAGCACAGATGGCCCTCCGCCGGCTCCAGCACGGTGAACCCGGCGCGCCGCAGCAGCGCCTTGGGCGGCGTCTGCACCTGCTGCCCATGCTGTAGGCTACACGCGGCATGGTAGGCCACGCGCAACCCAGGGTCCGGCCGGGCCGGCGCGTAGTCCAGCGTGGCCAAATACTCGGTGATGTCGCGCGCCAACCCGGACACCCTGGCCGCACGCGCCTGCCACGCCGGGTCGGCCCGGAACATGAAGCCGTAATCCTTCACCGTCGTGCCGCAGCCGCTGGTGTTGATCAGGATCGCGTCCAGCCCTTCCCCCTCGATCTCCCACGTCCAGCCGGTAATGGCCGCCTGCGCGCTCGCGGCCGCCGGGTCATGCTGCCCCATGTGATGCGTGAGCGCCCCGCAGCAGCCGACCCCGGGCGCGATCACGACCTCGATCCCCATTCGCGTCAGCAGGCGGATGGTTGCCTCGTTGATGCTGGGGGACAGCACCTTCTGCGCGCAGCCGGTTAGCAGCGCGACGCGGCCGCGGCGCTCCCCCACGGCCCGGTGCACCTGCGGACGCTGCATCGTGCCGGCCGGCGGCAGGGACGGCGGCGCCAGGTCCAGCATGGCGCGCACCCGGGCCATCGGCAGGCCACGCCCCGGCACCCAACTCCGGAACGGCCGCGCCAGCCGCGCCCCCGTCACCGCCAGGCGGAACAGGCCCGGCCGCGGCAGCACCGTCGCCAGCACCCGGCGCATTAGCCGCTCATGCCACGGCCGGTCATACGTCTCCTCGATATACTGGCGCGCGTGATCGACCAGGTGCATGTAGTTCACGCCGGACGGACAGGTGCTCATACAACTCAGGCAGGATAGGCAGCGGTCCACGTGCCGCACGACCTCCTCCGTCGCCGGGCGGCCGCTTTCGAGCATGTCCTTGATCAGGTAGATGCGCCCGCGCGGCGAATCGAGCTCGTCCCCCAGCAGCACGAAGGTCGGGCATGTCGCGGTGCACATGCCGCAATGGACGCAGGTGCGCAGCACTTGGTTGGAGCTGGCGGTCGCGGGATCCAGCAATTGCGTGTCGGTAAAATGCGTCTGCATCACATCCCCGCATACAGGCGGCCAGGGTTCAACACGCCGCGCGGGTCCATCGCCGCCTTGACCCGACGGGTGACGGCGGCAAGCGCCGGTGCCTCGGGCGGCACCACGTGGCAGGCGGCCCGCATCGGCTCCGGCGCGCGCAGCACGGTCCAGGTGCCGCGCCCGGCGGCGGCGCACACGGCGTCATGCAGGCTAGGCGGCCCCGCCACCCACACGAGGCCCCCGCCCCAATCCAGGAAGCATCGCGCCCCCGCCTCCTGCACCGCCGTGACCGCGGCCGGCCCGGCGGACGGGCGCACCGACAGCCGCCACACGGCGTCACCCGGCTCGGCCCGCAACGGCACGGCGTCCCGGATCGCGCGCCACGCCGCCCGGCTCGCGGCATCGTCGAGGATCACCCCAGCGCCGAACGAAGCAAGGTCGGTGACCAGCCGGCCCAGCCGGTATTCCACGCTGGGCGCGAAATCCTCAATCCGGATCAGCGCCACCGCGCCATGGCCGGGCAGCACCCGCACCGCGGCCTCCGCCGGCAACCACGCCGCCCCGCTCACGCCATAGGGTGAACCCAGCGCCGCCGACAGCGCCGCCACGCCCCGTACCGGATCGAGCCCCGGTAGCAGCAACGACCCGCTGAGCTCCGCCGCCGGCAGCACCTTGAGCGTCACCTCCGTGATGACGCCCAGCGTGCCGTGGCTGCCCGACAGCAGCTTGCACATATCGAGGCCCGTCACGTTCTTCAGCACCCGCCCGCCAGCGCGGATCAGCTCGCCCGCGCCGTTCACGAAGCGAAGGCCCATGACGTGATCCCGCGTCGCCCCCCACGCCACCCGGCGCGGCCCGGACAGGTTGGTCGCGACCACGCCGCCGATGCTGGCCACCCCGTCCCCCAGCAGGCCCGACAAATCCGGCGGCTCCGACAGCAGCCACTGCCCCTTTTCCGCCAGCGTCGCCTCGAGATCCGGGATGGCCGTGCCCGCGCGCGCCGACACGATCAGCTCTTGCGGCGCATACAGGGTGACGCCGGTGAGGTTGCGCGTCGAGAGCGTCCGCGCCGCCTGCACCGGGCGCAGCATGCCGCGCTTGGTGCCGCGCCCCTCGACCAACAACGGCGCACCCTCGGCCGCGGCATCCCGTACCGCGGCGATCACGCCCGCCTCGTCCCCGGGCGCTAGAAGGTCCTGCTCAAGCAGCAAGCGGGAAGACTTTCCCGGGATTGAGCAGCCACGCCGGGTCGAACGCGGTCTTGATGGCGCGCTGCTGATCCAGCTCCGTGGGTGTGAACTGCACCGGCATCAGGTCCCGCTTCTCGACCCCCACCCCATGCTCGCCGGTCAGGCAGCCGCCGACCTCGACGCACAGCCGCAGAATATCGGCGCCGAACTGATCCGCGCGCGCGAAGTCACCCTCGAGGTTGGCGTCGAACATGATCAGCGGATGCAAGTTGCCGTCCCCCGCATGGAAGATGTTGGCGACACCCAAGCCATACTGCGCGCTCATTTCATTGATCCGCCGCAGCACGAACGGCAGTTGCCCGGTCGGAATAGTGCCGTCCATGCACAAATAATCCGGGCTGATCCGCCCCACCGCCCCGAACGCGCCCTTGCGGCCCTTCCAGATGGCGATGCTCTCCTCGGTGCTTTGACTGATTCGGAGGCTGATCGGCTTGAACTGCTCGCAGATGCCGGCGATGCTGGCCAGCAGCCGGTCCTGTTCTGCAACGCTGCCCTCGACCTCGATGATCAGCATCGCCTCCGCATCCAGCGGATACCCGGCGTGCGCGAACGCCTCGCACGCATGGATCGCCGGGCGGTCCATGTATTCCAGCGCCACCGGAATGATGCCGGAGCCGATGATCGCATCGACCGCCGCCCCCGCCGTCTCGTTCGCGTCGAACGCCACCAGCATGGCCCGCGCCCCCTCCGGCGCCCGCAGGATCCGGACGGTCACTTCGGTGACCATCGCCAGCATGCCCTCGCTCCCGGTCATGATGCCCAGCCAGTCATACCCGGCGGCATCCAGATGCGCCCCGCCCAAGTCGATCACCTCGCCGGCGATCGTCACGATGCGCAGGCCGAGCAGGTTATTGGCCGTGACCCCGTATTTCAGGCAATGCGCCCCGCCCGAGTTCATGCCGATATTGCCACCGATCATGCACGCCAACTGACTGGAGGGGTCGGGCGCATAGAAGAAGCCGTCGGACGATACGGCGTTGGTGATGCCGATATTGGTGACGCCCGCCTGCACCGTGGCACAGCGGTCGCCGTAATCGATGTCCAGGATGCGGTTCATGCGCATGAGGCCGACGACGACGCTATCCTCCATCGGCAGCGCGCCCCCGCTCAGGCTCGTGCCGGCGCCGCGCGGGATCACGCGCACGCCCTGCGCCGAGCAGAAGCGCATGATGGCGGCCACCTCCTCCGTCGTCTCCGGCAACACGACGGCCAGCGGCGTCTGCCGGTAGGCGGGCAGCCCATCGGTCTCATAGGGTTTCAGCCGCAATGCTTCGGAAATCAGCCCCGATGGCGCCACGAGCTTCGCCAGCCCGGCCACGATCTCATCACGGCGGGCCATCACGTCTGGCTTGGGCGCTGGCTGAGCGATCATGGAAGCCTCCCGGTTCGGTTCCCTATAAGATGGAACCGGACCAGGGAAACGGCAAGCTTAGCCCTGGCGCGCCTTCATGCGCGGGTTCTTCTTATTGATCACGTACACCCGCCCGCGGCGGCGCACCACACGACAATTCTTGTCGCGGATCTTGGCCGACTTGAGGCTGTTGCGAATCTTCATGTCACGACCTTCGGGGCGCCCTGCGCCCTAGTTTGCTTATAAAAACGCAGAGGCGCGGAGTTACCGACCGGTGCCGGCCCTGTCAAGGCGAGCAGGACATCCCTCCTCCTCTCCCTCCGCGAGAGGGCCGGGGTGAGGGAAACGGCACCGCCAAAGCCCAAGATAGACGAACCCACCCCCAAGCCCTACCACCCAACCATGCGCCGAAACCTCCCCTACGTCGCCTTCCTCCTGATGTGCTTCGCCGTCGTAGGCCTCACCGGCCTTTTCGCCAGCTACGGCCCCCTGATCCCCCTAGAGCGCGCCCAAGCCCGCAACGACGTCCTAGACCAAGCGCTCGCCGCCGCCCGAGCCCCCGACGGCCCGGCCAAACTCGAAGCGATGCGCGACGCCCTCGGCAGCACCGCCGACACGGTCCTCGCCCCCGGCGACCTCACCGACCGCATCCAATCCGCCCGCGCCCTCATCCGCTCCGAAGCGACCCGCGAAACCAACAGCGTCGCCTACCGGGTGCGCCTGATGCTGTTCATGGTGACCTTACTAAGCGGATTGTTCGGCACCGGGGTCATGCTGTTTGCGCTGAAGCAGCAACGAACCTGAAGGTTTGCTTCGAACCTATTTCGAAGCCTGACTGCCGAGACGCCGATCCCGCAAGTAGTCGTTCGCTGGTTAAGCCTTCGACGGCTACGCGCCAATTGTCGTTATTCTAGAGCCGCCGGACCGAGCCGGAAACCAGACATTGAACATGGTCCGAAATTGAAACTTATGCAACAGGGACGGGCCGCTGATACGCTTGAGCTTTTCTGTTGCGTAAGTCCGTTGCATAATTCGGTATGATCTACGTCTATGCGCGTGTTTCGACAGACGGGCAGAGTTTTGACGCGCAAGTGTGCCAGCTCGCGGCGGCCGGGTGCGCCAAGGTCTTTCTGGAGGTCGCGTCCGGTGCCAAGATCGAGCGGGCGCAGCTTCGCAAGGGACTGGGCCAGTTTGACGCCGGGGATGTGCTGATTGTCACCCGGCTCGACCGCCTTGCCCGATCCACGCGCCACCTGTTGAACACCCTTGCTGCCATCCCATCCCCGACTACAAGGCCGCTTTCCGATCTCTTGTCGATGCATGGGCCGATATGACTACCGCGCACGGCCGCCTGATGCTTACGATCCTTGGCGGGCTGGCCGAGTTCGAGCGTGAGCTTATCCGCGCCCGCACTGAAGAAGGCCGCACCGGGCCAAGGCCAGAGGCCAGAGCCTTGGACGGCAGCACAAGTTGACGCCACATCAACGGCGCGAGGCGATCAAGCGCTGTGATGCCGGGGAGCCTGTGCGCCAGATTGCCCGTAGCTACAACGTCAGCGGCAGCACGATATCAAGGCTGAGCATATGAGCGATCACCCGACGTCGGCTGTCCTCGAAGCCATACGCAGCGCAACCGCAAATCCCGAGCTGATGAGGTTAAGGGAGGAACTGGCAAGCTTTACGGCCCACGTCTTTTTACATGCCGGTCGGCTACTTGAGGTGGACGGCGTACTTCTAGGCAAAGATCGGATCGAGGGGACATCACCGTTCGGAAATGGTAGCGACGAAGTGGCAGGCGTCGCTCTTCTGCTACAAATCTCTTCTCAGATAATCTCTGGTAGCGCCATGCTTTTCGGCTCTGGCCAGTGCTACGCAGCTGCAGCTTTGCTTCGGCAGATCGTTGAGGTCGAATATCTAGCTTGGGCATTTGCAAACAGGGACAGGGACGCCGAACGCTGGTTGCGCAGCAGCAAAAAAGATAGAGAAAACTTCTTTGCGCCCCGAAAAATACGAGATGCAGCGAATGGGAAGTTTAGAGGCAAGGATTATGGCTACCATTGTGATTTAGGAGGACATCCTACCCCCCTTGCGAGAAGCTTGCTGAATGATAATGGAACACAGGCTCAACTCCTCCTTTCCGACCTGCTACATCACGCGCGGGGCGTCTGGGTTCACGTCATGGAGTGGGTCGAAGCTGCAGGGCTTGGGGAATGGTAGCAGCCTATAATCGCGAGATGCTAGAACGGTATTTGCATTGGACAAAGGTCGATACGCTAGATACTCTGCCAGAGGCACCGTAGTTTTGACTTTTACTAGTGGGTCTTACGCGACTGTTATCGGACCGGAATGCTGCAGAGAGAACTGAGTCACCGCTGTCGGCGCTTATATTTAAGGTTAGTTGAGCGAGGAAGGGCTTTTGATCGGTCAGACGGGAAGGTTGAGCTGGCTTCGTCGCGGCTCGTGCCGCGTGGCCGGTCTGCAACGCGCGATTATCGGAGCAGGACGGGGGTGCTGATCGCGCGCTATTTCCGGCAACTCCAAGCCTGCCCAGTTCGGGCCGTGCGGCCTCTGCTGAGTGTCGAGCAGAGCGGACCGTGCTGCCGCCGCGTTGGCCCAGCGTGCAGTGACGCGCTCGCCGCGGAGCGGCAGAGCCATCTCGCGACACTTGAGCAGCGTGAAGGTCGCGTCGTCGAGGTGCTCCTCCATAAACGAGCGCAGGTTGTGGCCCGCCCGCGTGTTCCACAGCGTGAGCCGACGGATCGCCCTAAGCAGGTTGCCCTCGAGCGATGGGGTAGGAAGGAAACGCACGTCGAGCACGGATGACGCGATCCGGTCCAGGTAATCACCCGGAATGACGAGTTGCCTGTCCCATAGGCGATAGAGCGCGCTATCCCAATCGAAGAAAGTGCAGTCCACAAGATCGGAAAGGTGGTCCGCCTTCGCGCCACCGCACCGGACGGCCCAGGTCGTCTCCAGCGCCCAAAAGTCCACCCGCCACGGTCCCACGCGGCAGCCGAAACCGCCGAAGCGGTTGGCCTGCGCGAACAAGCGATCCGCTAGGTCAGATACCGCACCTGCGCGGGCGTCGATGACGATGTCAACGTCGGAGGCAAACGCCTCGCGTCCGCCGCGCGCGAAGTCCCGCACTAGGCCACCGATAACCGCCGCGTCGCCGAGCGGGCGCAGATCGCGTTCCAGGAACGAGCGCAGAATGCGCATCTGCCCCGAGCGGTTATTCCAAAAGAAGCGGTCGAGCCGCTTCTTCAGCGCCGCCTGATCAGGCGCGCGCGACATGTGGCAACTCTTTCAGGTCTGCCGCCAACTTCGTCAAAAAGCCGTCGGTCATGCCGGACATCATGTCGGTCAGTAGCCGTAGTTCACGATACCTGGTCGTCCCGGCTAGCCCGGTCTTCCCCTTCGCATCGGCTGCCGCCTCTACGTAGTTGGGGCTGATCAGGGAGAACACGTATCTGGATTTTGCACCGATACGCTTCGACCAGAAGTCGTCCGGCTTCTCCCGATCCACGATGGCGCTCCACATTTCCGTCATGACGGTGTCCATGGCGGCGGCTCCCTGTGCCTCCGCGCGCAGCACCGTCGGATGCACGAAGCCGTAGCTTTTCGCCACGCCCTTCAAAGCGTCGCAGAGAGGATCGTCTGCCATCAGCGCGACCTTGTGAGTGCGGTCCATGATGGCCTCAGCATACTGCTCGAACGCGTCAACCGCGATATCAATGAGAGCCGAGATCGTCCGTGCCCGGACGTACTGGACTTTCACGTCGCGCCGTATCTCGGCCCTGCGGCCTGTCTCGTCCACGTTCGCGAAATCAGCGGCGATCTTCCGAACCGTGCCGCTTTCTTTGAGGTTTTTGAAACCAAGCAGGACGGTGAGGACGTCCTCCGGTGACAACAGACCCTTCTTGAGCAAGTCTTCAACATCGAGGACCGAGTAGGCTATATCGTCGCAAGCTTCCATAATCCACGTGAGAGGATGACGCTCGCCCTCCTTAATGCCCGTGCTGCGCCTTATCCACTCGACCGCCCAACGTTCCGACTCGAAATACCCAAATTTTTTGCCTTGCGCCCCCTCAGCTGGATCCGACACCGATCGGGAATATTTCAGCGACGCGGCCAGGGTGCCCGCGCTCAAATCAAGGCCACGGCGCTGGGCATGTGTCTGAAGCGTGACCAGCAGGCGAAGGGTCTGTGGGTTGCCGTCGAACTTCGTAAATTCGGGCCAAAGAGCTTTTGGGATCTCCCTTCCGCTTGGCAGCTTTTCGCCTTTCTCGCGGTTGTGGCTGAAAATCCAGTGCTTCCTGCAGTCGAACCAGTTCCCTATCGCGGTCTCGCCTTGGTGGCCGAACGGCGGGTTGCCGAGGTCGTGGGACAGGCCGGCGGCGAGGAGGATGGGCTGGATCGCGCGTTGAGCTTCTGGACTGGAATTGTGCGTCCTGATGCTCTCCGTGATTCGCGCGCCCATCGAACGGGCGAGATTCGCGACCTCGTGCGAATGAGTGAGGCGCGAGCGGATCCCGTCGTTCGCGTCCATCGGCCAGACCTGTGTCTTGTTGGCCAGCCTACGGACCGGGGTAGAGAACACGAGACGGTCGTAGTCCTGCTGGTGGACGGTCCTTGTCCCGGGACCGTCGCCATCGTCAGCAGCCTGTTCCTTCTCGGACCTATACCTGCTTGACGACCAGATGCTCGCCTCACCTACCATCCGCCACATCGCCTCCTGTCTGACCGACATAGCATGAGTGGGGCGGTCGCCAAAGGCCGCAGTGCGAACGGTTGATGGGCCACGTCAGAGCAGGATGAGACGATCGGCTCCAATGGTGAGCGTGGCGGGCGGCCTCAACTCGCGCCCGCTCGCTACGTCCCGCGCCGCGCCGCGTGTAATGCGACCGCCGCCGAAAACCCCTTTTCGCGCGCCGTCACCAATTCGAGCTCCGTGCCGAGCGACGCCGCTTAAACCTCTCCAAAAGCCCTAATCGCTCACTTTCAGGTCCGTTGACATCAACCCCGGCGGGCCGGCAGATGTCCGCTTGTGGCACTGGCGTTCTCCAGAGCGGACTGTCCGCTTCCGGCCAAATATCATCAAATGTGAACGGCGGCTTTTGTGACTTCGTCAGTGCGGTCCGCTTCGCTAACCATCGTCCTCGGACAGCGTCGCATCGAGGTCGATCTGCACACCCTGGATTAGGTGGCGGACGCCGGGGGCCACTCAGGAGTGACAGGCCGCAGGTTGGCATGGTTGGCGCGGGTGTTGTTGGCGATACTTTCTTGCAGCTCTTCAATCGCGGAATCATCCAAAGGCGTCTTTCGTCAAAAACAGCACGGAAGCTTCTTGGCGTCATAGCACGCCGTCCTGCTGGCCCACCCTCACCCCTGCCCTCTCCCGCCAGCGGGAGAGGGGGTGGCGCGGCTTGCGTTAGGTCAGGCCGAGTTCGGTGCGATAGCGCCGGAAGCAGGCCGCGCCGCACTCTAGGCGCATCAGCGCGCCCTCCGCGATCGCCGGGGCCACCTCTGGCATGGCGTCCACCAGCGGGCCGATCGCCTCCGCGTTCCAGGCTAGCGAGTGCTTCACGTCCAGCACGCTGTGCAGGTCGAAATAGTGCCGGTCCTCGTTCGCCACGCCCAGCCGCTTAAGCCCCTGCGCCACCAGCGCCGCCCGACCCGGCGCCGTCTGTTCGATCACGCCCATCGCGCCCACCGAGTGATAGGCATAGCGCCGGTTCGCCGCCAGGCCGGCCATCGTGTTGGCCAGCGCCAGGCTCTCCCACACCGTCGTCTGCACGTCGGGCGTGAGGCCGAGGCGGTGGGACAGCACCTCCAGCATCGGGCCATGCATGCCCTTTGGATTGCCGCGGCCCATCTCGTCCCAATAATTGCGCGCCAGCTCCAGCTTGGCCCGCTGCGGCAGGCGGACCTGGGTGATGGCGCACAGATCCTCGAACCCGGCCTCCCCGGCCACCTCCTGCGTCAGAAACCAGCGCATCTGCTCCATGCTGGCGTGCTCCGCCAGCCACGGAAACAGCGGGTCGCCCTGGCCGGGCCCGGTGCGGTCCAGTTCTTCGAACCAAACCACGAACCCGGCGGCGTCGCGCGGTGCCGCCGCCGCCCGGTCCGCCACGCGGCGCCGGAAGGCCTCGATGAACGCGCCCTCGAGCCGCGGTAGCGCCGTATCCTCCAGCTCCGCCTCCCAGTTGTCGTGCGGCAGTGCGGGGGTGAAGCGGGCGGCGTTGAACGCGGCCAAGCGCCGGTGCAGGGCCGTGTCGTCGGGCAACGTTGCGTGCAGGGTGCCGTCAGGCATGGGTGTCTCCTTTATCTTTCTACGGTCAGGACCACGGCGGCGATTCGGTCGGCCGCCGCATACGCGCCCTCCCCGACTTCCTCGCCGAACACATCCGGGTCGGTCTCCCGGTAGGACCAGGTTAACTCTGTCCCGCGCAACCGGTTCACCACGGCGTCGCGAAAAGGATCGATCCCCGTCACGATGGCGGCACCTGTGTACAGCAGCAGCCGTCCGCCACGCGCCAGCCGCCCGATCGCCGCGTCCAGGATCGCCAGCGAAAGCCCGGCACCCAGCGGTCCCCCACCATGCCGGTATGCCCGCCCGGCGGGGTCCACGAGGTAGGGCGGGTTCGCCACGATCAGGTCGAACTCCCCCTCGATCGCCGTCAGCAAGTCGCTACGCACGGCCAATACGCCCACCCCGGCCGCCGCAGCATTCACGCGCGTGTAACGCAACGCCTGCTCGTTGATGTCGGCCGCATACACCTCCGCCGCGCCGCAAGGGCCGGCCAGCAACACCGCACCCGGCCCGGCACCGCAGCCGATATCGACGGCGCGGCGGACCGGGCGGGGCGGTAGCGCCGTGATGGCGCTGGCGAAGCGATACGTATCCGGCCCGAAGAACACCGCATCCGCCGCCGCAGTCGGATAGGCCGAGTGCGCAAACAGATACCCACCGAGCGAGGAAAAGCGCACCGTGCTACGCCAGCCGCCGCCCGATCGCTCCAGCACTCCAGCCTGCTGCGCCAGGGCGAATATCGCGGGGCTCAGGACGCCGTCCTGGAACTCCCGGCTCCAGCCGAACACGTCCCGCACCGTCCGCGCCTCCCCCGCCCGAACATTCACCCGCGCATGCGTGGCCGGGGTGGGCGTGGTGAACGTAAAATTGTCCGCCCGCAGCGCCTCACTCAGCTGCAGCAGGGCACGGTCGGCCGGCGGGATCGTGTGCAGCATGGGAAGGCCCATACGTGGCACCGGCCCTCAAGTTGCCTGCGTCAATGGCCGCAATACGTCCACCACGCCGGTCACGAGCATCTGCACGCCGATGCAGAACAGCAGGAACGCGGATAGCCGGCTCACCGTCGTGGTCCCGGTGCGGCCCAGCCATTGCGACAGGCGGTCCGAGTAGGAATAGAACACCCCGATGGTCACTGCCATGACCGCCGCGGCCAGGCTGACCCCGGCGAAGAACGCCAGCAGGCCGTGTCCCCACGCCGGGTGCCCGGCGCCCAGCGCCACCGCCACCGCGATGGTGCCGGGCCCCGTGGTGAACGGCAGCGTCAGCGGATAGAACGCCACATCCTCCCCGCCCGTCTCGGACGCCTGCTCCTTCTTGCGGTCCTGCCGCCGCTCCGGCGCGCCCAGCAGCTCCCACGCGAACAGCGACAGCACGATGCCGCCCGCGATCCGCAGCGCCGCCAGGGTGATGCCGAAGAACGACAGCACGTACGAGCCGGCCCAGAGCGCCACCAGCATCACCAGCAGCGAATACACGCTGACCCGGCGCGCCAGCACCACCCGGGCCGCATGCGTGCCCTCCGCCGTCGCCTCACGGAAGATGAACGCGCCGGCGATCGGGTTGACGATGCTGAACAGCGCCGGAAAGGCGAGCAGGAACGCGGCCAGCATCACTTCTTACGCCGCAGCGGCAGGTTAGTGCGATACACCACCCGCTTCAGCGCAAACGCACTCTCGACCCCGCGCACCCCCGCGATCCGGGTGAGCCGGGTGCGCAGGAACTCCTCATACGCCACTAAATCCGGCGCCACGACGCGCAACAGGTAGTCGCTGGCGCCCGACATGACGTAGCACTCCATCACCTCCGGCAAATCGGCCACTGCCTGCTCGAATACCGCAAGGTGGTCCTCGGTCTGCGCCTCCAGCCTGACCGACACGAACACGCTGATCGGCAGGCCGACCCGGTCCTGATCCAGCAGCGCCACGTAGCGGCGGATGATGCCGCCCTCCTCCAGCAAGCGCTGCCGCCGGTGCGCCGGGCTGGCCGAGAGCCCCGCGGCGTCCGCCAGCTCCGCACTCGTCGCCCGGCCATCCCGCTGCAGATGGTCCAGGATGCTGAGATCGATCCGATCCAGGCGCATTTGGGCTATTCTTCCATGATGCAGTGCAGCATTGGGAAATTCTACCAGTTTACCGCCGTGCGCACGAGATGTTCGGTAGCACCTGCCACCGGCTTTCGCGTTACGATCCCAGGACTAGGAGATCATCCATGGATATCGGCCTCGCCTCCCCGGTCACCCTTCACTCCCGCTATACCGATTTCGACCGCCCCGTGTTGCTGAGCGGGGTGCAGGCGCTGGTGCGGGTGCTGCTGGAACAGGCGCGGCTGGACCGGATGGCCGGACTGCACACCGGGGGCCTCGTCTCCGGCTACCGCGGCTCCCCGCTCGGCGGCGTCGATCAGGAACTGTGGCGGCGGGAGGCCATGCTGACCGAGGCCGGCATCCGCTTCCAGCCCGGCCTCAACGAGGACCTGGCCGCCACCATGCTGTGGGGCACGCAGCAGATCGACACCTTTCCCGGTAAGCGCGTCGATGGCGTGTTCGGGATGTGGTATGGCAAGGGGCCGGGCGTCGATCGCTCCGGTGACGCGTTCCGTTGCGCCAACATGATCGGCACCTCGCGCTATGGCGGCGTGCTGGCCGTGTCCGGGGACGATCACGCCGCGCATTCCAGCGTGTTCCCGCACCAGACGGACGGCATCTTTCACGCCGTGCATATCCCGGTGCTGGTGCCGGCGGACGCGCAGGATATCCTTGACCTAGGCCTGGCCGGCCTCGCTCTGTCCCGCTACGCCGGGCTCTGGGTGGCGCTGAAAACCATCGCCGAGACCGCCGAGCAGCACGGCATGGTCACCGTGCCCACCCATCGGCACTTCGCCACCCCGGAACTGGCGCTGCCGCCGCACGGCCTGAACCTCGACCCGGCTTTGCCATGGCCGGCCGAGCGCGCGCAGCTCGAGCGGCGTATGCTGCAGGAGCGGCTTCCCGCCGCCCTCGCCTGGGTGCGCGCCAACCGGCTGGACCGGCTGATGCACGGGCGGGCAGATGCGCCGCTGGGCATCGTCACCGTGGGCAAGGCGCATCACGACACCATGCACGCCCTGCGCCGCATGGGGCTGGACGGCCACCCGGACATCGCCGTGTTCAAGGTGGCGCTCGCCTGGCCGCTGGAGCCGGAAGGCATGCGCGAGTTCGCCCGGGGCAAGCGCGCCATCCTGGTGGTGGAAGAGAAGCGCTCGCTGGTCGAGATGCAATTGCGTGACCTGCTGTATGCCGGGCCGGACCGTCCGGCGATCGCCGGCAAGGACGCGCTGCCCGCCTACCTCGAGCTGTCGCCGGAGCTGGTGGGTGACGCGCTCACCCCGTTCCTGCGCACGGGCGGAGTGGACGCGCCGGAGTGGGTGCACGCGGCCCAGGCGGGCGCGGCGCCCGGCCTCATTACCCGGGGGCCCATGTTCTGCGCGGGCTGCCCGCACAACACCAGCACCGTGCTGCCCGGCGGCAGCCACGCCATGGCCGGCATCGGCTGCCACACCATGGCGTTGGCCACCAGCGACGCGACCAAGACGTTCAGCCAGATGGGCGGCGAGGGCGCACCCTGGGTCGGCCTGGCGCCGTTCACCACGCTGCCGCACATGTTCGCCAATATGGGTGACGGCACCTACACCCACTCCGGCCTGCTGGCGATCCGCCAGGCCGTCGCGGCCAAGGCGCAGATGACGTACAAAATTCTGTATAACGACGCCGTCGCCATGACCGGCGGGCAGCCGGCGGAGGGCGCGCTCACGGTCCTCGCCATCGCAGCACAGCTGGCGGCGGAGGGCGTGGGCCTGATCGCGCTCGTGGTGGATGACGTCGCCCGGCTGCCGGACGCGACCGCCTTGCCGCCGGGCACGATCCGCGCCGGGCGGGGCGAGCTGGATGCCATCCAGCAGCGCCTGCGCGATTACGAAGGCGTGTCCGCGCTGATCTACGATCAGGTCTGCGCCACCGAGAAGCGGCGGCGCCGCAAGCGGGGCAAGCTCGCGGCCGCCGAGACCAAGGTCACCATCAACACCCGCGTCTGCGAGAACTGCGGTGACTGCACGGCGCAGAGCAACTGCATCGCGATCGAGCCGGTGCAGACAGAGTATGGCCGCAAGCGCCGCATCAGCCCCACCAGCTGCAACACCGACCTGTCCTGCCTCAAGGGCTTCTGCCCGAGCTTCGTCACGACCTCGGCCGACGCGGCCGTGACCGAAGATCCGGCCGCCCCTTGGCTGGCGCGGGAGGCGGAGTTGGCCGCCGGACTGCCCACGCCCACCCTCCCCGCCCTGCCCTGGCGCGGCCTGTTCGCCGGCATCGGCGGCGGCGGCATCGTCACGTGCGGCGCGCTGGTCGCCATGGCCGCGCACCTCGAGGGACATCAGGTCAGCACGCTCGATTTCACCGGTCTTGCGCAAAAGAACGGCGCCGTCGTGTCGCATGTGCAGGTCGCGGATGAGCCGTTGGACGTCGTGCGCATCCCGCAGGGTGAGGGCCGGCTGCTGCTGGGCGCCGATCTGGCCGTGGCGGCGGGGGCGGAGGTGCTGGGCCGCTGCGCGCGTGACGCGGCGGTGATCGGCAACCTCGATCTGCAGGCCGGCGCCGGGTTCCTGACCGACCGCGATGTGCGGGTCGACGCCGGGCTGCATCGCCGCGTGATCGAGCGTGTGACCGGACCCGGCCGTTTCCTGCACGGCGCAGCGCTGGCGGAGCGGCTGTTCGGCTCGGCCCAATTGCTGAACACGCTGCTGCTGGGCATCGCCTGGCAGCTGGGCCACGTCCCGGCGTCCGAGGCGTCGTTGCTCCGCGCCATCGAGCTGAACGGCACCGCGGTCGCCACCAACCGGCGCGCCTTCACCTGGGGCCGCATCCTGGCCGAACGCCCCGGACTGGCGGCCGAAATCATGCAAGAGGCTGACCCGGCGCCCCTACCGCTTGACGAGCTCATTCGTGAGCGGGAAGCCGAGCTGGTCCGCTACCAGGGCCGCCGCTTAGCCAAACGGTATCGCGCGCTGGTCAATGAGGCGGCGGCAACAGGCGGCGAGCGCCTGACCCGGGCCGTGGCGGAGGGGTTCTTTCGCGCGCTCGCCATCAAGGACGAGTATGAGGTGGCCCGGCTGCATGCCGGCGCGCAATACGGGGCCGATCCGGTATTCCATCTTGCCCCGCCGCTCCTGTCCCGGACCGACCCGGCGACCGGGCGCCCGCGCAAGATGGCAGTCCCCGGCAAGATCGCGCTACCGCTGTTCCGACTATTGCGCCACGGCAAAGCGTTACGCGGCACGCCTCTCGACCCATTCGGCTACCAGGCCGAGCGGCGGCGGGAACGCGAGCTTGCGATGGAGTATGAGCAGGATATTCGCACCCTGCTATCCCGACCCGCATCGTTCGAGGCCGCCATCGACCGGGCTGAAATGCCCTGGAGCATTAGAGGCTTCGGCCCGGTGAAGGAGGCATCGATCGTGACCGCCCGCGCCCGGCGTGCCGACATTATGTCACGGCCGCCTCAGATCATGGCAGAAGCGGCCGAGTAGTCTCGGGGTGCGGAGGACATGTGCCACCGCACCGCCAATGCCCGGGCCAACGATGGCCGGAACCGGGATCGCCGCAGAGCTGCAAAGCGTCATTCTGGTCCCCAGCCCAGCAGCACACGGGCGGAGGGCGCGACCAGTGCTGGATCACCGGGGGCATGACCGTCCGGTCCGGGCTGCGGGCAAACACCAAGGAACCTACCATGAGCGCCACGGTAAGGGTGGCCCAACTCGGAGCCTTCTCCTCAATGGGAACAGCATCTACGGTCGCACGGGACCGTTCAAAGTCCAGCAAGAGCTGATCAGAGCCCAGCCTTACCATGACTTCGGCATTCCGGGAGGCGGGCTGATGCAGCACGCGGTTCATGGTGCGGACTGGCGTGACGCTAACCTTTCCAGGCCCGGTGCGCTCCGGCGCAACCCTGTTCAGCTCGGGGCTAGCTTTACGAGCGGCATCCAGCAGAAGGTTTGCCGTCCCACATCCAGCTCCCGCTGGAACGCCGGGACAAGCCGTGGTGAGGTTGAGATAAAACTCACCTAGGCCTGCCGAAAGGTGTGGCTGCGTCGACCTGAGCCTCTCTACTTCTACCCATTGATCCAACGTAAGCTGATGACCTGGCGCTATGCTGATTACTGACGCGTGAGCCCCGGCGTAGAGCGACAACCAGTAAAAGATGATGCCCAAAATCCGTCGTGCAGGACAAAAGGTCATCTTGACCTCAATCTAAGGTTGCGCTTCGGCCATCGTGTTCGCCCTGATTTCGGGTCGCAAGTTGACTTGCGCTAATATGGGTTAGTATATGTTGTCTTCACGGCGAGTTGAAGGCGAGGCTCAGTTGTGCTGTTCAAATTGTGGCTCCGTCAGGCCTGTCCGATCGACGGCGGGCGGCATATGATCACCATGGAGGGCATCACATGCTGGAAACAACAAACCCCGATGCGCTGATCATCGAGACGGCCCGGCGTTTTGCGCAAGAACGGCTAGCCCCGACAGCCGCCGCACGCGAACAAGCCGCCCGGATCGAGCCGGAAATCATTGCCGAACTTGGCGAAATGGGCTTCCTCGGCGCCACCAACAGCGCAGAGTGGGGCGGCAGTGAAATCGGCTACGAGACCTACGCCCAGGTGATCGAGGAGATTGCGGCCGGTGATGGATCCGTTTCCACGCTGGTAAGCGTCCACAACGCGCCGACATGCGAAATACTCGAACGCTTCGGAACGCCGGCCCAGAAAGAGCATTGGCTGCGCCCGATGGCCAGCGGCCACGTCGTTGCAAGCTTCGCGCTTACGGAGAGCGCCGCCGGATCGGACGCGTCGAGCATCCGCACTAGGGCGGTGCGGACCAATAGCGGCTACGTCGTGAACGGCAACAAGCAGTTCATCTCGAACGCGTCCGTCGGCAAGACCACTATTCTATTCGCCGTGACTGACCCAGCAGCTGGTAAGAAGGGCATCTCCGCTTTTGTAGTAAGCAATGATACGCCCGGCTTTTCGGTCGCGCGCGTCGAACATAAGCTAGGTCAAAAGGCTTCCGACTCCTGCGCGCTGAGCTTTGATGATATGCACGTTACCGATGATCAGCGGATCGGTGCCGAAGGTGAAGGTCTCAAGATTGCGCTCAGCACGTTGGAGAGCGGACGGATCGGCATCGCGGCACAAAGCGTCGGAATGGCGCGTGCGGCGCTCGAATATGCTATCGGCTACGCCAAGGAGCGCAAGCAATTCGGCCGCCCCATCATCGAGCATCAGGCGGTGGGCTTCCGCCTCGTAGAAGCCAAGACGAAGCTCGCGGCCGCACGGGAGCTGACGCTCCGGGCTGCGCGCCTGAAAGACGCCGGCCGGCCGGCGCTGGAAGCGGCGGCCATGGCCAAGCTGTTCGCGTCGGAAGCGGCTGAGAACATCTGCTCGGCTGCCATCCAGACCCTGGGCGGCTACGGCTACTTGGCAGACTACCCGGTGGAGCGCATCTACCGCGACGTCCGTGTCTGTCAAATCTATGAAGGCACGAGTGACGTGCAGAAGATTATCTTGCAACGCATGCTTTAGACCAGGCCGGGCCCATGTTCCGGACCCTGACGCTCGTCTTGGCGATGCTGGCAGGGCCGCTCCAGCTTGTTCAGGCCTGCGACATCAAGGCGAGCCTTCGTTTCGAGCTGATCGAGGGCTTGCCTGTCTTGGATGCAACGGTCGCGGGTTCGCCGGTGAAACTTCTGCTGGACACGGGGTCCGAGGGCAATCTCCTCACGCCTACCGTCATCCGCCGCCTGCATCTGCCGCCGGCCCCGGATGTCGTCGTTCAAGGAACCGGCGGTGCGCGTTCGGCGAATGCCGTTCTGGTCCATGGCCTGCGCCTGGGTTCGCTCGCTATCCCCGACTCATCGGCACCCGTGTTGGGCTGGCCGATCGGCGGTGGCCTCAGCGTAGTCGATGGCTTGCTGGGCCTCGCATCGCTGCGCGGGGTCGAGGTAGATCTGAACCTGCCGAAGGGCGTGCTCAATCTGCAAAGCCCTTGCTTCACCTTTTCGGCCGACGCTCTGGCGCTCGGTTCTGAAGGAACCGTGGCGGTTACCGTGAACGGTAAAACGATGCGCGCCCTCATCGATACTGGCTCCCGGGGCACCATCGTCAGCCCTGCCGCGGCCAAGCGGCTTGGTCTGGATGCCCCCGTAGTCGCGAGTACCTCGCGCGGCCTGGACGGGAAAGCCCGGACCATGCGCTTTACTCAACTCCAAACGGTGCAGGCTGGCGCCGCCCGGCGGCAAGACGTCGCGGTTAGCATATCGGAACTCGAATTCGGACAGGTGGACATGCTGATCGGCATGGATTTTCTGACCTCCTACCGGCTGAGACTCAACGCGGGGCAGACCAAGGTTTCGATCGAAGCGCCGTGATCGGAGCGCTGCTGAACCAGCGCTAGCTTATCCGCAGCCCAAAGTTCTGCAGTGGCCTGTCTGGCACGTATGTCCATATCTTCGCCTACACTGCGCATTATACCAGGTATGTCGCAGGCGGGGCGGGGCGCGCTGAACAGGAAGCCCTGCACCTCGGTGCAGCCTTCCGCCCGCAGCTTTCTCAGTTGATCCTCAGTCTCGACCCCCTCGGCCGTGGTCAGCATGCCAAGCCCAGCGCATAGGCCCCGCACCGCCCGGACGATGTGGATCGAGTCCTCACGGCTGGAAAGATCGCGGATAAACGATTGGTCGATCTTGATCTTGTCAAACGGGAAGCTGCGAAGGTAGCTCAGAGACGAATACCCGGTCCCGAAATCGTCCATGGAGATTCGCGCGCCGAGGCCGCGTAACTCATGCAGGATCGCGAGCGTCGTCGCGCTCTCTTGAAGGAGCACCGTCTCGGTAATTTCAAGCTCTAACCGGCGCGCGGGCAAGCCCGAGTTCTTCAGGGCTCGCGCTACTGCAGCGACCAAGTTTTTACTCTTGAACTGCACCGGGGAGAGGTTGACGGCCACCTTGATTCCGTCAGGCCAAGTCGCTGCATCCAGGCACGCCTGATCCAGCACCCATTCTCCAAGCGGAACAATCAGTCCGATCTCCTCGGCGATCGGGATAAATTCGCTCGGCGACACCATGCCCCGCTCCGGATGGCGCCAGCGCAGCAAGGCTTCGAAGCCGCAAACCTCATGTGCCTCGAGGTTGACTAGCGGCTGATAGGCCACCTCGAACTCACGCTGGATGAGACCCCTGCGCATATCGAGTTCGAGCTGGCGCCGCTGCTGCAGCCGGGCATCCATTTCCGCCTCGAAGAAACAAAAGCCACCCCGTCCGTCCGCCTTGGCCCGGTATAGCGCCGTATCCGCATTCTTGAGCAGAGCAACGGCGCTACTGCCATCCTGCGGGATGAGAGCAAGGCCGATGCTGGTCCCGATCACGATTTGATTGTCACTCACCACGAACGCGGCTTGCATGGCCTCCAAGATGCGTTCCGCCAGCAGCTTGGTTTCTTCCGGACGGGTCACGCCAGACTGAATGATGGCAAACTCGTCACCACCGAGCCGCGCCACCACGTCACCCTCCCGCACACAGGCCAGCAAACGTTCGGCCACGGCCCGCAGCAACTGGTCACCGACGTAGTGCCCTAGAGTGTCGTTCACTGCCTTGAACCTGTCGAGGTCCAGGCAAAGCACGGCCGAGCTGATGCCGCGCCCAGCCACCGTCAGCGCACGCTCCAACCCTTCGTTCAGGACGACCCGGTTAGCGAGCCCGGTTAGGCTGTCATGCTGGGCAAGATAGCGGATTTGAGCCTCCGCGGCCTGCCGGGCCGTGACGTCTTCGCACGTCGCGACCCACCCCCCATCGGACATCGGGCAATGCGAGATCGCCACAACCCGCCCACCGCCGATCTGGTGCAGCGAAACGTCGACCGTTCGCTTGTTCACGACCTCCATGCGGACCGCCACGACCTCATCGAGCGTGCTTCCGGAGTAGTTTCCTGCCTGCACCACCAAGTTCAAAACATCAACAATGGCCATCCCAGCCCGAAGGTCCGCCGGATCGAGGTTGAAGATCTCGCAATAGCGCACGTTGAACACGTCGAGCCGGTTATTGGTATCATACAGCACCAATCCCTGCGACATATTGTTCATTGCTGCTTCGAACTTGAGCCCATTTCGCCTTAGTTCTTCTTGTTGTGCCGCAAACTGAATGGCGTTGCGTTTGAATACTTCGACGGCCCGCGCCACCTCGCCGATCTCATCGCCATCGTTCAGCGACGGTATCGAAACATCGAGGTTGCGGAACGCCAGGCGCAACATCGTCCGCTGGATCGCCCCCATGCGGGCCAAAAGCCGCTCCATCATGGCGAAGCTCAAAACACCGATCAGCAAGGTGCCGAACGTCCCAGCATAAACCCATAAGATCAAACGATCGGAGCTACCGAAGAACTCACCAACACGACGGTCAAGTATCCAGTCCCGTTGTGCCCGCCACTTGGTTATCTCGCTTAAGACATGGTTGGACGCTATGGCGTAATCACCCTCATCCAGGGTTGCGTACAACTCAGGCAACTCTCTGCTGAGAAGCCCAGTGAATTGATTGAACGAAGCGTCAGCGCTTCCTGCACGGGCCGCGGCGAAAGCCAGGCGGTTGCGGATCTCCTGCTCGATACGCCGCTGCCCCGCAATGCGCTCATCAGGATCAGCCGTAACGCTCGCCTCCCTGGTCGCCAAACTTCGATGCTGTTGCAACAGCATCTCGACCTGATTGGCGATGCGGTCCGCGTTGACGCCCGTGTGCAGCAAATCGTTGGCGGAAGCCTTGGTCCGGCTCGCAAAGTATATTGAAGCAACTGCCAGGGACAGCACCGCCAACAAGGTCAGCGTCGTCATCATCTGGGCTTTAATACGGACACTAATCCGCATCCATGCACCCGGCCACCCAGTCACCGCTCGCCTCCGGCTAAGGAGTGACCGCCGGTAGCCCAGCTTACGAAGTGACGTCTTCTAACCACGCTCGATTCCTGACACTACGGAATCAAAGCATCGGCTAAAAACCTTAAGAAATCGTTTCTACCTACACCGGCTCAAGCCGTTTCGCGAAACAGCTCCCGCCCAATCAGCATCCGGCGGATCTCGCTCGTTCCAGCGCCAATCTCGTACAGCTTCGCGTCCCGCAACAGCCTGCCCGTTGGGTAGTCATTGATGTATCCGTTGCCGCCCAATACCTGAATAGCCTCGAGCGCCATCCAAGTTGCCTTTTCCGCAGCATACAATATCGCGCCGGCAGCATCCTTCCGGGTCGTCTCACCCCGGTCACAGGACTTCGCCACTGCATATACATACGCCTTGGCTGCGTTTAGCGTCGTGTACATATCGGCGATCTTGCCCTGCATCAGCTGAAACTCGCCGATAGCCTGGCCGAACTGCTTCCTCTCGTGAATGTAGGGTACCACGACATCCATACACGCCTGCATGATCCCCAGCGGCCCGGCGGCCAGCACCGCACGCTCGTAATCCAGCCCGCTCATGAGCACGTTGACACCGCGCCCCACGCCGCCGATCACCTGCTCCTCAGGCACCTCACAGTCCTCAAACACCAATTCCCCAGTATTGCTGCCACGCATGCCGAGCTTATCCAGCTTCTGCGCACAGGAAAATCCGCGCATGTCCTTCTCAATGAGAAACGCTGTGATACCACGCGGTCCCGCTGACAGGTCCGTCTTGGCATACACGACCAAGACGTCCGCATCCGGCCCATTGGTGATCCACATCTTCGTGCCGTTCAGCACGTAATGCTGGCCGCGCTTATCCGCCCGAAGCCGCATGCCCACCACGTCAGACCCGGCGCCGCTCTCACTCATTGCCAGCGCACCCACCTGCGCCCCACTAATCAGCCCCGGCAGATACCGGCGCTTATGCTCCTCCGTCCCATTCTTGCGGATTTGGTTTACGCACAGATTGCTATGCGCCCCATAACTTAGCCCAACCGAAGCACTCGCCCGGCTAATCTCCTCCATAGCCACGCAATGCTCGAGATAGCCCATCCCGGCGCCGCCATACTCCTCCTCGACCGTGATGCCCAGCACGCCAAGATCACCCATTTTCCGCCACAAATCGGCAGGAAAGTCGTTGTCCCGGTCGATCGCGGCGGCCCGGGGGGCGATCTCACCGGCGGCAAAATCCTCCACGCTGCCGCGCAGCATGTCGGCAGTCTCACCCAAGTCGAAATTCAAGCCTGGCAGCCGGTTCGGAATACTCATGGCCACGATGTAGTGATGGCCGCCGGGCCCGCACCGATCTCGAGCGGGTTGGACGCAAATAATTTCGTGCCGTCCCAGCGGAACACCATGATGTTCCGCTCCACCATATTCTGCACCAGCACCGTCCGCCCGTCCTTCGAGAACACGATCCCCTGTGACCAGCGCCCGATCGGCACCTCCGCCACCGGACGGAGTGACTTCGCCTCGAGCGCCAGCATGATGAGCCGGCCGCGGTCCTGCACGAACGGGCTGGACGGCGGCTTGTTCGTGCCATTCTGCGCGCCGATCGCCAGGAACTTGCCATCCGGCGACCATTTCAGCCCCTCCGGCGACCGCCCGACCGACAGCGTCTGAATGGTCCGGAACGGCGCAACGCTGAGGTCGATCAGGCTCACCGTGTCGATATCGCCGTCCCCCCGCCCCATGTTCCCGACGGCCGCAAGCTGACCATCCGGCGAAATATCCATGGTATAAGGACCGACGCCTGTCGTGATCGGACGGGGATCGACCGCCACCGCCTCACCCTCGATCGACAGCACCTGCACCGAGTTCCCGCCATTCAGCGATACCAGAGCCGACTTGCCATCCGGCGTGAAGGCAATCCCGCTCGGCAATGACTTTGCGTCGAACTGCACGGTGCCGGACGGCGTAAGACGGCGCTCCTTCACCGTGAACACCGACACCGTCCCCGCAAAACGGTTTGCCACCAGCGCCAGGCTTCCGTCCGGGGACATCCGCACCGTTCCGGCCCCGGAGCCGGCCGTCAAGGATTGCACGATCGCGGGCGGCTTGGCCTCGAGGTCCACGACGCTCACCCGGTCATCAGGGCTTATCCCCGCCGGCCCGGCCGGATCGGCTTTGGTCGCCGACGTCACGACGGCGAAGCTTTCGTCCTTGGCGATCGCCACGGCCAAAGGCGGCCCCACGACGCTACCGGGCACGTCGACCGTGGTGACGACCGTGGGCGGATAGACCGACATGTCGATGACGGTCAGCGTGTCGGACGCGGCGTTGGCCGGCGAAAGCTGCGCGCCGTCCACCAGCACCGTATGCGCATCGTTGGATGACAACGCCAGCTCCGCGCCGGCCGGCATAGCCCACAACAGCAGCCCCAACCCTACCCAAGCCCGCATCGTCCTACCCCCCTAACGTCAGCCTAAGACGCGTTGCGCCGGTTCACCAGCCCCTCCACATGCCGTGCCAACGCCAATGACGCCGTAAGCCCTGGGCTTTCGATGCCAAACAGGTTGACCAGGCCGCCAATGCCATGTTCGCCCGGGCCCGAAATCATGAAATCGGCCGCCGGTTGCCCTTCCCCGCTGATCTTCGGCCGGATCCCGGCATAGCCCGGCACCAGCGCGCCTTCCGGCAGACCCGGCCAATACCGGCGGATGGCGGCATAGAACCCGTCCGCCCGGCCGATGTCGACGTCGTAATTTTCCTGATCGACCCACTGCACATCCGGGCCGAACCGGGCCTGCCCGCCCAGATCCAAGGTCAGGTGCACTCCCAGGCCGCCCGGCTCCGGCACCGGATAGATCAGCCGGCGAAACGGTGCCCGCCCGGCCAGCGCGTAGTAGCTGCCCTTGCACAGATACCGGCGCGGAATGGTTTCGGGCGGCACACCCTCGATCCGCCGGGCCAAATCCGGCGCATGCAGGCCGATGGCGTTGACCAGGACCTCGCAACTCAGCGCCATCGGCTCCGCCCCGCCGATCTGCAACGTGAACCGCTGCCCCACCTCTCCGGCCATCACCGGCGCGTGGCAGACCACCGCCGCCCCCGCCGCCTCCGCATCGCCCTGCAACGCCAGCATGAGCGCGTGGCTGTCCACAATCCCCGTGCTGGGCGAAAGCAGGGCGGCCTCGACCCGCAACGCAGGCTCCAGCCGCAACGCCTCGTGTTCGTTCAGCAAGGTGAGGTCATCAACGCCGTTGGCGGCCGCCTTGGCCTGAATGCTTAGCAAATCCGGCACCTCGCCCGGCGTAGACGCGACGATCAGCTTGCCGAGCCGGGCGTACGCCACCCCACGCTCGGCGCAGTAATCGTATAATACCGCCTTACTCTCGACGCAAAACCGCGCCTTCAGACTATCCTTCGGGTAATATATCCCCGCATGGATCACCTCGGAGTTGCGGGAGGACGTCCCGGTGCCGATGCCCTCGGCCGCCTCCAGCACCCAAACCTCCCGCCCGGATTGCGCGAGCGCCCGGGCGATCGCCAGGCCCACCACGCCCGCACCCAACACGACGCACTCGACATGCTCCATCAGCGCCGCCCCTCCGCCAGCCGGTTCTGATCCTCCCGATCCGAGCTGACGCCCACCGTGCGGATCAGCGCGGGGTGCAGCACGTAGGCACCGAGCCGCTCCGGACGTGCAACCGGCATCCTGCCCAGCTGCGACCGCGCATGACCCGGCGGCAACGCCCCGATCTCGGCGGCCCCGAGCGAATAGGACAGCAACCGCCAGTCCACGTCACCCAGGAACCCGTCTGCCGCCACCCAGCCCAGCAAGCGGCGCGCGCCGGCCTGGCTCACGAAGTATCCATCACCGCCTGGCGCGTTGTCGTCTGGATGAAACCCCTGCATGACTTGTCCGAGCGGATGTGCCATCGGCTCATGACTGTCCCGCTGCGGCTCCAACCGGTCATTGACGAAGCACACATCATAGCCTGCGGGGAGGCCGAGCGGCCCGGTCCGTGCGGGAAGATCGATCAGCGGGATCACGTCATCCTCAACCACCAAGGCCTGCGACAGGTTCCCATCCACGACCGCCTGCCACGCCGCCGCATGGCTGAGAAAGCAGCCCAGCGTCCCACGCGGGGCGGACGCGTCCCCGGTCAAGCGCTGCACCGCGGCCGCGGCCAGGCGGCTGCCCTCGATCCCGGCGATGCGCCGAACCGGGGCGGCACAGCCGGCGAACTGCACGCCGATCTCCTCCCACCGCTCGGGATTGCGGTCGAGGTTCACGACCAGCACGCTGAACGGCTCGCCGGACGCGGGTGCCTCGCGCAGTTGCGCCGTCAGTGCCTGATACCGCCGGGCAGCTGCGGCCTTGGCGGCATGATTACGCTGCCCCGGGTCGAGCGCCGCCGCCGCCGTGAACGCCGCCCCCGCCCCGGCCCAATCCCGCCGCTGCCGCGCGACGTCCCCCAGCAATGCGTGCAGTGGGGCATGATCTGCACGCCGGGCCAGCAATGCCCGGCCGCGCGCATCCAGCGCGGCCAGATCGGACCCGTGATACGCATAGAGAGCCGTGTAGTGCTGAAGCCACTCGTCATCCGGCAAACACCGGGCGGCACGGCGGAACAATGGATCGGAATCCGGATAGTGCAGCGCGGCCTTCAAGTCCCGCTTCAACTCGAGCGCCAGCCGCCAGTCATTTGGCGCCCGCCGCAGCGCCGCCCGCCAGGCGTCGATCGCGTCATCGGTGCGCCCCGCTTCCCGTGCCGCCAACCCTTGTTCTACAAACCCCGGCACAGAGAGAGCGTCCATGGCCCTCTCTATACCCGAGACCAAATGGCCAAGGAAGCAGGCCAAGTAACGTCATAACGAGGCCGCCTATCTTACCATTCTCCTTTCAAAAGGAATGCGTCGTGGCGCACAAGGAAAGCGTGCAGTAACTCTGGATAATCTGGCGCAGCGGCGTTCAAGACACTGGGCCGGTTCGACAATGCGCGACGCCAGGCTGAAACCTTCGGATTGCCACGAAGCACTCCCAAATCGCCGATTGTGTCGAAAACGTCGAAATAACGGAACACCGGACCAAATACAGCATCCACCAAGCTGAACCGCGCGCCAGCGAAGTATGGACCATCGCCTATCGCGCCCTCCAGAACGCCGAACTTGGCCGTTATGGCCGCGCGCTTGGCTTGGAACACAGCCCGGTCCTGCGTGGTCTCTAAGCTCCAGATGTCGGTCAGCACTGCCGAGCCGAACTCCATCCAGGCGCGATGCTGCGCCCGCTCAAGCGCGTCGGATGGGTGCAGTCCCGGTCCGGGCTGCGTATCCTCGATCCATTCGCAAATGACGTGGCTTTCGAACAAGACCGCTTCCGTGCCGTCCGCTCTAGGCACCCGCAACAGGGGTACTTTGCCGAGGGGCGAGATGGCCCGGAACCAGTCTGGCTTGTTTGCCAAATCGATGTCCAAGCGGTCGAAGGGCACAGCCTTCTCGGCCAGCGCGATCGCGGCG
The DNA here is from genome assembly GCA_965246925.1 of Acetobacteraceae bacterium. Classification (GTDB taxonomy): domain Bacteria; phylum Pseudomonadota; class Alphaproteobacteria; order Acetobacterales; family Acetobacteraceae; genus JANPPS01. The sequence goes on along the minus strand of OZ251994.1, from coordinate 3,186,600 downwards.
CGCTGAACGTAGGGGCACAAGTTGTGGCTGACGAGGGTAAGCATAATGGAGCTCTCCTCTACCGGGCGGGCTGGGCGGTCGCGGGGGTGAACGCCGTCAAGGCGCGGGACGGGTAGAGCGCCAGCGCGCCGTCACCCAGCAATGCCTGCGCGATGCAGAGCACGAACAGATACGCCGGGTATTCCCAGCCCCCGCCCGGATTGGTGAACACCCAGCCGTTCGGCAGGTGCACGGCAAACAGCGCGCCAAGCAGCACGGGCGACAGCGCGAGCGCCACCCAGCGTGCCTGCACGCCCAGCACCAGCAGCGCGCCGCCCACCACCTCACCCACGATCGTAAGATAGGCCAGCCAGCCGGGCAGGCCGACGCTGGTGAAGAACGCGGTGGTGCCGGGCAGCCCGTAGGTGAGCAGCTTCAGCAGCACGCTATGCGCCAGAAACATGACGCCCAGTGTCACGCGCAGCAAGGTCACGCCATAGGCTGCCGGGGCCGGTTGATCTTGGGTAAGCATGGGAGGCTCTCCGTTCATGAACCGGTATTGACCGGACTGATCAGAAGATAGACTTTCGTTCGCGCAATGGTGCTTGGGTTTTTGCAAAGGGAGCTTGCGTGCATGCAAACCGGTCCAGCCGACTGGAACGATTTCCGCCTCCTGCTGGCGGTCGCCCGGGCGCGCAGCTTGACCGGTGCGGCCAAGCCGCTCGGCATCGACCACTCGACCGTGTTCCGCCGCCTCCAGGCGATCGAGACCCGCCTCGGCCTCTGCGTGTTCGAGCGGCTGCCCGGCGGCGCCTACCTTCCGACCGACGCCGGGCAGCGGATCGTCGCGGCCGCCGAGCGCATCGAGGATGAGGTGCTGGGCCTATCGCGGGAGATGGCCGGCCGGGACGCGCGGCTCGTCGGCCGCCTGCGGGTGACCTCGTCGGAGACGCTGGCCTACCGCCTGCTGACCCGGCACATCGGCGCCTTCCGCCGCCAACACCCCGGCGTCGTGATCGAGTTGGCGATCGACAACCGTGTGCTGAGCCTGTCCCGGCGCGAGGCGGACGTGGCGCTGCGTCCGATGCGCCCGCGCGAAAGCGATCTATGGGGCCGCAAGCTGGCGGAGGTGGCGTGGGGTGTCTATGGCGCGCGGACGTTGCTGATGGAGTTGGGTCAGCCCGAGACGGCGAACGTGCTGGAGGACTATCCCATGATCGGCTGGGAGGACGGGGCCCGGGACATCGGCGCCGCGAGCTGGCTTACGGCCACGGTGCCCGATGCCGCCTTCGTGTTCCGCACCAGCAGCCTAGTCAACCAGTTCGTCGCCGCCCGCGCCGGCATCGGCCTCGCCGTCCTACCGTGCTACCTGGGCGATCCGGAGCCGGACCTGATGCGCGCGTTGCCGCAGCCGGTGGACGTCTTGCGGAGCGAGATGTGGATCGTGACGCACACGGACCTCCGCAAGACCGCCCGGGTCCGGGCGTTCTTCGCCGTGGTCGCGGACGGCATCGGCGCGGACCGCGCCTTGATCGAGGGTGAAGCCGGCCAGAAGGAGGTTTGCGAAACCGTCAGCCGTTGAGCGAGTCGACCCGCGCCCACCCCTCACCCCACACCACCACCGAACGGCTGGCCGGCGTAAGGTCGAAGCGGTGCAGTAGGTCGAGCGGCATTCCCAGCACCTGGGCCAGTATGGACTTCAGCACATCCTGGTGGCTCACCAGCGCCACGTCGCCGTCCCGGTGGAGCGCGGCCCAACGATGCAGCGCGGCGACCGCGCGGGCCTGCACGGCCAGCATCGTCTCCCCGCCCGGGGCCGGAGCCAGGCCGCGCGCGCTGTTCCACGCTTCCCATTCCGGGCCCGCCAGGTCGGTGAAGCGGCGGCCGGACCAGGCACCGAAATCAGCCTCGTCGAGCGCCGGGTCGGTCTGCACCATGAGGCCCTGCCGCGCCGCCAGCGCGGCCGCCGTCTGCTGCGCACGCTCCAGCGGGCTCGAGATCACCGCTGCGAGGCGCCGGCCGGACATGGCCTCCGCCAGCCGGGCCGCCTGCGTCTGGCCTTCGTCACTCAATAGAACCCCGGGCATCCGACCCACCAGCGTGTGGCCCAACAGCCCGTGCGCGGCGTGGCGGATCAGGTGGAAGACCGTCAGGCGGCGGGGTCCGGGCGGAACGCGTCGTCCAGCGTCGCGTCCCACAGCTTCACGCCGCCGGTGATCCCCGCGTCGTTCGAGACGATTTGCACGTTGGCTGGCAGCACGAAGTCGATCAGCCGCGCGTCACCGCCGCCGATGAACAGCGTATCGAAATTGATCACGACCTGCAGCTGATGCAACACGCGTCCAACCCGCTTCCTCCAGCGGCGCTTCCCTACCCGTTTGAGCGCGTCAACGCCCACATACTCGTCATAACTCATGTCATGCCGGATCACGTGCTGGCTCATTTCCAGGTGCGGCGCGAGGCGGCCGTCCTGATACAGGGCGAAGCCGAACCCGGTGCCTAGCGTGATCACGCATTCCAGCCCCTGCCCGGCGATCACGCCCAGCCCCTGCACCGTCGCGTCGTTCAGCATCCGCACCGGGCGGTTCAGCTGCGCCTCCAGCACGCCCGCGAGGTTGAACGACGCCCAGGCCTTGGTGCCCAGATTGGGCGCGGTCTTGACCACGCCCCTTTGCACCACGCCCGGGAAGCCGACCGAGATCCGGTCATATCCCGGTAGCTGCTGCGCCAATTCGGCCAGCTTGGGCACCACCGCCCCCGGGGTCGAGGGATGCGGCGTCGCCACCCGCGCCCGCTCCCCCACCAGCCGCCCGGCCTCATCCAGCAGCCCGGCCTTCAGCCCGGTGCCGCCGATGTCGATCGCCAGCGTCAACTTGCCGGACGGGCGCTCGGTGGTGGGCAGGTCCTGGGGCAGCAGGTCGGGCTTGGTCGGATCGGTAGGATCGGCGGTCATGAACGCTCCAAGATACGCGGTCCGGCTGGTGTGCCGGCGATGATGCGGGTAGCCATGCCGATGAACAGGCCGGTTTCCACCACGCCGGTAATGGCCTTCAACTGTGTCGCCAGCAGGGCGGGATTCGGAATGGGTTGCTGGCAGTCCAGGATCATGTTGCCGCCGTCGGTCCGGTATAGCGACCCGTCCACCATCCGCGGCACCGCGTCGATCCCCAGCGCCCGCACCCGGACCGCCGTGCTCTCCCAGCCGAACGCCACCACCTCCACCGGCAGGCGCACGCCGCCCAGCCGCGGCACCAGCTTGCTTTCATCGACGATCACGATCATCCGCCGGCTCGCCGCCGCGACGATCTTCTCCCGCAGCAGCGCGCCGCCCAGGCCCTTGATCAGGTCGAGCGTGGCGGTGTGCACCTCGTCCGCCCCATCGATGGTAAGGTCGATCGCCGGGTGATCGGCGAGCGTGGTGAGCGGGATACCGAGGCCCTTCGCCTGCGCCCGCGTGCGCTCGGACGTGGGGATGCCGATGACGCGGAGGCCCTGGCGGACCCGCGCGCCGAGCGCCACGACCGCCAGCGCAGCCGTGCTGCCGGTGCCCAGGCCCAGCACCATGCCGTCCTCGACCGCCGCCACCGCCGCATCCGCCGCCTGTTGCTTCAGCGTGTCCTGATCCATCACAGCGCCTGCAGCTGGCGGACGATGTCGTCCACGATCTGCGCCGGACGCGGCTCGACCGAGGTCACCAGCGGGCGCTCGTCCGGCCCAGGCTCTTCCAGCGTGGCAAACTGGCTATCGATCAGCTTGGCCGGCATGAAGTGATTGTGCCGCGCGGCTTGCCGCTGCCCGATCAGTTCCCGGCTACCCTTCAGATAGACCAGCCGCACATCCGGCCCGGTGATCAGCACCTCCCGGTAGGCCTGGCGCAACGCCGAGCACGCCACCACCCCATGCTGCCCGGCCGTCCGCGTCGCATCGATCCAAGCGGCGATCGCACCCAGCCACGGCCAGCGGTCGTCATCCGTCAGCGGCGTGCCGCCATGCATCTTGGCCACGTTGGCGGGCGGGTGGAAATCGTCCCCATCCTCAAAATCCCACCCCAGCCGCCCGGCCAGCAACGCCGCCACGGTCGTCTTACCAGACCCGGACACCCCCATCACGACCAGCACCGCAGGCATTCCCATGTCGCCACGCTAGCCTAAGTCCACGAAACGAACACCCCCCATGCGCACTAGACCGCTATCGCCCTGACTGTGTCAGGGCGGCGGTCTAGATTTTTGTTTGGGCGACCGAATTCATCGCCCTGCCTGGATCGCAAGAGCGATTCCAGTCAGAGCGATGTCGGTCTAATCGTCATAGGGTTGACGTCGCCACGCCCATTCGCAGCCCGCCGCAAACGGGTCGTCCGGGGGCGTGCGATGATAGTATCTCTACAGCGTTAGGATCAGAGCGCGGGAAATGCCGGATAGGTCGGCTTTCGTAGCGGCTTTGAGTTCATAACGGGTGGCCGCTGCGGTGACGGCTTTGGCCTGGCCTTGGCCCAATTCCAAAATCATCACGCCCTCGGGCGTTAGTAGCCGGGGTGCTTCGGCTAGCAAGGTGCGGTAGTCGCGTAGCCCGTCGGAGCCGCCGTCTAGGGCCCTGCTAGGTTCGTAGGACAGTTCTGGGGCGAGACTGGCCAGTTCTTCGGTGCGCAGATAGGGCGGGTTGGCCAGTATCAGGTCGAAGCGGCCGTCCAGCGCGCTGGCCCAGGAGCCGCAGAGGAAGCTTGCCCGGCCAGCTAGGCCTAGCGTGTCGGCGTTGCGCTGGGCCAGGGCGGCGGCTTCGGGGGCGAGATCGGTGCCGAGGCCCCAGGCGTCTGGCCACTCCGTCAAGGCGGCTAGCAAAAGGCAGCCGGTGCCGGTGCCGAGGTCGAGGATGCGGCGGACGGGGCCGCCATGCTCGAGGGCGGCCTCGATCAGGGTTTCGGTATCGGCGCGGGGCACCAGGGTGGCCGGGGAGACGGCGAAGGGGAGGCTCCAGAACTCCTGGGTGCCGGTGATGAGGGCGAGCGGTTCGCGGGCGGCGCGCCGGGCGAGGAGGGCGTCGAAGACCGGACGGTCGATAGTGGCGTGGGGGTCCCGCAACAGGGCGTTCTGATCCAGGCGGGCGGCGTGGGCCAGCAACAGGCGGGCATCGAGGCGGGGCTGATCGACGCCGGCGATCTGCAGCCGCGCGGCACCGTGGATCAGGGCCTCACGGACGGTCACTCCTGCGCGGCGAGCCTGGCCGCCTGGTCTTCGGCGGTAAGGCGGTCCACGATCTCGTCGAGGTCCCCCTGCATGATGCGGTCGATCTTGTGCAGCGTCAGCTCGACCCGGTGATCGCTCACGCGGCCCTGGGGGAAGTTGTAGGTGCGGATGCGCTCGCTGCGGTCGCCGGTGCCGACCTGGCTCTTGCGGTCGGCGGCGCGGGTGCTGGCGAGGCTCGAGCGTTGCGCTTCATACAGTTTGGCGCGGAGGATCTTCATGGCCTTGGCGCGGTTCTTGTGCTGGCTGCGCTCCTCCTGCATGGCGACGACGACGCCCGAGGGGATATGGGTGATGCGGACGGCGCTCTCGGTCTTGTTCACGTGCTGGCCGCCGGCGCCGGAGGCGCGATAGACGTCGATCCGGAGGTCGGTCTCGTTGACCTCGACGTCGACCTCCTCGGCCTCGGGCAGGACGGCGACGGTGACGGTGGAGGTGTGGATGCGGCCCTGGCTTTCGGTGGCGGGGACGCGCTGCACGCGGTGGACGCCGCTCTCGTATTTGAGGCGGGCGAACACGTTGCGGCCGGTGATTTCGGCGACACCTTCCTTGATGCCGCCGGCCTCGGTGTTGGCGTATTCCAGCACCTCCACCTTCCAGCCCTTCGATTCCGAGTATTTTTGATACATCGTGAACAGCTCGGCGGCGAACAGGCCGGCCTCGTCACCGCCGGCGGCCGGGCGGATCTCGAGGATGGCGGAGCGGGCGTCGGCTTCGTCCCTGGGCAGCAGGGCCAGGCGGATCTCGTGGCGGAGCGCGGGGAGGCGGTCCTTCAGGTCATAGAGCTCGGCTTCGGCGAGCGATCTCATCTCGGGGTCGGCGAGCATGAGTTCGGCGTCGGCGTGGGCGCGCTCGGCTTCGCGCAGTTCGCCGATGCGGGCGACGATGGGGTCGAGCTCGGAGAGTTCCTTGCTGGCTTTCTGGAAGCCGTCGCCGCCGAGGCCTTCGCTCAGCATGGCGTTCAGTTCGGCGGCGCGGCCGACGATGCGGTCCAGCTTGTAGTCCAGGGAGTCGCTCATGGGCGGGGGTTCATGGCCTTGGTGGGGGCGGCGGATGGCGCTGCGCTGATCCGGCCTACGGTGCTGGGAAGGTCTGCGATGGCGGTTTGGGTCTGGGTGCCGTCGCGGAGGTCCTTGACCTGGGCGAAGCCGCCTTCGCGTTCGGCGGTACCCAGGATGACGGCGATGTGGGCGCCGATCTTGTTGGCGCGTTCCATGCGGCGCTTCATGTTGCCGCGGTAGGCGAAGTCGGTGCGGAGCCCGGCGGCGCGGAGGGACAGCGCGGCGGCTACGGCGTACGCGGTGTCCTCGTCCGACATGGGGATGACGGCGATCACCGGGGGGGGTGGCGGGGGTGCGGCGGCGAGCATGGCCAGGCGCTCGATCCCGGCGGCCCAGCCGACGCCGGGTATGGCGGGGCCGCCCATCTGCTGGATGAGGCCGTCATAGCGTCCGCCGGCCAGGATGGTGCCTTGGGCGCCCAGGCGGTCGGTCACGAACTCGAACGCGGTATGGTTATAGTAGTCGAGGCCGCGGACGATGCGGGGGTTCTCGACGTAGGGGATGGCGAACGCGTCCAGCGCGCGGCGCAGGCCGTCATAGAATTGGGCGGCGTCCGGGGTCAGGTAGGCGGCGATAAGCGGGGCGTGCTCGATCAAGGCGCGGTCGTTCTGGTCCTTGCTGTCGAGGATGCGCATGGGGTTGTGGACGAGCCGTGTCTGGCTGTCGGGGGAGAGCGCGGCGCGGTGGCCGGTGAAGTATTCGACCAGGGCCTCACGGTAGGCGGTGCGGCTGGGCTGGTCGCCGAGCGTGTTCAGCTCGACCGTGACGCCGTCATGGATGCCGAGTTCCTGGACGATGCGCCAGCCGAGCGCGATGATCTCGGCGTCGGCGAGCGGTTCGGCGGGGCCGATCAGCTCGGCGCCGATCTGGTGAAACTGGCGGTAGCGGCCCTTCTGCGGGCGCTCGTAGCGGAACATGGGGCCGGCGTAGAACACCTTCTGCGGCAGGGACTGGGTGAGGCCGTTGGTGATGAGGGCGCGGCAGACGCCGGCGGTGCCCTCCGGTCTCAAGGTCACGCTGTCACCGCCGCGGTCCTGAAAGGTGTACATCTCCTTGGTGACGACGTCGGAGGTGTCGCCCAGGGTGCGGCTGAAGACGGTGGTGTCTTCGAAGATGGGGGTCTGCCATTCGTCGAAGGCGAACAGCCCGGCGATGTGCTTGGCGGTGGCGACGATGTGGGCGTGGCGGCGCTGGTCCTCGGCTATGAGGTCTTTGGTGCCTCTTATGGGTTGTAGGTCTGGCATGTGTGCTCCGCTGAGGGATCGGGCCTGTCGTTTCCCTCACCCCAACCCTCTCCCGGAGGGAGAGGGGGCTGTCAGTCCCCCCTACTCGGCGGCGACTTTGGTGGTTTCTGTGGCGAGTTGGGCGGCGAGTTGGGCGGCGCGGTGCTCGACTTGCTGGATGATGTGTTCGACCATGTCGCCGCTGTCGATCGTGTGGTCGGTGCGGCCGGCGTGATAGACCATGTGCTTGCCGGCGCCACCGCCGGTGACGCCGATATCGGTCATGAGCGCCTCACCGGGGCCGTTCACGACGCAGCCGATGATGCTGAGCGTGATGGGGGTCTTGATGTGGGCCAAGCGTTCCTCGAGCGTCGCCACCGTCTGGATCACGTTGAAGCCCTGGCGGGCGCAGGACGGGCAGGAGATGATCTTGACGCCGCGGTGGCGGATGCCGAGCGATTTCAGGATGTCCCAGCCGACGCTGACTTCCTCCTCGGGCTCGGCCGAGAGCGAAACGCGCAGGGTGTCGCCGACGCCGGCCCAGAGCAGGCTGCCGAGGCCGATGGAGGACTTGACCGTGCCGGCGCGCTTGGTGCCGGCCTCGGTGATGCCGATGTGCAGCGGGTAGTCGCACTGCTCGGCCAGCTGTTGATAGGCGGCGACGGCCATGAAGACGTCGGAGGCCTTCACGCTGATCTTGAACTCGTGGAAGTCGTTGTCCTGGAGGATCTTGGCGTGTTCCAGCGCGCTTTCGACCAAGGCTTCCGGGTTGGGCTCACCATACTTTTCCAGCAGGTGCCGCTCGAGCGAGCCGGCGTTGACGCCGATGCGCATGCTGCAGTTATGGTCGCGCGCGGCCTTGATGACCTCACGCACGCGGTCGGCGCTGCCGATGTTGCCGGGATTGATGCGCAGGCACGCGGCGCCGGACTGCGCGGCCTCGATCGCGCGGCGGTAGTGGAAGTGGATGTCCGCGACGACGGGAACGGAGACCTGGCGGACGATGTCCTTCAGCGCCAGGGCGCTTTCCTGATCCGGACAGGAGACGCGGACGATGTCGACGCCGGCCTCCTCGCAGCGGCGGATCTGCGCGACGGTGCCGGGCACGTCGGTGGTGAGGGTGTTGGTCATGGTCTGGACCGTAACCGGCGCGTCCCCGCCGACGGGCACGTGGCCGACCATGATCTGGCGGGACTTGCGGCGGTCGATATTCTGATACGGGCGGTAGCTGCTCATGAGGGGCTCCGATGCGGGCTCGCCATTATATAAGGAGTGGGGGCCGCGTTAGAACGGAATTTTCGGCGGCTCGCCATTGCTGGTCGGAGCGTAGGCCGGCGCTGCGGCGGCGGGGCGCGGCGCTGCCGGGCGCGGCGGGGTTGGCCGGGGCGCGGGTGCAGGCGCGGGCGCCAGCACCGTGCCCGGCGCGATACCGTCCACGTCGATCGGGATATCTCGCCGGATTGCGCCGTTGGGACCGGGAATGGGGGTAGCGACGCCCTCGATCAACAGCTCGGTGCCGCCAGCATTGCCGGTCGTCAGCTGCACCGTGGCGCCCTTGGGCATCGGCCAGGTATCGCCGGCGTGCATGACGCGGTTGAGCAGGACCTTACCCTGCTTTTCCCGCACCTGGATATAGGAGTCGGCCTTCAGGTGCAGCATGACGCGGCTGGAATCGGTGGTGGGCACAGTCGCCGGTGGCACCTGGACCGGCACTGGGACTGGCACTGGGATGGGAGGTGCGACGGCGCTCAACGGCGGGGCCGGGGATGCGCCCGGCGCCGGCACTGCACCCGCCTGCGGCAGGATGGACGCGATTTGCGGTGAGGTGTTGACGGGTGCCGCACGCTCCGCCAAAGGCGCTAGCCGCTCCGGCACCACGGGGATCATCTCCGCCGGGCCGCGCGTGTCACCGGACAGCTTATACCAGGCCGCGTAGGTGCCGACCGCGATAAGCGCGCCCAGCAGCAGCACGGCCCCGGCCGGTACGCCGCGTTCGGGCACGGGCGCCGGAAAGGCAAGCTCGGTCTGGCGGTTCACATCCTGCGCCTCGGCCCGGAAGCGCCGGGCGATCTCGACGGGGTCCAAGCCCAACGCGGCGGCGTATGTGCGGATGAAGCCCACGGCGTAGGCGTTCCCGGGCATGTCGTTGAGCCGCCCGTCTTCGATCGCCTCTAGATACGGCAGCCGGATGCGCAGTGTATTGGCCACGTCCGGCAGCGCCCAGCCCAGGCTGAGCCTGCGGTCCCGCAGCTCGGCGCCCACGCGCGAGGCACCCAGCGGCAGCTCGGCCGACGATTGGTGCGGGGGTGACGCCGTGGGCGGAGAGGAAGATTGGAGCACTACGGTCGCCTGGCTGTTTTCTGCTTGGTCTAACACCGGGCCTGCATACTCCGGCCCGAAGGCATTGCCAACGGGCGCCTTTTGAGACTGCCAGTGTTGAATTTTAAATGGCATCACCCCGCGTGCCAGCCTTCAACTGGCTCAGGACTAACGGAGGATAAGGCCCAGACTCTGACGGATGTCCAAAGTCAAACGTCCAGGCCGTGCTCGCGGGCCCAGGAGGCGATGGGGCCCCGGATGCTGGCGAGGCTGGCCGATGTGCGCCGGGCGGCGCTGATGACCGCGCGCACCTGGAACAGGTCCACGCCAGCCAGCACGGATTTCAGGCGCAGCAGGGACGCGCCGGGCATGGAGAGGGTGGTAAGGCCCAGCGCCGCGAGGACCATGGCCTCGATCGGGCGAGAAGCGTGTTCACCACATATTGACACCTCGACCCCGCGCGCCGAAGCCGAAGCCATGATCTGGTCCAGCAGGTCCAGCACTGGGGGGGACAGCAGGTCGTAGCGCGCCGCCATGCCCGGCGTGCCGCGGTCGGCCGCGAACAGGAATTGCATGAGGTCATTGGAACCGATCGACACAAAATCGGCCTCTGCCATCAGCGCCGGCAACTGCCAGAGTAGCGCCGGGACTTCGAGCATGCAGCCGACCAGGAGGCGCTCGGGCGCCGGGCGGACGCGGGCGACCTCGGAAAACAGGAGGCCGCGGGCGGCGCGGAACTCGGCCATGGTGGCGACCATGGGGAACATGATGGACAGGGTGCGGCCCTGAGAGGCGAGCAGGAGGGCGCGAAGCTGGCGGCGGAGCAGCGCCGGGCGGTCGAGGCCGACGCGGAGGCTGCGCCAGCCCATGGCGGGGTTTTCCTCGGTCATAGGGGCGGCGTCGCGCAGCATCTTGTCCCCGCCGAGGTCGAGCGTACGAAATCGCACCGGGCGGCCGCCGGCGGCGTCCAGCACGCGGGCGTAGAGGGCAGTCTGTTCCTGCAAATCCACGACCATGCCGCGGGCGAGCATGGCAATCTCGGTGCGGAACAGGCCGATACCCGCGGCGCCAGTGGTCTCGAGCTGTGCCACCTCCTGCACCAGGCCGATGTTGAGCATGAGGGTGAGCGCGGTGCCGTCCGCCGTGCAGGCCGGGCGGGCGATAGCGGCGTGATCGGTACTGATCTGCGAGCGGGTGGCCAGGGCGCGGGCGTAGGCGCTGCGGACCTCGGCATCGGGACGCAGCACGACGAAGCTCTCATCGGCATCCAGGATGGCGGTGTCGCCGGCGTCGCAGGCTTCGAGGATGCCGCGGATGCCACCCACGGCGGGGATGCCCAGGGCGCGGGCCAGGATGGCGGCGTGGCCGGCGGTGCTGCCTTCTTCGATGACGATGCCGCCGATGCCGCGGGCATGCCATTCCAATAGTTGCGCCGGGCCTAGGCGGCGGGCGAACAGGATGGCGCCGCGCGGCACGGCCGGAACGCCGCCGCCGCCGTCGAGCGCGGCCAGCAGGCGTCCGGCCAGGTCCTCCATATCGGCCAGGCGTTCGCGGATGTAGGGGTCGGCCACCCGGCGCATCCGCTCCCGCAATTCGTTGGTGGCGCGGTGCACGGCGGCCTCGGCGGTGAGGCCGCCGGCCACGGCTTCGCGCACGCGGCGCATCCAGCTGCCCTCGGCGGCGACGAGCTTGGTGGCCTCCAGCACTTCGCGCGAGTCGTCGCCGGCGGGGCCGTCCGGCATGCGTTCGGCGATCAGCTCGTCCAGGGTCTGGCGCATCTGCATGGCGGCGACGGCCAGGCGCTCGCTTTCCTTGGTGGCGTCATCGGCCACGAGCTTGCGGAGCGGCGCGCTGCCGCCCAAGACGACGATGGGGCCGACGGCGATACCCGGCGCGAAGCTCTGGCCCTGAAACTGGCGGGGCATGGTGGAGCCGAGGCTCTGCTCGGCGCCGTCGGAGGCGCCGGCGGCGGCCAGGACCTCGGCGAGCAGCATGGCGACGGTCTCCAGCACCTCGACCTCGTCATCGCCATAGGTGCGGGGAGCGCGGTTCTGCACGGTGAGCACGCCCAGCACCCGGCCAGCCCTGCGAATGGGCACGCCCAACAGCGAGGCATAGGGGTCCTCGCCGGTTTCGGGGCGGTAGGCAAAGGCCGGGTGGTTCTGCGCGTCCGCCAGGTTCTGGCTGGCGCCGGTGGCGGCCACGATGCCGACGATCCCTTCGCCGACGCGTAGCCGGGTGCGGCCGACGGCTTCGGGGTTGAGGCCGTGCGTCGCCACCAGCTCCAGCGTGTCACCGGGGCGGAGGGCGTAGATGGTGCAGACCTCGGCCACCATCTCCCCGGCGACGAGTTCGGACAGTTCGCGAAGCGCGACGCGGCTGCCGTCCACGCCCACGCGGGCGCTCACGGCCATCATTTCCCGCAGCCGGCCGAGCAGGCGGCGGTTGCCGGGCATTACCGGGCCGCCAATGCGGCGATGGCCTGGGTGACCAGCTCCTGGATGATCTCGGCGGCGGGTTGCTCGCGTGTGACCATGCCGACGGATTGGCCGGCCATGACGGAGCCGTGTTCCACGTCGCCCTCGATCACGGCGCGGCGGAGGGCGCCGGCCCAGAAATGCTCGATCGACAGCTGCGCGGCTTCACGGGTCAGGGTCCCCTGCCCTACCTGGGCCACCATGTCGGCTTGGTGGCGGAGGAAGCGTTCGGTGCCGTCGTTGGCCAGGGCGCGGACGGGGATGACGGGGAAGGCCGGGTCGAGCTGGGTGCTGGGGACCGCGTCGCGGGCGCGGGCGGCGAAGAACGCCTGCTTGAAGCGGGGGTGGGCGATGCTTTCCTGGGCGGCGGCGAAGCGGGTGCCGAGCTGGGCGCCGGCGGCCCCCATCTCGAGGTAGGCCAGGATGGCTTCGCCGCGTCCGATACCGCCGGCGACGAAGACGGGAACCTCCGGCACCTCGGGCAGGATTTCCTGCGCCAGGACGGATAGCGACACGGGGCCGATATGGCCGCCGGCCTCCGAACCCTCGATCACCAGGGCGTCGGCACCGAGGCGGACGAGGCGGCGGGCGATGGGGAGCGCGGTGGCGAAGCAGATGAGGCGGGCGCCACCGTCCTTGACCGCTTGGATGGCGGCGGCCGCGGGCACCCCGCCGGCAAGGACGACGTGGCTGACCCCGGCGGCGCGGCAGACGTCGATCAGCGCGGGGAGTTGCGGGTGGAAGGTGATGAGGTTGACGCCGAACGGGGCGCGGGTGCGGGCCTGGGTGGCGGCGATCTCGGCCTCGAGCTGCGCGGGGCTCATGCTGCCGGCGGCGATGACGCCGAAGCCGCCGGCGTCCGAGATGGCGGAGACGAGGTGGCGCTCGCTGACCCAGCTCATGGCGCCACCGAGGATGGGGGTGCGGCAGCCGAGGAAGCGGGTGCCGCGCTCCGCCAGCCGGGCGAACTGCGCCGCCGCGCGTGTGGTTAGGACGGTGTGGGCAATATCAGGCGGCATCGAGACCGTAAGCGGTGTGCAACGCGCGCACCGCAAGCTCGGTATATTCGGCGCCGATCAGGACGCTGACTTTGATTTCGCTGGTGGATATGACCTGGATATTGATGCCCTTCTGCGCCAGCGTGCTGAACATGATGGTGGCGACGCCGGCGTGACTGCGCATGCCGACGCCGACGACGCTGATCTTCGCGACGTCCGGATCCACCAGGATGTCGGAGCCGAGCGTGTCCTTATGCTCGTCCAGGATGGCGCGGACACGCGGCAGGTCGGCCCGGCCGACGGTAAAGGTCATGTCGGTGGTGCCGTCGGCGGAGATGTTCTGCACGATCATGTCGACGTTGACGCTGGCGGCGCTGAGCGGGCCGAAGATGGCGGCGGCCATGCCGGGGCGGTCGGGCACCCGGCGCAGCGTGATCTTCGCCTCGTCCCGGGAATAGGCGATGCCGGATACCAGGGCGTGTTCCATGATTTCGTCCTCGTCCACCACTAGCGTGCCGGGCTCGTCGCCGGCTGCGTCCTCGAAGCTGCTGCGGACCTGGACCCGCACGCGCTCCTTCATGGCCAGCTCTACGCTTCGTGTCTGCAGCACCTTGGCGCCGACGGAGGCGAGTTCCAGCATTTCTTCGTAGCTGATGCGGCCGAGTTTCCGGGCGCGGGGCGTGATGCGGGGATCGGTGGTATAGACGCCGTCGACGTCGGTATAGATATCGCACCGGTCCGCCTTCAACGCCGCCGCGAGCGCGACGGCCGACGTATCGGAGCCGCCGCGGCCCAGGGTTGTGATGCGCCCATCGGGGCCGATTCCCTGGAAGCCTGCCACCACCGGCACCTGCCCGGCGGCCATGCGGGTCAGCAGGAGGGCGCCCTCCACAGCCTCGATCCGGGCGCGGCCGTGCGCGCCGTCCGTCCGGAGGGGGATTTGCCAGCCGGCCCAGGAGCGGCTTTCGACGCCCAGCGCCTGCAACGCGATGGCGAACAGGCCGGAGGTGACTTGCTCCCCGGTCGCAACCACCGAGTCATACTCGCGCGCGTCATGCAGCGGCGACAGGGCCTGGCACCAGGCGACCAACTGGTTGGTGACGCCCGACATGGCGGAGACGACGACTGCGACCTCGTGCCCGGCGTCCACCTCACGCTGCACCCGCCGGGCGGCGGCATCGATGCGGCCGAGGTCGGCCACCGAGGTGCCGCCGAACTTCATCACGAGCCGCGCCATGGCAGTGTCTTGAGCCTCCCGTTTAGAAGTCTCACATAACTGCCGGGCGCATAAGGGGCAACATGGTGGAGAGTTCGGTCAGACCAGACGAAATCGCACGCTTCGACGCGCTGGCCGCGACATGGTGGGATCCGTCCGGGCCGATGGCGCCGTTGCATGCGATGAACCCGCTCCGGGTGGGATGGATCCATGACCGGCTTGGTTCCGATCGGAAGCCGACGCCGCCTTTCCCGCCGCCGGACGGGCATCCGTCGTCCCCCTCACCCCACTCTCCTCTCGGGAGAGGGGGAAGTGTTCTGGACATCGGCTGTGGTGCGGGGCTGGCGAGCGAAGCGCTGGCCCGGCTGGGGCACTCCGTGCTGGGCTTGGATGCTTCGGGCGATCTCATCAGGGCCGCGCAAACCCATGCGGAGGGGCAGAACCTGCCGTTGGCGTATCGCCATGGCACGGCCGAGGCGCTGATTGCCGAGGGGCGGCGTTTTGCCGCGGTCACCGCGCTCGAGGTGATCGAGCATGTCACCGACCCGGCCGCGTTCCTGCGTCTGTTGGCGCAGTTGGTAGAGCCCGGCGGCCGCCTATTCATCTCGACGCTGAATCGGACCGCCCGCTCATTGGTTGTGGCCAAGCTCGGCGCCGAATACATCGCCCGCCTGCTACCGGTCGGCACCCACGACTGGCGCCGGTTCGTCACTCCGGCCGAGCTTGCCGGTTACGCCCGTGCAGCCGGGTTCCGTCCAGTAGCCACCACCGGCATGACCTACGATCTCCGCCACCGGTACTGGCACGCCAGCGCCGATTACAGCGTAAATTATCTGTCCGCCTTCATACGGATCGCCTAAACCTCCTCAAGGAGGGTCCACATGAACATCACTCCTTACCTGCAGTTCGACGGGCATTGCGCCGAGGCGTTCGCCTTCTACGCCAAGTGTCTCGAGGGCACGGTCACCATGAGCCTGACCTACGGCGCGTCCCCGATGGCTGCGCAGACGCCGCCGGAGATGGCGGACAAGATCATGCACACGCGCCTTACGGCGGGCAGCACGCAGCTGATGGGGTCGGATGCGCCGCCGGGCCAGTACCAGGCGCCGAAAGGCTTCAGCATCTCCGTGTCCCCCGCTGATCCGGTCACCGCCGAGCGGGTGTTCGCCGCGCTGGCGGATCAAGGGACGGTGGATATGCCGCTACAGACCACATTCTGGGCCAGCCGGTTCGGCATGCTCACGGACCGGTTCGGCGTGTCGTGGATGGTCACCCGCGAGGGCTGAGTTGAGCGATCGTGCGGTTCGCTCAGCATGAATTCAACCGGGCGGGCCTACAATGCCACTGTTCCTAAAACGGGCATCGGCAACCATTGACGCACGGTGCCAAGGCCATACGGTCTCATAAATGCTACAGGCCGCATCCGGAGTTTTCCACTTCGGCCCTCCTCCGGCGCCAGAGAACGAAGCAAAATACTTGGAGCGTGCCCCAAAAAGTTCTGGACTGGCCATAGTTGTTACGATAAGAGACCGTTACGTTTCTGGCCGTTCGTAGTGCGCTGACAGGGGCAGCGGCGAATTCAGGCCGAGACGGGTCAATGCGATTGAGGGAGAGGAACGGTGATGTCCCCGCGCTGCACCTTGTGTTCTTCGTCCGTCGAGGGACCGATGAGTTGGTGCGCCGCATGCCGAATGCGGCTGGGGTCGATGTGCCGGGCCTGTCAGATCGTGGGCCTATCGCATGCGGGTTTTTGCATGTCGTGCGGTCAAACCCTTCCGCCGCAAACGACATTGCGGTCCTTGACTGCAGACCTACCGCCCTTTGAAAGGCGGCACGTAACCGTGGTGTTTTGCGACCTGGTTGGCTCGACCGCGCTTGCAAGCTCGATGGATGCGGAAGACTACACGGAGCTCCTTCGTTCGGTGTTCCGGCGGCTGACGGAGGTCGTCGAAGGCTTTGGTGGCTTTGTCGGTCAGTATCTAGGCGACGGCACGCTAAATTATTTCGGCTATCCGACCGCCCGGGAGGACGATACTGCGCGTGCGGTGACTGCGGCCCTCGCCATGGCGGCGGCGGTGTCAAACCTAGCCGTCCCCGGCAGCCGCCGCCTAGAGGCGCGGGTGGGCATATCCGCGGGCGACGTCATCATGGGTGACATTGTTGGCGCGGGCGGAGCCCGGAGCCTCGATATCGCCGGCGAGCTTCCTAGCTTGGCGGCACGTCTTCAGGCTGAGGCCAAGCCGGGCACGGTCGTGGTGGATGAGGCCGTGCGGCGGATCGTCGAGCATGGCTTTGTTTGCCGCCGGCTGGGTGAGCGCCGGTTCAAGGGATGGGATACCGAGGTAACCGTATGGCAGGTCGTGCGGCCCACCACTTCGCGCCGTCAGCACACAGGGCAACTTTCGGGGCGGCACCGCTCCCATTTGGCCCCGCTCATCGGCAGGGCTGTGGAAGCTGCGCAACTCGCCGAGGCGTGGCGCATCGCTTGCTCCGGCACGGCTCGATGCTTGTTGCTGGCGGGGGACGCCGGCATCGGCAAATCCCGCTTGGTGGCAGATCATCTGCAGGCGACCGCAAGCGACGACCATGCCCGGGTGGTGTGCGATTTCTCTTCTCTGCAGCAAGGGATGCCGCTGGCAGCCTGTTTGCCGGTGATCGAGCGTTTGGCCGGGTTCCGGACGGACGATGCCGCGGACCTTCGGCGAACAAAGCTTGCAAAAATCCTCCCAACGTTACCCGAGACGGATTTCGAGTTGATCGCCGGCTTGCTTGGCCTGGATGCGAAAGCCCGGGCACCAGGTGCTCAACTTTCGCCGCAGAAGCGCTGGGAGCGCACCATTGCGGCCTTATGCAGCGCCGTTATCCAAGCCTCCCACCGGCAGCCTTTGCTAGTCGTGTTCGAAGACGTCCATTGGGCCGACCCTACCTCGGCAGAGCTGCTCCGCACCCTCGTGCGTAGCATCGCGGAGTGCCCGGTAATGCTGTTGATGACAGCGCGGCCGGAGACCGATTTGACGTGGCTCATTCAGCCGAACAGCCGGACGGACAGGGTTTGCGTGATTCAGTTGGAACCACTTGACCTTGCAAAAAGTCGATCCCTGATCGGCTGGATCAAGGGCGCCGACAGTTTGCCCGCTCAGGTCGTGCAAGACATCGCACGGCGATGCGATGGGGTCCCGCTCTATCTCGAGGAGATCACCAAGGCGGCGATTGAGACCGACCTGGCAGCGTCGGACCTATTCGAGCCGGCCGGGCTGCTGCCCCGTAAGGGCGGTAGCCTGCCGGGGACGATCCACAGCTCCCTGCTGGCGCGGCTGGACCGCCTGGGTCCCGCCCGCGACCTTGCCGGCATTGCTTCCGCCATCGGCCGGGATTTCGGCCTCGATCTTCTGGCGCATGTCACGGGCGAGCCGCAAGAGCGGCTGTGGCCGGAACTATCCAGATTGATTGAGGCCGGGCTCGTGCTGGCCTGCCCGCCTGACGGGCGGCACTTTAGGTTCAAGCACGCGCTGCTGCAGGATGCGGCATACGGGATGATCACGCGCCGCCAACGGTTGCCGTTGCACGCCCGTATCGTGGATACGCTGGAGACAGAGTTCCCTGCCCTGGCCGCAGCCGAGCCTCAACTCCTTGCGCATCATTGCACCGAGGCCGGTTTGCCGGACCGCGCAGCGCTCTGGTTCTTGCGCTCGGGCATTCAATGCTTGATGCGTTCGGCCACGGTGGAAGCGTTGGCCCAGCTCTCCCGCGGACTGATGACGGTCGAGGCGCTGCCCCGCACGACCGAACGCGACCTTGCTGCGCTGGAGCTGCGGATCGCCTATGCGAAGGCGTTGATCGCGACCCAAGGCTACGCCGCCGCTGAGACGGGTGAGGCGTTTGCGACAGCGCGTGCGCAATGCGAACGCTTAGGCCACCCGCCGCAATTCCTCACCGTCTTGCACGGCCAATGGAGCCACGCCCTGTTCCGCGGTGACATTCGAGACGCAAGGCGCCGGGCGAACTGGATCCTGTCCACGGCTGAAGCCCGCAAAGATCCGGGCTGGCGTCTGATCGGCTGCTATGCGCTCGGCATTACCAGCCTGCCGCTCGGCGACTTTGCGCAGGTTTGCGCCAAGGTTAGGCAGGGCCTCGCGGAGTTCGAAGCATTGGGCGGGCAGGCCTATCCCGGGCCGATCGTGCCAGACCCAGTTATAATCATGAGGACCTATCTGTCTTGGGCGCTGATGTGCATGGGCCGGATGGACGAGGCGCGGCAGCAATCGATATCGGCGGTGGGGCGAGCCGGCCAGCTGGGTCAAGTGTTCAGTACAGCGTTTGCCCTCTGGCATCAGGCTTACCTCACCCTGGTGACCGTGTCGGTCGAGGCTGGTCAGAGGCTTGTCCAAGAGCTTCATCAGTTGGCTTCCGAACACGGCAACTCGTTCTACGAGGCGGTGACGACTTTTTACGAGGGCTGGGCTCAGGCCATGCTCGGTGAGCACGAGGCCGGGCTCCGGCTCATGCGCGATGGTAGGGAGGCTCACCTTCGCACCCAGACCGGGCTCTACCAGCCAAGTTACTTGCGGATGGAAGCGGAGGTCCTGATCCTCTCCGGACGCCTCAATGAGGCGCAGGATGTGCTAAACGACGCCGACAGCCTGCGGGACGGTCTGGGCGCGGACTGGGATGCGCCGGAGTTCCTGCGGACCCAGGGGCGGCTGCTGTGGGCGTCTGGACAACTCGGGCAAGCCGAGCACGCATTCAGGGCGGCTATTACGCTCGCTACTAGCCGATCGGCCAAGCATTTCCGGCTTTGTGCGGCGCTGGATTACGCCGAGCTTCTGGTAGCCGACGGGCGTCCTGCGGCCGCAGCGGCGCAGCTATCACCCGCTTGCGCCGCGCTCGAGGGTCTAGGGACATATTGCACCCTGGACACCGCACGCGCGATGCTGAGCACGTTGCACCATCAGAACGTCACGGTCTGAGGGAAAACATGGACATGCACATGCAGCCCATTCAGGTCCAGGTGCCGGTGTTCGATCCACGGCCGCTTCGCCACGAGATGCCGTTTGATCGGCTGAAAGGAGCCGTGGCATTCCACCCTCTAACAATGCTCGCGTTACGCCGGCTGCGGCCCATGCTGTCGTTTGGTGGCGTGCGGTTCGTCTCCCGCTACGACGACGCGCGGGAGGCCTTGCGGCGCCCGGACGTGTTCGGTGTGCCGTGGGAGGCAAAGTTCCAGATGCAGGCACCCACGCGCCAGCCTTTCGTGCTGGCGACTGACGAGCCAGCGCCGCATGCATGTGGGCAACGCCAAATCATGCAGGTCTTCCACTACGATGACGGCCTGCAGATCAAAGCCATTGCTGGAAATGCGGCACGGGACATCTTGGACGGGGCCAGAGGCACAATCGACGTAGTACAGACGCTGATCTTGCCAGTGACGCGCTGCGTCTATCGAGAGCATTTCGGCATCGACACGCCCAATGACCTTACGGAGTGGCTGATGGCGATCAGCAACTATACCTTTCGCCACATCGGCCAGGATGACGAAGCCAGATCGATCGCCGGCGCGGCCATTGCTTACCTGAAGAGAGTGATCGACGATGCGATCGATAAGGCCAAGTTGCCTGGCTGCCCGGATTCAATCGCCTCACGTCTGGTTGCGTTGCAAGGCCGGTCGCGTGGCGCGCTCCCGGATGACGCGCTGCGCAGTATTCTTGTTGGAATGGTGGCCGGCCACGCGCCCGTCAGCACGGCAGCGGCCGGACACATAATCGAAGTCCTGCTCGACCGGCCCAAGGCACTCGCGGCTACACGGCAAGCGGCGCGGGATAACGACGAGAGTCTGACCCGGCATTTGCTGGAAGCGCTGCGCTTCTGGCCGATCAACCCCGGGCTTTGGCGAATTTGTCGGCAGGATTACATTCTGGCTGCAGGTACGTCCCGCGCGACGCTGATCCGCGAGGGCGAGAAGGTGCTCGTCCTCCTGCAATCCGCCATGCAGGATGAATCGGCGATAAGGCACCCCTGGCGCTTCGACCCGGAGCGTCCGGCCAGCGATTCCATGGTGTTCGGCTATGGCATGCATTGGTGCACTGGCGCACCGCTCGCCATCGCGCAGCTCGTGGCGATGATGAAGCCGCTCTTGTTGCGAGGGTTCCAGCGCGTGCGGGGTCCAGGAGGTAGGACGCGCAGGTTCGGCGCCTTTCCAGAACACATGCCGCTGCAGCTTGGGGAGGGGTAGAGATGCGCCAGTGCATGCCGACCGTGCTGATTCCGTTCGACCTAGCCCGGGCCGCAGACGTTGAGGCCGTGTTGGATGCGATGAACAGACTCACGGCCCGGCGGGCCCTCGACCAGCCCGGCATTCTGCACTTCCTGGGAATCTCGGTGCTGCGGGATCCCGGTGACGGCAGCCCCGGCGCGCTGCTGTTGCTGGACGCGGCGGCCGACGGCGACACGCTGGATGTGCTGCGCGGAATCGCTGTAGCGTTGCGCGAACCCTTGGACGCGCTGCTTCAGGCGGCCGGCATAGCCGAGCAGGCGCCCGATCTACCCACATTCCTTATTGCGCATTCGACCACGATCGGGTCGGGCTGGGGTGCGCGTACCCTAGGCTTGCCGTTCATCGGTGTTCCAGCTTTCACCGTCCAGCGCATTCGGCGCGAGGCAAGGCTCGCGCTGCGAGTCGTAAACATGGGAGCCTTACTGGCCAGCGACGCGGCCGCACTCGATAAATTAGAGCAGGTACGCGCCGCGTTATGGCGCCGGGGCGACTACAAATGGGCCTTCGTTGCGGAGGAGGCACCTCATTTGGACTGGCAGCGTCCGGTCAGCAAGTCGGCGGCCGCGTTGAGTACGTTCGTGCCCACGGCGTCCATACTGCTCTGGCCCGTAGCTCTTTTGGCATTGTCGCTCGCCTGGCTCAGCCCTTCGCTGCTGTGGCTGGCGCTCGTGCTGGTGCCCCTTGCCATCTTCCGCTTCCTGTCTGAACTGCGCCGGCTGGAACGGGCCAACGAGCCCGATCATGCGCCCGCTAATGCGGTTCACGTTGAACAAGTGATGACGCAGGAAAACCTGACCCCGCAGAATATGCTGATCACAGTGTCCAGCATGCAGCCGGGGTGGTTTCGCCGGTTCACGCTGCGTATCGCCTTCGTGATTATCGGCCAGATTGCCGCGCGCGAGTTCCGGCCAGGCTTCCTGGCGGATCTCGGCACCATTCATTTCGCCCGCTGGCTCTTGCTGCCCGGCGGCCGGAAGCTTGCCTTTCTCTCGCATTACGATGGATCGCTCGAAAGCTATCTGGAGGACTTCATCCAGGAAGCGCACGAGGGAATGACCGCGATCTGGAGCAATGCGCTAGGCTTCCCGCCAAGCCGGTGGCTGTTCCTGGACGGTGCCCATGATGGTGACCGGCTGCGGCGATATGTGCTGCGTCAGCAGGTTCCGGTCCGGTATTGTTACTCCGCCTATCCGTCGCTCTCGACCGCGCGCATTCGCGCCAATGCGGCCATATGCCGGGGGATTGCGGCCGCCAGCACGCCGGACGAGGCAGAGGAGTGGCTGGCTGCGTTCGGCGCATCCGGCCGGTTGCTGCCAGCCAATCGGGCGGCGCGGAACCGCGCGGTCATTCCCTCGATGATCACCGCCGCGCTTGCGCCACTAGCGCCGGTGCCTCAGACGCCGCTGGAAATCGGCAGCATCCCCACTCTCCTGTTCGGCGCCCGCAAGCACCTGCCGTTCGCCACGACGATGCTGGTTCGCCTCGAGGGCGGCCCACAATGCAGCCGCAGCTGGCTTGCTGGGGTCGCGAGGCTCGCAACATATGGGCGGGAACGCAGTGAGACCGAGGCATTGGCGCTTGGCTTGGCAGCCTCCGCTTTCGATCAGAGTCGCATTGCACTGGCAACTTATGACCGCGCGACCTTTGCCACTGCATTCCTAAACGGTATGTCATCGGTTGGCCGTGCCCGGGCACTAGGCGATTTGGACCATAACGCTCCAAGTAACTGGGCTTGGGGAGGGCAGAAAAACCGAGTCGATGTAATCCTGATACTGTACGATGAAACCTACAATGGATTGAACCGGCGGGTGGCGACGATGAGTGCCGATATTCTCGCCAGCGGCCACAAGCTCGTCCAAACCGTCGTTCTGCGCCCCTTGAAGGGCACGAATATAACAGAGCCGTTTGGCTTCAGCGATGGCATCTCTCAGCCAGAAATCCGCGGTATCGACGACGACAAAACGCAAGCGGGGGACGCTTTGCTCGAACCGGGAGAGTTCATTCTGGGCTATCGCGATGGGCGCGGCTACCTTCCCATCTCACCCTCGATTGAGGCCAAGCGCGCCGGGACGTTGCGACGGCTGGATGGCGGGCGGGGCGATTTGGGACGGAACGGGACATATCTTGTCGTCCGCCAGCTGGATCAGGATGCCCCGGCGTTCGACAGGCATTGCCGCCAGACGGCGAGATTTGTGGCCGCGGGGAGTTCCAGCCTCGCTTCGACACCGGCCAGCCTGATGTCGGATTTGATCGGGGCCAAGCTGGTCGGACGGTGGCAGAATGGCAGCCCGCTTGCTCAGCATACTGCCTCGCCAGGCCAGCAAGCGCGCAACGACTATCTGTTTGGTAACATCGACGCCTCGGGATTTGGCTGTCCGCTTGGCGCGCATGTCCGCCGCGCCAATCCGCGGGATAGCTTCACCCCCGGGTCCGACCGGCAATTGGCCCTTACGAACCGGCACCGGATTTTGCGCGCCGGGCGGCAATACGCGGCCGCGCAACCCGGCGCAAAACCGGGCCTGATGTTTATGTGCCTCAACGCCGATATCGGGCGCCAATTCGAGTTCATTCAGCAGACCTGGTTGCTAGGCCGTAGCTTCCATGGCTTGGGCGGCGAGGTGGATCCCTTGCTTCGGGGCGGCAGCCGCAAAGCGGGGTTCTTTACCATTCACACACCCCAAGGCCCGTTTCGGCTTCCCTTGAATAAGCCGTTCGTCACCGTCCGGGGAGGAGAGTATTTCTTCATGCCTGGACGCGAGGCGCTTCAAGCACTGACGACCCCGGAGTAACGGTTTCGAAACGGAGCTGGCGCTAACCGTCAGCGCGCGGCACCCAAGGGATCGAAGCGACCTCGATGCCCTCGTCGGCGAGCGCCTCGGCCTGTTCGGGGGTGCTTTCGCCGTAGATGCCGCGGGCGGGGGTTTCGCCCTTGTGGATGCGGCGGGCTTCGGTGGCGAAGTTGGGGCCGACATAGTCGCACTTCTGTTCGACTTCCGCCCGGATCTTCTGCAGCACGGCGCGCAAATGGTCCGGAAGGACCACTGCCTTGTCTGGGACAGGTGGTGAGCTTTCGGCTTGAACCGGTTCAGGTTTTGCCTGGCCTTTACGCCCGAGCGACGGTGCCATCAGCGCTCGGTTGACCTTGGTGTCGCCGCACGCCGGGCACACGACCTGGCCGGACGTCGATTGCTGATCGAACCCGGCACTGTCCCGGAACCAGCCGTCAAACGCGTGGTCTTCGCTGCAGCGCAGCTGATAATGGATCACGCGGCGTGCAGCATCGGGTCGAGCTTTCCCGCCCGCTCGAGCGCGACCACGTCATCACAGCCGCCGACAAACTTCCCGCCGATGAAGACCTGCGGCATGGTGCTGCGGCCGGATTTGGCCATCGCGCCCTGCCGCTGCACGCTGCCGTGCGGTGCCGGAATTTCCTGGAAGCTGACCCCCTTGGACTGCAGCAGGCCGACCACCCGTTCGCAGTACGGGCACCAAGCCTGGGTGAACACTTCGACTGACGCCATCGATACCTCCGCCTCATAAATCGTATGCAGGTGCGTCCGTTGCAAGTCAGGCGAACTGCGGATCGGCGGCGCGGGCGGCGGCCAATACGTCTACGCGGATCACACCTGCGGCCAGTAGCACGTGGGTGCACGCGGCCGCGGTGGAGCCGGAGGTCAGCACGTCATCGATCAGCAGCACCCGGCTGTCGCGAAGCTTGTCCAGCCGCGCCGGGTTCACGGCAAAGACGCCTGACAGCTCCGCCACCCGCTGCGAGGGCGACCATGTTGCGAGCGGACGAGTCGCCCGGGTGCGGCGCAACGCATCCAGGATCACCGGCCGCCTGCTCACCCGCGCCACGGCAGTGGCCAGCAGCGCCGCCTGATTGTAGCGGCGTGTGCGCAGCCGGGCGCGATGCAGCGGCACCGGCACCAGCCAATCCGCATCCCGTATCAGCCCGGCGCCTACCCGCGCCATGAAGGCGCCCAGCGCTCGCGCCTGCTCCGGCTTATCGCCATACTTCAATGGTATGATCATGCGCTTGGACTGCTCGTCATAGCGCAACGCCGCCCGGGCCGCGCCCCAGCACGGCGGGTCGGCCTGGCAGACGACGCAGAGCCGCTCCGGCCCGGCTGCTTGCTCGGCACTGAAGCCGCGGCCGCAAGCGTTGCAGCAGGGCTCGCCCAAGAAGTTGGTGCGCTGGAAACAAGCGGCGCAGAGCTGGCCCATGTCGGACACCGGCGCATCGCACGTAAGGCAGTGCGCGGGTAGAAGCACCTCCAGCACGCCCCGCCCCATCCAGGCCAATACACCTCGCATCCGGCGCCTCTCCGCCCACATGCCGTCAGATGACGCCAGAAATCTTCAGCCGCCAAGCCGTGCGGCGGCATCGGGACCGCGCGGCGGCCACGGTGCACCGGGTGCACCCCATTCTGCAGGACGCCGCAGAGCGGTTGCTGGACCGGCTCGATGACACCACGGTCCGGTTCACCCAGGCGCTGGATTTGGGCGGGCGTGGCGTGGTGGCCCCGTTGCTCCAGACGCGCGGTCTCGCCGTCGTAGCGGCGGATCTGTCGCCGCGCATGGCCGCTTTAGGGCCCGGCGGCGTTGCCTGTGACGAGGAATGGCTGCCGTTCGGGCCGGGCAGCTTTGACCTGATCGTGGCCAATCTGTCGCTGCACTGGGTCAATGACCTGCCGGGCGCGTTGATCCAGCTGCGATCCTGCCTCCGGCCCGGCGGGTTGTTCCTGGCGAGCTTGCCGGCGCTGGGCACGCTGGGTGAGCTGCGGGCGGCGTTGACGGAGGCGGAGTTGGCGCTGAGGGGCGGGGCGTCCCCCCGCGTGTCGCCATTTCCCGATTTGCGGGACCTCGCGGGCCTGTTGCAGCGTGCCGGGTTCACGCTCCCGGTGGCTGATGTCGAGACGATTACGCTCAGTTACGCGGACCCGCTCGCGCTGTTGCGGGATTTGCGGGATGCCGGGGAGGGTAATGCGGTGGCGTTGCGGGACCGCCGCACGCCGAGTGCCAGGCTGTTTCCGGCAACGCTGTCGGCATTACCGGTGCAAGATGGCAGGGTGCCGGTCACGTTGCGGGTGGCAACCATGACCGGCTGGGCCGCCTAGCGCGGGGACAGCACCATGATCATTTGCCGGTTCTCCATCCGCGGCATCTGCTCGACCTTCGTTTCCGTCTCGAGCTCGGCCCGGATACGCTCCAGCACCTTGATGCCGATGTCCTGGTGCGCCATTTCCCGGCCGCGGAACCGAAGGGTGACCTTGACCTTGTCGCCCTCTTCGATGAACGACTTCATGGCGCGCATCTTCACTTGGTAATCGTTCTCGTCGATATTGGGGCGCACCTTGATCTCTTTGATCTCGATGACCTTTTGCTTCTTCTTGGCTTCGTTCTTTTTCTTTTGCTGTTCGTATTTGAACTTGCCGTAATCGAGGATCTTCACCACCGGTGGGTCCGCGTTCGGGCTGATTTCCAAGAGATCGAGGCCGACGGAGTAGGCGCGCAAGATGGCGTCACGCGCGGTCATGACACCCTGCATCTCACCCAGTTCGTCGATAAGCCGGACTTGGGGAACGCGGATGTCTTCGTTCACGCGGGGGCCGTCACGCGACGGTGCGGCGGCGGACATGGGGCCTCGGGCTATTGTACTCTCCTATCGATGTGGCAACGCAACTAGGCCGCGAACGGTGCGGCCAGGCTTAGTATTGGGCTCATGGAAGCACGATATCAAGCACTCTCTTGCGTTTGGAACGCGCTAGGCGCGCAGCAAATCCGGGGGGGTCGCCTCCGCAACCAGCCTGGTGATCGCGTCTTCCAGGGGCAGGAGTTCCTGCGCCTCGCCGCCCAAACGGCGAAGCGCTACGGTCCGCTGCTCCGCCTCCCGCCGGCCGACCACCAGCAGGATGGGCACGTGCGCCAGGCTGTGTTCGCGCACCTTGGCGTTGATCTTCTCGTTCTTGGTGTCCAGCACGGCCTCGATACCGCGGCGGCGCAGCAGGGTCGTCACCTCCTCGGCATACTCGGCGGCGTCGGACACGATCGTTGCGACCACGACGGGAACCGGGGCGAGCCAGAGCGGGAAGCGGCCGGCATACTGCTCGATGAGGATGCCGAGGAAGCGCTCGAAGCTGCCCAGGATGGCGCGGTGCAGCATGACGGGGCGGGCCCTGGCGCCGTCCTCGCCGACATATTCGGCATCCAGTCGCTCGGGCAGCACAAAATCGACCTGCAGGGTGCCGCATTGCCAATCCCGCCCGATAGCGTCGCGCAACACGAACTCGAGCTTGGGGCCATAGAACGCGCCCTCGCCGGGGCTGAGTTCGTAGGTGACGCCGGCGATGGCGCAGGCGTCTTTCAATGCACCCTCCGCCCGGTCCCAGGTCGCATCCGTGCCGTCCCTGACGTCCGGGCGATCGCTGAACTTCACGCGAAAGCCGTCGAAGCCGAAATCCTGATAGACGGAGCGGAGCAGGGCGACGAAGCGTACGGTCTCGTCGGCGATTTGTGATTCAGTGCAAAAAATATGCGCGTCGTCCTGCGTGAACGCCCGCACGCGCATGATGCCGTGCAGCGCGCCCGAGGGTTCGTAACGATGGCAGGAGCCGAATTCCGCCATGCGCAGCGGCAATTCGCGGTAGCTGCGGAGGCCGTGGCGGAAGATCATGACGTGGCAGGGGCAGTTCATGGGCTTGAGCGCGAGCGTCGTGTCCTCGTCCTCGACGCGGGCGATGAACATGTTTTGCTTGTAGTTTTCCCAGTGGCCGGAGGCTTCCCAGAGCTTTCGGTCCACTAATTGCGGTGTCTTAACTTCTTGGTAACCATTCTGGTCTAATCTACGCCGCATGTAGGCTTCTGCCGTCCGATACAGCTTCCAGCCTTTGGGGTGCCAAAATATGCTGCCCGTCGCCTCTTCTTGAATATGGAACAGGTCCATATCCTTGCCGATCCTGCGGTGGTCCCGCCGCTCGGCCTCGGCCAGCTGAAGCAGATGGGCATCCAGCTCTTTCTGGTCGCGCCAGGCCGTTCCGTAAATGCGGCTCAGCATGGCGTTGCGGTGGTCGCCGCGCCAATACGCGCCGGCCGTTTTCGTCAGCTTGAATGCCGTGCCGACGTCACCGGTGCCGCGCATGTGCGGGCCGCGGCAGAGGTCGATCCAGTCACCCTGCGCATAGAAGGTGATGGTCTCCGTCTCCGGCAGGTCGCGGATCAGCTCGGCCTTGTACCGTTCGCCGCGGGCCTCAAAGAACTGGATCGCCTCGGTCCGGTCGCGGATTTCGCGCTTGAATGGGGCGTTGCGGGCAATGATCTCGCGCATCTTGGCCTCGATGGCGGCAAAATCGTCGGGCGTGAAAGGCTCGTTGCGGGCGAAATCGTAGTAGAACCCGTTCTCGATCGGGGGTCCGATCGTCACCTGCGTGCCGGGATAGAGCGCCTGCACCGCCTCGGCCAGCACGTGCGCGGCGTCGTGGCGGATCAGCTCCAGCGCCTCCGGATCCCGCCGCGTGATGAAGGTGACGGCCGCATCCCGGTCGATCGTCCCGGCAAGATCGGCCATCTGTCCGTCGACCTTCATGGCCAGCGCCGCCTTGGCGAGGCCCGGCCCGATGCTGGCCGCAAGCTCGGTCCCGGTCACCGCCGCGTGGAAACGCCGGATGGAACCGTCGGGGAGCGTGATGGCGGGCATGCAGTCGATTCCTTGTTTGGGCGTGTCCTATGCCGCCTGGGCCGGATCGCCGCAACCTTACTCGTCCGCGTAGGGGTTTTTCGTGCCCCGCAGCTGCAGGCGGATGGGGACGCCGGGCAGTTCGAATTCCTTGCGAAGGCTGTTTACCATATAGCGCTGGTAATCTTCCGGCATCTGCTCGGCCCGCGTGCCGAAGGCGATGAAGGTGGGCGGGCGGGCCTTGGCTTGGGTGATGTAGCGGAGCTTGAGCCGGCGGCCGTTGACCAGCGGGGGCTGGTGCGTTTCCAGCACGCCCTCGAACCAGCGGTTCAGCGCGCCCGTCGCCACCCGTTTGTTCCAGGTTTCATAGACTGCCCGCACCGTCGGCAGAAGCTTTTCCACGCCCGCACCCGTGATGGCAGAGATTGTCAGGACCGGAATACCCTTCATTTGAGCCATGCTGGTCTCCAGCCGGTCGCTTACGGCCTTGCGCGTCGCCGTCCGGTCCGCCACAGCGTCCCACTTATTGATCACCAAGATACAGCCCCGCCCCTCCCGCTCGATCAGCCGGCCAAGCTGCAGATCTTGCTCGTGCAGCCCTTCCAGGGCGTCGATACAGAGGATCACGACCTCCGCCATCTTCAGCGCTTCGATACTGGCGCTGACCGACATTTTCTCGAGATCCTCCTCGATACGCGCCTTCCGGCGCAGCCCGGCAGTATCCACGATCTCGATCGGGCCGACCGCGTCCCGCAGCTGCACCGCGACCGCGTCCCGCGTGAGGCCGGGCTCGGGCCCCGTGAGCATCCGGTCCTCGCCGAGCAGCCGGTTCAACAACGTGCTTTTGCCGGCATTCGGACGGCCAATGATCGCCAGATGCAGCGGGCGGTTCAGGTCGGACGGGTCCATTCCTGTCTGATCGGGCAGCCGGTCCGCGATCTCGCTCATCAAATCCGACAAGCCCACCCCATGCTCGGCAGACATCGCCAGCGGTTCACCAAGGCCGAGCGCATAAGCTTCGAGGGCGGAACTCTCACCGCTGCGCCCTTCCGCCTTGTTCGCCACCAGCAACACCGGGCGGTTCTGCTTCCGGAGCCAGGCGGCAAAGTGCTGGTCGCCCGGCGTGATGCCCGTCCGCGCGTCCACCACGAACACGACCAGATCAGCGATCGCCACAGCCGCTTCGGAGGAGGCGCGCATCCTGCCATAGAGCGTTTCCGGCGCCGACTCTTCGAGCCCAGCAGTATCGATCAGACGCACCCGCTTGCCGCGCAACAGCGCCTCAGCCTCCTTACGGTCCCGCGTGACGCCGGGCGTGTCGGACACGATGGCGGACCGGCGCCCGGCCAGCTTGTTGAACAGCGTGCTTTTACCAACGTTCGGCCGCCCGGCGATCACCACGACCGGAAGACCCGCCAGATCGGTCAACGAAAGGCCTGGATCGAGGAATCGTCCGTCACAATAAACAGCATGCCACCGGCGGCTACGGGCGCCACTGCGGCGGCGTCCTGCAATGTCTGCCGTCCGATGACTTGCCCTGTGGCGGGGTCCACGGACAGCGCTTGCTCATTGCTGCCAGCGACGATCAGCTTGCTACCGGCTAAGACCGGGCCCGCCCAGAACAAAAGGTCACGCTTTTTTTCCTCATTGTCGTACCTTGGGAGGTCAGTGGCCCATCTCACCTTGCCGTCATCCCGTCTGATGGCGGCTAGAGTTTGGTCGCTGGTCACGACAAAAAGCCATTCGCCGGCCAGCCACGGAGTCTCGGTCCCGCCCACCTCACGCTCCCACAGGCGCCGCCCGGTCCGCAAATCCAAGTTGACCAGCAGGCCGCCGACACCGATGGCATATAATCTGCCGCCCTCAATCACCGGCAACGCGCGGATTGCAGACAAGTCCACAAGGCTTGTTCGGCCGCGCGACGAGGCAAGGCTGTCGGTCCAGGCCAGGGCTCCGGTAGCCTCCCTCACCGCGACTAGCTCGCCGGAGCCGAAGCCGGCTACCACGAAGCCGTCTGCAACCGCGGGGGCGCTTTGAGACAGCAATGTCGTGGCCGTACTGGACGCCTGGTACTGCCACTCCCGCTCGCCCGTGCTGGCCGAGAGGGCGACGAGCCGCCCATCGATTGTGGTGGCAAAGACGCGGCCGCCCGATACGGTTGGGGCGGAGCGGGCCGGGCCGCCCAAAGGCTTCCGCCACCGCACCTGACCGTTGGCAGCATCCAAAGCCAGCACGTCGGCGCGCCCGGTCGTCACGAACACGGTGCCGTCCACCACGGCAAGGCCGCCGCCCACGTTGGTGCTGCGGTCTTCATCCTCCTGGGTCTCGCGGCGCCAGACGCGCTTGCCGGCTTCGAGCTCGAAAGCGGTGACGACAGCGTCCGAGTCCATGCAGTACACGCGGCCGGCGGCAACAACGGGGCTGGCGGTGATCTTGCGGCGGTAGCCCCCACCCTCACCCAGCCCGGCCCGCCAGGCCGGGTTGAACCCGCTCACGGCAATATTGCCGCCAACATGCGCCGGCGATCCGCCGGCTTGGGGCCAATTTGCAAGCGTGACCGGCGCCGGTATGCTCACCGTCCGGCGGTCGGACGGGTCGATGGTAAGGCCGCGGCGGACGGCCCCGATCGGCTCACGCGAGCCCGTGAGCGGCTTCTTGTCACTTTCAAACAGGCTGTCGATCGTGCTGCAACTGGCGAGCGCCAGCGGAAGGAAAACGGCACCCCGGCGGGTAAGCTTTCCACGACCCGTCAATTGACCGGACCCTCGCCCAGTCGGGCCAGCAAGCCGTTGGCGCGGCCTTTAACCCCTTCGAGCGCCGAGCTGTCACTGACCAGACCTTGCAAAACTTCCCTTGCGGCGCTTTCCGCTCCGGTCCTGATAAGCAGCAGGGCCCGGGCCTCGAGCGCCAAGGAACGATACGGGCCGTCAGGTGCCAGGAGCGGCTGCAACCGTGCCTCGACGGTCTCGGGCGGGGCTTGGTCCAATTGATGCTGCACCCAAAGCAATGTCGCAAGGTCACGTAGGACGGAGTCTGCAGCGGGGTCGGACGCAACTTGGTCCCAAAGGGCGAGTGCGCCGGGCAAGTCGGCGTTGGCCGCCCGGGCAGAGGCGGCGCGCAACCGGGACAACGTCCGGTAGCCGGAAGGCGCACTGGTCGCAAGCTTGTCGAAAGTCGCCAGTGCGGCCGGGTCGGCCACCGCCACGCCAGCCCGGGGCGCGGCGGTGGCCTGGGACGCGCCGATGAACTCGGACGCGGTCACCTCCGACGCTCGAAGCTGGCGGGCGTGCCAGAACTGCCAGCTTCCAGCGGCTGCCACGGCAAGCACGATCACCGCCACTCCGGCCGACCCATACCGCGCAGCGAAGCGGCGCGCCCGCTCGGCCCGTAGATCCTCGTTTACCTCGTCGAAAATATCGGCCACGCCAACCTCGCTTCAATCGGCCGGACCATAGCGATGGCGACCCAGCCAAGCAAACGCCCACCCTTCATCAAGCTTTAACCTTTCTGTGGTCAAATTCACCTATGCGCCTTCTGCTCCTGCTACTGTTGCTGTTCACTGCCGCCGCGTGCGCCCCGCTGCAGGGCGTTGGCGCCTTTGCCGGCGCGGAAGCGGCAAGCGTCGTGGTGTTCGGGCGGGGCGTGGTGGATATCGGCGTTTCGGCCATCACAGGACGGGACTGTTCGATTGTCCGGCTCGACCGGCGTCAGACCTATTGCGCGCCGGAAGACGCGCCGTTCGATCCTGGCCCGTTCTGCACACGAAGCCTTGGCACTGTGGACTGCTGGATCAATCCTGCGCAGCTTCCACCACTGAGCCGAAGTGTGGGTGATACGCCGCCACCCACTCAAGCACAGGAGCATTATCGCCAAGCACGGTGGCCCAAATCGCTATTTGGCACCTGACCGCACAAAATTGGGAACGCGTGATGGTTCCGCCCGTTGATGCTGCATCCTCATCACGAATGGAGTTGTCCGATGCAGTTGTCACGACGCCTTGCTTTTACCACCCTTTTCACCCTGGCCATCGCAAGCGCGCCAGCCATGGCGGCGGGCGGCGATCCGGGGCGGAGTGGTCCGGCCAGCGGCACGATCGACCTGGTCGCTAAGGGGGCGGCGGTTGGGGTTGGCTACACATGGGGAGATGGAGTCCTGCGCTTTGGCGGGCGGCGCTACCCCTTCAGCGTGAACGGCGTAACCGTGGCAGACGTCGGCTATTCGAAGGTGACTGGCCACGGCCGGGTTTATAATCTGAAGCGGGCGCAAGATTTCAGCGGCACCTACGTCGCCAGCACGGGCGAGGCCACGGTCGGCAGCGGGATCGGCGGCCAAATCCTTCGCAACTCCAATGGAGTCGAAATTCGGGTGGACCAGGTGACCCGCGGTGCGCGCCTTCAGGGCTCGGCAGATGGAATAAAGCTAACCCTCAAGTAACTAGCGGAACTGGACGAGGCGCCCGGATGGTAGGCCGAGCACCTCGTCCTCCCGCATGACGACCCGCCCGCGCACGATGGCGACAACCGGCCAGCCCGTGACAGCAGTGCCGGTGAACGGACTCCAACCGCACGGAGACGCCAGCCAGCTTTCGTCGATCGTGCGCCGTTTCCTCAAATCGACCAGAGTGAAGTCCGCATCGTACCCCGCCGCAATGCGGCCCTTGCCAACGGCACCATAGGTCCGAGCCGGGCCCGCAGACATCAGATCAACAAGCCGAGCGAGCGAAAGCCGGCCAGCCGCGACGTGATCGAGCATAAGCGGCACCAACGTCTGCACGCCCGTGAGACCCGCCGCCACTTCAGGCCAAGGCCTCTCCTTACTCGCCCGCGAATGCGGTGCGTGATCGGATCCGATCGTATCCGCCGTGCCGTCTGCCACGGCCGCCCATGCCGCATCCATATGACGCTGGTCGCGGATGGGCGGATTCATCACCGCGTAGCCGCCCAGCCGCTCATACGCCTCGGGCGCGGCCTGGGTCAGGTGGTTCAGCAGCAACTCCACCGTCGCGATCGACCGGTGCTGTCGGAGGAAAATCAGCTCTTCTTCAGTCGAGACGTGCAGAATGTGAGCGGGCCTGCCGGTCCGCTCCGCTAGAGCGACGATCCGCCGCGTGCCGAGCGCCGCGCATTCCGGATCGCGCCATTGCATGTGGGATGCATACGGGTCGCCCGACTCGAATAGATCGCGCCGGGCCTGAAGCCGGTATTCGTCCTCGCTATGGTAGCTTACACGCCGCCGCCCGTGCCGCATAACGGCTTCAAGCGAAGCGTCGTCTTCCACCAGTAAATCGCCAGTGGAACTGCCGGCGAAAACCTTCACGCCGCACACCCCTCGCTCAAGCTCAAGACTCGCAAGCTCTACAGCGTTCGATTTAGTGGCGCCGACGTAGAAACCCATGTCGCACCAGGCCGATCGTTCGATATATTCCTGCTTCCACGCTACCTGCCCGGCGCTCGTAACGGACGGCGACGTGTTCGGCATGTCGAACACGGATGTGAGCCCCCCCAGCACCGCCCCCCGGGTTCCCGAAGGTATGCTCTCGATGGTCGGATCGCCGGGGTCACGGAAATGGACGTGCGGGTCGATCAACCCCGGCAAGACATGCAGGCCCTTTGCGTCTATAGTTTCGGTTGCTGCCGCAGCAGCAGTCAGGCCAATGGCCGCAATCAATCCGCTACGGACACCGATGTCAGCTTCCACTTCACCCCAAGGTAAGGCGCACCGGCCGCCGCGAATGATGAGGTCATAGTGGGTCATACCGCCTCCATCACTTAGCTCAACGTCTCGAATACATCGCCCGTTGGAGCGAGTCCTAGGATGTGTGTGCGATGCCATAGGGCGTAGAACAGCAGTGTCCAGGCAGCAAACCCCTCGCGCCGGCCGCTGGCCGCGTGAAACAACGCCTCCACCCGGTCAGGCCCAGCGATCTCGGCCACGCCCGCCTGCCGCGCAACAAGGGGGCCGAGCCGAGCCGATTGCGACGCGATCCACGGGCCAACCGGGACCGTGAAGCCCTGCTTCGGCGCAAACGGACGAGCGGCCGGCAGATGCTGCGATAGCCATTGCCGCAGCAGCCACTTGCCGCGTCCGTCCCGCACCTTCAACCCGTCCGGCAGGCGAAATCCGGCCGCGGCCACTTCGCGGTCCAAGAAGGGAGTCCGCCCTTCCACGCCGTGCGCCATCAGGCAGCGGTCGAGTTTTAGTAGGAGATCATGCGGCAGCCAGTCAGCAACATCCGTCGCCTGTGCCACAGCCAGGCGGGTGCGGCCGGGGAACGCCGACTGACCCTCGGCCGCCATCAGCCCGTCCCGCCAGCCGAGCGGACGCGCGCGCAACACATCGAGGCGATCGAACGTGCCACGCACGCGCATGCCGCGCCCGCCTTGCCACCACGGCCGCATCGCGCTGCGGTAGCGGCCGTAGCCGGCGAAAATCTCATCCCCGCCCTCACCGGACAGCACGACTTTCACGTCCTGCCGGGCGCGCCGGGCCAGGAACCAGGTGGGAATGATGGCGTAATCGGCGGCCGGGTCATCCATGCAA
Organism: Acetobacteraceae bacterium; assembly: GCA_965246925.1. GTDB lineage: Bacteria > Pseudomonadota > Alphaproteobacteria > Acetobacterales > Acetobacteraceae > JANPPS01. The sequence continues at coordinate 3,151,604 of OZ251994.1, read as the reverse complement.
GCAACGATTTCTGGCAGATGCTGCCAGACCATGGCCTCGGTGATCGCTACCGTTTCGTGCCGGGCGCCGACGGCCCGGGCCAGGTCTGCCGCGCGCTCCCGCTCGTCGGCCGCCCCTGCCGCGTCGAACCCGGCGGTGAACGCCAGCACCGGGCGGGTATTCAACCGCGCCATCATCGCCAGCACCGCCGCACTGTCGATCCCGCCCGACAGGAACATGCCATAAGGCACATCGCTCCTTTGATGCAGATCGACCGACCGCTCGAGCGCTTGGTCGAGCCGGACTAGCGCAGCGGCCTCAGTGATGGGCTCCGGCCCGCCCTCGGGCAGCGCGGCCTCGCGCGTCCGGGCTAGGATGTGGCCGTCCGCCACCCGCAGCGTCTCACCCGGCAAGACGCGCTGAATACCTTGAAAGATGGTATCGGGGCCGGTCGTAAACTGCATCTGCAGCAGCTCTTCCCGCGCTTGTATGCGCACGGCGCGCGACACGAGGCCGGACGCCAGCAGCGCCTGAGGTTCCGACGCGAACGCCAGCCCGCCCTCGACCACCGCGGTATAGAGCGGCTTGATGCCGAACGGGTCCCGGGTCAGCGTGACGCTGCGGGCAGTGCGGTCGTGAATGGCGATGGCATACATGCCGCGCAGGTGCCCGGCGTAAGCGGCGCCGTCCCGTAGCCAAAGGTGCAATGGCGGCTCGCAATCGCTGCCGGTCGAAAAGCCGGCGCCGGCCGAAATCAGCTCGGATTGCAGTTCGCGGTAATTATAGACCTCGCCGTTGGCCACGAGGGTCGCGGCACCGGCGAACAGGGGCTGGTCGCCGCCGGCCAGGTCGATGATGGCGAGCCGCGTGTGCACCAGCGCGGTGCGCCCGACGACGGAGTGGCCGCCGCCGTCGGGCCCGCGATGCGCCAGCGCAGCGGCCAGGGCGTCCAGCACGGCCGCGCCGGGCGGGGGCGCGCCCGGCGCCATGATCAGCCCGGCGATGCCGCACATCAGCGCATGCCGTCCAAGGTGTCATGCCATTGCGCCAGGACCGGCGCGGGCGCGAATTCGGCCTCGTATCGCTTACGTCCGGCCGCTCCCAAAGCGTGTGCCAGCGCGGAATCGGCGAGCAACGCGCGGATTTGACTTGCAAGGGCGGCCGCATCCTCTTTCTGCACCAGCAGGCCGTCCCGCCCCGGCGTAATCAGCTCGGACGGGCCAGCGGCGTCCGCGGCGATGACCGGGGTGCCAGCGGACCACGCTTCGATCACGACATTGCCGAGCGGTTCGTGCCGGCTGGGGCAGATCAGCGCCATGCTGGCGGCAAGCAGGCTGGCCTGGTCCGTCCGCCAGCCGAGCAGGTGGACCCGGCCGGCTACGTCCAGGCGCCGGGCGAGGTCCTCCAGCGCCGGACGCTCCGGCCCCTCGCCGGCGATGACGGCGTGGACGCCTGGGAGGGACGGCATGGCGCGGATCAGCACGTCGAACGCCTTGTTGCGGTGCAGGCGGCCCAAAGCGAGCAGCACCGGCCCACCCGCCGGTGTAGGCAGCGTTGCGGGGGCGGCGCCGTGCAAATCCGGCGCGAAGTTCGGCAGATGGTGTACTCGCTCCGCCGCCCAGCCCTGGCCACGAATCCAGTCGACAATGCCGCGCGTGTTGCCGATGAGGTGGCGGCAGTGGCGGTAATAGCGCAGATCGTAATAGCCGCCGAGCCGCCCGGCCATAACCCAGGGCGCGGCCGGGGCGGCGCTAGCGGCGCGGTTCATCCAGGCCACGACGATGCGGGGGTCGAAGCGGCGGAGCACCGAGCGCAGGCGGGGCTTGGTGAGCACATCGAGTGCGCCGCCGAAGCTAAGCTGCACCGGCTCCAAGCTTTGCAGCCGCCCGGCGCGGGCGGCGTTACGCCGGATGATGGGCAGCACGGCCTCACCGGCGGCGACTTGGGCAAGGACGAGGCGCTCGAAAAACAGCTCCGCCCCGCCCTCGGGCGCGCCCGCCATGACATGGGCGATTCTCATTCAGTCGAGTGTGTCCGCATGGGCGCCGTTTAGCACGGACGGGCTGGGATGCGAGGGGGTGGGCCCTGCGACGTCGGGCGGAGGCTGGTGGGATATTTGGTAGGGGCCGAAACACCGGTTCCGCAAAGGGCGATCGAGGCTTGGGCGGTCCGGCTGTCATGTATGGCGCCAGAAAAACCCGCTTTACAAAAATCCCGTCTCATCCATGGTGCGGTGCCGCGCAGTGAGGAGCCCGCATGAGCGATCTTTCGAGCTACGTCCAGACCGGGCGCTCGATCCGTATCGATACGCCACTGGGCAACGATGAGCTATTGGCGGAGCGGATCGTCTGCACCGAGATGATCAGCGACTTGTTCGAGATCCGGGTGACCGTGCGTAGCAAGCGGGCCGACATCAAGGCGGCCGACATCGTCGGCAAGCTTGCCGATATATCGCTCGATCTGGACGGTGAAGGCACGATGAGGTCCTGGAACGGGCTGGTGGTCGAGTTGCATGAGGCACCTCATGTCATGCGGGGCTTCCAGCAATACGACTTGGTGATGCGTCCGCAGATGTGGCTGATGTCGCAGCGCAGCGATTGCCGAATTTGGCAGGACCAGAGCACTATCGATGTATTGCGGACGTTTATGTTCGAACATGGCCTGCAGCCAGCGCAGGTGCTGGTGCATCAGACAGTCCCGCCGCAACATTACTCGGTCCAGTGGAACGAGACGGACCTCGATTATCTTACTCGTCGTTTGGAAGAGGATGGTCTATATTTCTGGCACCGGCATGAAAAAGGCAAGCATACCCTGTTTGTCACAAATCATGCTGTCTATTACAAGGAAGGCAAACCGCCGAGGGTACGGCTCGAGCTGGGGTCATCGGATAAGGACTGCCTGAACGCCTGGAGCAAGCGGTATCTGTTCACGCCGGGCGTGCGCGCTGGGGCGGATTGGAACTTCGAGACGCCGGGCACGGTGCCGAAGGGCAGCACGCCGTCTATGGTCAAGTTGCCCGGCAATCCGAAATATGAGCTTTATGAATTTCCGGCCCGGATCGGCGACATTACGGAGGCGGCGCGGGCCACGCGGCTGCGTATGATGGCGACCGAGTTCGATCATGAGCGGATCGAGGGCGGCGGCGACGTTAAAACCCTCGCCCCTGGCCAGACGTTCACGCCGTATAGCGTTGGCCGGTCGAACAACCCGTATGAGCAACATGCGGTGTTGAGTATTCAGCACACGATGGTGGATCATAGCTTCGAGCCGGAGGATACCGCCCCGGAGTACACCAATAGCTTCACCGCTATCCCGTCCCGCTACCCGCAACCCCGCATCGAGTGACGCATCGCCCGCGGCTGGATGGCACGCAGATCGGCATCGTGGCGGGACCGGCGGGGGAGGAGATCCACACGGACGAGTATGGGCGGGTGAAGCTGTGGTTTCCGTGGGACCGGCGGGCGACGAAGGACGGGTCGGACACCTGCTGGGTGCGCGTGATCCAGAGCTGGGGCGGCGGCGGCTGGGGCGCGCAGGTCATTCCGCGGATCGGGATGGAGGCGATGGTGACCTACCTGGACGGCGACCCGGACCGCCCGGTGGTGGTGGGCCTGGTGCCCAACCCGCACCAGCGTGTGCCGTATAGCCTACCGGAGCAGAAGACGCGGATGGTGATGCGCTCGAAATCGCATAAATCGCAGGGCGCGAACGAGCAGACGTTCGAGGACGCGACGGGGCGGGAAAACTATTTCGAGCACGCGCAGAAGGACCGTACCGGGCGAGTGCTGAACAATCATACGCACCGGGTGGATGCCAATGCGGTCACCAGCGTCGGACAAAATCATGCGGTGGAGGTGGCCGGGCATCAAAACCTGGAAACGGGTGGCTCACAGAACAACGTCGTCGGCGCCACCGGCCCCGCAGTGCAAATGGTGATGGCGGCGCTCACCCCGTTGCTGACGGGCACAGCCGGGCTGGCTCATCATGCTGTGTCCACCGCGTCATCGTTCGTCGAAGAGAAGGGCAGCCTGCCCGAAGCCATGGTCCCGAAATCGCCACCCACCCTGGGCGGCATCGGCGGCTTGCTCGGCAGTGCAGTTGGCGGGGGCGGCTTGATGGGCACGCTGATGCCGGTCATCACGCAAGGTGCCAGCGCGCTGATGAGCTTGTTCGGCCATCAGGGCCGGGCGGGCGTGGTGGCCGGGTCCAGTCCGGTGGCCGATGCAGGCGATCAGTTGCGCAATGCGGGCGCGCAGATGGCCGAACAGGGCGTGGGTAGCCTGTTTGGCGGCATGTCCGGCGTGCAGAACAATCTAGTCACGTCGGCCCGCAACACGAATATCGGCGCCATGGACGTGCAGACGGTGGGTGAGACGAAGGTGCTGAACGTCGGCCATACCTACTTCACCAATGTCGGCGGCATGGTGAAGCTGGAGGTCGGCTCGCGCTATGAGATCGGCGTGGGCGAGGCGATCTTCAGCAAGACGGGCAAGCACGTCATGGTGGCGGGCGACAAGATCGTCCTGGCCGCGCCCGGCGGCGAGATCGAGATCAACAAGGACGGGATCATCATCAAGGGTAAGAGGGTGGAGATTCAAGGGCAGCAGATTTTGCTGACCAAGGGCGATGGCGGGTGCAAGGCGAACTCCACGATGATGGAGGAGTAGATGCCCAACTTCCCTGACCAAATTCGAGCGGAGCAGGCCGAATTCGCTGCTCGCTTGCGCGCGAGCGATACCGCGGCGGTCATCCGCCAATATGTGATCGTGGATTGCGCTCAGAACGAAATGCTCGGGGCTGAGCTGGATGGGCGGTCCCGGAAAGTCCGGTTTTTGGCCCGCAGCGGACGAAACGGAGCGGCCCTGGTTGCGATTGGACCGGGCGAGAGTACGCTTGACTGGTTGTTTGCAAACGGCGAGGGCAATCGATGGTTTATTACCATCCTATCCCGTTATGACTTTGAAGATGTTTGGTCGCACGCGCGCAGATTTACCCAACTCAGACTGTATGACGAACGTCTCGTCAGTTTTCGTTTTTTTGACCCTCTGATTTTGGCCAACCAGACTCGCGCGTTCAGCCCAGAGCAAAGGAAGGTGTTTTTCGACCGGTTCAATGTCATCTACGCTGATGTCAATTCCCATCTGCTTCGGTTGTTTGTTCAACCTGACTGTAATATCAGTTGGAAAATCTTGAGTGACGCAGTCCCGCTTGAAGGATCGAGCGCTGGCGTTTGGAGCATGCCGCAGATTGACCTCGCAGGCTCGGTCGCGCGCACACCGTTCCGGATTACCAAGGAGCAGTACGAGCGGCCCATTTTACTTAATCCGCAGATGCTGATGAATGATTTATATCAGTGTTTACTTCCGGATTTCGAAACGCGCATGCGGCGTCATATCCCAGGATTGGTCCGCGCAATGATTGAGATCGGCGCAAACCTGGCGATTCAGGAGTACCTTTTAGATGACCTGGAGTGCGTGCGTCAGTTTGTGGACTTGCAGTGGCGAGTCGCCCCTGGCTTTGATCAGGAGCCGCAAATCAATGCTTTGCTGAGGGATTTAAGTCTAAGCCCGGCACAACGCTTCGAGCGACTGGCGTCACCGGCCTATACCGACGCCATGGCCGACGCCTTCGGCTATGACAGCATCGATTACTGGCGTCTTCCCTTCCGTCCACAAGCATAGCGGAGGGCGGACAGTGGCTGAGACGTTCAACGCAGAACTTGCGAAACAGCCCCAGAAGGGGTTCGGGGCGATGCTTGCAGAGGAAGCCGCGTCTTTGACGCCGTTACAGAAGGCGCAGTTGGGCGTTGACGCGGCTGGGCTATTCGACCCGACACCGATCTCTGGTGGGGTAAGCACGCTGATGTCGGCCTATCAGGGTGACCCTTGGGGCGTCGTGCTCGGCTTAGCGGGAATGGTACCATATTTAGGGGACGCCGGAAAACTCGCCAAGATTGCAAAATTCGCGCCCAAGACGGCGAGGGCACTTGAGTTTGTGCTGAAGGGCGGAGAGGATTTCGCGAAAGCGAGCAAGGACGTGCTGAGTAAGGTTTTCGATTTTAAGCAGGTCGTCGCCGCCCGCCGGAAGGCTGCGGAGGCGGTTCAAAGATTGATGAAGAAGAAGCGGATCGACCCGAATTGCAAAGAGTGCCAAGAGATCGCCCGCTCACGCATGCCTCGATCGGCTTCAGGGCGCGGACGCTGGAAGACCGCAGATGGCAACGCGCCGGCTAACGGAAATGGTGTTTTCGAATTTGAGACGCCCAAGACACTTCCTGATGGAAAAGTCGTAAGCTCGGTAGAATATAAGGACGGCTTTCCCAACTTCGATGAGCACGTCGTTGGTGGGAAACATGACATTTGGAACGTGACCGGAGACGCGGGGACTGATGCAGTTTCCCTTAGGGTCGAAAAAGGCATCGAAAATCCAGACATCGATCAATATGTTTTGCATCATTTTGAAGATGGTCAAATAGGTTTTGTGCCGCGCGTCCTACACGATGCTGCTGAGGGTGGTGTTGCACATACCGGCGGAGCCTCTATAGTCAGCAACCCCCATTATTAGAGGATTTCTTCGTATGCCGCTTAATATCTTACCTGAGATCATCCAATATTCTATTGAACGTGACACTCGTTTGAAGAGGATAGTTACCGCCTCGAATCTCTCCGAAGTAACAGCTGTCGAACAGATTTACGAAAGAAAGCTTCCGGAACAGTATATCGAGCTCGTTACGACAAGAGGAAAGATCGAGTTCGACATTCTGGGATGGTCTCAAGTCAAAGTGTGGGCTTCCGCTTTTGAGCGTTCGGCCTGGAGGTTCGGTACGGTACAAGGTGTTGGTGGACTAAACGGAGTCAAATTCTTTCGCGACATATATGGGCACAATGAAGCGAAAGCTTCCGCCCCGGCCAGATTACCACCAGACTTTCTCCCTATAGGAACCATCTTACAGAGGACATCTGGCATACTACTGATGAATTTAGGCGATAATCTCAACGGAAGTGTTTGGGCTTGGGAAGTGTCCCATGACGTTTGGGGCCTTGGGGAGAATACGACGTTGGGTTTTATTGCTCCGGACCTTCAGGGCATGTTCGATGCGATATCGTTCTACACCGCTGAGGGGTGAATGGCAGCAACCCGGCCATCACCCGATCTTATGCCGATTAGTACTATACCACAGTACACTCTGGCATCCGTTAATGGACGGCCTTCAATATGCATGGAAGTATTTGGGCATGGGAAATTTCCTATGACACTTGGGGCTTGGAGAAAGTCCAGCCTGGGTTTTGTAGCGTCGGATATCCAGGGCATGTTTGACGCTATAACAATTAGCGAAGGTTAAATAATACCCCGAGCTCATGACGGCTCCACGATCTTACTTGAGGAAGACTCGATATTCCATACGTCCTGCACACTCAGCCTTCGCTAGCTCGAATCCTAGAAACGGATTTCGAGAAATGGCCGACTGCGGTTCGAGATCGGGCGCTACCACCGCTTGCGGAATACGTGCTAGATCGTGGTGAACTTCGACAGTTCTTGACCCTAACAGACAAATCAAAACTGAATTGGTCAACAATGGGTCCCGACGGACCAAGCTTCCCCAAGTTAGGAGTTTGCAGTTGGAAGGAATGGCCCTGGCTGCTGCCCTATAACGCTAATTCGCACATCGACCTCTCACGTTACTGCTCGGATCGCATGAGAATAGTCCTGGCTGCCTGGCTCGAAGCCGACCGGGCGATACACTTGCGCTTTTTTCCCTATGAGGATCATAGCCAAGTCAACGAATACCGGTTCCTTAGCCGGACCCGTTTCATCACCCGATGCGTCCTACGCGCTGATCACAACGGCATACCTGCAGCCCGCGCGGCATTCGACGCATGTGCCTTTAGTCTCGATGACTGTATCATCGATATCGCGACCCGAGCCGAGCCTCACGGTATCCGGGCTTGGGTTATCGAGCTGAACCCTGTCGCCGAAAGGGACTAAGGTGAGCGGAAAGCCAATTGCCGTATTGTGCCACACTCACATAGACCGTCCAGACAAGTCTGTTGAGATCAGCCCACTCGTGCCACCTGGGGCCGCTCCATGAAGGATCACGGACAATGACCGGCAGACCCGCCGGCGACTTTACATTGCATCATTTTGAGGATGGAACGGTTGGTTGGGTGCAAAGCGCGGTGCACGATATCGTTCCGCACACAGGTGGCGCATCCATAATGGACACACCCCTTTACTAACTCAGGAGCGGAAATTGTTGACGATTAGAGATGAGATTATAACTTACAGCAAGACTAGACGATCAGGCGAAGGCTTGGCGGAGACTGAGCCGTTCTCAGAGAGTGAGCTTGTCGAGATAGAAAAACGCCTTGGAGTGAAGTTGCCCGATGATTACAGGTATCTCGCTTCTGTATTTGGCACGATGGAATTTGATTTGCTGCGCTGGTCAGTAGTGAAGGTTATCTTTACAGACGGATCCCAAGAAAGAGGCTTGGTCTCATATCTAGCAAACTACAAGAGCCTTGCTGGGAACATCGATCGGTATAGCGCTCCTCATCCGTTCTACCCCGATATCGGACCTCGCATTCCTCCAGGCATGCTACCTATCGGGCGAGTTTTGATGAGGACAGATGGGCTGCTGCTCTTGCAAACTGGTGATCATCAACCTGGTAGCGTTTGGGCATGGAACGCTGTGCATGAAACTTGGGGAGTTGGACAGAACACGATCCTAGGTTTCATTGCTCCAGATCTGCAGACATTTTTTGACCGGATTGAGCTGAACAACGGGTAGCTCGGAGCTTAGGCGTTGACCGACGGTCAAAATAGAAGAAGAAGTCATCTCATACAGCAAGCGTTTGGCTCACAGAGTTGGGTAAGCCAGAGTTAAGACCATGCTTCGAGCCCCCTCCGCTTCCATGCAGACGTTCTACGGAGCTTCGCCGAGCCGGAGTTGTGCAGGCTATAATGGGAGTGAAAAAGTTGGTGAGACAGCCTAGCGAATGTCGAGGGCGTTTCCGTAGCTGGCGCAAAGCCGCTGTCGCGGGAGAACATGAATTCCGAAGACCTTCTCGAGGATCGAGACTTCATCATGAACATCGGCCGTTGGATTGATCCGGCAAAGTGTCTACACCACAGTCTGACAGGCCTTGATTATGCAAACCCTTATCTACTACAGCCCAATCCGACCGGAGTAGGTCGGCTTGGGCTCAAGTTTTTTAAGTTAGGCTAGCACGTCTACTGTCCAGGCGGTTCCGCTTGGTCGGTGAGTGCTCTAGAAGCCGATCAACTACGCATCGCTTTGATGACGCCCGAGCGAACATCCGTCGGCAAAGAGGTTTGAAAGTGATGAACTCTTAGTTTTGCGGAATGGCGGTGGAGTTGACCTTTTCAGAGCGATCCAGACAGCTGCAGCCTGCCCCCAATGCCGTGCGCGCGACGGATTACCGGCGTTTGCCTGACTGGTTACGACAGCACATGGCACCGGTGGTTTCGGAAACGCCTGTAGCGGTGGCCGAACTCGAAAGCTTTCTCGAACAGGACCGGACACATAAGATCAGCTGGACCGATTATGCGCCGGAGGGTCTGCTATTCCCCAAGATTGCGGTCTGCAGTTGGAAAGAGTGGCCCTGGCTGCTTCCGTTCGACCGACAGTCCGGGATCGAGCTGTTCCATCTGTCGTCCGAGCGGATGCGAATCGTGCTCTCGGCGTGGATTATGGCACGGGAGCCGGTCTGGCTGCGCTTTTTCGCGCATCAGGATCATACTCAGGCGAACGAGTATCGCTTTCATTCCGGCACCTCGAAACCGCTTCGGACGGTGACGCGGCATGGTCATGACGGACAGGGGCCGGCGCTCGAGTTGGCTAAGCTTTGTGCCTCCGCGTTGCTCGAGCAGGATGGGATGCGCGAGGACTGCCTTATTGACATCGCGACATGGCAAGCCGGACATAGCGTCCGGACCAGTTTGGTCGAGATCAACCCGCTCGCGCCACCCAGGACCGCTGTTAAAACGGAGTTCGGACAATGACCGGCAGACCCGTCGCACTTCTCGGCCATCTGCATACCTGTCCCAAGGCCGAGCCCGGCCCCGTTCCGCATGTTGGCGGGCCCATCATTGCCACACAGGGGTTCGTGAGGGTCGGCGGGATCCCGGTCGCCACGGTGGACGGCACCTGCCTCTGCGCCGGGGGTGGGCCGGACCGGATCACGGGCGGGTCCTCGTTCGTCAGCATCGATGGCAAGCCTGTCGCGCGGCTCGGCGACAAGACGGAGCATGGTGGGGTGATTACGCAGGGGCAGGCATACGTGCTGGTGGAATAGGGGATGTCCGCAGCGGAAGATCGGGTGGCCTGAGCCGTGACATTTGGGGGGCGGCGCACCAGCTTGATGGCATGATCAAGATTGCGCCGTTGCCCGACCGTGCCGTGCTGTCCGTGGTGGGGGAGGACCGGGTCTCTTTCCTTCAAGGGCTGGTGTCGAACGATGTGGCGTTGGTGGGGCCGGGGCGGGCGGTCTGGGCGGCGCTGTTGACGCCGCAGGGGAAGTGGCTTGCGGATTTCTTCGTGCATGCCGGGGCGGAGGCGCTGTTGCTGGATTGCGAGGCCGGGCAGGCGGGGATGCTGGCGACGCGGCTTGGGCGGTTCCGGATGCGGGCGCGGGTGCAGATCGCGCCGTCGCCGTTGCGGGTCTATGCCGCGTGGGACGGGGATCCCGGCATGGGGACGCCGGACCCGCGGCTGTCCGAGGCGGGGTGGCGCGTGTTGACGGTGGTGGAGCTGGCGGCCTCGGCCACGGTGGAGGAGTGGGACCGGCATCGGCTGTTGCTCGGGTTGCCGGATGGGTCGCGCGATATGGAGGCGGAGAAGACGACGCTGCTGGAGGCCGGATTCGACGCGCTGCATGGCGTGTCCTGGACCAAGGGTTGTTACATGGGCCAGGAGCTGACGGCGCGGACCAAGTACCGCGGCTTGCTGAAGCGGCGGCTCATGCCGGTCCGGATCGAGGGTGCGGCGCCTGCGCCGGGCACGCCGGTGATGTCGGGCGGGGCGGAGGTGGGGGTGATGCGGTCGTCTTGCGGGGATGCCGGGCTGGCCTTGCTGCGGCTGGACGCGGTGAATGCGGCGGCGCTGGAGTGTGCCGGTGCGGTGCTGCGGCCGGCAATGCCGGGCTGGATGGCGGACGAGGCGCCGGGGGTGAGCCGGGCCGATGCTTAGGCCGGGGCTTAGGCCGGGGGCTGGGTCCGGCGCATGGGGCGTCCGGCCCAGTCCGGGAATGGCAGGGTCGCGTGCGCTTTCGCTGCGGCGGCGACGTTGCGGGCCGCGTCACCCCGGAACGGCGCCACCTTGCGTGTGCCGAGATCGACATGGAGCAGCATGAGTTCCAGGTGCGACGCCACGGTATCCGCCCGGCGCATCTCGTAGGCGAGGTGGATGCGCTTGCTGTCGGCACCCAGGATCTGGACGGTGACGTCGACGGTTTCGCCCAGCAGGAGCTCGGCGCGGTAGAGGATGTGGGCTTCGGCGGCGAAGGTGCCGCCGCCGGTGGCGGTGCGGTAGGCTTCGCCCAAGCCCAGCACCGCCCATAGCGCGTCCGTCGCACGGTCGAACACCACCATGTAGTAGGCGAGGTTCATGTGGCCGTTCTCGTCGATCCACTCCGGAACGACTGTCGCGCTGGGGGCGGTGAACGGGGCGTCAGGTGTTATCGTCGAAACCGCCCGGGTCGAAGCCGCCGCCACCACCGCCGAACGGATCACCACCGCCCTGGTCGTAGCTGGTATCCTGGGTAAACCCACCATCGTCGAAATTCTTGGTCGTGCCACCGCCGGAGAACGGGTCGGACACGGGCGCGTTGAACCCGCCGGCATCCGTAAACCCGGCCGTAGGGTCCGACACCGGGCTCACGCCGGCACCGTCGAATGCAGTGCCGAACGGTGAGTTGGATGCCGTCTGGCCGCCAAAACCGCCACCCGTGTCGTGATGTCCGCTGAAAGCCCCCATGAGCGCGTTGCCGACCACCATGCCGCCCGCTACGCCGGCAGCCGTGGTCAGGGCAGAACCCAGAAAACTCGAACCGCCGCCCTGCTGAAACATGCCCGGCTGGTAGCTGGGCGGGTATTGCGGTGGGGGTGGAGCGGACGGCTGAAAACCGCCGCCGTAGCCTTGCGCCGGGCGCTGCGGCTGACCGCCGCCAAACAGGCTACCGAAGAATCCGCCGCTCCGCTGCTGTTGTGGGGCCTGCTGGGCCTGCTGCTGGGCCTGTTGCAGCTCCCACTCGAGACGCCGGATGCGGTTCTGCGCCTCGGCGAACGCGGCTTCCTGCACCAGTGCGGTCTGGACGATGCGATAGCGGGCGGTGGGGTGGGAGTCGAACTGCTGGGCGATGTATTTGTCGGCCTCCGGGTCGATGGGAGGCAGGGCCGGCTGCTGCTGCGGCACGCTGCCGAAGCTGCTGGCTGGCGTCTGCCCGGCGATGCGGGCGATGAACTTGCCGATCAGATCCCGCTCTTCATTCGTCATGTCACGTCCCAATCCTAGGTTTGTGGCCGCCCCAACGTGGCCCGGCGGGTATTCTGGTTCAAGGGAGGCGGAGGCGGCGCCATTCGATCGCCGGGCAGCGGTCCATGACGACGCGCAGCCCCGCGGCTTCGGCCCGGGCGGCGGCGGCATCGTCTCGGACGCCCAGCTGCGTCCAGACCGTGCGGGCGCCGAGCGCGATGGCCTGATCGATCACCGCGCCCGCGGCGTCCGACGCCCGAAAGATGTCCACCATATCGAGCGGCGCGGCGTCGGCCAGCGTGGCCACGACTGGGCGGCCCAGCACGGTTTGACCGGCCAGGCCCGGGTTTACGCCCACGACGTCAAACCCGCGCCCGATCAGGAAGGCCGTAACGCCGTAGGAGGGGCGGGCCGGATTGGGGGACAGGCCGACGACGGCGATGCGCCGGGTGGTGGTCAGGATTTCCGCGATCTTCCCCCCCTGCCCTGCCGCCTCTATGCTCGTGTTCATGCGCCCTCCCAGCTTTCAGGACCTCATTCTCCGCCTGCATGCCTTCTGGGCGGCGCAGGGCTGCGTCATTCTACAGCCATACGACATGGAGATGGGGGCGGGCACCTTCCATCCCGCGACCACGCTGCGGGCGCTGGGGCCGCGGCCATGGCGCGCGGCGTATGCGCAGCCGAGCCGGCGTCCGTCCGACGGGCGGTATGGGCAGAACCCGAACCGGCTGGGCCATTACTACCAATATCAGGCCATCCTGAAGCCCAGCCCGGCAGATTGTCAGGCATTGTTGCTGGACAGCTACCGCGCGATCGGGATCGATCCGCTGCTGCATGACATCCGGTTCGTGGAGGATGACTGGGAGAGCCCGACGCTGGGCGCGTGGGGGCTGGGGTGGGAGGTTTGGTGCGACGGGATGGAGGTGACGCAGTTCACGTATTTCCAGCAAGTCGGCGGCATCGCGGTCGCGGCGCCCAGCGCAGAATTCACCTATGGGCTCGAGCGGCTGGCGATGTATGTGCAGGGGGTGGAGAACGTGTACGACCTGGATTTCAATGGCCAGGGCGTGACCTATGGCGACGTGTTCTTGCGGAACGAGCAGGAATACAGCCGCTATAGTTTCGAGCACGCGGACACGGCTCAGCTCGGCCGGCATTTCGCGGATGCGGAGCAGGAGTGTGCCGCGCTGCTGACGGCGAAGCTGGCGTTGCCGGCGTATGACCAGTGCATCAAGGCGAGCCACCTGTTCAATCTGCTGGACGCGCGGGGGGTGATTTCAGTGGCGGAGCGCGCGGGGTATATTGGCCGGGTGCGGAGCCTGGCGCGCGGCTGTTGCGAGGCGTGGCTGGCGGGCGAGAGCGTTGCCGCGGTGCCGGTGAGCGCGTAGATTAGCGGCATGGGACATATGCTGACGATCGAGAGCAATGAGGCCATAAGCCTCGCCAGCGAGCTTGCCGGGTTGACCGGCAAGAGCCTCGGCGATGTCGTGCTGGTCTCGCTGCGCAAAGAGGCGGGTGATTGCTTCGCCTATGCTTTGGCGAAATCGTTCAGTCAGCCCTTGCTGTTCAAAGGCGACGACTTCTCTCAGACCGATATCCGAGCCGCTCCGTACTGATGGCTGAGCTGTTGCTGGAGCTGTTTAGCGAGGAGATCCCGGCGCGCATGCAGGCGCGGGGGGCGGAGGATCTGGCGCGGCTGGTGACGGACGCGCTGGGGCCGATCGCGCCGGGCGCAGTGCGGACGTTCTACGGGCCGCGGCGGATCGCCCTGGCGGCGGAGGTCCGGGCTCAGGTTCCGGCCAGCAGCACTGTGGAGCGCGGGCCGCGTATCGCGGCGCCGGAGGCTGCTTTGCTGGGATTTCTGCGCAAGCATGGCGCGAGCCGGGACCAGGTGGTGGCCGAGGGTGAGTACTGGATGCTGACGCGGCAGGCGCCGGCGCAGGACGCCGCCGGGCTGATCGCGGCCGCCCTGCCCGGCTTGCTGCGCCGGTTTCCGTGGCCAAAATCCATGCGCTGGGGTGGGGGCAGCCCGTTCACCTGGGTCCGCCCGCTGCGCCGCATCCTATGCGTCCTGGACGGCGCCGTGGTGCCGTTCGGCTTGGCGGATCGCGGGGATGACGGGCATGGGCTGCAATGCGGCGGCGAGACCGAGGGACACCGGTTCCATGCGCCGGGTGCGTTCGCGGTGCGGTCCTGCGCGGAGTGGCAGGACGGGCTGCGCGCCCGCCGGGTGATCGTCTCCGCCGCGGAACGCCGCCGGGTAGTGCAGGACGGCATCGCCGCTCTGGCCGCGGCCGAGGGCCTGACGGTCGTGCCGGATGACGGGCTGCTGGACGAGGTGGCCGGGCTGGTCGAATGGCCGGTGCCGCTGCTGGGCCGGATCGACGACGCCTACATGGATTTGCCGCCCGAGGTGATGCAGGTCAGCATGCGGGTGAACCAGCGATATTTCGCGCTGCGGCAGGCGGATGGCCGGGCGGCGCCGCGGTTTGCGTTCGCAGCCAATATCGAGGCGAGCGACGGCGGGGCGGCCATCATCGCGGGGAACGAGCGGGTGCTGCGGGCCCGGTTCAGCGATGCGCGCTATTTTTGGGATTTGGACCGGCAGACGCCGCTGGCCGGCCGCGTCGACGCGTTGCGGGGCATCACCTATCACGCCGGGCTCGGCACGCAGTTCGACCGCGTGCAGGGCCTGATCGCGATGGCCGGATCGGTCGCCGCGCTGGTCGGGGCGGATGGCGGCCTCGTGCACCGTGCGGCGCAGCTGTGCAAGGCGGACCTCACGACGGGCATGGTCGGGGAGTTTCCGGAGCTGCAGGGCGTCATGGGCGGCTACTACGCCGCGTCCGAGGGTCCGGAAGTCGCGGCCGCCATCCGCGAGCACTACGCGCCGCGCTCGCCCACGGACCCGGTGCCCAGCGCCCCCGTGTCGGTCGCCGTGGCGCTAGGGGACAAGCTCGATCAGCTGATTTCCTTCTTCCGGATCGGCGAGGCGCCGACGGGGTCCGGCGATCCGCTTGCGCTGCGCCGGGCTGCGTTGGGCATGATCCGGATCATTCGCGAGAACGGGCTGCGCATTCCGCTGCGCAGCCTGCCGGGCTATGCGGGGGAGCAAGGGCCCGAGGTGCTGGCGTTCATCGCCGACCGGCTGCGCATCCAGCTGCGGGCCGAGGGTGCCCGGCATGACGTGCTGGCGGCCGTGTTCGCCGCCGGGGCGGATGACGACCTGGTGCGCCTGCTGGCCCGGACCGATGCGGTGGCGGCGTTCCTTGCGACGCCGGACGGCGCCAACCTGCTGACGGCCAGCAAGCGTGCCGCCAACATCCTGCGGATCGAGGACCGGAAGGACGGCCCCCATGCCGGCATGATCGACCCGGCGCTCCTGCATCTGCCGGAGGAACGGGCGCTGGCTGCGGCGCTGGAGCATGCGGAGCCTGCGATCCAGGCGGCAATCGCCGGGGAGCGGTTCACCGACGCCATGTCCGCGCTGGCGGCCCTACGCTCGCCGCTCGACGCATTCTTTGATAAGGTGACCGTGAACGATCCGGACCCGGCATTGCGCCGGAACCGGCTCAGGTTGCTCGACCGTATCGGCTCCGCCATGGCGCAGGCGGCGGATTTCTCCAAGATCGAAGGCCAATAGCATGACCAAGTGGGTGTATAGCTTCGGTGCCGGCCATAACGAGGGGCGCGCCGACATGCGCAACCTGCTCGGCGGCAAGGGCGCCAACCTGGCCGAGATGGCCAGCATCGGCCTGCCGGTGCCGCCCGGTTTCACCATCACGACCGAGGTCTGCACGGCGTTCTATGACAACGATAAGCATTACCCGGCGGAGCTCAAGGACCAGGTCACGGCGGCGCTGGGGCTGGTGGAGCAGGCGGTGGGGCTGAGCTTCGGGGATGCGGCGCATCCGTTGCTGGTGTCCGTGCGGTCCGGCGCGCGGGTGTCGATGCCGGGGATGATGGATACGGTGCTGAACCTCGGCCTCAACGACGAGACGGTGCTGGGGCTGGAACAGGCGTCCGGCGATCCGCGGTTTGCGTGGGACAGCTACCGCCGGTTCATCCAGATGTATGGCTCGGTCGTGCTGGGGGTGGATCATCACCGGTTCGAGGAGATCATCGAGAGCGCGAAGATCGACGCCGATGTGACCGAGGACACGGCATTGTCGCCGGATCATTGGCGTAAGGTCGTGCGCGAATACAAGGAAATGGTGCTGCAGGAGCGGGGCGCGCCGTTCCCGATGGACCCGCATGAGCAGCTATGGGGGGCCATCGGCGCGGTGTTCGGCAGCTGGATGAACCCGCGCGCCAACACGTATCGCCGCCTGCATGATATTCCGGCCAATTGGGGCACGGCGGTGAACGTGCAGGCGATGGTGTTCGGCAACATGGGCGCCGATTGCGCCACCGGCGTGTGCTTCACGCGTGATCCCAGCACGGGGGAAAATATCTTCTACGGCGAGTTTCTGGTGAACGCGCAGGGCGAGGACGTCGTGGCCGGGATCCGCACGCCGCAGCCGCTGTCGAGCCTCAAGGCCAATCCGGGGGAAGTCTCGATGGAGGAGGCGCTGCCGCACGCCTATGCGGACCTCGTGCGGGTGCGTGAGACGCTCGAGCGGCACTACACCGACATGCAGGATATCGAGTTCACGGTGCAGCAGAATAAGCTGTATATGCTGCAAACCCGCTCCGGCAAGCGGACGGCGGCGGCGTCGCTGCGGATCGCGGTCGAGATGGCGCAGGCCGGTCTCATCGATAAGACGGAGGCGGTGCGGCGGGTGAACCCGGCGTCACTCGACCAGCTGCTGCATCCGACCCTGGACCCGAAGGCGTCGCGCACGCTGTTCAGCAAGGGGCTGCCGGCCAGCCCTGGGGCGGCATGCGGCGTGGCGGTGTTCAACTCGGACGAGGCGGAGAACCGCGCCGCCAAGGGTGAGGCGGTGATCCTGGTGCGTATCGAAACCAGCCCCGAGGATATCCACGGCATGCACGCCGCCCGCGGCATCCTGACCACCCGCGGCGGCATGACCAGCCACGCGGCGGTGGTGGCGCGCGGCATGGGCCGGCCCTGCGTGGCCGGCGCCGGAGGGGTCAGCGTGGATTACGGCACGCAGACTCTGACCGCGGGTGGCAAGACCATCCGGGGCGGCGAGATGATCACGCTCGACGGCGGCACGGGCGAGGTGTTCGCCGGGTCGGTCGCGATGATCGAGCCCAGCATGTCCGGAGATTTCGCGACGCTGATGGGCTGGGCGGATGGCGTACGGCGGCTTGGGGTGCGCACCAATGCGGAAACCCCGCTCGATGCCGAGACGGCCCGGCGCTTCGGTGCGGAAGGCATCGGCCTCTGCCGCACCGAGCATATGTTCTTCAACCCCGAGCGCATCGGCGCCGTCCGGCAGATGATCATGGCCGAGGACGAAGCCGGACGCCGCACGGCGCTGGCGAAGCTGCTGCCGTTCCAGCGCCAGGACTTCACCGAGCTATTCCGCATCATGGCGGGCCTCCCCGTCACCATCCGCCTGCTGGATCCGCCGCTGCACGAATTCCTGCCCCACGCGGAGGCCGAACTGGCCGAAGTCGCCCGCGGCCTCGGCCAGGACCTCGAGCACGTGCGCCGCCGTGCGTCCGAGCTATCGGAAGCCAACCCCATGCTCGGCCACCGCGGCTGCCGCCTGGGCATTTCCTACCCGGAAATCTACGAGATGCAGGCCCGCGCCATCTTCGAAGGCGCCATCGCGGCCGCGCGCGAGACCGGTGAGGCGCCGGTGCCGGAGATCATGATCCCCTTGATCGGCACGAGGCGCGAGCTGGAGATCACCCGCGCCCAGGTGGACGGCATCGCGGTGGCGGTGTTCAAGGAGCAGGGGATGAAGATCGAATACCTCGTGGGCACGATGATCGAACTCCCCCGCGCCGCCATCGTGGCAGACAAGATCGCCGAAATCGCCGACTTCTTCAGCTTCGGCACCAACGACCTTACCCAAACCGTGTTCGGCCTCTCCCGCGATGACGCCGGCCGCTTCCTACCGGCCTATGTGAATGCCGGTATTCTCCCGAAAGACCCGTTCGTCACGATCGACGTCGAGGGCGTTGGCGCGATGGTGAAGATCGCCGCCGAAAAGGGCCGGCATACCAAGAACGCGCTGAAGATGGGCATCTGCGGCGAGCACGGCGGCGACCCGGCCAGCATTGCCTTCTGCGAGGAGATCGGGCTGGACTACGTATCCTGCAGCCCGTACCGGGTGCCGGTGGCCCGCTTGGCGGCCGCGCAGGCGGCGTTGGGCATGGGAATCGATAAGACGGCGTAGCCATCCGTCGCCCCGGGTTCTCGACCCGGAGTCCAGCTTTCCTTCACGCCTACACCAGCGTGTCAGAAAGGCGGCGCCGATCCGAGGTGGCGACGTCGATCGATACACGGTCCACTCGCGCCGCCATCGCTCCGTGCGCGCTCATCAACCATATCGTCGCCGAGCGAACGCCACTGAAGCCAGGTCACCGAGCCGCGCTGCGGCTTGTTCGGCGTAGTGTTGGCGGTCGCGCTGCATCGGCTGGCCGTGGCCGAGGCGGGGCGCTTTCCAAAGCTGGGCCAAGCTTTTCATGTGGGCGGGCCAGGTGCGGTCAAGCGGCGCCTTGCTGGTTACCTGGCCGCTCAGGCCGAACTTGGTCTGCTACGCTGTCCCTACCCCAATCAAGCCGCGTCACTGCTACTAGGCGCGCTCGTGGCCGACCTGCAGCTTGGCAGCCTCGTCGGTGACAGCGCTGTTGATTGGGAAGAGCTTGAGGCGCATGTGGCGGAAGCAGTCACGATGTTCATGGCGCATTACGGGGCAAGATGAAGCAAGACAGGCCGTTTTTTTTCGCCTGGCTCGGGCCCTGGAAAGCTTTAGAAAAGATCCGGAACCTAACCGAACAACTGGCAACCGAGTACGGACTGAAGTGGGCTTAGATGCTCTGCCGGGTCTCGGTGCGAGTGCTACCAGTGCCTTGCTTCGTTCTGCTCAGACACTGTCCACTCCTATGGCGCAGCCTCATTCAGCGAACGGCCCGCGGGTTGAGGCTCGGGGTGCGATCGTGGATGGGTGCGGGGTGACGGATTTAGTCCGGTCCAAGCACTGCGTTACGGAAGCTACGGCCGTAAATACCGCTCGACCGCCTCCACCAGCATGGCCCGTTGCAGGGTGGCTTCGGCTGGGGTGTTGAGGTTGCGGGCGAAGATTACGGCCCAGGTGTGGCGGTTGGAGACGCGATAGAAACATAGCGAGGCGATCAGCATATGCAGCTGTAGCGGGTCGATCCCGGGGCGAAATACTCCGTCGCGTTCGCCGCGGTGGAGCAGATCCGCCAGGATCGCGATGACGGGGGTGTTTGCGGGGCCGATCGTGGGAGAGTTCTTTATGTGCTGCGCGTCGTGGATGTTGGCGATCGAGATGAGGCGGATCCACTCGGGATGCCCGGCGTGATAGTCGAACGTGACCTGCACCAGCTCGCGCATCGCTTCCAACGGCGGCAGGCGGCTCAGCGCGGTAGAGAGCTCGATCTCACGCATCTGCGCATAAACGGACTCCAGCACGGCGGCGAATAGGCCCTCTTTGCTGCCGAAATGGTAGTAGATCATCGGCTTGGTCGTGCCGGCCCGG
Organism: Acetobacteraceae bacterium; assembly: GCA_965246925.1. Lineage (GTDB taxonomy): Bacteria > Pseudomonadota > Alphaproteobacteria > Acetobacterales > Acetobacteraceae > JANPPS01. The sequence goes on along the minus strand of OZ251994.1, from coordinate 3,131,489 downwards.
GCCACGATGTCGTTCACATTGGCGCCGTTGAATCCTTTCTCCGCGAAGAATTCAGTGGCCGCGGCCAGGATACTCTGCCGGGTGCGGGCGCCACCTGCCCGGCGGGACGGCACTGCGGGGGCCAGCTGATCCAAAGCGCGCTCCGAAAAAGTACGGCATGCTGCAAATACCACTTTTACCTACCGCTCGGTAGAGCTATGGGAGAGGCAATCACGAAACAGAGAGGAGCGTGCTATGAACCAGGGCTTGACCGCGCCGGGTGCGCAATCGAAGAAGGCGGCCGCCAGCGGCTGGATCGGCTCGGCGCTCGAGTATTATGACTTCTTCATCTACGCCACCGCGGCGTCTTTGATCTTCCCGCAAATCTTTTTCCCATCGACGGACCCTACCGTCGCGATCGTGGCTTCGCTCGCCACCTACGGCGTGGGGTATGTCGCCCGGCCAATCGGCGCGTTCGTGCTGGGCCACTGGGGCGACACGCATGGGCGAAAGCAGGTGCTCTTGCTGTGCATGTTCCTGATGGGCTTTTCCACGATGGCGGTCGGGTTGCTGCCGACCTATGCGCAGGTGGGCATTGCCGCCCCTATCATGCTGGTCATCCTTCGCCTGATCCAAGGCTTCGCCGTCGCGGGCGAAATCTCCGGCGCCAGTTCCATGACGCTCGAGCATGCGCCGTTTGGACGCCGCGGCTTCTTTTCCAGCTTCACGTTACAGGGCGTGCAATTCGGCCAAATCCTGGCCGCCGCCGTATTCATCCCGCTCGCCCGGTTCATGCCCACGGCCGAGTTCAACGCCTGGGGCTGGCGCATTCCGTTCTTGCTGAGCGTGGTCGTGCTGATCGCCGGGTTCATCATCCGGCGCAACGTGGACGAGACCCCGGCCTTTGCCGCCGAAGCCCATGAGGGCGCGCTGCCGGTGTCCCCAATCGCCGAGGCGTTCCGCAACAGCAGCCCGGACATGCTGCGCGTAGTCTGCATGGCGTTGATGAACGTGATCCCGACGGTCGCGACCGTGTTCGGCGCGGCCTATGCGGTGCAGCCGGCCTATGGCATCGGCTTCGCCAAGGACGTCTATCTGTGGATACCCGTCCTGGGCAACGTGCTGGCCGTGCTGGTTATCCCCTACGTGGGCAATCTGTCGGACCGGATCGGGCGGCGTCCGTGCATCATCCTGGGCGCGCTGGGCTCCGGACTGCTGTCGTTCGGGTATTTGTATGCCATCAGCATCCATAGCGTGCCGCTTGCGGTCGTGATGTCGCTGCTGATGTGGGGGATGGTGTATCAAGGGTACAATGCCGTGTTCCCGTCATTCTATCCCGAGCTGTTCCGCACCAGCAGCCGGGTGTCGGCGATGGCGATCGGGCAGAATATCGGCACGTTCCTGACCGCCTTGCTTCCGGCGCTGTTCGCGTATGTGGCGCCGCCAGGCTCGATGGACATTCCCTTAACCGTTGGGGCCATCGCGTTCGGCATCACGATCATCTCGGCGGCGGCGGCGTTCAGTGCGCGGGAGACCTACCGGGTGGCTCTGGCGGACCTTGGCCACCCCGGCGCGGTGCCGCAGGGGAAGGCCGAGTATGACCGGGCGCGAGAGGCCGCGATGGCGAGTGCCTGATGCCGGTCCGGATCGCGCTCGCGGGGGCGGGCGCGATCGGCCGGGAGCATATGGCGCGCATCTTGGCCGAGCCCGGCGCTACGCTGGCCGCGGTGATCGACCCGAAGCCGGCATCCGCACCGCCCGGCGTGCCATGGTTCGCCGATCTGGCCGAGGCGTTGCGGGAGGCCCGTCCGGACGGGGTTGTGATCGCGACGCCCAACGCGCTGCATGTGCCACATGGGCTGCTGGCCGCCGCGGCCGGGGTGCCGATGCTGGTGGAAAAACCGCTGGCGAGCGACCTCGCCGGGGCGGCCCTGCTGGTCGAGGCGGCGGAGGCGGCGGGGGTGCCGGTCCTGGTGGGCCATCACCGGCGGCACAGTCCGGCGATCCGGCACGCCCGGTCGGTGATCGAGGCAGGCACGCTGGGGCGCATCGTCGCCGTGAACGGGATGGCGCTGTTCCGCAAACCTCCGGCCTATTTCGAGGGTGCCAACGCCTGGCGTGCCGAGCCCGGCGGTGGCGTGATCTTGATCAATCTGGTGCACGCCATCGACGATCTACGCAGTCTGTGCGGTGAGATCGCCGCCGTGCAGGCCATGAGCTCGAATGCGGCCCAGGGGCGCGCCGTCGAGGATAGCGCGGGCGTCGTCCTGCGCTTTGCCAGCGGCGCCGTAGGCACGCTGAGTTTGTCCGACGCCGCCAGCGCGCCCTGGAGCTGGGAGATGAATTCGGGCGAGGACAAGGCTTTCCCGCATACCGGCCAGGCCTGCTACTTGATTGCAGGCACCGCGGGATCGCTGGCGCTGCCCACGCTGGAGACGTGGCGGCACGCGGGCGAGGGATGGCGGACGCCGATGGTCAGCACCCGCATGACGCTTGCGGAGCAGGACCCGCTCACGTTGCAGATGCGCCATTTTTGCGACGTGATCGGCGGGGCCGCCCCTGTGCTGGATGGGCGAGGCGGGCTGCGGACGCTGGAGGCAACCCTGGCGGTGGTTCGTGCGGCTGAGACGGGTGAGGTGGTGCGGCTCTAGCGGCCTCCGTTATCCGTCCCGTCAGTCCAGCACGTCTTGGGCGGCCCCGGAGCGGTGATAGGGGTTATCGGCTCCTTGATTGCGACTATACTGGCCGCATGAGATGCGACGCATGATGGACGGCCTGCCTTTGGCGCAGCGCCGGTGGGTGATGGGGTGTGCCATTCTCGGCGTAGTGCTAGCGGGGCTGGATAGTGCCATTGCCAATATCGCGCTGCCAACCATAGCGCGAGACCTGCATGCGTCGGACGCGGCAACGGTTTGGGTGGTGAACGCTTATCAGCTAGCGGTCACCATCTGCCTGTTGCCGGCGGCGGCGTTGGGGGAGACATTCGGGCTGAAGCGTGTCTATGGCGCCGGGCTCGTGCTGTTTACCGTGGCGTCGCTGGGCTGCGCGCTGGCGCCGAGCCTGGGGGGGCTCGTGGCGGCGCGGCTGTTGCAGGGTATCGGCGGGTCGTGCATGGCGGCGCTGGGGGGCGCGCTGGTGCGAAGCGTCTATCCGCGGGCGCAACTGGGCCAGGGATTTGCGCTGATTGCGCTGGCGGTGGCCATATCTGCCGCCGCGGGGCCGAGCATTGCGGCGCTGATCTTGTCGGTGGCGAGCTGGCCTTGGTTGTTCCTGGTGAACGTGCCATTGGGCTTGATTGCCATTCCGTTGTTCCTGGCGGTAGCGCCCGAGGGAGTATTGCGGCCGCGTCCGTTGGATATTCTGGGTGCGTTGCTGAACGCGGCGGCGTTGGGGTTGGTCGTGGTGGGGGTGGACGGGCTTGGTAGTGACCGTCCGGGGTTGGCGTTGGCGGAGTTGATGGGCGGGCTGGGGTTTGCGGCGGCGCTGGTGTGGCAGCAATCGCGGCAGGCGGTGCCGTTGCTGCCGCTGGATCTGCTGCGCATTCCGCTGTTTGCGCTGTCGGTGTGCACGGCCGTCTGCTCCTACGCGGCGCAGATCCTGGCCTATATTTCGTTGCCGTTCCTGTTTCAGACGGTGATGCACCGCTCGGCGGTGGCGACCGGGCTGCTGGTCACGCCGTGGCCGTTGCTGGTGGCGGTGGCGGCGCCGGTCGCGGGCAGGCTGTCGGGGCGCTACCCGGCGTCCATCCTGGGGTCGGCCGGGATGGCCGTGCTGTGCGTGGGCCTGCTGCTGCTGGCGTTCATGCCGGCGGTGCCCGCGGATTGGGACGTGGCGTGGCGCATGGGGGTTTGCGGGGTGGGTTTCGGCTTCTATCAGACGCCGAACAATCTGACGTTGATGACGGCCGGGCCGGCCGAGCGGAGCGGGGCGGCGAGCGGCATGGTCGCGGTGGCGCGGACGGTGGGGTGGTCGCTGGGGTCGGCGCTGGTGGCGCTGATCTTCGGATTGCAGGGTGGGGCGGTGACCTGCCTGCTGACCGGCGCGGGGTTCGCCGCGGTGGGGGCGGCCGTGAGTGTGGCGCGGGTGCGGGCGTGAGCCTCGACCATCTGGCGCAGACCACGCGGCTGGCGCAGGACCTGATCCGGATCGATAGCCGCAGCCACGTCAGCAACCTCGATATTGCCGACCGGCTGCAGCCGGAGCTGCGCGGGTTCGAGATCGAGCGGCTGCAGTACGTGGACCCGGCTGGGGTCACCAAGCATGTGCTGGTCGCGGCGCGCGGCTGGTCGGGCCTGGCGTTCTGCGGCCATATGGACACGGTGCCGGACACCGGCTGGACCCGGCATCCGTTCGATCCGCGGATCGAGGGCGACGCGCTGCATGGCTTGGGCTCGGCCGACATGAAGGGGCCGCTGGCCGCCATGGTGGTGGCGATGCGGCACATGCCGCCGCGGATGCCGGTGGCGCTGTTCCTGACCACGGACGAGGAGACGACGAAGCAGGGGGCGCGTGTGCTGATCCGGAGCGAGCTGGCCCGGCGCTACCGTCCGCGGGGCTTCCTGATCGCCGAGCCGACGCAGATGATCCCGGTGCGGGGGCACCGGGCCAGCATCGCCATCACCGCGATCGCGTCTGGGGTGCAGGCGCACAGCAGCACCGGGCGGGGGCGGAACGCGAACTGGGCGCTGATCCCGTTCCTGACGGAGATGGCCGCGCTACAGGAGCGGTTGCTGACCGACCCGGCGTGGCAGGATCCGGCCTATGACCCGCCGCACGGCGATCTGAACCTGGTGCTGGACAACCACGGCACGGCTGTGAACGTCACGGTGCCGCGGGCGACGGCGCGGATGAAGTTCCGGTTCAGCGCGAGCCTTGATCCCCGGCCGGTATTGGCGGTGATCCGGCGCGCGGCGGCCCGTGCCGGGTTGCATCTGATCGAGCAGCCGGAGGGCCCTGCCCCCGAACTGCACCCGGATCATAGGCTGATTGGCATTACCGAACGCCTGTCGCGGCAGAGGGCTACGACGGCGCCTTATGGGACGGATGCGGTGGTGCTGCAGACGCTGGCACCCTGCGTGCTGCTGGGGCCGGGTGATATCGGAGTGGCGCATACGCCAGGGGAGCATGTCTCGTTACGGGCGCTGGCGGAGGCGGTGCCGTTGTATGTGCGGATGGCGAAGGGGGTGGCGGCGGGTTGAGGCGGGCTGGTGGTGGGCAGGCTAAAAGCCTGCGTTACGGGAGAGTTTAGTCATTCAAGTAGGCTAAAGGGGTACCGGGGTGTTCCCAGTCGCAGGCGGCGAGCTGGCCGGTGGAGGATAAAGTTATGTAGGCGGTGCGGAGGTCTGGGCCGCCGAAGCAGATGTTAGTGGCCCAGCGTTCGGGCATGGGAACATGGCGTATCGATGAGCCATCGGGGGCGATGATGGTAATGCCGCCGTGCACCAGGGTGCCGACGCAGATGTTGCCGGCGGCGTCCACTGCCAGGGAGTCGAAGCGTTGGTAGTTCAGGCTGCCGGTGACGAGTCGTCCGCCGTTAGGGGATGGCCAGGGCTGACGCCGAATGAGGCCGGGTCCGTCGAGGTCGAAGGCCCAGAGGCGGGCGGGTTCGGTTTCGGTGACGTAGAGGGTGTTGTGGTCTGGCGAGAGGCCGACGCCGTTGGCCGTAATCATGGGAAAGGCGATCTCGCGGATCAGCGTACCGTCCGCACGGGCGTAGCAGACGGCGCCGCGGTCGGTTTCGCGGGGGCGGGCCTTGCCGAGATCCGTGAAGTAGAAGCCGCCGTGCCGGTCGAATACGAGGTCGTTGGGGCCGCGTAGGGGGGCTTGATCGCTGTTGGTATACAGGGTTTCAATGGCGCCGTTCGTGAGGTCCACACGCTCGATCCGTCCGCCGCTGTAGTCATCGGCTTGCATGATAGGGCGAAGGCCGTGCTCATCATCTGTCCATTTGAAGCCGCCATTGTTGCAAATGTAGCAGCGCCCGTCGGGGCCGATCGCGGCGCCATTCGGGCCGCCGGAGAAGCGGGCGACCACGTTTTGAGTGCCATCTGGCTGCACGCGGAGCAGGGTGCGGCGCTCAATCTCGACCAGCAAGACCGAGCCGTCCGGCATAGCGATGGGCCCTTCAGGGAAACGTAGGCCCGTCGTGATGATGCGAAGGTTCATGGACATGCGTCTTAGCACGCCCCGGTCAGATAAGTCCGGCTGCTTCGCAAGCGGGTTGGAGGAACTCCAGATTTTGTTTGCCGGATTGCTCTACCAGGGCGGTGGCTGCCGCGTGAGGGGTGGGCCGTCCGTAGAACCAGCCCTGGCCGATGTCACCGCCTAGGGCGGTGATGAGCCGGGCGGTCTCGGCGTCCTCGACACCTTCGGCCACGGTGTGCAGGCCGAGGCTGCGGCCGAGGCCGATGACGGCCGCCACGATCTTACGGCTTTCTGGATCCTTGGTCATGGCACCGACGAATCCGGCGTCGATCTTGAGCTTGTCGAATGGGAGCGCCTGGAGGTGGCGCAGGCTGGAGTAGCCGGTGCCGAAATCATCGAGCGCGAGGGTCATCCCCATCCCCTTCAGTTCGGTCAGCACGGTGCGGGCGGAGCCGATGTCTTCCAGAAGGGCGCTCTCGGTAATCTCGAGTTCGAGGCGGCTACCGGGCATTCCGGTTTCCCGCAACACGGAGGCGATCATCCGGGCCAAGCTGCCGCTGCGCAGCTGTAGCGGCGAGATATTGCAGGCGAGCATGAGCGTCGCTGGCCAGTCCCTCGCTACGTAGCAGGCCTGCCGTAGGAGCGTCTCTGTCAGGTCACCGATCAAGCCGGCCGTCTCGGACATCGGTATGAACTCGGCAGGCGAGACGAAGCCGCGTGTGGGATGGCGCCAGCGGGCCAGCATCTCGAACCCGGTCAGCTTCCCGGTGAGCAGGCAGACGAGCGGCTGAAAGTAGGGCTCGATCTGTGCCTTGCGAATGGCTTGGCGCAGATCGCTTCCCAGGAGAGCCTGTGCTTTGATTTGCAGGTCCATGCCTTGTTCGGAGAAGCGGAAGCAGCCACGACCGGCTTGTTTGGCCCGGATCAAAGCTGCATCGGCTTGCAGAAGGACTTCATCGATCGTGCCGTCCGATCCTGCTCGGACGACGACGCCGACGCTGGCACTCAGCTGTGGCGTGATATAGGGCCCAAGCTCGAACGGTTGGCTCAGGACGGCGATCACCCGTCCGGCGATGTCGGCCGCTTGCTCGGTCCACATGGCCGGGTCAGGCTGGCGTTCGAAGCGGACCAGGATCGTGAATTCATCCTCGCCGACCCGGGCCACCATATCGGTCGACCGGGCGGCTTGCTTCAGGCGCGCCGCTGCAAGTTGCAGCAGCCGGTCGCCGATTTTGTGCCCGTATGCGTCGTTCACGGCCTTGAAGCGGTCGAGGTCGATGGCGAGCAGGGCCAAGCCATCCGTTGGCCGCTCTGCGGTGAGGGCGGTGTGGAGCGCCTCGTTCAGGCGGCGGCGATTGGGCAGGTCGGTCAGCGGATCGGTGCGGGCGATCAGCTCGGTATGTGCGAGCGCAGCGGCGAGGCGGGTTCGGCCGCGCTGGCTCACACCCGCGGCCAACAGGAGCATGGCGCCGACCCCCAGGGTGGCTGCCTCCGTCCAGGCCCGCCGGTCGAGGTTTTGAGTGCTTTGCGCCGCTAGCATGGCCAGGTCCTCGCCGAACTTGGCGATTCCGGAAGCATAGACCGATTCGAGGTAATCGAACTCCGGCCCGTTCAGCAGGGCCGCCGCCGCCGGGCGGTCGCCGGCGGCCGAGAGGTTGAACGCTGCCTGTGACATGCCGGCGAGCCCCTGACTTGACTCGCCCGTCGTGGCCCGCAAGGCGGTGCGCACTTCGGGCGTGGCCAGCGCCTCGGCTTCTTGAATAAGGGCATCGAGGCGGGGCAACGTTTCGTCGTAACGGGCGACCCAAGCCGGGTCTCCGGTGGCGACGGCGAGCCGAGTGGACATCGTCAGCGTTTCGTTCAGGTACGTGAAGCTGCTCCGCATTTCGGCGACCCGCACCGCACGGCTGGTTGCCGCGCGCAGCTCCGCCCTGGTGGCCGCGCCCGACCAGCCGAACCAGAGCAGCAATCCAAGCGTTAAACCCCAGAACAGCCATTGCACATACGGGTTGACCGGCAGCCGGTCGACCGTCCGGCGCAGCCGTGGACCGTTACGGCGCAGCCGGGCCAGAGCGACGCTTAGCTCCGGGTAGGCCTGGGACAGGAGCGGGACTGCATAAGCTGGCACGTGGCGGACCCTTGGCGTGGACAGCGCCAGGGTATCGGTAAACCTTTAAGCAAAGCTTAAGGGTCGTGGTGGGCTGGAGCCACATGCATTTTGCTGTCCTGGCGAAGAAACGGGCTCGTCCTACCGTCCTTCGACGGGCTTGGGACTGACGGGAGGCTTGGGTGTGCGTCCTCGAACAGACTCAGGACTCCGGAGAGGAGGTCATGACGGTAGGGGGTCGCGGCCCATAGCGAGGAATTTTTCGCGCCGGCGGGATTGCAGCAGGGCGGGGGCTAGGTGCAGGAGGGGTTCTAGGGTGGACCAGATGGCGTCGCCCACGGCCGTGATGGCCTCGGCTGGGGCGCGGTGGGCGCCGCCCAGAGGTTCAGGAATGATGGTGTCCACGAGATGTAGGCTCAGCAGATCGGCGGCCGTGAGGCGGAGGGCTTCGGCGGCTACGCTGGCCTGGGCGGCGTCCCGCCACAGAATGCTGGCGCAGCCTTCGGGGGAAATGACCGAGTAGATCGCGTGCTCGAGCATCAGCACGCGATCTCCGGCGGCCAGGGCAATGGCGCCGCCGGAGCCGCCTTCTCCGATGACCGTGGCGATCACCGGTACCGGGGCGGCGAGGCAGGCTTCAATCGAGCGGGCGATCGCCTCGGCCTGGCCGCGCGCCTCCGCGTCGATCCCGGGAAAGGCGCCGGCGGTGTCGACGAAGGTCAGCAACGGCAGGCGAAAGCGTCCGGCGAGCTCGATCAAGCGGCGGGCCTTGCGGTAGCCCTCGGGCCGGGCCATGCCGAAATTGTGCTTGAGGCGGCTTTCAGTGTCGGCGCCGCGCTCGGTGCCCAGCACCATGACCGGCTGGTCACGGAACCGGCCCAGGCCGCCCACCACCGCCGCGTCATCCGCGAATGCCCGGTCGCCGGCCAGCGGCGTATATTCGGTGATGAGCCCGGCGATATAATCCAGCGCATGCGGGCGATCGGGATGGCGGGCCACTTGCGCCTTCTGCCACGGCGTCAGCTTGGCGAAGGTGAGGCTCAGCTGGGTCTGGACCTTCGCCTCCAGCTGCTCCACCTCGTCCGCGATATCGACCCCGCCCTCGTCGGACGGCGGCATGGCGCGCAGCTCCTCGATCTTGATCTCGAGTTCGGCGACCGGCTTTTCGAAGTCCAGGAAATGACGCATGGCGCCGGGCTTAGCCGGGGGGCGTGCGGTTGGAAAGCGGCCCCGGCTTTGATCCCGCCTTCGAAAGCGGGTGATGCAGCGTCACGAGCTCCCGCAGGCGCTCGGCCAGCACGTGGGTATAGATCTGCGTGGTCGCGATATCGGCGTGACCGAGCAGCATCTGTAGCGAGCGTAGGTCGGCGCCATGCGCCAGCATGTGGCTGGCGAAGCTGTGCCGCAGCACGTGCGGGCTGACGCGCGCCGGGTCGAGCCCTGCGTCCAGCGCCACGTGCTTCAGCATGAGGCCGAAGCCCTGCCGGGTCATGGCCTGCTTCGGGTTGCGCCCCGGGAACAGCCAGCGGCCGGGCCCGGTCGCCTGCATCAGCGCCGCAGCACTCCCCCGCGCTGCCTGACTTAGCAGCACCATCCGCTCCCGCCCGCCTTTGCCGCGCACGATCAGCGTTTCCGCCAGCCGGACCTGCGGCAGGCCTAACAGCTCCGATACGCGAAGCCCGGCCGAATAGAGGATGTCCAGCGCGGCCCGGGCGGTGAGACCGGTCAGGCCCGCGCGGGCGGACGCAGCGTCCAGCAGAGAGTCCACCTCGGCCTCCGTCAAGTTACGCGGCAACGAGGCCGGCAGGCGCGGGGAGTCCACTAGGGCGCAGGGATCGTCGGCGCGCACGCCTTCCAGCATCAGAAAGCGGTGGAAGCCCCGCAAGGAAGAGAGCCGGCGGGCGGCGGTGCGGGCGGAGAGTTCGCTATCCAGTCCGCGGATGTATGCAGTGACCGATTCGGCCGTCGCTTCCGCCGGGCGCTGGCCCCGGTTTGCCGCGAATGCGGCGAAGGCGTCGAGGTCGGCGCGGTAGGCCAGCAAAGTGTTGCGCGCCGCCCCGCGCTCGGCTGCCAGCATCTCAAGGAACGCCTCGACGTGCTTGTCCATGGCACTATCGCGGCTGAAACCGGTCATTCGGCAGCACGCGCTGCACCTGCTCAGTTCGGGGACCCGGCGGAAAGGCGCCCAGGACCACCATGCCCACCAGCACCACGACGGCGGCCACCCCAAGGATCAGCAGCAACAAACGACCCATCGAACTCCGCCCCTCGGCCCCGTGCCCGGCAGCCGCTCCTTGGCCGACGTGGTGGAGCGTGTGCTAGCGTTCGGCACCATGACACGCAACCTACCGCTTCTGTCCACGCTCGCCGGCGCCGCGCCGCAGCCGCCGCTGCCCTCCAGCATCGCGGGGCGCAGCATCGTGTTGGTTGGGTTGATGGGCGCGGGCAAGACCAGCATCGGGCGCCGCATCGCCGCCCGGCTGGGCCTCAGTTTCCGGGACGCAGACGCCGAGATCGAGCTGGCGGCGGGTTGCAGCATTCCGGAACTGTTCGATCGGTATGGCGAGAAGGATTTCCGCGATGGGGAGCGCCGGGTCATCCGCCGGTTGCTGGCCGGGGATCCGCTGGTGCTGGCCACCGGCGGCGGCGCGTATATGGACGCCGAGACGCGCGCCACGATTCGCGCCGAGGGCGTGGCGGTCTGGCTGCGGGTCGAGCTGCCGACCTTGGTGCGCCGGGTGTCCACGCGCAACAACCGCCCGCTGCTCGCCGGCGGCGACGCGTCCGAGATCCTGGGCGCCCTGATGCAGCGGCGGCATCCCGTCTATGCCGAGGCCGACGTGGTGGTGGATTGCGGCGACGAGCATCCGGAGGCCACCACGACGAAAGTGCTGCGTGCGCTCGAGGGCTATAACCGCCCGCGCCGGCTGCATGTGTCGCTGGAGCATGGCGCCTATGATGTCGTGGTGGGGGAGCACCTGCTCGCCCGCGCCGGGGCGCTGCTGGCGCCCGTGCTGCCGCAGAAGCGGGTTGCGATCGTAACGGATGAGACGGTGGCCGGGCTGCATCTCGCAACGCTGCAGGCCGGCTTGGCCGAGACCGGGGTCGAGTTTCACACCATCATCATCCCGCCCGGCGAAGCCAGCAAGAGCATGGAGGGGTATCAGCGCGTGGTGGACGGGCTGTTGGACGCCAGGGTCGAGCGGCGGACCACCGTGCTGGCGCTGGGCGGTGGCGTCGTCGGCGATCTTGCTGGATTCGCGGCCGCGACCACGCTGCGCGGCCTGCCCTTCGTGCAGCTGCCGACGACGCTGCTGAGCCAGGTCGATAGCAGCGTCGGCGGCAAGACCGGCATCAACACGCGGCATGGCAAGAACCTGGTCGGCGCGTTCTACCAGCCGCGCCTCGTGCTGGCCGATACCGGCGTGCTGGGGACGCTGCCGCTGCGTGAGCTGCGCGCCGGGTATGCCGAGATCGCCAAGGCCGGGCTGATTGGGGACGCCGCGTTCTTCGCCTGGTGCGAGGCGCATGGCCCGGCCATCGCCGCCGGCGACCGCGGTTTGCAGGCCGAAGCGGTCATGCGCGCCTGCGCGTTCAAGGCCCAGGTGGTGGTGGATGACGAGCGGGAGGAGCGCCCGAGCGGCGGGCGCGCGCTGCTGAACCTCGGGCATACGTTCGGCCATGCGCTGGAGGCTGAGATCGGCTATGGCGGCGGGCTGCTGCATGGCGAGGCCGTGGCGATCGGGCTCGGCCTCGCCTTCCGCCTGTCGGCCCGGCTCGGTCATTGTGACCCGGTGGATGCGGAGCGGGTCGCGCGGCACTTGGGGGCGATGGGGTTGCCGAGCGAGCCGTCGATGCTGAACCGCCGGCTGTCCGCGGCGCGGCTCGTGGAGCTGATGCGCCGGGACAAGAAGATGCGCGACGGCGCGCTGCATTTCGTGCTGGTGCGCGGGATCGGCGAGGCGTTCACCGCCTCCGACGTGCCGGAGGCGGCGGTGCTGGACCTGTTACGGGCCGAGGGTCTGGAGGCGTAGGTGGAATGCTTGTCCGCATCCCACCCCTGTTGGTTAGGCGTGCTGGCCTTTCAGGACGTCGCGGATCTCGATCAGCGTCTGCTCGGTCGTGCTGAGCGCGGCCGGTGCCTCCTCGGCCTTCTTCATGAAGCGGCTGAGGGCTTTGACGACCATGAAGATGACGAAGGCGACGATCAGGAACGAGATGACGGCGTTGAGGAACAGGCCGATGTTCATGGTGACGGCGCCGGCCTTCTGCGCGGCCTCGAGCGTGGCTTCGTGCGGTCCTTTCAGGGTGATGAACAGGTTGCTGAAATCGACGCCGCCGGCGGCGATCCCGAGGACCGGGGTCAGCACATCCTTCACCAGGCTGTTGACGATGGCCGAGAACGCGGCACCAATGATGACGCCGACCGCGAGGTCCACGACGTTGCCGCGCATAATGAAGGCTTGGAACTCGGTCAGCCAACCTGGCTTGGCCGGCATTTTTACAGGTAGTGCCATTATCATATCTCCGTGATATGGCGAGGCACGTAGCTGAATGCAGGGGACGTGCATAGGCTCATTTTTGCAACACGAGGAGATTACAGGGTGAACGATGCAAAGACGAGTTTAGGCCTGAAGATCCGGGCCCTGAAGAAGAAGAAAGGCTGGACCTGGGCCGAGGTGGCGGGGAAGTTGGGTCACGCCCCGGTCTGGACCGCGGCCGCCTGCCTGGGCCAGATGAGCATGACACAAGAGACGGCCGAGAAGGCCGGCGTGCTGTTCGACCTATCGGAAGACGAAATCGCGCTGCTGACCGAAGCCCCCTACCGCGGCTCGCTACCGACGGCGGTGCCGACTGACCCCCTGATCTACCGCTTCTACGAGTTGATCCAGGTATATGGCACGACCTGGAAGGACATGATCCACGAAGAGTTCGGCGACGGCATCATGAGCGCGATCGACTTCGACATGACGCTGGAACGGCAACCGGACCAAAAAGGCGACCGGGTGCGGATGACGATGTCGGGTAAGTTCTTGCCTTACAAGCGGTATTGAGGCTGGAACACCAGTCGTCAGGAGCGATACGGCGAAAATGGCGTCCCGTAGGGGATTCGAACCCCTGTTACCGCCGTGAGAGGGCGGTGTCCTAGGCCTCTAGACGAACAGGACGTGGCCAGGCGGGCTTCCTACGGCAGGTCTGGCGGAAACTCAAGCGCCTTTCCGCTCGCGGGCGATCGCCTGCTCGCGCTTGCCCGTGCGGCAGGCGTCCGAGCAGAAACGCACCTCCTCCCAGTTCGCCGCCCACTTCTTCCGCCATGCGAACGGGCGCCCGCACGCCGCGCAAACCTTCTCCGGCAAGGACGGCTTCTTGTGCGCCATCAGTGCGCCAGCCCATAGCGGCCCAGCACCCGGCCGGTCCGCGTGTCCAGCAGCACCGCCCGGTCCGGTCCGCCGCCCGTGAGCCGCAGCACGATCCGGTCCGGGGCCGCCGACGCCTCCGCCAGCACCGTGCCCGGCGGTTCGTCCAACACCACGCTAGCAATCCCGCCCGAAGGCGCCGACATACGGCCTACGAGCAGCACGCCCAACGTCACGGTGCCTGCGACGATCAGGACACCCATGACCACCACCGCCAGCTTCAGCGCACCCACGGACACCCCACACCATATCACCGCCGGGCCGGATGCCGCCGGGTTGCGGACGGACCGGTTCCTGGCCGACGCCATCGGCACGCTGTCCCGCTCCCGCGTCAAGAGCCTGATGCAAAGCGGCGCCGTGCTGTGCGACGGGCACGTGCTGCAGGACCCGTCCGCACCGGTGCGGGACGGCGCCAGCTTCACCGTGCAGCCGCCGACCCCGGTCTCCGCGCGGCCGTTGCCGCAGACCATCCCGTTCGACATCCTCTATGAGGACCGGGACATCATCGTGCTGGACAAGCCCGCGGGCCTGGTCGTGCACCCCGCGCCGGGCAACGAGGACGGGACGCTGGTCAACGCCCTCCTGTCTCATTGCGGCGACAGCCTGCCCGGCATCGGCGGCGAGCGGCGGCCCGGCATCGTGCACCGGCTGGACAAGGACACATCCGGCGTTATGGTCGTGGCAAAGACGGAGCAGGCATTGGCCACCCTATCGGCCGCCTTCGCCGCCCGCGACCTGGACCGCGCCTACCTCGCGCTGGTCTGGGGCGCGCCCTCCCCCACGGCGCAGGACATCGAGGGTGACATCGGGCGCGATCCGCGGGACCGGAAGCGCATGGCGATCGTGACGCGGGGGGGTAAGCCGGCGCGGACCGGCTTTCGCACCCTGACCAGCTACGGCGTGGGCGCGGCATTGCTGGAATGCGTGCTGGCGACGGGGCGCACGCATCAGATCCGGGTGCACCTGGCCAGCGCCGGGCACCCGCTGGTGGGAGATCCCGTGTATCTGCGCCGGGTTCCCGCGGCGGCAAAGGCACTTCCGCCAGGCCTACGCGGCGCCCTGCTGGATTTCCCGCGTCAGGCCCTGCACGCCGCGCGGCTCGGGTTCGCCCATCCCCGCACGGGCGCGGCGCTTTCGTTCGAGCGGCCGATGCCAGCAGACATGGAAGCACTGCTGGCCGCTCTGCAACCAGAGATTGCAGTTTAATCCTTGACAGGACCGGAGGGGTCCGGTATACACACACTCATTCGGCGGTGCGGGCGTGCTCCGCCGGGTTCTGTCCAGGGTTCGCCGCTTCGGGGCGGTCTCTGGGACGTGATGGCTCCCTCGCGTTCGCATTCGTTTACGTCGCAACCAGAGGCTCTACTCCGCCGTATAGGGGATGGAAGCACTGTCACTCCGACGCATGAGGCACCTTACATGGCTGCTGCCGTCATCAACGTTGCCCCAGAAGGCAATCTTTCGCGGTATCTGCAAGAGATCCGCAAATTCCCGATGCTCGCCCCGGAGGAGGAGCTTGCTCTGTCCAAGCGGTGGCGGGACACCGAAGATATGGACGCCGCGCACAAGCTCGTGACGTCACATCTGCGCCTGGTCGCCAAGATCGCCATGGGCTACCGCGGCTACGGCCTGCCTGTGGGTGAGCTGATCAGCGAAGGCAACGTCGGCATGATGCAGGCCGTGAAGCGGTTCGATCCGGACCGCGGCTTCCGCCTGGCGACCTACGCCATGTGGTGGATCCGTGCCGCCATCCAGGAATACATCCTGCATAGCTGGTCGCTAGTGAAGATGGGCACCACGGCCGCTCAAAAGAAGCTCTTCTTCAACCTGCGCCGCCTCAAGGGTCAGATGCAGGCGATCGAGGACGGCGATTTGCAGCCCGAGCAGGTGGCCAAGATCGCCAAGATGCTGGCCGTGCCGGAGCAGGATGTGGTCAGCATGAACCGCCGGCTGGCCGCCCCGGACAACAGCCTGAACGCCCCTGTCCGCGCCGACTCGGAGGGTGAGTGGCAGGATTGGCTGGTGGATGACGCGGAAAGCCAGGAGAGCACCCTGGCCGACCGCGAGGAGCTGACCGGCCGCAAGGCTTTGCTGAATGGCGCGCTCAAGACATTGAACGAGCGTGAGCGGCACATCCTGATCGAGCGGCGGCTGAAGGACAATCCTACGACGCTGGAAGAGCTATCGCAGCAATACAACATCTCTCGCGAGCGGGTGCGCCAGATCGAGGTCCGCGCGTTCGAGAAGCTGCAGAAGGCGATGAAGACGCAGGTTGCCGAGCGGCGAATGGCGACGCTGCAAGCGGCGTGAGCGAAGGGGCGGGCCGGATATTCACCGGCCCGCCTTTAAGTTTCGAACGGATCGCGCACCAAGATGGTGTCGTCACGCTCTGGACTGGTGCTGAGCAACGTCACGGGCGCTTCGACCAATTCTTCAATCCGCTTTACATATTTTATGGCCTGCGCAGGTAAGGCCGCCCAGCTGCGGGCGCCGCGGGTCGACCCGGACCAGCCCTCGATGACCTCATACTCCGGGGTCGCCGCTGCCTGAGCCCCCTGCCCGGCTGGCAGATGGGTTAAGCGCTGGCCATTGACGTTGTAGCCGATGCAAATTTTCAGCTCGGGCATGCCGTCCAGCACATCCAGCTTCGTCAGCGCGATACCCTGCACGCCGCCGACCTTTACCGCTTGCCGCACCAGCGCAGCGTCGAACCAGCCGCAGCGGCGGGGCCGGCCGGTGACCGTGCCGAACTCATGCCCACGCTCGCCCAGCAAACGTCCGGTCTCGTCATGCAGCTCGGTTGGAAAAGGGCCGGAGCCTACGCGCGTCGTGTAGGCCTTTGCGATCCCGAGCACGAAGCCGACCGCGCTCGGTCCGACGCCCGACCCTCCCGCCGCTGTGGCCGCGATGGTGTTGCTGCTGGTCACGAACGGGTAGGTGCCGTGATCGACGTCCAGCATGACGGCCTGCGCGCCCTCGAACAAGATGCGTGTGCCGGCCCTGCGCGCCTGATCCAGCCGTTCCCAAACCGGCTCGACATACGGCAGCAGCCGCGGCGCCAATGCCATGAGTTGATCGAACAGAGCCTGTCGCTCAAACGGCTCGGCCCCTAGCCCGGCGAGCAAGGCATTATGGTGCAAAAGGAGGTCATCGAGCTTTGCCGCGAGAATCTCCGGCTCTGCTAGATCGCAGGCGCGAATGGCCCGGCGGCCCACTTTGTCCTCATAGGCGGGGCCGATCCCGCGCCCGGTGGTGCCGATCTTACGATCCCCCTTAGCTGCCTCGCGCGCCCGGTCCAGCGCGGCATGAATTGGGAGGATCAGAGTGGCATTCTCGGCGATGCGTAACCTGTCCGGACCGGCATTCAAGCCCTGCGCCTGAACGCGGTCGATTTCGGCAAACAAGGCTATCGGGTCGATCACGACGCCATTGCCGATAACGCCCAGCTTGCCGCGCACGAGACCGCTGGGCAGCAAACTTAGCTTGTAGGTTTGATTGCCCACAACGAGCGTGTGTCCAGCATTATGCCCACCTTGGAAACGCACGACGATTTCTGCCCGGCTCGCCAGCCAATCGACGACCTTGCCTTTGCCCTCGTCGCCCCACTGCGCGCCGATTACTGCCACGTTTCCCAAAGCCTATCTCCTAAACTGGCACAGCCGTGGCACCCTGCACCACGTGCGTGCAGCCGAGCCGGCCAGAGTCGTCGGCGGGCCCGAGGGCAGCCACGGTGGCGAAGCCCTCTTGCCGCAACTGTGCGGCCAAGCCTGGCGATGTGTCCCAGGGCACGAAGACCCGGGGTCGTCCAGAGGGGGCCGGGCAGGCGCGCAGAACCGCATCTGGAAACAGTGTAATTCCCGTCGCTGGCTCATTTCCAGACACATACCGCCCGCCGCGCCCCAGCTCTTCGTGCCGGCCCGGCGCGTAGATCGTGGCGCAGACACCCGTATGATAGCGGAAACCGCGAAACTCAAGCGGATCGAGCGTGAGCCGTAGGTTCGGTGACCGGCGCTGAATGGCAGCGACGGTCGCGCGCAGGCGATCGACCAGCGGCGCCGCCTCAGCCGGCAGCCCGAAGCAGGCCAGCGCCGACAATGCGGCATCGACCGGGCCGGCAACCAGCAGCATCTGCGTGAGCAACGCTGGAATTGGCCCCGGCTGGGCGGACACGACGGCGGCATCTTTCCGGTCGATCGCATGCATCATCGCCTGCCGGGCCGCGCCGGTGAGCCCGAGTAGATCGAGTAGAGCGGGCGCGAGGGGCGGCATCGTTAAATCGACGCTGATGCGGACCAACCCGACCGCCGCCAATGCCTCGGCAGCCACCAGCACCGCCTCCGCATCCGCATCCGGGCTGTCAGCGCCGATCAACTCGATCCCCGCTTGCGCCAACTGCCGGTCCGGCGTGGGCGCCACGGCCCGCGTCCGCAGGCACTGCCCGGCATAGGAAAGGCGCAGCGGCCGCGGCGCGTGGGCCATGCGGGAAGAGGCGATACGCGCCACTTGCGGCGTCATGTCGGCGCGGAGCCCCAGCATCCGGTGCGTGTCGGGGTCCATGACGCGGAAGGTCTGATCCGTGATGGCCGCGCCGGCGCCGGCCAGCAAACCGTCCTCGAACTCCAGCAAGGGTGGTTTGACACGTTGGTAGCCGTGCGAGGCGAAGACGCCCATCAAGGTGCCGACCGCCGCCGCCTCCGCCTCGGCGTCTGGTGGCAGCAGGTCACGGAGGCCCGACGGCAGCAGCGCCGGGTGAGGGGGCATTTCGTCAGTCATGCGCCGGTTCTAACCGAGATGGCCGCAAAGTCACGCCACCAGCAGCGCCACGGCGGTTACGGCCAGCACGCCGAACGTCAGCATCATGCCGGTGATGCGAAAGCGGAAGTTTTCCGGCGTTTGCGACACGCCATAGGCATGCACCGCCCGGCCCAGTATGAGCGCCGAACCGAGCCCGTGGAGGATGAGCGGCGCCACGGCCTTGAACTCGGCCATCATGAGAAGCAAAAGAGCGAAGGGCGTATATTCGGCAAAGTTGGCGTGTACTCGCACCAAGCGCTCTATGGCCGCATTGCCGCCCGTGCCGAGCGTTACTTTGTTCGTGTTCCGGCCGGTGATGACCCGATATGATAAGAATAGATACACGAGGGCCAATATCGCCGCGTAATAGGGCACTATATGCATGGGCGGCTCCGGTAGAGATCTGCCGTCAGGCGGCAGCTGTGGTGGCGTGCGCCCAGTCGAGCCAGGGAAGCAATGCCTGTATGTCGGACGTCTCGACCGTCGCGCCGCCCCAGATCCGCAAGCCCGGTGGTGCGTCACGATGGCCGGCGATGTCGTAGGCTACCCCTTCCTTTTCGCAAAGCATCGCCAGCTCTCTAGCTGCCTTGAACTGGTTGTCTTGATCGAGCGCTTTGAACCAAGGCGCCTTAATCGTGAGACAGATGGCCGTGCAGGAGCGGTTGGCCGGGGTCTCGGCGAGGAACGTCGCCCAATCCGACTTTGCAACCCAGGCGGCGACAGCGGCTAGATTGGACTCGCTTCGGGCGATCAGCGCCGGTAGGCCGCCGATCCGCTCGGCCCAGCGCAGCCCATCCAGCGCATCCTCTACGCAAAGCATGCTGGGCGTGTTGATGGTCTCACCCCTGAACAGGCCGGCCGTCAGCTTGCCGCCACTGGTAAGCCGGAACAGTTTCGGGACTGGCCACGCCGGCCTGAAGGTCTCGAGCCGCTGCACCGCGCGGGGTGACAGCGCCAGCATCCCGTGCGCAGCCTCCCCGCCCAGCGCTTTTTGCCAAGACCAGGTCACGATATCGAGCTTGTCGAACGGCAGTGTCATGGCGAACGCGGCGGAGGTCGCATCACAGAACACCAGCCCTTCGCGCGCTGAGGCGATGAAGCCGGCATCGGTCAGGCGCACGCCGGACGTCGTGCCGTTCCAGGCCAGCACGAGGTCGTGCGCTGGGTTCACCTGCGTCAGGTCCGGTAGCGATCCGTAGCGTGCCGGCAGCACGCGTGTGCCGGCCATTTTCAGATGCTGGACGATGTCGGTGGCCCAGGCCCCGCTAAAGCTCTCGAACGCCAAGACGTCCACGGGGCGGGTGCCCAGCATGGTCCACATTGCCATCTCGATCGCCCCGGTATCGGAACCCGGCACGATGCCGAGCACCCAGTCTTCCGGCAAGCCGAGAATGCTGCGGGAGCGGTCGATCACTTCCAGCAGGCGCGCCTTCGGTTCCGCCGCGCGGTGGCTGCGGCCCAGTTTGGCATGAGACAGTGCATCGAGAGACCAGCCGGGCCTTTTGGCACAGGGGCCGGACGAGAAATGGGGACGGGCCGGGCGGAGCGTGGGCTTTGCCGGCACGCGCACGAGCGTATCTTGCATCAATGTGCCTCCCAAGCTGGGATTGGATGTCCGTGCCATAACGGCCCATGCCCGGCGCCAAACCCGGGGGCTGCCTCGATCGCCGCCTGCACATACGATCGGGCCCGGTGCACCGCTGGGCTGAGGAGCATGCCGTCTGACAGTCCTGCCGCTATCGCGCTGGCGTAGGTGCAGCCCGTCCCGTGAGTGTGTTTTGTGTTGATGCGCGGCCTCTCCAGCCGTTCGACGCCCTCTGCGGTGCCGAGGATGTCCACCACCGTGCCGCCCGGGCGGTGGCCGCCTTTCATCAACACCGCTATCGCCCCCATGCGCAGCAGTGCCGTCATGGCCCGTTCGTAGCTTGCATCATCGGTGATGGTGAGGCTGGTCAATGCCTCAGCCTCTGGCACATTGGGCGTGAGCAGCGTGGCGCGGGGCAGGATGTGCGCGATGAACGCGCCGATTGCCGCCGGGTCAAGCAGGCGGGCGCCGCCCTTTGCGACCATGACCGGGTCGACGACGATGGGACCGTCGAAGGTTGCGAGCTCGCCAGCGACCGCCTCGATCAGCGCCGCCGTGCCCAGCATACCAATTTTAACCACGTCCGCTCCGATATCGTCGAGCACGACGCGGATGAGTTGGCGCACGAATGGGGGCGGGACCGGGTGCACGCCATGAACACCCAGCGTGTTCTGCGCCGTCAGTGCCGTGATGGCCGTGCTGGCGTAGGCGCCCAGGGCGGTAATGGTTTTGATATCGGCTTCGACGCCCGCGCCACCCCCGGAATCGGACCCAGCGATCACCAGGACGCGCCCGGTCACGCCGCCTGCTCGGCCGCCGACTGAATCGTGCTGCAGAGTTCGCCGACGAGGCGGGTGATGAGCGCCCGATCTTCACCCTCGGCCATGACCCGGATCAACGGCTCCGTTCCGCTCGCGCGGAGCAAGAGGCGTCCGGTGCCGTTTAGCTCGGCCTCGGCCGCTCGGGCGGCGTCCACGACGCGGGGGTGATGCAGCGGGGAGCGGCCCACGAAGCGGACGTTGCGCAGCAGTTGCGGCAGCGGCTCGAACAGGCGGCACACCTCGCTGGCCGGACGATCCTGCTCGACCAGCACCGCCAGCACCTGAAGCGCGGCGATTAGGCCGTCACCGGTCGTGGCGTAGTCGGAGAGGATCATGTGGCCGGATTGTTCGCCGCCGACATTATGCCCGCCCGCCCGCATCTGCTCCACAACGTAGCGGTCCCCGACCTGTGTCCGGTGCAGTCCGATCCCTTCACTGGCCAGGAAGCGTTCTAGGCCAAGATTTGACATGACGGTTGCGACCACGCCGTCACCGCGGAGCCGCCCTGCCCGGCCGAACGAGGCCGCGATCAGTGCCAAGATCTGGTCACCGTCCACCAACTCGCCTCTTTCATTGGCGAGCAATAGCCGGTCGGCGTCACCATCGAGCGCAATCCCAAGGTGCGCCCCATGCTCGAGCACCTTGGCGCATAAGAAGGCCGGTACGGTCGAGCCGCAGCCATTGTTGATGTTGAAGCCGTCTGGATCGACCCCGACCGGGACGATGGTCGCGCCCAGCTCCCACAGGACCGTCGGTGCAACCTTGTAGGCGGCACCGTTGGCGCAATCGATAACGATCTTCATGCCGTCCAGCGTGAGGCCGCGTGGGAAGGTGGCCTTTGCCGCCTCGATATACCGCCCGCCTGAGTCGTTCAGCCGCACGGCTCGACCGAGCTGCCGCGGGGTTGCAAGGCGTCCGGAGCGGTCCGCCTCCATCAATGCCTCGATCTCGAGTTCCGTCTCATCGGACAGCTTGAACCCGTCGGGGCCGAACAGCTTGATGCCATTGTCTTCGAATTGATTGTGCGATGCTGAGATCATAACCCCCAAATCGGCCCGCAAGCTGCGGGTCAGCATGGCAATCGCCGGGGTGGGCAGAGGCCCGACCAAGGTCACGTCCATGCCGGCCGAAATGAAGCCGGCGGTCAGCGCAGGCTCGATCATATAGCCGGACAGCCTTGTGTCTTTGCCGATCACGACTTGATGCCGGTGATTGCCGCGAACGAACATGAGGCCGGCGGCTTGACCCAGCTTCAACGCAGTTTCCGCCGTCATCGGGTCCACATTGGCGGTCCCGCGTATGCCGTCGGTCCCAAATAGGCGTCTGCTGGTCATCAACTGTTCTCCTGCTGGCCCATCTTAGCCCAAGAGTCCTTGCCAAACTCTTAACGCCTGAACGGTTTCCTTTACATCGTGCACGCGAAGGATCGATGCGCCGCGCGTCCAAGCGAACAGCGCCGCCGTTACCGATCCGCTGACCCGTTCGTTTGCTTTGGTCACTCCGGATAATTCGCCGATGAACCGCTTGCGCGACACCCCGGCGACGATAGGGAATCCCAGGTTAGCGAGACTGTCTAGGCTACGGATCAGGGCAACATTATGGTCAGAGTCCTTGGCGAAGCCGAACCCCGGATCGAGCGCGATCCTATCCCTTGCTATGCCGGCCCGTTCCGCTGCCAGGACACGCTGGTTGAGTTCTACCCGGACTTCGGCCACGACGTCCTGATAGCGGGCAAGACCCAGCATCGTCCCGGGCGTGCCGCGCATGTGCATGAGGATGACGGGGCAATTCCAGCGTGCCACTGTCGCGGCAGCACGGGGATCGTGCGTCAGCGCAGACACGTCATTGACGATAGTGGTTCCGGCCCGGAGCGCGGCATCCATCGTTGCCGCGTGCCTTGTGTCGACGGAGATGACCGCGTGGTGACGCAGGGCCGAGATGACCGGTCCGATGCGGCGCCACTCTTCCGCTGGAGTGACTGGTTTGGCGCCGGGCCGTGTCGATTCACCACCGATGTCGAGCACATCCGCACCGTCCTCGATCATCTGCAACCCGGCGGCTACCGGGTCTGAATGCGAGTCACCATCACTGAAGCTATCGGGGGTGACGTTGAGGATGCCCATGACCCATGGCGTGCGGCGATCTGGCCATGCGAAAGGGGCCGGCATCGCTGCCGGCCCCTGATCACTCACCGCCGTCAGCCCGGCTGCGGCAACCCGCCCGGCGGCGGCGCGGCCGGGCGAACGCTGGTGGGGACCGAGGCCCGGCGCTGGTCCGGCGCGGGCTCGTCCACGACTTTCTTGATCACCGGCTCACCCCGCAGCACGGTCCGAATCTCGTCGCCCGACAGAGTCTCGTATTCCAGCAAGCCGCGCGCCAGCCGATGCAGTTCCTCTAGCCGTTCCGTGAGTACGCGGATCGCTTCGGAATACGCGGCGTCGATGATCAGCTTGATCTCCGAGTCAATTTCGCGCGCCGTCACTTCGGAGACGTTCTTATTCTGCGTGACAGAGTGGCCCAGAAACACCTCTTGGCTGTTATCGCCATAGGCGATCATGCCAAGCTTCGTGCTCATGCCCCATTCGGTCACCATGGCCCGTGCGTAGCGTGTGGCCTGTTTAATGTCGCTGGAAGCGCCGCTGGTGACCCGGTCTGCGCCGAATACCAGCTCCTCGGCCGCGCGGCCGCCCATGGTGATGCGCAGCGACGCCAGGATCTGCGCTTTGCTCTCACTCAGGCGGTCACCTTCCGGAAGGCGCATGACCATGCCCAGCGCACGTCCGCGGGGGATGATGGTGGCCTTGTGCACGGGATCAGAGTCCGGCTCGTAAATTGCGAGCAGTGCATGCCCCGCTTCGTGATACGCGGTCAGCCGCTTTTCGTCTTCGGACATCACTAGGGACCGGCGCTCGGCTCCCATCATCACCTTGTCCTTGGCGTGCTCGAACTCGGCCATCGCCACGACGCGCTTACCCAAGCGGGCTGCGAGCAAGGCCGCCTCGTTCACCAAGTTGGCCAAGTCCGCGCCGGAGAAGCCAGGTGTGCCGCGCGCGATCACCTTTGGATCCACATCGGACGCCAACGGAACCTTGCGCATGTGAACGCGGACGATTTTCTCGCGCCCGTTCACGTCAGGGTTCGGAACGACCACTTGACGATCGAACCGGCCTGGACGCAGCAGCGCGGGGTCTAGCACGTCCGGGCGGTTGGTTGCGGCGATGAGGATGACGCCCTCGTTGCTCTCGAAGCCGTCCATCTCGACGAGCATTTGGTTCAGCGTCTGCTCGCGCTCATCGTTGCCGCCGCCCAGGCCGGCGCCGCGATGGCGGCCGACGGCGTCTATTTCGTCGATGAAGATAATGCAGGGGGCGTTCTTCTTGCCCTGTTCGAACATGTCCCGCACGCGGCTGGCCCCGACGCCTACGAACATCTCGACGAAATCCGAACCGGAAATCGTGAAGAACGGGACGTTCGCCTCACCGGCGATGGCGCGGGCGAGCAGGGTCTTACCCGTTCCCGGCGGACCCACCAGCAGCACGCCCTTGGGAATTTTACCGCCCAAACGCTGAAACTTTTGCGGGTCTTTCAGGAATTCGACAATCTCCTGCAGTTCCTGCTTGGCCTCGTCGATGCCGGCCACGTCTTCGAACGTAATGCGGCCCTGCTTTTCGGTCAGCATACGCGCCCGGCTCTTGCCGAAGCCCATGGCGCGGCCGCCGCCCGACTGCATCTGGCGCATGAAGAAGACCCATACGCCGATCAGGAGCAGCATCGGAAACCAGCTCAGAAGGATGTTGATGAGCGGATGATCCGTCTCTTCCTTCTGCGCTTCCACGTGCACACCCTTGCTAGTGAGGGTGCTGACCAGGGTCGGGTCGTCGGGCGTGTAGACCTGATACTTGTTGGGCGAGCCCGTTTCGAGCACGGTCAGGGTACGGCCTTGGATCACCACGTCCCTGACTTTGCCGGCGCTTACGGAGTTCAGGAACTCGGAATAGGCGACCGGCGCCGGGTTGCGTTGGTTCCCATTCGGCTGGAACAGGTTGAACAGCACCACGAGCAGCAGGGCGATGATCACCCAGAGCGCGAGGTTGCGGCCAAAATTGCTCATCATATAATCCCAGCAATCCAGTCTAGTTCGCCGGGTTCTGGGCGAGGTTGGAGCGAACCCGGGCTTCCTGTTCCCGGCCCAGTGTGGGCCGACGCCGCTTGTCGCGTCAAACATAGTGCGGGCAAGGCCGGTGTGCATCCCCACCCGGACGGCTGGATTGCGAAAGGCGCCGGTGCCGCTGGCCGGGGCGGATCGAACCACCAGCCGAGGCCCGGGGCGCCGCTGGTTACCAAGGCTGGCTGCCGGCGTGGCCTGGCGACATCACTGGCGGCACTGGCACGGAAGCGGTCCCAGCGGGGCGATTCCGTCCGGGCGGGCTGTGCAGCGGGCTCGCGTGCGAGCAACCACTTCGTCCGCGATCGTGCAATCTGCACACCGTGAAGCGTGCCGGTCCGGAGCGGGACTAGGCGAGCAACCGACGCTGCCGCGGGCGGGTGCGGCCGGCCCGATAGCGTCCAGATCAGCGCCGAGAGGGCTCCGGAGGAGAGCGGGCCTTCGGCTATGGCGTAACCTTCAGGATACAGGCTGACCTGACTGGCGAGTTCGGCGGCGATAGCCCGCTCCGCCGCGGCACGCGCGGCTCCGGCAACGCGGGCTCGCGCTAGAGTCTCGGTGCTGTCCTGCTTGGCTTGGCGCAGGCGGGCCCGGGGTGTGCGCAGGTCTTGGTTGCTGGGGTCCTCGACCCAAACGACGCCAGCCGCGAGCAGCGTGGCCCGCAGCCGGGCCGGGGGCACGGACAGCAGCGGACGGATCAGGCGCACCGGGCCCTGAAAACCAAGGCAGGCCATGCCGGCCCGGCCTGCCTCGCCAGTGCCGGAGGCCTCACGCAGCTGCACGGTTTCGGCCTGGTCCAAAGCGTGTTGGGCGATGAGCAGGTCTGCCAAGCCCGCCTCAACGCACGCTGCCATGAGAGCGGCGTAGCGGGCCTGCCGTGCGGCTTGGGCTGTCCGGCGAAGGTTACGCAAAGTGAGGATCGTGGCCGGGATAGCCATTTGGTCTAGACGGCCAGCGGTCAGCCGCGCCTCTTGCGCCGAGCCGGGGCGGAGGCCGTGATCGACGATGAAGGCGTGTGGACGTCCCCAGCCGCGCACCAGGTAAGCCAAAGCCATGCTGTCCGCGCCGCCCGAGACGGCTACGGCCAGCTTTCGGGCCTGGTGCCAGGGTTCGCCCGGTTGCATCAAGGCGGCGAACTCGGCGGGTGTGAGTTCGTTCATTGCGGGTTGATCAGAGCCTGGCCTTCGTCGCGGAAGCGGGCGCGGGAGGCGTCACGGGTGTAGAACATGTGACCGCCGGGCACGGCTACGAGCCGGGCGCGGGTGGCGAGGGCGGGCGGAAGCTGGTCCAGGATCAGCTTACTCGCATAGTACGGCGTCACTAGATCATAGAGGCCATGCATCACCGTGACATGGAGCGCTGGATCGAACGCCATGGCCGTGTGCAGTGCCGACAGGCTTTCGGCGGCCCCCTGCCCGCCATTGTAGCTCCAGGCTCCGAACACGCTGCCGTTGAGGATTTCGTAGCGGGGCCCGGGTGCGCCGTCTGGACGCCAATTGAGCCGGTCGGCGTAGAGGCTGGCCGCGGCGGCCGCAATGGGCGCCTTCAGCGCGTCCGTGACGGCATCAGGCGCCTGTACGAACTGCGCCGTGGGGTCCGGATCGATCGAGGTTACGGTGAGATCGTAGGCGCTGCCGATGCGGCCCGGCTCACGCTCCCGCCGTTCGGTCCACCAATCGATGCGTCCGCCGCGGCGCTTGGTGATTTCGGGCGAGAGGCCGGTGAGGGCGGCCACGCGTTCGGCCATGCGCTGCACGGCGGCGGCATCGGACGGGCCGCGCATGAAATCGGTGATATACTCGCCGGAGGCATAGGCCTCGACCTCCGGCTCCCGGACCTCCGCCTTGTGATTTGCGGCGGTCATGGAGGGTAGGCGGGTGACCCATGGATAGGGCTGCCACTGCGAGCCCCAGGCGTTGAAATCCAGCACGGGCGAGGCAAGCATGATGCCGCTCAGTGCCACGCCCTCCGCGTCCGCCAGGCGCCGGGCTAGGCGGGGAACGCGGATGCCGCCGTAGCTTTCGCCCACCATGAACCTTGGTGAGGCAAAACGTCCGTTCAGTTCCAGCCAGCGGCGCATGACCTGGGCCAGCACAGGGATCTCGCCATTGGTCGAGTAGATGCGCCGCTGCACGGCGTCATTGCCGCCCACCAGCCGGCTATAGCCGGTGCCCGGCGGGTCGATGAAGACTAGGTCGGTGAAGGGCAGCCAGGTTTCGGCATTGGGGATCAATGCCGGGGACAGGCTCGGCGGCAGGACGCCGTCCTGCGGCATGGCTACCCGCCAGGGACCCATGGCCATGAGATCGAGCCATGCCGAGCCGGCGCCGGGGCCGCCGTTGATGGCGAAAGTGACCGGACGGTTGGACGCAGGGACGTTGTTCAACAAGAAGGCGGTGGTCACGATATCGGCCTCGGGCGCCGCGTTGTCACCCAGGATACGGTGGGTCGTGACGATGGCGCGGAATGGCAGAGTGCGGTCCGCAAGCTCGATCTGTTGTTCGGTCGTGCGGTCTGGCGGCGGCGCGTGCGGGGCGGGCGCAGGCGGCGGATTCTGTGCCATGGCACTGGCACAGAGGGTTAGCAGCACGCCGGTCCACATCCATCGCTTCACGCTCAACCTCATCCGGCTTTGCCCACCCTTAACCATACTGGGTCTGAGATGAACACAACAAGATTAAGGAACAATGAAGGGCGGACGATCAGAGCAGAACGCGTTACAGAGTCAAGCGCGTCCTGTAGGGCCATACTCGGCACGCAACTCACCGGACCGGACGCTGCCGATTGCATTCTGCAGCACGCCCACGATCGCTTCATCGCTCATGCTGCGGGCCAGCAAGCCGAGCGAGCCGCCCAGGAGGGCCGAGGCGATGGAGATGGGGTCGAGGTTCTGCCCGATCATATACTCGATGGCCTTGTCCACCACGGCCCCGGCGTGGCTGAGGTCGGCTGGAGGGTTGCTTTGGCCGCTCAATCCACCGTCTCCACTTCGCGCTCCGGCTCGCGCTGCTGGGCTTGCAGCGCCCACATACGGGCATAAAGTCCGTCTTTGGCCAGCAACTGGGCATGCGTGCCGCGCTCTGCGACCCGGCCATCGGCCAGCACCAGGATCTCATCGGCGTCCACCACGGTCGAGAGGCGGTGCGCGATGACGAGGGTGGTGCGGTTGGCGCTGACGGTGCGAAGGGCGGTTTCGATTTCGCGCTCGGTCCGGCTATCCAGCGCGCTGGTCGCTTCGTCCAGGATCAGGATGCGAGGGTCCTTCAGGATGGTGCGGGCGATGGCGACACGCTGCTTTTCGCCGCCGGACAATTTTAGGCCGCGTTCGCCGACGCGGGTGGCGTAGCCCTCGGGCAGGCGTTGGACGAAGTCGTGCACTTGCGCCAAGCGGGCGGCTTGCTCGATGTCGGCCTGGCTGGCGCCGGGGCGGCCGTAGGCGATGTTGTAGGCGATGGTGTCATTGAACAGCACGGTATCCTGCGGCACCACGCCGATGGCGGCACGCAGGCTTTGTTGCGTGAGGTCCCGCACGTCGATGCCGTCGATCTCGACCGATCCTTCCGTCACGTCATAGAAGCGGAACAGCAAGCGGCTGATGGTCGATTTACCGGCGCCGGTCGGCCCGACGATGGCAAGTTTGGAGCCGGAGGGCACGGTGAAGCTCACGCCCTTGAGGATTTCGCGGTTGGGATTGTAGCCGAACTGCACATCCCGGAACACGACGGACCCGGCGGTGCCGTCGGCCAGGCGGGGCGGGAGTACGAGGGCGCCGGGGCGGTCGGCGACCTCCTGATTGACGTTCAGCAGCCGGAACATCTGCTCCATATCGACCAGGCCCTGCTTGATCTCGCGGTAAACGAAACCCAGGAAGTTCAGGGGTTGATAGAGCTGCATAAGGTAGGTGTTGACCAAGACGAATTGTCCAACGGTCATGGTCTTGCTCTGCACGCCATACGCGGCCATGAGCATGACGAGGCCCAGGCCGATGGCGATGATGAAAGCCTGGCCTAGGTTGAGCATGTTGAGGGTCACTTGGCTCTTGACTGCAGCGCGTTCATAGCGGGCGCGGGCTGCGTCGAACCTTGCGGCCTCATGTTCTTCATTGCCGAAATACTTGACGGTTTCGAAGTTCAGCAGGCTATCGACGGCTTTGGTCTGAGCGTCGCTATCGGTGTCGTTCATGGCGCGGCGGAAGCGGACGCGCCAGTTGGTGAAAAGGAAAGTGAACAGGATGTAGAGGCCGACGGCGATGAAGGTGACTGCGGCAAAGCGCCAATCGAACAGATGCCAAAGGATGGCGGTGACCATTACGACTTCGAGCAAGGTCGGTATGATGTTGAAGACGGCGAGGCGTAAGACACTCTCGATCCCGTTGGTGCCGCGTTCGATGGAGCGGGACAGGCCACCAGTCTGCCGGTCGAGGTGAAAGCGAAGCGAAAGGCGGTGCAGATGCTTGAAGGTCTGTAGCGCGACCTTGCGGACGGTGGCCTGCTGGACGGCGGCGAACACGGCGTCACGCAGTTCGCCGAAGCCGGCGGACGCGACGCGCAGGGCGGCGTAGGCCAGGATCAACGCGAACGGGATGGTGAGCGGGCTGTCCTTTGGCGCCAGCGCGTCCACGGCGTGGCTATAGACCAGGGGTATATAGACGGTCGCGACCTTGGCCAGGACTAGGAAGATCACGGCCGCGATGACGCGGACATGCGCGCCCGTGTCTCCCTTGGGCCAGAGATACGGCATCATAGAGCGGATCGTGGCGAAGCCGGAGCGTTGGGGGCCGGGGAGCGCGGTGCGCGGGCTTGGGTCAGCAGGTCTCATGATCTTTAGGTGGCCACTCTGCCCTGCGATGGAAAGGCCGGGGCCTGGGGTAATTGGCGATTACCGGCTATGTGGGGAGGAATGGACCCTATTATGCGGCATGTGGCGGCGTGCAACAACGCCGAGATCCCCGGTGGCCGCACCCCGCTTTCGCTGGGCGGCACGCCGGTGGGGTGGGTCAGTCCGGCGGTGCTGGACGTGATCGGCGGGACGGATTTCCTGGATCTGCGTTGGCCGGCGGCGGCGTTGGCGGGGGCCGGGCTATGCCGGTTCCGGGATGAGGCGTTCGACGTGCGTGCGACGCCGGAGGGGCCGGGCCTGGGAGTGGTGGACCGGGGGGCGTTGCCGGCGCTGGGGTTACTGGCGCTGGGCGTGCACCTGAATGGGCTGGTGCAGCGGGACGATGGGCCGTGGCTTTGGGTGGCGAGGCGGGCGGCAAGCAAGGCCCTGGACCCCGGAAAGCTGGACCATTTGGCCGCGGGCGGGGTCTCGTCCGGGATGACGCCGTGGCAGACGCTGATGAAGGAGGCGGAGGAGGAGGCTGCGTTGCCTACCGCTCTTTGCCGGTGTGCCGATCCGGCTGGGACCATCGATTACGCGATGGCCCGGGCCGAGGGGCTGCGGCGGGACAGGCTGTATGTGTATGATTTGTGGCTGCCTGAGAGTTTCGTGCCGCGGCCCGCGGATGGCGAGGCGGAGTCGTTCGAACTCTGGCCGCTGGCGGCGGCACTAGACCGGGTACGGCGGACGGACGATTTCAAGTTCAACGTCAACTTGGTTTTGATCGAGTTGTTCAAGCGGCATGGGCTGATCTAGGCCGGACTCGCGTTGGCGCTTTGGGTTTGCATGGCGGGTTATTGCGGGGCTAGTCCGGTGGGGCGGCGGCGATGGTGATTTCGCGTGGGGTGGTGACGAGGGGGGCGGGCTCTTCGTCTTCCTCCGGCTCATCGGCAGAGACTTGCTGACGGGGTTCGCTGGTTTGCGGCTCGTTTCGGAATTCTGGCCGATACTCTGGCCGTTGCTCGCCTTCGCTGCTGTCTTGCTGGAACTCCCTTGGGCGCGGCTGGTGCTGGGCTTGCTGTTGGGCGGCTTGGTTCATGGCGTTAAGGATGCGGAAATAATGCTCGGCGTGCTGAAAGTAGCTTTCGGCCATGACGCGGTCGCCGGAGCTGGTGGCGTCCCGGCCGAGCTGGAGGTATTTCTCGAACAGTTGCTGTGACGTGCCGCGGATGCGGAGGTCGGGGCCGATGCTGTCGAACACGTGGTTGCGGTTGAGCGGGACGTTGCCGCTTTGGTGCCGGATGGGGCCGCCGCCGCCGCCGCCCTGGCCACCGCCGCGGTTATTGCGTCCGCGCATGCGCTTCATGTTCATTCGTAGGGCACGCCTTCTATATGGTTGCGTGGGGCCAGGGCGATATCGCCGCCGGGCATGTTCAGCACGCTGAGGGGAGATAGCGTTGCGGGGGCTAAATGCCAAGGTTTAACTTTTTGCCTGCTGGCAGGCGGGATGAACTGGCGTCCTTGGGGGTGCCGATTCTTTCGTCAAGGCCGCACGATCGAACGCCGAGATGCGGCATGAGCTAGCCCCGGTTACGCCTGAGCCTGCCTTTGGCAGGGCGGGATGGGAGCCATGCGATACTAATGTGGCTGTTCTAGTTTTGGTTCGTTTCGGTGGTGGGTTGGGGTCCAGCCTGTGTTTTGCTGTTCTGGCGGGGGGGGTGGGCTTGTTGTGCCGTCCTTTGACGGGCTCGGGACTGACGGGTTTGAGACTGCTCTGGTTGTTTCCCTCACCCCGGCCCTCTCCCGGGGGGAGAGGGGGAAGAGAAGAGCGGGGCGGGCGCGGGGGTGGGCTTGTTGTGCCGTCCTTTGACCGGGTCGGGACTCATGGGTTTGGGACTGCTCTGGTTGTTTCCCTCACCCCGGCCCTCTCCCGGGGGGAGAGGGGGAAGAGAGGAGCGGCGCGGGCGCGGAGGTGGGCTTGTTGTGCCGTTCTTTGACGGGCTCGGGACTTATGGGTTTGGGACTGCTCTGGTTGTTTCCCTCACCCCGTCCCTCTCCGATTTCATCGGAGAGGCCCGGGGGGAGAGGGGGAAGGGCGGCGGCGCGGGCGCGGAGGGCGGCTAGGGTGGTGGGGGTGCGGCGTTTGTGGCGCCAGCTGCGTTCTTGGGCGTTGACGTTGAGGTCGCGGGCGATCTCTTCGATGATGTCGTCGATGGGCCGGGTCAGCAGGTCTTGCTCGAGCTGGCCGTCCAGCAGGCGTTCGTTGAGTTCTTCGAAGTAGGCCTGGTTGTCGAAGCCCTTGGTGTGGCGGCCCTTGACCTCGATGGCGTCTTCGATGGTGCGGATTATTTTCTCGCGGGCCTTGGCGCGCTCGGCCGGGGCCATGCGGGCCTTGGGCGGGCTCGTGGCGATATGGCGGGCGAGGGCGATGGTGCGGCGGATGGTGCGGGCGACGCGGTCGAAGGCGATGGTGTGGTCGGCTTCGGGGTGCTTGGCCGCGGTGTCTTTGAGTTGGCGGGCGAGGCCGGCGCCGATCTCCACAAGTTCCTGAAGAATGGCGCCGTAGTAGGCGTCGGCTGCATCAGGGGAGGAGGGAGGGGTGATTTGCATGACCCCGTGATAGGAACATATTCTGGATAAGAGTGTCAAGCGGTTTGGTTGTGTGTTGCATGCCGCCCTTCGACGGGCTCAGGGCTCGCGGGTGGGGAATGGGTGCGCATGCCGGCTAGGAAGACGTCGAGAAGGCGGAGGACGGTTTCCTGCCAGTGTGGTCCGTGGTCGACGTAGCAGAGGCCTACTACCGTAAGAATGAGATCGTTGGCCGTTATGCCGGGGCGGAAGTCTTTGCTGCCGCGCCGGAGCAGGGTTGCGGCGGCGGTGCCGAGGCGGTCTTGGGAGTAGGCCATGAGGCCGGAGGCGGCGGTGACGTTCATGGCCAGGGCGGCGGACATGCCTTTCTTGGTGGCGACGAACTCTACGAAGGCTTGAAGCCAGCAGCGCAAGGCCTCGGGCGGGGATTCGGTTTCGAGGTCTTGGGCGAGTTGCACCAGCGCCTCGACCTCCTGCCGGTAGACGGCCTCGAACAAGGCTTCGCGGGCGGGGAAGTGGCGGTAGAGGGTGGCGATTCCGACGCCGGCGGTGCGGGCAACGGCCTCGAGGCTGGCGGACGAGCCGCCCTGGGCAAAGACCTCCTTCGCCGCTTGCAGCAGACGCTCGCGGTTGCGGAGACTGTCGGCGCGTGGCTTCCTGCTAACAGCGACCCCCTTGTAAACGGAGGTGCCCTCCGTATTTCGTGGTTATCACTGCCCTGATCGGAGTATCGCATGAGCCTGTCAATCACGCTGACGATCAATGGGACACCGCGGGACATTCTGCTGGATGATCCGCGCATGACGCTCTTGGACCTGTTGCGGGAGCGGCTGGATCTGACCGGGGCAAAGAAGGGGTGCGACCGGGGGCAGTGCGGGGCGTGCACGGTGCTGGTGGATGGGCGCCGGGTCAATTCGTGCCTGGCGCTGGCGATCAGCCATGATGGGGCGGATGTCCTGACGATCGAGGGGGTGGGGCGCGAGGGCGCGCTGCATCCGGTGCAGGCGGCGTTCATCGCGCATGACGGGTTCCAGTGCGGTTTCTGCACGCCGGGTCAGATCATGAGTGCGATTGGCCTGATCCAGGAAGGCCACGCCGACACGGCGGAGCGGGTGCGGGAGGCGATGAGCGGCAATTTGTGCCGCTGCGGCGCCTATATCGGCATCACCGAGGCGGTGCTGGAGGCGCAGTCCGCCATGAGCACGCAGGTGGCGGCATGAACCGGTTCGAGTATTCGCGGCCCCGCACGGTCGCAGATGCGGTAGCGGCGGGTGCCCTGCCCGGCGCCGCGTATTTGGCGGCGGGGACGAACCTGGTGGACCTCATGAAGGGCGGGGTGATGCGGCCCGGACACCTGGTCGATCTTGGCAAGCTGCCGGGGCTGGATGGGATCGAGCTGCTGGCCGACGGCGGTGCGCGGATTGGGGCGATGGTGCGCAATGCTGACCTGGCCTATCACCCGGAGTTCAGCCGGCGCTTCCCCGCGGTGGCGGAGGCGCTGCTGTCCGGTGCGTCGGCGCAGCTGCGCAATGCGGCGACCTTGGGCGGCAACCTGCTGCAGCGGACGCGGTGCGGGTATTTCTATGACACGGAAAGCGCGTGCAACAAGCGGGAACCCGGCGCCGGGTGCGATGCGGTGGGGGGTGAGAACCGGCTGCATGCGGTGCTGGGGTGGAGCGAGGCGTGCATCGCGACGCACCCGTCCGATCTGTGCGTGCCGCTGGCGGCGCTGGGCGTCATCGTCGAGGTGCAGGGTGCGGGTGGCGTGCGGGACGTGCCGCTGGTGGATTTCCACCGCCTGCCGGGGAGCGATCCCAGCGTCGAGACGGTGCTGCGCGCGGGCGAACTGGTGGTCGCCGTGCGGCTGCCGGCGGCGGCGGCGGCGTTCGCCGGGCATGCGCGGTATCTGAAGGTGCGGGAGCGTACTTCGTATGCGTTTGCCGTCGTGTCCGCCGCGGTAGGGTTGCGGATGGAGGGCGGGCGGATTGCCGAGGCGCGGGTGGCGCTGGGCGGCGTCGCGTTAAAGCCGTGGCGGGCGTCGGAGGCCGAGGCGGTGCTGGCCGGCGCCGCGCCGGGTCCGGCCGTGTTCCGGGCGGCGGCCGAGGCGGCGATGGCGGAGGCCAAGCCGTCCGGCGACAACGCGTTCAAGATCGAACTGGCGCGGCGCATCATCGTGCGCGCGTTGACCTTGGCGGCGGCCGGGACGCCTGCGCGCGTTACCGCCCTGCCCGCCTCCCCTTTTGCAGGAGCATCCCATGTCTGAGACGCAAACCCACATCCGTATGGGCTCCAGCATGGGCCAGCCGCTGACCCGGCGGGAGGGCGTGCTGAAGACGACGGGGGCGGCGCGGTTTGCGGCGGACAACCATCCGCCGGGCATGGTGTATGCGGTGATGGCGACCAGCGGCATCTCGCGCGGGCGGGTCGCCTCCATGGATGTCGCCGCCGCCCGCGCGCATCCGGGCGTGATAGACGTCATGACCCCGGGCCATGCGCCGAAGCTGGCGCTGGACCCGGATGCGAAGCTGCATCCGTTCATGTTCAAGCTGGATTTGCTGCAGAATGACGGCGTGCGCTACGCCGGGCAGGCGATCGCGGTGGTGATTGCGGAGACGCTGGAGGCAGCGACCGAGGGCGCGGCGTTGCTGGCGCCGCGCTATGCGATCGAGGCGGCGCGGACGGGGCTCGAGTCTGCGGACAGCTTTGCGCCGCAGGCGGTGGGGGCGGGCAGTCCGGGCCAGGAGACGCATGGCGATATCGACGGCGGGCTGGCCGGCGCGGCGCGGCGGATCGAGGCGGTGTACGACACGCCGGCGCAGTATCACAACGCGATGGAGCCGCACGCCATCGTGGCGGCTTGGGACGGGGACACGCTGCAGGTCGATACGCCGAGCCAGGGGATGGCGATGGCGCAGCAGCGGATCGCCGGGCTGTTCGGCGTGCCGGCCGAAGGGATCCATATTCGCAGCCCCTATCTGGGCGGCGGGTTCGGCTCGAAGGGGTTGCTGTCCGGGCCGCAGGTGCTGGGCATCATGGCGGCGCGGATGGTGGGGCGTCCGGTGAAGCTAGTGCTGCGGCGGGAGCAGATGTTCGGTCCCGTGGGGCACCGGGCGCCGACGCGGCAGACGCTGCGGATGGGCACCACGGCCACCGGGCATCTGACGGCGTTGAGCCACCATACCAAGACCGCGACCAGCACGTTCGATGATTTCATCGAGCCGGCGGGCAATGCGTCGCACGCGCTGTATGCGAGTCCGGCGCTGAGCACGACGCATGAGGCGGTGCGGCTGGATACGGGGACACCGCTGTTCATGCGGGCGCCCGGTGAGGCGCCGGGCAGTGCGGCGCTGGAGTCGGCGATCGACGAAATGGCGCTGGCCTGCGGCATGGACCCGCTGCAGTTCCGGCTGGCCAATTATGCCGAGTTCGAGCCTTTGTCGGGCAAGCCGTTCAGCTCCAAGGCGTTGCGGGAGTGCTATGCGCAGGGCGCGGCGCGGTTTGGCTGGGACGCGCGCCCGACGGCGCCGCGGCAGATGGTGGATGAGGACGGGATGCTGGTCGGCTGGGGCATGGGGACGGCGGTGTTCCCGGCGCTGATGTTCCAGGGGCATGCCCGGGCGGTGCTGCGAGCGGACGGCACGGGCGTGGTGGAGAGCGGGTCGCACGACATGGGCCAGGGCGCGTGGACGGCGTTCGCGCAGATCGCGGCGGACGCGCTGGGGTTGGATTTGGCGCAGATCGAGTTCCGGGCCGGCACGTCGGATTTGCCGGATGCCGGGATCGCAGGGGGGTCGGCGCATACCGCGACGGTGGGGGCGGCGATCCATGGCGCGGGGGGCGACGTGATCGGCAAGCTGGCGGATTTGGCCATGGGTGACGAGCGCTCGCCGTTGTTCGGCGCGGGCAATGCCGGGGTGATCGCGCGGGACGGGCGGCTATATCGGCGGGACGACGAGAGCCGGAACGAGGCCTATGCCGACATCATGGCGCGGGCGGGCGTGGCCCAGCTGGAGGGGACCGGCACGGGCGCCATGGACCCGGCGGCGCAGGGTACGTATGCGATGCACGCGCATGGGGCGGTGTTCGCCGAGGTGAAGGTCGATCCGGATTTCGGCCAGGTGCGGGTGACCCGGCTGGTCGGCGCCTTTGCGGCCGGCACGGTGGTCAATCCGCGGCTGGTGCAGAGCCAGTATTATGGCGGCATGATCTGGGGCGTGTCGTTCGCGCTGCACGAGCATGCGGTGGTGGACCAGCGGACGGGGCGGACGATGAACGCCAATCTGGGCGAGTATCATATCCCGGTGAACGCGGATGTGCCCTCGATCGAGGCGATCATCGTGGAGGAGCGGGACGTGCATGTGAACGCGCTGGGCATCAAGGGCGTGGGCGAGATCGGCGTGACGGGGACGGCGGGGGCGATCGCGAATGCGGTGTGGCATGCGACGGGGGTCCGGGTGCGGCGGTTTCCGATTACGTTGGATGCGTTGATGGGGGGGTGAGACTGATAAGGGAGCACCAAGGCGCCAACGGTTTTCTTTGGAGCCAGTGTTATGGAAACATTCGTTCGTTGAGGAGGTAGCGGAGGCCGCGGGTCCAGGATTCGTTGGTGTTGCCGCGCATGTCCACGCTTTCGGCGTGGAGGATTTGGCCGGTCTTGGCGTCTTCGATGACGAGGTTGACGTTGAGAATTAGGTTGCTGACCTTCTGCACCCAGCCATAGGCGGCCTGGGTGGCGCCGAGGCTTTGGGCGATCTCGAGTTCGCAGCCGTTGCAGCCGCGGATGCTGTCCACGCGGGCGAGGCGTCCGTTGGCGGATGTCATGTCCACGAGGGCGTAGCGCGATTGCAGGGCTTGGCGGAGCTGGGCGTCTAGCATCTTGAGGCGGTCGAGTTCTTCGGGCGTCGAAGGGGCGGGGCTCGTGTTGGTGATGGTGAAGGGGAAGAGGGCCAGGTTTTCGGCCATTGCTGGGGTGGCGAGGATGAGGGCGAGGGCGGCCCCGGCGGCGGCGATCCGGGAGGGGGTCATGGCGCTAGGAAGAGGCCGAAGGCGCGGGGGCTTTCGCCGACCTTGATCTGGCGGAGGACGCGTCCGGCCTGGACGTCGATCTCGGCCAGGCGGTTGTCCATCCAGATCGCGACGTAGGCGCGGGTGCCGTCGGCTGACATGGCGATTCCTTCCGGGTAGTCGCCGACCGGGATATCCGGCAGGCGGTTGAAGGCGGCGTCGAACACGGACAGGGTGCCGCTGTGCTGGTTGGTGACGAGAATGCGGGAGCCGTCTGGCGTGATTGCGGTGGCGTAGGGGAACTCACCCACTTTGAGGCGCGCGGTTTCGGTGAGGGTCGCTTCGTCCAGCACGGAGACGTCCCCGGATTGGACGTTGGCGATGAAGACGCGTCCGCCCTGGAGGGTGATGCCGAAGGGGGCGTGGCCGGCGGCGACCGTCCGGGTCGCGCCGGTGGCCAAGGTGATGACGCTGACGCTGTCGCTCTCGCGGTTGGCGACGAACAGGCGTCCGTCCTGGCTGACGGCCATGCCGGAAGGAGATTGGCCGACGTGCAGGGTGCCGAGGCGGGTGCCGTCCCGGTCCAGCATCAAGACGGTGTCGCCATACCAGTCGGCCACGAATACCCGGCCGTCCGGTGCCACCGCGACGCCCAGTGGTCCCGCGCCGGCCGGGACGTCTTTCAGGTGCGTGAGACGCGATGCGGTGCGGTCCAGGATCGTCAGGCTGTGGCCCTCGGGATTGGTGACATAGACCCGGGTGTTGTCGGGGGAGAGCGCGACGCCTGCGGGTTTGGCGCCGACGCCGATGGTCTGCGTGATCCTGCCGGTCACGGTGTCCACGACGGAGACGCTGTCGTCACCCTGATTGGTGACGAAGGCCTGGGCGGCTTCGGCCGGAGCCGACGCGAGGGCGCACAGGCACAGTGAGGCGACGAGGCTTGGCGGATGGTGCATCCGCCCTACGACGTCGCCAGTTGTTTGATGTTGTCCAGGCCGGCGCGGAAGACGGCTTTGACGGCGGCGGTGGAGGCGGCGTCGTTCAGTTCCGGCGGGGGGTCGTTCAGCATGTAGCCGCGGTAGAAGGCGGCGCGCCATTCGATGGTGCAGCCGCCGTCGGGGCCGTCACTCAGTTCGAACCAGGATTGGTAGTTGTTGACGGGCAATACTTTGGGATCGACCTTCTCGATCTTATACACGTAGCTGTGGCTGGCGGCGTCATACTTGACGAGTTCTTCGTCGAACGAGGGTGCGCCGTCCGTTTTGAGGGTGAGGGTGCGTTTAGAGCCGATGTCGTTGCCGTGGTCGGCCGGGCTCGAGGCGATGAGGGGATGCCAGTGGGCGATACTGTCGAAATTGCCGACGATGGCCCAGACCTGATCGGGCGTGCGGGCGATATCGACGGTCTGGGTGACTTTCTGGCGGGTGGGCCCGTGCGCCAGTGCGGCGAAGGGCGTGGCGGTGAGCGCCGTGAGTAGGGTTCGCCGGGCTAGTCTGATCATGGCCGTCTCCGTCCCGCGTATTGCTGCGAGCATGGCGCGGAACGGAGGGGTTGGCCAGCCGGATACTAAGCGGCGAGGAGGCCGCGGCTCTTGGCGACGTGGGTGGCGATCGCGTCCATGAGTGCTGGGCTCAGGCAGTCATAGGGCTCGAGCCCTAGCGTGTGCAGGCGGTCGCGGACGGCGTGCATGTGGCCGGGTGCCGTTCCCTGTTCGATGATGCTGGACACGAAGGCGGCGAAGCCTGGGGCGGCCCAGCCCGGCTCCTTCGAGAGTTCGGTGTGGACGAAATCGAGGCCGTAGAAAGGATGGTCCTTGTTCTCGATCCGGCCGAACATGTGCACGTGGCAGCCGGTGCAGGCATGGCGCTGGATGGCGGCGTGGGGGTCCACGACCTTTAGTTTCTGCTCGTTGGCAGTGACTTTCAGCTTGTCCCGCGATACCACCGCGACCACCGAGAACAGCGCGCCCTTGGGCTTCCAGCACTTGGAGCAGCCGCAGGCGTGATTATGCGCGGTCTGTGCGCCGACATGGACCGTGACCGGGTCGGTCGTGCAATGGCAAGTGAGCGTGCCGCCGGCGAAGTCTGGCTTGGCGGGCGCGATGCCGTGATCCACGGCGGGGTGGATGTGAACGGACATGGGCGTTCTCCTTTGTTTCTTGTTGTGTAGCCGGACCGATCTAAGCATCACGCAGGCGTGAGGCCAAGCTAAAACGTGACGCGGATGCCGCCGTAGCCGGCGATGGGGGCGCCGGGGCTGAGGCTGCGGGTGTTGGTGGTGCCGGGCGCCTGGGTGATCGGCACGAGCGACACCGGGGAGAAACCGCCATAGGTGGCGTATTTCGTGTTGGTCAGGTTCTGCACCAGGCCGAACAGCTCGACCGAGGGCGTCAGGCGGTAGCTGGTGTTGGCGTTCAGCACGAAATAGGCGCCGGTCTTGGCGTTGAAGTTGGCGGCGTCGCCCTGGAGGAACTGGCCGGAGCTGAGGATTCCCGTGGTGCCGATCGTCCAGGCGGCGGTCACGTCGTATTGGGCGCCGAATTTGAGGCGGTGGGCGGGGATACCGGGGATTTGGTTGCCGCGGCGGATTTGGATGTCGCCGTTCACGTCGGCGAAGGGGTTGTTTTGGCTGCCGGCGGTGAACGCCGTTTGGAAAGTGGCGTCCGTATAGGTGTAGTTGAGGTAGGCCAGGGCGGGGCCTTGTTGGATTTGAAGGCCGGTTTCAACGCCTTGGCGCCGGGTGGCACCGACGTTCTGGAAGTAGCCGCGGCCGAGGATTTCCGCCGTGGTGAACAGGATGTCGTTCTGGCTATCGGTGCGGAACAGGCCGGCGTTCCAGGTGACGCGCGCCGCCTCCCCCACCGTGAAGCGGCCACGGAAGCCGGCTTCATAGGTGCGGGCGGTGACTTGTTTGAGCGCCGGGTCGGAGACGAAGAAGTTGGCGAGGCTGCAGGGGCTGCTGGGGGAGGCGCAGGAAAGTTCGGATGGGGTGGGGGTGCGGTTGCTTTCGGCGTAACCCACGTAGAGCGACAAAGCGGGGATGATCTTGTAGGTGAGCCCGGCGGCGGGGTTGAGCCGGGTGTAGTTGTGCTTGCCGGTGAGCGCGGTGCCGGTCTGGTCTTGTAGGTCGATCTGCGCGGCGTTGAAGCGGGCGGACACGGTGGCGGTCAGCCGGTCGGTGA
Source organism: Acetobacteraceae bacterium (assembly GCA_965246925.1). GTDB lineage: Bacteria > Pseudomonadota > Alphaproteobacteria > Acetobacterales > Acetobacteraceae > JANPPS01. Next base: position 3,090,885 of record OZ251994.1, on the reverse strand, counting down.
TGTCGAGCGCGTCACTGGCATAGACGCCGTAGTAGTTGTTGGTGGCGGCGAGGCGGACCGGGGTTATGGAGCCGTCGGCCAAAGCGATCACGTCGCCCGGCCCGGCGAAATCGCGGCCGAGGGTCAGCGCGCCCACGGTAGAGCGGGCGGAGAAAAGGGTGCTGCCGCCGTCATAGCTGGCGCCGATCAGGAAGCGGTTCGGCCGGCCCAGGATGTCGGAGCGGTGGGTCGCCTGCAGCGTGGCGCCATAGCCGTTGCTGTCGATGGCGGTCTGGTCCAGCTGTGAATAGGCCCCGGACGGCGTGCCGAAGGTCAGGATGCGGTCGCCGGCACGGTTGGTGTACGGGGTGGTGCCGTTGCAGAGGAACGCCGGGTCATCGTCACAGGACTGGGCGGCGGAGGCGTTGCCGTTGCGCTCACGCTGGGCGAGGTTGCTGTAATAGGCGCTGGCCTGGAGTGTGATCCGGTCCGTGATTTCATGGCTGAGCGACGTGCTGAGGCGGAGATACTTGTTGCGCTGCTCGTTCGGATTGGTGAACAGCGCGCTGCGCTGGGCGGCCAGCAGATCGACTGGCGTGGTCCCTGCCCCGGTCAACACGTTGCTGGCGCCCAGCACGTTCAGGTGCAGCTCGGTCTTGTCACCGCGCCAGTTTAGGTCAGCGTATAGTTGGCGGAGTTGCGACGGGGAGCCCTGGCGCCAGCCGTCTTCGTTGAGGCCGCTCAGCGCCACGTAGCCGGCGGTGTTGCCGGAGTGCTGGCCGTATTGCAGGGAGCCTTGGATGCGGCCGAAGGAGCCGCCGGACAGCTCGATCTGGCCGCCGTGATAGCTGAAACCGTCCTTCAGCTTGATGGTGACGGCGCCGCCTAGGGCGTTGAGGCCGAAGGCCGGGCTGTTGGCGAGTTCGATCCGGTCCACGGCGATGTCGGGGATGAGGTCCCATAGCGTGGTGTCACCGAAGGGCTGGTTGAAGCGGGTGCCGTTCAGGTAGGTGGCGAGGCCTTGCGGGTTGCCGGATAGCGGGGAGGCTTCGTAGCCGCGGTAGATGAGGTTGGGCTGGAACGGATTGCCGAGTGCCTGATCGAGCGTGGCCGACCCCACATTTTCGTCTAGCGCGCGAAGGACGGAGGCCGGGCCGGTGCGCTGCAGGTCGGGGCTGCGCAGGATTTGGGTGTTGGAGGGGACGCGGTCCCGCTCGGACGCGGAGCCAGGTAGGGGTGCGGTGACGATTATTTCCACATCCGGCATGGTTTGTGCCTGGGCGGCCATCGTCATCAGGATGAGCGCGGCGGCTAGGCGGGTTAGTGGCATTCGGTGAGGTCGCTATCCGCCAATGAGAACGCGTATTTGCCGCCGGGCTTGAGTTCCACGCCGTGCACGAGGCAGATGCGGCCCTGCTTGGTGGTGAGCTGCACGTCATAGCGGCCCGGCGTGACGCCGGTGAGTTTCAGGCGCTCGTCATGCTCGACCGCGCCGTCCTTGTCGTTGGCGCATTGGTTGGGGCCGAAATCGGTGGTGCCCGGTGGGGCGAGGCTGAGGGCGGTGAGGGTCGAGGTGGTGAGGTTCCAGAACGCCAGCCGGTCCTGGGCGTGCGCGGGCGCGGCCATTGCAAGCAGCGCGAGTGTGGCGTAGCGCATCGTTTCCTCCCGTTATCGTGATGAAGGCTACGGTGAATAGGTTATCCTGAAAAGGCCCTTTGCCCGGGTATCGGCGCCGTTGCACCAGCCTGCGACTGAACCCGGCTACTGGCTTTGACCTGCGCCCGGACTTGGTGGGCGCGGAGGGTTGCATCCCAGCCCAGGGGAAGCGCGTGCCGTGCAGGTCCGGCATCGACAAAGCGGTGATAGTCTCCATACTCGGGTCAACAAGAGAGTGGAGGAACGATGCGCGCACTGATTGCACTGGCACTCGCCGTCATAGGCACCCCGGCCTGGGCCGACGAGGGCGATGCGGCGGCTGGGAAGGTGGCGTTCGCGAAATGCGCGCCCTGCCATTCGGTGAAGGATGGTGAGAACAAGATCGGGCCCAGCCTGTATGACGTGGTGGGGCGGCCGTCGCACAGTATCGGCAATTTCAATTATTCCGAGCCGTTCAAGGCGTATGACGTGACGTGGGATGCGCCGACGCTCGACCATTATCTGGCCGATCCGCGGGCGGTGGTGCCGGGGACGAAGATGATATTCATCGGGCTGAAGAAGGATGAGGAGCGGGCTAATGTCATCGCGTATCTGGGGACGCTGAAGTAGTCGCCGGGCATCTGATCACAAGGAGGCGGCGGCGACGCGGGCGGCTTCTACGAGGCCGCGGCGGCGGCTGGGTCGTGGGATGATGACTTCGCGTACCACGCTCGTGGGGCTGGTGGAGAGAAGGAGGATGCGGTCGGCGAGCGAGGCGGCCTCGATCAAATCGTGCGTGACGAGGATGGCGGCGCAGCGTGTGTCCTGCCAGGCGTCCAGCAGCACGGCGCGCGCTTGTTCGGCCCGTTCGTGATCGAGCGAGACGAAGGGTTCGTCCAGCAGCAACAGGCCGGGTTCGATGGCGAAGGCGCGGGCGATGGCGGCGCGGCGGGCCATGCCCAGGGAGAGGGCCGGGGGATAGAGGTCTGCGTACGGCGCAAGGCCGAGGCGGTCCAGCACGCGGGCGGCGATCGCGGGTTCGGGGTGGACGAGGGCGATGTTGTGCCGGACCGTGCGCCAGGGGAGCAAGCGCGGCTCCTGAAAGACGGTGCCGATGCGGGGCGCCGGGCCGGCGAAGCGGATGGTGCCTTCGTACTGGGTGTCGAGGCCGCCGATGATACGCAGCAGGGTGGTCTTGCCGCAGCCGGACGGGCCGACGAGGGCCACGATCTCGGCCGGGCCGACGCCGAAGCGCAGGCCTTCCAGCACCGTGCGGGGGCCGGGCACGGATTTGCGGTCGATGTCGACGCTCAGCATCGCCAGACCGACGCCCGGCGCTCGAGCGGCTGCAGTACTCCCCACTCGATCACCTGGACCACGACGATGAAGGCGAGGGTGTAGGCGAGGATTCCGGTCACGTCGAACAGCTGGAAATACACCTGGATCTGGAAGCCGACGCCGTCGTTGCGGCCCAGGAGTTCGGCGACCAGCACGATCTTCCAGATCAGCGCCAGGCCCGAGCGGGCGGCGGCGAACAGATAGGGGTAGAGCTGCGGCAGCATGACGTGGCGCATGGTGGCGGCGCGGGTCATGCGAAAGCTGCGTGCCATGTCCGCCAGGGCGGGGTCCAGCGCGCGGGCGCCTTCGCGCAGGGTGGTGGCAGTGCTGGGCAGCTTGTTGAGTGCCACCGCGGCGATGGCGGTCCATTCGCTGAGGCCGAACCAGACGTAGATCAGCACGATGCCGACCAGGGCGGGGAGGTTCAGCAGGCCGGTGACCAGCGTGTCCAATGCGCGGTTGGCGGCGGGCAAGCGGCCCATGAGGATGCCGAGCGCGCTGCCGAGCAGCATGGAGATGGCGAAGGCGGCGGCGACGCGGAGCAGGGTTACGCCCATCTGATGCGGCAGCGTGCCGGCCATCGTTTCGTGCCACAGTGCCGCGATCACGGTGCTGGCGGGCGGGAACAGGCGGGAGCCGATGGCGCGGGCGGCGGCCTCCCAGGCGGCGAGCAGGACCAGGGCCGGGGCGGCGCGCAACCGGGCTAAGCCGCGTAGAACGTGCCCGGCGATAGGTGATCCGCCGGGCCGACCAGCGCCGGGCCGCCGATCCCGGCCAGCACGTCATAGAGGGCGGCGGCGCCGGGCAGGTTCCAGGCTTGGGGCGCGCCGCGGCGATACCAGTCGCGGAGCCGGGTCAGCTCGTCCGGGCTGGCGGCGCCGGTGAGCGGGGCGATGCGGTCCCATTCGGGGTCCGAGGTGGCGAGGATGCGGCGGGCCTCGGCGGAGGCGGCGATGAACTGGCGCATGGCGTCCGGCTGTTGCGCGGCGAAGGCGGCGGAGAACACCCAGCCGACGAAAGGGACGCCGGGCTGGATGCCGAGGCCGGTGACGGCGTCCTCCATGGCGATCAGGCGGCGCATGCCGGCGGCCTCCGCCCGGGCGGCGAAGGGCCAGTAGGTGAGCATGGCGTCGAGGCGCCCGGCGCGCAGCTGCTCCATCAGAAGCGGGGGCGGGCCGAAGGATTTGGCGGTGGCCTGATCGAGGTCGAGCGTGGGGGCGGCGTAGGCGCGGAGGATGAGCCAGCTCTTGTCCAGCGGTGACCCGGCGACGCCCAGACGCTTGTTGCGGAGTTGGCCGAGATTGGCGATTTCGGACCCGGCAGGCACGATGACGGCACCGAGGGCGCCGGAGGTGGGCGCCATAGTCCAATCCGCGCCTGTGGCGCGCTGGCGCGAGACCCAGAGCCAGTCCTGGACGGTGACATCGACGCGCCCGCCCTGCAACGCGACCTGCGTCGCCTGCCCGGCGGCGAACTCGACCGGCTCGATGGGGACGGGGCAGAGATCGTGGGTGCGCATGACGTCCAGCTCCCAGCCGACGCTGCCGAAGCGGAGGGTGCCGACGCGGATTTGGGGGGCGGCTTGTGCTTTGGGAGAGAGCGCTAGGAGGGGGGTGGCGAGGAGGGCGCGGCGGCGGTGGTTCATGGATTTTTCCCTTATGGGGCATCCTGACCTTGGGGGTGGGGAGGTGGCAAGGGGCACGCGGACCGGTTGCTGACGCTCAATCCTATGAGCCGATAGAGCCCTTCAGGAATACGACGTCGCCGAAGCCGGGCTCGGTGCCATGGTGGATGGTGATGCGCTCTGATTCGGACTGGCCGACGGTGGCGCCGTCGGCGATGACGGGGCCGTTTTGCATGAGGTAGATGCCGAGGTTGATGGTCTTGTCCATGATGGCGTCGCGGTTCTCGGCCGGGCCGCTGATCATCAATTCCTGCATGGTGAAGCGCACGAGGCCTTCGCTGATGTAGCGAATGAAGCCGGGCCGCTGATCCCGCCGCAGGTGCAGCGTCATCCACAGCAGCGCCGGGAAATCAGGATAGGGCGCATAGGCCTTGGGGCTCATGTGCTGCCACCACTGGGCGGAGTTGAGCACGATGCCGTCCCAGAGGGCGCCTAGGACATGCGGGCACTCCGCGGCGATCGCCCCGGCAACGGCGGTGATGGCGCGGGCCATGGCGAGAGTGTCCGTGCCTTCGCCGAATGGCCTGACGATAATATGCGCAGCCTGGCGCGCACAGGCGGCCGCAGCGTCGGGCCATTGGGCGGAGCGGGCGGCGATGACCTGCAGGTCGATCGGCGCTGGGGCGTCTATGGTCAGTACGGCGACGGACTGGCCGTCATATTGAAACAGTGTACCAAGATCGCCTGGTATATAAAGATCTTGCATTATACCGGGAAAACGGTGGCGAAGTGTTGCTGCCAACCTTTGCGAGTTAAGCTTCCAAGGCAGTTCTAGCAGCAAGATCAGGGATGGGCGTTCAGGGTTGCTAAGTTTCACGTTAGTACTCCTTAAAGGACCAAGCCCAATGCAGGATGTGAGTGGAGTGATATTCTTCGCGCGGAGGTTTGTTCGCGAGTATTTCAGCTTACTCCTCTCTTAGGTGAGTTAACTTCACGCCTGGCCAACCGCGAGCATTGAATGCGTGCCCGAGCACATCAGAAAAAAACAGTTCGCCGTTCATGTGGCGCGCGCCCGTCCAAAGATGATGTGACCCAATGATGGATTTGTTTAGGACGATTTCGGTATTCGAACCGATCTGTTGCACCAGATCTGGTAGATTGTGGTAACGATAAACACGTACATTCGATTTTTCGATGACTACAGCATCAAGTCTTTGCGTAGCATTAAGAAGATAGAAAGGCTTCTCAACTATCGATCCATCTCTATTAAGAAGCGGAACCTTTCGGCGACTTTGGCAAATCTTTATAGAAAAGAATTGATGTAGACCGGGTTCAAAAGACTCAAACAGGTCCCGAACTTCAGAAGAGAAAATCCGACGTCCGCTCATATAAAAACATTCTCGTATGACTTTGTGACGAGACTTAAGCCTTGCACACTCTGGCACCCTTGGCAAACTCAAATATTGGAAAGTCTCGAGTCGTTAGGATTTCACACAAGTACGCCATAAGCCTTAATGCCACGGATAGCGCGGTAACTCAAGTATCAAGACACAATTGAAAGCAGCACCCGCTGATCCTCAAACCGGAGCGGAGTCTTTATATTTACATTAATCCTCTGCAAGACGGGTTAACTCGAGACCTTTCCAACCTTTTGCAAGATACGCTTCCCCAAGCTCGTCCGAAAAGAACAGATCGCCGTAAAGGTGATGTGCCCCAGTCCACAAGTGGTGTCCTCCAATCAGTTTTTTATCCAAAACTGCATCAAGACTGTAACCAGTCCAGTTTATAGAGGTCGGTTGATTATCGTAATGTCTTACTCGGACGTTTGATTTTTCTGGAATAACGGCATCTAATCGACGCATCGCATTTAGTAAATAGTAAGGAGTATCCAGCAAAGAGCCATCTCTCCGAAAGATAGGTAGTTTACTCCGCCCACGAGAAACGTCAACTCGGAAGAATTGATGTATATTCGGCTCAAAAAGCTCGATTAGCTCCTTTGCCTCGGTTGAGAAGAGACGTTGTCCACCCATACGAAAGTGCTCTCGTAGTATCTTGTGTTTGGTCTCGAGTATAGCTTCTTCTGGAACATCGTCCCTGGTGAATGCTCTGGTCTCGTAGACACCCCAATATGCAATCAGCTCTCGTGAGAGGTCTCCATGCTTGAACCTAAGTAGCGGCGTGTCCTGACTACCTACTACACTACGACAGAGATAAGCCATGGCTCCTCCTGAGCAACGCGATTGATGGTCCGCTTTCAGCTGGTTGTCACGGAATGGTAATTTTTAAATGCCTGATTGGAAGTCTGTCTCGAAGCGGTTCATCAACAAGCCAGTCTGCGTAGTAGAATAACAGCGGAGGCGGCGTAGAGGAAGGCTTGCGCCGATTTGATGGTTGCCTCGATGTCCTTGGCTAGGCGGCGGTTTCGATTGATGCAAGCGAATTACCCTTGCTCTTTGGTCAGCCCAAACAGATCAATCATTGGCGGCGTCCTCCCGCCGTGCGGCATGGAGAAGCGGGCGCTACAGGCCAGCGTCATAATGTCCCGGCCGGGCGCCGGACCTGGCAACCGTTGCCCGCTTCCGCTACCGGACGCGATGGGTCCTTTTCAGGACTGCCCGAGATTTACGGCGCCAGGGTTGATGGCATTGGAAACCGGGTCCAGGTCTGTCCATCGAAGCGGCCTGCGTTGGCAGATAGGGACCACAGCAGGTCGCCATACACCTCCAGCTTGCCGCCGGCCGCTATCGGCTTCGCCCGGGGCCTGCCCTCCCGCGGAGGCATCTTGGGCAGGGCTTCCCACCCCCCGTCCCGGCGGAGGCGATATGGGCCCTCGTTGCTTCGGGCGATGATCGCGCCTTGGTAGTGGACGATCTGCCTGAAGCGCAGCTTGCTGCCGGGGTGCGTTGCGGAAAAGGCAATCTCGGTCGCGACGCCAAAGCCCCGGGCTGCGGTGCCTTTGAACAGGACACCCAGATCGGTGGTGATCCACACCATGCCGTCATCGTCCACGAGCATGCTCCGGAATACCATTTGGTCATACACTGGGTCATCCACGCCCGAGCCGAGCCAGTGCCATCTTTTTGTTCCGCCGGGTCGCCAGAACAGCGCAGGCCGGGCGGTGGCGAGGCTGCCGCACGCGTATTGGTCGCCGTTGGGGAGCATCACGAGGTCGTCGATGTCGATCGTGCAGCCGACATCCACAGGGCGCATGCGTGGAAAGGTGGGCGCCGCGTCCAGCATGCCTTCGTCGTCATGCTGCCAAATGCCATTATAGCCGCGAAAGCATTGGCCAACGAGGCCCGCCGCGTAGAAGATGTCGTCAAACCGCCTGAGAACGGTGGTGCCCACCATCTGTGTCTCCGGTCCCAGAATGTACTCGGACCGCGTCTCTTGAGTGACGTAGCGAACATCCCCGTCGACCCCGAGCACCACCAGTTCGTCGGGTGGATCGACCAACCGCTCGACCACCAGCATGTCGGTGATGGAGGTCTCAACCTCAATGCATAGCCATTTTCCGTGATCAAACCGATAGAAGCGAGAATAGGCTTCGGCTGACGAGTAGATTTCTCCGTCAAGAACCATCGCCAGGACGAAGGCGTTTGCGTTGACCACTGCCGCAGCGGTGATGATCCTCGCCTCCGACGCGGGAATGAACCATCTCGGGTCGCCGGGCAGAATGACAGTTGTCCCAAATTCCTCTACCATCGGAAATTCCATGCTTTGCTGAGCGCACGCCCGACATCGTTGTTTTTACTGGGCAAGGGTCGATAGGGACTGGCGCGAAGCGGCAGCTCAGCCGATATCGCATATTGATTTCAAAACGCGTTTGTAGACGATCCTACAAAATGGACTTAGATGAGTAGTGCACTGAAATGGATAGGCTCTAGAGCCTTGAGGGACGCGCCTTAAGGCGGCGTAATCGACGGCATCGGAAACCGAGTCCAGGTCTGCCCGTCGAAGCGCGCCGCGTTGCGCGACATGGACCACAGCACGTCCCCATACGCCTCGAGTCGCCCGCCAGCCGATTGCGGCCTCGCCCGCACCTCGCCTTCCTTTGGCGGCAACTTCGGCAATGCTTCCCAACCTCCATCTTTTCGCAGGCGATGGGGCCCTTCGTTGCTCTGGGCAATAATAGCGCCGCGATAATACATGATCTGGTTAAGTCTAAGGATGTCGGATGGGTCCGTGGCTGATCGGGCTCTCTCGGTAGCGGGCCTAAACCCTTGTGCCGCATTACCTTTGAACAGCACGCCCTTATTTGTGGTTATCCAGACCATTCCCTGGTCATCCGCGAGCATCCCGCGAAAACTCATCTGATCGTAATAAGGATCATCAACGCCGGAGCCCAGCCACTGCCAAGCGCCTACACCCCGTGATCGCCATAGCAAAGCTGGCCTTGCGATCGCCAGGGTTCCGCATGCATATTGATCGCCATTTGTTAGCGTTATGAGATCCGCGATGTCAGCGGGTTGACCTACGTCTCCGGGACGCATGCGCGGGAATGTAGGGGCGAAGTCTAGCATACCTAAGTCATCGTGAACCCAAATCCCCTGGTGGCCGCGGTAGCATTGGCCGCCAAGGCCAGCAGCAAAGAACGTGTCTTCGAAACGCCGCAGAATATTTGTCCCGCCCCTGTATCGTTTTGACCTTGGATCAGGTATCTGCTCAAGCCGGGTATTGGGGCCGACAAACCAAACTTCACCATCGCTCCCGAGAACGACTAGTTCATCAGGCGGCTCCAGCAATCTCTCGGTAACGAGCATATCCATTATCGACAGCTCCACCTCAACACATCTCCATCGCCCATTTCTAAAACGATAAAATCGAGAATAGGCGTCTGCCGTTGAATAAGTCTCCCCGTCCAATATCATTGCGAACACAAATTCGTTTGCGTTAACTACAGCTGCGCTAGTTATTATCTTACGCTCTGAATCAGGAATGAACCATTTTGGATGTCCTGGGAAGATCCCGTTATCGTCGAAGTCTACCATTCGAAGCCCCATTTTTGACTGAGTTCCAAGCCCACGCTATTGCTCTTGCTCGGCAAAGGCCGATACGGGCTGGCCCGAAGAGGAAACTCTGGACTTAATCTATACTGATTTGAAAGCACGCTTTTATAGACCCTTTGTAACTGCTCACCCCGGCATGCATGCGAGCGGGGTAAGGAGGGCTTCGCGGATGGCGGAGAGCACGCCTTCGCCCTTGAATTTCGCCGTGCTGACGACCGAGCGGAAAGCGGCGTAGGTTTGGGCGCCCCACTCGGACCGGAACCCGTTTGTCACTTTGCGGAACACGACGCTGGGCCGCAAGCAGCGCTCGGACACGTTGTTGGTTGCGGGCACGTCGCGGTCGGTGACGAAGACTGTCAAATGCTCCCGGCACTTGCCAATGCGCTGCCGCAGCTTCTGTCCCACACCGCCCAGCGGCACGGCGTGCGCCATGATCAGGTCGAGCCGTCGCTCCAGATCCGCGCGGTATTGCCGGAGCGTGCTGTCCTGCAGCGTCTCTCGCCTCCGCCCGGTCGTCATCGCCCGCAGCAGCCATAGCTTGAACCGCACGCTGAACCCGGCGTCCCCGCAATCGATCGCCCATTGTGCGTCCCGCAACAGGTGCGCCAGGCACATCTGCCATCGCTCGGCATGGCCGCGCTGGCTGACATACGCGTCCGACACCCACACGCCGGGCCGCGCGCTGCCGAACACCTCCGCCGGCACCGCCCGGCCGCGGCTCGGCCGGATCAGGTGCAGCACGCCGCGCTCGGTCGCAAACACCCACTCCCACCAGGTCTTGCCCGCGACGCGCGCCGACGTTTCGTCGCTGCACACCACGCGCGCCTGGCGCACCTCGGTCGCGATCGTGGCCGCCGCCACACCCAATGGGGCCTGGGCGCGGGCCAGGATGTTGCTGAGCGCGCCCTCGCTGATCGAGAGGCCGAACATCTCGCCCATCAACGCGCGCAGGCGCTCGAACCCGATCGCGTGGGCATAGTGGAGGTAGACGACCGCGGCCTCGATGCTACGGCCGAACGGCGAGCCGGGTTCGAGGCCGGGCGGTGCCACGGCCACGGCCCGCGTGCCGCAGCAGGCGCACCGCCCGCCGAACAGGTGGACGCGGGTCACGTGCGGGCGCACGGGCGGCAACTCGATCCGGTCATAGACCTGGTGCGGCGTCTGCCCGGCGGTCGGGAATGCGGCTTGGCAAGACGGGCACGCGTCCAGATGGGCGTCCACGATCCGGTCCGGGTGTTCGGCCAGCGCGCGGGCCACGCCGGGGCGGCCGCGGCGGCGGCGCAGCTCTTGGTGCACGGATCGGTCGGGCTTGGGTGCCTTGGATGGCGGGGTGGACGAGTTGTCCGGCGTCTTGGGCGGCCGGGTCAGTTCGTCGATGCGCGCTTCGAGAACGGCGATCCGGGCCAGCGCATCCTCGAGTTGCTGCACGAGCGGCAGCAGCGAGCGGATGAGCGCGTCTTTCTCGGCGTGGGACAGGGCGGACAGGTCGGGAGGCGGGCTCACGGCGAGGTTGAATCGAGTCGCCCGTAGCCGTGTAAAGCCTTATCGTAGCAGGCGGGCGACGAGCGGGCTTCAGGCCGCGGCGGCTACCCGGGGTGAGCAGTTACAGCCATGGCTCCTCCTGAGCAGCGCTATTGATGGTCCGCTTTCAACCGATTGTCACGAAATGGTAATTTTACTGCCTGATTGAAAGTCTTTTTCGAATCGGTTCATCAACAAGCCAGTCTGCGTAGTAGAATAACAGCGGAGGCGGCGTAGAGGAAGGCTTGCGCCGATTTGATGGTTGCCTCGATGTCCTTGGCTAGGCGGCGGTTTTGATTGATGCAAGCGAAGAACCCTTGCTCTTTGGTCAGCCCAAACAGATCAATCATTGGCGGCGTCCTCCCGCCGTGCGGCATGGAGAAGCGGGCGCTACAGGCCAGCGTCATAATGTCCCGGCCGGGCGCCGGACCTGGCAACCGTTGCCCGCTTCCGCCACCGGAGGCAATGGGTCCTTTTCAGGACTGCCCGAGATTACGGCGCCAGGGTTGATGGCATTGGAAATCGGGTCCAGGTCTGTCCATCGAAGCGGCCTGCGTTGGCAGATAGGGACCACAGCAGGTCGCCATACACCTCCAGCTTGCCGCCGGCCGCGATCGGCTTCGCCCGGGGCCTGCCCTCCCGCGGAGGCATTTTGGGCAGGGCTTCCCACCCCCCGTCCCGGCGGAGGCGATATGGGCCCTCGTTGCTTCGCGCGATGATCGCGCCTTGGTAGTGGACGATCTGCCTAAAGCGCAGCTTGCTGCCGGGGTGCGTTGCGGAAAAGGCAGTCTCGGTCGCGACGCCAAAGCCACGGGCCGCGGTGCCTTTGAACAGGACGCCGAGATCGGTGGTGATCCACACCATGCCGTCATCGTCCACGAGCATGCCCCGGAACACCATTTGGTCATATACTGGGTCATCCACGCCCGAGCCGAGCCAGTGCCACTTTTTAGTTCCGCCGGGTCGCCAGAACAGCGCAGGCCGGGCGGTGGCGAGGCTGCCGCACGCGTATTGGTCGCCGTTGGGGAGCATCACGAGGTCGTCGATGTCGATCGTGCAGCCGACATCCACAGGGCGCATGCGTGGAAAGGTGGGTGCCGCGTCCAGCATGCCTTCGTCATCATGCCGCCAAGTACCATTATAGCCGCGAAAGCATTGGCCAACGAGGCCCGCTGCATAGAAGATGTCGTCGAACCGCCTGAGAACGGTGGTGCCCACCATCTGTGTCTCCGGTCCCAAAATATACTCGGACCGCGTCTCTTGAGTGACGTAGCGAACATCTCCGTCGACCCCGAGCACCACCAGTTCGTCGGGTGGATCGACCAACCGCTCGACCACCAGCATGTCGGTGATGGAGGTCTCAACCTCAATGCATAGCCATTTTCCGTGATCAAACCGATAGAAGCGAGAATAGGCTTCGGCTGACGAGTAGATTTCTCCGTCAAGAACCATCGCCAGGACGAAGGCGTTTGCGTTGACCACTGCCGCAGCGGTGATGATCCTCGCCTCCGACGCGGGAATGAACCATCTCGGGTCGCCGGGCAGAATGACAGTTGTCCCAAATTCCTCTACCATCGGAAATTCCATGCTTTGCTGAGCGCACGCCCGACATCGTTGTTTTTACTGGGCAAGGGTCGATAGGGACTGGCGCGAAGCGGCAGCTCAGCCGATATCGCGTATTGATTGTCAAGGACGCGCTTGTAAACAATCTTGCAGGCGGGGGTTAAAACATTATCCGGCAACTTATCGATCGCTTGAAATGAATATTTCCTGACCGTCTCAAGGTCGGTCAGTCCGTTAACGCCGCTGCCGTGAATCGCTTTATTAAGGTCGCGGTGCAACTCTGCATGCCGATCGACCTTCTCACCAGTCCCCTCGCCGTCGCCCTCATCGGTGTTGTCCTCATCCTCTGGCTCATCGGCGACTGGTACGCAAATCGTATAGGAGAGGTTGAATTTCGGGGCGCCGGGGGCCCTGTGATCCGCCGGGTCTTCCCGTTCGGTCTGCGCGCGGGTGCCGGTCCTGAATGGGAAATCAACCATGCCATGATGCGATGCTCCCAAAGGCCCGCATTTGGTCTTGTTCTCGGCATGGGTGCGGATCCCGCAATCCTCCATCTCCTCCTTGGTCGGACCGTCCCCGCTGACCCGCACATTGCCGCCGCCCTCCGGCTTCGGCGGCGGGATCAGGACGGTGCGGTCGGCCTCCTCCCGCTTCAGCTGCTCCGCCAGCCTTTCGATTGTCTCGTCGTAAATCTGCGTACCCAGCTCCTTGTCGCCCCAGGGCAGCGCCTCCTGGTTGATCCGGTCGATCCCGTCCTGGATGATTTGCCGGTGCTCCGGCGTGTCGCCGTGTTGCTTCATCACCTCGTTCAGTTCACCGAGGTTGAAGGTTTCGATCTGCTGCTTCGACAGCGCCCCTCCGGTCACTCGGTCAAGCGGCTCGATATACCAGGGGCTCAGGCGGTTGCTCGGATTGGGCGGACGGGTTGTCGTGGGCGGCCCGGTAAAGCGTCCGGTTTCGTCGTTGAACGCCAACTGCACGCCCGACATGTCTGGCAGGGGGTCCGTGTCCTCGGGCGGCGCAAACACCTCCGTGTTACGCACGAACGATGCCTCACCCACCGTCTTGCGGTCGTCCATGAAGAACGCGTCGCCGTCCCGCACCACCGGGGAGCCCTGGACTCGCACCTGCGTCGCGTGGCCGATCGGCTCGCAGATGCCGCCGCCGCCGCCATGCGTGTGGCTGGTCCAGCTGCGCGCCAGCAGCACCGCCTGGCTCGTGAAGCGGACGGTCGTGCTGTAGTTCTCGGCGTGGTCGCAGAAATCGACCATGTTACCGAAATGCGGGACGCTGCGGTTGCCGACCTGTTTTGTGGCCGCACCCGGCGTCAGGCTGTAGATCCGGGCGTCATTGCTGGCGCGCAAGCCCTCGCGCGGGTCATCGGTGGACCAAGGCGCGGGCGAGCGGCTGGTCATGCGGACAGCCTCGTCCGCTCGGTTAGCGTGATGCGTGTGCCCTGGCGCATCGGCATGGGGAAACGGGCGCGCCAGGTCAGCGTCACGACGTCCCGGCCCGGGCGGAGGTCGAAGTGCACGCCGTCCAAATTTAGCGGCACGCGGGTGGCCGGGCCATCACGGGGCTGCACCGCGGCGCCCAGGATTATGCCAGGCAGCGAGCCGGCGAGGACTGGATGATCAGCGTGCAGGTTCCTCAGCTCGAAGCGTTCATATCCGCGGAGCCAAGGGGTGACGACCTGGTCCGGCGGCGCGCATTGCCAATACCGCTCGTCGAAGTCGGGGGGGAGGACCGGGCGGTGCTCGTCCAGCCAGACCAGCTGGCCACTGCCCCCGTATCGAGCGCGCTGCCGCCACCAGGGTGCGACGGGGCCTAGGCCGGCCGGCGCCGGAGCAGCCTGCCAATCGGCGATGGGCGTATCCATGGCCTCGATCTGCGGCGCGGGCCAGGGCCGGCCAGGGTCCGGCCCATTGCGGCCCATGATACCAAGGCCCGCCGGGTTGTCCCAATCGACGTCGCCGGGCTCATCCGGCAGGGCGCCGCCCTGGGCCAGTGACCAATCGAGGCTGACAGTCTGCGCGACGCCTGGCGCGGTCAGGTCCCACCCCAGCAGTATGGGTGTAGCCGCAATCCCCAGCAGCGTCTGCCACCGTGTGCGCAGCCGCGGGCGCCATTGCCGGGGCCCGGTGACCCGAAGCTGCTTTTTGACCAGGGCACTGCCGCTCTGGTCGCTGATGGTGAGGCCACAGAGCCAAGACCGCGCGCCCGCCGGATCCGGGCACTGCGCGACCCCCAGCGCCGTGATATCGGTGCCGGGCTTGAAGGGGACGAGATCGTTCGGCTGCAGCAGCATGTCCGCCTCGGTCTGATCCTCCCACAATAGCGGCTCCTGCCCGGGCGCGGCTTGCAGGATGCCGGGTGCGGCCATGAACGTGCCGCGCACGGCGATCACCGCGTCATAGCCGCCCACGCGGTCGAACTGGCGGAATGTGACTGCGGGAAAGCCGGTGCGGTTGTTCAGGTGCAAGGGCAGGCATGAGGGTTCACTTGGTGGGGCTAGCCTTCGGTTGTGACAGATGACAAGGCGACACGGGGGGGCCACTATCTGCCTGTGCAGAACGCACCGGGGAAAACAATGCGGGCTCGATCCGGTCTTGTTGCGGGGGTGGTGGTGTTGCTGCTGGGGCTGCCGGCTTGGGCGGGGCCGGTGGGGGTGGGGTATTTGGCGTTGGTGCCGGCGGGGCGGGGGCCTTTGGTGGTGCTGGATCCGGTGGTGACGGACGAGGGGGTGCAGGGGGCTCGGCTGGGGCTTTCGGATGACCGGACTACGGGGCGGTTCTTGGGGCTCGAGTTCGAGCTGCATGAGCGGCTGGTGGCGGATGCGGCGGAGGTGGTGGCGGCGGCGCGGGCGATGCTGGCGGGGGGGGAGCGGGTGATCGTGACCGACTTGCCGGCGGATTTGCTGTTGCAGGTGGCGGATTTGGCGGAAGCTCGGGAGGCCATTTTCCTGGATGCGACCAGCGAGGATGACCGGTTGCGGGGGGTGGATTGCCGGGCGCGGGTGCTGCATCTGCTGCCGAGCCGGGCGATGCTGGCGGATGCGCTGGGGCAGTTCCTGGCGGTGAAGCGCTGGCGGAATGTACTGTTGGTGCAGGGGCCGGCGCCGGCGGACAAGCAGTATGCGGATGCGTTGCGGCGGGCGGCGAAGAAGTTCCAGCTGAAGGTCGTGGCGGACAAGCCATGGAGGTTCGAGCCTGGGGCGCAGCGGACGGATACCGGGCACATGGGCATCGCGGCGGAGGCGGCGCGGTTTAGCCAGGGGATCAGCTATGACGTGCTGCTGGTGGCCGATACGGCCGGGGATTTCGGCGACGATCTGGCCTACCGCACGACCGATCCACGGCCGATCGCGGGGACGCAGGGGCTGGTGGCGGTGGCGTGGGCGCATCTGTTCGAGCAATGGGGGGCGACGCAGATGCAGCTGCGGTTCCAGAAGCAGGCCGGGCGGGCGATGACGGCGCGGGATTTCGGGGCGTGGATGGCGGTGCGCGCGGTGGGGGAGGCGGCGGTGCGGGGCGGGAGCGCCGATCCGTCCGCGATCGGGGCGTATCTGCGCGGGCCAAAGTTCGAGTTGGCGGCGTTCAAGGGGTCACGGTTGACGTTCCGGGCCTGGGATGGGCAGCTTAGGCAGCCGGTGCTGCTGATGGACGCGCGCGGGCTGGTGTCCGTCAGCCCGCAGCCGGGGTATCTGCATCAAACGTCCGAGCTGGACACGCTTGGCATCGATCAGCCGGAGACAGCATGCAAGTATTAGCCGTGGCGGTCCTTTTGCTCGCAGCCGGTGCCGCGCATGCGGAGCGGGTGTTCGTGTCCAACGAGAAGGACAACACCATCACCGTGCTGGATGGCGGCACGCTGGCGGTGATCGATACGGTGCATGTGGGGGAGCGTCCGCGGGGGATCGTGGCAAGCAAGGACGGGACGACGCTGTATATCTGCACCAGCGACAGCGACCATGTGGAGGCGCTGGACCTGGCGACGCTGAAGGTGACGCGGGTGTTGCCGAGCGGGCCGGATCCGGAGCTGCTGGCGCTAAGCCCCGATGGGGGGACGCTGTATATCGCCAACGAGAACGACAACATGGTGTCCGTCCTGAACCTCGCGACCGGGCGGATCGCCACGGAAATCCCGGTCGGCGTGGAGCCGGAGGGGATGGGGGTGAGCCCGGATGGCAAGGTGCTGGTGAACACGTCCGAGACGACGTCGATGGCGCATTTCATCGATACGGCGACGCAGAAATCCATTGCCAACGTGCTGGTCGGCAGCCGGCCGCGGGTGGCGCGGTTCACGGCCGATGGCGGCCAGGTCTGGGTGAGTGCGGAGGTGGGGGGCACCGTCTCGGTGATCGACACGGCGCAGCATCAGGTGGTTCAAACCATCAACTTCTCCATCCCCGGTGTTCCCGCCGAGAGTATCCAGCCCGTGGGCGTGGTGCTGACGCCGGACCAGAAGACCGCGTTCGTGGCGCTGGGCCCGGCCAACCGCATCGCCGTGGTCGATGCTAGCACGTATGAGGTTAAGAAATACTTACTGGTGGGGCAGCGGGTCTGGAACATGGCGTTCTCGATGGACGGGACCCGGCTGTTCAGCACCAACGGGGTGAGCAACGACCTGTCGGTGATCGACGTGGCGGCGCTGAAGGTGACGAAGTCGGTGCCGGTGGGGCGGCTGCCGTGGGGTGTTGTGGTGACGAATTGACGGCGCTGGAGGTCACTGGGCTGAGCCACCGTTTTGGCGCGCGGACCGTGCTGCATGACCTCAGTTTTTCATTGATGCCGGGCGCGTTCACGGTGCTGCTGGGGCAGAATGGGGCGGGGAAGACGACGCTGTTCGCGTTGATCACCCGGCTTTATCACGCGCATCAGGGGCAGATTTCGGTGTTCGGGCAGCCGTTCCGGGGCCATGCCGGGGCGGCGCTGGCGCGGATGGGGGTGGTGTTCCAGCAGCCGACGCTCGATCTGGATCTCACGGTGCGGCAGAACCTGGAGTATCACGCGGCGCTCCATGGATTGTCGCCCCGGGTGGCGGCGCCGCGCATCCGGGACGAGCTGGCGCGGGTCAATCTGGCCGAGCGGGCGGGGGAGCGGGTGCGGCTGCTGTCGGGCGGGCAGAAGCGCCGGGTCGAGCTGGCGCGGGCGTTGATCCATGAGCCCTCGTTACTGTTGCTGGACGAGCCGACGGCGGGGCTCGATATGGAGAGCCGGGGGTTCCTGGTGGAGCATGTGCGCGGGCTGTGCCGGGAGCGGGGGCTGGCGGTGCTATGGGCGACGCATCTGCTGGATGAGGCCGGGCCGGGGGCGGAGGTGATCGTGCTGCATCAGGGGCGCATCCTGGAGCAGGGTCCGGTGGCGCAGGTGGCGGGTTCGGCGGGGCTGAAGTCGGCGTTCGAGACGCTTACGCGGCGTGCTGCATGAGCGGGGCGGGGTATGCGCTATGCCTTACCGGCATCGTGCGGCGCGAAGGGTTGCGCTGGGTGCATCAACGGGGGCGGTTCGTGTCGGCGCTGGTGCGGCCCTTGGTGTGGCTGGCGATCTTTGCCGCCGGGTTCCGGTTCGTGCTGGGCGTGTCGATCATCCCGCCGTATGCGACGTATGTGCCGTACGAGGTGTATATCGCGCCGGGTCTGATCGCGATGATCGAGCTGTTCAACGGGATGCAGAGCAGCCTGTCGATGGTGTACGACCGCGAGATGGGCAGCATGAAGACGCTGATGGTGAGTCCGTTTCCGCGCTGGTTCCTGTTGCTGTGCAAGCTGTTGGCCGGGGTCGCGGTGGCGGTGGTGCAGTCGTATCTGTTCCTAGCGATCGCCTGGTTCTGGGAGATCGAGCCGCCGCCGGTCGGCTATGTGACGGTGTTGCCGGCGCTGGTGCTGTCCGGGCTGATGCTGGGGGCGCTGGGGCTGGTATTGTCCTCGTTCATCAAGCAACTGGAGAATTTCGCGGGGGTGATGAACTTCGTGATCTTCCCGATGTTCTTTGCCTCATCGGCGCTGTATCCGTTGTGGCGGGTGAAGGAGAGTAGCCTCGCGCTGTGGTGGATATGCCAGTTGAACCCGTTCACGTCGGCCACGGAACTGATCCGGTTTGCGCTGTATGGCCGGGTGGACTGGGTGGCGGCGGCGGTGGTCTTGGTGTGCAGCGTGGTGTTCATGATGGTGGCGGTGATCGGCTATGACCCCGGGCGCGGGTTGATGGCGCGGCGGGCGGGGGCGGAGTGAGGCGGCTCGTCCTGGCCGGGTTGGTGCTGGCGGCGGCGGGTCCGGCGCCGGATCCGGATTGGCCGTGCGTGCAGCGGCTCGTGCCGACGCTCACGGCCAGCACGCTATGGGGCGGGCATGAGGCGGCGGGCGATTGGCGGGCGGATCCGCGGCTGGCGGCCGTGGTGCCGGTGCTGGCCCGGCGTAGCCTCCCTGCCCCGGCGGCGGCGGCACAGCTGGAGCGGTTCGTGGCTGACGTGCCGGAGGCGGAGCGCGCGGTGCGGCTGCCGGAGCTGTTCCAAGGATTGGTGGATGAGACCAATACGCAGCGGGCGGAGGTGATCGGCCGGCTGCGGGACCGGGCGCGGCACCAGCGGCTGCTGACGGAGACGGTGTCGCGCATCACCGGGGAGCTGCGGGCGCTTCCGCCGGATGCGGAGGCGGCGACGCGGGAGGAGATCACCACGCGGCGGACGCTGTTGATCCGGGAGTATGACGAGATCGAGCGGACGATCCGGTATGCGTGCGAGGTGCCGGTGCAGATGGAGGCTAAGCTCGGGGTGCTGGCGGGGGTGTTGGGGGGTGCGCTTGGCCGGTAGGTTTGAGCTGATTGTGTTGGCGCGGGTGGCCCCACCCTCACCCCGGCCCTCTCCCGCCAGCGGGAGAGGGGGTCGTGCTTAGCTCGTTAGGAACTGTGCTGGAGGCTGGAGGGGTTAGGCGGCGGCAGGGGGGGTTTGAGCTGGTTTGTGAGCGGCTTGTGCTGCGGGCTGGGGAGCGGGTGGCGGTCACGGGGCCGTCGGGGGCGGGGAAGAGTACGTTGCTGGCGTTGCTGGCTCTGGCGTTGCGGCCGGATGAGGGGACGCTTGCCCTGCAGGGGCGGGATACGATGCCGCTCTGGGAGCGGCCGGATGCGCTGGCGGTGTTGCGGTCCGGGGTGCTGGGGTTCGTGCCGCAGAATGGGGCTTTGTTACCGTATTTGAGCGTGCGGCAGAATATTGCGCTACCGCTGGATATCGGGCGGCGGAGGGAGCCGGGGCGGGTCACGGCATTGGCGGAGCAGCTGGGGATCGGCGGCGTGCTGGACCGGCTGCCCGGCGCCATCTCGGTCGGGCAGCGGCAGCGGGCGGCGATCGCGCGGGCGTTGGTGCACCGCCCGGCGCTGATCTTGGCGGACGAGCCGACGGCGGCGGTGCATCCGGCGCAGGCGGACGATATTTTGGCATTGCTGGCGGGGGCCGATGCTGCGGTGCTGATTGCGACGCATGACGCGCCGCGGGCGGCGGCGGCGGGGTTCGTGCTGGCGCCGTGCCGGCCCGAGGCGGGCGGCACCACGCGGTTTGCGTATGCTTAGTGTCCGCCTGGCGCTGCTGGACCTCCGGGCGGAGCGGTGGCTGGCGGCGTGCACGGTGCTGTCCTTGGCGGCGGTGCTCGCGCCGCTGCTGATCTTGGCCGGGCTGCGGGCGGGGGTGGTGGAGGGGTTGCGGGACGTGCTGCTTCAGGATCCCCGCACGCGGGAGATCAGCAATGCGGCCAATCGGGTGTATGACGCCGGGCTGCTGCAGCGGCTGGCGGCGCGTCCGGATGTGGCGTTCCTGGCGCCGCGGACGCGCACGCTGGCGGCGACGCTGCTGCTGACGGCGCCGGAGCAGCCGGCGTTACGGGTCGAACTCGTGCCGACCGGGCCGGGCGATCCGTTGCTGACGGTGACGCCGGGGCCGGGTCAGGTGGTGCTGAGCGCGCCGGCGGCGGCGCGGATGCATGCGGCGGCGGGCACGATGCTGGTGGCGCGGCTGTCACGGGTGCAGGGGGGCACGCGGTCTAGTGCGGAGTTTCCGTTGGCGGCCGTGGCGGTGGCGGCGGCGGCGGCCACCGGGCGGGATGCGGCGTTCGTGCCGCTGAGCCTGGCGGTGCAGGTCGAGAACTATCAGGACGGCGTGGCGGAGATGGGGTCCGAGCCCCTGCCCCGCGCGGAGTTTGCCGGGTTTCGGCTGTATGCGAGGCGGTTGGAGGACGTGCCGGGGCTGGACGCATCGTTGCAGGCGGAGGGGATCGAGGTCGTGTCCCGCGCGGGGGACGTGGCGGGGCTGTTACAGGTGGACCGGAACCTTGGCCTGCTGTTTGCGCTGGTGGCCGGGCTGGGCGGGGCGGGTTTCTTGCTGTCGCTGGGCGCGGGGCTGTGGGCGAATGTGGCGCGGAAGCGGGTGGAGCTGGCGCACCTACGGTTCCTGGGGCTGAGTGCGGCGGCGTTGCGGGCGGTGCCGGTGACGCAGGCTGTGGTGCTGGCCGGGTTGGGCGTGATGGTGGCCTGGGTGGCGGCGGAGGCGGGGGCGGTGGTGATCAATCAGGCGTTTGCCGGGACCTTGGCGTTGACGCGGGCGTTGTGTGTGCTGAGCCCTGGGTTGGCGGGGGCGGCTTCGGGTGTGACGCTGGTGGGGGCGGGGCTGGTGGCGCTGGTGGCCGGGTCGCGGGCGGCGGGGGTGGAGCCTTGGGAGGGGATCAGCGCGCCGTGACGTCACGCTCCTTGGCGGCGGTGGAGTGCCGAAGCGCATTCCACCCTACGATGGCATTGCTTCTTGTTCTGTCGTGCACTCCGTCGGTGGCGGCGGAGTGGGAGGGGCGGTTCTATAATCCCAAGCCGGCGGAGGGGGATTTGGTGCTGCCGCTGCCGTGCGGGGGGTCGATGGTGTTCCGGCCGGTGGAGGTGCCGTCGGGGCCGGGGCCGCTCGATGACCGGGCGGTGCTGCTGGGGCAGGCGGTGACCGAGCAGGGGTATAGCGAGTATCTACGGGGCGATTACCTGGGGGCGCCGTTTCCGGGCGATAACGGGGCGCGGCGGTATTACCTCGGCAAGTATGCGGTGACGCGGGACCAGTACAAGGCGCTGTCCGGTGCGTGTCCGGAGCCGTCGGTGGCCGGGCGGGTGGCGCAGACCGGGGTGTCCTGGCATGAGGCGGTGGCCTACGCGGCGTCCTGGTCCGGCTGGTTGCTGAAGCACGCGCCGGACCGGCTGCCGCATCGGGGACCGGCGCCGGCCTATGCGCGGCTGCCGACGGAGGCCGAGTGGGAGTATGCGGCGCGGGGCGGGGCGCGGGTGACGGAGGAGGAGTTCCTGGCGCCCACCTGGCCGATGCCGGAAGGGCCGGAGCGCTATGTGCTGGCGGGCACGCGGGCGGCGAGCGGGCGGGTGGGCCAGGTGGGGCAGCTGCTGCCCAATCCGCTGGGCCTCTATGACATGCTGGGCAATGCCGGGCAGATGATGCTGGAGCCGTACCGGCTGAACCGCGTCGGGCGGCCGCAGGGGCAGGCCGGGGGCGTGGTGGTGCGGGGCGGCAACTACACCGGCAGCCCGGCGGCGCTGCACAGCTCGCTACGGGATGAGATCCCGCCGTTCGACGCGGCGACGGGGGAGCCGACGCGGCTGCCGACGATGGGGTTCCGCCTGGTGCTGTCGGCCCCGGCCGCGGGCAGCCTGCCGGAGGTGGAGGCGGCGCGGGCGGAGTTCGCGGCGCTGAGCGGGGAGCGCACGCGGGCGGCCGACGACCCGCGGGCGGCGATCGCGCTGCTGCGGGAGGGGACGGCGGACGAGGCGTTGCGGGGGGCGCTGGACCGGCTATCGGCGCGGCTCACGAGCGACGAGCGGGCCCGCGCCGACCTGGCCGCGACGGCGCTGGCCGCCCAACTCGAGGCGGGGGTGGTGATGGCGCAGAGCGTCTGGAGCTTCAACAACCTGGCCAGCATCCAGCGCGGCTTCCTGGACGGCATGACCGACCCGGCCAGCCGGGCGACCGTGCAGGCCGGTCTGGCCCGCAACCTGGCACAGTCGGAGGCGGCGATGGACAGCTATGCGCGGCTGCTGCGGCAGATCGCCACCGGGCCGGCGCGGGCGGGGATCGAGGCGCAGTCCGCGGTGCTGCTGCAGGAGCTGACGCAGCGGTCGCAGCGGACGATGCTGCCGTTCCTGCCGATCGTGCAGCGGCAGGCGGCGGGGCTGGCGGGCACAAGCCGGTTCGACCGGGCGGAGGCGATGGCGGCGATTACGGGCGTGCGGCGCGCCGACGTGTTTGGTCCTTAGCCCAAAGCATGTTTTGTGCCCGTTGACGTGAGCCTGACGGAGGCTGCGGGGTCGGGGTCCTACGACGGGCTCAGGACGAGCGGGGTTGGTTCGGGCTTTGGGGTGGCGTGACGCCGTTTAAGCGCCGCCCATGAGTTCGGCGGCGCGGCGTTGGCGGTCTTCGAGGGCGCGCATTTGGGCGTCGGATGAGGCGCCGCCGCTGCGTTGGCGTTGTAGGGCGGCCAGTTGTGCCTCGGCCTCGTTCAGCTGCGCCTGGGACTGGCTGCCGGAGCGGCGGAGGGTGGCGAGGCGGGAGCGGAGCTGGGCGGTGCGGCGGTCCAAGGCCGTAAGGCGCTGGCGGGCTTCGTCCCGGGTCAGGATGGCGTTGGTGGCGCGGGACTGCTCGCGCTGTTGCGTGTCTTGCGCGGCCATGGCGTTGGCGCGGTCCTGCGATAGCTGCGCCTGTTGCGCCTGGTTGCGGGCGGCGTAGCCTCCGCCGGCCTCGCAGCCGATACCGCTGAAGAACCCCGCCTGGGACGGGTCGCAGCTGCCCTGGGCGCAGCCGGCCAGCGCGGCGACGGTGGCGAGCCAGACGATGCGCATCAGGCGCCCCCTGCCAGCACCTGGCTCAGCCGGGCCTGCGTTTGGTCCAGCACGAGGCGGGACTGGTCCACCTCGCTCTTGGCGCGCAGCAGCTCACCCCGGTTCGATCCGCTGGCGACGCTGGCGTTGCGGGCGAGCTGGTCCGAGGTTTGCCTGGCGTGGGTGATTTGCATGGAGATCGCATCCTGGTCGGCTTGGTAGCGCGAGATCTTGCTGCGGTATTCCGCCTGCGTGATCTGCCCGGACCGGGCCTGGGCGCGTAGCTGCCCGGCCTCGGCATAGGCTTGGTCGGCCACTTGGCGGGAGCTGGCGGCGGCCTGGCGGTAGTTTTCGGCGTCCGACCGCGCCTGCTGGATGGCGTCGGCGTACTGCGATTCGGTGCTGGAGCGGCTAAGGTTGTTGCTGGCCACCGCGTAGCCGGCGCCGGCGCCGAGCGCCGTTCCAGCGGCGGCACCGATGGCGGCGGCCCCTGCCCGGTTGCGCCCGCCCAGCGCCAGGCCGGCGATCCCGCCCAGCAACGCCCCGGCGACCGCGCCCTCCCCTACCGTTTGATTGAACCGCGCATTGGACTGGCGAAGCTGGTTCTGCGCCGGGCTGAGCGAGTTGTCGTAGGCGGGCGCGGCGCAGGAGGACAGGGCCAGGCTGCCGGCCATGAGGCAGGCATAAATTCGGGCGCGGGCCGGCATGTGGGACATCGGGCGATCCTCCTCGAAGGGAAAGTGAAGGCTAATCCGGTGCGGGGGGCAAGGCTAGGCACCGTTCACGAATGCAAGATGCTGGTTTTGGCGAGCAGGCGCTCGGCCACGGCCTGGGCGGATGCGACCGTGAGGCCCGCCATGGTGGTGCCGTCACCGAGCGCCCAGGAGGCGCACCGTCCGGCGGGGGCCATCTCCTCCGCCCGGTCCTGGGTGGTGGAGCAGAGGCCGACGGTTGGGATGCCGGAGGCGGCGGCGAGGTGCATGAGGCCGCTATCGTTACCGATGTATATCGCGCAACGCTGTAGGCAGGCGGCGGCTTCGGGAAGGGTGAGCACGCCGCAGAGGTCGATAGCGCCGGGCAGTAGGTTGAGGAGCGGGGCGGCCATGGCGCGCTCGGCGGGGCCGGGGCCGGCGAAGATGGCGGGGGTGGCGCCGGGCAGCGTGGCCTGCAGGGCGTGGAACAGGGCCGCGAAGCGCTCAGGCGGCCAGGCCTTTGGCGGCCAGTTCGCGGTGGGGCCCAAGCCGATGACGGGCTGTTGCGGCAGCAGGGCACGGGCGCGGGCGCGGTCGGCCTCGCCGGTCCAGACCGTCGGCAGCGGCGCCTGCGCGGGCGGAAGGCCGATGACGGCGGCGAGCTGCTGGAATTTGCGGAGGCCGGCCGTGCCGCGGGGCTTGATGGCGCGGCGGCGGGTGCGGACCAAGTAGGAGAGCACGGATTGCCGGAGATCGACCACGAGATCCCAGCGGGTGCGGACTACCTGTTGCCATAAGATCAGCCAGTGCAGGTCGCGCGGGCGCTTTTCGAACAGGATCGTGCGCTCGTGGTTGGGCATGCGGTCGAACACGCCAGCCGCCACCGGGCCGCAGACGATGGTGATGCTGCAGTTGGGGTAGGTATGGATGAGGTGATCGAGGATGCCGGTGGAGATCACCGCGTCGCCGATGCGGTTGGAGGTGACGAACAGGATCCGCATGGCCGGACCCTAGCCGGGGCGGCCGCAAACCGCCATGGTAGGCGGATGCAAACCGAACCCGTGCTGACGCATATCGAAGCCCATCTGGACGCGGCGCGGGAGCGCTGGTTCGAATTCCTGCGCATCCCTAGCGTTTCGGCGCAGCCCAAGCACGACGCGGACTGCCGGCGGGCGGCGGCGTGGGTGCGGGACCAGCTGGCGGCGATGGGGTTCAGCGCCGCGGTGCATGAGACGCCGGGCCATCCGATCGTGCTAGGTCACCATGCCGGTCCAGGAACGGGCCCTACCCTACTGTTCTATGGGCATTATGACGTGCAGCCGGCCGAGCCGATCGAGCTGTGGACCCATCCGCCGTTCGACCCGGTGTTGACGGACGGGCCGGCCGGTCCGCGCGTCGTGGCGCGGGGGGCGGTGGATGACAAAGGGCAGGTCATGATGTGGCTGGAGGCGCTGCGGGCCTGGCATGACGTGCATGGCAGCCTGCCGGTGGCGGTGACGGTGCTGGTAGAAGGGGAGGAGGAGACGAGCTCACCGAGTCTCGAGCCGTTCCTGGCCGCGCACCGGGAGGCGTTACGGGCGGATGTGGCGGTGGTGAGCGACACCGGCATGTGGGATATCGACACGCCGGCGATCACGACCCGGTTGCGCGGTATGGCGTATGTTCAGCTGACCCTGCATGCGGCGAAGCGGGACTTGCATTCCGGGCTGTTCGGCGGGTCCGCGCTCAATCCGATCAATGCGTTGGCGCGGATTTTGGGTGAGCTGACGGACCCGGAGGGGCGGGTGCAGGTTCCGGGTTTCTATGACGGCGTAGCGGAGGTGCCGGCGGCGCTGGCGGCGCAATGGGCGGCGCTGGGGTTCGACGAGGCGCAGTTCCTGGGCGGCATCGGCCTGTCGCAGCCCGCGGGGGAGCGGGGGCGTGGCGGGCTGGAGCGGCTGTGGGCGCGTCCGACGGCTGATGTGAACGGGATTTGGGGCGGGTATCAGGGGCCAGGCAGCAAGACGGTCATTGCGGCGGAGGCAGGGGCGAAGCTGTCGTTCCGGCTGGTGCCGGGCCAGGATCCCGAGGCGGTGGTGGCGGGGTTCCGGGCGTTTGTCGATGCACGCCTGCCGGCCGATGCGCGCGCGGAGATCGAGGTGATGGGCACCGCGCCGGGGGTGGAGATATCGGGCGAAAGCCAGTTCGTGCGCGCGGCGCTGGATGTTCTAGCCGAGGAGTATGGCCGGCCCGCGGTGCTGATCGGGAGCGGCGGTAGCATTCCGGTGGTGGAGAGTATGCGGCGGCTACTGGGATTGGAGAGTTTGCTGATGGGCTTTGGGCTGGACGACGACCAGGTGCATAGCCCGAACGAGAAGTTCGAGTGGCGGTGCTTCCATCACGGGCTGCGGGCGCATGCCCGGCTGCTGGGGCGGTTGGCGGGCGGCGGTTAACGCTCCGTTTCTGGATGGCGCAGATGCCATAGCCGTTCGTGGGCGGCGACGAGGCTTTCCATGCTGCGGCGGCGGTTGCCGTCGGCGGCAGCGGGCCGGCGGGTTAGCATCAATTCCAGGACGCGAAGCAGATGCTCGGCCACCTCGAGGTCCGAGGTGTCACAGGCGTGATGAAAAGCGACCAAGACCTTGTCGGGAAGCCGCCGCGTATGGCGCGGTAGCCCCGGGAGTTCACGGGCCGTATCTTCAGCTGAGTCCATCAATCTTTCCGCACCGGCATCGAGGCTGCTCACTACCAAAACTCCCGCCAAACGTTTACTAGCGACAAGCTATAGTTGCATCTTCGCAAACGAACAGCCCCTGCGCAACCGCTACTTACGATTTCACGATTGTGTGACTAAATTGATTTCTCCTTGCGGCTGTTGGGTTTCGAAGACGTTCACAGCGAAAGCCTCCTCCCATGTGCCGAGAGTGGACGCCCTACTGTATTCAGTCGCACGGTTCTCGAAAAAATTGGCGTGCTCGACCGCATTCAGCATGTCGTCCAGCCAGGGGAGTGGGTTTTCTTTGACGTGGAACAGCTCATTGAGGCCGAGCTGCATTAGGCGGCGGTCAGCGATATAGCGGATATAGTTTTTCACCTGCGCCGCGTTCAGGCCCTCTATTGGGCCCTGTTCGAAGGCGAGGTCGATAAAGGCGTCTTCGTGATGCACGATGGTTTGGCAGGTTTCGTAGAGTTCCTGCTTGAGGTTTTCGGTCCAGATCTCGGGATTTTCCTGCACGAACGTGCGGAAGAGCCGGATCACCGACAGGCAGTGCAGCGTTTCGTCCCGGACCGACCAGGACACGACCTGCCCCATGCCCTTCATCTTGTTGAAGCGCGGGAAGTTCAGCAGGATGGCGAAGGACGCGAAGAGCTGCAGCCCTTCGGTAAACGCGCCGAAGGCTGCCAGCGTCTTGGCGATCTCATGCTTGCTGTCCACGCGGAAGGTCTGCATGTAGTCGAACTTGTCCTTCATCTCCTTGTATTCGAGGAAGGCCGAGTATTCGAGTTCGGGCATGCCAATGGTGTCGAGCAGGTGGCTGTAGGCTGCCACATGGATCGTCTCGCTATTGCTGAAGGCGGACAACATCATGAGCACTTCGGTCGGCTTGAAGACCTGGCTGTAGTGCTTCATGTAGCAGTTGTTCACCTCGACATCGGCCTGGGTGAAGAAGCGGAATATTTGGGTGAGCAGGTTCTGCTCGGCGCCGGTCAGGTTCTTGTGCCAATCCTTCACGTCGTCGGCGAGCGGGACCTCCTCCGGCAGCCAATGCACGCGCTGCTGCGTGAGCCACGCCTCGTAGGCCCAGGGGTAGCGGAACGGCTTGTAAACCGGGTTCTCCGTCAGCAGGTCGAAGCGCTTCGGTTGGTCGCGCGGCATCATTCCGTCCATCATGATCTCCTGTCGCCTACTGGCACGCTAGGCATTCTTCGTAGTTGTTCGGCTTGGACGCCCCGGCAAGGGACATGCGTCCGGTGTCGTTCGGTGCGGCCGTCGCCATTTCGTCCGGGCGCACGACCTTTTCGCTCACGTTGTCCGCCCGCTGGATCGATAGGCTGCGGCAGTAATACAGCGACTTCACGCCCCGCTTCCAAGCCAGGAAGTGGATCTGATGCAAGTCACGCTTATGCACGTTGGCCGGCAGGAACAGGTTAACCGACTGGCTCTGGCAGATATAGGGCGTGCGGTCGGCTGCATGCTCCACGACCCAGCGCTGATCCAGCTCGAACGCTGTTCTGTACACGGCCTTTTCTTGCTCGGTGAGGAAATCCAGATGCTGGACGCTGCCCTTGTTGATGGTGATGCTGGACCAGACCGCGTCGGTATCCTGGCCCTTTTCCGCCAGCAGCACCTGCAGATGCCGGTTGCGCACGGTGAAGCTGCCGGACAGCGTCTTCTGCAGGAACACGTTCGCGGCGATCGGCTCGATCCCCGGGCTGGTATTGCCGGCGATGATGCTGATGCTGGCGGTGGGGGCGATCGCCATCTTGTTGGAGAAGCGCTCCATGATGCCATACTCCTCGGCGTCCGGGCAGGCGCCGCGCTCCTCGGCCAGCATGCGGCTCGCTTGATCGGCCTGGGTGCGGATGTGCTTGAACATACGTATGTTCCACACCTTGGCGACCACGCCCTCGAACGGGACGTTCTGCGATTGCAGGAAGCTGTGGAAGCCCATGACGCCCAGGCCGACCGACCGCTCGCGCATGGCCGAGTACTTGGCGCGCTCCATCCCCTCCGGCGCGCGGTCGATGAAGTCCTGCAGCACGTTGTCGAGGAAGCGCATCACATCCTCGATCAACAGCGGATGGTCCTTCCACTCGAGCCAGGATTCGAGGTTGAGTGAGGCCAAGCAGCACACGGCGGTGCGTTGCTTGCCGTGCTGATCGATACCGGTCGGCAGCGTGATCTCACTGCATAGATTGCTGGTCTTGACTTCCAGGCCCGCCAGCTTGTGGTGATCCGGCCGCGCGTTGTTCACGTGGTCCGAAAAGACGATGTAGGGCTCGCCGGTTTCGATCCGGGCCGTCAGGATGCGGATCCACAGATTACGCGCGCTGACTTGCCGCACGTGGGCGCCGTCCTTGGGGGAGGTGAAGGCCCATTGCTCGTCTGCTTCCACGGCGCGCATGAACTTGTCGGAGATGAGGATGCCGTGGTGCAGGTTGAGCGCCTTGCGGTTCGGGTCCCCACCGGTCGGGCGGCGCAGTTCGGTGAACTCCTCGACCTCGGGGTGCGAGATCGGCAGATAGACTGCGGCCGAGCCGCGGCGT
Source organism: Acetobacteraceae bacterium (assembly GCA_965246925.1). Classification (GTDB taxonomy): domain Bacteria; phylum Pseudomonadota; class Alphaproteobacteria; order Acetobacterales; family Acetobacteraceae; genus JANPPS01. Next base: position 3,061,433 of record OZ251994.1, on the reverse strand, counting down.
AGCGAGCCCTGGGAGATGGCGAGGGTCAGGCTGTCCATCACGCGGATGAACGGGATCACTCCCGACGTCTTGCCGTTCATGCCGACTTTCTCGCCGATCGAGCGGAGATTGCCCCAGTACGAGCCGATGCCACCGCCCTTGGAGGCGAGCCAAACGTTCTCGTTCCACAGGCCGACGATGCCGTCCAGGCTATCGGACGCCTCGTTCAGGAAGCAGGAGATCGGCAGGCCGCGGGAGGTGCCGCCGTTGGACAGCACCGGAGTCGCGGGCATGAACCACATCTTGCTGATGTAGTCGTAGATGCGCTGCGCATGGGCGGTATCATCGCCGTAGTAGGAGGCGACGCGGGCGAACAGGTCCTGATAGCTCTCGCCGGGCATAAGGTAGCGGTCATCCAGCGTGGCGCGGCCGAAATCGGTCAGCAGCGCATCCCGGCTGCGGTCCACGCGGACCTGATGGCGTCCCTGCATCTGCACTGCGTCGAGCAAAATCCTGTCTCCTGCTGGGATCGCCGGGCCGCGGACGGGCCGGGTCGGCATTTTTCAGAGCCTACTACATCTAGTTCTGGCCGGGCAAGCTTAATACCACGGGTGGGATTTTGGCGGGTGACTCGGGAGGTGATCCTCCAGTGTGGGTATCTGTCGCCTTCGCAGCAAGCACTTCTTGCCTGCGTTGGTGCAGGCCCTATAATGTAGCCATGGCTGCATTTTCGAGCATGCACCTGATACTCTAGCCCCGGGACCTGAATGGCCGACTTGCTTCCACCCCGTGCCGCCTGGCGCTTCGCCGCCGAGGGGGTTCAGACCGACAGCCTGCCGGACGTGCATGGCAGCGTCAGCGTGCCCCGCGGCGGGTCCTGGATCCGGCAGCTGCTGGCGTTCGCCGGGCCGGGCTACCTGATTTCGGTGGGGTATATGGACCCCGGCAACTGGGCGACGGATATCGCGGGGGGCGCGCAGTTCGGCATGGCGCTGCTGTCGGTAATCCTGCTGTCCAACCTCATGGCCGTGCTGCTACAGGCGCTGTCGGCCCGGCTCGGCATCGCCACCGGGCGGGACCTGGCGCAGGCGTGCCGGGATAGCTTCCCGCGGCCGGTGACCCTCGTGCTCTGGCTGGCGTGCGAGCTGGCGATCATCGCCTGCGATTTGGCCGAGGTGATCGGCACCGCCATCGCGCTACAGTTGCTGTTCGGCATTCCCTTGGTGCTGGGCGCCGTCCTCACCGCGCTCGATGCATTCTTCGTGCTGATGATGATGCAGCGGGGGTTCCGCTGGCTCGAGGCGTTCGTGGTCGCGCTGCTGCTGCTGATCGCGCTGTGCTTCGGGATCGAGATCGCGCTTGCCCAGCCCAGCCTGCATGCCATTCTGGCCGGGTTCATCCCGCGCCAGGAGATCCTGACCCGGCCCGGCATGCTCTACGTCGCCATCGGCATCATCGGTGCTACGGTGATGCCGCATAACCTCTATCTGCATTCCAGCATCGTGCAGACCCGGGCGTTCCAGCCGGACGAGCCCGGGCGCCGGGCGGCGATCCGCTGGGCGACGTGGGACAGCAGCATCGCGCTGACCCTGGCGCTGTTCGTGAACGCGGGGATCCTGATTGTGGCCGCCAGCGTGTTTCACGGCACCGGGCACGAGGATGTGGCCGAGATCGGGCAGGCTTATGAGCTGCTGAGCCCGTTGCTGGGCGCGGGGTTCGCCTCCGCCTTGTTCGGCGTGGCGCTGCTGGCGTCCGGCGTGAACTCGACCTTGACCGCGACCTTGGCCGGGCAGGTGGTGATGGAGGGATTTCTCCGCCTGACCATCCCGCCCTGGGCCCGCCGGCTGTTGACGCGGGGGCTGGCGATCATCCCGGTCGTGATCGTCACCTATATCTATGGGGAGGGCGGGACGGCGAAGCTGCTGGTGCTGAGCCAGGTGGTGCTGTCGATGCAGCTGCCGTTTGCGGTCATTCCGCTGGTGTGGTTCGTGGCGGACCGGCGTAGGATGGGCGTGTTCGCGATCCGCCCGGCGACGCTCGGGCTCGCATGCGCGGTGGCGGGGGTGATCTTGGCGTTGAACGGCAAGCTGATATGGGACGTGCTGACATGAGCGGGACGCTGCCGGCCGCGCCGACCCAGGCCCGGCGGTTTGGCGCGGCCCGCACGGCGCAGTCCGCGGCCGTGCTGGAGGATTATGCCGAGCTGATCGCCGATCTGCTGACCGCCGAGGGGGAGGCGCGCCCAACCGACATCGCCCGGCGCCTGGGCGTGAGCCACGCCACCGCCATCAAGGCGATCGGCCGGTTAAAGCGGGAGGGCCTGGCCACCGCCCGCCCCTACCGCGGCGTGTTCCTGACCGAGGCCGGCCAGGCGCTGGCCGGCCGCGTGCGGGCCCGGCACCGGCTGGTGGTGGATTTGCTGATGGCCGTGGGGGTGGCGGCCGAGCACGCCGAGCAGGACGCCGAGGGGATCGAGCACCACGTGAGCGAGGCGACGCTCGAGGCGTTCAGCCGCTTCCTGCAGCGGGGCTGAGCCCGCCCTCCGCCAGCGCCTTCAGGCCGCGCAGCCAGTCCGCGTGCGCGCCGAGCAACTGGCGGCGCATGCGACCCTGCAATAAGATCAGCAGCGCTCCCTGCTGCACCTCCTCCGTGATCACCCGGCACCCGGCCGGGGTGGGCTCGATCAGCCAGGCATGGGCGCCGCTCGCGCCGGCGGGTCCCTTGGCCGACCAGACGAGCATCCGCTTCGGCTCGAACGTATCGACGGCCGGTTCGAACCAGAAGCCCAGCGTCTTGAACCGGAACTGGGCGCCGGGTCCGAGCTGGTCGCCGCCTTTCAGCATGGAAACGCCGCTGCAGTGGCGATACCAGCGCGGCCACGCCGTGCAATCGATCAGCGTGGTCCAAACCCGGTCCGGCGGCGCGGCGACCTCAATGCTGTTCTGGGCAAACACCCGAGCCGTGTCAGGCCGGTGCCCAGCGGGCCAGACGATCCGCGGGTTCGCTGCGTGTGGGTCGGAACTCTGCGCTTCCTCGGGCACGCGCGCCTCCTTTTCGCAATGAGTGTATGCAGTTCGCGCACTTTGACCAGTCTAGGCGGGTGGCGCGAAGGGCTTATCCGCCCTACGTGCCCGGTATGAAACGAACACGCCGCGGCCATTATGAGTGGGTGCCGCTTTGGCTGGCGGTGCCGCTGCTCTTGATCGTGCTGTTGATCTCCCTGCCGATCACCTTGCCCATCGTGTCCTTCCTGGACAGGCGCGATAAACGGCGGCAACTGGCCGTGATCGCGGCGATGCCGTGCGTAAACTGCGGCATCATACTGGGCCTGGCCTCGATGGAGTTGGCCCAGAAGGAGCGATGGGCCCATCACGCCCGGCACTCCCGGCCTGGATATAAATACCGGCTGGCCCGGCTCATGGATGCGCTGTGCCCGGCGTGCCGGACTCCCTATCTTTGGGAGAGCAAAGCGCGAGCATTCGAGGTGACCACCCTCCCACCGCTCGTTAACCCCTTGACTGAAACTGGTTCGTTTAAAGCCGAGAGGGGAGAAAATCTACCCGAACGGCACGAGAGCAGGCACGTTTAGTGACGGTCGTTCGGTCAATGTGCGACCATCGATCACAGGCCACGGGGGAGACGTCGCCGTCGGGAAGCAGCACCCCGACCAGGGACCGGCGGCGACAAGCACCCGCTCGGTCCAGCGCTCGTTGCAGGATGAGCTCGCCAGGGGAGGAGTTTCGCCTCAGCTGGTTTCGCGATGGGTTTGGGCGGGCTTGTTGCTTCCACCCTCACCCCGACCTTCTCCGATCTTATCGGAAAGGCTTGCCAGCGGCAGGGGGCGTCATAGCTCCGCTGTGTGGGTTGGTGTCGAAGATCGTCGTGCTGCGGAAGGTTGTGTTGGGGTGGAAAATGGTTTCGGGAAAGGTGGGTTGGTTCGGGGTGTCGGGGAAGTGTTGGGTTTCCAGGCAGACACCATCCCCCTGCCGGTAGGCGCGCCCGGATGGTCCGGTCAGGGATGCGGTCAGTTGGTTGCCGGTATAGACCTGCACGCCGGGTTCGGTGGTGAGGACTGTGAGGCTGCGGCCGGAGGCCGGGTCGGTCAGGTGGGCGGCGGGGCGGGGTTCGGGGGTGGGGTCGCCGAGGATCCAGCAATGGTCGTAGCCCTGGCCGTGCACCAGCTGTGGATCGCCGTCCCGGATGTGGGCGCCGATCGGGATGGGGCTGCGGAAGTCGAACGCAGTGCCGGTCACGGGGCGGCGTTCGCCGGTGGGGATCATGGAGGGATCGACTGGGAGAAAGTGATCGGCAGGGATCTCTAGGATGTGGCCTAGGATGCTGCCGGAGCCTTCGCCGGAGAGGTTGAAGTAGCTGTGGTTGGTGAGGTTCAGCACCGTGGGGCGGTCGGTAGTGGCGGTGTAGCCGATGCGTAGCGCGCCGGGTTCGGCGGTGTAGGTGACGGTGGCGTGCAAGGTGCCGGGGAAGCCCTCTTCGCCGTCCGGGCTGATGTAGCTCAGCACTAGGCGTTGCGGTCCGGCTTCGTCCACGGTCCAGACGCGCTTGCCGAAGCCCTTGGTGCCGCCGTGCAGCGCATGGGCGCCGTTGCTGCGGGTGATCTGGTAGTCCTGACCATCCAGCGTGAAACGCCCGTGGGCGATGCGGTTGGCGTAGCGTCCGGCGATGGCGCCAAAATGCGGGCTGTGCGCCTCGTAAGCCGCGACATCGGGCAGGCCGAGCACGATGTTGGCGACGCGGCCGGCCGGGTCCGGGATGCGGAGCGCGGTGATCGCGGCGCCAAAGGTCATGATGTCCGCCTCGATCCCGGCCGTGGCGATGGTAAAGCGGTGCACGGGCTCACCGGCCTCGGTATGCCCCCAGACCGTCACGGCGCGTCCCGCACGACTGCCAGCAGCGCCGCGCCGTAGCGGGCGATCTTGCTACCGCCCATGCCCTTCACCTCGGCGAGCTTGGCCTGGGTCGCCGGGCGGTTGGTGGCGATCTCGCGCAGCACGCTGTCATGGAAGATCACGTAAGGCGGCACGGATTGCTTCTTGGCCTCCGCCGCGCGCCAGGCCCGCAGGGCTTCGAATAGCGGGCTGCCCTGACCCGGCGGCGTCACCACCCGGTCGGCCTTCGCGGCCCGCACCGGCTCGACATCCTCGCGCAGCATGACGGTGGTTTCGCTGCGCAGGATCGGACGCGCCTCATCCGGCACCAGGGCCAGCGTGGCGTAGTCACCGCTCTCGGTGCGCAGCGCACCGCGGGCGATGAGCTGGCGGATCACGCCGCGCCAGAAGCCCGCCGGCTTGTCGGCGCCGATGCCGAAGGTGCTGAGGCTGGCGTGGCCGTGCTTTTCCACCATCGGCGTCTTCTGCCCTTGCAGGACGGAGACGATATGTAACGCGCCGAAGCGCTGGCCGGTGCGGTAGATGGCGCTCAGGACCTTTTGCGCCGCGACCGTGCCGTCGAACAGGGCTACCGGTCTGGTGCAGCAATCGCAGTGACCGCAGGCGCCGTTCATGTTTTCACCGAAGCAGGCCAGCAGCGATTTGGTGCGGCAGGACGTGGTTTCCGTGAGCGAGATCATCGCCTCCAGCCGCTCCCGCATCACGATCTGCTGCTGCTCGGGCGCGGTGGATTGGGCCAGCCAGTGCCGGGCGCGGGCGATGTCTTCGCCGCCATAGAGCAAGAGGGTGTCCGCGCGGTCCCCGTCCCGCCCGGCGCGGCCGATCTGCTGGTAGAAGCCCTCGGGGCTGTCGGGCATATCGAGATGCACGACGAAGCGGACGTCGGGGCGATCGATCCCCATGCCGAACGCGATGGTAGCGACCATGACCACCGCCTCACCCCCGCGGAACCGGGTCAGTGCCATGCGCTTTTCCATGGCCGACAGGCCGGCGTGGAAGGCGATGGCGATATACCCGTCCTCCTGTAATTTGGTTGCCACGCGCTCGGTCTTAGCGCGGCTGTTGCAATAGACGATGCCGGCCTGGCCGCGGCGCTTGGCGAGGAAGGCGCGGAGTTCCGACGTCTCACCCATTTTGGCCTGGGCCGCGATATGCAGGTTGGGGCGGTGAAAGCTGGCGCTGAACACCGCGGCCTCCTCCATCCCCAGCGCGGTCAGGATGTCGATGCGGGTACGCGGGTCGGCGGTGGCGGTGAGCGCGATGCGGGGCACGCCGGGGAACACCTGGGACAGCCGGGCGAGGCCACGGTATTCGGGCCGGAACTCATGCCCCCAGGCAGACACGCAATGCGCCTCATCGATGGCGATCAGCGCGATCTCGATGCGGGAGAGGCGGTCGAGGGTGCCGGGCATGAGCAGGCGCTCGGGCGAGACATATAGCAGGTCGAGCAGGCCGTTGGCGAGTTTGCCGGCGGTGTCCGATGCCTCCTCGGGCTCGATCTCGGAGTGAAGCGCGCCGGCGGAGATGCCGAGCTGGCGGAGGGCGGCGACCTGATCGTCCATGAGCGCGATGAGCGGGGAGACGACGATGGCGGTGCCGGGGCGGCAGAGGGCGGGGACTTGATAGCATAGGCTCTTGCCGCCGCCGGTGGGCATCAGCACCAGCGCGTCCCCGCCCTGCACCACGGTGTCGATCGCGGCTTCCTGGAGGCCCCGGAACTCCGGAAACCCAAACACCCGGCGCAGCACGTCATGCGGCCGGTCGGTGGAGAGGGCCGCGCTCACGCTATGGGCGTCGGCCGCGAGGCCGCCCAACGGTCTGGCCGCGAGGCCGCCCAACGGTTTTGCCGCAAGGCCGCCCAGCGGGCTGGCCGCCGCTCCTCCTGGGTCAGGCCGAGAGCGCGGCGGAGCATCTTGGCGCGGGGCACCGGGGTTGTCTTGGCGAGCGCCTCCTCCGCCAAAGGCTGGGCATCCGGATCGGAAAGCGCCGCAGCTTCAGCCTTGTCCTCGCTCATATCGATCCGCTCTGCTTGCTGAGATAACCGCCTAATCCTCGAACTCGATCCCCACCCGCCGGCTCTCGATGCCTGGGTCGCCGCCGACCGAGCCGCGTGCCGCTTGGTGGATGCGGGACTGCTTCACGCCTGCCGCGACTAGGGCATTGGTCACCACCAGGCTGCGCTTTTGCGCCAATGCCAGTTCGGACGCCTGGGTCATGCCCGGCGTGGGGGCGGCGTAACCGTGGACGGTGAGGTTCCGGTCGGACGCCTCGGCCGCCGCCTTGGCCGCGTCCGCCACCACCGTGCGGGCTGGGGCGTCCAGCTCGGCGGAGAGAGGCGTGAAGAACACGACGAAGAGCGGTGGCGGAGCGCTGGCCGGGCCGCCGCAGCCGGCCAGCAGGGCGGTGAGGGCGGCCGCGCAGGTGAGGGTTTTCAATGTCATCGATGCGACTCCACAATGTGCGCAAACCTGCCCATGCGTGCGGCCCAGCGTCAACGCACAACTGTTAGCGCAATGAGGGAACCAACGGGCAGCCACCGTCAGCCAAGGGGCGGAACGCCTGATCGGGCGGCACGGTGGCGACCTCCTCATACAGGTCATATTGGCCCTGCGATTGGTCCGGGCGCTTTACCCGGTACACGTGCATCGCGTGCACGGCCCGGCCGTCGATCCGGACGGTGACGGTGCCGAACAGCGTGTCCTCGATCGGCGCGGACCGCAACTGGGCCAGCACGCGGGCACCGTCCACGCTGCCGACGGTGCCCGCTGCGCGGAGCCAGGCGAGGACGGAGCTATACACCCCGGCCTGGTTCGCCGTCGGCATGCGTCCGCCCATCCGGGCGCCGAAACGCTGCGACCAGGCGCGGGTCGCGTCGTTCTCGTCCCAATAGAATGCCTCGGACACGATCAGGCCCTGCGCGGTATCGAGGCCCATGCCGACCACGTCGGTAAACTGAGTGAGCAAGCCGATCAGCTTCTGCTTGGGGGTGAGGCCGAACTCGCGCGCCTGCTTCACGGCATTGATCAGGTCGGACCCCGTGCTCGCCAGCGCCACCACATCGGCACCGGACGATTGCGCGCCCAGCAGCAATGACGAGAAATCGGTGGTGCCGATGGGATGCCGTGCGGAGCCGATGACGCTCGCGCCCAGTCTCGTCAGCGCCTGCGTCGTATCACGCTCGAGCGCGGTGCCGAGCGCGTAGTCGATCGTGAGGAAATACCAGCGCTGTCCCCCCTGCCCCACCAGCGCGCGGGCGGCCACGTTGCCGTTGGCCCAGGTGTCCATGGTCCATTGCATGGTGGTCGGCGCGCAGGATTTGCCGGTCAGCTCCGACGTGCCGACGTTGGTGGCGACGAAGCTGCGGTTCCGTTCCCGCATGATCTGGTTGACCGCGAGGCCCACGGCGGAGTTCACCGCGTCCGCCACGGCCGAAACGCCATCCCGGTCGACCCAGGATCGCACGATCGCCGAGCCGACGTCGGCCTTGTTTTGATGGTCGCCGTACAGGATCTCGACCGTGGTGCCCGGCGCCTCGCGCTTGAAATCTTCCGCCGCCAGCTGCGCTGCTACGACCGAGCCGGGGCCGGACGCGTCGGCGAACGGGCCGCTTTGGTCGTTGAGGATGCCGATCTTCACGACGGCCGGCAGCTCGGCCCGAGCGGGGATAGCGAGCAAGGTCAGCAGGGCGGCGATCAGGCGCATGGCGGGTTCCTCACGGGTTCGTGTAGGCATAGGCAAACCCGCGGCCCGGCGCTAGAGAGGCCATGTCGAGGAGACAACGATGACCCGGACCCAGCCCCCGTTTCGCGCCGACATGGTCGGTAGCCTGTTGCGCACGGCGCCGTTGAAGCTGGCGCGGGAGCAGCATGCGGCCGGCACGCTGGATGCGGCCGGGCTGCGCGCGGTGGAGGATGCTGAGATCATCGTGCTGATCCGGAAGCAGGAGGAGATCGGCCTCCTGGCGGTGACGGATGGGGAGTTCCGCCGGGCGTATTGGCACTTCGATTTCTTAAAGCATTTGGACGGGGTCACGTCGGTGAACCTCGATTCCGGCATGAACTTCAAGGGCGGTGTAGGGATCAACAAGGCGCTGCGGATCACCGGCAAGGTCGGGTTCAGTGGGCACCCGATGCTGGAGCATTTAAAGTTCCTGGCCGCCCACACGAAGCACACGCCGAAGATGACCATTCCCGGCCCGAGCATGCTGCATTATCGCGGCGGCAAGCAGATGATGAACTTCGGCGTGTATGACGACATGGAGTCGTTCTACGCCGATTTGGGCCGCGCGTACAACAAGGCGGTGCATGCGTTCTACGACGCGGGCTGCCGTTATTTGCAGCTGGACGACATCTCGTTCGCCTATCTTTGCGATCCGGATCAGCTGGACATGCTGCGCGCCCGCGGCGATGACCCGGCGCGGCAGCCGGAGATCTATGCCGGGCTGGTGCGAGAGGCGTTGCGGGACAAGCCGGCCGACATGCGGGTCACGATGCACCTCTGCCGCGGCAATTTCCGCAGCACCTTCATCGCGTCAGGCGGGTATGAGCCGGTGGCGGAACTGCTATTCAACACCATGCCGATCGACGGCTATTTCATGGAGTGGGATACCGAGCGCGCCGGCGGGTTCGAGCCGCTGCGCTTCCTGCCGGCCGGCAAGACGGTGGTGCTGGGCCTGGTCACGTCCAAGACCGGCACGCTGGAACACACGGACGACCTGCAGCGCCGCATTGCCGAGGCCGCCAAGTTCGCGCCGCTGGACCAGCTCTGCCTATCCCCCCAATGCGGCTTCGCCTCCACACAGGAGGGCAATACGCTGGCGGAGGACGAGCAATGGGCCAAGCTGCGGCTGGTGGTGGACACGGCTCGGGTGGTTTGGGGTTAGTTGGCCCGTCGGGAAATCTGATGAAACTATGTTCTACGGCAGCGATTGCCTCAGAGACAGCCAGAGCTGCGGCAAGATTGGATGATCGAGGACCTTTGGACACGGTTCGACGTTGAAGTGTCAGCGGTGGGGCGACCCTGTTATTTCTAGTATTGCACACATTCATGTCAGCGCAGAAACGGCGTGGGCGGCGGTGAGACGCCAAGTGCGGTCTAGGCGTTCGACGCCTAAAAGACGATGAACGATTAGGAGGACGGTGCGGTCTGGGGCGGTGTCGTTCAGGGCGCGGAAGAATTCGGCTTCGGTGGTGGCGTCTAGGCCGGCGGTGGGTTCGTCTAGGATCAGGAGGGGGGCGTCGGACAGCAGCGCGCGGGCTAGGGCCAGGCGGCGGGCTTCGCCGCCGGACAGGCCGGGGCTGGTGCCGCCGATCATGGCGTCCAGGCCGCCCGGCAGGGTGCGGATTTTGCCGGCCAGTTGCGCCTCCGTCAGCGCCTGCCAGAGTGCGGCGTCATCGGCGCCGGGGCGGGCCAGCAGCAGGTTGTTGCGGATGGAGTCCTGGAACAGATGCGTGTCTTGACCGACCCAGGCCATGCGGGACCGCACGTCGGCCGCGGACAGGGTGGCGATGTCGGCGCCGCCCAGCCGGACGCAGCCGGATTGCGGCGCGGCGACCTTCAGCGCCAGCGCGGCCAGGGTGGATTTGCCGGAGCCGGAAGGCCCGAGGATCGCGACGCGGCTGCCGGCTGGAATGTCTAGGGAGAAATCTTCCAAGACCGCCGGGCGGCCGGGGAGCCAGTGGAAGGTGATATGGTCGAAGCTGAGCGCCGTGCCGGTTGGTAGGGGGGCGGGGTGGGCCGGTTCTTCGACCGCCGCCGGGGCCTCCGCGGCGGCCACGACGCGGGCGGCCGCGCCCGATGCGTGGCCGGCCAGGACGCCGGCGCGGGCCATGCCGCCGACGATCTCGAAAGCGGCCAGCGTGAGAAACAGGGACGGCACCAGCGCCGGGCCGCCGCCGAGCACGACGGCGAGCAAGGCGGCCTGACCACAGAGGAAGGACCCGGCCTGCGCCAGCGCGCTCCGCCGGGCGACGCTGTGCTGGACGGTGATGAGGGTTTGTTCGCGTGACCCGATTTCAGCCAGCATGCGCGGGGCGGCGCCGTAGGCGAGGACTTCGCGCAGGCCGCCGATCGTGTCGAGCGCGGCCACGCGAAGGCCGGAGCCGGCGGCGGCCAGACTGTCGCCGTCCTGCGCCGTGCCGCGTGCGGCAAGCCACGGCAGCACCAGTGCGGACAGGGTGAACAACCCGCCGACCATCACGGCCGTGACCGCTGAGGACGCCAGGCCCCAAACCAGCACCGGCAGCAGCAAGACCGCGGCCAGGCCGGGAACGGCGATGCGTAGGTAAAGGCCGTCCAGCGCCTCGACATCGCCGACGAGACGGGACAGCGCGTCGCCGGCACGGACCATGCCGAGTCCGCCTGCGGAGCGCCGGGCCAGGGCGCGGAATAGCCAGAGCCGCAGGGCCGTGAGCGCGCGGAAGGTGGCAGCGTGCGTCACCATGCGTTCGGCATATCGGAGCGCCACCCGGCCCACGCCCAGGCTACGCAGCACGAACGGCAGCGCGAGCCAGCCGGCGCTGGACGGCCCGAGCGCCAGCCCAGCTGTGCCAACCGAAAGCGCCAGCAAGGTGCCGATCGACAGTAGCGAGATCAGCATGCCGCCCAGCAGCCACCCGGCCTCACCCCGGCCTTGCCGGGCGACGGTCAGGAGCGGGGTCAAGCGGCCTCCTGTTGCACCGGGCGCAGCTCGAGCCGGCGGCCGGTGAAGGCGTGGGCGGCGGCGGAGTGGCTGGCGAGGATGACGGTGCGGTTCAGCGCCAGGCGGCGGAGGGCGGCGAACACGTCGGCCTCGGTCGCGGGGTCGAGGTGCGCGGTAGGTTCGTCCAACAATAATAGCGGCGCGTTGCGGCAGAACGCGCGGGCGATGGCGACGCGCTGGGCCTGGCCGCCGGACAGGCCATAGCCGCCCTCGCCGATCAGCGTATTCAGCCCGTCCGGTAGGGTGGCGGCAAAGCCGGTCACGCCCGCGCTGGCGGCGGCGGCTTCGATTTCGGCGTCCGTCGCCTCGGGCCGGCCGAAGCGGATGTTGTCCCGGATGGTGCCGGCGAACAGGCGGGGGCGCTGGCCGATCCAGCTCGTCATGCGCGCCAGGGCGTCGGGCACGATGCTGTCGAGCGGGGCGCCGTTCAGGGTAATGCGGCCCGTGTCCGGCTTGATGAAGCCCAGCAGCAGCTCGATCACCGTCGATTTGCCCGCGCCCGACGGCCCCACCAGCAGCAGCGTTTCGCCGGGCGGCACGCGGAAGCTGAGGTCCTCCAGCACCGGGCCGCGGGCAGGATCCCAGGTGTAGCCGACCTGGTCGAAGCCGATGGTGACGCCGAGAGCCTGCACGGAGCGGATCGGCAGGGGTTCGGCTGACGGCGGCGGGACCGGGACCAGGTCGAACGCGTCCGCGGTGGCGCTGGAGCCGAGCCGGTCCTGATAGGCGGCGGCGAAGGCGCGAAGGGGCACGAAGAACTCGACGCCCAGCAGCAGCATGAAGATCGTGACGGCCGGGCCGGCGCGGGGCACGCTAAAGTAGCGCACGGCAAGGCCGATCAGCGCCGCCGCGGCTGCGCCGTCCAACGCGGCGGAGCTGAGGAAGGCCACGCGTAGCACCCGCAGGGTGCGGGCGGCGAGCTCGTCGGCGGCGCGCCTCATGGCCTGCGCCTCGTCATTCGTGCGCCCGGCCAGAACGATCGTGGCTATGCCGCTGATGCGATCCAGGAAACGCGCCTGCAAAGCGGCCATGGCGCCGAATTGCTTGCGGGACGCTGCCGCCGCGCCCACGCCCGCCAGCGCCATGCCGAGAGGCACCAGCAGCCCGGCGGCGAGCAAAATCAGCGCCGCCCAGGGGTCGAGCCAGCAGGCGGCGGCAAGGACGATCGCCGGGCTAAGCAAAGCGAGCGTGGCCGCGGGGGCCCAGCGGGCGAATAGGCCGTCCAGCGCCTCGATCCGGTCCACCGCCAGGGTCACCAGGGCGCCCGCCGGGCTGCGCCGCCAGACGTCCGGCCCGGCGCTGAACAGGCGGGTGAACAACTCGTGGCGCAGGGACACGCGCGCGTCTGCGGCGACGCGGAAGGCCAGCGGTTCGGACCAGGCCGACAGCGCGGCGCGCGCCACCGCGAGCGTTGCGAAGGCCGCGGCCCAGGACCAGTCCGACCCGCCGTTCAATGCCCCGGCGAGCAGTTGGGCCAGGCACCAGGCCTGTGCACAGGACAGCACGGTTGCCGCCGCGCCCAGGGCGATAACGGGACGCAATGCCACCCGGGCCCGCTGCAACGCATTTTCGAGCCAGGCCCGCCCCGGCGCGCCGGACGCCGCCGGGTTCAATGGCCCTCCAGCGCCCGTATGGCTGTGTTGGCCAGGTAGGCGGAGGCCACCGGCAGGATCGCGTCATTAAAATCATAGGCGGCGTTGTGCAGGTCCCCGCCGTCCAGCGCCGGGCCGTTGCCGATCCAGGCGAACGCGCCGGGCCGCTTGGTCAGCAGCCAGCCGAAATCCTCGCCGGCCATGCTGGGCGGGAGGTCGCGCATGACCGGGGCGCCCATCGATGCGGCGGTGTCAGCCGCCAATGCGGCCTCGTCCTCGTAATTGATGGTGCTGGTGACGCCGTGGACGATTTCGACCTCGGCATGGACGTTGCAGGCCTGGGCCACGCCGGCCACGACGCGGTGGATGCAGTCGTCCAGCATGTCCCGCACGGCGGGCAGGTGGCTGCGGATGGTGCCGCGCAGGATGGCCTGTTCCGGGATTTGATTGGCCGCGGTGCCGGCCTGTAGCACGCCGATGGTGATGACGGCGGATGCGAGCGGGTCCACGTTGCGGGCGACGATGGATTGGAGCGCCACGATCACCTGCCCGGTGGCCAGCACCGGGTCCCGCGTCAGATGAGGCATCGCCGCGTGCCCGGCATGGCCCGTGAGGGTGATATTCAGCCGGGAGGCGGCGGCCATGACCGGCCCGTGATGCAGCACGACGGTGCCGGCGGCAACGCCGGGCCAGTTGTGGAAGCCGAATACCCGCTCCATCGGGAAACGCTCGAACAAGCCGTCCGACATCATCGACAGCGCGCCGCCGAAGCCTTCTTCGGCTGGTTGGAACACGAGTTGGACGGTGCCGGACCACCTGCTGTCCCGTGCCAGTAGCGCGGCGGCACCCAATAGGCTGGCGGTATGGCCGTCATGGCCGCAGGCGTGCATGATTCCGGGCCGGGTAGAGGCATAGAGGGCGCCGGTTTGCTCCTCGATCGGCAGCGCGTCCATATCGGCGCGGAGTCCCACGCTGCGGTTCGACTGGCCGCGGGTGAGCGTCGCGACGACGCCATGCCCGCCTACCCCGGCGGTGAACGGCACGCCGAGGCCGGTCAGCACCTCACAAACGTAGGCCGCGGTGGCTTGTTCCTCTAAGGACAGCTCGGGATGGGCGTGCAGGTGCCGGCGCCAGGCGGTGGCGGTGGCGTGCAGCGCCGGGTCCATGGTGAGCTCGTTGGCCATCCCTCCGATATCAAGGCTTGCGCGCCGTTTCGCAAGCCTCAGCCGAGTTCGGGGCTGTCGAACCGGGCCCGGCGCAGCGGCAGGGTCACGACGTAGGTGGTGCCGACCACCTCATCGACCAGCAACGCCGCGTGTAGCTGGCGGGCGAAGCCGCGGATGAGCTGGATGCCGATGCCGTCCCGCACACCGGCCTCGGTCTGCACGCGTCCGGTGGGAATGCCGACGCCGTTATCGGCGATCTTCATCGTCAGCAGGTCGCCTTCCGTGGTGAGCGTCACCGAGATTTCGCCGGGCATGCCGCCGGGAAACGCGTATTTCACGGCGTTGCTGACGGCTTCTGTGACGATCAGGGCCAGGGGAACGGCTTGGTCGCTGGACATCTTCAGTTCTGGCGCCTCGATCTTGAGGCGAAGGCGGCCCTGTTCACCGGGCCGGCCGTGGTTCGGGGTTTCGCCGAGTGCGCTGAACAGCTGTTCGCACAGTTCGGCCAAGAACTCCCGCATGTCGATCGTGTGGACTTCGCCGTGGGCGTAGAGGTGGCGGTGCAGCGTGGCCAGGGCGCGCACACGGTCCCGGGCGGACTGGAACTCGGCACGGGCCTCGGGCAGGCGGATGCGGCTGGCCTGCAGGTTGAGCAGGCTGGCGACGATCTGCAGGTTGTTCTTCACGCGATGATGAATCTCCTGCATGGACAATTCCTGCTCGCGGATGGCGGTATCGAGTTGGGATTGCTGCCGGCTGAGCAACAGGGTGGCGCGCTTCAGGCTGATGGCGAGGCGGCGAAAGGCAGGCTCTTGCGGCCGGAGGTCCGGGAGGTCGAAAGGGCGGCCCTTGCCCCAGCCGTCGATGGCGGTGCGAAGCCGGTCGGCGTGGGCGGCGCTGTGCCAGCGCCCGGCCCACAGCCCGCCCGCGGCGGCGAGCGCCCAACAAAGAAGAGCTATGCCCCAGCCGGCCGCGAGTGCGCCGATCACGGCGAGTGGCACGCTGAACAGTGCGGTGAGTACAAGTTGCTTGACCCGGGATGCTGCCAGGCGGTGCCGGCGCCGGCCTTTCAAGGCACGGCCTGCACCCTCATTTCGGCCGGCCATCCTCGATCAACTTCAGCAGATCGGGTGGTATTGGCTCCTTGACGACTTCGTCGAAGAGTTCATGCAGGCCCCGCTGCAGCCAAAGGTCGAAGGCGTCTGCTTTCGGCTTCAACTCAGGCACCTTCGGAAGTTTGGTCTTACGATCCGGCATGACCCATTCAAAAGAGGTGGCGCGGGATGGTTACCCGCGCCACGGCTAAGCTGTCCTCATAGGGTGCAACGGCTTAGACGGCGGCTTGTTCCGCCTGCTCACGCAAACGCTTGAAAGTGTCGTCCACGATCGACGCTGGGCGGCGGGCCGTCTTGGCCTTGGGCTCACCCAGTAGCCAGGTCTCGAGCTGCCGGCGGGCGCGGAAGACGCGGCTCTTTGCCGTGCCGACGGCGCAACCGGTGGATTCCGCCAGGGCTTCGTAGCTCATGCCATGCACCACGACCATCACCAGCGCCTCACGCTGATCGGATGGCAGGCGGGCCATCGCGGCGGCGAGTTCCTTCAGCGCCAGCCGGTCTTCGTGCGGCGCCTCGGTCGAGAAGGCGCTTTGCGGCACGTCATCGATGTCCGTCGTGTCGCGGCGCTTGCGCAGGTTGCTGATGAAGCGGTTACGCAAGATGCGGTGCATCCAGGCGGGAAAGTTGGTGCCGGGAATGAAGCTATTGCAGGCCGACAGCGCGTTGCACACTGCATCCTGAACCAAGTCCTCTGCCGCGGACCGGTTTCGGGTTAGCGCCAGTGCCTGCACCCTGAGCTTGGGCAGGATTGCGATGACCTGGTCGTGGAACGAGGGCTCGGCCGGGGTGGTGGTAAGGGCTTGGGACATCATCTCGCCTATTGCCATGATGTCTGAGCAATGGCGTTGCCGCGTGCGGCGTTGCATGGGTTGCAGTCACGAAACCGCGACTGACATCCGCATGGATAAAGCCGTTCTGGCGCGGGAGAGGCGGGCCTTCATGGTGCCCTCTGGCACGCCGCAGATGAGCGCGGCCTCACTATGGGTCAGGCCCTGCGCCCCCATTAAAATGAGCGCCTCCCGGAGCAAGGGAGGCAGGTCGAAGATCACACGCTGGAGGTCTTGTAGCTCCGTCTGTGCGTGCTGGGCTGGGGCGGCGGGCGCGTCATCGTCGGAAAAGGCCAGCATCGCGCGGGCTTCGCGCTTGCGGCGGCGGGCTTGTTCGTAAAACTGGTTACGCAGAATGGTGAAGAGCCAGGCCTTCAGGTTGGTGCCGGGCTCGAACTGATCGAGTGCGGTCAAGGCCCGGACGACGGCGTCCTGCACGAGGTCATCGGCGGCCGTACGATCCCGTACCAAGAAGCGGGCGAACGCGCGGAGGTCTGGCAGCAGGTTGGTCACTTGGCGCCGTAGGTCAGGCTCGGCTAGGCTTAATGCGGCAGACACCTATGCTTGTCCCTCATCGGTCATGGCCCATTTGCGTAACACATCTTGGAGATCGTTGGCCGATGAATAGCCTGCGTCGCGAAGACCTGATCCGCGCGCTGCCGTATGCACGCCGCTATGCGCGGGCATTGACCGGGAGCCAGCCGCGGGGTGACGCCCTGGTGGCCGAAAGCCTCAAGACGCTGCTGAGTGACAGCACGGCGAAGGCGGATGCCCGGTCCGCCCTGTATGGCACCGTGACCCGGCAGTTCGAAACCGGGCCGGGCGTGTCCAGCGCCTTCATCGTTGGCGGCCTGTCACAGCAGCAGCGGCAATTGCTGCTGTTGACCTCGCTCGAGGACGTGCCGGTCGAGACGGCGGCCGGGGTGGTCGGCTTGTCCGCCGGGGAGGCGGCGGCGCAGTTGGCGGAGGCGCGGGAGCATCTGCGGGCGGCGGTGGCGACGGACGTGCTGATCATCGAAGATGAGCCGATCATTGCCATGGATTTGGAAGAGCTGGTCGCCAATTGCGGGCACCGGGTGGTGGGCGTGGCGTCGAGCGAGAGCGAGGCGGTGGCGCTGGCGGAGAAGCATAAGCCGGGGCTGATCTTGGCGGACATCAATCTGGGCCTGGGTGGTGACGGCACGGCGGCGGTGGCGCGCATCATGCAGCATCATTACGCGCCGGTGATCTTCGTCACCGCTTATCCGGAGCGGCTGCTGACGGGCGACACGCTGGAGCCGGCGTTCGTGATTACCAAGCCGTTCGAGCCGTTGACGCTGGCGATCGCGACGTATCAGGCGGTGTCGGGCGGGGGGCTGGCGCGGGCGGGGCACGCGGGATCGTAATCTCATTTGCAACTATCGGCCGGGGGACGCGCTTCGTTGGTGCGCCCGGCGGAGCGGTGCCTTCAGGCCGGCGCCGGCAGGAGATGACGGGCGATGCAGCCATTGACGAAGAAGAGACCGGCCCCGTGCATCGCTTGGGTCGAAGATGAAGCAGGTGCCGTTCAGGCCAAGGGTCTAGGCTTCGATTGGGTGCTGTCGGCGGTTCCGGTGGCGGGTGCGTTACCGGCGTTGCTCGACCTGGACTTGGCTCATGTTCCGGCCGATGAGGCCGCCGGGCCGTTCGTGACGTTGCCGGCGCCGTCGATGGACCCGCGGCAGGAACCTGCGATGACCGGGGTCGCGGCCGTGTCGGTCAGCGACGAGCAGGATATCGATCAGCTTGCGGCCGTGTGGGCATTGCGGATCAACGGGATGGAGTGTCAGGGCGTGCGGCTGCTGGGGCTTGACCGGCTGCCGCCTGCGTTGGTGCAGCGCTTTCTAGTGCGTCTGCGGCGGGGGGTTGGCGACCGGGTGTTGCTTGCTTGGACGGCGGGGTTGCCGTGGCGGCTGTTGCAGGGATTGCCGACGGGCACGGTGGATTATGTGACCGCGTCGCTGCCCTGGTGGGATGGGCGGGGCGCATGGTTGTGGGATGAGCTGGCGGCGTTGCGGAAGGTGGCGCCGGTGCTGATGCCGGCGTCGGCCACGGCCGGCGCGGCGCCGCGCTGGCCTGCGCTGGCGGCGCTTTTGGGGGACGGGTGGTTGAGCGGGCTTTCCGCGCCAGTGGACGATCTGGCCAAGCTGAATGCCATGCGGGGCCGCTTGCCGTCCGGGCCGGTCTCCGTCGTGTCTCCGCCGGGGCGCCCGCTGGCGTTGCTGCGCACGGACGCGCCTGATGTGCGGGCGGCACAGCATGCGGCATTGATGTTGGTGAACGACACGGCGGCGCCGGTGACGATCGACCCGGCGCTGCTGTTGAGTTCGATCGGCCAGGCATTTCAGCGGTTCAGCAATGCGGATGGGATCGGGCTTGATCCCGTGGGGATGCTGACGCTGGGGGCGCATACGGTGCAGGTGTTCCAGGCGGACGTGGCGCCGGTCGTAGCACCGGCGCCGTTATTGCCGGCGCGGGCGGCGGCGGCGGCGCAGGCTCCGCGGCTGGCGCTCGAAGCGCCGGCGCCGTCGGTCGATATGGGCCGGTTCCAGGTGCGGCGGACGCTGGGGGACCGGGTCGAGGCCGAGGTGGATGTGATCGCGGATGGGCATGACAAGCTGGCAGCGGCGCTGCGCTGGCAGGTGCCGGGGCGTGAGGAGTGGCATGAGACGCGGATGGCGCCGCTCGGCAATGCGCGCTGGGGGGCGGCATTTCCGCTCATGGCGCTCGGGGTGCACCAGTATTCGGTGCAGGCGTGGCGGGATGAGTTTGCCACGTTTGCCGATGAGCTGACGAAGAAGTTCAAGGCTGGGGTTCCGGTGACGCTCGAGCTGCAAGAGGGCGCGGCCCTGGTGGCGCGGACGGCGGAGCGGGCGCCCAAGGCCCTGCAGGCGCAGTTTGAAACGTTGACGGAGGCGCTGCGGGCGCCACAGGAGGAGACGCGGCGGCTGGCGCTATTGTCGGACGAGACGACGCGGCTGATGCAGCAGGCAGATCTGCGCCCGTTCCCGGTTACGCTGGAGGCGCCCATCCCGGTCCGGGCGGAGCGGGCGGGTGCCGGATTTGCGGCATGGTATGAGGTGTTTCCACGGTCGCTCGGCCCCGATGAGCATACGCATGGCACGTTCCGGGACGTGATCGACCATTTGCCGCGCATCCAGGCGATGGGGTTCGACGTGCTGTATTTCCCTCCGGTCCATCCGATCGGGCGGAAGAACCGGAAGGGTCGCAACAACACGCTTACGCCCGCTGCGGACGATCCGGGCAGCCCGTATGCGATCGGCAGCGAGGCGGGGGGGCATGATGCGCTCCACCCCGAGCTCGGCAGTTTCGAGGATTTCAAGGCGCTGCGGCTGGCGGCGTCCGAGCATGGGCTGGAGCTGGCGATCGACTTCGCCATCCAGTGCTCGCCCGACCATCCGTGGCTGCGGGAGCATAAGGACTGGTTCATGTACCGGCCGGACGGGTCGATCCGGTATGCGGAGAACCCGCCGAAAAAGTATGAAGATATCGTCAACGTGGATTTCTATGCCAAGGGCGCGGTGCCCGGGCTGTGGCTGGAATTGTGCCGCGTGGTGCTGTTCTGGGCCGAACAGGGGGTTCGGCTGTTCCGGGTGGATAACCCGCATACCAAGCCGCTGCCGTTCTGGGAGTGGATGATCGGCGAGGTGCAGGCGCGTTATCCGGACACTGTGTTCCTGGCAGAGGCGTTCACGCATCCGAAGCTGATGTACCGGCTCGCTAAACTGGGGTTCTCTCAGTCTTACACATACTTTACTTGGCGGGAGAAGAAGTGGGAGTTCGAACAGTACCTGAACGAATTGACCCAGGGGCCTCCACGCGAGTTCTTCCGGCCGCATTTCTTCGTCAACACTCCTGATATCAACCCGGTCTATTTGCAGAATGCCGGGCGCGAGGCATACCTTGTGCGCGCCGCCCTGGCGGCCACGCTTTCAGGACTGTGGGGCGTGTATAACGGCTTCGAGCTTTGCGAGGGAGCGCCGGTGCCGGGCCGCGAGGAGTATTTGGACAGCGAGAAGTATCAGCTTCGCCAGTGGGATTGGGGGCGGCCCGGCAATATCGTAGCCGAGATCACGGCGCTGAACCGCATCCGGCGGCAGAACCCGGCGCTGCATTCGCATTTGGGCCTCATGTTCCTGACGTCCGGGACCGAGCGCGTGCTGTATTTCGAGAAGGCCAACCGTGACCGCAGCAATGTCGTGCTCGTGGCCATCAGCCTGGACGTATCGGGCCCGCAGGAAGCCGTGCTCGACATTCCGTTCTGGCGGTTCACGCCCGAGCCCGGGGGCCTTGCCGTGACCGACGCCTTGACAGGTCAGCGCTGGACATGGCGGGACCGGCGGATCAACGTCACCCTACCTCCCGACCGGCCCTATGCCGTTTGGCTCATCGAACCGGAAGCTTAGACAGTATGCCTGATACGCTAATGCCCGCTCAGCAGCCGCCGCACTCATTACCGCCGATAGAGGACCCGTCCTGGTTCAAGGATGCTATAATCTATCAGTTGCATCTGAAGTCGTTCTATGATGCCAATAACGATGGGGTGGGTGATTTTCCCGGGTTGTTGCAAAAGCTCGACTATATTGCCGAGCTGGGTGTGACAGCGGTTTGGATGCTGCCGTTCTATCCCTCGCCGCGCCGGGATGATGGATATGATATTGCCGACTACACCGGGGTGCATGCGGATTACGGCACACTCGATGACGTGCGCGCCTTCGTGGATGCGGCGCATGCGCGCGACATCCGGGTAATTGCCGAGCTGGTGATCAACCATACGTCGGATCAGCATCCCTGGTTCCAGCGCGCCCGACACGCG
Organism: Acetobacteraceae bacterium; assembly: GCA_965246925.1. Classification (GTDB taxonomy): domain Bacteria; phylum Pseudomonadota; class Alphaproteobacteria; order Acetobacterales; family Acetobacteraceae; genus JANPPS01. The sequence goes on along the minus strand of OZ251994.1, from coordinate 3,040,292 downwards.
CCGCCTGGTAGTCCGGAGCGAGATTTCTACGTTTGGTCGGATGACAACACCAAGTATTCCGGCACGCGGATCATTTTTTTGGATACCGAGTCGTCTAATTGGACTTTCGACCCGGTTGCTAAGGCTTATTACTGGCACCGGTTTTATTCACATCAACCAGACTTGAATTTCGACAACCCGGCTGTCTTGGCCGAGGTAATGGATGTCATGCATTTCTGGCTGGACCTCGGGATCGATGGGCTGCGTTTGGATGCGGTGCCGTATCTGGTCGAGCGAGAGGGCACGAATAACGAGAACCTGTCCGAGACCCATGACATTCTGAAGAAGATTAGGGCCGAACTGGACCGCTACGCGCCGGGCCGCATGTTGCTGGCCGAGGCCAACCAGTGGCCGGAAGATGCGCAGCAGTATTTTGGCGACGGCGACGAGTGCCATATGTCGTTCCACTTCCCGCTCATGCCGCGGATGTATATGGCGATCGCCCGGGAGGACCGGTTTCCGATCACCGATATCATGCGGCAGACGCCTGATATTCCGGAGAATTGCCAATGGGCGGTGTTCCTCCGCAACCATGACGAGCTGACGCTCGAGATGGTGACGACGTCAGAGCGGGATTACCTTTGGAACGCTTACGCCAGCGACAAGCGCGCCCGGATCAACCTCGGGATCCGCCGCCGCCTGGCCCCGCTATTGGAGCGGGACCGCCGCCGGATCGAGCTGATGAACGGCCTGCTGCTCAGCATGCCCGGCACCCCCGTCATCTATTACGGGGACGAGATCGGGATGGGCGACAACATCTTCCTGGGTGACCGGGACGGGGTGCGGACGCCAATGCAGTGGTCCATGGACCGCAATGGCGGCTTCTCCCGCGTCGACCCGGCGCGCTGCGTGCTGCCGCCGATCATGGACGCGAATTACGGATTTCAGGCGGTCAACGTCGAGGCTCAGGCGTCCGATCCGCACTCCTTGCTGAATTGGACGCGCCGTATGCTGGCCGTGCGCCGCCGGCATCGGTCGTTCGGACGTGGCGCGCAGATCTTCCTCTACCCGGGCAACCGCAAGGTGCTGGCGTTCCTGCGTGAGTTCGAGGGCGAAGTCGTGCTGTGCGTGAGCAATTTGTCGCGTAGCGCGCAGGCGGTAGAACTGGATCTCAGCGCTTATGCCGGGCGGGTGCCGGTGGATATCGTCGGCGGGTCCATCTTCCCGCCGTTGGGACAGCTGAATTACCTGCTGACTTTGCCGCCGTACGGTTTCTTCTGGTTCCTGCTGGCGGTAGAAGCGGAGCTGCCGGCGTGGCACACCGCGCCGCCGGAGGCGCTGCCAGATTATGCGACGCTGGTGATGCGCAGCTCCATGCCTGGCTTGGCCGATTTGGTCGAGACCGGGCGGCGGGTGATCGAGACGGAGGCGCTGCCGGCGTATTTGCCGAAGCGCCGCTGGTTCGCGTCCAAGACCGAGCGCCTGCTCGGGGCCCGCATTGCCTATGCCGCCCCTCTGCCCGGCACCGAGCAGGACGTCTTGTTCGCCGAGATCGAGGCGGAATTGCCGGGCCGGACCGAGCGCTACGTGCTGCCGTTGGGCGTCGCCTACGAGGATGAGATTGCCGGCGCCTTGCCGCAGCAATTGGCCCTGACGCGGGTCAGGCGGGGCGCCCGTGTGGGGTATCTTACCGATGGGTTCGCGGTGGACGCGCTCACCACGGGCATGCTGGCGGCGCTGCGTGACCAGACCAAGGTGGCGGTGGCCGGCGGCACGCTGGAGTTCCGCGGCACCTCGCGCCTCGATGAGATCGAGCTCGCCAGCGACAGCGCCATTCGCCGTTTATCGGCCGAGCAGAGCAATACGTCATGGATCGTGGGTGACGCTGTCGTGCTGAAGCTGGTGCGCCGGGTCATGGCGGGGGTGCATCCAGAGGCGGAGATGACCGGTTATCTGACCGAGCGCGGCTTCGGCAACACCGCGCCGCTGCTCGGTGAGGTCGTGCGGCTGGATGACAATGGCACGCCGCATACCGTGGCGCTGGCGCAGGGCTTCGTGCGGAACCAGGGCGATGGCTGGGGCTGGACGCTCGACTTCCTGGGCCGCCAGGCCGAGGAGCTGGCGATCACGGACGATCTGCCGGATGAGGCGGATACGTTCGCCGCCTATGACGTGTTCGCCCGCGCCATGGGCCAGCGGCTGGGTGAGCTGCATGCGACATTGTCGCAGCCGACGGACCGGCCTGATTTCACCCCTGTGCCGGCCGACAGCGCTGTCGTGGCAGAGTGGGCGGCGGGCGCGGCGGAACAGGTTGCGGGCGCCATCGCGATGCTGCGGCACTTGCCCGCGGGGCTCCCGGACGACGTGGTGCAGATGGCGTCCGACATCGTGGACGAGGCGGAGGCGTTGGCCGCGCTCACGACCCGGCTGGCGCAGCAGGGCATCGGCGCGCTGAATACGCGGGTCCATGGCGATTTCCATCTGGGCCAGGTACTCGTGGTGCAGGGCGACGCTTACATCATCGATTTCGAGGGTGAGCCGGCGCGGACGATGGAGCAGCGGCGGGCCAGGTCGTGCCCGCTACGGGACGTGGCGGGGCTGCTGCGGTCGTTCGACTACGCGGCGGCGCAGGCGGCGCAGGGCCGGGGCGCGGTGTCGGCGCAGGCGGATGAGCGGCGGCAGACGGTGCTGGCGGACTTCAATACCAGGGCCAGCGCGCAGTTCATGGCGGCGTATCAGGCCGTGCTGGATGCGGCCGAGCCGCGCTGGGTCAGTGCGGAGGCGCAGGGGGCGCTGCTGGATCTGTTCCTACTGGAAAAGGCCGCTTACGAAATCCGCTACGAGGCGGCCAACCGTCCCACCTGGCTCGGCATACCGCTGGCTGGACTGCACCGTATCTCGTCCCGCCTGCTCGGAGAGACCGCATGAGCCTAGACCGCGGGACGATCGACGCGCTGCTGCAGGCGCGGCATGGAGACCCGTTTGCGGTGTTGGGGCCGCATGAGGGTGAGGTGCGTGCCGTGCTGCCCGGCGCTACCGCGGCCGAGGCGGTCCAGGGCGCCAAGGCGGTGCCGCTGGAGCAGGTGCATCCGGACGGCTTTTGGGCTGGGCCGGTCACCGGCCCCTACACGCTCCGCATAACCTATCCGGGCGGCGTGCACGAGACGGCGGACCCTTACGCGTTCGGCCCGACGCTGGGCGAACTCGACCTCTACTTGTTGGGTGAGGGGCGGCATCGGGAGCTGGGCCAGGTGCTGGGCGCGAATCCCACCACGATGGACGGCACGGCCGGCGTGCGGTTCGCCGTTTGGGCGCCGAATGCGCAGCGCGTGTCGGTCGTGGGCAATTTCAACAGCTGGGACCCGCGGCGGCATCCGATGCGGAAGCATGGGGGTGCCGGGGTGTGGGACATCTTCATCCCGGGCCTGATGCCCGGCGACATTTATAAGTACGATTTACGTGGGCCGCGTGGCGAGGCGTTGCCGCAGAAGGCCGACCCGGTGGCGTGGCAGGCGGAGCGGGCACCGGCCACCGGGTCGATCGTGCCGGATACGACGCCGTTCCGGTGGACGGACGCGGCCTGGATGGCGCGGCGGGATCAGAGCCCGTCTGCGCCGATGTCCACCTACGAGGTCCATGCGGCGTCCTGGATGCCGTATGCCGAGAACGGCACTAGTTGGGAGCAGCTGGCGGACCGGCTGGCGCCGTACTGCGCCGGGTTGGGGTTCACGCATATCGAACTGATGCCGGTGATGGAGCACCCGTTCCGCGGGTCCTGGGGGTATCAGCCGCTCGGTCAGTTCGCGACGTCGGCGCCGCTGGGGCCGCCGCAGGGGTTTGCGGCTTTCGTGGACCGGTGCCATGCGCTGGGGATCGGCGTACTGCTGGACTGGGTGCCGGCGCATTTCCCGACCGACGCGCACGGGCTGGCGCGGTTCGACGGCACGCCGCTGTATGAGCATGCCGACCCGCGGGAGGGGTTCCATCAGGACTGGAACACCAACATCTTCAACCTCGGGCGGAACGAGGTGCGCGGCTGGATGATCGGCGGCGCGCTATTCTGGCTCGAGCATTATCACGTGGACGGGCTGCGCGTGGATGCGGTCGCGTCCATGCTGTACCGGGACTATTCGCGCAAAGCTGGGGAGTGGGTGCCGAACCAGTATGGCGGGCGGGAGAATTTGGAGAACGTCGCGTTCCTGCAGGACCTCAGCCGCGCCGTGCGGGAGCGGGTCCCGGGCGCCGTGCTGATTGCCGAGGAGAGCACGTCCTGGCCGGGCGTGACCCGGTCCGCCGATGAAGGCGGGCTCGGCTTTCACTACAAGTGGAACATGGGATGGATGCACGACACGCTGCATTACTTGGCCGAGCAGCCGGTGTACCGGCGCTGGCATCATGGGGAAATCCTGTTCGGCCTCGTCTATGCGTTCAGCGAGCGGTTCGTGCTGCCGCTGAGCCATGACGAGGTGGTGTATGGCAAGGGCTCGTTGATCAACAAGATGCCTGGGGATGAGTGGCAGAAGTTCGCCACGCTCCGCGCCTATCTCGCGTTCATGTGGGCATATCCGGGCAAGAAGCTGCTGTTCATGGGCGGTGAGATCGCGCAGTGGCGGGAGTGGAACCATGACGCCGGGCTCGATTGGGACTTGCTCGACCATCCGAATCACCGGGGCGTGCAGTCGCTGGTGCGGGACCTGAACCACGCCTACCGCGGCAACCCGGCGCTGCATGCGCGGGATTGCGACAGCGCTGGGTTCCAGTGGGTGGTCTTGGAGGATGCGGAAAATTCCGTGTTCGCCTGGTTGCGCACCGATGGGGACGGGATGTTCCTGATCGTCTGCAACTTCACTCCGGTAGTGCGGCACGGCTATGTCATGGGCGTGCCGCGCGGGGGTCAGTGGCAGGAGGTGGTCAACACCGATGCCGGCATCTATGCCGGGTCGGGCGTCGGCAACATGGGTGGCGCTATGGCGGAGGCGGTGGCGTCGCACGGGTTCAGCCACCGTTTGTCATTATCGCTGCCGCCGCTGGCAACTTTGTATCTACGGGCTGGTTAAGCCCGCCCATGCACTATCATCATCCCCTCCCCTTCGGCGCCGAACTCCAGCCCGGGGGGCAAACATCCTTCCGCATTTGGGCGCCTAGCGTGCCCAGCCTTACGCTCGAGGTGGAGGGGTCGGCGCATGATATGAAGCGGGAGGGTGAATGGTTCACCCTGACCGCGCCGGCACCGCCGGGCAGCAAGTATCGGTTCCGCTTGCCAGACGGGCTACCGGTGCCGGATCCGGCATCCCGGCTGCAGGCAGGGGATGTGCATGATGAAAGCGTCGTGGTCGATCCCGGCGCTTATCAATGGCAAAACAATTCCTGGCTCGGACGGCCCTGGCACGAGGTGGTGCTGTATGAGTTGCATGTCGGCGTGATGGGCGGTTTCAACGGTGTGCGCGCAAGGCTGCCGGAGCTGGCCCGGCTGGGGGTAACCGCGGTCGAGCTGATGCCGCTTGCGGATTTTCCGGGGCCGCGCAACTGGGGCTATGACGGGACGCTGCCGTTTGCACCGGACGCTTCGTATGGCACGCCGGACGAGCTGAAGGCGCTGATCGACGAGGCGCATGGGCTGGGGCTCATGGTGTTCCTGGATGTCGTGTACAATCACTTTGGCCCGGACGGCGCTTACCTGCACACGTACGCCAAGTCTTTTTTCCGCGAAGACATGCATACGCCGTGGGGTGTCGCGATCGACTTCCGGCGGCGCGAGGTCACCGACTATTTCATCCATAACGCGCTCTATTGGGTGCATGAGTACCGGTTCGACGGGTTACGCCTGGATGCGGTGAGCCAGATTTCCGAGGAGAGCTTTCTGTTCGCGCTGGCGGCCGCGGTGCGGCAATCGACGCCGCCGGGGCGGGAAATCCACCTGACGGTGGAGCATGAGGACAACCGGGCCTCCCTGCTGCGCGGCCCGGCACCGCATTTCGACGCGCAATGGGCGGACGACATTCATCACGTGATGCACGTGCTGCTGACCCGGGAGAACGAGGGGTATTACGAGGACTATACCGACGCCACGGCGCTGTTGGCCCGCTGCTTGAGCGAAGGCTTCGCCTACCAGGGCGAGTATTCCTATCATGGCAAGAAGATTCGCGGCGAGAAGACCACGGGCTTGCCCACGACGGCGTTCATCGCGTTCCTGCAGAACCATGACCAGATCGGCAACCGGGCGAACGGCGAGCGGCTCGCCGCGCTGACCAGCCCGGCGAAGCTTGAGGTCGCGATCCGGTTGCTGCTGACTGCGCCATTCATCCCCATGCTGTTCATGGGCGAGGAATGGGGCACCGAGCAGCCATTCCAGTTCTTTACCAGCCATCACGACGAGTTGGCGCAGTTGGTGCGGGATGGGCGGCGGGCGGAGTTCAAGCATTTCGCGGCGTTCAAGGATGAGAGCCGGCGGGACCAGATCCCGGACCCGAACCACCCGGACACCTTCGCCCGGTCCACGCCCGACCAGGCCAGTCCGGAGCGGTTCGCGCTGATCCAGGAACTGCTTGCGTTCCGGCGGGATCGGATCGTGCCGGGCCTTGTGGGCTGCACATCGCTGGGGGCGCAAGTGTTGAGCCCGGCCCATGTGCGCGCGGCCTGGCGGCTGGGCACGGGGGAGCGTATGACCATCGAGGTCGATCTGGGCGAAGCACCACGGTTCGACGTGTCCTTCGAATGAGACGGGGTTGAACCCATGACCGCGCTGCGTGATCTGGCGGAGGCCGCCGGCGTCAGTCCGCGGTGGAAAGACTATGCCGGGCACTGGCATGACGTCGGCGATGACAGCCTGCGGTACGTGCTGGAGGCGCTCGGCCTACCGGCGCGGGATCAGGATTTGGCGGCCAGCATGCAGGCGGCGACCAGCCGGAGCGGCCTGATGCCGCTGACGACCGCCCGGCTAGGGGAGCGGACGAAGCTGCCGGTGATCGACGGGCCGGCCGAGGCGGTGCTGGAGGATGGCACGCGGTGGGAAGGCGTGGTGGAGGACGGCCAGCTTAGCCCGGTCCACACGATCGGCTATCATCGCCTCAGGGTGGGTAACGCGGAGACGGTCCTGGCTGTGGCGCCGCCCTCCTGTTTCTCGGTCCGGCAGGCGGTGCCGGACCGCAGGCCTTGGGCGCTAGCGGTGCAGCTCTACTCGCTGCGGCGGGCGCATGATGGCGGGATCGGCGATTTCGGCGCCCTTTGCGACTTGGCCGGGCCCGCCGCCGCGCTGGGGGCCAGCGGGATGGCCATCAGCCCGGTGCATGCGCAGTTCAGCGCCGATCCGGACCGGTTCAGCCCGTATTCACCTAGCAGTCGCCTTGCGCTCAATGTCCTGCATACCACGCTCGATGTGCCGGATGCGGAGCTGGAAGCCGGGGAGCTGGTCCACTGGCCCGTGGCGAGCCGGCGGCGCCTAGCGGCGCTGCGGAGCCGGTTCGAGCGGGCGACCCCGGCGGAGCTGACTGCGCTCCAGGCGTTCCGCGCCCAGCAGGGTGACGGGCTGGAGACGCATGCGCGGTTCGAGGCGCTGCATGCGCACATCTTCGGCGCGGACATTTCCAAATGGCACTGGCGGACCTGGCCCGAGGCGTACCGCCGTCCTGAAAACCCCGAAGTTCAGGCGTTTGCCACCCAACACGCCAGGGAGGTCGCGCTGCATGCCTACATGCAGATGCTGGCCGATCAATCGCTGGCCGCCGCGCACCGCACCGCGCGGGAAGCGGGGATGCGGATGGGCCTGATCGCCGACCTGGCCGTGGGTGCCGATTCCGGCGGCAGCCAGTGCTGGGGCCGGCAGAGCGAGACGCTGCTGGGCCTTACTGTGGGCGCGCCGCCGGATTTGCTGAGCTACCACGGCCAGAATTGGGGCCTGGCGGCGTTCTCGCCCCGTGGACTGGCGCAGAACGGGTTCGGTGCGTTCCTGGAAATGTTGCGGACCGCGATGCGGCACGCGGGCGGGGTGCGGATCGATCATGCCATGGGCCTTGCGCGGCTATGGGTCGTGCCGGATGGCGCGTCGGCCCGGGATGGCGCGTACCTGCATTTCCCGCTGGAGGACATGCTGCGGCTGATCGCGCTGGAATCGCATAAGCAGCGGGCGGTGGTGTTGGGCGAGGACCTCGGCACCGTGCCGGAAGGATTCTCCGAGCGGCTGGTGGACGCGGACATCCTTGGCATGCGCGTGCTGTGGTTCGCGCGGGATAGTGCGGAGCGGTTCATTCCGCCGCAATATTGGTCCGCGACCGCCGCCGCCATGACGGGCACGCATGATTTGCCGACCGTGGCCGGCTGGTGGGCCGGGCGGGATTTGGAGTGGCGGCATAGACTTGGCCTGTTCGGCACCGCAGAGAACGACCATCGCGAGAATGCAGCGCGGCATGTGGACCGGTCTGCGATGTGGCAGGCGTTCTGCGACCGGGGCGTCGCCAGCGGACATCCGCCGCCGCCCAGCACGCCGGGCCCGGTGGTGGACGCCGCCACGCGCTATGTCGCAAGTTCGCCTTGCAGCTTGGTCATTATGCCGCTCGAGGACGCGCTGGGCGTGCTGGATCAGCCGAACCTGCCCGGCACCAACGATACGCAGCATCCCAATTGGCAGCGCCGGCATCCCGGTCCGGCCGCGTCGTTGCTGGATGATCCCGAGGCCGCTCAGCGCCTTCAATCCCTGAACGGACCTATCGTATGAAGGCTTTATCGGCCACGGCCCGGTTACAATTCCATAAGGGCTTTACACTCGATGACGCGACGGCGCTGGTGCCATACCTGTCCAAGCTGGGCATCAGCCATCTGTATGCCTCCCCGCTGCTGACGGCGCGGGCCGGGTCCACCCATGGTTACGACATCGTGGACCATACGACCATCAACCCTGAGCTGGGCGGCGAAGAGGCGCTGCGGCGTATGGTGGCGGCGCTGCGGGCCGAGCAGATGGGGCTGATCCTGGATATCGTGCCGAACCACATGGGCGTGGGCGGCGACGACAATGCCTGGTGGATGGACGTGCTGGAGTGGGGCCGCACCAGCACGTATGCCGAGTATTTCGACATCGACTGGGACCCGCCCGACGTCACGCTGCGCGGACGCATGCTGGCGCCGTTCTTGGGCTCGGCATACGGTGATTGCCTGACCAATGGCGAGCTGGTGCTGCGCTATGACGAGGCGGACGGGCGGTTATGCGTGTATTATCACAGCCACCGCTTCCCCATTCAGCCTCGGGATTATGCCGCGGTCTTGTTGACGGTGGGCGGCCCGCTCGAAGAGCCGGCGCGGTTGTTTGCGGATCTGACGCCGCCGGGCAGCGCCGCGGGCCGGGACGCGGTGCGGACTGCGGCCGAGGCGGCGCGGCAGGAATTGGCGCAGCCGCAATACCGCACCGCGCTGAACGAGGCGGTGGCGGCCTATGATCCCAAGACGGATGCCGGACGGGAGCGGCTGCACCGGCTGCTAGAACGGCAGGTTTTCCGGCTGGCTTGGTGGCGCGCGGCGGCGGACGAGATAAACTGGCGCCGGTTCTTCGACGTGAACGGCCTGGCTGGCGTACGGCAAGAAGTGCCGGAGGTGTTCGAGGCGACGCATGCGGCGGTGTTCCGGCTGTTCACCGAGGGTCTGATCGACGGCGTGCGGATCGATCACGTGGACGGGCTGGCCTATCCGCGCGAATACTGCCGCAAGCTACGCCGCCGGCTGGAGAGCATGGTGCCCGGGCGGCCGGTCGAACTGCGTGATCAGCCGGCGGTGATCTGGATCGAGAAGATCTTGGCGCCGCATGAGCGGCTTGCGGCGGATTGGCTGACGGATGGCACGACGGGCTACGACTTCATGAGCGATGCCAGCGCCGTCCTGCATGACCCGGCGGGCGAGGCGCCGTTCACCGCGCTGTGGACCACGCTGACCGGGCGGCCCGGTGTGTTCGACGATGAGGCGACCACGGCGCGGCGGCAGATCCTGCGGGAGAGCCTGGCCAGCGAGCTATCGGCCACCGCCAACGCGGTGCACCGGATCGCCCGGCGCGACCTGAATACACGGGATTACACGCTGACGGCGGTGCGCAACACGCTGGCGGAAATCCTGGTGCATTTCCACACCTACCGGATCTACGCCAGCGCGGCGGGCATTTCGGAGGTGGACCGGCGCATGCTGGATTGGGCGATGGCCGGGGCGCGGCGGACCGTACGCACGGCGGACCGTCCGTTGCTGGAGCTGGTGGGACATTGGCTGGCCGGCACCGGGCTACGCGGCATTCCGGCCGGGTCGCGGCGGCAGGAGTGGCAGCGTGCGATGGTGAAGTTCCAGCAGCTGTCGGCGCCGACCGCTGCGAAGTCTGTGGAGGATACGGCGTTTTACCGGTACGGCCGCCTGCTGTCCCGTAACGAGGTTGGTAGCGAGCCGTCGCAGTGGGCAATAACGCCGGCGGCGTGGCACGCCGGGGCGAAGGAGCGGTCGAAGCGGCTGCCGCTGTCGTTGCTGGCTACGGCGACGCATGACCATAAGCGCGGGGAGGACACCCGCGCCCGGCTGGCGGCACTGAGCGAGGTGCCCGGCGAGTGGGACAGCGCCGTGGAGCGGTGGGTGCGGCTCAACGCCCCGTTGCGGCGTGATCTCGGCGGTCCGGCGCCGGACATGGCGGATGAGTTGATGCTGTATCAGACGCTGATCGGCGCCTGGCCACTCGGGCTCGAACTGACCGATGCGGACGGAATGGAGGCATTCAGGGGCCGGGTAGCGGCCTGGCAGGAGAAGGCGCTGCGCGAGGCCAAGCGCCATACCGGCTATGCCGCGCCGGACGAGGAGTATGAGGGTGCCTGCCGCGACTTCCTGAGCGGGGTATTGGACCCGGAGCGGAGCGTTGCGGCTGAGATATCCGCCTTCGCCATCCGGCTGGCCCCGGCCGGTGCCGTGAACGGCCTGGCGCAGACCGTGCTGCGCCTGACTAGCCCTGGCGTGCCCGATTTGTATCAAGGGACGGAGTTCTGGGATTTCAGCTTGGTCGATCCCGATAACCGGCGCCCCGTCGATTTCGGGGCACGGGAGGCTGCGTTGGGCGCGGGGGAAACTCCGGCACAGTTGCTGCCGAGCTGGCGGGATGGACGGGTCAAGCTCGGTATCCTGCACCGGATCTTGCAGCTGCGGGCCCGGGCGCCGGGGCTGTTTACCCGCGGTAGCTACGTGCCATTGCGGGTGGAGGGGGCGAAGGCCGCACATGTTTTGGCCTTTGCGCGCGTGCTGGAGGGGCGGGCGGCCATCGTCGCGGTGCCTCGGATGCCGGTTGGTTTGGGCGTTAACGAAAGCGTGCCTTCCATTCCGACGGGTGTTTGGGGTGAAACTGCCATTCTGTTGCCACGTAGTCTTGCTGAACGTGGCGCCGCTGACATCCTGTCCACACCGGCCGGGGCGGAGGCGAAGGAGATGCCGCCCATGATGCGCTTGCCGGTCCGTACTCTGCTTACCGAGCTACCCGTCGCCGTGCTGGAACTTCGATGAACCGCATCGTCGTCGTCAGCAACCGTGTGCCTGCACCCGCCGCGGCCGGGGCGCAGGCTGGCGGCCTGGCCGTAGCGCTCGAGGCGCTCATGGAGCGGCGGGGCGGGACCTGGTTCGGCTGGAGCGGGCGGGTGTCCGACGATGGTTTCGTGAAGACCGTGAACGCGGGCGGCGTGGATTACGTGACGGTCGATCTGACGCAAGACGAGCATGACCGGTATTATACCGAGTATGCCAACTCTACACTTTGGCCGTTGTTGCATTCGTTGCCGGAACTGATGACGTTCGACCGGCGTAACGCGGCGGCTTACCGGCAGGTGAATGAGAAATTCGCCGATGGGCTTTGCCCGTTGCTGCGGGCGAACGACCTGGTGTGGGTACACGATTACCACCTGTTCAGCTTGCCGGCCTTGCTTCGGGCGCGTGGCGTGCGGGCGCCGATCGGGTTTTTCTTGCATATCCCCTTCCCGTCCTCGGACATGCTGGCCATGGCGCCAGAGGTGGACGCGCTGGTGAAGGACGTCCTGGCATGTGATCTGGTTGGGTTCCAAACGTCCAAGGACCTGGATAATTTCTCGTCGGCTGCGGTGCGTCTTGGGCTTGCCAGCGTCATGCCGGACGGAGCGCTGATGGTGGGCGGGCGCCGGGTGCGAGTGGGCGTGTTTCCGGTCGAGATCGAGACGAAGGCGTTCGCCGAGATCGCCAGGACGGCGTCCGCCGACGCGCCGGCAGAGCGGTTGCGCCGGAGTGTCGCCGGGCAGAAATTGATCTTGGGCGTGGACCGGATGGACCCGACCAAGGGTCTGCCGCAGCGCCTGGCCGGCTACCGCCGCCTGCTGGAGACCCGGCCGCAGTGGCACCGCAAGGTCACGTTCCTCCAGATCGCCGCCGAGTCGCGGTCTGACGTCGCATCCTACCGCGACCTGCGCGCCCATATCGAGCAAGATGCGGGTTCGATCGACAGTCACTTCTGCGAGCCGGACTGGTCGCCGCTGCGCTTGATGGCGCGGGCCGGGGCGCGCAATACCGTGGCCGGCTATATGCGGGCGGCGCGGGTCGGCCTGGTCACGCCGTTGCGGGATGGCATGAACCTGGTGGCCAAGGAGTATGTCGCTGCGCAAGATCCGTCCGATCCGGGCGTGCTATTGCTGAGCACGTTTGCCGGGGCGGCCGAGCAGTTGAGCGCGGCGTTGCTAGTTAACCCATACGACACGGACCAGATGGCCGATATGCTGGACCAGGCGCTATCGATGCCGCTGGCCGAACGTCAGGAGCGGTGGCAGGCGTGCTGGTCGGCGATCGAAAATCATACCGCTTTGGGTTGGGGCCGGTCGTTCGTGGCGGCCTTGTTGCGCGCCTCCCTCGGCGCGGAGCCGCGGTATGAGCGGAGCCGGGGTGAGGTTGCGCTGGCTGATATTGCACTCGGCAAAGCTGTGAAAATCCCGAGAAAAACGCGCCAGCCATACCAGATCACTTAGCTGTTCAACTGTACTTGTGTTGTGTACTGAACCGCACTAGGGTGCGGCGGTCCAAAAAGGGGTTTTTACGTGGCGGACGACCAGGTTGAGGCGACGTGTCCCGAGTTCGCCGAGTATGACCGGCTCGCCATTGCGTTGGATATCTCTCTTAGCGAGCGATGCGATATTCTTAACGTTACAGCGCTGCACTATCGCCAGTTGAGGACCGGGGCGGGGCTGGCCCCTAGTCCTGAACTGGCCCGGCGGCTGCGTTACGCGATGAGGATCATGCGCCGGTCGCTCGCCAATCAGGCGCCGCCGCCAAATTACGTGTTCAGCGAGCGGCGGCTTTAGCCGGCAACCAATACGACCCGTCCGGTCACTTTGCCATCGCGTAGGCGATGCAGGGCCAAGTTGGTTTCAGTGCGTGGCATGGTCGTGACAGGCAGCGCCTCCACGCGGCCATGCTGCGCCAATGCCACAAGCTCCCGCAATTCCTTTGGATTGCCGACGTAGCTGCCCTGGACGGTCAAGGCGCGCATGGCCATGACCGGGAGGGGTAGGGTCATCTCGCCGCCGAACAGGCCGACCTGGATCAGCTTGCCGCCCTTGCGGAGCGCTGGGAAGGCGAGGGCCGCGGTGCTGGTGCCGTTCACGAGATCGATCACGGCGAGGACGGGGCCGCCGGTGGCCGTGAGCAGGCGGGTGACCGCGTCGGGCCCGGCGCCGTCCACCGCGGCGGTGGCGCCGGCGTCCAGCGCCGCCTGGCGCTTGTCGGCGCCGAGATCGACCGAGACGATCGCCTGGTGGCCGAGCGCGCGGAGGATGTGGATGGCGGCCAGGCCCAGACCGCCGGCGCCGATCAGCACCACGGGCTCGGCCGGTGGCAGGGGCATGATCTTGCGGATGGCGGAATAGACGGTGATGCCGGAGCAGGCGTAGGTGGCGGCGAGCGCCGGGTCGAGGGTGCCGGGATCGACGAGGTGGCGGGGGTGCGGGGCGATGACGTGGGTGCCGTAGCCGCCGGGCGCGAAGACGCCGAGGCTGCGGCTGGCGACGACGCACATATTGTCGTCCTCGGCCAGGCAGGTAGCGCAGGTGCCGCAGCCGAGCCAGGGGAAGACGATGCGGAGATCGCCCTTGCTGACGCCCATGGCGTCCGGGCCCCAGGCCACGACCCGGCCCACGATCTCATGTCCCATGGCCAGCGGCAGCACCACGCCGCGGTCGGCCAGCGACATGCGCTTACCGCCGCCCAGATCGTAGTAGCCGTCCCAGATGTGCAGGTCGGAGTGGCAGACGCCGCAATGGGTGACCTCGATCAGGACTTCGGTGCCGGTGGGCACGGGGGTGGGCTGTTCGATCGGTTGCAGGTCTTCTCCGTTCTTGATGACGGCCCAGGCGTGCATGGTGTCCTCCGTTAGCGTCGGCGTGGGTCGAGTGCGTCCCGCAGCCCGTCCCCCACGAGGTTGAACGACAGTACTGCCAAGAAGATCGCCGCACCAGGGAAGATCGCGAGCCAGGGTGCCTGATCGAGGAAGCGCTGCGCCGAGTTCAGCATGCTGCCCCAGGAAGGGGCGGGCGGCTGCTGGCCGAGGCCGACATAGCTGAGGCTGGCCTCGGCGATAATGGCGGCGGCGATGGCGAGCGTGGCTTGCACCAGGAGCGGGGGGATGATGTTGGGCAGCACGTGGCGGAGGGCGACTCGCCAGGGCGGGTTCCCCAGGGCTCGTGCAGCCTCGATATAATCGAGCGCCACGATTTCGAGCGTGGCGCCGCGGGCGATGCGGACGAAGATGGGGGCGGCCGATATGCCGATGGCGATCATGACGTTGGTGAGGGACGGGCCGAGGAAGGCCGCCAGCGCGATGGCGAGGATCAGGAACGGGATGGCCAGCATGGCGTCGGTGATGCGGCCGATCAGCACGTCACTCCAACTGGCGAGCAGGCCGGCGATCAGGCCGAGCGGCACGCCGATGCCGGCCGCGATGCCGACGGAGACGAGGCCGGCGAGCATGGAAGCGCGGGCACCGAAGATGACGCGGGACAACTCGTCCCTGCCGTTCTCGTCCGTACCCATCCAGTGCGCCGCCCCGGGTGCCTTGCGGATTAGGCTCCAGCTGGTGGCGAGGGGGTCGTAAGGTGCAATCAGCGGGGCGGCGGCGGCCACGATGACGAACAGGGCGATGACGACTGCGCCGAACATGGCGGCCGGGCGGCGGCGGAAGCGCGCGGCGGCGAGGCGGAGCGGGCTCATGGCCGCTTGGGCGTGGTCATTCGCGGCACCAGATCACCCCGCGCTCGGTCGCCACCGCGTCGAGCCTTACGTCATGGGGGCCGGTGGGGACGTGGTCCACTTGCTGGGCGGCGAAGGCGCAGCCGATTGTGCGATGGCCGGGCGTGGGATGGCCGGGCGTGCGGTGGCGGGGCGTGCGGCGGCCGGGAAGTGCGGCGAGGGTGCGGTCGTAGTAGCCGCCGCCGTAGCCGAGGCGGGCGCCGGTGGCGTCGAAGGCCAGGAGCGGGACCAGCAGCACGTCCGGCAGCATGACATCGCCGGTGGGGGCGTGGGTGCCGAAGCGCTCGGGTTGCATTGCGTCGCCCGGGAACCAGCGGCGGAATACGAGAGGTTTGTTCGGGGTGGTGACGGGGAGGACGACCGGGTTCTTTTCCGCGATCCGGTGCAGCAAGGGGCGGATGTCGATTTCGGTGCCCATGGGCCAGTAGCCGGCCCAGACCTCGCCGGGCTGTGGCGGCCAGTGGGCGAGGACCAGGGCGGAGAGGGCGGCGCCCCAGGCCGGGTCGAGGGCCGCGCGCACCTGTTTCGCCTCCCGGCGCATCTCGGCCTTGGTCAAGTGCGGAGCCGCCCTGGCCGTTGGCGTCTCACCCTCCCGAAGCCTGCTTGCGCAGGTGGGCACCGGTTACCATGACCACGATCATGACAGAGCCAGCTCCCGGGAGAGTGCTTATTGGCCCCGGGGGTGAAGTGCCTGACGAACCGGGCAGCCCCGCGGTGCATATCTAGTGCTGCCCGCCCTCCGCCGCAATCGCTTCCGCGCGGGCGGCGGCCTTGGCGAGGCGGGCCTGGGTGCGCTTGTCCTCAGCTTGCGTAGCGGCAGGCTTGCCGGCGCGGGCGGCGTCAAGCTCGAGCCGGAGGTCGTGCAGCTCGTCGGCCATGAGCAGCGCGGCCTGGACCAGCAGCCTCCCCTCCCCGCTCTGCGCGCCCAGCGCCTTGATCCTGGTGACGCGAGCATCGACCTCATCGACCATGGCCTGCAGATGCGCTTCTTCGCCATCCGCGCAGCCTAGCGTGTAGGCGTAGCCGTTGATCTTGACGGTAAGCTGGGCCATCCGGGCGGTCCTTATTCGTCCAGCGCGGTGCGCAGGGTTGTGATGAGCCTATCGAGCCGCTCCGTTAATTCCGCCGTGGGCACGGCCGGGCGTTGCGCGATACGCTCCAGCGCGGCTTCAAGGCGGGTGAGGGCGTCCGGATCGTCAAGCACCTGAGTTCTTTCAAACTATGACGTCGTGAGGTTATCAAAAGCCTTGCAAGCGGTTGAAGGTCAAGCATGAGCTTGTGCAGAGCGAGAGCCGTCGTGGTGCATGGGCTGGCGGATGTGCGCCTGGTCATGTCGGTGGGCCCGGCGGTGCTGCTGTCCGGGCCCAATGCGGCGGCGTATGCGGGGTGTGGCTGGTGGCGGGCGTTGATGGCGCATGCGCCGGGCTACGCTGACATCCTGGATTGCGGGGATTCGCCGGGCCGGGTGCTGGAGGCGCTCGGGATGGGGTGCCGGCAGGTGATCCTGGTCCCCTGCCCGGCTTGGGACGACGTGGCGGAGCGGGCTGCGCGGCAGGGGGCGATGGTGCATCGGGCGCGGCCGCCGGCGTATGACCTGGCGGGTGGCGGGCGGCACTTGGCCGCGTGGCTGCAATCGGGTAGTTGCGGCGGCAATTCAGGAGGCGGGCATGCAGGTTACGGCGAAGGTTAAGGCGATCCTCGACAACTACGAGAGCGACAATCCCGGCAGCAAGGGGCAGCTGGCGCGCATGATGATGACGGGCAAGCTGGCGGGCACGGGCAAGCTCGTGATCCTGCCGGTCGATCAGGGGTTCGAGCATGGCCCGGCGCGCAGCTTTGCGCCCAATCCGGCCGGGTATGATCCGCATTATCATTTCTCGCTGGCGATCGAGGCCGGGCTCAATGCGTATGCGGCGCCGCTGGGCATGCTGGAGGCGGCGGCGGGCACGTATGCGGGGGCGATCCCGACCATCCTGAAGCTGAACAGCGGCAATAGCCTGGCGACCAGCAAGGACCAGGCGGTGACCGGGTCGGTGTCGGACGCGCTGCGGCTCGGGTGCTCGGCGATCGGGTTCACGATCTATCCCGGCAGCGAGTATGCGTTCGACCAGATGGAGGAGCTGCGCGAGCTGGCGGAGGAGGCGAAGTCCGTGGGCCTGGCGGTCGTGGTCTGGAGCTACCCGCGCGGCCCGGCGCTGGACAAGGCGGCGGAGACGGCGGTGGATATCTGCGCCTATGCCGCGCATATGGCGGCGCTGCTGGGCGCGCACATCATCAAGGTGAAGCCGCCGACCGAGGTGGTGAGCCTGGAGGCGGCGAAGAAGACGTATGCGACGCAGAACATCGACGTCAGCACCTTGGCGGCGCGGGTGCGGCATGTGCGGCAGTGCTGCTTCGATGGGCGGCGGATCGTGATCTTCTCGGGCGGCGAGTTCGGCGGGGATCTGGACACGCTGTATGCCGGGATCCAGGGCATCCAGGATGGCGGCGCCAACGGCAGCATCATCGGGCGCAACACGTTCCAGCGGCCGCGCGCGGAGGCGCTGGCGATGCTGGCGAAGATCATCTCGATCTATCAGGCGTGAGCGATTCCTGCCGGCTGTACCTGGTGACGCCCACGACGGCCGGGCCGGAGTTTGCGGATACGCTGGCGCGGGCGGTGGATGCGGGGGACGTGGCGGCGGTGCAGCTGCGGCTGAAGGACGCCGATGACGACCGGTGGCGCCGGGCGATCGACGCGCTGCGTCCGGTGGCGCAGAGCCGGGGCGTGGCGTTCCTGTTGAACGACCGGGTGGACCTGGTGGTGGGCACGGGGTGCGACGGGGCGCATGTCGGGCAGGAGGATATGGAGGCGGGCGCGGCGCGCGCGGCGTTGGGCGGCCTCACGCTCGGCGTGACGTGCCATGACAGCCGGGATCTGGCGATGCGGGCGGGGGAGGCCGGGGCGGATTACGTGGCGTTCGGCGCGTTCTTTCCCACCACGACGAAGGACGCGCCGACCCGGGCGGAGCCGGAGTTGCTGGGCTGGTGGTCCGAGCTGATGGAGCTGCCGTGCGTGGCGATCGGGGGGATCACGGCGGCGAATTGCGGGCCGCTGGTGCAGGCGGGGGCCGGGTTCCTGGCGGTGGTGGGGGCGGTCTGGGCGCATGCCGAGGGACCGGCGGCGGGCGTCCGGGCGATGAACGCCGCCATCACGTCCGCACAGCCGAGGACGGCCGCCGCACCTTAGCACCATCTCACTGGTGGTGCGCGGCCTCGTCACGCAGGAAGGCGGCGAACATCGCCGCGCACTCGGCCGGGTATTCCAGCGTCGGCAGGTGACCGCAGTCCGGCAGGGTGTGGAAATGCGCGTGCGGCATGGCGCGGGCCATGTCGCGGCCGATGGCGGGGGGGACGAGCGGGTCGGAGTCACCCCACAGTGCCAGCACGGGCATTTTCAGCGCGTCGAAGCGTGACGTCGCCTCCGGACGGGTGGCCAGCGCCGTCGCCTGCGCCGCGCCTGCCGCGCCGCCGATCCGGTGGGCCATGGCCACGAAGGTCTCGCGCGCCGCGGTTGCGTCCTTGTGCACCACGAGCCCGGCCAGCATGCCGATCACGGCGCCGGGGGTCGCTTTCAATCCGCCGGCGAGGTCTGGGCCGCTGGCGGACGGGGCGGCCGGGTCGCAGCCCATGAGCCACAGGGCCGTGACCCGTTCGGGCGCGGTCAGAGCGATCTCGAGCGCGAGGTTGCCGCCGTACGACGTGCCGACCAGGGCGAATTGGGCCGGCGCGCGGGATAGGATGTCGGCCACGCTGTGGGTCAGTACGGGCAATGGCGAGGTCATCACGTGCGGGTCGATCGTGGCGCCCAGGTCGCTGATCACGCCTTGATACAGGGCCTCGTCACACAGCAGCGCGGGGATGAGGACGACGGGGATGGCCATGACAGTCTCCTTTGACGAACCGGCTGTGCGATAGCCGCCGGGATCGTTATAGGCTTTCCACGTCCGATCCCAAACCCCGCACGAGGACCCTCAATGACCGATCCACGATTTGACCTCTATATTTATTGGCGGACGTCGGCCGGATACCGGGTGCGGGTGGCGTTGGCGCTGAAGGGGCTTACGGCGCATGAGCGCATCGTCGACATCGATGCGGGGGAGCATCGGGGCGAGGCGTTCCTGCGCATCAATCCGCTGGGGGGCATTCCCGCGCTGATCGACACGGCGCCGGGTCAGCCGGGGACGCCGATCACGCAGTCATTGGCGATCTTGGAGTTCCTGGACGAGGCGCAGCCGGAGCCGCCGCTGCTGCCGGCCGGGTTGCATGGGCGGGCGCGGGTGCGGTCGTTGTCGGCGATGCTGGCGGCGGACACGCATCCGCTGATTACGCCGCGGGTCAAGAAGTATCTGGTAGGAAATGCCGGGTTCGACGACGCGCGGTGGCGGGCGTGGCAGGTCCAGTGGTTCACCACGGGCCTGCAGGCGTTCGAGCGGCGGTTGGTGACGGAAGCGGAGACCGGCGTGTTTTGTCACGGTGACAGCGTGACGATGGCGGATATCTTGCTGGCCAGCATCATCGCGGTGATGCGGGTGTTCAAGATCGAGGTGTCCGGCATTCCGACGATCGAGCGGATCATGGCGCGGTGCGAGGCGATGGAGGCGTTTGCGGGGGCGGCGCCGATGCGGCAGGTGGGGGCGCCGGCGGGGTGATTGCGCCGGCGCGTATCAGCCGATGATAGGGTTTGTGACCCTCACGCCGGTGCCTGCGAAGTCAGCGGTGTTGCGGGTGACGACTGTCAGATCGTGCAGCAGTGCGATCGCTGCGATTTGCTTGTCCAGTTCATGCTCGGGCCGGGGCACCCGGAGGCGGCCCCAAATCTGGGCTGCGTCGTCATCGAAGGATAGGATCGCGCTACCGTATTCGTTGATTGTCTGGGTGAGCCAGGTCTCCAACAGCTTGGCCTGAGCTTGATCTCCGCGGTAGCGGATGAGTTCGACGCCGCGCCGCAGCTCCCCGATCGTTATGGCGGAAAGAAAAAGGGCATTACCGGAAGCTTGGGCCTGCTGGAAAAACCGGCTCACTCCGGGATGGGCCTTTGCCTTTCGGGCCTCGCTGATGACGTTGGTGTCAATCAAATACAGCAGGAGCCTCGCCCGAGCTTTGGACGCGGGCAAAGTCGGCATCGGTGCCGACATCTGGGATCTGGCTGAGCGCCTCGGCCAAGCTACGCCGGCGTGGTTTGGCTAGAACCTCGGCCAAGATGGCCCGGTGCTCGGCTTCGGTGCTGCATCCATGCAGCCCAGCGCGCTCCTTCAAGGCTTGCACCAGCCCTGGGTCCAAGCCGCGGACCAGCAAGTCTGCCATGATTAGCCTCCGCTGTGATATCATCGATATCATCATTCGGAAAGGTATGATTGTCAAGCCAGATAGGATCAGGGGCCGACTGCGACGCCAGCCAGGGACAGGGCGAAGGTCAGAAGTGCCAAGATCGTGCGGATGGCGTCGAGGCGCTCCCAGCGCTGGATCGTCTCCGTCCAGCCCGGCGGTGGGTGGGCCGGGTTCCATTGAAGGACGGCCTGGTTGAGCGGCACGGTGCCCCGTAGGGTGACCAGGACGAAGCCGGCGACGGTGGCGAGGGCGGCAGCGCGAAATGGGGTGGCGGCGGGGGTGGCCGAGGCCAGGGAGGCGAGGCCGGTGACGATGACGAGGCCTAGCAGGGCCGGCACGAGCAGCCTGAGTTTCCGGATCAGTGCCTGCCGCACCTCGATGTGCGGCCGGGGCTCGAGGCCTGCCAGCGGCCTCCGGATGCCGGCATAGACCATGAGCTCCCCGCCCGCGAGCAGGCCGGCGGCGAGGACGTTCAGGAAGGTGGCGATCTGGGCGAGGTGCATGTCAGAGCAGGAGGCACGGCACGCCGATCGCGGGCGCCGCCGCGGCGAGCTGCGGGCCGCAGGGTGCACAAGGTCGCGCCCGCGTCGGCACAGATGGCCATGTGAAGGGGGTCACCCGACCGCAAAGACGGGCGGCGGTGCGGAGGTAGGTCCATGCAGTTGTAGTAGATTCCGATAATCTGCGACGCCCTTGCATCATTCCCACTCGATTGTCTCCTGGGGAACTAAGTCGTTGCAATAATCAGCGCCTTGAGCGCGGCGGCATCTTCGCGGCGAACCGCGCGGATGGGCGACGCCAGTTGCCGGGCGTGGCTCACTTGCGCGTCCTGGGCTTGGGAATGGGCAGGTCGTCCGCTGTGCTGCGAATCAGGGCTCCCAGCCAGTCTCGGTCCTCCCACCGATCGCCGGAAATCAGCAGGCAGGGCTTGGCGCCCGCATAGGGCGGTCTCTCCTCGACCGTCAGGCGGCCGAGATAGGCACGGCCGGCCTGGGTCGGCTTGACGAACAGCTGATCGTCGCAGACCAGGCCAACGATCTTGCCGTCGAGATACAGCGTGTACTCGCCGAACATCTTGCGCGCCGAGACCGCGCCCGCGCCCGACGACTGTTCGAGAATGAACTCCACGGTGCCGGGCCGCGTCGCCATCGGCCGCCTCAGCCGCCCATCGGCGAGCAGATCTCGACGATAAAGCCGTTGTTGTCGCGGACATAGCCGACGAGTTGACCCCAAGGCTTGCGCGCAGGCGGCTTCACCGCCGCCGCTCCTGCGTCCACCGCCCGGACGAACGCACCTTCGACGTCCTCCGTGACCAGGCCGATTTCCATTGCCGGGGCGGTATTGCCCGGCGCAGCGTCCTCGAAGCCAACGGGATGCAGGCCTCGCACAAACGGGGCGGCGGCGAAGGCGAGCGTCGTGGCGCCGGTCTTCAGCTCACCATACTCGTTCGCGTCGGTCGCCATGCCCCGCTCCAGCCCGAACGCACGCTCGTAGAAGGCGAGCGTGTCGGCCACCGATGCGACGTAGAGGATCGTGTAGCCCAGCTTCATGGTTCGCCCCTGCGATCTGTTCACCAAACCTACGGTCTGATATTAAGTTGGTCAACTCACTAGGAGCGCGGATTGGCAAAACGGTCGTCTGGCAAGCGCGAGCGTCTCGTGGCCGCAGCCCTCGCCTGCTTTCACGAGGGCGGCTACACGCGCACGTCCATTGTGCAGTTGGCTCGGCGGGCGGGCGTGCCGGCGGGCAACGTCTTCTATTACTTCCGGACCAAGGACGACCTCGCCCGTGCTGTCGTCGAGGAGTGGTGCCGTCTGCTGGCGTTCTATCTAACGCCGCTGGACGCCCTGCCGGACCCGTGGGCGCGTCTCGACGCATTCCTCGACCAAGGCGCGAAGCTGGCCGAGATGTATGTGGCGCAGGGCTGCCCTCTCGCGGGCCTGACGCGGGACCTGCGGCAAGAAAGCCCCGCGCTGGGTGACGAGGCGCCGCGCATCTATGCGGTGCAATCGGACTGGATCGCGCGACAGTTCAAGCTGGCCGGGAGGCCAGAGCCGGATGCGCTGGCCCACGCGCGGACGATGATGGCGAGGTACCACGGAGCCATTCAGCTCGCCTATGCGCAAGGCGACGCGACGCGGCTTACCGATGAGACGACCAAGCTCAAGGCATGGCTTGCCGAACTCCGGCGCGGTTAGCTGCCTGAAGGCGACCGCGTCCCACCCTCGTTCTGGGGACGGTAAACCGATTGCGGTCTAGTTAGATTACTCCCACTCGATTGTGCCCGGCGGCTTGCTCGTGATGTCGTACGTGACGCGGTTTATGCCGCGGACTTCGTTCACGATGCGGGTGGCGCAGCGGGTGAGGAAGGCCATGTCGAAGGGGTAGACTTCGGCGGTCATGCCGTCGACCGAAGTGACGGCGCGGAGTGCGCAGGCGTTCATGTAGGTGCGGCCGTCGCCCATCACGCCCACGGTGCGGACCGGCAGCAGGACCGCGAAGGCCTGCCAGATGGCGTCGTACAGGCCGGCGGCGCGGATTTCTTCCAGGAACACCGCGTCGGCCCGGCGGAGGATGTCCAGGCGCTCGGGCGTGACCTCACCGGGGATGCGGATGGCGAGGCCGGGACCGGGGAACGGGTGGCGGCCTACGATGTGGCCGGGCACGCCCAGTTCGCGGCCGAGCACGCGGACCTCGTCCTTGAACAGCTCGCGCAGCGGCTCCACCAGCGCCATGCGCATATGGGCGGGCAGGCCGCCCACGTTGTGGTGGGATTTGATGGTGGCGCTGGGGCCGCCATGCACGCTGATGCTCTCGATCACGTCGGGATAGAGCGTGCCCTGAGCCAGGAAGTCGGCGCCGCCGAGCTTGGCCGCTTCTTCGTCGAACACCTCGATGAAGACGCGGCCGATGGTCTTGCGCTTGGTCTCGGGGTCGGTGACGCCCTGCAGGGCGCGTAGGAACAGGGCGCTCGCGTCCCGGTGCACGAGGCGGATATTGAAGCGGTCGCGGAAGGTGCGGACGACCTCCTCGCTTTCCCCCAGCCGCATGAGGCCGGAATCGACGAAGATGCAGGTGAGCTGGTCGCCCACGGCCTCATGGATCAGCGCGGCGGCGACCGAGCTGTCGACGCCGCCCGACAGGCCGCAGATCACTCGCCCCTGCCCTACCTGCGCTCGGACCCGCCCGATCTGTGCGGCGCGGAAGCCCTTCATGCTCCATCCACCCTCGAGCCCGGCGACGCCGTGGGTAAAGTTGTGCAGCAGCTGGCGTCCGTGCGGGGTGTGCACGACCTCGGGGTGGAACTGCACGCCGTAGAACCGCCTGGCGTCATCGGCGATGGCGGCGAAGGGTGCGTTCTCCGTCAAGGCCACCGTGCGGAAGCCGGGCGGTAGGGCGGTCACGCGGTCGCCGTGGTTCATCCATACCAGCTCACGCGAGCCCGTCTGCCATGCGCCGTGAAACAGGGCGCAGTCGGCGGTGACGTCGATGGTGGCGGGGCCGTATTCCTGGTGGTCGCTGAGGCTGACTTCGCCGCCGAGCTGGGCGACCATCGCCTGCTGACCATAGCAGATGCCGAGCACCGGGACGCCGGCGGCCCAGACGGCGTCCGGCACGCGCGGGCCCTCGGCGTCCATGACGCTGGCCGGGCCGCCGGAGAGGATGTAGGCGCGGGCGCCGAAGGAGAGGAGGCGATCGGCGGAGACGGTGCCGGGCATGATCTCGCAATAGACGCCGGATTCGCGCACGCGCCGGGCGATCAGCTGGGTGAACTGACTGCCGAAATCGAGGATCAGGACCCGGTCGGCGGGTAGTGCGCTGTGCATGGCGCGGTGTGCCGGATTTGGTGGGGGTGGGCAAGGGAGGGTGCTGGTGCGGCTTCCACTCACTCACCCCTCTTGCTACGGATCGTTATGGCAAGCGGTGATATCTTCGAACGATCTTTACCACTTTCTGCTTGCAGCTCAGTCGTTCGGCTGACGTTCGACGTCGCATTCCTATGTTGCCGCAAGTGGAAAAAGAGGGCCTGACTTTGTTCGGTAAGCCTGATTGTCAGCTATCCATGAAGCGGCTGCTGCCTTTGCTGGGGTGGATGATCGCCACTGCGTATTTCAGTCTGCTTGCACTGACAAATATCGTGATCGTCGTCGAACTGTATCGCGTTTCTGAAGGTCCCTGGCCTGGGTGGCTGCCCATGATCGAAGCTGATTTGCTCTATGGCGGTGGAGGCATCCTTGCCCTTTTCGGGGTCAAATGGATTTGGAACCGAATGTTGGAACTTGCCATCTAATGAGACCGGCATACGCGAGCTCCACATTCGTGCCGTCCGCGTGCGCGTTTTCGCCCCAACTTGAAGGCTCAACCGTGGTAAGATCAGCCTAAACGGGAGGAAACCATGGCCAACGACGCCGTCCTGCATGTTCATGTCGATCCGGACAGGTGCCAGGGACATAACCGGTGTAAGCTGAGCGCGCCCGATCTGTTCGTGCTGGATGCGTTCGGGCAGGCGCGGGAGGCGGGGGATGGGGTGGTGCGGCCGGAGCAGATGAAGGCGGCGCAGCTGGCGCGGGCGAACTGTCCGGAGTTTGCCGTTTCACTCCGGCGCGCGTCATGAGCGGGCGGGCCCCAGCCCGGGATTGGGCGACGGATTTCGATCACCTGGATCCGCGCTGGGCCGAGGATCCGTATCCGATCTGGGCCGGGCTGCGCGGAACGTGTCCGGTGGCGCATACCGAGCGGTTCGAGGGGTGTTATTTTCCCAGCACCTACGCCGCCGTGCGGGCCGTGTCGTACAATACTGAGGATTTCTCGTCCCGCCGCATCATCGTGCGGGACACGAAAGTCACGCCCATCCCGGCGCCGCCGATCACGTCCGATCCGCCGGAGCACAAGGCGTGGAAGCAGGCGTTGCTGCCGTTCTTCACGCCGGACGAGACCGCCAAGCTCGAGGCGCGGGCCCGCGCGACCTGCGAGGAGCTGATCGATGCGTTTCCGCCGGGCGGATGCGACGTCGCGGAGGCCTATACGCGGCATATCCCGGTGCGGGTCATCGCGCATCTGCTGGGATTGCCGGAGGAGGACGGCGACCTGTTCCGGCACTGGATCCATATGGTGCTGGAGGTGGGAGTCACCGACGCGTCCGTGGTGGTGCCGACGGCGATGGAGATGCATGCCTATTTTCTGCAGCAGATCGCCGCGCGGCAGGCGCGGCCCGGCGACGACCTGATCAGCAAGCTGATGGCCGCCGAGATCGGCGGCGTGCCGGCCAGTCCGGAGCATGTGGTGGGGATGCTGCGGCTGTTGCTGATCGCGGGGATCGACACGACCTGGTCGGCGATCGGTGCCGCGCTGTGGCATCTGGCCGGGCACCCGGAAGACGCCGCGCGGTTGCGGGCCGAGCCGGCGCTGATGCCGACGGCGATCGAGGAGTTCCTGCGCGCCTATGCCCCGGTGACCATGGCGCGGGAGGTGATCAAGGATACCGTGATCGAGGGGTGCCCGATGCACGCCGGGCACATGGTGCTGCTGAGCTTTCCGTCCGCCAACCGCGACCCGGCGCTGTTTCCGGAGCCGGACCGGGTGATGCTGGACCGGGCGGAGAACCGGCATGCCGCGTTCGGGCTGGGAATCCACCGCTGCGTGGGCAGCAATCTGGCGCGGATGGAGCTGACGGTGGCGGTCGAGACGTTCCTGCAGCGGGTGCCGGAGTTCCGGATGAGCGGGCCGGTGCGGTGGGCGGTGGGGACGGTGCGGGGGCCGCGGTCGTTGCCGATGATGTTTTCGGGCGAATCTCCGGGCCGCTGAACTCGTCAGGCTAGGGCGCTGCGCCCGGCGCGGGAGGTGCCAGGCCCGTTGCCGGAGTCTGCGCTGGCAGGCTCCGGCTGCTGTGGGCTTGGAGTGGACGACCTGGTGATTATACCAGAACTCGGGCGCAAGGACTCCACCTTCGATGTCATCGCGAGCGCAGCGTGGCGATCCAGGGCGCCATGAGCAGGCTTATCACCCTGGATCGCCACGCCCAAGCGGGCTCGCGATGACGGTTTAGGATGGGTCAACGCGTCCTAGTCCTGGTGTTAGTTGATCGTGCCGGAGGGGGATCCGGCGGGCTTTCGGGTCTTCTTGGTGGCGCCGCTGCTGGCGCTCAGCGTCTTGGCTGCGGCGCTGCGCTCGGCGGGGGACTTGGCCGTCTTCATGGTGTGGGCGGCTTCGCTCTTTTCTTCGGGCGATACGGCCTTGGCGGCTGGCTTGGCCTTGGCGGGTGCCTTGGGGGCTGCCTTGGCCGGAGCCTTGGCAGGCGCAGCCTTGGCGGCTGGCTTGGCGGCGGCTGCCTTGGCCGGGGCCTTGGCGGCCGGCTTGGCTGCGGCCTTTGGGGCGGCCTTCGGCTTCTCGGCCGCCGTTGCCGCGGGCTTTGCCGCCGCCTTGGCAGGAGCCTTGGCAGCGGAAGCCTTGGCAGGGGCCTTGGCGGCCGGGGTCTTGGCCGCCGGCTTGGCGCCGTTGGCGGGTGCAGTCTTGGTCGTGGCGCGGACCGCCATGGCCTGGGCCCGCACGCGCGCGGGCAAGCTGTCGTCATTCATTCAGGGATCCTCCAATGGCGGGGTTGCCGGCACGATCAAGAAAAACCACAGCCCGAGGCAACGGCAGCGTCAGCCATGGACGCCGGGGCAAAGCCCTCCATCCAGCGTCAAGTAACCAGCGTCGCCGTGACCTCATGACCGCCTCTCGAGGGTACGGCACGTTGCGGCCCGCTACCGCGCGAATCGTTGCCGTACACCCTACCTCCGCCATCACGCGGCAAGGGCATAGCTGTCAACGGAATACTGCATAGAATTCCAGTATTCGGCCAAGTATTTGAGAACCGGGCGCCTCAGCGATCCTGAAGCGGCACGAAGCGCAGGTTTTCCGGCCCGGTATATTGCGCCGCCGGGCGGATGATCTTGTTGTCCACCCGCTGCTCCATCACGTGCGCGGCCCAGCCGGAGGTGCGGGAAATGACGAAGATGGGCGTGAACATCGCGGTCGGCACGCCCATCTGCGCGTAGGAGACGGCGCTGAACCAGTCGAGGTTGGCGAACATCTTCTTGGTGTCGGCCATCACCGCCTCGATCCGGTCCGCGACCGCGAATTGCGCCATGTTCCCCGCGGCCTCGGACAGGGTGCGCGCCACTTCCTTGATCACCACGTTGCGCGGGTCGGACACGGTATAGACGGGGTGGCCGAAGCCGATCACGACCTCCTTCTGGGCGACGCGGGCGCGGATGTCGGCCTCGGCGGCGGCGGGGGTGGCGTAGCGCTCCTGCACCTCGAGTGCGGCTTCGTTGGCGCCGCCGTGCTTGGGGCCGCGGAGCGCGCCGATCCCGGCGGTAATGGCGGAGTACATGTCGGACCCGGTGCCGGCGACGACGCGGGCGGCGAAGGTGCTCGCGTTGAATTCGTGTTCCGCATACAGGATCAGCGAGGTGTGCATGGCGCGGATCCACTCGGGAGGCGGGGTGCGGCCATGCAGCAGGTGCAGGAAGTGCGCGCCGATGCTGTCGTCATCGGTCTCGGTCTCGATCCGGCGTCCGTTCTGCGACCAATGCCACCAATAGAGCAGCATGGAGCCGAGGCTGGCCATTAGGCGGTCGGCGATGGTGCGGGCGCCGGGTGGGTTGTGGTCGTCACGCTCCGGCAAGGCGCAGCCCAGCGCGCTCACGGCCGTGCGCATGACGTCCATGGGGTGCGTCGCGGCGGGCAGCGCTTCCAGCACGGTGCGGACCGAGGCGGGGATGCCGCGGAGCGCGCGGAGCCGGGTCTTGTAGGCGCGGAGTTCGGCCACGGTGGGCAGCGTGCCGTGCACGAGGAGGTAGGCGATCTCCTCGAACTCGCTCGTGGTGGCGACGTCCAGGATGTCGTAGCCGCGGTAGTGCAGGTCGTTGCCGGTGCGGCCCACGGTGCAGAGCGCGGTGTTCCCGGCGGTGACGCCGCTGAGGGCTACGGATTTCTTGACCTTGGGCCCGGTCGCGGTCTCGCTCATGTCATTCCCCCCTAGAAAATACCCGGCAGGCCCTGGGTGACGGTCCCCGCGGGCATGGCGACGTGCAGGCGGTGCAGCTCGCCGGCGCGCAGATGCGGCAGCTCCTCGCAGGCGGCGAGGAAGCGGGCGCTTTCCTCAGGCGTGATCAGGCCCTCGGTCATGGCGCGGAACTTGCCGATGTAGTCGGGCCGCTTCCAGGGCGTGGCGCCGAGAGGATGGGCGTTGGCCACGGCCATTTCGTCCGCGATCACGCTGCCGTCCTGCATATGCAGCTCGATCCGGCCGCCGAAGGCCAGGCGGTTGTGGTCCTTGGCGTGGTAGCGCTCGGTCCAGGCCGGGTCCTCGAGGGTGCGGATCTTGTGCCAGAGGCGGACGGTGTCGGGGCGCTGCACGCGGGCGGGGTCGTAGCTGCGGACGTGGTGCCAGGCGCCGTCCTGGAGGGCGACGGCGACGATGAACATGATGGAGTGGTCCAGCGTCTCCCGGCTGCTCTGCGGGTCCATCTTCTGCGGGTCGTTGGCGCCGGTGCCGATGACGTAGTGGGTGTGGTGGCTGGTTTGGATCACGACTTCCCGCACCTGGTCCCAGTCCTGGACCTGCTTCCCCATACGGAAGGCGAGGTCGATCAGGGCCTGGCTCTGATATTCGGCCGAGTGCTGCTTGGTGTAGCTGTCCATGATGGCGCGCTTGCCCTCGCCCGGCGCGGGCAGCGGGACCTGGTAGTGGGCGTCCTTGCCGGACAGCATCCAGGCGATGACGCTGTCTTCGCCCTCGTAGATCGGGCTGGGCGCGCCCTCACCCCGCATGACGCGGTCCACCGCCTCGATGGCGAGCTTGCCGGCGTGGGAGGGGGCGTAGGCCTTCCAGGAGCTGATCTGCCCCTTGCGGCTTTGCCGGGTCGTGAAGGACACGTGCACGGCCTGCTGCACGGCCTGGTAGATGGTCTCGGTGGGCAGGTTCAGCAGGGTGCCGATCCCGGCGGCCTGGGCGGGGCAGAGATGGGCGATGTGGTCAATCTTGTGCTCGTGCAGGCAGATGGCGCGGACGAGGTCGATCTGGATTTCGTAGCCGGTCGCGAGGCCGCGCAGCAGGTCGGCGCCGGATTTTTCCAGGGTTTGCGCGACGGCGAGGATGGGGGGAATGTTGTCACCGGGGTGGCTGTAATCGGCGGCGAGAAAGGTGTCGTGCATATCGAGTTCGCGGACCGCGGTGCCGTTGGCCCATGCGGCCCATTCGGGGCTGACGCGGACATTGTCCGGCATGCCGAACACGGTGGCGCCGCCTTGGCGGCCTTCCCGCACCGGGTGGCCCAACGCCATGTCCCGGGCGGAGACGCAGGGGTGCCGGTTGACACTGGCGATGGCGACAGCGGCGTTGTCGATGACGCGGTTCACGATCATCTCGGCGGTCTCGTCCGGGACGGAGACCGGATCCGCGGCGACGGCGGCGATGTGCCAGGCGAGCTGGTCTTCTTGCTTGAGGTTGGCCTTGGACGGGTGGACGCGGACGTCGTGGAGGATCATGCGGGATTCCTTGGGCGCGGGTGCTGGGGTGATAAGGTTGGTGGAGTGTGCGCGCAAGGCGATGGGGGCACTTCGGAGTTGGGGCTCAGCCGCGGTTTTTCCGGCAACGGGTTAAGACTGGCCCGGTCACGGGAAGGCGAGACTTCGACGGTTTGCGTTCCGCCCGGAGACAGTGGCGGGTTGATCGGGATGGGCGCAGTATCATTTCTGTCATTGTCAGAAACCGGAAAGGCCACATCGTGCCGGACTCAACGCCGCCGTTCTATTGGGAGCCCGATCGCGTTACCCCCGTGCCGCGGTGGAGCGTGCCGTCCATACGCACCGGGCTGTGGCGCGGGGCGCGCGGCCTGTGCCCGGCGTGTGGGCAGGCGCCGGCGTTTCGGGGGTACCTGCGCGTGGTCGAGCACTGTGCGCATTGCAATGCGCCGCTGGGCAGTTTGCGGGCTGATGACGCGCCACCGTATTTCACCATCCTGATTGTCGGGCACGTGCTGGTGCCGTTCATGTATTTCATGGAAACCGCCTGGCATCCGGAGTTGTGGGTGCTGGCGGCGGTGTTCCTGCCGGTGAGCGCCACCCTGACCATGGCCCTGCTCCGCCCGGTGAAGGGTGCGACGCTCGGGCTCATGTTGCGGCTCGGCATGGCGAAGACGGAGCGGGAGTGAGCTTGGCCGAGCCGGCCGCCCACACCAAGGACCTGGACCGTGTCGTGCTGGATGGGGAGGCGCTGACCCGGTTGCATCCGCTGCTGGAGGCTGACCGTGCCGCTGCGGTAGCGGATCTCGAGGCGGAGAACCAGTTCACGCTGCAGGATACGCCGAGCCGTCATGCACCGCCGGGGCCGTATGTGCTGCATTTGAGCATCCAGGAGGGCCGGCTCGTGTTCGACGTGCGGGACGCTGGCGACCGGGAGCTGACGGCGCTGGTGCTGGCGCTGGGGCCGTTCCGCGGCCTGATCAAGGATTACCAGATGCTGGTGGACAGCCACATGCTGGCGGTGGAGGAAGGCCGGGGCGAGCGGATCCAGGCGATCGACATGGGCCGCCGCGGCCTGCATAACGAGGGCGCCGCGCTGCTGCAGGAGCGGTTGCGCGGCAAGGCCATGATCGACCACGAGACCGCGCGGCGGCTATTTACCCTTGTGTGCGTGCTGCACCAGCGTATCTAACGCGCCCATGAACATCGACGGCACGCCCCACCGCACCATCTGGCTTGGCCCCGATGGCTGGACGGTTCACATCATCGACCAGACCCGCCTGCCCTGGGCGTTCGAGGTTTTGCGCCTCACGACGCTGGAGCAGGTCGCGCACGCGATCCGGCACATGCAGGTGCGCGGCGCGCCGTTGATCGGCGCCACGGCCGCGTATGGCCTGGCCCTCGCCTTACGCGCCGGCCCGGCGACGGACGCGATGGAGCAGGCCGCACGGACCCTGGCCGCGACCCGCCCCACGGCCGTCAATTTACGCTGGGCGCTGGACCGCATGCTGATCCGGCTGCGCAACACCCTACCGGCGGAGCGCGCCGCGGCGGCGTATGCGGAGGCCGCGCTGATCGCCGATGAGGACGTGGCGCAGAACCAGGCCATCGGGCGGCACGGCGCCGCGCTGCTGCAGGCGGCGGCCAAGCCCGGCCAGCGCCTCAACGTCCTGACGCATTGCAACGCTGGCTGGCTCGCGACCGTCGATTGGGGCACCGCGCTGTCCCCGATCTATACGGCGTATGAGGCCGGGCTCGATTTGCATGTCTGGGTGGACGAGACGCGTCCGCGCAACCAGGGTGCGGCGCTGACGGCGTGGGAGCTGGGCAAGCACGGGGTGCCGCACACGGTCATTTCCGACAATGCGGGCGGGCATCTGATGCAGCATGGGCAGGTGGATATCACGATCGTCGGCGCGGACCGGGTGACGCGGGACGGGGACGTGGCCAACAAGATCGGCACCTATCTGAAGGCATTGGCCGCGCACGATACCGGGGTGCCGTTCTGGGTGGCCGTTCCGTCCAGCACGCTGGATTGGACACTGGGTGACGGCATCCGTGAGATCACCATCGAGGAGCGGGACCCGGCCGAGGTCACGACGCTGACCGGCCCGGCGCCGGATGGGGCGATCACGACCATCCGCGTGACGCCGCCGGGCAGCCCGGCATTGAACCCGGCGTTCGACGTGACCCCGGCGCGGCTGGTCACGGGCCTGGTGACGGAGCGCGGCACCTGCCCGGCGTCGGCGGCCGGGTTGCGCGCGCTGTTTCCGGAGCGTGCACCCGCCCCATGAGGCTTGCCTGCGCCTTCGGCTTGACGCTGGCCGCCTGCTCGGCCCAGAAGCCGCCCGCGCCGCCGGCGGTTGTGCTGGACGATCACGTGCCGGACTACGCCAAGCGCCCATTCGAGCCGTTCAGCCGCACGAACGCCATCGCCATTGCCGAGCGGGAGTGGCGGGCGTTCGGCAGCATTACCGATGACGGACCGCCGGGCCGCGAGCCGCCGGTCGACAGCCGCACCGACCGCCAGCCCGGCCTGTGGCAGCGGGTGGGCGACTATTGGTGGTTCGGCCAGGATGCCGGCACCAAAGAAAGCGGTTTTACCTCCAGGTATAACGAGTACGGCACGCCGTATGAGGGCGTGGCTCCGGCCTGGTCCGCCGCTTTCATTTCGTATGTGATGCGGGCGGCGGGGGCAGGTGACCGGTTCACCTACTCACCGCTGCATTCCGACTACATCAACGCCGCCGCGCAGGGGATGGGCGCGCTGCGGGCGGAGGCGCCGGACCGCTATGCGCCGGTGGCGGGGGACCTGATCTGCCTTGGCCGCGGCGCCGCACGGGACATGCGGTTCGAGGATCTGCCGGGGCCGCGGTTTCTGGGCCATTGCGACCTGGTTACAGCGTCCGAGCCCGGCCAGCTTACCGTTATCGGCGGCAACGTCGGCGCGTCAGTCACGCTGAAACATGTGCCCACCACGCCTGATGGCCTGCTCTGGTATGGCGGCCGAACGCTGGACGCGCGATATGCCTGGTTCGTCGTCGTGCGCATTGCGTACGAGTTACCATAGCGCAGGCTTCCATGGTGAGGCGGACTGGGGTTATGCGCTAAGGGAGTTGTCATCGGGCGACTCAAGAAGGCTTCTCGGGCGCTGGCAGCTTCGTGGCCGTCAGCAACGCCGTCGCCCGCTCGACCGACTTCACCACCGCCTCCCCTGCGCGCTTGATCGCCGGGTCGCTGTGGGTGGTGAGCCGGTCCGAGACCATGAGCGCCGGGGACAGTACGCCGCGAAGGTCATGGCGGAGTGTGGAGGCGGCCGCCTCCAGCTGTTGCAGGCGGTCGCGCAGGCCGGCCTCGGCCACTGAAGGCCCGGGCGGGCGCTGGATCGCGCGCAGCAGGGCGCCGGCGCACAGGGCCAAGCCCGCCGCCCCCGCCGCGAACGGCACGCCCACGCCATAGAGCGCCAGCGCGCCCCCGGCTACGCCAAATGCCGCCACTGCGCCCACGCCGGCGACTACCGAAGCCTGATCCATTCAGCCCATCCCTGTTGATCTTACCCTGAGCCAAATCGGCGGGCGCGGGAAGGCGGGCCGATCCGGATTGACGCCCGCCTGTGCGGTGCCGTATAGACCCGGCCTGCGCTGGTGCCGCGTGATGCAGGCGGCCGGGTGCGCCGCTTTGGGCGGCTGGATCGGATCGGAGTTTTCCTGTGAAGCGTACGTATCAACCGTCTAAGCTGGTTCGCAAGCGCCGCCATGGCTTCCGTGCGCGCATGGCGACCGTGGGCGGCCGTAAGGTCATCGCCAACCGCCGGGCGCAGGGCCGCAAGAAGCTGTCCGCCTAAGCCGCTTGGCGCGCCGGTATGAAGGTGCGCAGCGTGTATAACCGTCTCACCCGGCGCTCCGAGTTCCTGAACGTGGCCGCCAAGGGCCGCAAGGCGGCCGTGCATAGTCTCGTGCTGCAGGTGCTGGACCGTGATGATGCGCAGCCGGCGCGGCTGGGGTTCACGGTCACCAAGAAGGTGGGCAATGCCGTAATCCGCAACCGCACCCGCCGCCGCCTGCGTGAGGCGGCCCGGCAGGCGCTGCGGGAGTCGCCGTTGCTGGGCAAGGACATGGTGCTGATTGGACGCGACGCGACACGGGGGCGCAGTTTCGCATTGCTGGTGGATGACTTAAGCCGCGCCATGCGGAAGGCTGGCGCGTGAGATATGTGCTGATTGCCGTGGTGCGGTTCTATCAGCTCACGCTGCGGGCCGTAATCGGCGCGCAATGCCGGTTCGAGCCGCATTGCAGTGCCTATGCGATCGAGGCATTGCGCACTCACGGCTCGGTCCGCGGCACCGGGCTCACTGTTTGGCGCATCCTGCGCTGTAATCCATGGAATGCCGGGGGATACGATCCCGTCCCCTGCTCCTGCCATCCGAAAGCGGTCGTGTGATGGATCAGAAACGTTTGTTTATCGCGATCGCGCTGTCGATCGCGATCCTGCTGACCTTCCAGCTGATATTGCCGAAGCAGCCGACGCCGGTCACCAACGCGCAATCGACGCAGACCACGCCGTCGCAGAACGCGCCGCGCCCGAACAATGACGTGGCGACGCCGGGCACGGAGCCCATGGCGGTGCCGGAGCCTAAGGACGCGCCGCGGCTGAAGATTTCCGCTACGCGGGTTCAGGGCAGCATCAACCTGCGCGGCGCCCGGCTCGATGACCTCGTGCTGAAGGAATACCATGAGGAGGTTGACCCGGCGTCTCCGCTGGTGCGCCTGCTGGAGCCGCGTTCCGATCCGCAGCCCTACTATGTCGAGTTCGGCTGGATTGGCACCGAGGGTCTGAAGGTCCCGGCCGACGATACGGTTTGGACAGCGAGCGGCGGGGAGCTGACCGAGCATGAGCCGGTGACGCTCAGCTGGGATAACGGCGCCGGCACGGTGTTCGAGATCGTGTTCGCCGTCGATGATTACTACATGTTCACGGCCGAGCAGCGCATCCGCAACACGACGGGCGCCTCGGTGGCCGCCTACCCGTTCTCCCGCCTGCACCGCGACTATAAACCGCAGACTGCAGGGTATTACATCCTGCACGAGGGTCCGGTCGGCGTGCTGAACGGGCGGCTGGAAGACAATCAGAGCTATGACGATCTCAAGAAGGGCGCGGAAAAGAAGCGGGAGACGACGCATGACCCCCGTGACAACGCTTCGCTCGAGATCAGCACGACGGGAGGCTGGGCCGGCATTACGGACAAGTATTGGCTGGCCGCGCTGATTCCGGATCAATCGACGCCGGTCGAGGCGGCCTACCGTTACGTGCCCCGCAACAATACGGAGCGGTATCAGGTCGATTTCGTGACCAAGGCGCCGGTCACGGCCGCCGCAGGAACCACGGCGGTCATAACCACTCGGCTGTTTGCCGGTGCCAAGGTGGTACAGATCCTGGACCGGTATGAACAGCAATACAACCTGCCGCATTTCGACAAGGCGGTCGATTTTGGGTATTTCTACTACATTACCAAGCCGATCTTCTACGCCCTGGATTGGCTCTACAAGCTGACCGGCAATTTCGGCATCGCGATCCTGATCTTTACCGTGTTCGCCAAGCTGGCCTTCTTCCCGCTGGCCAACAAAGCCTACCGCTCCATGAGCAAGATGAAGGCGCTGGGGCCGAAGCAGGCGGAGATACGGGAGCGGTTCAAGGACGATCCGCAGAAAATGCAGTCCGAGATCATGGCGCTGTATAAAGCGGAAAAGGTGAACCCGGCCGGCGGTTGCTTGCCGATGGTGGTGCAGATTCCCGTGTTCTTCTCGCTCTACAAGGTCATCTTCGTCACGATCGAGATGCGGCATGCGCCGTTCTTTGGCTGGATTCATGACCTCAGCGTCGTGGATCCCACCAACGTCTTCAATCTGTTCGGCCTTATTCCGTTCGACCCCGGTCAGTTC
This sequence comes from Acetobacteraceae bacterium, assembly GCA_965246925.1. Lineage (GTDB taxonomy): Bacteria > Pseudomonadota > Alphaproteobacteria > Acetobacterales > Acetobacteraceae > JANPPS01. The sequence goes on along the minus strand of OZ251994.1, from coordinate 3,004,236 downwards.
AACCATTTGCTGCATCTGGGCGTATGGCCGCTGATCATGGGTGTCACCATGTATCTGCAGCAAAAGCTGAACCCGCCGCCGCCCGATCCGGTGCAGGCCAAGATCTTCCAGTTCATGCCGATCATCTTCACCTTCATGATGTCGAGCTTCCCGGCCGGGCTCGTGATTTATTGGAGCTGGAACAACCTCCTGACGATTGCACAACAATGGACGATCATGCGCCGGACCCAGACTTTGCCCACGCAGCTGGCGCGGACCTAGACGCGAGGGTCGAGGCCGGGCGGCTGCTATTTGCCGCCGACTGCCAATTCTTTTACGCCGCCCAGCGCCTGGATCAACTGCCCGAGCCCGGCCTGCCGGAGGTGGCCTTCGCCGGGCGGTCCAACGTCGGCAAATCCAGCCTGATCAACGCGCTTACCAACCGCGGTGGCCTGGCCCGCGCCTCCAACACGCCGGGCCGGACCCGGCAGCTCAACTTCTTCGACCTGGGCGGACGCCTTACCATCGTCGACATGCCGGGCTACGGCTATGCGCAGGCCGCCAAAGAGGTGAAGGCGGACTGGCAAGGCCTGATGTTCGACTACCTGCGCGGCCGCCCTACCCTGCAGCGCGTCGTCCTGCTGCTCGATAGCCGGATCGAGATCAAGGCGTCGGACCTCACGATCATGGAGTTGCTGGACCGCGCCGCCGTCACCTATCACCTCGTGCTGACCAAGGCGGACGGGATCGGCCCTACGGCGCTCGGGCGGAAACAGGCCGAGGTCACGGCCCTCTTGGCCAAGCACCCCGCCGCCTACCCCGGCATCATCGCGACCAGCAGCGAATCCGGGGCGGGGATCGAGCTGTTGCGCGCGGAACTGGCGAGCGTCGCCGCGGCTTGACGGCAGGCGCCCCGTCTGGAAACAGGGGGCATGACCCTGACCCCCGAACAGCTACAATCCGCCGCCGACGAGGCGGATACCCTGGTGCAGGCGCTGCCGTTCCTGCGCCGCTACGCCGGGGTGACGGTCGTCGTGAAATATGGCGGCCACGCCATGGGCGACGAGCATTTGGCCACCACGTTCGGCCGCGACATCGCGCTGCTGAAGCAGGTCGGCGTGAACCCGGTCGTGGTGCATGGCGGGGGGCCGCAGATCAACGCCATGCTGAAGCGGCTCGCGATCCAGTCGAGCTTCGTGGACGGCCTACGCGTCACCGACCAGGCGATGGTCGAGGTGGTGGAGATGGTCCTGGCCGGGACGGTGAACAAGCACGTGGCCGGGCTGATCAACCAGGCCGGGGCGCTGGCGGTCGGGATTTGCGGCAAGGATGGCGGGCTGATCCGCGCCAAGAAGCTGACCCGCACTGTGCGCGATCCCGGCAGCCATATCGAGCGTGCGCTGGACCTGGGCTTCGTGGGGGAGCCGGTGCACGTGGACGTGCGGGTCATCCACGCGCTGACGGGCGCCGGCCTTATTCCGGTGATCGCGCCGGTTGGCATGGGTGAGGATGGGCAGACCTACAACATCAACGCCGACACCGTCGCCGGCGCCGTGGCGGGCGCGCTGGGGGCCCGCCGCCTGCTGATGCTCACCGACGTGCCCGGCGTCATGGACGCGGACCGCCAGGTGATTCCGGAGATGACGATCGCCGAGGTCGAGAGCGCGGTCGCGAGCGGCGTGATCTCCGGCGGCATGGTGCCCAAGGTCGAGAACTGCGTGGACGCGGTGCGGAAGGGCGTGAAGGGCGCGGTCATCCTGGATGGGCGCATGGGCCATGCCTGCCTGCTGGAGCTGTTCAAGGATGGCGGCATCGGCACGCTGATCAAGGCCTGATGGCGTTGTAGCCCCCTGACCCATTTTAGGGTATGCTGGGCTAATGAAAGTCATTCCTGCTTTGTTCATGTGCGTCGCCCTCACCGCCCCTGCTACCGCGCAGCGTGCGGGCCGGGTCGGTGCGCCAGCGCCCAACGCCCGCGTGCCCGAAGCCGAGCGGGAGCAGGCGCCGCCCGCCCTGCCCGGCTCCCGTGCGGAACCCAATACCGTCACACCGGCCGACCGTGGCGCGGCCGATCTGCCGCCGACCGAGGCCCTGTTCGACGCCATCAACCGCGGCGACCTCGCGACGGCACGGGACAGCCTGAACCGCGGCGCCGACATCAACGGCAGCAACGTGCTGGGGCTGACGCCATTGGAACTCGCGGTCGATTTGGGGCGGAACGAGATTTCGTTCCTCCTGCTGTCGCTCCGCGGTGGCAACGGGTATTCGGCGTCGGGCCCGACCGGGCCGGCTAAACCGGAGACACGGGCGCAAAAGCTGGCTGCGGCCCGGGCGGAGCGGGAGGCGGCGCGCGCGGCCAAGCCCGTGGCGGCCCGCTCCGCCGCGACTGCCCCGGCGCAGACGCCCCGGCTCTTTGCCAACGACGGCGGGGCACCGGCGCCCCAGTCCGGCTTCCTTGGCTTCAATGCCGGACGATAATGCCGCGGCGCTTTCGCTATCGGACACACTGGATCAAGCCGCGTCGAGTGCCAGTGTAACGGATACGCTATCGGACGACCCGCCGCCGGGCTTACCGCGGGATAAACGGCCGCGCACGCCGGGCACGGCCCGGCAATATTGGCGTCTGGCTGGCGGCTATTGGAAGGGTCCTACGGCGCGGGTGGCGTGGACGCTCACGATCGTCACCATCGCCCTGGTGATCGCCAACATCTCCGTCCAGTACGGCGTGAACCGCTGGAACAAGTTCTTCTTCAATGCCATGGAGCAAAAGCAACAGAACGTGGTGCTGAGCGCCATCGGCCTGTTTGCCGCGCTGGCCGTCGCGTCATCGGCCGTATCGGTATGGCAGCTTATCAGCCGCATGAGGCTGCAGGTGCTGTGGCGGCAGTGGCTGACGGAACGGCTGGCGGCGCGGTGGCTGGAAGATCAGCGGTTCTACCGGCTCAGCATCGCCGCGCCCGACCTCGATGCGCCGGAGTTCCGCATCGCCGACGACGCGCGGATCGCGACCGAGCCGGTGGTGGATTTCGGCACCGGCATCCTGAACGCCGTGCTGACCGCCGTGGTGTTCTTCAGCGTGCTATGGACCGTGGGCGGGGACGTGGACGTGCTGGGCGTGCACATCCCGGGCTTCATGGTGTTCGCCGCCATCGCCTATTCCGGTGTCATGTCCGGCAGCATGGTGCTGTTCGGACGCCCGCTGATCGCCAAGATCGAGGCCAAGAACAGCGCCGAGGCCCGGCTCCGGACTGAGATGGGCCGCGTGCGGGAGAATGCGGAGAGTATCGCGCTGATCGGGGGCGAGGCGGACGAGACGCACGGGCTGAAGACCACGCTGCAGTTCTTGGTCGACGCCTGGATGGCGCAGATCAAGCAACTGGCGCGCATGACATGGCTGATGGGCAGCAACTGGGCGGTCGCCCCCGTGTTCCCGCTGTTGCTGGAGGCGCCGAACTACCTGCACGGACAGATGTCGCTCGGTTCTCTCATGCAGACCGCGGCGGCGTTCGTGCAGGTGCAGGTCGCGCTGAACTGGCTGTTCGACAACTATCCTCGTATTGCGGAATGGCTGGCCTCGGCGGGCCGGGTCACGGGATTGTGGACGGCGTTCACGCAGCTGGACGCGTCGGTCGGCAGCAACTCTACGGACCGGATCGTGATTGGGGAGAGCCCGGACGACTCGCTCCGGCTCGAAGGGTTGAGCGTCGCGCAGTATAACGGGCGCGTCATGATCGACGAGGCCGACACCAGCATCGCCAAGGGCGACAAGGTGCTGCTCACGGGGGAATCGGGCACGGGCAAGAGCACGCTGATCCGCGCGATCGCCGGACTATGGCCATGGGGTTCGGGCCGGGTGCTGATCCCTAAGGGCGCGCATCTGGCGTTCTTGCCACAGCGCGCATACCTGCCCAATGGCACGCTGCGCCAGGTGCTGCAGTATCCGGCGGTGCAGACCGAGATTGACGATCAAGTGCTGGAGGACGCGCTCGAGCGCTGCGGCTTACAACGCCTGATACCCCGGCTCAATGAGGTGGATCATTGGGACAAGCAGCTGTCGGGCGGCGAGCAGCAGCGTATCGGCTTTGCGCGCCTCATCATCCAGCATCCTAGTGTCATCATCATGGACGAGGCGACGGCCGCGCTGGATACGCACAGCCAGGCCAGCATGATGGAGCTGTTCCGGCACGAGCTGGCGGACACGACGGTCATCAGCGTGGGCCACCGCCCGGAATTGGAGGAGTATCACACCCGGAAACTCAGCCTCCGCCGGCACCATGGCGCGGAGGAGGAGGCAGAGGCCGATAGCCTACGCCGCCGCAAGCTGGCCAAGCTGTTGCGGCGCACGTTGCGCCCGCGGGCAACCCCGGACCCCTCTCACCCGGTTTCGAGTTGACGCTAGCCTGCGCCCGTCGATCCTGAGCCCGTTCGAGGGCGCCATCCAGGTGCCGCCCTTCGTGCGGGCCGACGGTCGATGTCGTCTGAGCGATCCGTTCGCCCATAGGCGCAAAAAGCGCCGCTAAGATCAACCGCCGGCTTCAGTCCCGGTACATACCGGTCGATTACGCTAGCCCTGAGCGTGCCGAAGGGATGTCACGCCGTGTGCCGCCCTTCGGCACGCTCAGGGCTGGCGGGCGCTATGCGAAGCCGGTCACCACAGGCTGGCTGCGGCGCGCTTCGGCCAGGCCAGGTCATACTCGTCGCCGCCCACCCGGTTCTGGCTCATCGCCGCCAGGATTTGCCCGGCGGTCGGCAGGTCCGCGGGCTCGGCCTGCGCGCCCCAGATCCCGGACCGGATGATGGCGCGCGAGCATTGGAAATACACCTCGTCCACCTCGAGCACGATGACCGTGCGGGGCGCCTTGCCATCCACGGCGAAGCTGCCGAGCAACGCCGGGTCCGCCTCGATCGTGGCACGGCCATTGACGCGCACCGCGTTGCCCCAGCCGGGGATCAGCAGCATCAGCGCCGCGCGCGGGTCGCGGACGATGTTGCGCAGGCTATCGACCCGGTTGTTGCCGCGCCGGTCCGGCATCATCAGCGTGCGCGGGTCCGCGATCCGGATGAAGCCCGGCCGGTCTCCCCGCGGCGAGCAGTCCAAACCCTCCGGCCCCATGGTCGCCAGCGCTGCGAACGGCGCGGCCTCGATCAGGCGGCGGTACTCCGGCGTGACGTGGTCCGCGACCTTCGCCGTCGCGGCCTCCACCGGCGTCCCGTATAGCGCGTCCAATTCTTCCAGCGTTCGGATCGGCATCGTTTTGTACTCTTCGTCACAGTATGACACGGGCGTCGCTGCCATGGTGCCGCATCGGCGAGGAGGGCACCATGGTCATTACGGCGGACTTGCTGGATTCAGCGCTGATGCTGCTCCGCTTCTACGCGTGGCGGTTCCAGCTACGCCGACTCCGCCCGTAGCTGCCGCGCAGCTACACCGCCCCCGCCCGTAGCTGCCGTGCGGCCTGGACCAGGCTGTGCAGCGCGGGCTTCACCTCGGCCCATTGCCGGGTCTTCAGGCCGCAATCCGGATTGACCCAGATCTGCCAATCCTCCAGCCGGCGGCGCGCGAGCTGCAGCAGCTCCCGCATCTCGTCTGCATCCGGCACGCGCGGGCTATGGATGTCCCAGATGCCCGGCCCGATCTCCGCCGGATAGGCCGTGCCGCCCTCGGCAGGGGAGAAGGCGCGCAGCAGCTCCATCCGGCTCCGCGTCGTCTCGATCGAGATCACGTCCGCATCCAGCCCGGCGATCGCGCCCATAATGTCGTTGAACTCGGCATAGCACATATGGGTGTGGATGCTGGTGCGGTCCGCGACGCCGGAGGTCGATAGCCGGAAGCAGGCGGCCGCCCAGTCCAGATATGCGGCCCAGTCCGCCCGGCGCAGCGGTAGCCCCTCGCGGAACGCCGGCTCGTCCACCTGGATCACCGGAATGCCCGCCGCTTCCAGGTCCATGACCTCGTCCCGGATCGCCAGCGCGATCTGCTGGCACACCGCACTCCGCGGCAGATCGTCCCGCACGAACGACCATTGCAGCATCGTCACCGGCCCGGTCAGCATGCCCTTCATCGGCCGGCTGGTGCGGGACTGCGCATAGGCGGACCAGCGCACGGTCATGGGCGCCGGGCGGGACACGTCCCCCCAGATCACCGGCGGCGCGACGCAGCGGCTGCCGTAGGACTGCACCCAGCCATGCTGCGTGAACGCGTAGCCGTCCAGCTGCTCCCCGAAGTACTTTACCATGTCGTTCCGCTCGAACTCGCCATGCACCAGCACGTCGAGGCCGATCTCCTCCTGCCAGCGCACGGCGTCGTCGATCCAGGTCTGGACGGTGCGGTCATACTCGGGCGCTGGCATGTCCTGCCGCGCGAGGGCGGCGCGGGCGTGCCGGACCTCCGTCGTTTGCGGGAAGGAGCCGATGGTGGTGGTGGGGAACAGCGGCAGGCCGAGCGCCGCCTGCTGCGCCGGGCGCCGCGCCGGGTAGGGGTGCCGCCGCCGCTCCATGCCGGCCGTGACGCCGTCCACGCGGGCCCGCACTTCCGGGCGGTGCACCCGTCCGCTGCCGGCGCGGGTGCGGACGGCGCGATCACTCTGCTCCAGCGCCGGGGCGATCGCGGCGTCCCCTTCATCCAGCCCCCGGGCCAGCGCCACCACCTCCTCCAGCTTTTGCACCGCGAACGCGAGCCAGCCCTTGATCTCCGGGTCGAGCTTGGTCTCGAGCGTCAAGTCGGCCGGCACGTGCAGCAGGCTGCAGGACGGCGCCACCATCAGCCGCGCGTGGCCGCGGACGCCGGCGACCTGGCGCAGCGTCACCAACGCCTGCCGGAGATCGGTGCGCCAGACGTTCCGCCCATCGACGATCCCGAGCGACAGCCAACGCTCCGCCGGCACCGCCGCCAGCGCCGCCGCCAGCTCGCCCGCACCGCGCACGAGGTCGAGGTGCAGACCCGCCACCGGCAGCCCGGCGGCCAACGGCAGATTGGCGCCGAGCGGACCGAAATACGCCGTGAGCAGCACATCCGGCGCCGGCCCGGCCGCGAGCGCGGCGTAGGCCTGGCGGAACGCCGCCTGTGCGGCGGGGCTGAGGTCGGTGGCCAGCACCGGCTCGTCCATCTGCACCCACGCCGCCCCGGCCTCCTGCAGGCCGGCCAGGATCTCGGCATAGACCGGCAGCAAGCCGGGCAGCAACGCGAGCGGGTCCGATCCGTCGGTCATCTTGGACAGCAACAGGAAGCTCACAGGCCCCAGCAGCACCGGGCGGGTGCGGAGGTTCATCCCGGCCGCCTCCTCGAAATGTTGCCGCGGGCGGTTCTCCGTCAGGGTGAAGCGCTGCCCGGCCTGCAGCTCCGGCACCAGGAAATGATAGTTGGTGTCGAACCACTTGGTCATCTCGAGCGCCTTCCGGCCCAGCGACCCGCGGGCAAGCGCGAACAGCGTGCCGGACGAAACCGGCCCCGCCTCCCACCCATAGCCCGGCGGGATCGCCCCCAGCATGCAGGCCGTGTCCAGCACGTGGTCATACAGGCTAAAATCGTGGGACGGGATGTGATTGATGCCGAGCCGGCCTTGCAGATCCCAGTGGCGGGCACGCAGGCTCGCGGCGGTGGTGTCCAGTGGGGCGGCGTCCGTTTCCCCGGCCCAGAACTGCTCCAGCGCCAATTTCAGCTCGCGCTTTCGGCCGATGCGCGGATAGCCCAGGTTCGATGCGATACACATGGTCGTTCTCCCACCCCCGGTACAGCCCGCCCGGCGGCGATGGTCGGCACGACGATGGCAGGTCTCCTGGCTCACGGCTCCAACACGCCCGGCCCTGTCTTCCCGCCCCCTCCCAGGGTCAGTGACCCGCCTTGCTCCTGCAAGACGGACGGACCGGACGCTCACCGCTGACAGTTGCGGGCGCAGCGTCCGACTTGCCCCCGGACCGCAGTCCAGCCAGGGCGCACGGCCTTCCCTATTCTCCCACTCGCGCAGGACCATCGACATATGCACATAGCCTTATATCCCGGCCACAATCAACCACCAACTATCGACCCTAACCCCATCCGCTTGCGGGAGAGGGCCGGGGTGAGAGAACAACCGAAACAGCCCTCCACCGCCTCCAGGCAACGAAAGACACCGACCCCAGCAAGTACAAACCTTCCCCCTCTCCCGCTTGCGGGAGAGGGCCGGGGTGAGGGGGCACTCGGAACAGTCCTTCACCCGCCGCCGGAGCAGACCCGCGCTAAGCCACCCTCACTGTGCGGGCGAGACCCCGCCGAGCTAAGGCCCGCACACTCGGCCGACCGCCTGCAGCACCGCCCCGGCGATGCTGCGCCGGGTCGCGTCCTGGCCCATGCGCAGCTCCTCCTCCCGGTTCACGATCACCCCGGATTCCAGCAGCGCCGCCGGCATGGTGGCCGTGCGCAGGACCGCCAGCTGGTCGAACCGGTAAAGGCCGATGCGGGGATCCAGCAGCTGCCGCCCCTCCCCCGGGATCGGCTCCGCATGGTGCAACGAGGGCGTCATGCCGGACTGCACCAGCGCCTGACCGAGTGCCGTGGCGAACGCCTGGCTAGAGGCGGTGAGCGGCGACGTGGCCGACACGAACACCGAAAATCCATGGTACCGGTCGCTGAACCGCTGCGGCCGCCCCGCCACCACCCAGTCCGTCAGATACTGCGCCTGCACGGAGTCATGATGCAGCGACAGGAACAGCCCGGCGCCGTGCTCCCGCGCGATGCGGGTCCGGTCCTCCAGCCGAAGCGGCGCGCCGCTGTCGCCCACCAGGAAGGATCGCGGATAGCCCGCCGACTGCAGCGTGCCCAGCACGACGTGGGCCAAGGCCTGGTTGAACAGGAACTCCGGCTGGCCGCGCGCGCTGGTGGCGCCGGGGGCGGACAGGGTATGGCCGATGTCTAGCGCCACCGCGAAGCCGGCGGGGCACGCCGCCCACGCCGGTGCCAGCCCGGCTCGCCACCCGGCTAGCAACATCGTGAGCAGGACGGCGTGGCGGCAGCGCGGCAACATGCATTATCTCCAGGGCATTGCGGAGGGATAGGCCAATGCGGCTTTGGATCATAGCGGCGCTCGGTTGCCTGCTCGGGAATGCCGCGCAGGCGGAATCCTACCGGACGACAGGCAGCTGCGGCGGGTTCCCGGGCGTGCAACTGCAGACGCCGGCTGGTCTGTGCGTCGGGCTGGTGGCGCAGGGGCTTGGACACGCCCGCGGCGTGGCGGTGCGCGGTCATGACGTGTTCGTGCTGGACCTCGGGGGTTGGGAACCGGGGCGCGGCCGCCTGCTGCGTCTGGGCCATGACGGGCAGGACAAGCCGGAGGTGCTGCTGACCGGCCTCGATGAGCCGAGCGCCCTGGCCCTCGCGCCGGATGGTTCGCTGTATGCGGGCGTGCTGGGTCGCGTGGCGCGGGTCGAGCTGGACCCGCCCCGCCTGGTGGACGTGGTCGTGGGCTTGCCCGGCACCGGGCGGCATCCGCTACCGGCGCTGGCCTTCGGCGCGGACGGCGCGATGTATGTGAACGTGGGCTCCGGCACGGACCATTGCGAGGGCGCGGGCCGCCCGGCGCAGACCCCCTGCCCCGAAACACAGGCGCATCCGCCGCGGGCCAGCGTGCTGCGCGTGGTGCCGGGCACGGCGCCGATGCAGGCCGCGTCGGCCGAGGTCGTGGCCACGGGCCTGCGCAACAGCATGGCGCTCACCGTCCTGCCCGGCGATATCCTGCTGGCCGCCGTGAACGGGCGTGACGCCATCAACCGTGCCGATCCCTCGCTCCAGGACGCGACGCTGCCGCATGACACGCTGCATGTGGTGGCGCGCGGGGCGGATTACGGCTGGCCATACTGCTTCGATGACCGCCGGGCGAACCCGGAATATGCCGGCCACGATTGCTCGGCGACGCAGCGGCCGGCGCTCTTGCTGCCGCCACACGCGGCACCGCTCGGTATGCTCCGGTACGAAGGCCAGGCTCTACCCGGGCTGCGGGGCCGGCTCGTGCTAGCCTATCACGGCTATAGAAGTGCTGGGCACCGTATCGTGAGCCTTGGGGTCATGGCGGACGGCAAACCGGACGGGGCGCCGGAACCGCTGGTCTGGGGGTGGGAGGCGGCGCCGGGCAGCCATCCGCAGGGCAGCCCCGTCTCGGTCGCCAGCATGCCGGATGGAACGCTGTTGATCACCGAGGACCATAACGGCACCCTGCTTCGCCTGGCGCCCCGCTAGCGGCCTCCGCGGTTGACGGCGAGTTCGGCCGGGGTGAGCTGGAAGCCAACCTCGATCCGGTAGGCGGCGGCGCTCCTTTGCGAGCTGACGGGCAACCGCAGCTCGACCTCGTCTCCGTCCAGGCGGAGCTTATTGCTGTTGGATTCAAATGCGGGGCGAAGCCGGAACACCTGCTTATCGAGGATGGTCTCGCCGTCCAGCACGGCGACGAAATAGGCCACCTCCGTTTGCCGGTCCTTGGACGCCGGACCGCGGGTGAGGTCCATGCCGACCTTGACCGTGGTCACGACGGTGCTAGCACCGTCCCGCTTGCAGCTGCCACCCAGTCCGGTGATACGCCCGTCCAACACGGAGTCCGTGAGGTCCCGTCCGGTGCCGCGGTAACGGTGCAGGTCCGCGGCGTCCCTCACGATGGCGGCACCGGGGCAGGCCGGCGCAAACTTATTGTCCGTCCCGTCCCCGCAGGCAGACATTACGAGCGGCAGGAGGGCAAGGGGGCATAGGCGGCGCATGGGCATGACTCCGGACGGCGGCCCGCACGACATCGGGGATGGCGCGGCGCGAGTCCAGCCCCAGTTGTAGCGGGAACGGCGCGGCGGCATAGTGCGGCGCGCCTGGAACTGGAAGCCATGCTCCCATCAGTCAAGCCCGAACTCCATGTCCTGCTGGCCGGTCCCCGCGGCTTCTGCGCCGGGGTGGACCGCGCCATTCGCGTGGTGGAGGAGGCGCTGCGCCGGTATGGCGCGCCCGTCTATGTGCGGCACGAAATCGTGCACAACCGCACCGTGGTGGAGGCGCTGGAGGCACAGGGCGCCGTGTTCGTGGCCGAGCTGGACGCGGTGCCGGCGGGCGGCCACGTGGTGTTCAGCGCGCATGGCGTGCCGAAATCCGTCCCGGCCGAGGCGGAGCGGCGGCACCTGCTGTATTTCGACGCGACCTGCCCCCTGGTCAGCAAGGTGCACCGGGAGGCGGAGCGGCATTTCGCCGGCGGCGGGGCGGAGCAGCGGCACATCCTGATGATCGGGCACGCCGGACATCCGGAAGTGGTGGGCACCATGGGCCAATTGCCCCCCGGCAGCGTGACCCTGGTGCAGAGCGTGGCCGACGCCGGGACCGTGCAGCCCGATGATCCCGATCGCCTGGCGTTCATCACTCAGACCACCCTGTCGGTCGACGATACGGCCGATATCGTGAGCGAATTGCGCAGCCGGTTCCCGTCGATCGAGGGGCCGAAGCGGGAGGATATCTGCTACGCCACCACCAATCGGCAGGCGGCGGTGAAGGCTATCGCGCCCGGCTGCGACCTGGTGATCGTGATCGGCAGCGCCAACAGCAGCAACTCGCAACGGCTGCGGGAGGTGGCGGAGCGGGCCGGCGCCGGGCACGCGGTCCTGTTGCCGCGGGCGGCGGCGATGGATTGGTCGGTGCTGGAGGGCGTGGGCACGCTGGGGATCACGGCCGGGGCGTCCGCGCCCGAGAGCCTGGTGCAGGAGTTGCTGGGCTTGCTGGCGGAGCGGTATCAGTTGCGAATCGAAGAGCGCCAGGTCATCGAAGAGGATGTCGTCTTCAAGCTGCCCGCACCCCTCTGCTGACATCCGCTGATGGCCGTCTATACGGAGGTCACCGACGACGCGCTGGCCGAGTTTCTGACGGAATATGATCTGGGGACCGCCGTGGCGTTCCGGGGCATCGCCGAGGGGGTCGAGAACAGCAACTTCCAGCTCCGCACCCAGACGGGCGACTTCATCCTGACCTTGTATGAGAAACGCGTGGATGTGGCGGAGCTGCCGTGGTTCCTGGGCCTGATGGAGCATCTGGCCGGCCACGGCATCAGCTGCCCCCTGCCGGTGCGCGGGCGGGACGGGGCGAGCCTCCGCCGTCTGGCCGGGCGCCCGGCTTGCGTCACCACCTTCCTCCCCGGCGTCTGGCCGCGCCGGGTGCGTCCGGAACATTGCGGGCCGCTCGGCACCGCGCTCGCGTCGCTGCATCAGGCGGGTGCGGGCTATGCGCCGGTCCGGCCCAACGCGCTCGGCCCGGCGAGCTGGGCGCCGTTGCTGGCGCGGAGCCTCGGCCGCGCGGACGAGCTGCTGCCGGGGCTGACGGCCGAGCTGGAAACGGCGCTGGCCGCCATCCTGGCCGCCTGGCCCGGCGATCTCCCGCGCGGACACATCCACGCCGATTTGTTTCCGGACAACGTGTTTTTCCTGGACGGGCGGCTGTCCGGGATCATCGATTTCTACTTCGCGGCGACCGACCTGCTGGCCTATGACATCGCGGTCTGCCTCAACGCCTGGTGTTTCGAGCCCGATTACAGCTTCAACGTCACCCGCAGCCGCGCCTTGCTGCGCGCCTATGCCGAAAGCCGGGTGCTGACCCCGGCGGAGCGGGATGCCCTGCCGGTGCTGTGCCAGGGTGCGGCGATCCGGTTCCTGCTGACCCGGCTCTACGACTGGCTGAACACACCCCCGGGCGCGATGGTGGTGAGGAAAGACCCGCTCGAATATCTCCGCCGCCTCCGCTTTCACATGCGGGCCACATCCTGGGATGCCTATGGATTCTGATCTGGTTGAAATCTGGACCGATGGCGGCTGCAAGCCCAATCCCGGTCCCGGCGGCTGGGCGGCGATCCTGCGCTTCGGCGCGCATGAGCGGGAGCTGACGGGTGCCGACGCCACCACCACCAACAACCGCATGGAACTGACGGCGGCGGCCGCCGCGCTGGAGACGCTCAAGCGCCCATGCAAGGTGGTTTTGCATACCGACAGCGAATACCTCCGCAACGGCATCACCCGCTGGTACACCGGCTGGGTCCGCCGCAACTGGCGCAACGCGTCCGGCGACCCGGTGGCGAACATGGACCTGTGGCGCCGCATCCTAGATGCCGCCAAGCCGCACGAGGTGGACTGGCGCTGGGTGCGTGGTCACGCGGGGGATTTGATGAATGAACGCGCGGACGTATTGGCGACGGCGGCGCGGGAGCAAGCGGGGAGGGGCGGTTAAGCGAGTGTAGCAGGTCTTCTCAGAAGCCCAGCTGCATCGGAAGGAGAGTGGGATCGATCGATCCGTTGATCAGACCTAGCTCCAGTGTCGTGCGGCCTACCGCAGCTCTCACGGGCGAGAGCACTTTATATGTCCAATGTGTGCCTTCTTCAACGGGCGCGCCAAAGGAGGGGGCGGTTTGTCTGGCGTAGTCGCCGACCTTCGAGCGCGCCGTCAAGACCGACGCGATCGCCGGTGCGCCCTTTGACAGCAGTTCCGTCCATAGCCGGTAGCCGTCACGCTGATGAGGGACCTTCGACGGCAAACTGGCAGGTCGTTGAACCTTTCGTGCCGGTTGCGGAACCCGTCGTCTTGCAACGTCAAACGACCCGGCGCGGCTTCGTCCAGGCAACGACGGTGTTCGGCGCCTCGGTCCCGAGCTTGCGCCGCGACGCCTCGGCCACCTCCGCATCCGGCAGAGCCTCAGCTAGCAAGTAGCCCTGCACGCAGTCACACCGCTCCCGCCGCAGCCACTGCAGCTGTTCATAGCTTTCCACACCCTCCGCCACCACGACCATCGACAGGCTGGTCGCTAAGCCGATGATGGCGCGGACGATGGCACCGGTGCCGGCTTCCGACAGATTGCGCACGAAGCTCTGATCGATCTTGATCTGGTCGATCGGAAAGCTGCCGAGGTAGCTAAGAGACGAGTAGCCGGTGCCGAAATCATCGAGGCTGATCCGGACCCCCTCCTGCCTGAGCTTCCGCAAAATGGCGAGGTTGGACGGGCTCTGTGACAGCAGCACCGTCTCGGTGATCTCAAGACTGAGCCGCCGGGCCGGGAGGCCGGAATCGGCGAGGGCGTCCATGACCGACCGCACCAGATCACTCGCCCGCAGCTGCGCCGAGGAGACGTTGACCGCGACCGAGACGTGGGCCGGCCATTGCGCCGCCTCCGCACAAGCGTTGCGCAACACCCATTCACCGAGCGGCACGATGAAGCCCAGCTCTTCGGCAATCGGGATGAACTCCGACGGCGGAACCATGCCCCGCGTAGGGTGCTGCCAGCGGATCAGCGCCTCAAAGCAAGTGACTTGCTCGGTCCGGAGGTCGTAGCTCGGCTGATACAATAGCTTGAATTCGCCGCGGGACAGCGCCTCCCGCAAATCGTTGCCCAGGGCCCGGCGTGCCCGGATGCGGGCGTCCATCTCGCTCTCGAAATAACGCCACGTGCTGCGCCCGTCCGCTTTGGCACGGTATAGCGCCATGTCGGCGTTGCGGATCAGGGCGTCGCCGGTGTTGCCGTCTCCCGGGGCGAGCGCGATGCCGATGCTGACGCCGATCTCCGCCCGGCGCCCGTCCAGATCATAGGGCTTGCTGCTGGCCGCGATGATGCTCCGCGCTAGGGCGGTCGACTTCTCACGCGTGAAGACGCCCGCCTGTATGACCGCGAACTCGTCACCGCCGAAGCGGGCGATGGTATCGGATGGGCCCACGCAGCCGCGCAACCGGGCGCTGAACGCCGTCAGCAGCTGATCGCCGATGTCATGGCCGAGCGTATCGTTGACCTCCTTGAATTTGTCGAGGTCGAGGCACAGCACCGCAAAACATTGCCCGGATGACAGGCCCGTGATGGCGGTCTCCATCCGTTGCGCGAACAGCGTGCGGTTCGGCAGCCGGGTCAGGGCATCGTGCCAGGCCATGAACGTGACCTGCTCTTCGGCCGCGCGCCGGTCCGTGATATCCTCGAACGTCGCCGCCCAGCCGCCGTTGGGGGCCGGGCGAAGCGAGGCGGCAAGCACCCGGCCCCCGGTCAGCGCCATGGTGAACAGCGTCGGCTCCCGCATCGCGATCCGGACCCGCTTTTCGTGGATCAGCGCTGCCAGGTCCGCGCCCTCATGGTTGCCATACCGGACCCGTAGTGCAATCAATTCCTCGATCGACATACCGAGCTTAACCTCGTGTGGCGGCAGGCGGAACAGCTCGGAATAGCGGGCGTTCACCACCACGAGGCGGTTGTTCTGATCGAACAGGCACAGCCCCTGCGACATGTTGTCGAGCGCGGTGTCAAGCCGGAGGTTGGTCGCGGCCAGGTGCAGGCCTTGTTCCTTGAGCGGGGTGATGTCACTCACCACCGCCACGAAGCCGTTGTCCCGCGTGGCGCTGCGGCTGATGCGAAGCCAGCGCCCGGTCACCGTCTCGATCTCGCCGGCGGCGTCCGGTGAGGGCAACAGCCGTGACAGTTCACGCCACGGCATGCCGGGCACCCGGTCATGCGCGAGCGCGATCCGCTCCGGCGCCTGCCATCCTAGCGCGGCCAGAGCCTGGTTGTTGGCCAGCACCACGCTCCCGCCCTTGTCCACGACGACGATGCCCTCGTGCGCGCTCTCCATCGCGTCGAGCAGCCGGCCCTGCGCGGACTCACGCTGCATCACCTCCCTCGCCATCATAGTACGCAGGCTGTCCCGCATCGTGGAAAGCGAGGTCAGCAACTGCCCGAGCTCATCCGGGCCGCCGGCCGGAACGAGGGCATCGAGCTTGCCGTGCGCGATCAGCTTGGCGACATTGGAAGCGGCGGTTACGCGGGATACGATGCGCCGGGCAAGCAGCCAGGCAATGAACGCCGAGGCGAGTACCGCCGCCACGATGGCCGCGATATTGAGCCACCACGCCTCGATCACGGCGGCACGGGACCGCTGACGGTAGGCGAAGCCGTCGCCGGCGGTGTAGTTGACGAGATTCTCGATCTCGGATTCCGCCACGCTGACGTAGCGGCTTAGCTGAATGTCCTGCTCCTCCCGGCTCAAGCCCTGAGGCCTCAGCCGCATGTCGATCCAGGCATTGAGCGCAGCACGGGCCCTGCTGGCGGCATGGGACGCGCGGGCGGACTGGGCACGGTCGGAGGCGATCGTCAGATCCTCCCCGACGAGCTTGGCGAACTCGGCAAGGCGAGCATCCAGTCCTTCGAGCGGCACACCGGTATGGCCCTGCCCGGCGGCGAGTTGCATCAGCACGAGGTCCGTAGCGGCCGCGCGGGCGTAGTTGATGGCCATGAGTGACCGGTCGTATGTCTCGTTGACCAGTTCGCCGCCGCGCGTGATGCGGTATGACGCATGAAGCCCTAGCACGCCCACGATGGACGTCATCAGCATGAACGCTGTAAGGATCGTACTCCGGATAGACGGGAATACCCGCATCATGCTGCCGGGGTCCGCAGCCCGGTGTGCTGTGACCTGAGTGCTGTCAGCAGGATGAGACTTACGATTCGCGCGCACAGGTCAACTAACGTTGAAAATTGTCTAACTGCAGAGCGCTTTACTGTCGCACGTTCGTGTGCGGTGGTAAAGTCGATCAAACAACCTTGTTGGCGGGGTGAACGGTTCACGATGGCAATGAAGACGAAGTGGGTGGTCGTTGCCGTGTGTGTCGGCCTAGCCGCGCTTACGGTCCTAAGCATGGCGTTGCAGGGCGTGCAGGCCGAGCCGATCATCCGCGTTTCGCAACGGGGACGCGAGTTTCAGCCTAGCCGGCTGACAGTGCGGCGCGGTGAGACGGTTGAGATCGTCAACGACGACGGGGATTTCACCCATCATGCTTATATCGACTCGCCCAACTTTTCGTTCGACTCAGCCGATCAGCAGCCGGGCAAGTCCGTCCAAATTCATTTCAACCGCGCCGGGATTTTCGACGTTCTCTGTGGAATTCACCCAAAGATGCGGTTGTCGGTTAACGTTAAATAATAGTCATGTTTGCGAACTGCCAAACATCACGATGTGGAAGCCATAGTATCCTGCCAGAAAGCTTGCGAGGGCGGCTGTGTAGGCGATCGGCACCCAGGCGGACCGCTGCAAACGGACCGGCGACCGGGCGTCGTCGGCCATTAGAGCAAACAAAACGGCGATGATGCAGGAATGGCCTATTGCGTCGATCACGCCGAACTCACCTATGGCGCTCAGGAAAGCGCCGGCCAGGATCGTGGCTGAGATACGCCTTACGAGCGGGGTCCATAAGAGCGCAAAGGCCAAGGTAAACTCGACGACTCCGGCCGAGCGGAGGAAGAAGTTCAGGTCGAATCCCATGCTCATCGCCGGATGCGTGACGAACAACGGGAATGTCCATTGCGGGTAAGCCCATTTCTCGACCGATGCCCACATCAGTGTGACTGCGGCCGCAAAGCGCAGCATATCCAGGGGACGGACGCCAAGCGGTGCCTTACCCAGCCCGATGCAGGTCAAATATGCGGCTAGGCCAAGGAATATCGGATAGTCCAGCAAATGGAATAATCCATATTGCACAGCGGCCGAACCATACAACACCGCTATGCCCAGCCCGGCCAACGGCAAGGTACGCCGCGATAGTAATGAAAGGGCGATGCCGAGTTGGATCCAGGACGGAATGTTAGACGCGGATTTCAACTCTGGCGTAAGGTAGAGGTGGCCTAGAAACCAAAGCGAAATGAAGAATCCTGCCGCAATGAGCCGTATCATTCCGCTTTCAATGCGATGTATAGGTTTTGTCGCAAAATCGAGGGAGCGTAGCAGCGCAGTGCCGACCGGGGTCGCCTCTACAAGCGCCCCTGCGACAAGCATGGCTATCGACACGCCAACGAGCATTTCGAAATCCTGACAAAGCACTTCCGCCAAACCGACCGGCGACCCTGCCACATCAAAGGCGCAAAACCACTTCACATGAGCTTCCGCAGCCTTAGGTGCAGAAAAGCCAAACACGGCGGTCAAGAACAATGCAGCACGGCGTAGGAGCATTTTGCTTCCCCAGTAATTGCGATCCGTACTTCTAAACGTGGCACCGCATCGCGCAACCACTAGTGGAGCTTAACACCATGTCAGTTTTAGTATCTTTCTCGCTAATTTGTGTCGGCGTTGCCGGGGCTTGGCTAGACCACTCCGGACGCGCATGGAAACCGCTGCGGGGCGGCGCCAGTGGGTTGCTGATGTTGTCGGGGCTGTTGATTCTCGGTGCCTCGCTGCCCTGGGCTCACCCAAAACCACGGCACGAGCAACCGGTTTCAGCGGGGCAGCAGCGGGGCGATGAACGGTCGCTCATCGCTGGTTAGTGATGCCAGAAACGCGATCAGGTCTGCCTTTTCGCCGGCCGTCAGGTGCAACGGATGCACGTGCCGTGATCGGCTCGGACGCTCGATGCCGCCAGAGTCATAGTGATCGATCACGGCAAGGAGGTTCGGACGCGAACCGTTATGCATGAAGGGGGCGCGGATCAGAACGTTGCGCAAAGTCGGCACCTTGAACGCGTATTGTAGCGCAACCGAGGCCGGGAACGCGGCGCCACGCCCAAGATCGGTGCCCGTCGCCAAGCCGATATCCTGAAACGAGTGATCCGAGAAAGCCCAGCCGGAGTGGCAGGCCGAGCACTCGCCCTTGCCGTCGAAAACTGCGAACCCTCGTTTCACGGCGGCGCTGACCGCACTTTCGTCTCCGCCGACCCATCGGTCGAACGGGGCCGGACCCGATATCAAGGTGCGCTCAAACGTGGACAGTGCTTGCTCGACCGTCTCCCGAGTGATCATCTTGGGGCCGAACGACTGCTGAAACAGGCGAACGTAGGCCGGGCTCGCTTCGAGGCGGCTCAGAGCCTCTTCTGCGGGTAGGTTCATGTTGGTATCGCCGGAGATGGCGCGAAAGGTGACCGACTCCAGGGTCGGAAACTTGCCGTCCCATCCTAACCGTTCCAACCACGCCACGTTCTCCAGCGTTGGCGAACGGACCCTCATGCTGATCCCACGCTCCCCCACCGACTCGCGCTGCGTGTCAGACCAGGCCCGGGCTGGGAGATGACAGGATACGCAAGCAAGGGTCCGGGAGTAAGACAGCACCGGATCGAAGAAAAGCATCGCTCCGAGCTTGGCTATCTCCTGATCGCCTTCGCTCCAAATTGTAGGTTCAGGCCGGGCAAAATCTTGCCGCCATGCCTGCCGCAGTCTTGGCTCACGCTCCTGCGAACCAGCAGGATAAGTTACAAGAAAAAGGCAAACCGCCCCAAACCGGACAACGTGTCCAATTATAAAGGAGCTTTGCACGAAACTTAACACTCGCAGCATGCATATAGGATTGCCAAGTTAGGCCTAGGATAGCAAAATCAACCATGGCGCGCAATCGTCAAAGCAGCACGTCCTTCGCCGAAGAGGCGTGGCTTGAATATACCCCAGATGAGGAACGTATGAGCACACGAGACGTCGTTTTAGCTGAGTTTGCTTCGGTCGCACAGGAACATAAGAAGCCCCTAGCCGCGCTGACCGACGCCCTGCCTCTGCTGGAGACTGGGCTCGACTCCCTGTGTTTCGCTGTCATCGTCGCCCGGCTCGAAGACACCCTAGGGACGGACCCTTTCAGCGGTGACGGCGATGGTGAGATACCTATGACGGTCGGCGATTTCGTCCGGCTCTATGAAAGTGCGCGCTAGCCTGTCCCAAAACACTCTGTGGCAGCTTACCGCAGCCGCCGGGCTCGGACCGGAGCGGCAACTCATGGGCCAAGATGCCGTGGTGCCGCTGCTGTCGCTAGCCCGCCAGACGGCGCTGCCGGACCTCGCACACTACCGCGGAAAGTCTGTCATCATCGACGTTCCGGACCAGCTGTCTGCCGCGCTGGCATTGTTGGAGCTGGACGGCATCGCACGGCGCATCCTGCTCTGCCCGCCAGACCTGGCGGCGGTGCACCGATCCGCAATCGAGGCCGAGGCGGAGGCCGACGTCACTTTCACAAGTGTCGGCCCATTGACGGATGGCGGGTGCGAACGCGGGCGAGAGTGCGTTACCGAGTGGATTCTGCTCACCTCCGGCACTAGCGGGCGTCCGAAGCTCGTCCGGCACAGCCTCGCTAGCCTCATCGGCCCGGCCCAGGATGCCGGCCCGGCGGCTGGGGTCTGGAGCACGTTCTACGACATCAGGCGCTATGGCGGGCTTACCATCCTGATGCGTGCGCTGCTGGGCGGCACGTCCATGCTGCTGTCTTCGGCCAAGGAGGAGGTTGGGGCCTTCCTGACCCGGGCGGCGGCGGCCGGCGTCACGCAAATCTCTGGCACGCCCACGCATTGGCGCCGGGCGCTCATGAGCCCGCAGCACCTAGATTTGCACCCTAGCACGGTCCGCCTCTCGGGCGAGATCGCCAGTCAGGCCACGATCGACCAGCTTCGCCGCGCATTTCCCGGGGCTCAAATCACGCACGCCTTTGCCTCGACCGAAGCCGGGGTTGCGTTCGAGGTAACGGATGGGCTCGACGGCTTTCCTACCGCTTTTCTCGAACGGGACAGCCCGGTGGCGATCCGTGTGCGGGATGGCACGCTGCGCATCCGCTCCGCCCGCACTGCGACGGACTACCTGGCCGGCCCTCCGCTGCGGGACCAAGATGGCTTCGTCGATACGGGTGACGCTATCGTCATCCAAAACGGCCGCTGCACCTATGCCGGGCGGGCCAGCGGCGTCGTGAACGTGGGCGGCGCCAAGGTGTATCCGGAGGAGATCGAGGCCGTGCTGAACGCCCATCCCGACGTCCGGATGGCGCTGGTGACGGCACGGCGCAGCCCGATCACCGGCGCCCTGGTCAGCGCCGACATCGTACCGGCCGACCCCGAAGCCGAGCCCGCGGCCCTGCGCGCCCGCGTGATGGCGTTCTGTCACAGTCAGCTGCCTGCGCACAAAGTGCCCGCCCTGCTACACGTCGTGCCCAGCCTAGCCATGAATACCGCCGGCAAGCTGGCCCGTGCCTAGGCTCGTTATCGTAACGGGTGGCAGCCGCGGCCTGGGGCTGGCCATTAGCGCCGCGCTGGCAGGGGCCGGATTCGCCGTCCTGGCCGTGGCCCGGCAGGAGGGTGCCGCGCTCGCCGGACTGCGCGCGGCCCAGCCCGGCATCGCGTTCGAGCCGGCCGATCTAGCCGACATCGATGGGCTGGCCGGGTTGGTCCGGGCGTGGCGCACCCGGCACGGGCCGGTCTATGGCCTAGTCAACAACGCCGGTATCGGCACGGCGGGCGTGCTGGCCACCATGCCCGACCGCGCAATCGAGAGCCTCGTGCGCCTGAACGTCACCTCGCCCATCACCCTCACCAAATATGTGGTCCGCGGCATGATGGCGCGGGGGGAGGGCCGGGTGGTGAGCCTGTCATCCGTCGTGGCCGCCAACGGGTATAGCGGCCTGTCAGCCTATAGTGCCACGAAGGCGGCGCTGGTGGGGTTTACCAAGTCCCTGGCGCGGGAGATCGGGCCGCTTGGGATCACCGTGAACGCGGTGGCCCCCGGCTTCGTGCAAACCGACATGACGCACGGCCTGGACGGCCCGGCGCTGGCGCAACTGACGCGCCGGAGCGCCCTGCGCCGATTGCCGGACGCCGCCGACGTGGCCGCCGCCGTGCTGTTCCTGATGGGCGAGCAAGCGCGCAACATCACTGGCACGATCGTCACGGTGGATGCGGGCAATACGGCCTGATTTCTTGGAGCCCGTGTCACGGCAGGCGAACGGCGCCTGAGATGATTTCCGCCTCCAACGCTGGCGTGAGCATGGCGTAGCCGGCGCCGGTCCGCACGTAGCAATCGCGCAAACCAGCCCAACCCTCCTGCTGCAGCGCCGCCTTGATCGGTTTGAACGTGCCGGTTTGGTCGAGCGACGGGCACAGCCGCAGGAACACCGGTCGCGCATAGGCGGGTAGTTCCGCCGTGACCCGTGCATGTACCGCGGCAAGGTCGAAGTCCGGCCCCTTCACCAGGGCTGCCATCCCTGCCCGGCCCTCATACCCCGGCACCAGCGCGCCATAGGCTACGGCCGCCTCTACGCCGAGGCAGCCACCCAGCACGGCTTGCACGTCCGTCGTCGCGACGTTCTCGCCCTTCCAGCGGAACGTGTCGCCCAAACGGTCCAGGAAATAGAAAAATCCTGCCCGGTCGCGCCGCATCAGGTCGCCGCTGCGGAACCATACATCGCCCGGCGCCAGCACGCCGCGCAGCAGCTTACGCTCGGTCGCCTCGGCATCGGTGTAGATGTCGGGCGTGCCACGCAACCGTGCTACGGCCTCACCGGGCTGATCGGGTGCTGCCACAACGCAGAACCCGCCGGCGTCCCGCACCGGCTCACCGCCTTCACACACCAGCAGCTCCACCGGGAAACGATGCGACAGGTGGCCAGGGATGCGGCCGATCGAGCCGGGCTTGCCGTCCACATTATAGAGGGACAGGCTGCCCTCTGTCGCGGCGTAGAATTCGAGCACCTGCGGCACGGCAAAGCGGGCCTGGAACCCGGTCCAGACAGCACCCTGCATGCCATTGCCGCACGCGAGGCGGAGACGGTGCTGGCCTTGGCGCGGGTGATCCGGTGCGGCCAGCAGATAGCGGCACAGTTCGCCGATATAGGCCATGATAGTGCACTCGCCATCGATCACGTCGTCCCAAAATTGCGAGGCGGAGAATTGGTTCCGCAGCAGGACCGAGCCGCCCCGGACGAGCATGGCACCCACCGCGACGATACCCCCCACGCTATGATAGAGCGGCAGGGGATCATACATCCGGTCCGCCGGGCCCGCGTCCATCAGGCCCGCGAACCAAAGCGCCCACTCCATAATGCGGCCATGCGTCAAATTGGCGGCCTTGGGCTTGCCGGTGGTGCCAGAGGTAAACAGGTGCAACGCGCGGTCCGCGAGCGCCGGGGCCGGCTCTGCCAGCGGACCGTCCGCGAAGCCGGCCAAATCGGGCATGGCGTGCAATACCAGCAACGGACGCACCGCGCCCAGGCAGTGCTCCAGCGCCGCTGGGCTGAGCGTGGGGTTGAGCAACGCCGCGACCCCGCCCACCCGCGTGATTCCAAGCCAGAGCGGCACATAGTCCAGCCCACCCGGCAACACGGCCGCCACCACGCTGCCGGGCCGGACGCCCATCGCCAGCGCCCAGCGCGCTACCTGGTTCACGTGTGCGGCCATCGCGCGGTAGCTGAGCTGGGCGCCGCCGGACAGCAAGGCCGGCGCATCGCCAAAGATTTCGGCCCACCCATCCACCCGGCCCGGCATCGAAGCCGCCGTAGCATCGCCGAGCGGCGCGGTCGAAAGAAGCGCGCGCAGCCAAGCGCGTGATGCCTGACTCACGGCGGCCGGGGCCTTTCGAGTGGCGCCACCGATCGGTTGTCTATCATGGATGGAATAGTCTCTGGTAAGACTCGCGCCGTCACCAAAAACCGTGTCAAGATAGGTTCGATGGCGCCAAGAAATCCCTCCAATGCTGCGCGCGTGCTGGACCTGTCTCCAGCAGAGCTGGTGTTGCGGCTGCATCAGCAGGGCTTGGTCGCCCAATTTGGTTTGAAAGCGCTATCGGCCAGCACGTTGGAAACGCTGCTGGACGAGGCCTGCGTGATCGCCGCCGACGGGCTACAGACCAATTTTTCCAAAATCTTGAACTACAGGCCCAGCAGCAACGATTTCCGGGTCATCGCCGGCATTGGCTGGCGGGAGGGCACAATCGGGCACGCCATCATCGGCGGCGGACTGGAAAGCCCGGCGGGCTACGCGCTGCACACCGAGACCTCGGTCCGTTCCAACGACCTGCCGGCCGAGTGCCGGTTCAGCGTGCCTCCGCTGCTGGCCGAGCACGGGATCCATAGCGCCATCAACGTGCCGGTCAACGGCCGGGAAGACGTGCCGTTCGGCGTCCTGGAAGTGGACAGCACGCATCGTAACGAGTTTGTGGACGCGGATACGGCCTTCCTGCAATCCATCGCCAACGTGCTCTCCGCCGCACTATCACGGCTGGCGGCCGAGGCCTTGAAGGACGCGCTGCTGCGGGAAAAAGACCTGCTGATGCAGGAGGTGCATCACCGGGTGAAGAATTCGCTGCAGCTGGTGCGGACGTTGCTGCAACTGCAGGGCCGCTCGGCGAGCGAGGAGGTGCAAGCGAAGCTGGAGGCGGCGGCGCAGCGCATCATGACGATCGGCGCCGTGCACCAGCGGCTGTATGAGGGTGGCTCCGTCGCAGAGACGGAGGCCGAGCCCTATCTGCTCGGCTTGTTCCAGGATCTACAGGCCATGATCAATGGCGGCGGCGCCGAGCGGACCATCACCTTACAGACGGAGGCGATCCGGCTGCCGGCGGACGACGTGACTCCGCTCGGTCTGATCGTGTCGGAGCTGATCACCAACGCGGCCAAATATGGCGAGGGGGCCATCAAGGTGGGGCTGCGCCGGGTCGCGGGCGGGCTCGAGGTGATCGTTGAAGATGACGGACCCGGCTTCAAAGGCAGCGAAGTGCCGAAGGGCCTCGGCATGCGGCTGGTACGCGCCTTGGCAAAGGGGGACCCGGCGCTTGCCGTCCAGATCGACTCAGAAGCGGGTCATGGCCGGGTCGTGGTGTTGATTACCCTCACATAAGCGCGACCAGCGTCAGTTCTGGCGGCACGCCGAAGCGGATCGGCGCCTTGCTGCAGCCGAGCCCGCCCGAGACGATCATCTGCCGCCCACCCTCGTTTATGTAGCCATAGGCGTAGCGGTTGCCGTAGCGGGACGGGACGGCGATCACCTGGCCAAAAGGGCGCACCTGGCCACCATGGGTGTGGCCGCACAGCGTGAGGCCGATCCGTTCCGGCACCGTGGGAAAGATGTCGGGCTCATGGGCCAGCAGCAGAGCCGGACGGTCATCGCTCACCATCGCGAGCGCGGCGCCGAGGTCGGACGGGCCGGACGGGTTGCCGCCGACGGTCCGCACCCAACCGCTTTCGGTGCCAAGCAGCCAAACCCCGGCACCATGGGGCAAGACGACCGCGGCGTTGGTCAGGACGGGAATGCCGGCCCGCTCCAGCACGCCATGCATCTCACATTCACCGGCATGGCCCTCCCGGTCTCGCCCGGCAAACCGTGGGTCGTCCCACCAATCGTGGTTGCCAAGCACGGCAAATGTGCCGAGCGGCGCGCGTAGTCCGGCCAGCACGGACGCGATCTCGGACGGCGGATACGGGTCGGCCACCATCCGGTAGTGCGCGGGAAGATCGCCCAGCACCACCATCAGATCCGGACGAAGGGCGTTTGCGGCATCGACGATGGCCGCCACCCGGTCCAGCGTCATCCACGGCCCCCCGGCATGGACGTCGGCCACGGCGCAGACAACCATGGGGGGGCGGGGAGCCCAGCCAGGCATGCGGACCATGTAGCGCTCCACATGCAGGCCGAACGACGCCTCGCCCACGCTGAAGCTGGCCGCGGCGGCCACGGAACCCATTGGCAGCAATACCGGCGCGGATAGCAGAAGGGCGCGCCGGCTCAGCACTTAGAGAGAGGCCAGCACGTGCTCGGCCTTGCTGACCTCGAACCCGCCCGGCGGTTCGATTTCGAGATGCGTGACTAGCCCGTCCTCGACCACCATGGCGTAACGCTGGCTCCGTACACCCAGACCGCGTCCGGTGAGGTCCAGTTCGAGGCCGACCGACTTGGTAAATACGCCCGAGCCGTCAGCCAGCATGGTGATCCGGTCATCTACCCCCTGCTCCTTGGCCCATGCACCCATGACGAAGGGATCGTTCACCGCCAGACAAACGACGCTATCGACGCCCTTGGCCCGTAGCGCATCCATATTCTGTAGGTAGCCCGGCAGGTGCCGCGCGCTACAGGTCGGGGTGAAAGCGCCGGGCACCGCGAACATCACCACCTTCTTACCAGCGAAAACCTCGCTTGTGCTAAGTTCCTTGGGGCCATCCGCGGTAGCAGCGGTAAGCTTCTGGGCTGGTATGCCGTCGCCGACCTTGATCATGCTGATCTCTCCATGTTCTTTGCCGCACCCTTAGCTCCCCCGCCTGATGAAGTCACGCTTGCCCTGGAATGGGATCGGCCCAAAGTATAGGCGATGAAGGTTAACGAAGACTCAAGCCTCACCGGCCAATTGCTGATCGCGATGCCCGCCATCGATGATGAGCGCTTCGCCCATAGTGTCATCCTGATGTGTGCCCACACGGATGAGGGCGCGATGGGCATCGTGCTGAACCAGCCGCTGGCGCAGCCGAGCTTCGACTCGCTTCTGGCGCAACTGGACGTGAAGCCGGTCCCGCCCGCCCGGCAGATCCAGCTATGCCAGGGCGGCCCGGTCGATCATGGCCGCGGCTTCGTGCTGCATACCTCGGATTGGACCAGCGACGGGAGCCTCCGCGTCGATGACCAGCTGGCGCTCACCGCAAGCCTCGACGTGCTGCAGGAGATCGCCCAAGGCGGCGGCCCGCGGGAGGGACTGCTGGCGCTGGGCTACGCGCATTGGGGGCCGGGCCAGCTGGATCAGGAGATGCAGGACAACGTCTGGCTCTCGGCCCCATCGGAGCTCGGCCTGCTATTTGATGACGACCACCCGACCAAGTGGCGGCGCGCGATGCAGATCCTACGCGTGGACCCCTCGCTACTGAGCGGAACCGCCGGCCGCGCCTGATTTCTTCCCGGTCTAACTCACCGGCGTGAAGCCCTCTTGTTCTAAGCGGGACAGAATGCCCGTATGAATGTCGAACCTGAACCCCTGCACCTTCAACCGTCCGGCGTGAACCGCATCGGCGATCCAGGGGAACGTCATCAGGTTGTCCAATGACAGGCGTACGACCTCGGTCTCGTAATGGGTCAACGGCTCCGCGCCGGGTGCGGGGGGGTGGCTCAGCGCTGAGGTGGCGATCTGCATCCAGGGGGCCACGAAATCCTGCGCCTCGGGCGGCGCGCCTTCGACCATCGCCTGCACGCCGCCGCAGCGGGCGTGGCCGAGCACCACGATGCGGGACACCTTCAGCACCCGCACGGCGAACTCCAGTGCGGCGCTGGTGCCGTGATAGCCGGCGTCGGGGGTCCAAGGCGGCACCAAACCGGCGACGTTGCGCACCACGAATAGCTGGCCAGGCCCGGCACCAAACACCGTCGCAGGATCCACCCGGCTATCCGAACAGGCGATCACCATCGTCTCGGGGTGCTGACCTTCAGCGAGCGTCTGATAGCGGGCACGCTCGGCGGGCCAGGTCTCGGCGCGGAACCTCCGGTATCCTTCGATCAGATCGTCCATGCTACTCCGCCGGGGATGGGATGGGATGGGCCGGCACGGGGCGCGCCGGACGGGGAATCGGCGCGTCCCGCCGGGTCAGCAAGCGGCCGAACAGCCAGCCAGCCCCGCGAGACACATCGTCCATCAACGTATAGAAACTGGGAACAAACACCAGGGACAGTACGGTGGAGACGATCAGTCCGCCGATCACGCCGATGGCCATGGGAGAGCGGAACTCGCCGCCGTCGCCGATCCCCAGCGCGCTCGGGATCATGCCGGCCACCATGGCGATGGTGGTCATGACGATGGGGCGGGCGCGCTTCCGGCCCGCATCGATGATCGCCTCGCCCCTCGGCATGCCGCCCGCCCGGCGCTCGATCGCGAAATCCACCAGCATGATGGCGTTCTTGGTCACGATCCCCATCAGCATCAGGATGCCGATCACCACCGGCATGCTGATCGGCTGCCCGGTGACCAGCAGCGCCAGGATCACGCCCCCCAGGCTGAGCGGCAGGGAGAACAGGATCGTGACCGGCTGAAACACGTTGCGGAACAGCAGCACTAGCACTGCCAGCACGATCATGAGCCCGGCCCCCATCGCGAGGCCGAAGGCGCTGAACACCTCACCCATGATCTCCGCGTCGCCGCCCCGCTTCAGCTCCACCCCCGGCGGCATCGCCTGCGCCTCCGGCAGCGCATAGACCCGCTCGATCGCCGCACCGAGTGCCAGGCCCCCCGACAGATCGGCACCCAGCACGACCCGGCGCACGCGGTCGTACCGCTCGATACTGGCCGGCCCCTGCCCCATGGACACGTCCGCCACCGCCAACAGCGGGGTCGGGCCGGCGGTGCCCGGCACCGACAAAGCCTGCAGCGCATTGATGTCGGCCCGCAGCGTCTGATCCACCTGCACCCGGATCGGGATCAGCCGGTCGCCGTCCCGGAACTTGGCGAGGTTGGCCGGCACGTCGCCGATGGTCGCGACCCGCACCGCCTCGCCGATGGCGTCCGTGCTGACGCCGAGCCGCGCCGCCTCGTCACCCCGGGGCGTCACGCGAATCTCCGGCCGGTCCGCGCCGGCGCTGGGCGCGACGTTGGCGAAACCGGGGATCCGGCGCATCGCACCTTCGAGCCGGCTCTCAACTTGATCGAGCGCCGCCGGGTTCTCACCCAGCAAGGTGACGGCCAGCTCCCGCTCGCCCCGGTCGTTCACATACCAGCCGCGCACGTCCGGAATTAGCGCCAGGCGGTCATTCAGCTCGGCCTCGATCTGTTTTTGCTTCCGCGCGCGCTGATCTTTCAGCACCAGGTTCACGATCAGCTTGGCGCGCCGGATTTCCTTGCCCGCGCCGGTGGGCGTCGTGCCGCCGACCACGAACACGCTGGTAACCTCCGGCACGCGCTGGAATTCGGCCGCGATCTCGTCCGTCTTGCGGCGCGTGTCTTCCAGCGTGGAGCCGGACGGCAGTTCGACCGACAGCACGATCCGGCTCTCGTCCGGCGCGGGGATGAACCCGGTCGGCAGCAGCGTGGTGGACCAGATCGACAGGCCGAACGCGAGCAGGCCCACCAGCATGGTGACGCCACGCCAGCGCAGCGTGCCCGCCAGGAAGCGCGTATAGGCCCGCATGATCCAGCCGTCCCGCTCATCATGCGCGGCTACCGGCGCCATCAGATAGGCGGCCATCAAGGGCGTGATCAGCCGCGCCACCAGCAACGACGCCAATACGGCAGCCGCGACCGTCAGCCCGAACTGCTTGAAGAACTGCCCGGCGATCCCGCTCATGAACGACACCGGGGCGAACACGGCGATGATGGTGCAGGTGATGGCGATAACCGCGAGCCCGATCTCGTCCGCCGCCTCCACCGCCGCCTCGAACGGGCGTTTGCCCATCCGCATGTGGCGCACGATATTCTCGATCTCCACGATCGCGTCGTCGACCAGGATGCCGGTCACCAGCGTGATGGCGAGCAGGCTCACGAAATTGAGCGTGAAGCCCAGCAGCTGCATGACCGCGAACGCCGGCATGACCGAGAGCGGCAAGGCGACGGCCACCAGCAGCGTGGCCCGCCAGTTGCGGAGGAACAGGAACACCACGACCGTCGCCAGCGCCGCGCCTTCCAGCAAGCCATGCATTGCCGAAAGATAGCTGCCGCGCGACGAACGGACGCCGTCATCGATCAGCGTGTAGCCGACCTCGGGATGCAGCTCGGCCAAGTGCGCCAGGTGCTGCTGCACGGCGTCGGCGACCGTGACCTCGCTGGCGCCCTTGGCGCGATAGACGGCGAAGCTCACGACCGGGGTATGGCCGTTCAGCCGGGCGAAATCCCGCGGCTCCTCGAAAGCGTCGCTCACGGCCGCGACGTCGGACAGCCGCGCCTCCCGCCCGCCCGGCAGCACGATGCGCGTGGCCTCGAGCTGCGCCAGGCTCCGCGCGCCGGCCAGGGTACGGATGGCCTGTTCTTGTCCGCCTACCTCACCGCGCCCGCCGGACAGGTCAGCGCTGGTGGCGCGCAGCTGCCGGTTCACGTCGGCGGCGGTGACGCCCAGCGCGGCCAGCCGGTCCGGGTCCAGGCTCACGCGGATCTCCCGCGTGACGCCGCCGATCCGCTCGATCCGCCCGATGCCCTTCACCCCCTGCAGGTCGCGCGTGACGGTGTCGTCCACGAACCAGCTCAGCCCCTCCGCCGTCATGCCCGGCGCCGTCGCGGCGAACGTCAGGATGCTTTGGCCCACGATGTCGATCCGCTCGATGATCGGCTCATCGATCGCGCGCGGCAGGTCGGCCCTGATCTTGCTGACCGCATCCCGCACGTCGTTCAGCGCGCGGTCGGAGCTGACTTCGAGGCGAAGCTCGATCGCGGTCAGGCTCACGCCGTCCGTGATCGTGCTCTGCACGTGCTTCACCCCGGTCACGTTGGCGACGGTGTCCTCCACCTTCTTCGTGACCTGCGCCTCCAATTCGGCCGGGGCGGCGCCGGGCTGGGTCACGGTCACGGAGATGAACGGGATGTCGATGTTGGGGGAGCGCGTGATCGGCAATGCGCCGAACGCCCAAACGCCCAGCAAGGTCAGCACCGCGAACAGCACGATCGGCGGGATCGGGTTGCGGATCGCCGCGCCGGAGATGTTGAGCGCCATCTACTTCGCCACCGCCGTTACCCTATCGCCGCCTCGGACGAAGGTGCCGGAGACGGACACCACCGCCTCCCCGGGTTCGAGCCCGCCGGTCACCTCCGCGTCGGTGGCGTTGCGGAGGCCGACCTGGATGCGCCGTGTTTCGACCACGCCGTCCCGCACGACCTGCACCACGGGCCCGCTGGGCTGAAACAACACGGCCGAGAGCGGGGCCAGCACGCCGTCATGCCGCGCGGTTTCGACCGTGGCGCGGGCGAATCCGCCGATGACGAGGCCGCCTCCCCTCACGGTCACGCGGACGCGGCCTAGGCGAGACGTGCGATTGACCTCGGGCGAGACAAGCCGGACCTCGCCGTCCCGCGCGCCTCCGGCCGTGTCGATCCGCGCGGCCTGACCGGGGCGGAGCTTGGCCAGCAGCGTTTCCGGCACATCTGCCTCGAGCTCGATGGTGCCGTCCTCGATGAGGCGGAACAGCGGGTCCCCGGCGCCGTTCACGACCGAGCCCAGCCGCGCCACCCGGCGGCTCACGACACCGGCCACGGGCGCCTTCAGCTCCGTCCGGGCCAGCCGCACCAGCAGCTCCTGACGCTGGGCGATCGCCAGCGCCTGGTCCGCCTGGGCCGCATGCAGCGCGTTGCTGGCGTTGTCGGTCCGGGCGCCGGTCATGCGGGCGGCCGCTTCCCGCTGTTCCAGCACCTCGCGGGACGCGTTGCCGCCGGCGACCAACGCCTTGGTGCGGGCCAGCGCCTGGTCCGCCTGCTGCCGGCTCGCCTGCGACTCCACGATCAGGTTCTGCGCCTGCGCGATCGCCGCCTCGCTCCGGCTGATCTGCGCGGTGTTCTGCGCGATGCTCGCGTCCAGCACGTCATGCGACAGCCGGGCCAGCACCTGCCCGGCCTGCACGCGGTCACCCTCTTCGGCCAGGATTTCGGTAATCGCCAGGCCCTCGATCTGCGGGCTGACCAGGACCTCTTCGCGCGGCACCAATGTGCCGGTCAGCACGGCGCTCTCGGCGATCGGGCCGTGCGTGACGGCGGTGACGGTCACGGCGGGCGGCTTCGGCTCGGCATGCACGGGTATGGCCAGCAGCATGAGCGCCATGACCGGGCGAAGGAAGCGGCGCAGCAGGATTTGCAGCACCGGGCGGAACCGCGCCGCATTAAGTGTGGGATCCAACCCCTGGTGCACCGCCAGCCCGTCGCCCAGCGCCATGATCAGCTGCAACGCGGTTTCGACGTCGAGCGTCGGGTCCACCAGCCCCCGCTCCTGCCCGCGCCGTAGCGCTTGGGTGAGCGAGGTGCGAGCCTCGGCATTCAGGCGCTGGAACATGGCGCGAATTTCAGGGTTGCGCGCCGCCTCCGCCATCGTCTCGGCCGTGAGCGCCGCCGCAGGCCCGGCGAGCAGCCGCTCCAGCGTGTCGACCCCGATGCTGGCCAGCGCCTCCACGGGATCATCGGCCTCGGCCATCCGCTCGAAGAACGCGGCATGCTGGGCGCGCTCCGCCTCGGCGATGGCGGCGATGATGGCGACCTTGCTCGGAAAATACCGGTATACCGCGCCCGGGCTCATCCCTGCCTCGGCACAAACCTCCTGCATGGACGCGCCATGGAAGCCCGAGCGCGCAAAGCATTGCAGCGCCGCTTCGACGATGCGGTCCTTGGCAGGACGGAGGGTCGAGGTATCAGGCATCGAGATCCGTTGCGAATGAACGTTCACTTGCGCCTTGGGCCGCCAATGTCAACCCTTGCGGATGCCCTACTCATCATCCTATCGATATAGTCGATCTCGATCGCTCCCACCCGGCGTTGGAGGCTAAGGTGCTTCACCCTGCCTACCCTGTTTTGATTAAGCCTTTACCGGTCGAAGATGGAGATCGCTATCTTGCGACCGTGCACGACCTGCCAGGGCTGCCTTGTGCCCTCACCCTCGCGGCATACAGTTTCAGCCTTGGGCTACGCCGCTTTCTAAACGGATGAAGACAACTCCATGGAAGCGAACGAACCCGAGACCCTAGCCGAAGTAAAAGCCGCCTTCGCCCGGTATGAGCAGGCGCTCACAACCAACGATACCGCCACGCTGGACGAACTGTTCTGGAACAGCCCGCATACCATCCGCTACGGCGTGGGCGAAAACCTGTATGGCATCGAGGCGATCCGCGCATTCCGCTCCGCCCGCTCCCCGGCGGGACTGGAACGCACCATCGAGCAGACCGTCATCACCACCTTCGGCCGCGACTTCGCCACCGCCTCCACGCTATTCCGCCGGGCACCGGGGAAGCTTGGTCGGCAGCAGCAGAGCTGGGTCAGGACGGCGGCAGGCTGGCGGGTGGTGGCGGCGCATGTGAGTGTGATTGAGGCGTGAGGCGTAGGATCAGCAACCCGGCCACAGCGGAAATGATGGAGCCGGTGAACACGGCCGCCTTGATCTCATCCCCCGCCGGGCCGCCGCGGAATGCGAGCTCGCCGATGAACAGGCTCATGGTGAAGCCGATTCCGCACAGCACCGCGCCGCCGTAGAGTTGCGGCAATGTGACACCGCTGGGCAAGCGGGCAAGGCCAGCGCGGGAGGCGGCCATGACGGCGCCGAACACGCCAAGCTGCTTACCCACGAACAGGCCGAGTGCGGTGCCGAGCGCCATGCGGTCCAGCCACACACCCGGCGGCAGCGTGTCAAACCGCAGCCCGGCGTTGGCCAGCCCAAACAGCGGTAGGATCAGGTACGCGACCCAGGTGCCCAGCGCATGCTCGAGCCGCTCAGCCGGCGCCGATGGCACGACGAAGGCCAGCGCCACGCCGGCCAGCGTTGCGTGCACGCCGGAGCGCAGCACCAGCGCCCACATCAGCAAACCACCCAGCAAATAAGGCCACAATGTCCGCACCCCCGCCCGGTTCAGGCCATACAGCCCGGCCCACACCAGCGCCGCGCCGCCGATCGCCAGCAGGCTCAGCCCCTGCGTATAGAAAAGGGCGATCACGACGATGGCGCCGAGGTCATCGATGATGGCCAGCGCGGTCAAGAACACCTTGAGCCCCAGCGGCACCCGCCGGCCCAGCACGCTGAGGACCGCCAGCGCGAAGGCAATATCGGTCGCGACCGGCACCGCCCAGCCGCGCAGCGCCTGGGGCGAATGCCAGTTGAACGCCACGTAGATCAGCGCCGGTACGATCATGCCGCCCAGCGCAGCCAACCCCGGCGCGGCCAGGCGCTGCCGGGACGCGAGCTCCCCCACCGTGATCTCCCGCCGCAGCTCGAGCCCGACCAGCAGGAAGAATACGGCCATCAGCCCGTCATTGATGACCAGATGCAGCCGTGAGAACACCGCCTCGTACGTGCCCGGCGCCGTGTTCGCCCACGCCAGCGCCGCCAGCGCCGAGACGATCAGCGCGCCGCCCCCCGCGCTTTCCGAACGCAGAAAAGCGAGCAAAGCGGCGAAGCGGGTGCGGGTGGCGGTCTGGGACATGATAACCATGAAGCAACGTGGGATAGGATGGTGCGTTGCAGCACTATGACCCATCCCTTGCTGCTACAACCCGCGTCCCGTTGGGGCACGCTATGGGACGCGGCGATGCGGGGTGGCGATTTCGAAAATGCCTGGACCATCAGCGACCAGGTGCTGGCCAGCCGCGACCCGACCACCCGCGACGACCCGGCCCTGCCCTACCACCAGCGTTGGGTATGGGACGGGCGCCCGCTGGACGGTCAGGATGTATTGGTGCGCTGCTACCATGGGCTGGGCGACACGCTGCAATTCTGGCGCTATCTGCCCGTCCTCGCCCAGCGCGCCGCCTCCGTCACGGTCGAGGTGCAGCCGGCGCTGATCCCTTTGCTGAACGGGCCTTACCAGCTGATCCCGTTCCGCCCGGAAGCTCCCGCGCCGTTCCGGTGTGACATCGAAATCATGGAGCTGTCGCACGCACTCCGCCTGCCGCCGCCGCCGCCGGAGCCGCTGGACCTCAATCCCCTGCCCCGCCCGGCGCCGGGCCGGCTGATCGGCGTGTGCTGGGCGGCGGGGGATTGGGACCGCGAGCGTTCGGTCCCGCTCGATCTGCTACGGCCGTTGGCCCGCTATGGCGCCCTGGTGTCGCTGCAGCGTGGTCCCGCCAATGACACGAGCGTGCTGGATCCGACCGGCGGCAGCATGGATGCGCTGGACACCGCAAGGCTGATCTGCGGCCTGGACCTGGTGGTGACGGTCGATACGATGGTGGCCCATCTGGCCGGCCTGACCCGCACGCCAACCTACGTCTTACTAAAGCACGCAGCGGACTGGCGCTGGGGCCGCGACGTGAGCCCCTGGTACCCCCGGCACCAACTGTTTCGCCAGCCCGGTCTCGGCGCATGGGAGCTGGCCGTCCGGCCGCTCATGCACACGCTCGAGAAGCTTGCGGCACACTCAGACCCGGAAATAACCCGAACCGGTTAGTCCTGAACCCCCGCGCAGGCCATGGAACCTAAAGCATGCTACAGGGTTTGTAGCCTTGCCACCCTGAAAGTTCATCGTTGCGGATCGTCATTCTCGGCCTGACCATCACCTCATCCTGGGGCAACGGGCACGCCACCACGTACCGGGGATTGGTGCGCGGCCTGGTGGCGCGCGGGCATGACGTGCTGTTTCTCGAGCGGGACAAACCCTGGTACGCCGGGCACCGCGACATGCCGGCGCCGCCCTATGGCGAGACCGTGCTGTATGACAGCGTGGCCGAGCTGGAACATTTCGACATCGAAGGGGCGGACCTCGTCATCATCGGCTCCTACGTGCCGGATGGTATAGAGGTCGGGCGCATGGTGCAGCGGCGGTCCCGCGGGGTGGCAGCATTCTATGACATCGACACGCCAGTGACGCTGGCCGCCCTGGCCGAGGGCACGTGCGGCTACCTGACACCCAGCCTGTTGCAGGGGTATGGCCTCTATTTGTCGTTTACCGGCGGACCCACGCTCACCTATTTGGAACACACGCTGGGCGCTCACCGGGCACGGGCCCTGTATTGTTCGGCCGACCCGGACATCTACCGGCCCGACCCGGCCGTGGCCGCCAAATGGGACCTGGGCTACCTCGGCACCTACAGCCCGGACCGGCAGCCTGCGGTCGAGCAGTTGCTGCTCGGCCCCGCCCGCGCCTGGCCCGCCGGGCGGTTCGCTTTGGCCGGGCCGCAATATCCAGATGAGCTGGACTGGCCCGCCAACGTGGAGCGGTCCGAGCACCTGGCGCCTAGCGCACATCGCGGCTTCTACACCGCACAGCGCTACACCCTGAACGTAACCCGCGCCGACATGGTGCGGCGCGGCTACTCCCCCAGCGTCCGCCTGTTCGAGGCCGCGGCGTGCGGTGTGCCGATCGTTAGCGATCGCTGGCCCGGCCTCGACGCATTTTTCCGCCCTGGGGAAGAGATCTTGCTGGCCGAAACCGCCGAGGACGTGCTGCAAATCCTGCGGGACATCCCGGAGGGCCGGCGCCTTGCCATCGCCCAGGCCGGCCGCGCCCGCGTGCTGGCGGCGCATACCGGGGCGCACCGGGCGGCTGAGCTGGAAGCGTATGTGCAGGAAGCGGCGGCCGAACGGGTGCGCGCATGAAGCTCGTGATCTTCGGCCTGTCCGTCAGCTCGTCCTGGGGCAACGGGCACGCGGCGCTGTGGCGCGGACTGATCGGCGCGCTGCTGGCATCCGGGCACCGCGTCACGTTCTTCGAGCGGGACGTCCCGTATTACGCCGCACACCGCGACCTGCACGCGCTGCCGGATGGGGGAGAGCTGGTGCTGTATGACACCTGGCCCGACCCGCGCATGCGCCCGGCGCTGGCCGACGCCGACGTGGCGATGGTGACGTCGTATTGCCCGGACGCGCTCGCTGCTACGACGCTGTTGCAGGAGAGCCGGGCGCTGCATTGCTTCTACGATCTGGACACGCCGGTCACCCTGGCCCGCCTGGCCGCCGGTGGCGCGGTGGAATACCTCGGGCCAGACGGGTTGGCCGGATTCGACCTGGTGTTGAGCTACACTGGCGGCCCGGCGCTCACGGCGCTGCGGACCCAGCTCGGCGCGCCGCGCGTGGTGCCGGTCTATGGTTCGGTGGACCCGGCGCTGCATCGCCGGGCGGCGCCGCGGGCGGAGTACCGGGCGCTGCTGTCCTACCTCGGCACCTATGCCGCCGACCGGCAGGCGGCGCTGGAGCGGCTGTTCGTGCAACCCGCGCGCCTTCGTCCGGAAGCGCGGTTCGTGATCGGCGGCGCGCAGTATCCCGAGGCGTTTCCCTGGACATCCAACACGTATTTCGTCCGTCACCTGCCGCCGCCCGAGCATCCCGCCTTCTATTCGTCCGCCCGGCTCACGCTCAACGTGACGCGGGACGCTATGGCCCGCATGGGCTGGTGCCCGTCCGGACGGCTGTTCGAGGCGGCGGCCTGCGGCGTGCCGATCCTGAGCGACCAGTGGCCGGGGCTCGATGAGTTCTTCACGCCGGGCGAGGAGATCCTGGTGGCGGAGACGACGGAAGACGCGCTGGCCGCGCTGGACCTATCCGACGCCGAGCTGGACCGCATCGCCGGCCGCGCGCTGGAGCGGACGCTGGCCGAGCATACCGCCGCCCGGCGCGCCGCCGAAATGGTGGCGGCGTTCGAGATGGAGACAGTCTAATGTGGGGCATCATCCCCGCCGCGGGCAACGGCACGCGTATCCAGCCGCTCGCGTTCAGTAAAGAGCTGCTACCGGTCGGATCCCGTCTAGACGAGCGTGGGGTCGAGCGGCCGCGGGCCGTCAGCGAGTATTTGATCGAGCGTATGGTGCGGGCCGGCGCGGACAAGATTTGCTTCGTGATCTCACCCTGGAAGAGCGACATCCTGCAGTATTACGGCGGATCTGTGGGGGACGTGAACATCGCCTATGTGTGCCAGGCTGGCGCGGTGGGGCTGTGCGACGCCATCTTCCGGGCAATACCGCTGATCGGCGCGGACGAGCCGGTGATCGTGGGCCTGCCGGACACGGTGTGGTTTCCCGCGGACGCGCTGTGCCGGCTGCCGGCGGACCGGCTGACGTTCTTGCTGTTTCCGGTGGAAAGGCCCGAGTTGTTCGACGCCGTGGATCACGATGTGGACGGGCGGGTGCGGGAGATCCAGGTGAAGTCCGCCGCCGCCCGGTCCAACTGGATCTGGGGCGCGTTCCAGATGCCCGGCCGCACCCTGCACGATTTGCACCGCCTATGGCTCGGGCGGGAACGGCAGGACGAGTATATGGGCACGCTGGTCAACGCTTGGCTGGCGCAGGGCGGTGAGGCGTGGGCGGTGCGCGCGGGGTCTTCTTACGTCGACGTCGGCACGCTGAACGGCTACCGCGAAGCCATGCGCCTCCTGGGGGGCGCGGCGCCGGCCTATCATGAGGAGAGCAAGGTTTGAGCTGGACCGCCGACACGATACGCGCCCGGGCCGCGGCGCTAGGCCCCTGGTTCCACAACATGGAACTGGGCGGCGTGCAGACCGCGCCGGAGCATTTTCTGGGTGACTACCCGGCCATCAAGTGGCGCCGGTTCCAGGATAGCCTGCCCGGTGACCTCACGGGGAAGACGGTGCTGGATATCGGCTGCAACGCCGGCTTCTACTCGATGGAAATGAAGCGGCGGGGGGCCGCGCGGGTGCTGGGCGTGGATTTCGACGAGGACTATCTCGCCCAGGCGCGCTTTGCCGCCGATGTGCAGGGGCTGGATATCGAGTTCCGGCAGCTATCGGTCTATGACGTGGCCAGTCTGGGCGAGAAGTTCGACGTCGTGTTCTTCATCGGCGTGCTGTATCACTTGCGGCATCCGCTGCTGGCGCTGGATTTGATCCATGAGCACGTCGCCGGGGACTTGCTGGTATTTCAATCGCTGCAGCGCGGGTCGAGCGAAATCATGCCGGTCGCGGAGGATTACGAGTTCAGCGAGACCGCCATCTTCGACGATCCCGGCTATCCGAAGCTGCATTTCATCGAGCGGAGCTACAGCCACGACAACACCAACTGGTGGGCGCCCAACCGCGCCTGCTCCGCCGCCATGCTGCGCGCGGCCGGGTTCACGATCGAGAGCAATCCGGAGGATGAGGTGTTCATCTGCCGCCGTTCCTTGTTGCCCGACGCCCGGTATGGCGCCGTCTATCCCGCGAAAGGTGCGCTATGATCGAAGCGGCGATGATCTGGAACGAGCCGAACAACAAATCCCACTGGGACTTCGAGAACGATCCCGGCTGGGCGGTGTTTGCGAAGATGACCACCCTGGCCTGCCGGGCGATCGGCGCGGAGGCGCCG
This sequence comes from Acetobacteraceae bacterium, assembly GCA_965246925.1. Taxonomy (GTDB): domain Bacteria; phylum Pseudomonadota; class Alphaproteobacteria; order Acetobacterales; family Acetobacteraceae; genus JANPPS01. The sequence goes on along the minus strand of OZ251994.1, from coordinate 2,965,663 downwards.
GGCCTGACCCGGGTGCTGGGCGGCATCAGCCCGATCGACCCGGATTTCATCCGCGTGCTGCAGGGGCATGGCGCGCTGGACGACCTGGACGCCGTGGCCGTGCACGGGTTTCCGCTGGACTGGAACCACTGGATGCTGGAAGAATGGCCGGCCAAGCTGGACAGTATTCGCGCAGTGACTGACCTGCCTTTATGGGTCAGTGAAGTCGGAATCTCGACCTTCGGCGCCGAGGAGGTGCAGGAATGGGGCCTGCGCCGCACGGCGGAGCTGCTGATCGGGCAGGTGCCGCGCATCCATTGGTATTCGCTGTATGACCTGCCCGCCGCCTGGCCCGCCACGACCCGGCACCGGGAGGCGGAGGGCAGCTCGTATTTCCGGCACTTCCACATGGGCCTCTTGGACGAGACTGGCCGGCCCAAGCGCGCGGCGAAGATATTCCATGAATTCACCCCGGAGATTGGCCTCTGCCAATGGTTCCATTTCGAGGATCACCGCCTGCATGACGCCGTGCGCCACATGAAGGACATGGGCGTTACCTACCTCCGCACCGGCCTGTCTTGGGCCGACTGGTTCCGGCCGGATGCCGAGCGCTGGTTCGACACGCAGATGCGTGCGCTGGAGGATTTCCGCGTCACCGTCACCTATTGCTTCACGCCCGAAGACAAGGGCCAGTGGCCGCACTACACCGCCGTGCCGAAGCATCCGGAGGAGTTCGCCGAGTTCTGCGCCGCCATGACGAGACGCTACGCCGGCGCGCTGGTTTGAGCCTGCTCGCCGCCCTGGCCGGCCGGCACGAATACCTCGGAAGGACAGCGCTGGTGGTGGCCCACCCCGACGATGAGACGCTAGCCGCCGGCGGCAGCTGGGCCTACCTCGGCGATCTCCTCCTTATCCACATAACCGACGGCGCCCCGCGCCATCTCGACGATGCGGCAAAAGCCGGCTTCGCCACCCCGGAAGACTACGGCCAAGCCCGCCAAAACGAGTTAAGACAAGCCCTGAATATCGCAAAACAACAACAGCTACCCCCTCTCCCTCCGGGAGAGGGCCGGGGTGAGGGAAACGACACACAGGGATCCCGCCAAGCAGCTAAACCCCTCCCCCAACAAGAACGGTTCCAAACTGAAAACCTATCCATTTCCGACCAGACTGCCGCCCTGCACATCCCCGAAATAGCCACCACCCTCGCCACACGATTCGACGACCACGAGATCACGGCCATCCTGACCCACGCCTACGAAGGCGGCCACCCCGATCACGACGCCACTTGCGCCGCCGTGCAACGCGCCGCCGCCGGGCGTGAGATCGTGGAGTTTCCCGCCTACCACGCCGCCCCAGACGGCAGCCTCGTGACCGCCCGTTTCCTACCCGGCCCGAACCCCGTCACCATCGCGCTGACCCCCGCGGAAAGAAGCCAGAAACAAGCCATGATCGCCTGCTTCACCACTCAAGCCGGGTTCCTGACCCGCTTCGCCACCGCGCAAGAACAGTTCCGCCACGCTCCGAAGTATGACTTCAGTCAGCCTCCCCATCCCGGACGCCTCAACTACGAATACTGGGGCTGGCCCCTGACCGGCGCACGGTTCCGGACCCTCGCATGCGCCGTTTGACGATCGTCAGCGTCGCTTATTCCCTGGCCCCGGTCGGCCCGGACGCGGTCGGCGGTTCCGAACAGATCCTGACCGCCATGGACCAGGCGTTGACCCAGGCCGGGCATCGCAGCATCGTGGTCGCGTGCGACGGCTCCGAAGCCGCCGGCGAGCTTCACCCCTACCCCGCCGCCGCCGGCCTCATCGACGACGCCTTCCACCACGCCCGCCAGGCCGACATCCGTGCCATCCTGGCCCGCCTGGTCGCCACCGAACGCATCGACCTCGTCCACATGCACGGCCTCGATTTCCACCACACCCTGCCGCCGCCGGGCCCGCCCGTGCTGGTCACCCTGCACCTGCCGCCCGATTGGTATCCGCCCGGGACACTCAGCCCCGACCGCCCCGACACCTGGCTGCAATGCGTGTCGCACAGCCAACTCGCCCATGCTCCGCCCGGTCCGGCCATGCTCCCGCCCATCTCGAACGGCGTTCCCACGACCCGCTTCGCCGCCGTCCACCCTAAGCGATGCAGCGCCGCGCTGGTCCTGGCGCGGATCTGCCCGGAAAAGGGCGTGCATCTGGCCCTGGACGCCGCCCACGCCGCCCGCGTGCCGCTGATCGTCGCCGGGGAGGTGTTCGGCTACACCGCGCATCAAAACTATCTGCTGGACGAGATCACCCCCCGGCTCGACCGCCTGCGCCGCTATGTCGGGCCCGCCGGGTTCCGGCAAAAGCGGCAGCTGCTGGCCCGCGCCAGCTGCCTGCTGATCCCCAGCCTCTGCGCCGAAACCAGCTCGCTGGTCGCCATGGAAGCCGCCGCCTGCGGCACCCCCGTCATCGCCTTCCGCCAGGGCGCGCTGCCCGAAGTGGTCGAGCACGGGCGCACCGGCTTCATCGTGGACGACGTGCCCGGCATGACCGCCGCCATCGCCCAGATCGGCGCCATCGACCCGGCCACCTGCCGCGCCACCGCCGCCGCCCGCTTTTCGGTCGAACGGATGGCCGCGCTGCAGATCGAGCGCTACCAGCAACTCGCCAGCGGCCAGCGCAGCCAAGCCGCTTGATTACGCTGCTGGATCACGACGCGGCGCTGTATGCGTTGGAGCCGGAATGGGCCGCCTTGTACGCCGCGGCACCCGCGACGCCGTTCGCCCACCCGGCCTGGCTCCTGCCGTGGTGGCGGCACTTCGGCAACGGTCAGCCGCGGGTCGCCATCGCGCGGACCGCCGGCCGCCTGACCGGCGTGCTGCCGACGTATGCACTGGACGGGCGCTGCCTGCCGATCGGCGCGGGGATAACCGACTATCACGACGTCCTGCTGGCGCCGGGCCAGGACTCCGCCCCGCTGCTGGCCGCCATCCCCCGCCCGCTCGAGCTGATGGAGGTGCCGCCGGGCTCCCCCCTCCGCGGCCTGTCCGCCCCCTGGCACTCCGCCTCCCCCTGCCCGGCGCTCGCCCTCACCGGCGACCTCATGACCATCCTCCCGCCCCGCACCGCCCGCAAACTCCGCATGAACCGCAACCGCGCCGCCCGCGCCGGCGGCTACACGATCGAAACCGCCACCCCCGCCACGGCGCCCGAGTTCCTGCAGCACCTCATCCGCCTGCACACCGCCCGCTGGACCACCCAAGGCGAACCCGGCGTCCTGTCCGACCCCAAGGTCGTCGCCTTCCACCAAGAAAGCACCCCACTGCTCATCACCGCCGGCCTCCTCCGCCTCCAGGTCCTCCGCCTGGGCGACCGGGTCGCCGCCGCCTGCTACACCCTGCTCGCCCCGGGCCGCATCCTGTTCTACCTCAGCGGCTTCGACGCCGCCTACGCCGAACTCAGCCCCGGCACCCTGCTGCTGGCGGCCATGCTGGAGGAAGCGCGTGCCGAGGGCCTGCATGAAGCCGACTTCCTGCGCGGCGACGAAGCCTACAAATACGCCTGGGGCGGCGTCGCCCGGCATAATAGCGCCACGGGCTTGATGACCGCATAGGGCCGGAAGTGGGCCGGAAGCGGATGGGCGGCTTTCGGGAGGACGAGCGTTGCTGGTTCTCAGCTATGGGCCGATACTCCGTATCAGCGGGCGTAGAGATGAGCCTGGAAGCCAACAAAGGCCTCGCGTATCCTTGCAACCCCATCCAACTCTGCTGCCGCGTCGCTGACGCCCGGTATTTTAACTCCAAAAGATGCGGCAGCTTCGCTTGGTCGAGTTCGCCGACACCCCCCTTAACGTATTAACGAAGTCGAGGAAGGCCTGCAGCTTTGCGTCGTAGTGGGAGAATATGCTGACCTTGCGTGCATCGGCGCGCTCCTGCCGCGTAATTGGCGATAGGGCCCTACCCTAGGTCACGCCCTCCCCCCTGCCGCTCGCGATCCTGCTCCGGCTCTGGCGGCGGGCCTCGACGCTCCCATCCGGCCCATCGAAGCCTAGGCTGGCACCTTCAGGATTTCCTGGTCATGCCGTGCCTGGCCCGGTTCGGTGATGGCGTATCGGCCGTCCGTGCGCCGTTTCGCAAAGCCCAGGCCGCGTAGCCGCTCTAGGCACGGGCCGTCTTTGAGGCCGGCGGGGCGGCCGGTGGGTTCGCAGAGCACCAGGCGATGCAGGGCGGAGCGGCAGCAGGTTTCGAGGTAGGGCTCGTTCCACATGGCATCACCCTAAGCGGGTCATCTACCCTTCTCAAGTATCGGAGCTTCGGGCATGCACGCCGGATGACACCCGCCGTTACCTCCCGCCTCATGCCCGCCCTCCGCCACTTGGAGGCCGAGCGGGCGCATCGGCTGGCGATCCTGGCGCTGCGGCTGGGGCTGGCCGGGGGGGATCGTTGGGAGCACCCGGCGCTCGCGGTGCAGGCCATGGGTTTGCACTTTCGCAACCCCATCGGCCTTGCCGCCGGGTTCGATAAGGATGCGATGGCGCTCCGGGGCCTGCGGCGCCTCGGGTTCGGGCTGCTGGAGGTCGGGAGCGTCACGCCGCTGCCGCAGGCCGGCAATCCCCGCCCGCGGGTGTTCCGGCTGGAGGCGGAGCGGGCGGTCATCAACCGGTATGGCCTGAACAACCAGGGCCTGGCCGCCTTCGTGCAGCGCCTGGCGCGGCGGCCCCGCGGCACGCCGGTCGGCGCCAACGTCGGGATCAACAAGGACGGGGCCGACCCGGAGCGCGACTACCCGGCGCTCGTTGCCGCCATCGCGCCCCATGCGGATTACATCGTGATCAACGTCTCCTCCCCCAACACGCCGGGCCTGCGCGACCTGCAGGGCGAGGCGCGGCTCCGCTCCATCCTGGCCGCCATCCGCGCCCAGGTCCCGGTCCGCCCGCCGCTGCTGGTGAAGATCGCCCCGGACCTGGCGCCGGGCGCGCTCGAGACCATCGTCGAAACCTGCGTTCTGGCGGGCATCCAGGGGCTGGTGGTCTCCAACACCACGGTTACGCGGCCGGGCCTAACCTCACCGGCGCGGGGCGAGGCGGGCGGGCTGTCGGGGCCGCCGTTGCGCGACCTCAGCACCGCCGTGCTGATCCAGGCGGCGCGGCTGGCGGCGGGGCGGCTCACGCTGGTGGGCTGTGGCGGCGTCGGCAGCGGGGCGGACGCGCTGGCCAAGGTCCGCGCGGGCGCTCACCTGGTGCAGCTCTACACCGCGTTCAGCTATCAGGGCCCGGCGCTCATTCCGCGTATCAAGCGGGAGTTGCTGGCCGCCATGCGCGCCCAGGGGTTTACCCACATCAGCCAGGCCGTAGGGGCAGACCTTTGAAGCATATAGACCGTTTCGGTCCGCTGGCGGCCGGATATGACGGCTTCATCCTGGATTTATGGGGCGTGATCCATGACGGCGTCCGACCCTACCCCGGCGCGCCCGAGTGCCTGGCCGCGCTGCGCCGGGCCGGCAAGCGGGTGGTCCTGCTGACCAACGCCCCCCGCCGGGCCGAGCCGATCCGCGAGCAGCTGCGCGCCATGGGCTTGACCGACGAGCTGTATGACGGCGTCATGAGCTCCGGCGAAGCGACGTATCTCATGCTGCGCGACCGGCCCACGCCCTGGTTCCAGGATTTAGGACCGAAGCTGTATCATCTGGGGCCGGAGCGGGACCGTAACGTGGTCGCGGGCCTTGGCTACCAGGTGCAAGACACGCCGGATGGCGCCGATTTCATGCTGAATACCGGCCCCGACGACCACGCCAACCCCACCGACCCGGCGACCTACGACGCGCAGCTCGCGATCGCGGCGGCCGAGGGCCAGAAGATGATCTGCGCCAATCCGGACCTGGAGGTGATCCGCGGTGGCGTCCGCGTCGTCTGCGCCGGGACCCTCGCCGCGCGATACCGGGCCCTGGGTGGCGACGTCTGCGACCTCGGCAAGCCCGACCCGGCCATCTACCGCTCGGTGCTGGACTTGCTGGGCCCCGGCCGCATCTTGGCCGTGGGCGACGCGCTGCGCACCGACATCGCCGGCGCCGCGGCGGCCGGGGTGGAAGCGTGCTGGGTGTTGGGCGGCCTGCACGGCGCCCATCTCGCGGGCCCGGCGCAGATCGAAGCAGAGGCCGCCGCGGCCGGTCTTGCGCCGGTGGCGGCGATCGCTGGGTTCGTCTGGTGAGATCTCGCCACGCCTGACGGACGGCTCGGCGTCTGGCGAATCACGGCGCGCTTGGCTTATATTTCGCGCATGCCCCGCTCCCATGCTGCCGACCTGGCCCCGCTCATCAAGCTGCTGCAGGCAGGGGTGCCGCCGCAGCGCGCGACCACCGAACTTTCCCGCGTCCTGGCGCTTTGGACGGCCGACCTCAGGGATGATGGCGAGCAGCTCGAGGAGCAGCTGTCCGGCCTCGCCGAGCAGATGGCGGCGGGGATCGAGGAGATGCACGAGGGCATCGCCGCCGCGAGCGACAAGGGCAAGCCCACGCTGCGGCGCATCCTGGCGACACACGAGGCGGTGCTGGACGAGGTGCGGAAGGCCCAGGGCGCAGGATAGGCCGGCCGGCTTAGAACAAGCCCTGGATATCGCCGTTCGCGTCCACATGGATGTCATGCGCGGCGGGGCGGCGGGGGAGGCCGGGCATGGTCATCACGTCGCCGCAGATGGCCACGACGAAGCCGGCGCCGGCGGAAAGACGCACCTCCCGCACCGGTAGGACGTGGCCGGTCGGCGCGCCCATCGCCTTTGCGTCGGACGAGAACGAGTATTGCGTCTTGGCGACGCAGATCGGCAGGTGTCCGAACCCGGCCTTTTCAAATTGATCAAGCTTGGCCTTCACCCCTGCGGGCACCGATACATCGTCGGCCCGGTATATTTCTTGCGCGATGGTGCGCAGCTTCTGTTCGAGGCTCAGTTCTTTCTGGTAGAGTGGCCGGTACCCGGTTGCGCTCATCTTGGCCAGCACCGCGCGGGCCAGCGCTTCGGCGCCCTCCGCCCCGCGCGCCCAATGTCCGCAGGACACGACCTCCACCCCCAGGGTCGCCATGCCGTCCTTTACGACCTGGAACTCGGCCACGGTGTCGGACGTGAACTCGTTCAGCGCCACGATGACCGGCAGCCCGAATTTCTGCAGGTTGGCCACGTGCTGCTGCAGGTTCGGCAGGCCCTTCTGGACGGAGGCCGGGTCCTCCCGCGTCAGCTCCGCCTTGGCCACGCCGCCATGCATCTTCAGCGCCCGCAGCGTCGCCACGATCACCGCGCAGGAGGGGCGGAGGCCGGCGCTCTGGCACTTGATGTCCAAGAACTTTTCACCGCCCAGATCGGCACCGAACCCGGCCTCCGTCACGACCACGTCGGCCAGCTGTAGGCCGAGCCTGGTGGCGATCACGGAGTTGCAGCCATGGGCGATGTTGGCGAACGGGCCGCCATGGATCAGCGCGGGCGAGCCCTCCAGCGTCTGCACCAGGTTGGGCTGGAACGCCTCCCGCAACAAAGCCGCCAGGGCGCCCTCGGCCTGCAGATCGCTCGCGGTCACGGAGGAGCCGTCGCGGCGCTGGGCGACGATGATGCGGCCGAGCCGGGCTTGCAGGTCGCGCAGATCGGTCGCGAGGCAGAACACCGCCATGATCTCGCTGGCGACCGTGATGTCGAATCCGTCCTCCCGCGGCGACCCGTTCGGCACGCCGCCCAGGCCGTTCACGATACTGCGCAGCGCCCGGTCGTTCATGTCCAGCGCCCGGCGCCAACTGATCCGCCGCGTGTCGATGCCGAGCTCGTTGCCCCAATACACGTGATTGTCGATCAAGGCGGCCAGCAGGTTGTTGGCCGAGGTGATGGCGTGGAAGTCACCGGTGAAATGCAGGTTGATCTCGTCCATCGGCGCCACCTGCGCCCGCCCGCCGCCGGTCGCACCGCCCTTCACGCCGAAACACGGCCCCAGCGACGGCTCACGCAGGCAAATCATGGTCTTAGTGCCGATCCGGTTCAGCGCGTCGCCCAGGCCGATGGTGGTCGTGGTCTTGCCCTCGCCGGCCGCCGTGGGGCTGATGCCAGTGACCAGCACCAGCGCACCCTCCGGCCGGGCTGCCTGGGCGGTGATGAAGGGCAGATCGATCTTGGCCTTGTGCCGGCCGTAGGGGACCAGAGCGGATTCGGGGATGCCGGCCCGGGCCGCGATGGCCGTGATCGGCTGCAACACCGCCGCGCGGGCGATTTCTAGGTCTGTGTTCATGGCGCGCCCCTCGTGTTTGCGCCACACAAGCATTGATCCCAGCACTCTGTGAAGTATGCAACCGGCGCAGCCTCTTCCTGAACCGCGACCGATGTCTTAGAAAAGCACGATGGTGTCGCCGCTGCCGTTCCCGGATTGGGTCCCCTGGTGGGTGCATGTCGCGGTCCTGATCGCGCTCGGCACCGTAGCGCTCATGTTCTTTCTGATGCCGTTTTCGGTGCTCGGGGTCAAAACCCGGCTGGAGCGGATCGAGCTGCGGCTGGACGAGGTACAGAACGAGATTCGCAGTCTGGCGCTGCGCCTGCCGGAACCAGGCCGCGACTCGCTCGGACCGCCTATCCCACCCTTGCGCACGGGACCGGTCAGAACCGAGCCGCGCCTGTACTGAGCTTGCGCAACGCCCGGAGCGGCGCGCTTACTGCTTCGATCATGAGGGACTGAGGCGATGCGAGCGACGGCGGTGCAGATGAATGCGGGAATCGACAAGGCCGGCAACATCCGTCAAGCCGCGCAGCTGATCGATGAAGCCATGACCAGCGACCGCCCGGCGATCATCGGTCTGCCGGAGATGTGGACCTGCCTGGGCGGGGACATGGCCGCCAAGCGCGCAGCGGCAGAGCCGCTACCACCGGCCGGGTCCGGCGCGCCGGGCGGCGAAGCCTATGAGTTCTTGCGCATGGCCGCCGTGCAGCACAAAATCCATGTGCACGGCGGCTCCTTGGGCGAGGACGGCGGTGATAGGCTGTTCAATACGACCGTGGTGTTCGATCCGAACGGGCGGGAAATAGCCCGCTACCGAAAAATTCATCTTTTCGACATCACGACACCCGACGGACTCGGATACCGCGAGAGTGCCACCTACGGGGCCGGCAGCGACCTCGTAAGCTTTGAGGCCGAAGGCATGAAGATCGGTTGTGCCATATGCTATGACGTGCGGTTTCCCGAGATGTTCCTTGCCCTGCGCCGGGCGGGAGCAGACATCATTTTTCTGCCCTCGGCTTTCACGGTAGAAACCGGACGGGACCATTGGGAGCCGCTGCTTCGCGCCCGGGCGATCGAAACGCAGTGCTGGTTCGTGGCCCCGGCGACCTGGGGTCAGCATCGTGACGCTAAGGGCGGAACGCGGTCCACGTTCGGTCACTCGCTGATTTGCAGCCCGTGGGGCCATGTCGTCGCGCAAGCGCCAGACGGCGTGGGGTTTGTGACCGGCTCCATCAACCCGGCGTTGACGGAGCGCGTCCGCCGCGACATGCCGGTGCTTGAGCATCGGCGGCTGTTGTGATCCGTAATGGGTGAGCCCGAGTCGCTGACGGGCTCCGCGCCGCCTGCAGCCCTCGTCCCCTGTTTTGACGGGCCGGTCGAACGCATCGCGTTTGCTGCCGCGCCGACCCGGTTGGCGACCGAATGCCGAGACCGTTTGGCCGGGCGCTATGGCGATTGCGCGCTGGAAAACGCTCAGGTCATCGTCTGCCTGGGCGGTGACGGGTTCTTGCTCGAGACGTTGCACCGGCAGCTGGCGCAATCGAAGGCGATGCCAGTTTATGGCATGAATTGTGGATCCGTCGGCTTCCTGATGAATGCCCTGGTCGAGGATGAACTGCCGTTTCGGCTCGGCCGGGCTCAAGCCGCCAGTCTGCACCCGCTCAGGATGCATGCCGTCACGCAGGCCGGTGTCGTCGAAGAGGCGCTTGCACTGAACGAGGTCTCGCTCCTCCGGCAATTGCGCCAAGCCGCGAAGATTCGAATCACGGTGGACGGCAGGATCCGGCTTCCGGAACTGATCTGCGACGGTGTGCTGCTGTCCACGCCAGCCGGCTCGACCGCTTACAATCTCTCGGCGCACGGACCGATCGTCCCGTTATCTGCAAACTTGTTGCCGCTCACCCCCATCAGCGCCTTCCGTCCCCGCCGCTGGCGCGGGGCGCTGCTGCCAAGCACGGTAGATGTGCTGTTCGAGGTTTTGGAACCAGAGAAGCGGCCAGTCTCGGCCGTGGCCGACTCGACCGAGGTTCGCAACGTCGCAACCGTGGCGCTGAGCGAGGACCGGACGGTCACGACGACCGTCCTCTTCGATCCCGAGCAAGGCCTGTCTGAACGCATCATCACCGAACAGTTTACCGTTTGATCAAGCCACGCTGAGTTCCCGCAATGCGCCATAGACCGGCTGGGCTGGCGCGACGGGCATGGTGGAGGAACCTGACGACGTGTCTCGAACCGTGTATCCGCGGCCCCAAACGGTGCCGATCACGTTGTTAGCACCTGCATCCGCCAGCTTCTTCCGCAGTTTGCAGATGAACACGTCGATGATCTTCGCCTCCGGCTCATCCATGCCGCCGTAGAGGTGGCCAAGGAAGGCCTCCTTCGTCAGCACCATGCCGCGGCGCAGCACCAGCAGTTCCAAGATCGCGTATTCCTTGGCGGTCAAGTGAACCTGCTGGCCCTCGACCGAAACCTCCCGCACGTCCAGCTTCAATTGCAACGGTCCAACGAACAGGGTGGGCTGCGCATAGCCTTTGCTGCGGCGGATGATCGCCTGCATACGAGCCATCAGCTCACTCGTGTCGAACGGCTTCGAGATGAAGTCATCCGCTCCGCAGCTAAAGGCCTTCACTTTCGCCTGCGGCCGCGTGAGCCCTGACATCACCACGACCGGCGTATCCAGCCGGCTCGCGCGAAGGCGGCGCAGCACCTCGTAGCCCTCGATATCGGGCAGCATCAGATCGAGCAGGATGATGTCGTAGTCGTAACGGCGCGCGAGTTCGATCGCCTCGGCCCCGGTGTCGATGTGGTCGGTTACTGCACCGCCCGTCTTCAAGAAGGACATCACGCCACGCGCCGCCGTCAGGTCGCTCTCGATCATCAACACACGCATGAGTCGCTCCTATTCGTTTAACTTCCACCGTTATGCAACCGGTGCGTGTAGATGTCCATAGTTTTTTTACCTTTTTGTGTTCAAAGAAGGAGACCGGATCAGCATTGCTGCATACGCCGGCTCGGGAGTGATGATTTTGTTAGAGAGCCATCTCAAAAGTAGCTCAATTGCTGAAAGATTAAGGCAAGCGACGTCCGTGCTGAGCGCCATACCAAGTTTCAGCATCACCGGACGGGTTACCGGCATCGCCGGGACGATGGTAGAAGTCGGGGGATTGGACGCGCATAGCGCCATCGGCGACCGCGTGCTGCTCGAACCATCTGGGATGCGCCCGGTCATGGCGGAAATCATCGGTTATCAGCAGGGACGCGCCCGTACTATGGCATATGGCCCGCTGGACGGCGTAGGGCCGGGCTGCCCGGCGTCCCTCCAACTCAATCAGCATGGCGCATCGCGTTGCGGCAGCCTCAATCCATCCGATGCCTGGCTCGGCCGCGTGGTCGATCCGCTTGGAACGGCGCTCGATGGGCTTGGTCCTCTCATCAACGGACCATCCCGTCCCGTTCGCTGCCCCCCACCCCAAGCTGCCGGGCGCGCTCGGCTTGGTCCGCGGGGCAGCCTTGGCCTGCGCGCTTTGGACCTTTTCACCACCTGCCGCAGGGGGCAGCGTTTGGGCATCTTCGCCGGGTCGGGCGTCGGTAAATCCACACTCATGTCCATGATGGCTCGCCAGGCTGAGTGCGACGTGGCGGTCATCGCCCTAGTCGGCGAGCGCGGGCGCGAGGTGAGGGAGTTCATTGAGGATGATCTTGGCCCAGCCGGCCTCGCCCGCTCGGTCGTGGTGATCGCCACGTCGGACCAGCCGCCGCTCATGCGGCGGGAGGCCGCCTATGCCGCCATGGCAATTGCCGAATTCTTCCGCGAGCAGGGAAAGTCCGTGCTGCTCATGATGGATAGCGTTACCCGCTTCTGCCTGGCTTTGCGCGAGATCGGGATCGCGGCGGGTGAGGCGCCTGCCACACGCGGCTATCCTCCTAGTGTGTTTGCCGAACTCCCCCGCCTGCTCGAGCGGGCCGGGCCTGGCCCGGAGCTGGGCGAGCGATCGGGTCATATCACCGGGCTTTTCAGTGTTCTGGTGGAGGGTGACGACCATAACGAGCCGGTGGCGGACGCAGTGCGTGGCATCCTCGACGGCCACATCGTCCTGGACCGGCGCATCGGCGAGGCGGGCCGGTATCCTGCCGTCGATGTGCTGCGCTCGCTATCGCGCACTGTGCCGGGTTGCCTCGAAAAGCCTGAGGCGGCGCTGGTGCAGCGCGCCCGTGCGGTGCTGGCCGTCCAGGCTGAACTAGCCGATCTTGTCCGGCTCGGCGCCTATCAGCCGGGGGCCGACCCAGCGTCCGACGAAGCGCTGCGCCTCGCTCCGCTGATCGAAAGCGTGCTGCGGCAGGACAAGGACGAGGACAGCACATTGGAATCAGCATTTGCCGCGCTGCAGAACGCATTGGAGGTCAACCATGCCGCATGACCCGCTTACCATCGTCCTCCGCCTGCGCCGGCAGAGTTTGGAGGCGGCGCAGCAAGATTTGGCCCGGGCGACTGCGGCGGAGACTGACGCCGGGGCGCTCGTCCGGCTGGCCGAAACCATGATTTCCGACGAGCAGGACGCGGCCTGCGCCATCACCGCGTCAGACGGTGCAGTCGAAGCCTTCTCTCGATGGCTGCCCGGCGCGCGTCAGCGGGCCGAGTCAGCCCGGGCGATGCTGGAGCGCACTCAGGCCGAGGTGGGCCGTACCCGGGCGATGCTGACCGCCGCCCGGACGGCGCTCGAATCGATCGAAACGCTGGCGCAGCAGCGTATGCACGCGCTCGAGCAGGAGCGGGCGAGGTTGGAGGAGCGAGAGCTAGAGGAAAGCTGCCGGCCACGGTCCATCATGGACCAGCCGCAGCAATGATCGTTTCGCTAGAAAGCTGGCCCTTGAGCCAGGAATGTGGTGGTTTGCCGCCCGCAGCTAAGAGGATGAAGTAATGCGTATTGCGATGATCGGCGGCGGTTACGTGGGGTTAGTCTCCGGGGCCTGCTTCGCCGACCTCGGGGTAGAGGTCGCCGTGGTCGAGGTCGATCCGGCGAAGCTCACAGCATTGAACGAGGGCCGGATCCCCATCTACGAGCCTGGCCTGGATAAGCTCGTGGCCGATAACGTCGCGGCTGGCCGGCTCAGCTTCGGCAACGACTTAGCGGCTGCGGTGAAGGGCGCGGAGGCGGTGTTCATCGCCGTCGGCACCCCAACCCGGCGCGGTGACGGCCATGCGGACGTCTCTTACGTCAACGCCGCCGCCGAACAGGTCGCGATGGCGCTGACCAGCTACGCCGTCGTGGTCACGAAATCGACCGTCCCCGTCGGCACCGGACGGCGCATCAGCGAGATCATGCGCCGGGCCCGGCCGGATGCAGAGTTCGATGTGGCCAGCAACCCGGAGTTCCTGCGCGAAGGCAGCGCGATCGGTGACTTCATGCGTCCCGACCGCGTGGTGATCGGCACCGAGAGCGAGCGGGCGCGGGAGGTTCTGCGCCGCCTTTACCGCCCTCTATACCTTATCGAAGCGCCGATCCTGTTCACCACGCTCGAGACGGCCGAACTCACGAAATATGCCGCAAACTCGTTCCTGGCGATGAAGATCACCTTTATCAACGAAATGGCCGATCTTTGTGAAAAGGTGGGCGCGGACGTGCACGATGTCGCGCGCGGCATTGGGCTCGATGGACGGATCGGACGTAAATTCCTGCACGCCGGGCCTGGCTATGGCGGTAGCTGCTTTCCCAAGGACACGCTGGCCTTGATGCGCATCGCGCAGGATTGGGGCGCGCCATCCCGGCTGGTGGAAGCGACGGTGTCCGTCAACGACGCACGTAAATCCAGCATGGCCGCGCGGGTCATCCAGGCAGCCGGCGGCTCGGTACTGGGCAAGACCATCGCGGTGCTAGGCCTGACCTTCAAGCCCGAAACCGACGATATGCGGGACGCGCCAAGCCTGCCGATCGTCAGCCGGCTGACGGAAGAAGGGGCGCATCTGCGCGTGTATGACCCGGTCGGCATGGACCACGCGCGCGGCATGCTGCCGGACGGCGTCCATTACAGCACGGATGCCTACGATGCGATCGAGGGCGCGGACATTTTGGTACTCGTTACTGAATGGAACGAGTTCCGGGCGTTGGCGCCGGCGCGCCTGGCTCAGGGCATGCGCGGGCGGCTTATGGTCGATCTCCGCAACGTGTTCGACCCCGTGGCCATGAAAGGGGCCGGGTTCGATTACCGGTGCATCGGCCGGGGTGCGCCCCGCCCTGCCCTTGCCTAAGCGGGGCTGACGCCGGATTATCGGAGCGATGCCTGAAGCTCAGATCTCTCCGCTGGTGCAGCCCCCCACTGTAACTTGGCCGGTCCCGGGTGAGCCGCCGCCACCCGGGCTGGTGTCGCTGTCATGCCCTAATTGCGGCAGCAAGACCGAGAAGACCTATGCTTTAACCGTCGATCTGCATGCGCCGGACGACACGTTCAAGCGGCTGCACGTGGTTCGGTGCCCGGCGTGCACCTGCCACTTTTACGACAGCCAGTCCCCGCCCGACTACGCCGCCCCGGCCATGGTCAACCGCGGGCGCGTGCCGTTCTACGTCCAGCAAGGGGCCGGCGTGTCACTGATCACCCGCCCGCTCGCGCAGGTCATGAGCGGGCCCGGCAGCGCCTATATGGAGGTGGGGTGCGGCTACGGGTTCGGGCTGGACTACGCGATCAACACCAAGGGCTGGCGCGGCCTTGGCATCGATCCTGCCGCGCTCAGCGCCTTGGGCCGGGACGCGCTGGGCTTGCCGATCGAGCTGCGGTATTTACGGGACGACGACGAAGCCCAAGGCACGATGGACGTCGTCATGGGCTCCGAAGTGATCGAGCACGTGACCTCGCCCGCCGCTTTCATCCGCACGTTGCGCGCCATGCTGCGCTCCGGCGGCACGCTAATCCTCACGACGCCCAACGGTGACGACATCACGCCGGACGCGCCGCAGGGCATCATCGTGCCGCTGCTATCTCCAAGCCTCCATCTCGTGATCCAAAGCGCCACCAGCCTGCGGGCCCTGCTGCAACAAGGTGGCTTTGCGCATACCGAGATCGAGGTGGACAGCCACTCTCTCGTGGCCTTCGCCAGTGACGTGCCCTTGCGGCTGGAGCGTGATCCGGCCGCGCTCCGGGCGGCGCTCCGGGCGCATCTCCTGCGCCGGGCGAAACAGCTCGATAGAAGCACGGATTTGTTCCTCGGTTTCGCCGGGCGGGCACTGCAGGAGGCGGTGAACGACTCGGATCTAGGCACGGCCGATGCCGCGTGGGCTCTGCTCACCCCCGCCTGCCAGGCACGCTTCCAATTAAGCCTCGACACGATCACCAGCCTGCCCGACGGCCTGCACGCGTGCGACTTGGAGGAGATGGCCCGGCGTGTGCCGCTCAACCTGGGCGGCATACTCTATGCGCGGGCGATCCGCCGCCTGGCAGGGGGCACGCCGCGCTCCGCCCTGCAAGCCGACTTCACCCTCGCCGCCACCGCAGCCGCCGAGATGCGGCGTGCCCTGGGCGCACTGGCGATGGAGGATGGCCAGACGGAGGAGATCGAGTGGACCGCCCGGGCCGAAGCGGCCCTGAGCATGCCGGCCGGCGCCGCAGCGATCGAGGCCTTTTGCCGCCTGCCACCGCCCCCATCCGGTGGCCCGGCGCGCCTCCTGACGGTGCAGCAGCGTGCACTCTCGCAATGGGTCGACGCCGGTCAGCATGAGGCGGCGCGCGCGTTCATGCTGCAAACCGGCTTGCACCAGGCAGGATTCGCGGACCCGGCAAGCACACAACCGTTGACCGAAGCCGGGCGGGACGCGCTGTTCGCGATGGCCACGCTGGATCTGGACCGACCGGGTGCTGCCATCACGGCGCTGGCCCGGCTCGCCCGGGTCCGGGCGGCGAGCGTGCGGGGCGGCGGCCTATGGTGGGCGGCGCTCGATGCGGAAATTCGGGCACTTTCCCCGATTGCCGGGCCGCGCGACCCGGCGGTGGAGCGGCAGGCCATGCGGGACTATCTGCGCCAGCATGCCGCCGCGGACTGGACGGACGACCGGTCGTTCGGCCTGGCCTGCCGGGTTTTCCAGGACGCAGTCAACACTGGCGAGATGGACGCGGCTGCGGCCGCCTGGGTGCTGCTGCTGCCAGCGGCAAAGCAGCGTTATGGCCTAGACCTCGCCACGCTTCGCCAACTTCCGCCGTTGGATCGGGCGCCGCCGCAGCTGGGCGGAGTACTCTATGCACGGGGCATCTACCTCCTGGCCACGGGAACCGCGCGCCCGGGCCTCGAACCGGCGTTCTTGCTCGCGGCCGAGGCCAGTGCCCAGCTGCGCCGGTCGTTGGACGGACGCGCGAGCCAGGATGGGCAGGCGGCCGAGACCGAGTTCGCCGCGCAATCGGAGGCGGCGCTGTGTGCGGCGGCGTCCGGCGCGCCGGACGCCGCGCAACGGCTCCTGGACCTGCCTTTGCCGGCCGGCCGGCTTCGTACGCTACAGCTGCGTGGTCTAACGGAGGCGGTGAACGCCGGGCATTACACGCTGGCCAAAGACCTCGCCCGCCGGGCCGAGATCGAACACGCGGCGTTCGCCGGGCCGTCCAGCACGCATAAGCTCACGATCGTCGAGCGGGATGCGGTGTTCTGCCTGGCCGTGTTGGGCGTGCAGACCACCCTACTCGGCCGCCCATTGGGGGAGCCTGCGCCCGCCCGGGGCCGGTTCGCCCGGGTCCGCGCCACCTGCCTGGCCGGGGACAGCCTGTGGTGGGCCGCGCTGCATGGCGAGTTGCAGGCGCTAGATCAGATGGACGCCGGTGAGGACGCCGCGGCGCTAGTGCGGGAGATCGGCGCCGCGCATCCGGAGCTGGCCTTGCCCGACAGCATGACCCGGCGGACCGCGCCCGCGGCAGCGGTATGATCCGCCAATCCGCGGGGCTGGCGATCCGGCGGGGCTACCTCGCCCTCCGCTACAACCTGCTTCCCAGGCTCGGGCACGAAATCATGCGGCGGCGGCGTCCGGAGCGGTTGCTGTCGCAATGGCCCGAAGGGCTGATCCCGCTAGGGCTTAAAGTGTGCATCTTCGTGCACTGGGACGGCGCGGGCGATGTCCGTCCGCATGTGCTGCATCAGGTCCGGAGCCTCGCGGAGGCCGGGCTGTCCGTCGTGTTCATCACCAACGCCGGGCGGTTGCGGCCCGAGGCGATGGCCAGGCTGCAGCTGCACTGCGCGGGCGTCATCGTGCGGGAGAACGTCGGTTACGATTTCGGCGCCTGGCGGGAGGGGGTGACCCGCCTGGCGCTGCCGCGGGCGGATACCGAGATGGTGGTGATCGCCAACGACAGCGTCTATGGCCCGCTGCGCCCGCTGCAGGCGGTGCTGAGCCAGATCGACTTCAACGCGGCCGACGTTTGGGGCTGCACGGAGTCGTGGCAGCACCGCTATCACTTGCAATCCTACTTCATGGCGTTCAGCCCGGCTGTGGTCCGGAGCGCGGTTTGGCGGGAGTTCTGGCTCGGCGTGCGCCCGACCTGGTCAAAAACTTGGCTGATCCGGCTTTATGAGGTGGGCCTGACCCAGGTGCTGCTGCGTGCGGGCTTCAGCTGCCGGGCGATCTGGCCATATCAATCCCTGATCCAGGATATCGACGCGGACATGCTGGTCGATCACAAGGAGGGTGGCCCCAACCTCGCCGATCCGGCCATTCGTTCGCACCAGCTTCAGTCACGGCGCATCCGGCGTAACGTGGTGGACCGGGTGCCGCTGAACCCGACCAGCGATCTGTGGCGGCAGCTGCTGCGGTCCGGCTACCCGTTCATGAAACGGGAGCTGTTGCGAGACAACCCGACGCTGGTGCCCGACGTGGCTGAATGGCGAGCCGTGCTGGCGGCGTCGGGCCGGATGACCCAAGCCGCGATGGCGCCGATCGAGCTCGATCTGCAGCGGACGCTGAAGAACCGGGCGCCCTAGACCTTCTCGACCTGGCTGTATTCCAGCTCGACCGGGGTGGAGCGCCCGAAGATGGAAACGCTGACCTTCACGCGGCCCTTCTCCTCGTCCACCTCCTCCACCGTACCATTGAAGCTGGTGAACGGGCCGTCGGCCACGCGGATCTGCTCGCCGATTTCGAACAAGATCGCGGGGCGGGCGCGCTCCACACCTTCGGCGCTTTGTTTGATGATGCGCTCAGCCTCGGCCTCGGTGATGGGCGAGGGGCGGGTCTTGGTACCGAGGAAGCCGGTGACCTTGGGGGTGTCCTTGATCAGGTGCCAGGTCTGATCCGTCAGCTCCATCTTTACGAGCACGTAGCCGGGAAAAAACTTGCGCTCGGCATTGATCTTCTGGCCGCGGCGGACCTCCACCACGTCCTCGGCCGGGACTAGGATTTCATCCACGAGGTCGGCCAGGCCCTTCTGCGCGGCCTGCTCCTTCACCTGCTGGGCAATCTTCTTCTCGAACCCGGAATAGACGTGCACGACATACCAACGCTTGGCCATGACTGAACCCTTAATGCCCGACGCTGAACAGCGCGCGGACGCCGACGCCGATGGCCTGATCGGCCACGAAAAAGAAAATTGCGGCGAGTGCCGATAGTGCGAAGACGAGGCCGGTGGTGACCAGCGTCTCCTTGCGGGACGGCCATGTCACCTTGCCCACCTCCGCCCGCACGTCGCGGACAAACTTTACCGGATCAGCCGCCACCGCCATACCTCGAGACTTTCAGATTGCTGGACTGGATCGGATTGGCAGGGGCGGAGGGTCTCGAACCCACAACCTCCGGTTTTGGAGACCGGCACTCTAGCCAATTGAGCTACGCCCCTGCAGCAGCCGAACCGCCGTGTAGAGCGCGTAGAAAGAGGGTGGCACCGATTATGTCAAGCCTTGCGATAGTGGGCGCGTGAAATGGCCTTGGCTTGCGTAGTAGCTGCTTCCTTCTCTCCCGCTGGCGGAAGAGGGCCGGGTGAGGGTGGGATGACAGAAGCGGACAATCCAGGGTTTAGCGTTAGGACCGGCTTACGGGTAGACGGCACTCAATGACCTCTCCGACCCTCGATACCCGGCCCGCGGCGCTTCGCCGCCCTTCCCGCCTACGCCGCGCCGCCCTCCTCCTGTCGGTGCTGGCGCATCTGGCGTTGCTGGCCGTTATCCTGTTGATCAAACCCCCACCGAGCACCACAGCGGGGACAGAGCCGTCGTTCGACATGGTGTTCAACGACGGCAGCGCCGCCGCGCCGTCCACGGCCGAGACGCCGGGCGAGCGGCCCGACTCGGAGGCGCCTGCCGCTTTGCCGCAGGTGCCGATCGCACCACAATCCACGGCGTCCGTGGCCGAGGAGCCGCCGGCTCCGCTGCCTTCCGCGGCGGCACCGCCAGCGCCTGCTCCGCCAGAGCCTGCTCCGCCAGAGCCTGCTCCGCCAGCGCCGGCCCCGCCCGAGCCGCCTGCATCGGAGCCGCCCGCACCGGAGCCGCCCATACCGGAGCCGCCCTCGTCCGGGCCGCCCGCCGTGCGCCTGGAAGCGCCGCCCGAGTTGCCGCCCAGCACGGCACCGCAGCCGGAGTTCACGCCCCCTGCCCCGCCCCCGCCGCTACCGCCGCCCCTTGCCCCTCGCCCGCCGCGGCCGGTGCAGCAGGCGCAGCGGCGGCCCGAGCCCGGCACGTTCGCCGCACCGCTCGACCTGAATTTCGGCCCGCTCGCCAGCCGCCCTGCCCTGCCCCGCGGCTCGCGCGCGATCGACCTGTCGCTCGGCGCGCCGAAGCCGGGGCCAAACCGCGCCGAGGCTTTCTTCGACGCCCGCGCCCGGGCGATCGGCGCCGATTGGGCCAGCGGCCTCGAAGCGTATTGGATCCAGCACCGTTATTACCCGAGCCAAGCGCTTCAAAACGGCGAGGATGGCACGGTCCAGGTCGAGATCGTGGTCAACCGCTTGGGCAAGGTGGAGCAGGTAAAGGTGGTCGGCCGCTCCGGCTCGCCCTTTCTGGACATGGCCGCCATGGGCACCTGGCGCGGCGCTCAGCTTGCGCCGTTCCCAGCCGAAAACCCGGCACCCCGGGCGACCATGACGCTCACGATCAACTACATCCTTTTGCGGTGACCCGGCGTCACCGCAGGTACGCTTAAGCGGGTGAAACGCCTGCGTTACGGCAAGCGCGTTAGCGGGACGGGTTGCTACGTGCTCAGGACGGATTAGTTGGCGGGGCTACCCTGAGCTTGGCGAGGGCCATCCTTGGTTGCCGTCCTTCGGCACGCTCAGGACTCCGGGTTCGAGACTGCTCTGGTTGTTTCCCTCACCCCGACCCTCTCCGATTTCATCGGAGAGGCCCGGGGGGAGAGGGGGAAGGGCGGCGGCGCGGGCGCGGAGGTCGGCTAGGGTGGTGGGGGTGCGGCGTTTGTGGCGCCAGCTGCGTTCTTGGGCGTTGACGTTGAGGTCGCGGGCGATCTCTTCGATGATGTCGTCGAGCGGGCGGGTTTGCAGGTCGAGCTCGAGGTCGTAGTCGGCCATGCGCTCGTTCAGTTCGTCGAAGTGCAGCGCGGCGTCGAAAGGCTTGGTGTGGCGGCCTTTGACCTCGATGGCGTCCTCGATGGTGCGGATGATCTTCTCGCGGGCTTTGGCGCGCTCACGGGTCTTCGTGGCGCGGGCCTGGGCGGGGGTGGTGGCGATGTGGCGGGCCAGCACGATGGTGCGGCGCAGGGTGCGGGCGATGCGCTCGAAGGCGATGGTCTGGTCGGTTGCGGGGTCTTTGACCGCTCGTTCCTCGACCAGGCGGGCTAGGGTCCGGCCGCGCTCGATGAGTTCCTGGAGGATTTCGCCGTAGTGGGCGTCGGCTGCTTCAGGAGGGGAAGAGAGGGTGATTTGCATGACCTGGTGATAGGAACATATTCTGTATGGGGATGTCAATGGGTATAGCTGCGCTGGATCGGCCTTGCGCGGCTAGGTGCCGATGTCGGAGCGGTGGAAGCCGTCTGGCCAGTCGAGGGCGTGTATGCCGGTGTAGGCGGCGGTGCGGGCGGTGGGGAGGTCTGGGCCGGTGCCGACGATGGTGAGTACGCGGCCGCCTTCGGCGCGGAGGGTGTCGCCGTCCTGGCGCGTGTTGCCTTGGAATATTTGGGCTTGCACCTGGTCCAGTCCGGCGATCGCGCTCCCCAGCGCCGGGTCAGACGGATAGCCGCGGGACGCCATGACCACGGCGACGCACGAATCGCCGCTCCAGCGGAGGCTGAAGCGGGCGAGTTCTCCGTCGCAGGCGGCGACCAGCGCGGCCAGCAGGTCACTGCGGAGGCGGGGAAGGATGGCCTGGCACTCGGGATCGCCGAAGCGGACGTTGAATTCGATCAGCTTGGCGCCGTCCTCCGTCAGCATCAGGCCGGCGAACAGGATGCCGCGGAAGGGGGTGCCGCGGCGGGCCATCTCGGCCAAAGCGGGGCGGATGATGTGGTCCATGGCGGGGGCCGGGTCGAAGCCGGGCACGGGGGAGAAGGCGCCCATGCCGCCGGTGTTGGGGCCGGTATCGCCGTCCCCTACCCGCTTATGGTCGCGCGCGGCGCCGAGGAAGACGGCGTCCGTGCCGTCACACAGGGCGAACAGGCTGATTTCCGGGCCGGTCAGGCATTCCTCGACCAGCACGGTGCCGCCCAGCTGCAGCAGGGTGTCGACGGCGGATTGGGCCTCGGCCACGGTGTGCGCGACGACGACGCCCTTGCCTGCGGCGAGGCCGTCGGCCTTGATGACCACGGGGGCGCCGCGGCGGCGGATGAAGGCTTGGGCGTCGGCGGCACCGGTGAACTCCTCATGCCGGGCGGTGGGGATGGCGGCGGCCTCGCACACGGCCTTGGTGAAAGCTTTGCTGCCCTCGAGCCGGGCGGCGGCTTGGGTTGGGCCGAAGCAGCGGATGCCGGCGTCCTGCATGCGGTCCACGATGCCGGCGACCAGCGGCCCCTCCGGACCCGGCACGACGAGGTCGATGCGCTCGGAAACGGCGAACTGCACCAGGGCGTCCAGATCTTGGACGGCGATCGGCACGTTGGTGGCGAGCGCTGACGTGCCGGCGTTGCCGGGTGCGACGAACAGCTGGGTCAGCAACGGCGACGCCTGGATGGCCCAGGCCAGCGCATGCTCCCGCCCGCCGGAGCCCACGATCAATATCCGCACGCCGCGCCTCCTTCAATCCGCGGCGGGGTTAGCATACTCTGAGGATATGAACGAAACGTTGACGAACATCCCGGAATACACCGTCTCGGAACTATCCGGCGCGGTGAAGCGGACGCTGGAGGATGCGTTCGGCCGGGTGCGGGTGCGGGGCGAGGTGACGGAGTTCAAGCGGTATCCGTCCGGCCACCTGTATTTTTCGCTGAAGGACGAGGGCGGCAAGATAAGCGGTGTCGTGTGGCGGACGGGCGTGCCGCGGCTGGGGCTCGTGCCGGAAAACGGGGTCGAGGTGATCGCGACCGGGCGTGTCTCATCCTATGGGGAGCGGAGTTCGTATCAGCTCGTCGTCGAGAAGATGGAGTATGCCGGGGTGGGGGCGCTGCTGGCGCGGATCGACATGCTGCGCGTGCGGCTGGCGGCGGAGGGGCTGTTCGGCGCGGACCGCAAGCGGCGGCTACCGGTGTTGCCCGCGGTCCTGGGGGTCGTGACGTCGGCGCAGGGGGCGGTGCTGCAGGACATCAAGACGACGGTGCTGCGGCGGTTTCCGCGGCCGATCCTGGTCTGGCCGGTGCCGGTGCAGGGCGAGGGTGCGGCGGTGCGGATCGCGGCGGCGATCGAGGGTTTCGGGCGCCTGCCGTCCGGCACCACTCCGCGGCCGGATGTGCTGATCGTCGCGCGGGGCGGTGGCAGCCTCGAGGATCTGATGGCGTTCAACGAGGAGATCGTGGTCCGCGCCGCCGCCCTGTGCCCGATTCCGCTGATTTCGGCGGTGGGGCACGAGACGGATCATACGCTGATCGACCTCGCATCCGACCGGCGGGCGCCGACTCCGACCGCTGCGGCCGAGATGGCGGTGCCGTCGCATGCCGAGCTGAGTGCGACGGTGGCGGGCGAGGTGACACGGCTGGGCGCCGGGCTGCGCCGGGCGGTGCAGGAGCGGCATGTGCGGCTGGGCCGGGCCGAGCGCGGCCTGCCGGACCCGGCCGCGCTGGCGGGGGCGGCGCGGGGCTTGCTGGACGACCGGGCGCTGCGGCTGCGGCTGGCCTTGCCGAACCTGCTGGCGGCGCGGCACGCGGCGCTGGGGCGGGCGGACCGGGGCCTGCCGGACCTGCCGGCGCTGATGCAGGCGGCACGGGTGGCGCTGGATGGCCGGGGGCAGCGGATGCGGCTCGCTTTGCCCAATTTACTGGCAGCGCGGCATGCGGCGCTGATACGGGCCGAGCGGAACCTGCCGCACCCGTCCGGCCTGTTGCAGCATCAGCGGGCGCGGCTCGGCCTGGCGGGAATGCAGCTTACGGCGGCGGTGCGGCACGGCATGCAGCGGCAGCGTGCCAGTGCGCAGCGGGTCCGGCTCAATCCTGCGCCGTTGTTGGGTGGGCTGCGGGAGGCGCGGACCCGGTTGGATGGCGCGTCTGCCCGGCTGATCTCGGTGTCGCCGCTCGGCGTGCTGGCGCGGGGGTATGTGCTGGTGACCGGGGCGGATGGCCACCCAGTCACCAGCGTGCAATCCCTGCATCCGGGGCGGGCGGTGCAGTTGCGCTTCGGCGACGGGGTGGCGGACGCGGCCGTGCGATAAGCGGAAATGCTTTACTTCGCCCCTGGCCGCGCCCATGTATGGGCCGGCGCTTTTACGTGTTGGGCTGTTTTCTTTGGAACGAACCCGCGGGACATGGTCCCCGGCTACTCCGGTGCTCCCTTAATGCAAAAGTAATTCGGTTCGCATTCGCGCGAACCGCCGTGACGACAGGAGAGCTAAGATGGCCGTTGGAACAGTGAAGTGGTTTAATGCGCAAAAGGGCTTCGGTTTCATCCAGCCCGATGACGGCAGCAAGGACGTCTTCGTGCACATCTCCGCGGTGGAGCGGGCCGGCATGGGCTCGTTGAACGAGGGCCAGAAGCTGACGTTCGAACTCGAGCGCGGCCAGCAGGGCAAGACTTCTGCAGTCAACCTCGTAGCGGCGTAAGCCCCACCGATACCCCGGCCGGGGGGCGACCCTCGGCCGGACGCCTCTTTTGTCATCCACCAAGGACGATTCCCATGGTGTTCAAGCCGAACTACAATATGCAGCGTGCCGAGCGCGACCGGGCGAAGCAGGCGAAGAAAGAAGAGAAGGCCCGCGAGAAGGAAGAGGCGAAGCGCAAGGCCGAGCAGGATCCTTCGGCCGTGGCCGAGGCGACGCCGCCGCAGGATTAGGCTTTCGGCCAGCGGCGGTGGAGCCAGAGCCAGGCTTCCGGGCGGGCGCGGATCCAGGCTTCGAAAGCGTCGTTGATGTGTTGCGTGAGCGCCAGGATGTCCGCCTGGCGGTCGCCGGTGCCGGATGGCACGAGCGGCGGGCTGGTCACGATGCGGAAGCGGGCGGGGCCGATGCGGTCCACGCGCGCGGGGATGATGGGGCAGCCGAAGCGGAGCGCCAGCGCCGCCGGGGCGGAGACGGTCATGGCGGGGAGGCCGAACAGCCGGGCCTCGATCCCGTCATTCATCTTCTGGTCGGCGAGGATGCCCAGCATGCCGCGGCGCTGCAGGAAGGCCAGAGCCTGGCGTCCGCCTTTGGCGCCCTTGGGGAACAGCTCGAAGCCGGGGGCGGCTTGCAGGCGTAAATCGCGGATGAACGCGTCCATGGTGGCGTTGCCCAGGGGGCGGTAGATCACGGCGGTCTGCATGCCGAGCGCGGTCATGACGCGGGGCAGCACTTCCCAATTGCCGATATGCGCGGTGACGAACACGACGGGGCCGCCGGCGGTGGCGATGCGGTGGATCTCCCGGGGGTCGGCCAGTTCCCAGCCGGGGCCGGACGTGGTTTCCCGCAGCGCGCCGAGGTGGGGCAGTTCGCCCGCGACCCGGCCCAGATTATCCCAGACGCCCCTGATGACACGTCGCCGGGCGGGGCCGTCCAGCTCCGGCATTGCCCGGCGGAGGTTGGTGTCGGCGACGCGGCTTACGGCCAGCTGAGGGCCGAGGGTGCGTGCCAGCGCGGCGAGGGCATTGCTGGCCCGGACCGGGCCCAGCCGGCGCAACAGCCATACCGTGGCGTGGAGTGGCGCGATCACGACAGCGCCTGATCGAGCCATCGTTCGAGCGCGGGCTCGTCTGCCCAGCGGAGGCGGATTCCGACGATCTGGACCTGATCCTGCTCGGACGACGACAGGCGGATCGCGTCTTTCGGAGTGGTGACGGGGGTGGCGAACAGGGCGGCGGCGCGGTCGAACAGGGCTTGCAGCTCACCGCTGCGGTAGGGGTGGTGGTCCGGGAAGGCGCGCCGCTCGATTAGGACGGCGCCGGCGTCCTGGACCGTGGTGAAGAATTTTTCCGGGCGGCCGATGCCGGCGAAGGCGAGGACGCGGACGCCGGGGAGCTGGGTGTCGGGCTCGAGCCAGGCGTGCAGCACCGGGAGGGCCGGGATGGTGCAGAGCGCGCCGGTGGCGTCGTCACCGATGAGCACTGCAGCCTGGCAGCGGGCGGCGGCGGCGGATGCGGGTTCCCGCAGCGGCCCGGCGGGGAGGACGCGGCCGTTGCCGAAGCCGGCGGCGCCGTCGATCACCAGGAGGGACGCGGTGCGGTGCAGGGTGGGGTTCTGCAGGCCGTCATCCATCAGCAGGATTTGAGCGCCGTCGGCCAGCGCGGCGCGGGCGCCGGCGGCGCGGTCCCGGCAGATCCAGGTTGGGGCGGCGGCGGCGAGGAGCAGCGGCTCGTCCCCGACCCAGTCCGCGCGGTGGACGCCGGGTAGGACTCGCAGCGCGCCGTGCTTGTGGTGTTTCAGCGCGCGTCCGCCGTAGCCGCGGGTGAGGCAGTGGACGCGGAGGCCGCGGGCTTGGAGGCGGCGGGCGAGGTCGAGCACGAGGGTGGTCTTCCCCGCGCCGCCGACGCTGGCGTTACCGCAGCAGAGGACCGGGACGGGGGCGCGGTAGCCGGGGCGGGAGACGCGGCGGGCGGTCAGGGCTGCGACGATCTTCGCGGCGGGGGTGAGGAGGCGGGGGATCGGGCCGTTCTGGGTCCAGAAAATGGGGGGGGTCATGGCGGGGTGTTTTGACCATGCGCGCGATGATCCGTTTTCGCGGTTCCACCCTCACCCCGGCCCTCTCCCGCCAGCGGGAGAGGGGGAAGTTTGTGTACGGTTTGAATGAGTTCGAGAATTGTCTCGGCTGTCCGTTGGGGGAGACGAGACAGGCCCGTCGATGCTGCTTCGGCGGCTTGGCCGGTCGTGGCGGCCAGGGTGGCGTTGGAAAGCATGGTGCGGAGCCAGGCTTCCAGGGCGGATTCGTCTTGGACCACGGTGAGGGCGCCGGCGTGGCGGAGGGTGGTGGTGGCGCGTTCGAAGTTGGCGGTGTGGGGGCCGACTACCAGGGCGCAGCCTAGTCTGGCGGGCTCCCAGGGGTTTTGGCCGCCGCCGGGGCGAAGGAGGCTGCGGCCGATGAGGGTTATGGGGGCCAGGCGGTAGAGCAGGCCGAGTTCGCCCAGGGTGTCGGCGATCCAGAGGGCGCCGGGGTCTTCACCGCGGGAGCGGTGCGGGGCGGCGGGCTCGATACCGGGGCCGCGCGCGGGGTGGCGGGGGGCGATGATGGTGAGGAGGGTGGGGAACGACTCGGATAGGCGGTGGTGCAGGCGGATGGCGATGGCCTCTTCGCCCGGGTGGGTGCTGGCGGCGAGCCAGATGGGGCGGCC
Source organism: Acetobacteraceae bacterium (assembly GCA_965246925.1). Lineage (GTDB taxonomy): Bacteria > Pseudomonadota > Alphaproteobacteria > Acetobacterales > Acetobacteraceae > JANPPS01. The sequence goes on along the minus strand of OZ251994.1, from coordinate 2,938,684 downwards.
GGCGGTGAGCGTCTGGAGGCGGGCGAGCTCCGTGGGGTCGGCCGGCAGCGGCGGGGCGGCGAGCTTGAGGTCGCCGGGTGCGGTGACGTGCCGGGCGCCCAGAGCGGCGAGGCGGGCGGCGTCGGTGGGGGATTGGGCTTGGACGGCGGTGAACGAGCCCAGGATCTCATGGGCGAAGCCGGGCACGCGGGCCCAGCCGCGGGCGCTACGGGCGGACATGCGGGCGTTGAGCAGCATCAGCGGGATCTGGCGGCGGCGGCAGGCGGCGAGGATGTTAGGCCAAAGCTCGCTTTCGACGAAGGCGGCGGCGTCCGGGCGCCAATGGTCCAGGAAGCGGGCGGCCCAGCGCGGGACATCGAGCGGCACGAAGCGGTGCAGGACGGGGCCGGTCTCGAGGGTGGGCAGGCGTTCGGCGAGGAGGGCGGCGGAGGTGACGGTGCCGGTGGTGAGCAGGACGGTGACACCCTGCAGGAACGGCAGGAGCGGGAGGATGGAGACGCTTTCACCGACGCTGGCGGCATGGAGCCAGATCAGGCGGCCGGGTGGGCGGGGCGTGGGGTCGATGCCTTCACGCTCGGGCAGGCGATCGGCCCATTCCTTACCGCGGCGGGCGCGGCGGCGGAGCATGTGGCGGAGCGCCGGGGCGGCCAGGGTGGTGGCCCAGTGCCACACCGAAGGAGTCACGCCCGGCATAGGCGGTCCACCCGGTCGGCGGCGTCGGTCAGGGCTTGGTTTACGGCCGGGAGCGAGCCGGCCCAGCCGGTGCGGGGGATGGTGAGCGGGGCGCCGCAGAGGATGACGCCGCGTCCGTAAGGCAACGGCAGGATCATGCGGTCCCAGCTGGGCAGCACGGTGCGGCGCGTGGTTTGGGCGGCGCAGGGGATGATGGGGACGCCGGCCAGGGCGGCGAGCTGCAGGATTCCGGGCGCGGCGTGGCGGCGGGGGCCGCGGGGGCCATCCGGGGTGATGACGACCTGGTCGCCGGCGGCGAGCACGGCGAGCAGCGCGCGGAGGCCGGCGGCACCGCCCTTCTGCTGCTGGCCCTTGGCGGAGGAGCCGTGCACGAGGTCGAGCGCGAAGCCCCGCATCATGTCGCCGATCATGCGTCCGTCCTGATGCCGGCTGACGAGGACGTGCATGCGTCCGCGTGGGTGGCCCCCGGCCCGGCGCACGTCCAGCGCGTGGGTCCAGAGGGCGGGCATCATGGGCAGGCGCTCATGCCAGAAGGCGAAGATGGCGGGGACGGCGTAGATGTAAGGGCCGGCGTGGCCCTCGACCCGCCAGCGCGTGGTGCGGAGCGCGAAGCGGAGGTAGCGTCCGAGCCAGGCGGCGCCGAAGGCCAGCACGCGCGGATGGCGCAGCGCGCGTTTCAGCATGATGACAGGCCCAGCATGGGCGGGCGGTAGCATGCGGGCGGGGGGTCAGCAAATGCTGGGCTACCCCGCCTCGATCGCGAGGTTGGCGAGGAAGGCCTCGGCACAGGCGCGCCAGGAGAAGCGCTCGGCGTGGGCGCGGCAGGCGGCGCGGTCGCCGCCCAGGGCGCGGAGGGCGGCGGCGCGGAGGTCGGTATCGAGGGCGCCGGTGCCGGGGGGGGCGCCGTCCAGCACGTCGAGCGGGCCGGTGACGGGATGGGCGGCGATGGGGGTGCCGGAGGCGAGCGATTCGAGCAGGACGAGGCCGAACGTGTCGGTCAGCGACGGGAAGACGAAGACGTCGGCGGCGGCGTAGTGGGCGGCGAGTTCGGCGCCGTGGCGTTCCCCCAGGAAGACGGCGTCCGGATGGGCGCGGGCGAGGGCGGCGCGGGCGGGGCCGTCACCGACCACGAGCTTGGTGCCGGGCAGGTCGAGCGAGAGGAAGGCGCCCACGTTCTTTTCCACCGCGACCCGGCCGACGTAGAGGAAGACTGGCTTAGCGTAGCCGTGCGGCGCGGGGGCGGGGTGGAAGCGGGTGAGGTCCACGCCGCGGGACCAGGGCTGGACGGTGCGGAAGCCGCGGTCCGTAAGCTCACGGCGGAGCGTGCCGGTGGCGACCAGCATGGCGGCGCCGGCGTTGTGGAACCAGCGGAGGAAGGCGTAGCCGACGGCGTGCGGGAGGCGGAAGCGGGCGTGCAGATACTCGGGGAAGCGGGTGTGGAAGGCGGTGGTGAAGCGGTGCCGGTGACGGAGCGCCCAGCGCCGGGCGGCGAGGCCGAGCGGGCCTTCGGTCGCGATGTGCAGCGCGTCGGGGCGGAAGGCTTCGATCAGGCGAGCCATCTTGCGTCCGGGGGCGACGGCCAGGCGGATGCTGCGGTAGGTGGGCATGGCGATGGTGTGGAAGCGGTCGGGGCCGATGATGTCGACCACGTGGCCCATGGCGGTGAGTTCCTGGGCGACGGTCGAGAGGGTGCGGACCACGCCGTTCACCTGGGGGTGCCAGGCGTCGGAGACGATGAGGATGCGCAAGCGCCGGGTCAGACGTTCTCCGGCACCGGGTCCGTCCAGCGGTCCTGGGGGGCGAAGAAGCTGAGGCTGTTCACACTCGCCCAATCGAGGAGCTCCATCCGGCCATCGTGGTGTTCGACCAGGGCGGTGCACGATTCGACCCAGTCGCCGTCGTTCATATAGCGCACGCCGTTCACGGTGCGCATCTCCGCGTGGTGGATGTGGCCGCAGACGACGCCGTCGAATCCGCGGCGGGCGGCCTCGGCCGCGAGGGCGGTTTCGAAGCGGTCGATGGCCTTGACGGCGCCCTTGACCTGGCGCTTCAGCCACTGGCTGAGGGACCAGTAGTTGTAGCCGAGCTTGCGTCGGATGACGTTGACCCAGCGGTTCATCACGAGCGCGGTGACATAGGCGCTGTCGCCGAGATGGGCCAGGAACTTGGCGTAGCGGACAACGCTGTCGAACTGGTCGCCGTGGGTGATCCAGAGGCGCTTGCCGTCGGCGGTGGTGTGTTCGGCCTCGTGCCGGAGGGTGATGCCGGCGACCTCGAACGTGTGGGGGTCCACGAGGCTCGGCAGCCAGCTGCGGAACATTTCGTCGTGGTTACCAGGTATGTAGGTGACGGCGGTACCGTTGCGGGCGTGCTTGAGGATGAGGCGGATGACCCGGTCGTGCGCGGCGTCCCAGTACCAGGCCTTGCGGAGGCGCCAGCCATCGACGATGTCGCCGACCAGGTAGAGGTGTTCGCATTTCACGCGGCTGAGGAAGTCCACCAAGAAATCGGTGCGGCTTCCCTTGGTGCCGAGGTGGATATCCGAAATGAATACGGTCCGGTAGTGGTGGGAGCCTGGTCCGGCGGAAAAAGCATTCATTGCGTCGATCGACCTCGTGCTATGCGACCACTTCAGTCCTAGTCACGGCTCCTTACGTTATGACACGAGTCCTGTTGATTAAGTTTCCGTGTCGCATTGCACTTGTCACTTTTGTGCAATGCGGCACGGATTGAGCTAGCGCACCTGCTGGATGGCGGACAGGAGCCATTGGCCGCCTTGGACGCGCATGAAGGTCCAGAGCTCGGTCGTCATGGTGCGGAGGGCGAGGTCGCCGTCCACGACGCGTCCGGAAGCGTCACGGGTCACGTCCAAGGCGGAGAACTGCATGGCGACGGTGGCGTAGTCGCGGTTGGCCTCGCGCCAGGCCTCGGCGAGGTCACCCTTTTCCAGCTTCACGTGGGTGACGGAGTTGCGGACGCCCCGGCTAGCCTGCTCGGCCAACTGTTCGGAGAAGTAGCCGACCATTTCGGGGGTGGCCACGCCGCTGAGCGCCCTCGTGTCGGCGTTGGACCAGGCGGTTTGCACGGATTGGAGCAGCTGCTCGAAGGCGGTGTAGTCGGCCTTGGTGATGACGAGGCTGTTGGCTGTGCCAGCGCCCGTACCAGCACCGGAAGGCATGGTGCCCTGCATCGGCGAGGGGGCGGCCATGCCGCGCAGGTTGGCGCCGGCCATGGCGGCCTGGGGCGCGAACATGCGGAACAGCCAGCGGGCGACGAAGAACAGCAGCGCTCCCTGCAGCAGCAGGCCGATCAGGCTGAGGAAGCCAAAGCCGTTGCCGCCGAACAGGCCGCCGCCGAACAGCATGCTGCCGAGGCCGACGCCGAGCAGGCCGCCGGCCAGGCCGGACATGAAGCCGGAGCGGCGCGGCTGCGCATACGGTGCCGCGCCGCCGAACGGCGCAGACGGGGCAACGCGCGGGGCAAGCGAGCGGTCCATCGGCATGGCCTGCGACGGCGCGGTCTGCGTCGTGGGCGGGGCCGAGTAGGTGCGGTTGCCGCGGCTGCCGAACGAGAAGCCACCGCCGGCCTTGGCCATGGCGACGGATGGCAGCAGTGCGATGCTGAGCGCGGCGGCGGCGGCGATAAACGAGCGACTACTTGGCATGGTGTTGGGCCTCCCGACCCATAAAGGCTGTGCGCCTTATATAGTTTATTTCCAGCGTGAAAGTAGGGGTTAGGCTCCGGCGAGGGTCAAACCGTCGACCCTGATGGTGGGGGCGTCGGTGCCGCGGCGGAAGCGGAGGTCGTTGGCGGGGGTGAGGTGCATGAACATGTCGGGCAGGTTGCCGGCGATGGTGATTTCCGCCACCGGCTCGGCCAGCTGGCCATCACGGATCATGAAGCCGGCGGCGCCGCGGCTGTAGTCCCCGGTGACGCCGTTCACGGCCGATCCCATCATCTCGATAATGTAGAGGCCTTCTTTGATGTCAGACAGCAGCTGCTGCGGCGTTTGTGTGCCGGCGGTCATGTATAAGTTGGTGGGTGATGGGCTGGGCGGGCTGCCGGTGCCGCGGCTGGCGTGGCCGGTGCTGGCGAGCTGCAACTGCCGGGCGCTACGGCTATCGAGCAGCCAGGTGGTGAGGACGCCGTCATCGATCAGGGTGCGCGCCTGGGTCGGCACGCCCTCCCCGTCGAAGGGGCGGGAGCGCAGGCCGCGGACCCGGCGGGGGTCGTCGTGGATGTGGATGCCGGGCGCGAAGACACGCTGGCCGAGCTTGTCCTTGAGAAAGCTCGTGCCGCGGACGATGGAGGCGCCGTTGATCGCGCCGATCAGATGGCCGATCAGGCTGCTGGAGACGCGGGGGTCATAGACGACAGGCATCTTCGCGGTCTTGGGCCGGACTGGGTTCAGGCGGCGGACGGCACGTTCCCCGGCTTCACGGCCGATCGCGGTGGCGTCTTCGAGGTCGGCGCGGTGCACGGTGCCGGAGTAGTCGTAGTCCCGTTGCATATCGGTCCCGGTGCCGGCCAGGGCGGTGGCTGAAACTGAGTGGCTCGTGCGGGCATACTGGCCGGCAAATCCGGCGCTGGTGACGAGCACCACCTGCGTGCGGCCATAGCCGGCGCTACCGCCTTCGCTGTTGGTGACGCCGGGCACGGCGCGGGCGGCGTCTTCGGCTGCGGCGGCGCGTTGGGTGAGGGCGGCGACGTCCGGCTCATTGGAATCATCGAGGTCGAGCGGCAGGTGTTCGGCGGGGGCCATACGCTCGGCAAGGCCCGCGAAGGGGTCATCGGGCACGATTCGGGCCATGGCGACGGCGCGCTCGGCCAGGGTCTGGAAGCCGGAGGGATCGACCGTGGTGCTGCTGACGATAGCGGCCTTTTGCCCGACGAAGACGCGGAGGCCGAGGTCACGCTCCTCCGACCGTTCGAGGTGTTCGGTAAGGCCGGTGCGGCGGGTGACGGAGACGGAGGTGCCGCCGATGAGGATGGCGTCCGCCGCATCCGCGCCGGCCGCCTTGGCGCGGCGCAGCAGGTCCTGCATCAGGTCCAGATCGTTCATGCCGCGAGCTTCTCGATGATATGGCCGAGCCCCGGCACGCTGTCGGCCGGGCCCATGGCGGCCAGGGTAGGGGTGGCGCGGAAGATGCGGGCGGCCACGCGCTGGATGGCGGCGATGTCGACGGCGTTCAGCTTGGCGACGGTCTCGGCGGTGGGGACGATGCGGCCGAAGACCTGGATTTGCCGCGCCAACTGCTCACAGCGGCTGCCGGTGCTTTCCAGGGACATCAGCAGGCTGGCCTTGACCTGCGCGCGGGCCCGGGCGAGCTCGTCATCGCGGACGCCGTGCTGGACGGCCAGCAGTTCCTGGAGCGTGACCGGCACCAGCTCGGCCGCTTCTTTCTCGCCGGTGCCGGCGTAGATGCCAAACAGGCCGCCATCGAGGAACGGGGCGTTGAAGGAGTATATGGAATAGACCAGGCCGCGCTTTTCGCGGATTTCCTGGAAGAGGCGCGAGCTCATGCCGCCGCCGAGCAGGGTGCTGAGCAGCAGGGCCGGGAAATAGTCGGGGTCACCGTAGGCGACGGCTGGGAAGCCCAGGACGATGTGCACCTGGTCGAGGTCCCTGCCCTCCCGGAACTCCCCGCCTTTATAGGCGCCGGCGGTGAACGGGAGGGGCATCTCGGACGGGAGGTCCTCAAAATGCTGGCGCGCGAGGTCGACGACGGTCTGGTGCTGCAGGTTCCCCGCGGCGGCGATCACGGTGTTCCCGGCGGCGTAGTGGCGGTGCATGTAGCTGGTGAGCTGGCCGCGCTCCATCCGCTTGATATTGTCTTCGCTGCCCAGGGTGGGGCGGCCCATGGGCTGATCCGGGAAGGCGGTCAGCTGAAAATGGTCGAAGATGATGTCGTCCGGCGTGTCGTTGGCCTGGCCGATCTCTTGCAGGATGACGCCCCGCTCCCGCTCGAACTCTTCAGGCGCGAAGGTGCTATGGGTCAGGATGTCGCCGATGATGTCGGCGCCAAGCGCCAGATCCTCTTTCAGCAGCTTCACGTAGTAAGCGGTCTGTTCGCGGGCGGTGTAGGCGTTGATGTGGCCGCCGACGTTCTCGACCTCCTCGGCGATTTCGGCGGCAGTGCGGCGTTCGGTGCCTTTGAAAGCCATATGTTCCAGGAAGTGCGAGGCGCCGTTCTCGGCCTCCGTCTCGTTACGGGTGCCGGTGGCGACGTAGGCGCCGATGGACACGGTTTCGACCCGGTCCATGGTCTCGGTCACGACCGTGAGGCCGGAGGGAAGGCGGGATACTTGGATGGCGTCGTTCATGCGGCATTCCTTGCGACGAAGGCGCGAACCCGCGCCTGGATGGCGCCGAGCTGGTTGGGCGACTTAGAGTATGTCTCGTCCCTGTCATATAGGCCGGCCAGGCGCGGTGGCAGGAGGGGGCGCTCGTTGGTCGCGTGCAGCATGGCGTCCGGGAACTTGGCCGGGTGCGCGGTGGCGGTGCAGATGGTGGGAACGTGGCCGCAGGGGAGCGCGCGAGCGGCGGCGATGCCGATGGCGGTATGCGGGTCGGCCAGGTATCCGTCCGCGTGCAGCCGCCGGATTTCCGCGGTGGTGCCGGCGTCATCCAGGCGGAAGCCGTGCATGAGGGTGCGGGCGCGGTGCCACGCCGGGTCCGGCACGGCCATCCGCCCGTCCGCCCGGAACCGCTGCATGGTGCTGGCGGTGGCCGCGGGGTCACGGTCCAGCAACTCGAACAACAAGCGCTCGAAATTCGAGCTGACCTGGATGTCCATGCTGGGGGACAGGCTGGGTTCGACCGTTTTGATCGTCATGTCGTTATGATCGAGGAACCGCGTTAATATATCGTTACTGTTGCTGGCGACGACGATGCGGCTGACGGGGAGGCCCATGCGGCGGGCGGCCCAGGCGGCGAAGACATTGCCGAAATTGCCGGTGGGCACGCTGAACGCGACCTCCCGCTCCGGTGCGCCGAGCGCGATGGCGGAGGCGACGTAATAGGGTATCTGCGCGGCGATGCGGGCCCAGTTGATGCTGTTGACGGCCGAGAGCCGCATCTCGTCCCGGAACGGCGCGTCGGCGAACATGGCCTTCACCAGGTCCTGGCAGTCATCGAACGTGCCGTCCACGGCGATGTTGGCGACGTTGGCGGCACCGACGGTGGTCATCTGCCGGCGCTGCACCTCGCTGGTGCGGCCGTCGGGATGGAGGATCACGATGTCGATGCCGGGCCGCCCGGCGCAGGCCTCGATGGCGGCGGATCCGGTGTCGCCGGAGGTGGCGCCGACGATGGTGACCCGGCGCCCCTCGGCCGCCAGCACGTGGGCGAACAGGCGGCCGAGCACCTGCATGGCGAAGTCTTTGAAGGCGAGGGTCGGGCCGTGGAACAGCTCGAGCGACCAGAGGCCGGATTCCAGCTGCACCAGGGGTGCGACGGCCGGGTGGCCGAAGCCGGCATAGGCGTCGTGCGTGATGGCCTGCAGCGTGGCGAAGGGCACGGCGGAGCCGATGAAGGGCTGCATCACCCGGGCGGCGAGCTCGGCATAGCCAAGGCCGCGGAAGCCGCGCAGGTCAGCGGCGGACCAATGCGGCCAGGACTCCGGCATGTATAGGCCGCCGTCTTCCGCGAGTCCGGCCAGCAGCACGCCGGCAAAGTCCCGGACTGGCGCGGTGCCGCGCGTCGAGATGTACTGCATCGGTTGAGTCCGGCCTAGTGTTCCTTGGCGGGCGCCGGTTCGTCCTCTTCCTCGGCGTCCTCGTCGTCTTCGTCCTGACTGTCATACCAGTCGAGCACCTGGTCGTGGAACTCGGGGTCCTTCAGCAGGCGCATGGCGAGGGCGATGGCGATCTCATGCGGCTCGGGAATTTCGGCGGCGTTGTCGTCCAGTTCCCGCGCGGGGACGACGCGGATGGTCATGGAGCCTTCTTCCTCGCCGATGACGAGGGCGACCTCGGTCGGGTCCAGTTCGATGCTCGTGGTTGTTGTCTCGGCCATAGCGCACACTCCAATGAGGCCGCCGCTCTAGCCTGAAACGATGCGCGCTGGAAGCGTAGGCCGGCGGCAGTACCGGCCTACGCTTCGGGGACGGGGTCATTGCGTGCGGACGGGCACCTCGACCTTCTGGCCGGTGTCGCGGGTGCGGGGCGATGCCGGGTCGGTGTCGACGGCCTGGTCACGATAGCCGGAGGCGGGCTTCTTACCCACGGGAGTGTCGGGCGCGGAGCGGTCGGAGCGCTGGATGACGTCGCCGTTTGGCGTGCTGTTGGAAACCGGCGTGCGGGCCGGGGTTTCGGCGCAGCCGGCGCAGAGCAGGATGAGCGCCGGGACTAGGAGCCTTGAAGACATGATGACCTCTTCACGAATGTTTGTGCGCCTACAAACGGGGCAGTGTGATGGCAGTTCCGCCGCCGCTAAAAGTGGACGGCGGCACCGATGAAGGGCGAGTAGGCCAAGGAGCCCGGCACCTTGTTATGGTCGTTGCCAAACTTGTTGAGCCAGTATTCGAAGCCGATGAAGGCGTCCACGACCTTCGGCTTGTTCAACACGACTTGGCCCAGATCGAGCACGAGGCGGGTTTGCGACAGCACTTCCCATTGCGTCTTGCCGCCGAAGCCGTCCCTGCCCTTCGGCGTGTTGATGTTGGTGAAGCCGTCCAGGCGAAGGGGCGCAAAGTTCTTCATGAAGTCGAACGGGTAGGAGAACACGATGGAGGTGATCAGCTGCGGCGAGAAGCTCGGCGATTTACGGGTGATGCCGTTATGGTTCCACTCCTTACCGAGCAGGAAGGCGACGTTGAGGAAGCCCGGCGTGTTGAAGTGGAGATTGGGCCCGATGACGATGAGGTCTTTTTGCGGGGCGAAGGTCGTGTTCTTCGTGCTGATGTCGAAGCCGGCTTCGAGCGTCACGTCGCGCAAGGGGCCGACGGTGAAGGCTGTGGTGTTGAAGATGGCGTTGGGGCTGAGGTCGCCGCGATAGACGAAGTAGGCTTCGACCGCGCCTTGGCCGCCACCGTTGGAGGGGTCGCGCGAGTTGGATTTCAGGATATCGAGGTTGAAGAAGTTGGCCCCGTACTTCCAGCCATCGACGTGGCCGATGTTGAGGATGCTCTTGTCGATGTTGACGCCGCGAGGGTGGCGGCCGTCGGCGATGCCGGGTTCACGGAAATAGTCGCCGAAGCGGTAGCCGATGCTGGTGTCGCTGAAGATCTGCGCCTGAGCGGTTTGGCAGAACAGGGCGGCCGATGCGGCGAGAAGCAGTCCTTTGAACATCCGGGAATCCTTTGGGGTCACGCGTTTATCACAGGACTGTGACCTATCTTAAAAGGGCGACAAACCCTTCTTTTGCCTCTTAACGCGGCAAAATAAGCTTTTCAGACTGTGTTCGGGCTGTTCTTGGGCACATGATGAAAGAGTGGGCAGCGCTGTCATGCAAGCTTGCTCGACAGCATTTTGCGGGCTCGGCTAAATTCAACCCGAACGGAGATGGTCATGGCCGAGATTGCGCTGCTGCTTGCCGATGTGGACGGAACGCTGGTCGATCAGCAGAAGCGGCTGACGGGCCGGGCGGTCGCGGCGGTGCAGGCCCTACGTGCGCGCGGGATACACTTCGCCATCACCAGCGGACGCCCGCCGCGAGGGATGGCCATGCTGGTGCAGCCGCTTGCGATCGATGGCGTGATCGCCGGGTTCAATGGTGGTGTGTTCACGGACCCGGACCTGTCGGTGATCGAGAGCAAGATGTTGCCCGGCGATATCGCCCGCAGCACGCTGGCCGCTATCCTGGAGCATGGGCTCGACGCTTGGGTCTATACCGCGGACGAGTGGTTGATCCGCGCCGCGGATGCGCCGCACCGGGAGAAGGAGGAACATACGGTGCAGTTTCCGCCCAGAGTCGTGGACGATTTCGGCCCCTACCTGGATCAAGCGGTGAAGATCGTGGGCGTAAGCGACGATCTGGACCGGGTGGCGCAGTGCGAGAAGGACGTGCAGCAGGCGGTGGGGGGCGACGCTTCGGCGGCGCGGAGCCAGCCCTACTACCTCGATGTCACGCATAAGGAGGCGAACAAGGGCTTCGTGGCCGACTATCTCGCGCGGCGGCTGGGATTGAAGGCAGAGCAGATCGCGACGATCGGCGACATGCCGAACGATGTCACGATGTTCAAGCGGAGCGGGCTGTCGATCGCGATGGGCCAGGCGTCGGACGCGGTCAAGGCGCAGGCGAGCGAGGTCACGGATGGGTATAATGACGAAGGGTTTGCCAAGGCGGTGGAGCGGTTAATCCTTAAATAGCCGCACGCTTCCGTGAGGCGGAGGCAACCGTCCCGGCCATGCCGCGCTAGGGCCTGCATCGGACCAGGGAACCGGCAGCACGCCGGACCCGGCCGGATGGAACGACGCAGGAGCGACACATGAACAACCGGATCGGGGCGGTTTTTGCCCTTAGCCTGATCACGGCGGCTGGCGGCGCCGCCGCTCAGACCACCACCGCAGCGCCCAGCACGGACAAGGCCCCGGCAGCGGTCACGACCACTGCGGAGCCAAGCCGCACGACGGCCGCGCCGGTGGCGGGCGCCAACAGCTTTACCGAGGGTCAGGCGCGGAGCCGCATCGAGGAGCGGGGCTACACACAGGTCATGGACTTGAAGAAGGACGATAACGGCGTTTGGCGCGGCACTGCGATGAAGGACGGCAAGTCCGCCCAGGTTTCGCTCGACTATCAGGGCAACATCGTCGGTCAGTAATCCGTCTAAAGGAGTTTCATTATGGCTGTAATCACTCGTCTTTTCGACTCTTATGAGCATGCAAGCAGCGCGGTCCGGGAGCTCGAGGCTGGCGGCGTCTCCCATGATGCGATCAGCATCGTGGCGAACCGGTCCGACAGCACCGTGCCCGGCACCGATACAGCGACGGGCGACCACACGGCGCATGCCGGTGACGGTGCGGGTGCGGGTGCTACGCTCGGAACCGTGCTGGGCGGTGGCGCGGGGCTGCTGGCCGGGTTGGGCATGCTGGCCATTCCGGGCGTGGGTCCGGTCGTGGCGGCGGGCTGGCTCGTGGCCACTGCGGTCGGCGCCGGCGTGGGTGCGGCCAGCGGCGGGCTGCTAGGCTCGCTCGTGGGGGCTGGCGTGAGCGAAGATGACGCGCATGTCTATGCCGAGGGCGTGCGCCGCGGCGGCACGCTGGTGACGGTCCGGGCGGATGACAGCCAGACGGCGATGGTCAATCAGGTGCTGAACACCTACTCGCCCGTGGACACTGCAAGCCGCGGCGAAAGCTACCGGGCCGAGGGCTGGAGCAAGTTCGATGAGGCCGCGCCGGCTTATACGGCAGGTGCGTCGCCCATGCTGGGCACGACGACGGCCGCGCGGACCAACACGCCGGTCTGAGTTAGCTGGCTTGATACGAACGGGGCCGGCCCTGGGGAGGGCCGGCCCCGACCTGCTTTTGCCTTTCGGCGGGGTGCGCCTATATTGCCCTTTAGACAGAAAGGCGGGCACCGGACATGAACACGCCGCCCCTTGCGGGCCTGCACGGCGATCCGCGCGAGGCTGAGATCCTGGATATCGTGGCGCATGAGACCGGTGTGGAGCGCAACCGGCTCGACCGTGAAGCGTCGCTCGAAGAGCTGGATATCCCGTCGCTCGATCTAGCGCAGACCATCTTTGCGCTGGAAGAGCGGTTCAAGGTGGAAATCCCGGTCGTGACGGAACGGAGCGGCGCGGAGTTCACGACCGTGGGCCAATTGGTCGATCATGTCGTGCACACTCTCAATGCTGAATCCAGCCCTAGGCCTTCGTGACGCATCCAGCACGGCGGCTGCACAGGGTAGCGGTCACCGGCTTGGGCGGGCTATGCGCGCTAGGCTCGGACGTGGCGTCGTTATGGGCGGCGCTGTTGCGGGGAGAGTGCGGCATCGGGCCGATTACCGCCATCCCGCTAGAGCGGATCAGCGCGCGGATCGCCGGGGAGGCGGCGTTCGACCCGGCGCGGCATTTCGAGCCGCGCGCGATGGCGTTGCTGGACCGGGCGTCGGCGATGGCCGTGGTGGCGGCACGGGAGGCGGTGCGGGATGCGGGGTTGTTGCCGGACCCGGAGCGGGCGCACCGGCGGGGCGTGGTGCTGGGGGCGCCGATCGGGCAGACCAGCCTCGATGCCGCATACCGGGCGTTCTATGGCGAGGGGGCGGCGCGGGTGCATCCGTTCACGGTTCCGCGGCTGATGCCCAATGCGGCGGCGTCCCAGGTGTCGATGGATCAGCTGCTGCGGGGGCCGGGGTTTGCAGTGGCGTCGGCCTGTGCGTCGTCGGCGCATGCGATCGGGCAGGCGGGCGATTTGATCCGAATGGGGCGGGCGGACGTGATGCTGGCCGGGGGATCGGATGCGAGCATCGTCGTGGGCGTGTTCAAGTGCTGGGAGGGGCTGCGGGTGCTGAGCGCGGAGGGGTGCCGTCCGTTCTCACGCGACCGGTCCGGGCTGGTGCTGGGCGAGGGTGCGGCGGTGCTGGTGCTGGAGCGGTGGGAGCATGCGGTGGAGCGGGGGGCTGTTATCATCTCCGAGCTGGCCGGGTTCGGCATGAGCGCGGATGGGCTGGACATCACGGCGCCGGACGCGGCCGGGGCGGCGGCGGCGATGCAGGGGGCGCTGGACGATGCGGGTTTGGCGGCGGGCGATGTGGGCTATATCAATGCGCATGGCACGGGGACGCTGTTGAATGACCGGACGGAGACGGCGGCGCTGCATCTTGTGTTCGGCGCCGGGGTGCCGCCGGTGAGCAGCAGCAAGGGGGCGACCGGGCATACGCTGTGCGCGGGCGGGGCGCTGGAGGCGCTGATCACCGTGTGCGCGCTGCGGGATCAGATGTTGCCGCCGACGGTGGGGTTCCGGGTGGCGGATCCGGAGTGCGACGTGGACCCGGTGCCGGTGTCGCGTCCGGCGGCGTTCCGGGCGGCGCTGTCCAACTCGTTCGCATTCGGCGGGCTGAACGCGACGCTGGCGCTGGCGTTGCCGTGAGGGCGCATATCAACGCGATCGGCACGGCGGTGCCGCCGCATGACGTGCATGCGGCATTCATGGGGTTCGCGCGCACGCTGTTGCCGACGGAGCGGGCGCGGGTGCTGTTCGACCGGATGGCGGAGCGGTCGGGGATCGGGCACCGGTTCAGCTTTTTCCGGCCCGGCGTGCCCGGCGCGGCCGATGTCGATGCGGAGGGGTTCTACCGGCGGGGCGAGTTCCCCGGGACGGCGCGGCGGATGGAGGTGTATTCGCGGCGCGCGGTGGAGCTGGCGATGGAGGCGGCGCGCCCGCTCGATTTGGAGGGGGTCACGCATGTGGTGGTGGCGTCGTGCACGGGGTTCACCGCGCCGGGGCTGGACCAGATGCTGGCGGAGCGGCTGGGGCTGTCGCATCGGGTGGAGCGGAGCCTGATCGGGTTCATGGGCTGCTATGCGGCGGTGCCGGCGTTGAGGACGGCGCATCATATCGTGCGGTCGGAGCCGGATGCGCGGGTGTTGGTCGTGAACCTCGAGCTATGCACGCTGCATATGCAGGAGACGCCGGATCTGGAGACGATCCTGTCATTCCTGCTGTTCGGCGACGGGGCGACGGCGGCGCTCGTGACGCGGGAGGCGACGGGGATCGCGCTGCAGGATTTCCGGGCGGCGCACCTGCCGGGCACGCAGGATCTGATCACGTGGAAGATCGGTGACCAAGGGTTCGACATGCATCTGTCGGGCAAGGTGCCGGGGCGGATCGGCGGGGCGCTGCGGGCAGAGGCGGAGCGGAACGACCAGGACGGGATCTGGCGGGACTGGAAGCTCGCGGATATTCCGCATTGGGCGGTGCATGCGGGGGGGCGGACGGTGCTGGATGCGGTGGAGCTGGGGCTGCGGCTGGCGCCCGGCTGCCTCGCGCCATCGCGGGCGGTGCTGGAGGCGGTGGGGAATGTGAGTTCGGCCACGCTGATGTTCGTGCTGCGGCGGATGCTAGGCGGGGCGCCGGGGCGGGGGCTGGGGATGGCGTTCGGGCCCGGGCTGTGCGCGGAGACGTTCCGGTTCGAGGTGCTATGAATTTTAGCGACCGAAGTCATCGGCTGGAGGTCCTGGATACGGAGGTGGTTTCGGACGCGCGGTATGCGGCGGTGCTGGCGGATCTGGCGGTGGTCAATACCGTGACGCGGGCGCGGGTCCCTACTTTGTCGTTCATGGGGCGTGCGGTGCGGCGGGCGCCGGGGCGGGTGATGCGGGTGCTGGATGTGGGGTTCGGCGAGGGCGACATGCTGCGGCGCATCCACCGCTGGGGGGCGCGGCGGGGCGTGGCGCTGGAGCTGGCGGGGATCGACCTCAACCCCGGCTGTGCGGCGGCGGCGCGGGTCATGACGCCGCCGGGCATGGACATTCATTACCGGACCGGCGACGTATTCGACGTGTTGCCGGGCGGCTATGATTTGGTGATCAGCTCGTTGTTCACGCATCATTTGGACGATGTGCAGCTGGTGGCGTTCCTGCGCTGGATGGAGGCGAGTGCGGGGCTCGGGTGGTTCGTGAACGACCTGCACCGGCATGCGGTGGCGTATTACGGCTTCCGCGCGATGGGCGCGCTGGCGCGGTGGGACCCGATCGTGCGGCATGATGGGGCGATCAGCGTCACGCGGAGTTTCCGGCGGCGGGATTGGGAGCGGCTGTTGCGGCAGGCGGGCATCAACTCGGCCAGCATCCGGTGGCATCTGCCGTTCCGCTATGGCGTGAGCCGGCTGCGTTGAGGGCGGTGATCGTGGGCGGCGGCGCGGCGGGGGCGGCGGCGGCGTGCCTGCTGGGGCCGGACGCGCTGCTGATCGAGCGGGAGAGCGCGGCGCACGACAAGATATGCGGGGAGTTCCTGTCGTGGGAGGCGCAGGAGTATCTGGGGCGGCTTGGCCTCGATCTGGCGGGGCTGGGGGCGGCGCCGATCGGGCGGGTGC
This sequence comes from Acetobacteraceae bacterium, assembly GCA_965246925.1. GTDB lineage: Bacteria > Pseudomonadota > Alphaproteobacteria > Acetobacterales > Acetobacteraceae > JANPPS01. Next base: position 2,923,014 of record OZ251994.1, on the reverse strand, counting down.
GGCTGGTGCACCGGGGCCGGGTGGCGGAGGCGGCGCTGCCGTTCCGAGGAATGGGGTTGAGCCGGCGGGTGCTGGACGAGGCGCTGCTGGATCTGGCGGCGGCCAGGGGCGCGACCGTGCTGCGCGGGCATGCCGCGCGGGGCTATGCGGACGGGCGGCTGGAGGTCGCGGGCCAGGGCCGGATGCCGGCGGGCCGGCTGTATCTGGCGACCGGGAAGCATGATTTGCGGGGGTTGCGGCGGGAGCCGGGGCGGGCGCCGGCGGAGTGGGTCGGGCTCAAGATGTATCTGCGGCTGAGCGCGGCGCAGCGGGCGGAGCTGGCCGGGTTCATCGAGGTGATGCTGTTCCGCGGCGGGTATGCCGGATTGCAGATGGTGGAGGGCGGGCGGGCCAATTTCTGCCTGTTGCTGGACCGCGCGCGGTTTCAGGAGGCGGGGCGGAGCTGGGACGGCGTGGCGCAGCTGCTGTCGCATGAATGCGCGCACGTGGCGCGGCGGCTGGCGGGGTCGGTGGCGCTGTTGCCGCAGCCGCTCAGTATTTTTCGCGTGCCGTATGGTTATGTGCACCGGGCGGGCGGGTCCGATCCGGCCGGGGTGTTCCGGCTGGGGGATCAGATGGGGGTCATTCCGTCGTTTTGCGGGGATGGCGTGTCGATCGCGCTGCATACGGCGTTCGCGGCGGTGGGGGCCGGGGCGGATGCGGCGGCGTATCACCGCCGGGCCGGGCTGGATGCGGGGCGTCCGATCGGGCGGGCCGGGCTGTTGTATGCGGGGGCGCAGCGTGTGCCGGGGCTGGCGGTGCGGGCGGCGCAGCTGTGGCCGGGGGCGCTCCGCTGGGTCGCGCGGCTGACCCGGCTGTCCCCGGCGGCGCTGGTATGACGGACTATGCGGCGGCGCATGCGGCTTTGCTGCGGGACGGAGGGCTACAGCTGCGTTTTACGGTTTCGGTGCCGGATCCGGTGCAGGACCGGCCGGAGCGTGACGTGAAGCCGGTGTTCCAGTTCGGGCATGGGCTGTATTGGCCGCTGATGGTCACGCTGGGGGTGGTGGTGCTTGTGGTGCTGGCGCAGGCGTTACGGGGCCGCATTGGTTTCCGGGCTGCGGAGAAGGCGGTGGTGGTGCTGGAGCCGGCCATCGCCGTTCCGGCGGCGGCGCTCGCGGACGCGGACTCGCTGGCGGCGGCGGGGCGGTATGGCGAGGCGGTGCATGCCCTGCTGCTGCGCGGGGTTGGGGTCATTCAGGAGCATTTTCCGCGGGCGCTGCGGAGCGGGCATACCAGCCGGGAGATCGCGGCGCTGGCGGTGCTGCCGGCGGCGTTGCGGCAGGCGTTTGGCGGCATTGCAGCCTATGTGGAGCGGGCGATCTTTGGGGGGCGGGCGCTGGGGGTGGCGGAGTGGGAGGCTTGCCGGGCGCTGTATGCCGGGTTGGTGCGGGGTTGATGATTTTGGGAGAGGGTTGGGGCGACGGGCTTAGGCTTGCCCTGTCGTTTGCTCGGCTTTGCCCGGCGTTGCCCGCGCCGGTTGTCCCAGCCTCACCCCGGCCCTCTCCGATTTCATCGGCGAGGCCCGCCAGGGGGAGAGGGGGAAGCACGTGAAGAAGGAGGCTTTCTCGCCTTGGGTGGTGGCTGGCATGGTGGTGGTGGGGTTGGGGTGTTTTGGGGGGTTTGCGGTTCTGTTTGCCTTTACGGGTGGGCGGAGTGCGCGGGATGGGGGGACGCATGCGTTGTCGCGGTCGGCGGTGGGGTTTGCGGGGGTGGCGGATCTGCTGAAGGCGTCCGGGGCGCCGGTGGTGCTGAGCCGGGATCCGCGGGGGCTGGAGAGTACGCGGGCGGGGTTGCTGGTGCTGACGCCGGGGGCTGGGGCACGGGGTCCGAAGCACCTGCTGGACTCCGAGGATCAGACCATCATGCTGGTGTTGCCGAAGTGGCGGACGCGGCCGGATGGCGAGCATGCGGGCTGGGTCGAGGCACGGGGGCTGCTGCCGCAGAAGGACGTGCTGCAGGCGTTGCCGGCAGATTGGGCGCGGCCGGAGCTGGGCCGGGCCGGGCCGGGCGAGCATGCGGAGCTGGCCCCGGGGATGACCGGTCCGGCGCTGGAGCCGGTGGACCGGCTGCAGACGCTGGCGGGCAAGGGGTGGGAGCCGATCCTGCTCACCAAGCAGGGGAAGGCCGTGATGGCGCGGCATCTGGACGATGGCGTCGTCGTGCTGGCGGACCCGGACGTGCTGAACAATCAGGCCATGGCGAGCCTGGACCGGGCCAGTGCGGCGGCGGCGTTGCTGACGGATTACGCGGATGGCGATGCGGTCACGTTCGATCTGTCCTTGAATGGGTTCGGGCGGTCGCGCAACTTGCTGCGGCTGATCTTCGAGCCGCCGCTGCTGGGTGCCACGCTGTGTGCGGTGGCGGCGTCGCTGCTGGCGGGGCTGCTGGCCAGCCGGCGCTTCGGGCCCCCTGCCCTACCGGCGCAGGTGTTTCAGCCGGGCAAGGGCCAGCTGGCGGCCAACGCCGCGTCCCTGATCGCGCGGGCCGGGCGGGAGGGGCGGATGGGCGGCCCGTATGCGGAGCTGAGCCGGCGGTTGGTGGCGCAGGCGCTGCGCGTGCCGCGGCGGCTGGCCGGGCCGGAGTTGGATGCGGCGCTGGACCGGGCCTCGGCGGCGCATGGGCTGCCGGCCTGGTCCGGGTTGATGGCGGAGGCCGGGTCCGTGCGGGACCGCGCCGCCCTGATGCGCGTGGCGTCCCGGCTGTATGAGTGGAGAACTGGGTTCAGATGACCATCGATGACGTGAAGCGGCTGGCGGATGACATCCGGGCCTCGGTCGGGCGGGCGGTGATCGGACAGACCGGCACGGTCGATCTGATGACGACGGCGCTGCTGTCGGGCGGGCATATCCTGCTGGAGGGGCCGCCGGGCACGGCGAAGACGTTCCTGGCGCAATGCTTCGCGCATACGCTGGGGCTGCGGTTCGGGCGGATCCAGTTCACGCCGGACCTCATGCCCGGCGACATCATCGGCGCCAACGTGTTCAGCTTCCAGACCAGCCAGTTCACGCTGACGCGGGGGCCGGTGTTCTGCGACCTGCTGCTGTCGGACGAGATCAACCGGTCGCCGCCCAAGACGCAGGCGGCGCTGCTGGAGGCGATGCAGGAGCGGCATGTCACCATCGATGGCGTGCAGCACGAGCTGGGGGCGCGGTTCACGGTGATCGCGACGCAGAACCCGATCGAGCAGCAGGGCACATATCCGCTGCCGGAGGCGCAGCTGGACCGGTTCCTGTTCAAGCAGATCCTGGACTACCCGACCGAGGAGGAGGAGCGGCGCATCGTGTCCCAGCACGGCATGCGGACCGGCATGCTGGACCCGGCGGAGTATGGGGTGGCGCCGGTGGCGGACGAGGTGGCGATCGCGGCGGCGGTGGAGGTGGTGCGGTCCGTGGTGCTGGCGGCGCCGGTGGTGGGCTATATCGTGGCGCTGGTGCGGGCGACGCGGACGAGTCCCGACCTCGAGGCCGGGGCGTCCCCGCGCGCGGCGGCGATGCTGGCGGTGGCGAGCCGGGCGCATGCGGCGATCGAGGGGCGGGATTACGTGGTGCCGGACGACGTGAAGGCGCTGGCGGCGGCGGCGCTGAGCCACCGGGTCATCCTGTCGCCCTCGGCCGAGATCGATGGGCGCCGGGTCGGTGACGTGATGGCGGCGCTGGTGGACCAGGTGGAGGCGCCGCGGTGATGCGCGTCCGGTGACGTTCACCCCTACTTTGCGGGCGGTCGGGGCGATGGCCTTGGGGGTGCCGCTCGCGCTGGGCGCGGGGTTGGTGCGGGACGAGCTCTGGCTCGTGGGGCCGGCCTGGATCGGTGTGGTGGTCTTGCTGATGCTGCTGGACATGCTGCTGGCGCGGCGGCCGCGCCGGTTCAGGCTGGTGCCGGATTTGCCCGGCGTGATCGAGGCCGGGCGGGAGGGGGTGGCGCGGTTCGAGCCGCAGGGCCAGGTGCCCGCCGGGCTGGAGGCCGTGCTGGAGGCGGAGCCGCTGTTGCGGGCGGGTATGGCGGAGGAGCTTTGGTTCACGCTCCGCCCCACGCGGCGCGGCGTGGCCCGGCTGGTACGCCTGCATCTGCGCTGGCCGGGTCCGCTCGGGCTGATGCGGCTTGTGCACCGGCAGGCGCTGGATCATGCGGTGGAGGTCGTGCCGCAGATCAGCCTGGTGCGGCAGGAGGCGACGCGCATGTTCTCGCGCACCGCGACCGGGCAGGCGGTGCAGCCGGATGTGGCCGACAGCATGGAATTTCACGCGCTCCGGGAATATCAGGCGGGCGATGATCCGCGGGGGGTCAATTGGCGGCAATCGGCGCGGCACGGCAAGGTGCTGGTGCGGGAGACGCGGGCCGAGCGGAACCGGGCGGTGATGCTGGCGGTCGATACCGGGCGGCTGATGTCCGAGCCGCTGGCGGGTGGGCTGTCGCGGCTGGACCACGCGCTGAACGCGTCGCTGATCCTGGCCTATGCCGGGCTGAAGTTCGGCGACCGCGTGGGCTTGTTCGCGTTCGCGGACCGCCCGGTGCAGTCCACCGGCCTCCTGCGCGGGCCGCAGGCGTTCCCGGCGCTGCAGCGGCTGGCGACGGGGCTGGAGTACTGCAGCCAGGAGACCAACCACACGCTGTGTCTTACGGAGCTGGGCGGGACGCTGGATACGCGGTCCCTGGTGATCGTGATGACGGAATTCGCCGATGCGACGGGGGCGGAGCTGATGCTGGAGAATGTCGGACGGCTGCTGACCCGGCATGTCGTGCTGTTCGTGGCGTTCCAGGACGACGAGCTGATGGAGATGGCGGCCGCCCCGCCGCTGCAGGCCGATGACGTGTCCCGCGCGGTGGTGGCCGGGTCGTTGCTGGCGGAGCGGGAGCGGGTGCTGGCGCGGCTACAGCTGCTGGGGGCGGACGTCGTGTCGGCGCCGGCGCGGGCGCTGGGTCCGGCGCTGGTGCAGCGGTATCTGGAGCTGAAGCGGCGGGACCGGCTGTGACGGCGCCGCGGACGCAGCGGTTCCGCGAGGAGCGGGAGGCGGGGTGGCGGAAGCTCGAGGCGCTGCTGGCAAGGCTCGAGCGGGGTTCGTTGAACGAGCTGACGTCGGACGAGCTGATCGCCATACCGGGGCTATACCGCGGGACGCTGTCGGCGCTGTCGGTGGCGCGGGCGACGTCACTGGACCATAGCCTGGTCGACTACCTCGAGGATCTCAGTACCCGGGCGTATTTCCTGGTCTATGGCACGCGGACCGGGCTGTTGCGGCGGATTGGCGCGTTCTTTGCCACCGACTGGCCGGCGGCGGCGCGGGCGTTGTGGCTGGAGACGCTGTTGGCCTGGGGTGCGCTGCTGGCCGGGGTGATCCTGGCCACGGCGCTGGTGTGGCTGGACGTCGATTGGTTCTATGTCTTCGTGCCGGAGGGCCTCGCGTCCGGGCGCGACCCGGCGGCCACCACGGCGTCACTGCGCGAGTCGCTGTATGATGGCGGGCACGGGGCGTATGGGCTGTTTTCCGCTTATCTATTCACGCACAATGCTCAGGTGGCGGTCTTTGCGTTTGCGCTGGGGTTCGCGCTGTGCCTGCCGACGGCGCTGTTGCTGGCCTATAGCGGTGCGACATTGGGGGCATTCGGCACGCTGTATGGCAGCCGGGGGCTGGGGATGGGGCTGGGCGGGTGGCTCGGTGTGCATGGGGTGACGGAGCTTACGGCGGTGGTGCTGGCGGGGGCGGCGGGGTTCCGGATCGGGCGGGCGGTGATCGCGCCCGGTGCGTCGAGCCGGCTGGATGCGCTGACGGCGGCGGGGAAAGAGGCGGGGACGCTGATGGCTGGCGTGTTCGTGATGCTGCTGTGCGCCGGGCTGCTGGAGGGGATCGTGCGGCAGGTCATCACGGGGGACGGCGAGCGGTATGGCATCGCGGCGCTGACGGCGGTGCTGTGGGGCGCCTATTTGTATGTGCCCCGGCGATGACGGAGCGGGTGCGGGAGCTGATCACGCCGGAGGGCGTACCGCTGCATCTGACCTTGCCGGGCGTGAGCGAGCGGATCTTCGCGTTTGCGCTGGATCTGCTGGCGATCGCGATAATGCTGGTGTCGATGACGGTGAGCGCGGGGATCTTGCTGCAAGGCACCGGCGTGGAAGTGGCGGGGATCGTCTGGCTGCTGGGCTTCTTCGTGTTGCGGAACTTCTACTTCGCGTATTTCGAGCTGCGTCCGCGCGGGGCGACCTTGGGAAAGCGGGCGATGGAGATGCGGGTCGCGACGCGGGATGGCGGGCGGCTTACGGCCAACGCGGTGTTGGCGCGGAACATGGTGCGGGAGTTGGAGCTGTTCTTGCCGCTGAGTTTCTTGGCGGTGGAGGGGCAGGAGGCGGCGGGGTGGCTGTTACTGCTGGGGTTCGGCTGGTCCGGACTATTCTTGCTATTCCCGTTGTTCAACCGGGACCGGCTGCGGGTGGGGGATTTGCTGGCGGGCACCTGGGTGGTGCGGCAGCCGCGGCGGAAGCTGCTACCGGATTTGGCGGCGGCGGGGTCCGGATGGGCCGGCTTGGAGTTCACGGCGGCGCAGGTGGGTGCGTATGGGATCAAGGAGCTGCATGTGCTGGAGGACGTGCTGCGGGCGGCCGACGCGGTCACGCTGAAGGCGGTGGCGGGGCGGATCGCGGCCAAGATCGGCTGGACGCGGGGGCATGAGACGGATGCGGAGTTCCTGCGCGCCTACTACGCGGCGCTGCGCAGCGGCCTGGAGCGCGGGCTGCTGTTCGGGCGGCGGCGGGTGGATAAGTTCGATACGACATGATGGGTCATGCAGAGCCGGACGATGGACGGACGACCTCAGACGCTGGTGTCAAGAAGGCGATAGAGGAATGGTGCGGCATCATGACGGGCGCATCAGTCGAAGGTGGCGGCCACGTCGCGCGGGGTGACGCCGTCTTTCAGTTGGCGGAGGCCTACGTAGGTTACGGCGGTGGCGACTGCGACGACGGTGCTGGCAGCCGAGGCGAGCACGTCTTCGGCCATGGTGGCGGGCAGGCCGTTTTGATCGATGCCGGCCGCTTTCTCGATCAGCACGAGGATGATCGTTGCCAGCGCGAAGACCGCGTAGGGGGTGACCAGGACGGCCAGTCCGCGCGTATAGTTGCCGGTCATGAGCCAGCGGCTGGCGGTCATGGACGCGCTGATGCCGGGTTCGCCTGCGACCAGGGCCGGAACGGCGAGGAACCAGCGCAGGGTGAGCAGGATGCCCGGGATGATGAGCAGCGCGAAGCCAAGCCCCATGCCGATTCCGGTCACGATCAGCAGGCCCACGACGGGTAGGGCCAGTTTGGACAACCGCCGGAAATAATGGACCAACGGGCCGGTCCGCTCCATCGCGTCATCCAAGACGAGCTGGGTGATGGCGGCGGTGAGCAGCCCCGAGCCGATGAGGTTGACGGCGCTGACCGCGAGCAGCGCGCCCCGGCCCTGCCGCACCCCATCCATTTGCGAGTCCAGGATGAGGCTGGGCAAGACCGAAAGCAGCACGGCGAGCGGGACGATGGTGGCGGCATGGGTGGTGATGATGCGATGCGTGTTGCGAACGACGAAGCCGAGCGAGATCTTCGGCTCCTGGCTCATGCAAACACCTCCGCCACTTGGGTTGGCAAACCACCCTCCTTCGCCTGGCGGAGTTGGGCGTAGGTGACGGCGACGCCCACGATTTGGATGGCCGTGGCGATGATGAAGGTGGGGCCGGTGGCCAGGTGTATGGTCCAGCCGCTGGCCGCGTATTGCAGCAGTATCGCCAGGAAGCCCTCACCCGTTGCCGCCATATAGATGAGCAACGGAAGCGCGACGATCAGCGACACCAGCACCAAGCCGCCGGCCGACAGTCCGAGCAGCTTCCACCGGTGGCCCTTGGTCAGCGCCGCACTGCGCGAGAACGAGGCGCGGAAGCCTGTGCCCTCGGCAGACGATGCGGGGACCGCCACGAACCAGCGCAGCCCGGCGATGATGCCGGGCACGAGGAGCAGGGCAAGCCCGATTATGATGACGATGGCCGATACGAGATAGACCCCGAACACCGGCAATGTCCGGCGCCAGCCTTGGCGCATGGCCTGCGTGGCGGCGGCGGGCCTTCCGGCCACGTCATCGACGGCCCCGATGGTGCAGGCTGCGGTCACGAAGGCTAGGCAGAGGTAGGTGACGGGCAGGATCAACAACGACCGGTACGGGAAGAGCGCCGGGTTGGTGCGGATCGCGGCGGCTACCAACTCGGTCACGGCGGCGTTGAACACGACGTATAGAGCGCACAGCCCGACGATCAGGCCGGCCCGGCGGAAGATCACGCGGAACGTGGCGGACACGACCCGGCCCATGCTGAACCGGGCCTCTGTACTGTGCGCGTAGGACATTAGCGGTTCCTGGACGGTTGCGGACACATACCGCCATGGAGGGCGGCGCCCGGCAAGGGCCGGTCAACGGCGTAGCGGAAAAGTAACGGGACGGTGAGGATAAGGCTTGATGCCTCTCCCGGTTGTGGGCCAGGTTAACGGTGCAGCTGCCCCCAGAGGCGGCGATCGATGGGGAGTGCCGATGACGGTTTCGTCCACCTGGATAGCGGCCGCGCTGTTGTTGCTGGCGGGCCAGGCGCGTGCGCAAGACGCGGTGCCGGATGGGGTTGCGTTGTTTCGGACCCAATGCGGCACGTGTCATTCGCGGGTGCCGGGTGAGGTGCGGCAGGGGCCTAACCTGGCCGGGGTGTATGGGCGGCGCGCCGGGACGGTGCCGGACTACCGCTACTCGGAGGGGTTTGCGGCGGCGGATTGGGCTTGGGATGCCGAGCACCTGGATCCGTATCTCACCAACCCGCAATCGGTGATCAAGGGCGGGGTCATGGCCTACCGGCAGGCCGACCCGGCCAAGCGGGCGGCGATCATTGCGTATCTGAAGGACAAGCCCTGAATGGCCAAGCCGATCCATTCCATGATCCGCGTGCTGAATGAGGCGCGGTCGGTCACGTTCTATGAGGAGGTCATGGGGCTTGCGGTCGTGGACCGGTTTCCGTTCGACGATTTCACCCTGATCTATATGCGTGATCTGGCTAGCACGTTCGAGCTGGAGCTGACCGTCAACGCCGGGCGGACCGAGCCGTATGAGCTGGGGGACGGCTACGGGCATCTTGCGGTGGTGGTGGACGATCTGGAGCAGGCGCACCGGGCGATGGCCGCGGCGAGTGGGGCAGCGGGGGGCGGGGCGCCGGGTCCGGTGCGTGAGCTGATGCGGGAGGGGGCGCTGCTGGGGCGCTTCTTCTTCATCAGGGATCCCGATGGCTACAGCATCGAGGTGCTGGAGCGGGGTGGGCGTTTTGCCTGAAGCAATAAAGGGAGGGACTATCATGAGAGAGATCGATCGCCGCACCGCCTTTAGCCGGCGCGGATTTATGAAGACCGCCGCGGCGTCACCAGTGGTGGTAGCGGCTGGCGCCAGCATCGGTGCCGGCGCGGCCTGGGCGCAGGAGGCCAAGGCGATCGGCCCGCACGCGATGGCGACGATGGTGCGGGCGGCGCGGGACATCTATCCGCACGACCATATCGGCGACGTATTCTATGTGCGCGCGATCACGCCATGGGACGCGAAGGCCGCGAAGGACGCGGAGCTCAAGGCCATGGTAGCCGAGGGCGTGGCGCGGCTGGATGCGGATGCGCAAGACAAGTTCACGATGCCATACCTGGATGTGGGCTGGGAGGCCGACCGGGTGACTTTGCTGCGCGGGATCGAGCATACCAAGTTCTTTCGCACGCTACGCGCCGACTTGATCGTTTCATTGTATAACCAGCCGGAGATTTGGCCGAAGTTCGGGTATGAGGGCTCCTCGGCCGAGCATGGCGGATACATCGCGCGCGGCTTCGACGACATCAATTGGCTGCCGACCGCGTAGGGGGATGCATCATGGCACAATTCGATCTGAACGATGACAGCCTGGTCGTGATCATCGGCTCCGGCGCCGGGGGTGGGACGCTGGGGAACGAGCTGGCGCAGAAGGGTGTGAAGGTGGTGATCCTGGAGGCCGGGGGCCGCTACGAGACGCAGGATTTCATCAACAACGAGTGGGAGAGCTTCGCCCAGCTGGCGTGGACGGACATGCGGACCACGTCCGGGTCATGGCGGGTGTCGCGGGATTTTCCGAACCTGCCGTCCTGGATCGTGAAGGCGGTGGGGGGCAGCACGGTGCACTGGGCCGGCGCGTCGCTGCGGTTCGAGGAGCATGAGTTCAGGATCCGCGACCATTACGGGGCGCTGCCGGGCGCCAATTTGCTGAATTGGCCGATCACCCTGGCCGAGCTCGCGCCGTATTACGAGAAGGCCGAGTATAAGATGGGGGTGACGCGCACGAACGGCATTCCGGGCCTGCCGGGCAACAACAACTTCAAGGTGATGGAGGCGGGCGCCAAGAAGATCGGCTATAAGGAGGTGCATACCGGACGGATGGCGATCAACAGCCAGCCGCGGGACGGCCGCGGGTCTTGCCAGCAGATCGGCTTCTGCTTCCAGGGCTGCAAATCCGGCGCCAAGTGGTCCACGCTGTACACGGAGATCCCCAAGGGCGAGGACACGGGCAATCTCGAGGTGCGTCCCGGTAGCCACGTGGTGAAGATCGAGCATGACGACGGGGGCAAGGTCACCGGCGTGCTGTATGCGACCGCTGACGGCGCCGTGCACCGGCAGAAGGCGCGGGTGGTGGCGGTGGCGGGCAACTCGATCGAGAGCCCGCGGCTGCTGTTGAACTCGGCCAGTGCGAAGTATCCGGACGGGCTTGCGAATAGCAGCGGGCAAGTCGGGCGCAACTATATGCGGCATATGACCGGTAACGTGTATGGGATATTCGAGAAGCCGGTGCACATGTATCGCGGCACGACGATGGCCGGGATCATCCGGGATGAGGCGCGGCACGATACCAAGCGGGGCTTCGTGGGCGGCTATGAGATGGAGACGGTGTCGCTCGGCGTTCCGTTCATGGCGGCGTTCCTGGACCCCGGCGCTTGGGGCCGGACGTTCACCAGCGCCATGGACGGGTATGCCAACATGGCCGGGATGTGGCTGATCGGCGAGGACATGCCGCAGGAAACCAACCGCATCACGCTCGACCCGGTGGCGCGAGACAAGCTCGGCCTGCCGGTGTCCAACGTGCATTTCGACGACCACCCGAACGACGTGGCGATGCGCAAGCACGCGGTGCAGCAGGGGACGGCGGTGTACAATGCGGTGGGTGCGACGCGGATCTTGCCGACACCCCCCTACCCCAGCACGCACAACATGGGCACCAACCGCATGAGCGCGGAGGCGCGGGATGGGGTGGTGAACCGGTATGGCCAGACGCACGACATCAAGAACCTGTTCGTGTCGGACGGCAGCCAGTTCACCAGCGGTGCGGCGTGCAACCCGACGCTCACGATCGTGGCGCTGGCGATCCGGCAGGCGGACAGCATGGCGCGAATGATGCAGAGCCGGGAGATTTGACCCGGCGCCATCTGTCCGGGCTTTGACCTAGGGTTCCGGCAGGGTGGACTTGCCGGATGGGGGAGAAGTCGCTACAGCGCGCCTTCGCTGGCACCCCTGGAGGCCGGCGTAATACCCATTAGGAGCAGACCGTGGCCAATTTCGTAACGATCGAGGCCGAGGCGCGCGAGCGGGCAGGTAAGGGGGCGGCACGCGCATCTCGGAGGGCTGGCATGGTGCCGGCCGTGATTTATGGGGCGAAGCAGACCCCCACCCTGGCGCAGTTCGACCCGCGGGTCATCATGAAGGAGTTGGTGCGGGGCGGCTGGCGGTCCCGCCTGTATGAGGTGAACGTGGCCGGCACGCCGTCCCGGGCGCTGATGCGGGAGGTGCAATTCCATCCCGTGAGCGATAAGCCGATCCATGTCGATTTTCAGCGCCTGGCGCCCGGCGAACGCATCCGCGTGTCGGTCAGCGTCACGTTCCTGAACGAAGCGACGTCACCGGGCCTGAAGAAGGGTGGCGTGCTGAACGTCGTGCGGCACGTGGTGGAGGTGATGGCGGATCCGGAGACGGTGCCGGAGAGCTTCCAGGCGGACATGGCGGCGCTCGATATCAACGACAACGTGCGGTTCAGCGACCTGATCGGCACCGAGAACGTGGTGCCGGTGATCGCCGGGCGGGACTTCGTGGTGGCGACCGTGGCGCCGCCGACCAAGGGGGCGGAGCCGGTGGCGGACCCGAACGCGCCGGCGGCTGCGGCCGCACCGGCCAAGGGCAAGGCGCCGGCCAAGGGTGCCGCGCCCGCTGCCGCCGCCAAGGCGCCCGCGGCTGCGAAGGCCCCGGCCAAGCCGGCCGCCAAGAAGTAGCGTTCCGTGCTGCTATGGGCCGGCCTCGGCAATCCCGGGGCGACCCATGCGCGGCAACGGCACAATATCGGCTTCATGGCCATCGACGCGATCGCGCACCGCCACGGGTTCAGCCCGTGGCGGCAGCGTTTCAAGGGCTGGGTGGCCGAGGGTTCGGTGGGCGGCGTGCGCGTCCTGGCGCTGAAGCCCGGCACGTTCATGAACGATACCGGGGAGAGCGTGCAGCCGGCGGCGGCGTTCTTCAAGCTAGGACCCGGCGACATCACGGCGTTCCATGACGAGCTGGATTTGGCGCCGGGCAAGGTGCGGGTGAAGCGGGGCGGTGGTGCGGCCGGGCATAACGGGCTGCGCAGCATGGACCGGGTTCTGGGGACGCCGGAGTATTGGCGGGTGCGGCTCGGCATCGGGCATCCCGGGCACAAGGACCGCGTGCACGGGCACGTGCTGGGCGATTTTCATAAGAACGACACGCCTTGGGTGGCGGATCTGCTGGACGCGGTGGCGGACGCCGCGGCGCTGCTGGCGGCCGGCAAACCCGAGGATTTCATGACCCGCGTGGCGCTGCTCACGCATTTGGGGACACCGTAATGGGCTTCAACTGTGGCATTGTCGGCCTGCCGAATGTGGGCAAGAGCACGCTGTTCAATGCGCTGACGGCGACGGCGGCGGCGCAGGCGGCCAACTATCCGTTCTGCACGATCGAGCCGAACGTGGGCCGGGTGGCGGTGCCGGACCCAAGGCTCGAGACGCTGGCGCGGATCGGCAAGAGCAAGAGCATCGTGCCGACCAGCCTCGAGTTCGTGGATATTGCCGGGCTGGTGCGGGGCGCGTCGCGCGGTGAGGGGCTGGGCAATCAGTTCTTGGCCAATATTCGCGAGGTGGATGCGATCATTCACGTGCTGCGCTGTTTCGAGGACGGGGACGTGACGCATGTGGAGGGGAGCGTCGATCCGATCCGGGATGCCGAGACGGTAGAGACGGAGCTGATGCTGGCGGACCTGGACAGCCTCGAGCGGCGGCTGCCGGCGGCGCAGAAGAAGGCGCGGGGCGGGGACCGGGAGTCGGTGCAATGGGTGGAGCTGGTGGAGCCGATCATCACGGCGCTACAGGCCGGCCTGCCGGCGCGGACGGCGATTGCGCCGGCGCAGATGGAGGCGGCCAAGCGGCTGCAGCTCATGACCAGCAAACCCGTGCTGTATGTGTGCAACGTGGAGGAGGACGCGGCGGCCAGCGGCAACGCGCATGCGGCGCGGGTGATGGAGCGGGCGCGGGCGGAGGGCGCCGGCGTGGTCACGGTATCGGCGGCGATCGAGGCGGAGGTGAGCCTGTTGGCCGAGGCGGACCGGACCGAGTTCCTGGAGGGGCTGGGCCTGTCCGATAGCGGGCTCGACCGGGTGATCGGCGCCGGGTATGCGCTGTTGGGATTATTCACGTATTTCACGGTGGGTCCGAAGGAGACGCGCGCCTGGACCATCACCCAGGGCACGAAGGCGCCCCAGGCGGCGGCGGTGATCCACAACGATTTCGAGCGCGGCTTCATCGCCTGCGAGACGATCGCGTATGAGGATTACGTGGCGGGGAATGGGGAGGCCGGGGCGAAGGAGGCGGGGCGGATGCGGGTGGAGGGGCGGGATTACGTGGTGCGCGACGGCGACGTTCTGCTGTTCCGGTTCAACGTCTGATCCGGCCGTTCTGGCAGCTGGAGCGGGCGGAGGGAATCGAACCCTCGTCAGTAGCTTGGAAGGCTACCGCATTACCATTATGCTACGCCCGCCTACGCGGCCAACAATAGCGTTTGTAGCCGCGCGGATCAACCATCCTTACGCGGCGGCGCGCAGGCGCGAACCCTCCAGCGCTTGGTGCAAGTCGGCCAGGATGTCGTCGATATGTTCGATGCCGATCGAGAGGCGGACGTAGCCGGGGCTGACGCCGGAGGCCATCTGCTCCTCGGCCTCGAGCTGCGAGTGCGTCGTGCTGGCGGGGTGGATGGCCAGGGTCTTCGCGTCGCCGATATTGGCGACGTGCAGCACCATCTGCAGCCGGTTGATGAAGTCGCGGCCGGCGGCCTCACCGCCCGCAAGCTCCATGCCGACCAGTCCGCCGCGGTCCTGGCCGCGCATGTAGCGCTGGGCGCGGGCGCCGGCCTCACCCTGTTGCTGCGAGGGGTGGATCACGCGGGCGACGTCCGGGCGGCCGGTCAGGAAATCGACCACCTTTCGAGCGTTCGCGCAGTGGCGTTCCATGCGGAGCGGTAGCGTCTCGATCCCCTGCAGGATCATGAACGCGCTATGCGGGCTCATGGCCGGGCCGAGGTCGCGCAGCAGGCAGACGCGGGCGCGGAGGATGTAGGCGATGGGGCCGAGCGGCTTGGCGGCCTCGACCCAGACGGCACCGTGGTAGCTCGGGTCCGGCTGATGCAGCGCGGGCTGGCGGGCGGCGTCGGTCCAGGGGAAGTTGCCGCCATCGACGATCAGGCCGCCGATGGTGGTGCCGTGGCCGCCCAGGTATTTGGTGGCGGAGTACACGACGATGGCCGCGCCATGGTCGAACGGGCGGACCAGCAGCGGGCAGGCGGTGTTGTCCATGATGAGCGGGATGCCATGCCGGCGGCCGATGGCGGCGACCTCGGCGATCGGGAACAGCTCGAGCTTCGGGTTGGGCAGGGTTTCGGCGTAGTAGGCGCGGGTGCGGGCGTCGGTGGCGCGCTCGAACGCCTCCGGGTCCGCCGGGTCCACGAAGCGGACCTCGATGCCCATGTCCTTGAAGGTGTTGGCGAAGAGGTTCCAGGTGCCGCCGTAGAGGTTGGTGGAGCTCACGATATTGTCGCCGACGCGGGCCAGGTTCTGCACCGCGAGCGCGGAGGCGGCCTGGCCGCTGGCGACCGCGAGGGCGGCGACGCCCCCCTCCAGCGCCGCCACGCGCTTTTCCAGCACGTCGGCGGTCGGGTTCATGATGCGGGTGTAGATATTGCCGAGTTCCTTCAGTGCGAACAGATTGGCCGCGTGCTCGGCGCTGTCGAACTGGAAGGACGTGGTCTGATAGATGGGCACCGCGACGGCGCCGGTGGCGGGATCATGGTGAAATCCCGCATGCAGCGCGAGCGTCTCCGGGTGCTGGGTCTGGTTCATGGTGTCCTCCGTTTATGCAGACCATACGCAAGCCCGGCCACGGTTGCAAAACCCCCTTGTAAGCCCCGCGTTAGCGCGCCTGCATAAGGGAGAGCGTGATGAGCAGTTTGACCGCCAAGGCCGATGAGATCGCCGCCGTGCCGTTCACCATACCGGGCGCCACGGGCGAGTTCCGGATCCAGATCCTGAATGAGGATCAGGCCTCGGGCGTCGTCACCACCATCGTGCACCTGCCGCCCGGTGGTTTGATCCCCGCGCATAAGCATCAGGCCGGGGCGGAGATGCATTACGTTTTGGATGGTGACTTGACCGATGCCGGGCAGATCGTGGGCGCGGGCGCGTTCTTGACCCATGCCGCCGGGGTCGTGCACGGGCCGCATGAGAGCAAAGGCGGGGCCCGGGTGCTGACGGTGCAGCAATGGCAGTCGAAAGACGGCAGCTTCGATTTCGAGCCTGCCTGATAATTGACACGGCACCGTATGATGGCATCACTCCGACAAACGCGGGGTGATGGTGATGGAAACGGGTCAGGTCGAGATTGTCGAGGACAAGCGCATCGCATTGCTGATTGCGGTGCTGGCGCTGTGCTTGGCGGTGGCGGAGACGGGGGCGAAAGGAGCGCAGACGGAGGCGCTGACCCGCAACGTCGAGTCGGCCAATCTGTGGGCATTCTACCAGGCCAAGACGGTTCGGCAAACCACGGTCAGGACGGCGGTCGAGGAGGCCGAGTTGCAGAAGGCGGCGGCCGACACCGCCGGGCGCGCGGCGATCGAGGCGCAGCAGGGAAAGTGGAAAGAGAACGCGGCGCGTTGGGAAAGTGAGCCCTCCACTGGCGAGGGCCGGAAGGAGTTGATGGAGCGGGCGCGTGTGTCGGACGAGGCGCGTGAGCACGCTATGGCGAAGTATCATTTATTCGAGTTTGCCGCGGCTGCATTGCAGGTGGCGATCGTAGTCTCATCGGCTTCAATCATTACAGGGGTGTCTGTGTTATCCCTGCTGGGGATCGGGTTAGGACTGGTGGGTATTGGACTGGGTGCGCTTGGCTACTTCGCGCCGGAGCTTTTACACCTCTAGACGTTTGGCAGCCGGGTAGCGACATTGGAGAATGTGTTGCCGAGTCTGGTGCCATAGGTAGAGGCGCCGGCAATGACGGCGACGGACACGAGACCGGCGATCAGTGCGAGTTCAAGGGAGGTTACGGCAGTGGTATCCAACCAGAACTGCCTTAAATTCGCTTGTACTTTCTGCAACATCGATGTTCCACGCTCCGCGGTGGTTATGACACCGGGGAACGTGGTAGGGCCATCCAAATTTTGCTAAAGAGTGTTAGAAATGTTTCAAACCGTGGTGGGCGCTGTAGGATTCGAACCTACGACCCGGTGATTAAGAGTCACCTGCTCTACCAACTGAGCTAAGCGCCCCACGGCGGAAGCGCGCTATAGCAAAGCGTCGGCACAATGCAAAGGGCTCACGCGTCTCTTGCGCCGGGCGGCAGCCTTGTGTTCTGAGTAGGGCTTGTCCACGAAAGGAGACCGGGTGGCCTACGCATTGCAGCAGCTGATCAACGGGGTGACGCTCGGTATGATCTACGGGTTGATCGCGGTGGGGTACACCATGGTCTATGGCATCATCGGCATGATCAACTTCGCCCATGGCGACGTGTTCATGATTGGCGCGTTCCTGTCGCTGATCGCGCTGACGGCGCTATCCGGGCTCGGGCTGACCTCGGTGCCGCTGGCGTTGGCGCTCACGTTGATAATGGCGGCGGCGATTGCGGCCCTGTATGGCTGGACGATGGAGCGTGTCGCCTACCGTCCGCTCCGCGGGAGCTTCCGCCTGGCGCCGCTGATCAGCGCCATCGGCATGTCGATCGTGCTGCAGCAATACGTGCAGCTGGGCCAGGGGGCGCGGGTGAAGCCGATCGCGCCGCAAATCCCGGGTGGCGTGCAGCTGATGAACGTGGACGGGTTCGCGGTACAGCTCAGCTGGATGCAGATCGTGATCATGATCGTGACGCTGCTGGTATTGGGGGTGTTCACCTACCTGGTTTCGCGCACTCAGCTGGGGCGGAACATGCGGGCGTGCGAGCAGGACAGTAAGATGGCGGGGTTGCTGGGCATCGATACTGACCGGACCATCAGCCTCACCTTCGTGATCGGCGCGGCATTGGCGGCGGTCGCGGGGTTCTTGTTCCTGCTATACTATGGGGTGATCGACTTCTTCATCGGCTTCGTCGCGGGCGTGAAGGCGTTCACGGCGGCCGTGCTGGGCGGCATCGGCTCCCTGCCCGGCGCCGTGCTGGGCGGCTTGGCGATCGGGCTGATCGAGACGTTCTGGTCCGCTTATTTCAGCACGCAGTATAAAGACGTGGCGGCGTTCAGCGTGCTGATCATCGTGCTGATCTTCATGCCGACCGGGCTGCTCGGACGGTCGGACGTCGAAAAAGTATGAACGCCAAGCTGCGGGATGCCGGGTTGTCGGCGCTGCTGGCGTTGGGCCTGTTCGGCATCATGCTGGGGCTGCGGACCGAATCGGCGCCGGGCGGGCTATTTTTGGTGTCGCGGCCGATGCTGGTGATGGAGGTCGTGGCGGCGGTGTTCCTGGGGCGGCTGGCGTGGCTGGTATGGCGCGGACGGCCGGGCGCCGCCTATGCCGGCAACCGGTCCGTGGCCGAGACGCTGACCCGCATGGGGAAGTTCGTGGCCCCCGCGCTGCTGCTGTTTGCGGCGACGCTGCCGTTCTACGCCGGGCGCTATGCGATCGATACCGGGGTGATCGTGCTGACGTATGTGATGCTCGGCTGGGGGCTGAACATCGTGGTGGGGCTCGCGGGGCTACTGGACCTCGGTTATGTCGCGTTCTACGCCATCGGCGCTTACACGTTCGCGCTGCTGTCGCAGATCGGGTTCGGGTTCTGGGAGTGCCTGCCGCTATCGGGCATCGCGGCCGCGACGTTCGGGGTGTTGCTGGGGTTCCCGGTGCTGCGTCTGCGCGGTGACTATCTGGCGATCGTGACGCTGGCGTTTGGCGAGATCATCCGGCTGGTGCTGCTGAACTCGGTCAGTATCACGGGGGGGCCGAACGGGCTCGGCAATATTCCCCGCCCTACGTTGTTCGGGCTCAACTTCACCAATTCCGGCGAGTCGAACACGTTCGTGAGCTTCATGACTGCGCATGGCATGCCGATCGACTATAGTCCGACGCAGCGGGCGGCGTTCTTGTATTATGTGATCTTTGCCTTGGCGTTGCTGACCAACTGGGTGACGCTCAGACTGCGCCGGGTGGCGCTGGGGCGGGCCTGGGAGGCGCTACGGGAGGACGAGATCGCCTGCCGCAGCCTGGGCATCGATGTCACGGTGACGAAGCTCACCGCGTTCGCCATGGGTGCCGGGTTCGGTGGGTTGGCAGGCTGCTTCTTTGCCACCAGAAACGCGTTCATCAGCCCGGAATCGTTCACGTTCTTCGAGAGCGCCATCGTGCTGGCGATCGTCGTGCTGGGCGGGCTCGGTAGCCAGCTCGGCACCGCACTGGCGGCGCTGGTGATGATCGGCGGGTCCGAGGTGTTCCGCGACCTGCAGGAATACCGGATGCTGGTGTTCGGCCTGGCGTTGGTGGTGGTCATGATTTGGCGGCCGCGGGGGTTGGTCAGCGGACGCACGCCCAGCGTGGCGCTGGGTCAGCGGCGGGAGATCTCGGCCGAGCTGGTGGCGGAGGGACGGGGATGACCGAACTGCTGTCCGTCACCGACCTCACCATGCGCTTCGGCGGGCTTACGGCCGTGAACGCGCTGAGCTTTACGGCGCGGCGGGGTGAGATCACGTCGGTGATCGGGCCGAACGGCGCGGGTAAGACCACCGTGTTCAACTGCATCACCGGGTTCTATCGCCCGAGCGCGGGCAGCATCGTGCTGAGCCATCCGGATGGTGCGTCGTTCCAGCTGCAATCGATGCCGGGTCACCGGATCGCGCGGCGGGCGCGGGTGGCGCGGACGTTCCAGAACATCCGGCTGTTTGCGGGTATGACGGTGCTGGAGAACCTGCTGGTGGCGCAGCATAACTTGCTGATGCCCAACGTTGCGTCCGGCTTGCTGTCGGTGTTTGGCCTGGGCGGCTATGCGCGGGCGGAGGAGGTTGCGGTCACCCAGGCGCGGGCGTGGCTCGACCGGATCGGCCTCATCGCCCGGGCCGACGACCCGGCGGGCGCCCTGCCCTACGGCGATCAGCGGCGGCTCGAGATTGCGCGGGCCATGTGCACCGGGCCGGTGATGCTGTGTTTGGACGAGCCGGCGGCCGGGCTCAATCCGCGGGAGAGCGACGCGCTGGCGAGCCTGCTGAAATCCATTCAGGCCGATGGGTGCTCGGTGTTGCTGATCGAGCATGACATGGGCGTGGTGATGCGCATCTCGGACCACATCGTCGTGCTGGATCACGGCAAGCCGCTGGCGGATGGGAGCCCGGACGATATCCGCGCCAACCCGGCCGTGATCGCCGCGTATCTGGGCGAGGGCGACGATGACGACCTGGACGCACCGGGCGCCGCCGCGGGTATTGCGGCATGAGCCTGCTGCGGCTCGAGGGCGTGACGGCGTTCTATGGCGCGATCCAGGCGTTGCGCGGGGTCGATCTGGATGTGGCGCCGGGTGAGATCGTGACGCTGATCGGTGCCAACGGGGCGGGTAAGAGCACGCTGATGATGACGATCTGCGGTTCCCCGCACGCGCGGGACGGGCGGATCACGTATGATGGGCAGGATATTACGCAGCTGCCGACGCACGAGATCATGCATCGCGGCATGGCCCAAGCGCCGGAAGGGCGCCGGATCTTTGCGCGGATGAGCGTGCACGAGAACCTGCTGATGGGCGCGCAGGTCGTGCAGATGCGCAACTACGAGCGGACGCGGGAGCAGGTCTTCCACCTGTTTCCCCGCCTGAAGGAGCGGTTGAGCCAGCGCGGCGGCACGCTGTCTGGCGGGGAGCAGCAGATGCTGGCGATCGGGCGGGCGCTGATGAGCCAGCCGAGGCTGCTGTTGCTGGACGAGCCGAGCCTTGGCCTGGCCCCGCTGGTGGTGCGGCAGATCTTCGGGGCGATCCGGCAGCTGAACCGGGATGAGGGTCTGACGGTGCTGCTGGTGGAGCAGAACGCTTATCAGGCGCTGCGGCTCGCGCACCGGGGCTATGTGCTGGTCAACGGCGCCATTACCATGGAGGGACCCGGCGCCGAGCTGCTGGCCCGGCCGGAAATCCGCGCCGCCTACCTCGAGGGTGGGCATTAGCGGCTTCCCAGCATTGCGTAACGCGCATAGGGTTGTGCGGTCACAGTTCAGACCAGGAGAGTTCCATGCTTCGTAGGACATTGTTTGCGGGCGTCGCCATGCTCGCGGTTACCGGGGCCGCGCAGGCGCAGGTTCACGTAGCGACGGTGGGGCCGATGACGGGCGCCTATGCCGCGGTCGGCTCGCAGATGAAGGCGGGCGCCGAGCAGGCGGTGGCCGATATCAACAAGGCCGGTGGCGTGAACGGCCAGCAGCTGATCCTCGAGATCGGCGACGACGCGTGCGACCCGAAGCAGGCCGTGTCGGTCGCGAACCAGATGGCGAGCAAGAAGGTGGCGGTGGTGGCCGGGCATTACTGCTCCGGCAGCTCGATCCCGGCGAGCAAGGTGTATGGTGAAGAGGGCGTGCTGCAGATCAGCCCGGCCAGCACCAATCCGCGTTATACGGATGAGGGCGGTTGGAACACGTTCCGCGTCTGCGGCCGGGACGATCAGCAGGGCGCGATCGCCGGCAAGTATCTGGCGACGACGTTCAAGGGCAAGAAGATCGCCATCCTGCATGACAACTCGGCCTATGGCAAAGGCCTGGCAGACGAGACCAAGAAGGGCCTGACGGCCAATGGCGGTGCGGAGGCGATGTATGCCGCCTATACTCCGGGTGAGCGCGACTATTCTGCGATCGTGAGCCGGATGAAGCAGGCGGGGATCGAGGTGATCTATGTCGGTGGCTACCACACCGAGACGGGGCTGATCGCGCGCCAGGCGAAGGAGCAGGGCATGAACATCACGATGGTGGGTGGTGACGCGCTGGCGACGGCGGAGTTCTGGCAGATCGCCGGGCCGGCTGGCGAGGGCACGCTGATGACCTTCCCGTCCGACCCGCGCAAGCGCACGACCGCGGCGTCCGTCGTGGCGGAATTCAAGGCGAAGGGGTTCGATCCCGAGGGCTACACGCTGTACACCTACGCGGCGCTGCAGACCTGGGCGGCGGGGGCCAATGCGGCCAAGAGCAATGACGCGAAGAAGGTGTCGGACGCGCTGCATGCGGGTAAGCCGCAGGACACGGTGATCGGGCCGATCACGTTCGACAAGAAAGGTGACATCACCAACGCGGACTACGTGTTCTATGTCTGGAAGAACGGCGTCTATACCGAGATGTAAGATGCACGCCGGCCCCGGGCGACTGGGGCCGGCACTTCCGCCGTGAGTATATCTGGGTTCTTCGAGCGCGCGTTGTTTGCGTGCCGGTGGTTGCTGGCGCCGATCTATGCTGGGCTGGCGCTGAGCTTACTGCTGTTGCTGGTGAAGTTCGGCAAGTCGGCTTATGCGCTGGCGATCGTGACGTTTACCGGGGATAGCGACCAGGTGATCCTGGGCCTGCTCGGTCTGATCGACATCTCGTTGATGGCCAACCTGCTGCTGATGGTCATCTTTGCCGGCTACGAGAATTTCGTGAGCCCGCTGGATACGCGGGACCATCCGGATCATCCGGACTGGCTGGCGCATATCGGGTTTTCGGAGATCAAACTGAAGCTCCTGGCCAGCATCGTGGCGATCTCGGCGATCCATGTGCTGGAGGATTTCATGGAGGTTGGGTCCACTGATAACCGGGTGCTGGCGTGGCATGCGGGGATGCTGATGCTGTTCGTGGTGTGTGGGTTGTTGCTGGCGCTGATGGACCGGTTGGGTGCGGAGAAGCATTAGTAGCAGGCGCCCAACACGATGTCCGACGGCGGCACGGCCTCGGCGATATGAGTGATCTCTAGCGTCATTCTTTTAAAAAGGTAATCAGTTGACGCTTTCTGCGCTGTTCCAAATCAGGTGTCTCCGATAAGGTTGCTGACAATAGAACGGCAAGTGGCTTGCCTTGTTTGATGGCTAGCCAGGCTCAAAGTGGACTATGCTGTCGCAGTCTGCAGTTATCTGCTTAGAAATCTGATCAGCTTTACATTCACAACTCATGCACACCAGAGCTACAACGCCGATCGTCGTCGATCGCAGACGTCTCACACCCCGGAATCGCCTAAGGGCCGGTCTGGTCATGATTTGATCGTACCAGCAAGCTTTTGGAGGTATCGTTGCGAAGACCGGGCTGATCCAACATCCGTTGCGTCCTTAGCGCGTGACGTCCGGTGCAACGCGGTGGTAGGCGCGCTGGAAGTAGATGAGGCCGTCATGGGCGGGGCCGGACTGGATGGATAGCACCTCGCAGAACATGACGGAGTGGGTGCCGATCTCCGTGACCTGGGCGATGCGGCAGTCGAACGACACCACCGCGCCCTCCAGCACCGGGGAGCCGGTTTGCAGCGTCGTCCATTGGTCGCGGGCGAAGCGTTGCTCCATCGTCGCTTCGCCGGAGCCGCCGAACAGGGGCGACAGCGCCTCCTGCGAGGCGGCGAGGGTGTTCACGCACAGCACGCGATTGGCCTTGAACGCGGTGTTGACCGAGCTGCCGCGGTTCATGCACACCAACAAGGTCGGTGGCTGATCGGTCACGCTACAGACGGCGGAGGCGGTGAACCCCGCGGTGCCGGCGGGGCCGGACGTCGTGATGACGTTGACCGCGGCGCCCAGCCGGCTCATGGCGTCACGATAGGCTTGCCGGTCCACCACTCAACACCTCACCCTTGCGGGGCTCTATATGGCGCGGCCCGGCGTCCGCACAAACGAAAACGGGCGCCCCATGAGGCGCCCGCCGTGTCGGCCTACGGAACGATCAGATCTTGTCGGCTGCGTCCCGCACGGTGTCCTTGGCGCCGCCGACGGCGCTCTCGGCCTTGCCCTTGGCCTTGTCGGCCAGGCCCTCGCCCTGCAGCTTCTGGTCGCCCGTGAGGTTGCCCACGCCTTCCTTCACTGCACCCTTGGCCTGGTCCCACGCACCCTGCACTCGGTTCTCGTCAACCATGTTCATCTCCTTGACGGCACGAAGCCGCACGGTCTGAACGGTTTAGTACGCCACTGGTTTCATGCGGCGGACAAAGGCGGTGCGACGTCCTCGAGCGAGCGGCCCTGCGCCTCCACACCCAGCCACCATTCGACCGCGGCGGCCCCCAGCATCAGGCCGCCGCCGAGGAGGTAGCCCTTGAACACCTCGTCCCGAGACCCGGTCTCGATCAGGGCGCCGAACACTGCCGGGCCTGCGATGCCGCCGACCAGGATGCCGAAGGCGTAGAAGATGGAGATTGCCACCGCCCGGACCTCGAGCGGGAACGTCTCGCCCACGGTGAGGTAGGCGGAGGATGCGGCGGCGGAGGCGAAGAAGAAGATGACGGTCCAGGCCAGCGTCTGCTCGGTCGCGGACATCCAGCCGCGGGCGAACATCCAGCCGGCCACTGTTAGCAGGATGCCGGACAGGGCGTAGGTCGCCGTGATCATGAACCGCCGGCCGATGCTGTCGAACAGCCTGCCCAGCAGGAGCGGGCCGGCGAAGTTGCCCAGCGCGAAGGGCAGCATGAACCAGCCGACCTGTTCCGGGGCCACGCCGTAGAACTTGGTCAGCACCAGGGCGTAGGTGAACAGGATGGCGTTGTAGCAGAACGCCTGTGATGCCATGAGTGCGACGCCCAGCACCGTCCGCTGCCGGTAGGTGTCGATCAGCACGCGCAGGCTCGCCAAGAACCAGTCGCCCTGGTGCTTGCGGAGGCGGAGGCGGCCCGGCGGCACGGGCGGGAGCGGGGCGCCCGTCTCATGTTCCACCCGCCGCTCGATCCCGGTTACGACCTCGCTCGCTTCCTCGGGCCGGCCGTGGGTCATGAGCCAGCGGGGCGATTCCGGGATGAACCGGCGGAGCAACAGGATCACGAGGCCGATCACGCCGCCGATGACGAAGGCGACGCGCCAGCCCCATTGCGGGTCGAGCACGCGGGGGTCGAGCACCACCACCGCGCCCACCGCGCCGAGCGCCGCGCCGATCCAGAAGCTGCCGTTGATGACGAGGTCGGTGAAGCCGCGGCGGCGCGCCGGGATCAGCTCCTGGATCGTGGCGTTGACCGCCGCATACTCGCCGCCGATGCCGGCGCCGGTGATGAAGCGGAACAGCGCGAAGGACCAAAAATCCCAGGCGAAGCCGGAGGCAATGGTGGCCAGCAAGTAGATCAGCACGGTGATGGTGAACAGCTTCTTCCGGCCGAGCCGGTCGGTGAGCCAGCCGAAGCCCAGCGCGCCCACCACCGCCCCGGCGAGGTAGGCGCTCGCGGTCAGGCCGAACTGACCGGGGGCGAGGTGGAGGCTGGGGCTGCCGGATATGGCGGGGGCGAGCGAGCCGACGATCGTGACCTCGAGCCCATCCAGGATCCAGGTGATCCCTAATGCGACGACGACCAGCGTGTGGAACCGCGCCCAAGGCAGGCGGTCGAGGCGGGCGGGCACGTCGGTGTCGAATACATCGTCCATAAGGCGCGAACGGCGCTGGACGGGGTGGGTTCCTAGCGCTCGGACGGCGCGCCGCAGATGGCCAAGGCGGCGGTGATCAGCGCCACGTGGCTGAACGCCTGCGGGAAGTTGCCGGTGAAGCGCCGGGCGCGCGGGTCGTATTCCTCGGACAGCAGGCCCACGTCGTTCTGTAGCGCCATGAGCCGGTCCAGCAGGGTGCGCGCGTCCTGCTGCCGGCCGGTGCGGTGCAGGGCGGTCGCGAGCCAGAAGCTGCAGGCGAGGAAGGCGCCCTCCCCGTCCGGGAGGCCGTCCGCCTGGCCCTCGGCCCGGTAGCGCAGCACGAAGCCGTCCTGCAGCAGATCCTGTTCGATGGCGGCGATGGTACCCTGGATACGCGGATCGTCATACGGCAGGAAGTTGACCGACGGGATCAGCAGCAGGGTGGCGTCGAGCGCCTGGCCGCCGAAATACTGCACGAAGGTGTTGCGGCCGGGATCGAAGCCGTGCTGGCAGATCTCGGCGTGGATCTCGTTTCGGATGGTGCGCCAGTGGTCCACCGGGCCGTCCAAGCCAAAGGTTTCCACGTCGGCGATGCAGCGGTCGAAGGCGACCCAGGCCATGACCTTGCTGAAGGTGAAATGCTGCGCGCCGCCGCGGGTTTCCCACATGCCCTCGTCCGGCAGGCGCCAGACCTGCTCCAGGTGGTCCAGCAAGGAGCGCTGCAGGGACCAGGTTTCCGACCGCTCCAGCAGCTTGGCCTCCCGCGCCTGATGCAGGGCGCTCATGACCTCGCCATACACGTCGAGCTGCAGCTGGGTGGCGGCGGCGTTGCCGATGCGGACGGGGCTGGCGCCTTGGTAGCCGGGCAGCCAGTCGGCCTCCCATTCCGCCAGGCGGCGCTCGCCGGCGATGCCGTACATGATCTGCACCTGATCGGCCGACCCGGCGATGCTGCGGTGCAGCCAGTCGGCCCAGGACGCGGCCTCGTCGGTGAAGCCGGCGCCCATGAAGGCGAACAGCGTGATCGTGGCGTCGCGCAGCCAGCAATAGCGGTAGTCCCAGTTGCGCGTGCCGCCGAGCTGTTCCGGGAGCGACGTGGTGGGGGCGGCGACGATACCGCCGGTGGGCGCGTAGGTGAGGCATTTCAGCGTGAGCAGGGAGCGCTTGACCGCGTCTGCATACGGCCCGTCATAGGTCATGCGCTGGGACCAGGCGGCCCAGAACTCCTCCGTATCGAACAATGCGTCGTCGCCGTCCGGCATGGCCGGGCGCGGCTGGTGGGAGGCGCAGTGGGTCATGACGAAGTGCAGACGCTCGCCCTCGGCCACGGTGAAGTCCGCCACGGTCTGCATATCTTCGCCCCGCAGTTCGACCGGGGCGCGCAGCACGACCATCTCGGGCCCGGCGATCGCGACGATGCCGTTGCCGCCCTGCCGCTTGGTGACCCAGGGGACCGAGAGGCCGTAATCGAAGCGGAGTGCCAGTTCCATGCGCATGGGGACGCGCCCGGTGCGGCCCTCGACGATGCGGACCAGGGTGCTGTGGGGGGCGCCGGGAACCATGAAGTCGATGAGGGCGACCTGGCCGTCCTTGGTGTCGAACAGGGTTTCGAGCACGAGGCTGCCGTCCCGGTAGCGTCGGGTGCAGCCGGCGTGGTGGGTGGGGGCGATGGCGTAGCGGCCATGCGCGGGCGTGCCGATCAGGGCGGCGAAGCAGGCGGCGCTGTCGAACCGGGGCCAGCAGAGCCAATCGATACTGCCGTTCCGTCCCACGAGGGCCGCGGTGATGCAGTCACCGATCAGGGCGTAGTCTTCGATGGGCAGGGCTGTTGTTTCGGTCATCGGAACGTAAGTGCGATGGCGTGGGGAAGTTGCTTTCGTTTGGTTCTGATGCGCTGTGTTTGCTGGCGGAAGCCGGCGGCACGCAGTCATGACGCTTGTCTGCTTGACCGTTGGACGACGGCCTGGCGGCTTTGGAGTAGGCGGCAACGGGAAGCGGAGTCTTGCTGCCCGATGCCATCGTAGGCTACTGAAGTCCTCTCGCAACCGCAGGCTATCGCTGAGTTCCGCTCAGGTCTCCGTAGCCTCCGACAACGTTAGCGCGGCCTCGGCATCAACGCCCAACAGCCGGGCGTATTGCCGCGTGCTCATCGTGCTCATCTAAAGACCGGCGACGACGAGGGGGCGTTCTTGGATGCGCCGGCCAGATGGCCGGCCGCTCTGAGACGGAGTCAGGCGTGTTCGGCCCTCCAGTTAGGCTGTGAGAAGAGTTGCTATGGCACTATGCTGAACCGCAGTGCCACAACGGACGCACCCATGTGCGCTGTTAAACGGTATGATGAGGGACAATGGACAAAACAGTCGAGGTCAGCATTCCGGTTGAAGCCGAAGCAGCTGTTGTCCTGGTCGATCCCCGCGCACGAGAGGCCATCGGCCGATTGGTTAGCCGCATGCTTCGCCCTTCGAAAGAGATCGATCCCTTGCTGGCTGTCATGGACCGGCTGAGCGCGGACGCGGCCCGGCAAGGACTGACTCAGGCCATCGTGGATCAGGAACTGGCGGCCTACAACGCAGAGCGACGTGGGCCTGACAGCACCGCGGGGTGATCGTCTTCGACGCCTCGTCGTTGGTAGGCGCTGCGATCGGCCCCGACAGCGTGCCCAGGCGAGCCCTCAGCAAAGCGCGTGGGCAGGACCGGTTTGCCCTGTCGGACGCAGTTTACGCTGAGGTCGTTGATGTGCTGCACCGGCCGCGGCTGAGTCGTCGCAAGAGGGATGAAGAGTGCTTTGGGGCGCAGCTGGCGAGCTATCGGGTCCTCCCGAGACGAGGACCGTCCGCTTCCATGCACATTGCACAGCTCGTTGAACCAGCGACATGAGGTAGAAAGCGGAAAGTCAGCACTCCACGACATTCGATTGTTGCACCATGCACAACCGGTTTAGCCACCGTCGAGCAACCCATGCTTTTCGCAGAGGTTGCGGGTTTGGTGTAGGGGGCTGCAATCGATCGGTCTCAGTCCAGCCTCGCCGTTATTCGGGATTGGCTCGTGGGGCCCGAACTGGCGGGGGGCAAAAACCTTGACTTTCTTCCGGGTTTTACCGATATCCCGGTCTGCCGCGCGGGTGCCGTGCGGCCGCTTCGCTTTGGCGAACCTCACCCCTTCCTGTATCGAGACCGATTTTTGACGGACATCACTACCGCACCGGCGGACGACATTACTCATGAACAAGGCGATGTGCCGGTGGTGACGGAGGCTGTGGAGGCTCCTGCCCTACCGCCGCCCGCGTGGGATGAGGAGCCGGTGGGTGAGGAGGAGGAGCCGAACGGCTTTGCCGATCTGGGGCTATCGGCCGAGATCGTGCAGGCGGTGGGCGCCAAGGGCTACCGGGTGCCGACGCCCATCCAGGCGCAGGCCATTCCGGCGGTGTTCATGGGCCGGGACGTGCTGGGCTGTGCGCAGACCGGCACCGGCAAGACCGCGTCGTTCGTGCTGCCGCTGATGGACATCCTGTCGGGCTCACGCGCCCGGGCGCGCATGCCGCGGAGCCTGATTCTGGAGCCGACGCGGGAGCTGGCGCTGCAGGTGGCGGAGAACTTCGTCGAGTATGGCAAGTATCTGAACCTCAACCACGCGCTGCTGATCGGCGGGGAGAGCCTGGCGGATCAGAAGGCGGCGCTGATGAAGGGCGTGGACGTGCTGATCGCGACGCCGGGCCGGCTGATGGATTTGTTCGAGCGGGGCGGGTTGCTGCTGACGGACACCAAGATCCTGGTGATCGACGAGGCGGACCGCATGCTGGACATGGGGTTCATTCCGGACGTGGAAAAGATCGTGGGCTTCTTGCCCAAGACCCGGCAGACGCTGTTCTTCAGCGCGACCATGGCGCCGGAAATTCGCCGTCTGGCGGATGCGTTCCTGACCAACCCCAAGGAGATCACCGTGAGCCGCCCGGCGAGCATCGCGACCACGATCGTGGCCGGGCTCGCGGTGGTGGACGATCTGGACAAGCGCGAGGCGCTGCGGCGGTTGATCCGGTCCGAGGATGTGCAGAACGCGCTCATTTTCTGCAACCGCAAGCGGGATGTGGACATCCTGTATAAGTCACTGAAGCGGCACGGGTTCAGCGTGGGTTCGCTGCATGGGGACATGAGTCAGCCGGAGCGGTTCGCCACGCTGTCCAAGTTCAAGGCCAATGAAATCCGGCTGCTCGTCTGCTCGGACGTGGCGGCGCGGGGGCTGGATATTGGCGGGCTGAGCCATGTGTTCAATTTCGACGTGCCGATCCATGCCGAGGATTACGTGCACCGCATCGGCCGGACCGGGCGGGCGGGTATGACCGGGCATGCGTTCACCCTGGCGGCGCCGGATGACCGCGGCTTCGTGGACGCGATTGAGAAGCTGGTGGGCGCCGAAATCCCGCGCATCGCGGTCGAGGGCATGGACCCGGTGGCGTTCCCGGAGGATGACGGGCGGAAGCGCCGGGGTCGCGGACGCGGGGCGAAGCCGGCCGCCAAGGCTTCCGCCGAGCCTGCGCGCAGCCGCGCGCGCAAGGAGGCGGCGCCCGCCGACGAGGGGGTCGAGACCCCTGCCCCGAAGCCGCGCCGCACCCGGGCGCGCAAGCCGGACGTGGTGGCGCCGGAGCCGGCCGAGGCGCCGGCTGCCGAGGCCCGGCCCGAGCCGCGGCGGCGTGAGGACTCCAGGCGCGAAGAACCCAGGCGGGAGGAGCCGCGTTTCGACCGTAACCGCCCGCGTGACGGACGCGAGCCGCGGCGGCGGGATGAGGATTTGGGGCCGTCCGTGCTCGGCTTCGGCGAGGACGTGCCCGCGTTCATGATGCTACGCCAGCGGGCGCCGGTGCGCGCCGCCGAGACCGCCCAGCCCAGCGAATAAGGAACCCGCCATGAACGTCACGACCCCGGTTCAGCACTCGGACGCCGCGCATCTGACGGAGGTCCTGACCGGTGTGGACCAGGCGGCGCCGGGCAAGATGGGGGCGTTCACGTGGGATGACGCGCTGCTACTGGAAGGCCAGCTGAGCGAGGACGAGCGGGCGATCCGCGACGCCGCGCGGGATTATTGCCAGGATCGGCTGATGCCGCGCGTTATGCTGGCCAACCGGCACGAAACGTTCGACCGCGAGATCATGAACGAGATGGGGGAGATGGGCTTCCTCGGTGCCACGCTCGACAGCCATGGCTGCGCGGGCGTGGGCTATGTCGCGTATGGCTTGATCGCGCGCGAGGTCGAGCGGGTCGATAGCGGCTATCGCAGCGCGTTTAGCGTGCAGAGTTCGCTGGTGATGTATCCGATCTGGGCGTTCGGGTCCGAGGATCAAAAGGACCGCTTCCTGCCGAAGCTGCGCAGCGGTGAGTTCGTGGGCTGTTTCGGGCTGACGGAGCCGGATGCCGGGTCGGACCCGGCGAGCATGCGGACCCGGGCCAAGGCGGTGGAAGGCGGGTTCGTGCTGAACGGAGGCAAGACCTGGATCACCAACTCGCCGATCGCAGACGTGTTCGTGGTGTGGGCCAAGAACGATGCGGGCGATATCCGCGGCTATATCCTGGAGAAGGGGATGGCCGGGCTGTCGGCGCCGAAGATCGAGGGAAAGCTCGCGCTACGGGCCAGCATTACCGGCATGATCATGATGCAGGACGTGTTCGTGCCCGCGGGGAACGAGTTGCCGAAGGTGAAGGGGCTGCGCGGGCCGTTCTCATGCCTGAACAATGCACGGTATGGCATCTCCTGGGGTGCGCTGGGCGCGGCGGAGTTCTGCTGGCATGCGGCGCGGAGCTATACGATGGAGCGCCAGATGTTCGGCCGCCCGCTGGCCGCGACGCAGCTGATCCAGAAGAAGCTGGCGGACATGCAGACCGAGATCACGCTGGGATTGCAGGGCGCGCTGCGGCTCGGACGGCTGATGGAGGATCATACCGCGGCGCCCGAGATGATCAGCCTGATGAAGCGCAACAATTGCGGCAAGGCGCTGGATATCGCGCGCGTGAGCCGCGACATGCATGGCGGCAACGGCATTTCGGACGAGTATCACGTCATGCGCCACGTCATGAACCTCGAGGCGGTCAACACGTATGAGGGCACGCATGACGTGCACGCGCTGATCCTGGGGCGGGCGCAGACGGGGCTTAGCGCGTTCGGCGGGTGAGGCCGCCACCGCCGGGGCCGGTCCGGATCCAGCGGGTCGGCGCCGACGGCGACGGTATTGGCGCCCTAGCGAACGAGGCGCAGCTATATGCGCCCTACACCCTGCCGGGCGAGCTGGTGGAGCCCGGGGCGGTGTCGAAACGGGGTGAAGGGTGGACGGCCGAGGCCGCCGTGCTGGAGCCGTCGGACGAGCGCGTCACACCCCCCTGCCCGCATTTCGGCGGCACCCAGCAATGCGGTGGCTGCACGCTGCAGCATTGGGGGGATGCCGGGTATGCGGCGTGGAAGGCCGGGCAGGTGGCAGAGGTGCTGCAGCGGCTGGGCTGGGACGGGGATGACCCGGCGCTGATCCGCACCCCGCCCGAGGCGCGGCGCCGCATGGACATCGCCATCCGCCGCAACGGCCCGGCGGTGTTGCTGGGGCTGCATCGGCGGCGGTCGGCGGAGATCGTGGATATGCGGGCCTGCCCGATCCTGCATCCGCAGCTGTTCGCCTTGCTGCAGGCGCTGCGCCCGGTGTTGCAACGGTTGACGGGGTTGCGGCGGGACGGGTCGGCGGTGGTGAATTTGCTGGATAGCGGGCCGGACCTGCTGCTGCGCACCGACGGCGTGCTGACCGCGGGGGACCGCACGCTGCTGACGGCGTTCGCGCAGGCGCAAGGCATGCCGCGTATCTCGTGGGCGCCGGGTCTGCAGCGCGGCAGCCTGGGGGTGCCGGAGCCCGCGTGCCTGTTGCGCCCGGCGGTGACGGCGCTGGGTGAGGTGATGACCGCTGTGCCGCCCGGCGCGTTCCTACAGGCGTCGCGCGAGGGGGAGGCGGCGATCGTGGCCGCGGTGCTGGACGCGCTGCCGCCGTTGCCGGCCAAGGCGCGGGTGATCGAGCTTTTCGCGGGCTGCGGCAGCCTGACGCATGCGCTGGCGGGGCGGGCGCGGGTGCAGGCGTATGAGGGGGATGCGGACGCGTATGCCGCGCTGCATGGCGCGCGCAACAAGCAGGTGGAGGCGCGTCAGCGGGATCTGGCGCGGCAGCCGTTGCAGGCGAAGGAGCTGAGTGCGCAGGCGATCGTGCTGGACCCGCCGCATGGGGGTGCGCTGTTGCAGATGCCGGCGCTGGCGGCGTCGGGCGTTCCGGTGGTGTATGTGAGCTGCAACCCGGCGGCGCTGCTGCGGGATGGGCGAGTGCTGATCCAGGCGGGGTACCGGGTGGTGTCGGCGGTGGCGATCGATCAGTTCCTGTGGTCGGCGCGGGTTGAGAGCGTGGTGGGGTTCCGCAAATGACGTTCAGGGATGCGGTGGCGGCGGACGTGCCCGGCGTCGCGCGGTTGCTGGCCGATGACCGGTTCGGCGCATTGCGGGAGCGGCCCGGCGATCCCGGCTATGCCGAGGGATTTGCCCGGATGCAGGCGCAGGGCGGGCGGATCTTGCTGGCGATGCTGGACGGCGCGGTCGTGGGCTGCCTGCAGTTCAACGTGATCCACGGGGTGAGCCAATGCGGGACGAGCGTGGCGCAGGTGGAGGGCGTGCGCGTCGCGAGCGTGCGGCGGGGTGCGGGCATCGGGCGGGCGCTGATGCGGCACGCGCTGGCGGAGGCGGTGGCGGCCGGGTGCGGCGCGATGCAGCTGACGAGCCGGCAGGACCGGGTGGAGGCGCAGGCGTTCTACGAGAGGCTGGGCTTCGAACGGTCACATATCGGCATGAAGCGGACGCTCCCGTGAGCGGAAGAAGCGTGCTAAGCCTGCCCGGCTGACACCAAAAGGAGACCACGATGAGCATTTTCGGCACGATCATGAGCAAGATTTTCCACCACCCGGCCGCCGCCGCGGAGGCGACCCCGGCTGCTGGCGCCGCCACAGCGGACGCGACGCCGGGCGCCACGGCGATGGCGACCCCGGCCGCCGGCGGCGGCACCCCGGCCAGCGTGGACGTGGGCGCCGTCTTGAGCAGCATGGCATCCACCAAGGGTGGTGGCGGCAATTACGAGACGTCGATCGTGGATTTGCTGAAGTTGCTGGACATGGACAGCAGCCTGGATGCGCGGAAGACGCTGGCCGGCGAGATGAACGTCCACGCGGGCGCTGACGGCAGCGCGGAGCAGAACGTGGCGCTGCACAAGGCGGTGGTGCAGAAGCTGGCCGAGAACGGCGGCAAGATGCCCGCCAGCATGCACGCCTAACCACGCCGGCCCCCTCTCCCGCTCGCGGGAGAGGGTTGGGGTGAGGGAGAAGACAAGCGCGTGCTTTCGTGCGGTCGATGAAGAGCGACGGAACGAAACTACGTGGGCGTAGGTCATGTGGACAGACCGCTTGGCGGGGCAGGGAGATTAGGCCCTGATCAAACCATCGCCGATGCCAACGCATGCAGCGCGAGGTCGATTTGGGTGCTGGACACGTCGCAATGCGTGATCAGGCGCAACGTCGTGGGGCCGAAGACGCCGACGCGCACGCCGTGCCGGGCCACGCTGGCCGCAACCTGCTGGGCGCTCGAGCCGGCCTTGCGTATTTCGGCGATCACGATGTTGGTTTCGACGGGGCCGGCGACGTCGAAGCCAGGGATGCGCCGCAGCCCGTCCGCCAGCCGGGCCGCATTGGCGTGGTCGTCCGCCAGGCGTTGGACGTTATGGTCGAGGGCATAGAGGCAGGCCGCGGCCATGATCCCGCCCTGCCGCATTGCGCCTCCAAGCATGTGCTTATACCGGCGGGCAGCCTCGATGAACGTTTCCGGCCCGGCCAGAACCGCCCCGAACGGCGCGCCCAGCCCCTTCGTGAAATCAATCCAGAGCGAATCCGCCACCGCCCCATAGTGTGCGGGATCGACGCCGTGCGCGACCGCGGCGTTCATGAGGCGGGCGCCGTCGATGTGCACGGAAAGTCCGGAGGACGCCGCGTACTCCCTGATGGCCCGCAACTCGCTCAGCGGCCAGACGCCGCCGCCGCCCAGGTTGGTCGTCTGCTCGATCCAGACGACGCGCGGGCGCGGGGCGTTGCGGCGCGGGGTGCGGACCGCGCGTTCCAGGTCCGCACGCGTGAACATGCCGCGGTGGCCGGGCAGCGGCGTCACGACCGCCCCGGCGATGCCGGCCGGCCCGCCGGTTTCAAAATGCAGCAGGTGGGAGGTGGCCTCGCACAGGATCTCGTCGCCACGGGCGCAATGGACGAGGGTCGAGACGAGGTTCGCCATCGTGCCGGAGGGCAGGAACAGCGCGGCCTGCTGTCCCAGCAGCGCGGCCACGCGCCCGTTCAGGGCGGCGACCGTCGGGTCCTCGTCCTGTTGCTCGTCGCCGACCACGGCCGTGGTCATCGCCGCCCGCATCCCGGGCCCCGGGCGCGTCTTGGTGTCGGAAAACAGGTCCACCTGCCACTCGATCATGGCGCTCTACCGCCATAGTGCGCCGTCGCGCCGCCAGGCGTGACATAGCCGTCCAGCAGGTCGGCCGCGATGGCGCCGGGTGCACGCTCGTTTGGATCGCCGTAGCCGCCGCCGCCGGGCAGGTCGAGGATCACGGCGTCGCCCGGCGCGACCTCCTGCAGGCCCTTGCTCCCGATCGGCTGGCCCGATCTGAGCCGGACGCCGCCCACCTGGCCCGGGCCGCCGCCCTCGCGTCCCCGGGCCGGATGCATCAGCCGGTCGAACATCGCGTTGATCAGCAGGGGCCCCTTGCCCTCGCCCACCAGCTCGATGGTCTGGCCCAGCCCGCCCCTGAACCGGCCCGGCCCACCGGAATCGGGGCGCAGCTCCTTGCGGCGCAGCAAGACGGGCACCGTCGCCTCAACGGCCTCGACCGGCATCGTCTTGACCCCGGAAGGAAAGGCGGTCGTGTTCCACCCGTCCCGGTCGGCATGGGCACCGGCACCGCCGGCATTGAACGTCACCGTGGCGAAGGGGCCTCCCTCCGCCCTCGCGCCGCGCAGGCTGGGGTTCCAGATCAGGCCGGCGCCCTCGGCCGGCACACGCAGGATGGGTGCCAATGCGCCCAGGACGAGGTCGGGCAGCATGTGGCCGATCATGTGCCGCGCGGAGACGGCGGCCGGGCGTTGCGCGTTCAGGACCGACCCGGCAGGCGCCAGGACGCGGATGGGCGACAGGCTGCCGTCGTTGCAGGGGATGTCCGGGTTCAGCACGCAGTTCACGCCGAACACGGCATAGGCGGTGGTATAGTTCAGGACCACGTTGATACCGCGCGGCGAGGCCGGCGAGGAGCCGGCGAAATCGAGCGTCATCGCGCCGCCGGCGATGGACAGTCTCAGCCGGAGGCCGATCTCGCCCTCGTAGCCGTCCATCCGGATCTCGTTCGCGTATTCGCCGTCGGGCAGGGCGGCGATCCGGTCCTGGACCGCCTGGCGGGTGCGCGCGACGATGCTGTCGGCCACCCGTTGCAGGCCGTCGCAGCCGAACTCCGTCAGCAGACCGGACACCCGGGCGGCGGCGGCCTCGTTGCCGATCATGGAGGAATACAGGTCGCCCACGACCTGGTCGGGCTCCCGCACGTTCGCGCGCAAGATGTCCAGCAGCAGCGTGTCGATGCGGCCGCCGGACGCCAGCTTGCAGATCGGGAGGCAGATGCCCTCCTCGAACACCTCGCGGCCGTCCGGGCCGAAGCCCAGGCCGCCCACGTCCACGACGTGGACGGTGTTGGCGACCACGCCGACCGGCCGGGAGTGCTGGAAGACGGGCGACACGACCGTGAAGTCGTGCAGGTGGCCGGAGCACAGCCAGGGATCGTTGCTGGCCAGCACGTCGCCGGGCACCAGCGTCTCCAGCGGGAAACGCCGCAGGAAGTGGCGGACGGCCAGCACCATCGCGTTGACGTGGCCGGGCGTTCCCGTGACCGCCTGCGCCACCATGCGGCCCTCGCTGTCGAACAGCCCGGCGGACAGGTCACCCGACTCGCGCGTCGTGGTGGAGAACGCCGTCCGGATCAACATCTGCGCCTGATCTTCCAGGATCGCTATCAGCCGCTGCCAGATCAGGTCCGTCCTGATCCTGTCCCGCTGCGGATCGGCCGTCATGCCTGCCCTCCCCGTGTCATCCAGATGAAGCCCTCGTCCCCGATGCGGAACGCGAAGCCCCGCGGCACGGCCGTGGTGGTCTCGGCCTCCGTGATGAAGGCGGGACCGGGTGCGCAGGCCCCCGGTTGCAGCGCCGCGCGGTCATATTCGGGCCAGGCCTCCCACGCGCCGGTATCGCCCTCGTAGGCGCGGCGGGACGAGACGGCTTGCGCGGCGTGGGGGATTGCGGCCGGGGGTGGTCCGGCCACGGCCGCGATGGGCTGCTGCACCCGGATGGTCCAGCTGGTCGCCTCGACCGGGCTGCCGTCCAGGATTCTCCCGTAGAGGCGGGAGTAGGCCGCCTCGAACTCGGTCCGGAGGGACGTGCCGAACGCCTCCTGGTGCGGGTCCTCGGTCAGCGGTACCTCGATCTCGTGGCCCTGGCCCACGTAGCGCATGTGGGCGCTCCGCTCGACCGCAACCGCGGCCGCCGGTCCCAGCGCCTGCGCGACGATCCCGCGCGCCTGCTCCTCGGTGGCGAGGAGCGCGGTGCGCACGATATCCAGGCGGCCTACCAGCACGACCGGTATCGTCCGGACGATCTCATACGCGACCGGCGCCCGGAGGAAGCCGATGGCCGAGCCCACGCCCGCCCCGGCCGGCACGATGACGGTGTCGATCTGCAGCTTCTCGGCGAAACGGGCCGCGTGCAGCGGTGCCGCGCCGCCGAAGGCCACCAGGGTGCGCGCCTGGATGTCCGTGCCGACCTCGGTGGCGTGGACGCGGGCGGCGGACGCCATCGCTTCCGACAGGGTCTCGGCCACGGCATAGGCCGCGTTCTCGGCCGAGAGCCCGGCCGGCCTGGCGACAGCGGCCTCGATGGCGCGGCGGGCGGCCGTCCCGTCCAGCGTCATGGTGCCGCCGGCGAAAGCGGCCGCGTCCAGCTTGCCCAGGATCAGGTCGCAGTCGGTGACGGTCGCCTGCGTGCCGCCGCGGGCGTAGCAGGCCGGGCCAGGCTCGGACCCGGCGCTGTCGGGCCCGACCGCGACACGCCCGATGGCGTCGACCCGCGCGACCGACCCGCCGCCGGCGCCGATTTCCACCAGGTCGATGACCGGCACGGTCACCGGCAGTCCGCTGCCCTTCTTGAAGCGGTAGGTGCGCGCGACCTCGAACGAGCGGGAGTGCCGGACGCCGCCCCCGTCCACCAGGCAGAACTTTGCGGTCGTGCCGCCCACGTCGAACGACAGCACGCGGTCGAGGCGGAGCCGCCGGGCGATGTCGCAGGCGAATATGGCGCCCCCCGCGGGCCCGGATTCGAGCAGGCGGATGGGAAAGCGCGAGGCCGTGTCGACCGTGGTCAGGCTGCCGCTCGACAGGATCATCAGCAGCGGACCGGCGAGACCGCCGGCCTTCAGCGCCTGTTCCAGCCGGACCAGGTATCCGCTCACGACCGGCTGCAGGAAGGCGTTGGCGCAGGTCGTCGACACGCGCTCGTATTCGCGCATCTGCGGCGACACCTCGTGGCTGACCGAGAGGTGGGCGAGGCCCAGTTCCTGCTGCAGAAGGTCACGGGCGCGCGCCTCGTGAATGCCGTCGGCGTAGGCGTGCAAAAAGGCGACCGCGACGGCCTCGACGCCTGCGTCCCGCATCCGTTTGGCGGCATCCAGGACCCCGGCCTCGTCCAGCGGCTCGACCACCGACCCGTCATGGCGCAGCCGCTCCCGCACGGTGAGGCGCAGGTGGCGCGGCACGAGCGGCGCGGGCTTTGCAGCCCGGATGTCGTATTGGTCGAACCGGCCCTCGTTGCCCATCTCCAGCACGTCCCGGAAGCCCTCGGTCGTCAGCAGCGCCGTGCGGGCCCCCTTGCGCTCGATCAGGGCGTTGGTCGCGAGCGTCGTGCCGTGCACGACCAGGGACACGTCCGCGAGCGGCCGGCCGGCTTCGGCAAGCCCCTTCGCTATGCCGTCCAATACGCCGAGTTCCGGCGCGGCGTGGGTGGTCGGAACCTTCACGGACCAGCGCCGCCCACCGGTTCCGGCGGCCTCATCCTCGATGGCGATATCGGTGAAGGTGCCGCCGATATCGGCCGCGACCCGCAAGCCCATGCTCACGACGCCACGGGGACGGTGTAGTTCAGGCCGAGCCTGCCGCCGTCGGCGTAGATCGTCTCTCCCGTAATGTAGGAGGCGTCGTCGGAGGCCAGGAACGCGGCGATGGCGGCGATCTCCTCCGGCTCCCCGGCGCGGCCGATGGGCGTGCGCGACAGGATGGAGCGGCGCGCGGCCTCGTCGGTCCAGACGGCATTGCGGGTCAGGTCCGTGAGCACCGTGCCGGGGCCTATGCCGCACACCCGGATGCCGTGCGGCGCCAGCGCGATGGCGGCGTTGCGGGTGGCCTGGTTGAGACCGCCCTTGGACACGTTGTAGGCGAGCAGGTGCGGGATGTTCAGCACCGCATTGACGGACGACATGTTGATGACGACCCCGCCGGTGCCCTGCGCGATCATGCTGCGCGCGGCGATCTGGATGCCGAACACTGCCGCCTTGAGGTTGACCGCGATCACCCGGTCGAACGTGTCCGCGTCGATGGACAGGATATCGGCGGCAGGGGCCATGCCGGCGTTGTTCACCAGAATGTCGACGCCGCCCCACTCGGTCTCGCAGCGCCGGATCGCGGCTTCGAGCTCCTCCGTCCTGGCCACGTCGCAGCGCATAGAGATCACCGAGGCGCCGGCAGCCCCGAACGACGCCGCGGCCGCGGCCCCTTCGGACGCGTCCAGGTCCGCCAGCACGACCCGCGCGCCTTCGCTCACGAAGCGCCGGGCGCAGGCCAGGCCTAGGCCGCGTGCGGCTCCGGTCACGACGGCCCGGCGGCCCTCAAGTCGTCCACTCATGGGGTGTTCCACGTACTGTGCGCGTCATCCGCTACCACGATCGAATAAAGTATCCAAGATACTTTATCCAGAATGGCTTACTCAATCATCAGCCCTCGAATGCCGCGGCCGGGCTCAAGGAGCGTTTCTTCTCATGGGCGCTTCTGCCCAAGCTCGGCCAGGCGCTCCGCAAGCCGCTCGGCGGACCCCATGATGTGCCGGTGCAG
The DNA here is from genome assembly GCA_965246925.1 of Acetobacteraceae bacterium. Lineage (GTDB taxonomy): Bacteria > Pseudomonadota > Alphaproteobacteria > Acetobacterales > Acetobacteraceae > JANPPS01. The sequence goes on along the minus strand of OZ251994.1, from coordinate 2,883,641 downwards.
GCATTCCTGGATCGCCGGGTCGCGCCTGCCGTAGAGGCGCAGGATCTCGGCGTGCTCGCGCACCACTTGGTCGATCTGGACCGCCAGGCGGAACTGCATCCGCACGAACCGCTCCACTTGCAGATGCAGCTTGTGGACGTATTCCAGGATGTGCGCCTTACCAGCAGGCTGATACAGGGCCTGGTGGAAGCGCCAGTTCAGGTCTGGGAGCGCGGCCGCGTCCCCGCTCCCCTCCAAATGCGATGCCCGGCGTGCGGCCTCCTCCAAATCGTCCGCGGTGGCCCGGGAGACGGCAAGCCCGATCAGCCAGACCTCGACCTGTGCGCGCAGCTCGAACGTCTCCATTACCTGGCCGAGCGACAGCCCGGCCACCACGGCGCCGCGGTGGAATTGCTGGATGACCAGCCCCTCCGCCTCCAATTGATTCAGCGCCTCGCGCACCGGGACCTTGCTGATGCCGAACTCCGCGGCGAGCTGCTCCTGCCGCAACTGGAAGCCTTCGGCCAGCTCGCCGGCGATGATCTGGCGGCGCAGCTCGTCGGCGACCTGCGCGCCCATAGTCTGGCGCTGCACGCTTCCGCGCGGCCGGGCCGGGGCGGGAGCGGTAGCCTTCTCCGGCGCAGCATTGCCGGGTCTGGCCTGACCCTGCCTTCTCGCCGGAATCGGGCGCGGCTCCACGGCAGGCTCCTGCCGGGCCGCGAGGTCTGCCGGGGTGCGGGTCAATGGGCCGTCCTACCCAGGAACTTGGCCGTCCGCTCGTCCCTCGGCGCGTCGAGCACCTGGCGGGCCGGGCCGATCTCGGCGAGCCTGCCCTGATGGAAGTAGGCCACGCGGTCGCCGATCTCACGGGCGAACTGCATCTCATGGGTCACGATCAGCATGGCCATGCCGTCGGCCCGGAGTTTCCGCAGCGATTGCAGCACCTCACCCACCAGCTCCGGATCGAGGGCCGAGGTGACCTCGTCCAGCAGCATGTAGTGCGGCTGCATCGCGAGCGCGCGGGCGATGGCGACACGCTGCTGCTGCCCGCCGGACAACCGGCTGGGATACTGATCCGCCTTGCCCTCGAGGCCGACATAGGCGAGCTGCCGCGCGGCGGCGGCCTCGGCCTCGCGGCGCGGCATCCGCTTCACCACTTGCAGCGCCAGGGCCACGTTCTCGAGCGCCGTCAGATGCGGGAAGGTGTTGTATTGCTGAAACACGATTCCAAGCTTCTGCCGCAGCCGGTTGATGTCCGTCCCGCGCGCGTGCACGGCCTGCCCGTCCACCTCGATCGAGCCGCCGTCGATAGCCTCGAGGCCGTTCACGCATTGCAGCAGGGTGGATTTGCCCGACCCGCTGGACCCGATCAGGCACACCACCTCGCCCCGCTCCACATCGAGCGACACGCCGTCCAGCACGCGCAGCAGCCCGTAGCGCTTCGACACTTCACGCAGAGAGATCATGCTTCATCCTGGCTTCGAGTTTCCTGCTGAGGACCGAGCAGGGGTAGCAGATGGCGAAGTAGAGCAGGCCCGACAGGGCGAAGACCAGAAAGGGCTGGTTCGTCTGCGTGACGGCGACCTGCGAGGCCTTCAGCAGCTCGACGTAGCCGATCGCGCTCACCAGCGCGCTGTCCTTCACCAGGGCCAGCATCAGGCCGACCCAGGCGGGGAACACGGTGCGGAGGGCCAAGGGCAGCAGGATGTGCCGGGCCTCCTGCACGGCCGTCATGCCGAGGGACCGCGCGGCCCGGCGGGTGCGCCGGTCCACCGACGCGAAGCCCGCGCGGGCCACCTCCGCCGCGAAGGCGGCCGCGTAGAGCGTCAGGATCGCCACCGCCGTGCCGAACACGTCCAGGCCGAAGCCGGCGATCCCGAAGAAGGTGCTGACCAGGATCAGCAGAACCAGCAGCGGCACGCTCCGGAGCACGTCGACCAGGGGTGTCGTCAAGATGCGCGCCGCCCGGGACGCGAAGCGCAGCCAGCCCAGCGCCACGCCCAGCACCGTCGCCAGGGTGCCGGCGGCCAACGTCAGCAGGATCGTCCGCCCGGCACCCTGCAACAGGAACCAGCAATCGGCCCCGCCGAACTCGTGATAGGGCGAGAAGTTCACGACGGACCGCGGATGAGGCGCCTGCCGAGCAGGGCGGCGGCGAGCATCAGCAGCTTGGCCAAGCCGTAGTACAGGGCGGCCGCGAGGAGGAAGAACTCGAGCGTGCGGAATGACCGGCTCTGCACGAACTGCGTCACCCCTGTCAGCTCCCGCAGGCCGATCAGCATCCCGAGGGAGGAATTGAGCATCGCCCAGACCACCTGGTTGACCGTCGGCAGATACGCGATGCGCGCCATCTGCGGCAGCACGACGTGGCGGGATGCCTGAAGGAACGACATGCCGAGCGAGCGCGCGGCCGCGGTCTGCTGCACCGGCACCGCCTGCAAGGCGCTGCGGTAGGTGTCGGCCAGGAACCCGGCGTTGTTCAGGCCGATCGCCACCACCGCGACCGCGAAGCTCGGTAAATTCAAACCCAGCGCGCCCAGCCCGTAATAGAACAAATAGAGCTGGAACAGGCAGGGCGTGTTGCGCGTGACCTCGATGAAGGCCCGGGCGGGCCGGCGGGCGCCCGGGCGGCCGCGGAGGCAGGCCGCGAGCAGGACCGCGAGCGGGACGCCGATCAGGACCGACAGCGCCGTGACCTGCAAGGTCACCACGGCGCCGCCCAGCAGCTCCGGCAAGTCGGTGAGGACGGCGCGCCAGTGGAACTGGTAGTCGAGCACGGCCCGGCCCTGCCCCGCCGTCGCGGCCCTACGCCTGGGTCAGTATGTCCCGTCGGCCGTCAGCGCGGGTGCCGTGCCCAGCCCGAAATACTTGGTATAGAGCTCGGCATACCGGCCGCTCCGGGTCTGCTGCCACAGGAACAGGTTGACCCAGCGCAGCAGCTCGCCATCGCGCTTGTTGACCGCGACCGCGCATAGGTCGGCCTGGGACGGGGTGGGGCCGGCGACGACGAGGTTGCGGAACTGCGCGGTCTTGCCCAGGACCGAGCCGACGGTGTTGCTGACGACGAGGCCGTCCACTTTCCCTTGCGACAGGGCAAGGTAGCTGTCGATCTCCGAGCCGTAGCCGGTGTATTTGTCCTTGTTCTGCTGCCAGCTCTGCAGGCCGGCCAGCATGATCCCCTCCGTCGTCGTGCCGGTCACCCCGCCGACCGCCCGGCCCTTGAGGTCATCGAACGACCTCACGCCGCTATCGGCCCGGGTGAGCACGACGTTGGTATAGGCGACATAGGGCGCGCTGAACGCCACGGTCTTCGCGCGCTCCAGCGTGTTGGACGTGCTGGCGATCAGCACGTCGATCCGGTTGGCGACCAATGCGGGCACCCGTTCCGAGGACGACACCTCGACGATGACGGCGCGCACGCCGAGCGCCTGGGCCATGTCCTTGCACACCTGCACGTCGTAGCCGTCCGGCTCGTTGCCGGCACCGCGGAACCCGGCTGGCGGGAAATCCAGCATGGACCCGCACCGAAGCTGCCCGGCCTTCACGACGTCGTCGATCTTATCGGCCCAGGCCGGCTGCGACATCATCCAGGTCAGCATCGAGACCGAAGCCGCCAGCAGCAACTTTTTCATCACACCCTCCAACCTGCCCAGAAATGATCTAAGATAATGTATCCGATGTAGTCAAACACATTGTTCGCGGTTACAAGGTCCGTGACGCCGCCGGCCGGTCATTCCTGTTCCGGTCGAGCAACCAAGGGGACGACCCATGCGCGAGACGGCGGACGTGGTGGTGATCGGCGGCGCGGTGATAGGGAGCGCGGTCGCCTATGCGCTTTCGGCCAACAGGGACTTCCAGGGCCGCATCATAGTGCTGGAGAAGGACCGGACGTATGAGCGTGCCGCCTCGGCGCTGTCGACCAGCGGCGTGCGGCAGCAATTCTCCAGCGCCGTGAACGTCAGGCTGTCGCAGTACACCGCCGATTTTCTCAGGGACGTGGACCTGCACCTCGGCTCGCCCGCCAGCCCGTCCGGGGTCATCTTTCATCAGAACGGATACCTTTACCTCGGCGGCCCGGACGCGCTCGGCGCCTTCGAGGAGAACAACCGGCTGCAACGCTCGCTGGGGGTGGATGCCAGGTTGCTGGGCCGGGCCGCGCTGGCCCAGCGCTTCCCCTGGTTGATGCTGGACGACGTCGAGGTCGGCTCGTTCGTCGGCCCGGGCGAGGGCTGGCTAGACGGCTACACCCTGATGCAAGCCTTTAAGAGGCGGGCGCGACAGAACGGCGCGGAGTACCGCTACGTGGAAGCGGCCGGGCTGGAGCAGGAGGGCGGGCGGGTGGCCGGAGTGCGCTGCGCCGACGGAACGACCCTCGTCACCAGCCACGTGGTGAACGCCTCGGGCGCGGCAGGAAGGGCGATCGCCGCGATGGCCGGGCTGGACCTGCCGATCCGCAACGTCACGCAAATGGTGTTCGCCTTCGAAAGCCCGTTCCGGGCGCAGGACATGCCCTACGTTTTCACCGGTGACCGGCTCTTCGTGCGCCCCGAAGGACGCGACTACATCGCCGGGCTTGGCATCGAGGGGGATTTCGGGGACGCGGACGGCAGCCTCGACGTGGACCATGGCCTGTTCGAGCGGGAAATCTGGCCGCGGCTCGCGCACAGGGTGTCCGGGTTCGAGGAGGCCCGTTCCCGGAGCGCCTGGGCCGGGCACTACGACATGAATGTGTTCGATCATAACGCCATCGTGGGCGCCGTAGCGGGACTGCGCGGCTTCTACCTCGCGAACGGCTTCAGCGGGCACGGGCTCATGCACTCACCCGGCATCGGCCGGGCGCTGTCGGAGCTGATCGCCTACGGGGAATACCGCACGCTCGACCTATCCACGCTCGCATACGAACGCATCGCGGCCAACGCGCCGGTCCGCGAGAACATCCAGTATTGATCGCGGCTGGATACGATTCTTGCAGTAAGGGACCATCGCCTGAATCGGAGGGTTGGGGCCCGGTGCCCGACAATGGCCCGCAGATCAGCGGCGCGCGGCTTCCTGCGCGAGGTGGACCGGATCGCAGCCTACCTTCACCGTCTTGGTGACGACGTAGGTGAAGTAGCGGCCGATCCCGATCTCGGCCAGCAATAGCCGGTCCATCAGCGCCTGGTAGCTCTCGATGCCGTCCGCGACCACGCGGACGACGTAGTCTATGCCTCCGCCGGTCGCGAGGCACTCGACGACGTGCGGCTCCGCTTGCATCGCCGCCTCGAACCGCTCCAGATCGGCGTGCCGGTGGCCTTGCAGCGTCACCTCCACGATCACGGTCGTGAGGCGCGCGAGCCGGTCGAGCGCGATGCGGGCGCCGTAGCCGGTGATGACGCCCGCCGACTCGAGCCGCTGCAGCCGGTCCCAGCACGCGGAGGGCGACAGGTTCACGGCCTCCGCCAGCTTCAGCTTGGTCATGCGGCCATCGCGCTGGAGGGCAGCGAGCAGGCGCCAGTCTAGCGCGTCAAGTTTGATCATCGGCCCGTTTCCACTATCCTGCTTTGTCAGCACGCCAGCCCGAATGTGCTGGCCTCGCCAAGGAATGTCATGAACAAACAGGGCAAGACAATGCCGCGTCCGGCAGACTGGTTGCCGAGCTTGCCCGCCGACCGCAAGGGCGTCACCAAGCAGCGCCTGCTCACGGACGGTCTGATCCGCGACATCGAGCGCGGCGCCCTGCGCGCCGGCGCGCGGCTGCCGACCCACCGTGACCTGGCGCGGCGCCTCGGCCTATCGGTGCAGACCGTCGGCCTCAGCTACAAGGAGGCCGAGCAGCGCGGCTATCTCCGTGGCGAGGTCGGCCGCGGCACCTTCGTGCGCAGCCGGGTGACGGATCGCGCGGGCGGCTTCATGCTCGACCGCAACGCGGGCGACCTGGTGGATTTGTCCATCGTGCGCGCGGTCTATGCCGACGCGCACGAGCAGGCGGCCCGCGCGCTGATGGCGGAGATGGCCGCGGACGACAATGATACGTGGATGCGCCCGTGCCGGCCCATCGCCGGGCTGGACCGCCACCGGGCCGCCGCCCGGCAATGGCTGGCGGGCCTGGGCGTGGATGCCGAACCGGACCGCATCCTGGTCACCAACGGCGGTGCCCACGCGATCTTCCTGGCGCTGGCCACGGTCGTGCGGCCCGGCGACCTCGTCTTGACGGAGCAGTTGACCGACCATGGCGTCATCGGCCTTGCCAGCGTGCTCGGCTACCGCCTGCACGGCCTGCCGACGGACGCGGAGGGCGTGCTGCCGGACGCGTTCGACCGGGCGTGTGCCGAGGGCGGCGTGACGGCGCTGGTCGTGGTTGCAAGCCTGGGCAACCCGACCAGCCATCTCGCCGGGGCGGACCGGCGGGCCGCCATTGCCGCGATCGCGCGCCGGCACGGCGTGTTCGTCATCGAGGACGAGGTCTATAAGCCGCTGCTCGACGTGGATTTGCCGTCCATCGCCGGGTTGGTGCCGGAACTCGGCTTTTTCGTTACGAGCTTTACGAAGTCGGTGCTGACCGGCCTGCGGACGGGCTACCTGGTCGTGCCGCCGCAGCTCAGCCTACGCGTGGCCAGCGTGCTGCGTGTGACGAGCTGGAGCGCCGTGCCGGTGGTGGCGGAGATGGCGTCGCGCTGGATCGGGAATGGCGTCGCCGCCAGCCTGCTCCGGGTCCAGCGCGCGGAGGTGCGGGCGCGGCAGGCCATCGTCGAGCAGGAGCTTGGCGCCTTGGTCGCCGGGCGGCACCCCTTGTCGCTCAGCGCGTGGCTGCGGGTGCCGGAGCGGTGGACCGAGGAGGCGCTGATCTCCACTTTGCGCGCCCGGGGGGTCGCGGCCACGCCCTCGGCGCCCTTCGTGGCTGGCGGGGACCAGCCGGGCGGAGGCATCCGGGTCTGCATCGGCGGCCGGGTCTCCCACGTGGAGCTCCGGGCGGCCCTTGCGACGGTGCGCGACACCTTTGCCCAAGTGCCGCCGATCAACGACCCGCTCGCCTTGGGCTGAGCCTGCCAGCTGCAATGGGCGGCTGAGATTATTGTACTGGTTTAATTATTGCATTGACCTGGTTCTTGGTGGCCGCCACGCTCCCTCCTTCTTAGGACCGGAGCAGGCGTGGCCGACGGCGTAAACCAAAGGGTGACTTGGAACGGGATCGAGGCGGCGCAGGCGAGGATCGCCGGGCACGTCGTGCGGACGACTATACGCGAGTCGGCCGGCCTGTCGCGGTTCTGCGGCGTATCCGTCGCGCTGAAGCTGGAGCACCACCAGCGCACCGGCAGCTTCAAGCTACGCGGCGCCACCAACGCCGTGCTGTCCCTCGACCCAGCCGACCGCGCGCGGGGCCTGGTGACGGTTTCGACCGGCAATCATGGTCGCGCCTTGGCCCACGCCGCCGCGGCCGCGGGCGTGCGCTGCGTCGTGTGCATGTCCGAGCTGGTGCCGGCCAACAAGGTGGCGGCGTTGCGCGCCACCGGCGCCGAGGTCCGCATCGGTGGATGGTCACAGGACGAGGGGCAGGTGGCGGCCGAGCGGCTGGCGCAGGAGGACGGGCTGACCCTGATCCCGCCGTTCGATCATCCGGACGTCATCGCCGGGCAGGGCACGGTTGGGCTGGAGATCATCAAGGACGCGCCGGACGTGGACCTGGTGCTGGTCCCTCTCTCGGGCGGCGGCCTGGCCGCGGGCGTGGCGGCGGCGGTCAAGGCGCGCCGGCCCCGGGCGAGGGTGGTCGGCGTCAGCATGGAGCGCGGCGCCGCCATGCACGCCAGCCTGCACGCCGGGCGGCCCGTCCTGGTCGAAGAAGTGCCGACCCTGGCGGACTCGCTGGGCGGCGGGATCGGGTTGGACAACCGCCACACCTTCGAGATGGTGCGCAGCCTGCTGGACGGCACGGTGCTGCTCTCCGAGGCCGAGATCGCCGCCGCGGTCCGCTACGCTTACCTCGAGGAAGGCGAGACCTTGGAAGGTGGCGGCGCGGTCGGCATCGGCGCATTGCTCGCCGGGCGGGTGCCGTTGCGCGGCCGGACGGTGGCGCTGCTGTCCGGCCGCAACATAGACCCGATGCTGCATCACCGTCTGGTGGCGGGGGGCGTCCCATGCCTCGCCTGATTGTGCTGACCGAGGCGGAGCTGCGCCGCCTCGTGCCGCTCGACCTCGACGCGGTGGACTGCATCGAGGACGCCTTCCGGGCGCTGGCGACCCGGCCCGTGGCGATGCCGCCGGTGCTGCGCCTCGATATCCCCGAGCATCGCGGCGAGGTGGATGTGAAGACCGCCTACGTGCCGAGCCTGGACGAGTTCGCGATCAAGGTCAGCCCCGGCTTCTTCGACAACCCCAAGCTCGGCCTGCCTAGCCTGAACGGCCTTATGGTCTTGCTCAGCGCCCGCACCGGCCTGGTCGAGGCGCTGCTGCTGGACAACGGCTACCTCACGGAGGTCCGCACCGCCGCGGCTGGCGCGGTCGCGGCACGGCACCTGGCCCGGGCCGACGCGGCGGCCGTGGCCGTGCTCGGGGCCGGCGCGCAGGCGCGGCTGCAGCTGCAAGCGCTCGCCTTGGTGCGCCCGCTGGCGGAGGCGCGCATTTGGGCACGCCGGCCGGACCAGGGGCGGCTGGCCGCCGCGGAGCTTGCGGACCGGCTCGGCATTCCGGTGCGCGCGGCCGCCACGGTGGACGACGCCGTGCGGGGCGCGGACGTGATCGTGACCACCACGCCGGCCGAAGCGCCGGTGCTGCGGTCGGACCAAGTTGCGGCCGGGCAGCACGTGACGGCGATGGGGTCGGACGCCGGGCATAAGAACGAGCTGGACCCGGCGCTGGTGGCCCGCGCCGCACCGTACGTCGCCGACCGGCTGCAGCAGGTCCGCTTGCTGGGCGAGCTTCATCACGCGATCAGGGCCGGCGTGGTCCGGGCTGACGCGCCGTTCCCGGAACTGGGACAGGTCGTTGCTGGCCTCGCGCCGGGCCGGACCAGTCCGGACGCCGTCACCGTCTGCGACCTGACCGGGACGGGGGTGCAGGACACCGCCATCGCGGCCCTCGCGTTCCGCCGGGCGTGCGAGCAGGGCGCCGGGATCGGGTTCGAATCATGACAACCTTACTGGAGCGGCCGTTGAGCGCACCTGACCTGCCGTTCAGCCGGGACGAGTATGCCCGGCGCCTTGCCAAGACCCGCACGGCGATGGAGCGCGCCGGCATCGAGGTGCTGGTCTGCAGCGACCCGTCCAACATGGCGTGGCTCACCGGCTATGACGGCTGGTCGTTCTACGTTCATCAATGCGTGGTCGTGCCGCCGCATGGCGATCCCGTCTGGTTCGGCCGCGGCCAGGACGCGAACGGCGCCCGGCGCACGTCCTACCTCGCGGACGAGTCCATCGTGGGCTACCCCGACCACTTCGTGCAGTCCACCGAGCGGCATCCGATGGACGAGCTGTCCCGGCTGCTCGACGCGCGCGGCTGGGGCCGTTTGCCGACCGGCGTCGAGATGGACAATTATTGGTTCTCCGCCGCGGCCTACGCCGCCCTGCAGCGCGGCCTGCCCAACGCACGGTTCCGGGACGCGACCGGCCTGGTCAACTGGCAACGTGCCGTGAAGAGCACGCAGGAACTGACCTACATGCGCCGCGCCGCCCGCATCGTGGAGGCCGTCCACGCGCGCATCCTGGCGCTTATCGAGCCGGGGATGCGGAAGTGCGACCTGGTGGCAGAGATCTACGACGCCGGCATCCGGGGCGCGGACGGTCATGGCGGCGACTACCCGGCCATCGTGCCGCTGCTGCCCTCGGGCGAGGCCGCGTCGGCGCCCCACCTGACCTGGAACGACCAGCCGATGCGGCAGGGCGAGGGTACTTTCTTCGAGGTAGCCGGCTGCTACAAACGCTACCACTGTCCGCTGTCGCGCACCGTGTTTTTGGGTAAGCCGACCCAGGCGTTTCTGGACGCCGAGGCGGCGACCCTGGAGGGCATGGCGGCCGGCCTCGAGGCAGCACGGCCCGGCGGCACCTGCGAGGATATCGCGCTCGCCTTCTCTGCGGTGCTGCGGCGGCACGGCTTCGTCAAGGACAACCGCACCGGCTACTCGATCGGCCTGAGCTACCCGCCCGACTGGGGCGAGCGGACCATGAGCCTGCGCGCCGGTGACCGGACGGTGCTGGAACCCGGCATGACCTTCCACTTCATGAGCGGCCTTTGGCTGGACAGCATGGGCATCGAGATCACGGAGAGCATCGTCATCGCCGAGACCGGTGTCGAGTGCCTGGCCGACGTACCACGCCGCCTATTCGTGAAGGACTGACGCACGGTGGAACGCTTGGTCGACAGCTTGCAGTCCTTCCCGGCCCCGTCGCCCGTTTCGTCGCCCGGCTTGTCACCAATCACGGCCACGGTGGACTTCGATGCGCCCGGGAAGCAGCATGGCTTCTTGCGGCTGCCCTACAGCCGGGACGACTCCGCATGGGGGTCGGTCATGATCCCGGTCGCGGTTATCGCGGGTGCGGCCGGGCCGACCGCGCTCCTGATCGGCGGCAATCACGGGGACGAGTACGAAGGACCGATCGCGCTGCATGACCTCGCGCGCACGCTCGACCCGGCGGCCGTGCGGGGCCGGGTCATTATCCTTCCGGCGCTGAATGCCCCGGCGGTCCGGGCCGGCACCCGCACCTCGCCGCTCGATGGCGGCAACCTGAACCGCAGCTTCCCCGGTAGCCCCGGCGGCCCGGTGACGCAGCGGATCGCCGACTACGTGTCCCGGCACCTGCTGCCCCTGGCCGACCTGGTGCTCGACATGCACTCGGGCGGGCGCACGCTCGACTTCCTGCCCTACGCCGCCGCGCACACTCTGCCGGACAAGAGCCAAGAGGCGCGCTGCTTTGCAGGCGTCGCGGCGTTCGGCGCCCCGTATTCGATGCGCATGCTGGAGATCGACGCCGCCGGGCTGCTGGACACCACGGCGGAGGCGATGGGCAAGACGTTCGTCACGACCGAGCTGGGCGGCGGCGGCACCGCCCGGGCGTCCACGGTCGCGGTCGCGAGGCGCGGCGTGCGGAACCTGCTGATCCACGCCGGCAATTTGGCAGGGCCGCTCGAGGCCCGTCCGACCATTTGGCTCGACATGCCCTCACCGGAGTGCTTCCGCTTCGCCGAGGACGAGGGGCTGTTCGAGCCGTGCCGCGACCTGGGCGACATCGTCGCCCGTGGCGACGTGCTGGCGCGCATCCATCCGGTCGGGCGCACCGGCCTGGCCGCCGCCGAAATCCGCGCCGTCACCGCCGGCATCCTGGCCACGCGGCATCATCCCGGCCTGGTCCAGGCCGGAGACTGCGTGGCCGTCGTGGCCGTGGCGACACCGCCTTGATCCCCTCCACCTCCCGGCGCCGGCATCCCGCCGCCGCCCATTTCAGGAGACTTCCCATGACGATCTCGACCACCATTTGGACCCGCATGCTGGCCCTGGCCGCGCTCGGCGCCGCTCTGACCGTGGCCCCGGCGCAGGCCGGCAAGCTGGATGACCTCAAGCAGCAGGGCTTTGTCCGCGGCGCCACCGCGAACGAGGTGCCTTACGGCTTCATGGACGAGGACGGCAAGCCGGCCGGCATCGGGCCGGAGGTGGCGATGGCCGTGCTGGAAAGCATGGGCCTCAAGGAGATGCAGTGGGTGGTGACACCTTTCGGCACCTTGATCCCCGGGCTGCGCGCCAACCGCTACGACCTGGTCGCGGCCGAGATGAATATCCTGCCCGACCGCTGCCGCGCCGTGGATTTCAGCGAACCGAACAGCAGCTACGGCGAGGGCCTGCTGGTCAAGGCGGGCAACCCGCGCCAGCTGCACGGCTACGAGGACATCAAGCGCAACCCGGCGGTCAAGGTGGCGATCGTGAGCGGCGCCGACCAGATCGATTTCCTGCACGCGATGGGCGTGCCCGACGCGCAGATCGTCATCATACCCAATAACGCCGACGGATTGTCCACCGTCGAGACCGGGCGTGCCGACGCCTACGCCGCCACTGAGCTGACCGTCGCGCGCATCGCCGCCGGCCGGCCGAGCGTCGCGGTGGCGGCGCCCTTTGCCGACCCGGTGGTGAATGGCAAGCCTGCGCGCAGCTATGGCGGGTTCGACTTCCGGCAAGCGGACAAGGACCTGTCCCAGGCGTTCAACGCCGCGCTAGCGTCGTTTAAGAAGACGCCGCGCTGGCGCAGAATCCTGCTGTCCCACGGCCTGAGCGAGGAGAGCGTGGCGGCGGCGGAGCGCGCGACCACGGCGCAGCTCTGCGGCGGAAAGTAGCTGCCGGGTAGGCGGGGCCGGGGCATGCACTGGACCGCCTATCTCGGGCCGCTACTGGCCGGGGCGGTGGTCACGGCGTGGCTCGCGCTGGCCTCCATGCTGATCGGCGCGGTCCTGGCATTCGCCGCCGGGATCGCGCGGGCCGCCGGCGGGCCGGTCCTGGGGGCGGCGGCAGCCGTCTATGTCGAGGTGTTCCGCGGCACCTCGCTGCTGGTGCAGCTGTTTTGGCTGTACTACGCCCTGCCGCTGCTCGGCGTGTCGCTGCCCCCGGTGACGACGGGCATCCTGGGACTGGCACTCAACATCGGCGCCTACGGGGCCGAGGTGGTCCGGGGCGCGATCCTGGCAGTGCCGGCTTCGCAGCACGAGGCGGCGCGGGCGCTGAACCTGTCCCGCCGCCTGGCCCTGTGGCGGGTCGTGCTGCCGCAGGCGTTGCCGGAGATGATGCCGCCCCTCGGCAATTTGGCGGTGCAGAACCTGAAGGATACCTCGCTCGTGTCGCTCATCACCATAAGCGACCTGGCGTTCCAGGCGCAGAACCTCCGGAACCTCACGCTTGACAGCGTGCCGATCTACACGCTCACCCTGTTCGGCTATTTCGGCATGGCGCTGGCGCTGATCGCGGGCGTCCGGCTGGTGGAGGCCCGGGTGCGCGTGGGCGCGGTCCCGGCATGATGTACGGCCACAGCTGGGACCTCAGCACGCCCTGGACCTTCGCCGTGTCCATCCTGCCGATCCTCCTGATCGGGCTGTCGGTGACCTTGCAGGCGACGGCGCTCGGCTTCGTGCTGGCGATGGCGCTAGGGCTGCTGTTCGCGCTGCTGCGCCGCGCGCCGAGCCGGGCGGTGGCCTGGACGACGGCGGCGCTGGTCGAGTTCTTGCGCGACACGCCGCTGCTGATCCAGCTCTATTTCTTGTACTTCGTGCTGCCGAAGGCCGGGATCACCTTGCCGGCGTTCCTGACCGGGGTGGCCGCGCTAGGCCTGCAGTATAGCGCCTATACGTCGGAGGTGTACCGCGCCGGGCTGGACGCGGTGGGCCGCGGGCAGGTCGAGGCCGCGACGGCGCTCAACCACAGCCGCTGGCAGCTCTACCGGGATGTGCTGATCCCGCAAGCGGTGCCGCGCGTGCTGCCGGCGCTGGGCAACTACCTGGTCTCCATGCTGAAGGAGACGCCGGTGCTGTCCACCGTCTCGGTCGTGGACATGCTGAACGTGGCCAACGCCATCGGCGACCGGACCTTCGACTACCTCGTGCCACTCTCCATGGTTGGCCTGCTGTTCCTGCTGTTGACCCTCGCCTGCGCCGCCGCCATCCGGGCGGCGGAGTGGGCGCTGCCCAGGGCCGGAGTACCCCTGCGGTGACCATGAAGGCGGACGGGCCTGCCCCGGACGGCGCCGCGTCCGCCATGGTGCGCTGCACTGGCGTCACCAAGCGCTACGGCGCGCTGGCCGTGCTGGACGCATTCGACTTCGCGGTCGCCCCCGGCGAGAAGGTCGCGCTGATCGGGCCGAGCGGGTCCGGCAAGTCCACCGTGCTGCGCCTGCTGATGACGCTGGAGCCGTTCCAGGAGGGCGCCATCGAGGTCGACGGCATCCCTTATCACCATCCCGGCGGCCGCGGACGCTTCCGCGCCAACGACCGGCACCTGCGCGCCATACGCTCGCGGGTAGGAATGGTATTCCAAAGCTTCAACCTGTTCCCGCATATGACCGTGCTGCGAAACCTGGTGCAGGCTCCCGTGGCGGTGCTGGGCCTGAGCCGCGCGGAGGCGGAGGCGCGTGCCGACGAACTGCTGCGCCTGGTCGGGCTGGAGGGCAAGCGCTGCGCCTACCCCGGCGAGTTGTCCGGAGGGCAGCAGCAGCGCATCGCCATCGCCCGGGCCTTGGCCATGCGCCCGCGCGTACTGCTGTTCGACGAGCCGACCAGCGCGCTCGACCCCGAGCTGGTGGGCGAGGTGCAGGGCGTCATCCGCGACCTGGCGCGGGAGCACGACCTCACGATGATCCTGGTGACGCATGAGATGCGCTTCGCCCGGGAGATCGCGGACCGCGTCTGCTTCTTCGACGCCGGGCGCATCGTGGAGGAGGGCCCGCCGGACCAGCTGCTGACCCATCCCCTGCACCCCCGGACCCAGGCGTTCCTGCGCGCCGTTCTGGACGGCGGGGCGCGTGCGCCGTGACGCGCCGGGCCGCTCCGGCATACTGTCGGCTCAGAGGTATCGAAAGCGAGGCACTCTCGGTCCGGCCTTGCATGAACAGACGCCTTCCCGGGCAGGACCGGCCTATTCTTTGCCGATGCTCGAAGCAGGAACAGGACGGCTGATGACCGGCCCAGGCCCGCGTGCCACCGCACATCCGGTGCCCGTCGCGCTGGGCGACCCCGTCAACCGCGCCGGCGTCACCGGGGCGCCGGTGGCGTTCGACGGCACGAAGCAGTCCGGCCTGGGCCGCGAGGGCGCGCGCCACGGGATCGAGGCGTTCACCGACCTCAAATACGTCTGCCTCGACCTCGGCTGAATTCGAACCTCAACCCAAACCGGGAGCCCGAACCATGCTCGACGACCTCAGCAACGAACTGAACGCCTGGGACCGCGACCACTTCTTCCATCCCTCGACCCACATGGCCCAGCACGCGCGGGGCGACACGCCGAACCGCATTATGGCCGGGGGCGAGGGCGTCCACATCTGGGACCGCGACGGGCGGCGCAGCCTGGACGCGTTCGCCGGGCTGTACTGCGTGAACGTAGGCTACGGGCGGCATGAGATCGCGGACGCGATCGCCAAGCAGGCGCACGAGCTCGCCTACTACCACGCCTATGTCGGACATGGCAGCGAGCCTTCGATCCGGCTGGCCAAGATGGTCATCGAGCGGGCGCCCGCGGGCATGTCGCGGGTGTTCTTCGGCCTATCCGGGTCGGACGCCAACGAGACCAACGTGAAGCTGGTATGGTATTACAACAACGTCCTGGGCCGGCCCGAGAAGAAGAAGATCATCTCGCGCTGGCGCGGCTACCACGGCTCCGGCCTCATGACGGGCAGCTTGACGGGCTTGGAGCTGTTCCACAAGCACTTCGACCTGCCGCTGGACCGCGTGCTGCATACGGAGGCGCCGTATTTCTTCCGCCGGGCCGACCGGGACATGGACGAGGAGGCGTTCGCGCAGCACTGCGCCGGCCGGCTGGAGGAGATGATCCTGGCCGAAGGGCCGGAGACGGTCGCGGCATTCATTGCCGAGCCCATGCTGGGCACTGGCGGGCTCGTGCCGCCGCCCGCCGGCTACTGGGAGCGAGTGGGGGCCGTATTGGCCCAGTATGACATCCTGCTGATCGCCGACGAGGTCGTGACCGGGTTCGGGCGGCTCGGCTCCATGTTCGGGTCCGACCATTACGGCATGAAGCCGGACCTGATCACCATCGCCAAGGGCCTGACGTCGGCCTACCTGCCGCTATCCGGCGTGATCGTGTCCGAGCGGACGTGGCGCGTGCTGGAGGGCGGGTCCGACGCCTTGGGCGCGCTGGGCCATGGCTGGACCTACTCGTCCCATCCGGCCTGCGCCGCGGCGGGGGTGGCGAATCTGGAGCTGATCGACAGCCTCGGCCTGGTCGAGAACGCGGGCACGGTGGGCGCCTATTTGACCGAGCAGTTGCGCGCGGCCGTGGGTGAAAGCCCGATCGTGGGCGAGGTGCGCGGCGCCGGCATGACGGCCGCCATCGAGTTCGTGGCCGACCGCGACGACCGTGTCTTCTTCGACCCGGCACTCAAGGTCGGGCCGCGCGTCGCAGCGGCGCTGCTGGCGCGCGGGGTGATCGGACGCGCCATGCCGCAGGGCGACATACTGGGCTTCGCACCGCCGCTCTGCATCACGCGGGACGAGGTGGACACCGTGGTGCAGGCCGCGCGCGAAGCGGTCGTGGCGGTCGCGGCCGAACTGGGCCTTTCGCCGGCGACCAGGCGCGATCCTGCTTGACATGCCGGTTGCTGACGGTCGCGTGGACTGCTGGGTGCGGGCTTGTTGGACCGGCAGCGAGAGTGTCGGGCGGCGGATATGACCTGACTGCCGGCCCTGCAAAACGCGATTACAGTAGCGCACGTCCAGGGACACGGCGAGGCTTACTCGCAACTGACGGGAGATCGGCGATGCGTCACGGTTCACGAAGCCTGGCCGGAGCAGCAGGCCGAGCAGGGTTGGGGCAGCAAAATCGTCGAGCGGCTCGCCGCCGGCCTGCGCGCCGCGTGGCTACCCAGTGACGAGGCCGCTCGATATCAATGCGCAGCCCCAAGATAAGCCGCTCGCACCGCCGGGTCGTTCTTGAGCGCCTGGGCTGGGCCGGAGCTGGTGAGGCGGCCGTTTTCCATGACGTAGCCGAAATCCGCCACTTCCAGCGCCGCCGCGGCGAATTGTTCGACCAGCAGCATCGTGATCTTCGCTTCCTTCAGGCGGCCGATGGTGGCGAATACTTCGCTCACCAGGCGGGGGGATAGGCCCATGCTGGGTTCATCTAGCAGCAGCACTTCGGGGTTCAGCATGAGGGCGCGGGCCATCGCCAGCATCTGCTGCTCGCCGCCGGAGAGGGTGCCGGCGAGTTGGGCGCGGCGTTCGGCCAGGCGGGGGAATAGCGTGTACATGCGGTCCAGGTCGGCGTTCACGTCGCCCTTGGGGCGGGCGCCCGTCAGGCGGGGGAAGGCGCCCATGACCAGGTTGTCGGCGACGGGCATGGTGGCGAAGACGCGGCGGCCCTCGGGGCTGTGCGCCAGGCCGGCGCGGGCGATAATGTGGCTGGGTTGGCCAGTGATGTTCGCCCCGGCCAGGGTGATCTGGCCGGATTCGGGCTTCAGCATGCCGGAGATCGCGCGGAGCGTGGTGGTCTTGCCGGCGCCGTTGCTGCCGATGAGCGTCACCAACTGGCCGCGTTCGACCTGCAAGCTGAGGCCGTGCAGGACTTGCACTTTGCCGTAGCCGGCGACGAGGTTTCGGATCTCGAGCATGTTATGCCGCCTCGGCCACGGTGCCGCCCAGGTAGGCGCTGATGACCGCCGGGTCGGCCTGGACGGCGGCGGGCATGCCCTCGGCGATCTTCTGGCCGAAATCCAGCACGGTCACGGTGTCGCAGAGGCTCATGACGACGTCCATGTGATGCTCGATCAGGATCAGGGTGATGCCTTGGTCGCGGATCTTGCGGATGATCTCGATCAGCACCTTGATGTCGGGCGCGGTGAGCCCGGCGGCGGGTTCGTCGAGCAATAGCAGCTTCGGGTCCAGCGCCAGGGCGCGGGCGATCTCCAGCACGCGCTGCTTGCCGTAGGGGAGGTTGCGCGCCTCCTCGTTGCCGAGGCCGTCGAGGCCCACGAAGCTCAGCAGGCTGGCGGCGCGGATCTGGGCGGCGGTTTCCTGCTTGGTGGCCTCGGGGGTGGCGACGGCGACGGCGGCGAGGCCGGCGCTGTAGGTGTGGTGCAGGCCGACCATGATGTTCTCGATGCAGGTGAGCGCGCCGAACAGCTGCACGTTCTGGAAGGTGCGGGCGATGCCGGCGGTGGCGATGTCGGACGGGGTGCGGCCGCCGATGGACTGGCCCTCCAGCAGGATTTCGCCCCCGGTCGGGGTGTAGATGCCCGTGAGCACGTTCATCATGGTGCTCTTGCCGGAGCCGTTGGGGCCGATCAGGCCGTGGATGGTGCCGGGCATGACGCGGAGGTCCACCTGGTTCAGGGCCTTTAGGCCGCCGAACTGCATGAGGATCTGCTTGGCTTCCAGGAGCGGCTTACCGGGCTCGACCACCGGGGCGTTGGCGGACCAGACGTGGGCGGCGTCCCCCTGCGCCGAGATGACGGCGTGGGCGCGGAACAGGCCGGGGCGGACGGCGGAGAGTGCGGTGCGGACGAAGCCCCAAATGCCGTCCGGCAAGTAATACACCACGAACAGGATCATGGCGCCGAAGACGGCGAGCTTGAAGTCGGTGATCCGCTGCAGCAACAGCGAGAACACGAAGAAGGCGATGCATAATCCGACGGGGACCAGGATGGCCCGGCGCTGATCAGGGTTGCGGACCCAGGTCACGGCGGCGGCCAGCACCGCGACCACGGCGATGACGCCGGCGATGATGCGGAATAGCGCGATGTCGGCCAGCAAGTTCGGCAGCACGACGATGATGGCGGCGCCGAGTATCGGCCCGACCCGGCTCTTGCGTCCGCCCAGTGCGACGCCCAGCAGGAACTGGATGGCGAGCGGGATGCCGAAATTGTTCGGTGCCACATACTGTTCGGAGTAGGCGAACAACACGCCCGCGAGGCCCGCGAGACCGGCGCTAAAGGCGAAGGCGATGACCTTATGCTTATAGACGCTGACACCCATGCAGTCGGAGGCGATTGGGGCGTCACGCAGCGCCTCGAACGCGCGGCCGTAGCGGCTGGCGATCAGGCGGTTCACGACGATGAGGCTCGCCATGAAACAGGCGATGACGATGAAGTAGAACTCGAAGTCGCGGAGCTGCGCCGCCTTCATATCGAAGAACGGCACGCTGGCCGCGTAGTCCCGCAGGTCCCAGTAGATGGGCTTGGTGATGGTAATGCCCATCGGACCGTTGGTGAGGAAGTCCATTTCGTTGATCAGCGTGTAGATGATGGTGCCGAAGGCGAGCGTCACCATGGCGAGGTAGGGTCCGGTGACTTGCAAGGCGGGCAACGCCAGCACCAGGCCGAACAGGGCGGCGACCACGATCCCGGCGGGGATGGCGGGGAACATGGTGATTCCCAGCTTGAAGTTGAGGATTGCCGCGGTGTAGGCGCCGATGCCCAGTAGCGCGGCGTGGCCCAACGAAACCTCACCCGTATAGCCGAACACCACGTCCAGCCCCAGCAACAGGATGGAATAGATGGTGATCAGGATGCCGAGATGCAGGTAATAGGGGTTGGTGACCAGGAACGGGAACACCAGCAACAGGGCCAGCAGGACGCCGTAGCGCGTAAGGGACTTCATCATACTTTCCGGATCGTGCGTTTACCGAACAAGCCGGACGGCTTGAAGGACAGCACGAGCAAAAGGAGCACAAGGCCGGGCACGTCCTTGTAGCCGGTGGAGAGATAGTATCCGGTGGTGGTCTCGGCGATGCCCAAGATCAGCCCGCCGACCACGACGCCGAAGCCGCTGTTGAGGCCGCCGATGATGGCCACGGCGAACGCCTTCAGGCCCAGCACCGCGCCCATGGTGGCGCCGGTGAGCGTGATCGGCGCCACCAGCACGCCGGCGAACGCGGCCGTCATGCTGCTCAGCGCATAGCTGAAGGTGATGACCACGGCGGTGTTGATGCCCATCAACCCGGCGGCGCCCCGGTCGTTGGCGGTGGCGACCACGGCCTTGCCGAACACGGTGCGGCGGTTGAAGAACTCGACGGCCAGCATGAGGCCGATGGCGCCGAAGACGATGGCGATCTCCATCGGCAGCACGCGGATGCCGCCGACGTCGATCGGGACTTCGCCCAAGGGCGAGGGGAATTTCAGGTCGTCGCGGCCCCAGATATTTTCGGCCAGGTTGCTGAAGATGATGCCGAGCGCGATGGTGGCCATGATCCAGCCGCTCTCCGAGCCGCTTTCGATGGATTTGCGCACGCCCAGCCGCTCCACCACCGCGCCCTGTATTAGGCCGAACGCCAGCACGATGGGCAGCATGAGCCAGTAGCCGACATAGGCCTGTGCGGTCAGGCCGACGAGGGCGCCGAGCATCAGCGCCTCGCCCTGCCCGAAATTCAGTGTTTTCGAGGTGGCGAAGGTCAATTGGTAGCCAAAGGCGATCACGCCGTAGATCATGCCGACGGCGATGCCGCTGACCAGCAATTGGGCTAAGATGTGCATCGGAAATGCCTAGTCGGTAAGAGCGGTGGAATGCGAACTGCATTCCACCGTGCGTCCATTATACTTGGAAATCAGCTACGCGGCTTGATGCGCATGGCCTTGTCACCGGCCACGTCTTCGTCATGGGCGGGGACGACTTTACCGTCCTTGACCAGGCCGAACACGGGGATGTTGTTGCTGATGGCTTCATGGTCGGTGGCGGAATACGGGTGGTCATAGACGGTGATCACCCCTTCCACCTTTTCGTTCAGGCTCTCTAGCGCGTCATGGATCTTCTTGCCGTCCGTGGACCCGGCCTGCTTGATCGCCGCCGCAAGCAAGTACACGCTGTCATAGCCCTGCGCGGCGGACACCGGGCTCGGCATGCGCTCGGTCTTGTAGGCGGCCTGATAGGCCTCGATGAACGCCTTGCGCTTGGGCGTGTTCGGCAGCTGGATGAAGGTCTGCGGCATGACGGCGCCGTCCCCGTTCGGCCCGGCGGTGTCGATGAAGCTGCTCATGCTGAGCGTCCAGGAGCCGACCAGCGGCACCTTCCAGCCGAGCTTCGCCTGGCCGTTGGCGATCTGCGCCAGCTCGGGCCCGATGCCGTAGGTGAGGATCACGTCCGCCCCGGCCTCTTTGGCGCGCAGCAGCTGCGCGGTCATGTCGGTGTCCTTGATGTTGAACTTCTCTTCCGCCACCGGCTTCACGCCCTTGGCGGCCAGCGCGCGCACGAGGTCTTCGCGGCCCAGCTGACCATAATTGGTGCTGTCGGCCATGATGGCGGGCTTCTTGAAGCCGCGGCGGGTGATGGCCTCTTCCACGATCATCGCGGACTGGATGATGTCATTGGCGGCGGCGCGGAAGATGTAGTTGCTCTTCTCCTTGGGCGCGGCGAATTGCTGCGTGATCACCGTGCCGGTGGCGACGTTGTTGATCACGGGGATCTCGGCCTCTTGGTAGAAGCGTTGCGAGGCCAGGCCCACGCCGGTGTTGATGAAGCCGAGGGTGGCGACCACGTGCTCCTTGTTGATCAGCTCCTGCGCGATCTGCACGCCCAGCTCGTTCCGCGCCTCGTCATCGCGCTCCACGGCCTGGAGCTGGCGGCCCATGACGCCACCGGCCTTGTTGATCTCGGTAATCGCGAGCTTCACGCCGTCCCGCATCGAGACGCCCATGCTGGACGAGCCGCCGGTAAACGGGCCGGTCACGCCGATCAGGATCGGGTCTGCGGCGCGGGCCTGGGTGGTCAGCAGGGCGGCGGCCATGGCGGTGGCGGCCAACAGGGGGCGGCGTAGCATTATTGGTTTCCTCCAGAAGACACTCCCCGTTCGGGGCAGGAGCGTCCCATAGCGGATAATTGATCGCGTAAACAGGGGCTTCCTTATCGATGCGCCCGGCACCAATTTACGGCCATGCCTAAGATTTCACGCCGCCAGGTCACGTTGCTCGCTCCCGCCGCTTTGTTGGGGCTGGGGTTGGCTGGGGCCGGGGTTTACCGGGCGGTGCATTCGGGCCCGGCCGCTGTGATTGGCGGGCCGTTCGCGCTGTTGAACGGCGATGGGAAGGTCGTGACGGACCGGGATTTCCTGGGCCGGCCGCTGTTGGTCTATTTCGGCTACACGCACTGCCCGGACGCCTGCCCTACGGCGCTCGGGGATATGGCGACGGCCGTGGATGCCCTGGGCGCTGACCGGGCGAAGGTCGGTGTGGTGTTCATCACGGTCGATCCAGAGCGGGACACGCCTGATATCATGAAGGATTACGTGGCGGCGTTCGACGCCGGGTTCGTGGGGCTGTCTGGGTCCATGGAGCAGATCCGGCAGGCGGCCAAGGAATACCGCGTCTATTTCGCCAAGCATCCGACGGCGGAGGGGTATGACATGGATCATTCCTCGATCATCTATGCGATGGACCGTGAGGGGCGGAATGCGGCGGTGTTCACGCACGAGTCGCCGCCGGCGCAGATCACGGCCGAGCTGCGTCGGTTGCTTTCGGCCTAGGCTCCCTTACTGGTA
The DNA here is from genome assembly GCA_965246925.1 of Acetobacteraceae bacterium. Lineage (GTDB taxonomy): Bacteria > Pseudomonadota > Alphaproteobacteria > Acetobacterales > Acetobacteraceae > JANPPS01. Next base: position 2,861,527 of record OZ251994.1, on the reverse strand, counting down.
GAGGCCTCTAAACCCTCACCCCTGCCCTCTCCCGCAAGCGGGAGAGGGGAAAGCCTGCCTCATGATGTCTCCGCTGTTTGCGCCGTTGTTCACGACCGACGCTATGCAGGCCTGTTTTTCGGATCAGGCACGGTTGGTAGCCATGGTGCGGGTGGAGGCGGCGCTGGCGCGGGCGCAAGGAGAGGAGGCGCTGGGGGACGCCGTCGAGGCCGTGACCGGGCTTGATCCGGCGGCGATCGGGCGAGCGACCGCGCTGGCGGGGGTGCCGGTCATTCCGTTCGTGCATGCCGTGCAGGCGCAGTTGCCGCCGGAGCGGGAGCGGCTGTTCCACAAGGGCGCGACCACGCAGGACATCATGGACACGGCGTTGGTGTTGCAGATCCGCGATGGGCTGGTGTTGCTGGAGACCGAGCTGCTGGCGGTGCTGGCCGGGCTGAGTGCGCTGGCGGTGCGGCACCGGGGCACGCCCTGCGTCGGCCGGACCTACGGGCAGCACGCGGCGCCGGTGACGTTCGGGTTTAAGGTGGCGGTATGGCTCACCGGCGTGGCCGATAGCGTGGCGCAGCTGCCGATGCTGCGGCAGCAGGTGCTGGTGGCGTCGCTGAGCGGGCCGGTCGGCACCCTGCCCGGCGGTCCCGCCTTGCTGGAGGCGTTCGCGGCGGGCCTGGGGCTGGGCACGACGCCGTTGGCCTGGCACGCGCTGCGCGGGCGGATGGTGGCGGTGGGCGTGTGGCTCGCGACGCTGATCGGCGCGCTGGCGAAGATGGCGACCGACGTCGCGCATTTGGCATCGACCGAAGTCGGTGAGGTGGCCGAGCCGTATGTGCCGGGCCGCGGCGGCTCCTCGGCGATGCCGCATAAGCGGAACCCGGTGTCGTCGACGGTGATCTTGGCGGCGCAGGCCGGGGCGCCGGGTCAGGTGGTGACGTTGCTGAATGCCCTGCCGATGCTGCATGAGCGGCCGGTCGGGCTGTGGCACGCGGAATGGGCGGCGGTGCCGGCGCTGTTCGGCTGGGCGGCCGGGGCGGTGCGGGAGGCGCGGGTGCTGGCGGAGGGGCTGGAGGTGGATGCCGCGCGCATGCTGGAGAACATCGGCGCGACCCGGGGAATGCTGTTTGCGGACCGGGCGGCGGCGCTGCTGGGGGCATCGATGGGGCGGGAGGCGGCGCATGCCCATGTCGAGGCCGCTGCGGCGGAAGTACGGCGGAGCGGGCGGGGGTTGCGGGAGGTGCTGGGCAACGCGGATGCAGCGTTCGATCTGGCACCGGCGGTGGAGGCGGCTGGGGTCTGGGTGGACAGGGCGGTGGCTTATGCCAGTTCTCTTTCAGGTTGCGATGCTATCCCTGTCGCGTCCCTCACCCCGACCCTCTCCCGAGGGGAGAGGGGGAAGGGATGAGGTTTAGGAGGGTTGTGAGCTGGTCGGCGTCGGCCGGGGATTTGTCGGGGCGGAGGCGGGCGACGCGGGGGAAGCGAAGGGCGACGCCGGATTTGTGGCGGCCGCTGCGCTGGGCGGCGTCGAAGGCGATTTCTAGCACGAGGCCGCGCTCCACTTCGCGCACCGGGCCGAAGCGGGCGGTGGTGTGGTTGCGGATCCAACGGTCCATCTGCACCAGTTCCGCGTCCGTGAAGCCGGAATAGGCCTTGCCGACGGGCACCAGCTCGCCGTCGTCACGCCACAGGCCGAAAGTATAGTCCGAATAGTATGAGCTGCGCTTGCCGTGGCCGCGCTGCGCATACATGACCACGGCGTCGATCGTCAGCGGGTCGCGCTTCCATTTCCACCAATGGCCCTTGGGCCGGCCCGGCACGTAGGGCGTGTCGAGGCGCTTCAGCATCAGCCCCTCGATGCTGGCGGCGCGGGTGCCGTCGCGGATGGTGGACAGTTCGGCGATGGTGGTGAACGGAATCAGGGGCGAGATGTCCATGCGCGGGGACGGGTGTGCGGCGACCCACGCCTCCAGCCTGGCCCGGCGCTCGGTGAACGGCAGGGGGCGAAGGTCGTCCGTGCCGTCGAACAGCAGGTCATAGACGCGGACGTGGACGGGGTAGTCGGACAGCATCTTGGCGCCGGGTGACTTGCGGTTGAGGCGCTGCTGCAGGTCGGCGAACGGCGCCACTTCGCCCGCGCGCACCACCAGCAGCTCCCCATCCAGCACGCCCTGCCAGTCCATGGTGGCGAGGATTTCCGGGAAGGCGTGGCTCACGTCGTCCGAGCCTCGGGAGTAGATGCGCTGGCCGCCCAGCGTGCTGACCAGCTGCACGCGGATGCCGTCCCATTTCCACTCGGCGGCGTAGGCGGCGGGGTCCAGCACGGCGAGGTCCGGCGCCTCGAGCGGCTGGGCCAGCATGGGGGGGCGGAACACCGGGGCGCCGGCCGGGTCCGGGCGGTGGCCGGTGTCTTCCAGCCAGGCGAACAGGGTGGCGTAGGGGGGCGTGAGGCCGTGCCAGACCTCCTCGATCTCGTCAGGCGCGATGCGGCCCCCCGCGATCTCGGCCAGCGCGATCTTGGCCAAGCGGGCGGAGGCGCCGACGCGGAGGGAGCCGGTGATGAGCTTCAGCAGCGCGTAGCGGACGGAGGCGTCCGACGCATCGAGCCAGCCGGCGACCACGAAGGGCAGCTCAGATTTCGGGGTGGTCTGCAGCGCCTCGATCACCTCCGTCATGGTGGGGGGCTGGGCGTTGGTGGGGCGGCCGGGCCAAATGAGGGCGACGGTTTCGGCGAGGTCCCCCACGTAGTCGTGCGACATGCCGAACAGCACCGGGTCGGTCCGTTCCTCGGCCAGGGCACGGATCATGGCGGGCTTGGCGGCGGTGAAGCTCAGCTCATCCGTGAGCGCGGCCAGGCCCCAGCCGCGGTCGGGGTCCGGCTGATCGGCAAAATAGCGGTGCAGCAGCGCAATCTTCGCCAGCCGGCCCGGCGTGAACACCAGGCGCTCCAGCAGGTTCGAGAACGCGATCATGCGGCGATGTCTTCTTCCTCGTCGCCATAGCCCAGCAGGCGGAGGGCGCGGCCGCGGATGCCGCGCTTGGCGACTTCGTGGATCAGCGCCTCCTCCCGGCCGTGGGTGACCCAGATCTCGGGGGCGCCGACCTCGTCCATGGTAGTGTTGAGCTCGGCCCAATCGGCGTGGTCGGAGATGATGAGCGGGAGCTCCACGCCCTTGCTGCGGGCGCGCTGGCGGACGCGCATCCAGCCGCTGGCGACGCAGACGACGGGGTCTGCGAGGCGCCGGGCCCAGCGGTCGGCGACGGCGGAGGGGGGTGCGATGACGATGGCGCCGGCCAGCTTTTCCTTTCCGGCGCCAGGGCCGGCAACGGTGGCGGGCCGCAGGTCGCCCAAGGGGATGCCGAGCCGTTCATAGGCCTGGCAGAGCGGGATCTGCGCGCCGTGCAGGTAGATCGGCGCGTCCCAGCCGGCTTCGCGCAGCAATGCGATCACGCGCTGGGCTTTGCCGAGGGCGTAGGCGCCGATGACGTGGGTGCGTTCGGGAAACAGCGCGACGCTGGCGAGGAGCTTGGCGATCTCACCGGCGGCGGGCGGGTGCTGGAACACGGGTAGGGCGAAGGTCGCTTCGGTGACGAACACGTCGCAGGGGATAGGGATGAACGGGCGGCAGGTTGGGTCCGGGCTTCGTTTGTAATCGCCGCTGACCACGGCGCGGGTGCCCTGGTATTCGATTGCCACCTGGGCGGCCCCCAGCACGTGGCCGGCGGGTTCCAGCCAAACGCGGACCTCGTCGATGCCGAGTTTCTCGCCGTATTGCAGAATCTGCTGGGTCTCGCCGGCGCGGCCCATGCCCATGCGGACGTCCATGAGGGCCATGGTCTCTGGCGAGGCGAGGACGGCGGTGTGGCCGGGGCGGGCGTGGTCGGCGTGGGCGTGGGTGATGATGGCGCGGGAGGTGGGGCGGACCGGGTCGATGTAGAAGTCACCGGGCTCGCAGTATAGGCCGTCTGGGAGGGGTTTCAGCCAGGTTTCGGGGTGGGGCATGCGTCACGTCCTTCCGCCTCTCCCTTTCGGGAGAGGGCCGGGGTGAGGAGGCAAGCGGTGGAGGCTCTTGCGCCAGTCACTCGCTCATTAGGGCGAAGTGCCGATCGTTTTCCTCACCCCAGCCCTCTCCCGGAGGGAGAGGGGGAGGTCAGTTTGGTCAGCCTGGCTTCTTCGTGTCGTCTATCGCCAGGGGTAGCGGGACCCAGCGGAGGCCGTCGCCGCTTTGGATCAGCATGAGCACCGTCTTGCGGTTGAGCTTGCGGTATTTGGCCATGCGGTCCTGCACGTCGGCGGGGGTGGAGACCGCCTCTTGCTGCACTTCCACAATCACATCGCCGGGCTTCAAGCCACGTCCGGCGGCGTTACCGTCCGGGGAGACGTCGGTCACCACCACGCCTTTCTGGTCCGGGGCGATCTTGAAGCGGTCCCGCAGGTCGTCCGTGAGCGGGGCGAGGCTGGCGCCGAGGCCGGCGATCTCGGCCGGGCGTTGCGGCGCAGCCTTGCCCGGCTGTTCGGCGCTAGCCTGCTGGACGTCATCCGGCAGTTCGCCCACCGCGGCCTGCAGCGTGATGGGCTTGCCGTCGCGCCAGACCGAAACCGGCACCTCCTTGCCGATCGGGGTTTCGGCGACGATGCGCGGCAGGTTCTTCATCTCCTTCACGTCCTGATTATTGAATTTCAGGATCACGTCGCCGTTCTTGATCTTGGCCTTGTCGGCCGGGCCCCCGTCATTGACGCCGGCCACCATGGCGCCGGAGCTGTCCTTCAGCCCCAGGCTCTCGGCGATATCGGGCGTCACCTGCTGGATGCGCACGCCGAGCCAGCCGCGCCGGGCATGGCCATACTCGCGCAACTGCGCCACCACGGACTTCGCGAGATTGGACGGAACCGAAAAGCCGATGCCGACCGAGCCGCCGGAGGGCGAGTAGATGGCAGTGTTGATGCCGATCACCTGCCCGTCCATGTTGAAGAGCGGTCCGCCGGAGTTGCCGCGGTTGATGGCTGCATCCGTCTGGATGAAATCATCATACGGACCCTGATGGATGTCGCGGCCCCGGGCACTTACGATGCCCGCGGTGACGGAGCCGCCGAGGCCGAACGGGTTGCCGATCGCCAGCACCCAGTCACCGATCCGGCTCCCGTCGCTATCGCCGAAATTTACCGCCGGCAGGGGGTGGTCGCTTTCGACCTTCAGCAGCGCGAGGTCGACGCGCTCGTCTTTACCGACCAGCGTCGCTTTCAGAATGACGTTGCCCTGGAGCGTCACGCTGATCTCGTCCGCGCCATCGATCACGTGATTGTTGGTGACGATGTAGCCCGCGGGATCGACGATGAAGCCAGAGCCGAGGCTGACCGCGCGTCCGCCGCCATGTCCCTCCGGCCCGTCCTGCGGACCCTGGTTACGCCGGCCCTGCGGTCCGGACGGGCCGCCCCGGTTCTTGTCCATGAAGTCCTTGAAGAACTGTTCGAACGGCGAGCCTGGCGGGAAGCTCGGGATCTCCGGCCCGCCGCGGTCCGCCCGGGTCTGCACCGCCTGGCTAGACGAAATATTGACCACCGCCGGCAGCAGTTGCGCGGCCAGATCGGCGAAGCTATCGGGCGCGCCTCGCGCGGCGGCCGTCTGCACGAACGGCGGTAGCGAGGCCGGGAGCATCAGCGCGCCCGCCAGGGCAAGGGCACGGAATGGAAGGAGGCGCATCGTTGTTCTCCACAAGCGGGTTGAACGCAGCATCATTGGGGCGGTTCACGCAGCAGGCGCAGGAACTCGGTATCCGGGGTCAGCACCATGCGGGACTGGCCGTTGGCGAACACTTCGCGATAGGCCTGCAGGGTGCGGTAGAATTGGTAGAAGGACGGGTCCTGCTGATAGGCGTCGGCGAATATCTTGGTGCTCTGCTGCTCGCCTTCGCCGCGTAGCCGGTCCGCCGTGGCCCGCGCCTCGGCCAGCAGCACGGTGCGGTCCCGCTCGGCATCGGCGCGGATGCGGATGCTGGCCTCGTCGCCGCCGGCGCGGAGCTGCTTGGCGATACGGTCACGCTCCGAGATCATCCGGCTCAGGATGGCCTTGGTGTTCTCCTCCGGCAGGTCGGCCCGGCGGAGCCGCAAATCCTCGATCGTGATGCCAAAGCTCTTCATCTCCCCGGCAACCTGGTCGCGGATCAGGCCCATGATGCGCGGACGCTCGGCCGACAGCACGTTGAGCAGGGTTTCGTTGCCCAGCACGCGGCGGAGGCTGGACGTCACGACGGAGTTGAGCCGGTTGCGGATCGCGTCCTCGGCCGAGCCGACCGTCTGAAAGTACTGCAGCGGGTCGGTGATGCGGAACCGGGTGAAGCTATCGACGATCAGGCGGCGCTGGTCGTTCAGGATCACCTCCTCGCCCGGCGTCTGATAGTCCAGCAGCTTGCGGTCGAAGCTGATGACGTTCTGGATGAACGGGATGCGGGCGTGCAGGCCGGGCTCGCTGATGACGCGCTTGGGCTCACCGAACTGGGTGATCAGCACCTGCTCGGTCTGTTGCACGGTGAATAGGCTGGCGAGGGCGAAGACGGCGAGGGTGATGGCGACGACGAGTCCGCCGAGGGTCACGCGGCTCATTTCGTGGCTCCGGCCCGCGCCGGGTCGATCGGGAGGTAGGGGACGATGCCCTTCAGCTTGTCGTCCACCACGATGGAAGGGGTCTTGCTCAGGATGTCCTGCATCGTCTCAATATAGAGGCGCTTGGTGGTGATATCCTTGGCGACGGAATAGGCCTGATACACGCTCAGGAACCGCTGCGCCTGGCCGGTAGCCTGGGCGATGCTGGCCTGGCGGGCGCCTTCCGCCTCCGCCTGCACCCGGGCGGCCTCACCGCGGGCACGGGGGATGATGTCATTGCGGTAGCTTTCGGCCTCGTTCCGGGCTCGCTCGGCGTCCGTATTGGCGCGCTGAACGTCCCGGAAGCTTTCGATCACCTCGGCGGGCGGGTCCACTTTCTGCAGCTGCACCTGAGTGATCTCGATCCCGGTTCTATACCGGTCCAGCACGGCCTGCGCGCCAGTGGCCACGGACTGTTCGATCCGGGCCCGAGCCTCGGTCAGCGCCGGCTGGATCGGGGTGCGGCCCAGCACTTCGCGCATCAGGCTTTCGGCCACGGATTTGACCGTCTCATCCGGATTGCGCGTGTTGAACAGGTAGTCGCCGGCGTCCCGAATGTGCCAGAAGACCGAGAAATTGATGTCGATGATGTTCTCGTCGCCGGTGAGCATCAGCGCCTCACGCGGGATTTCGGATGACCCGCCGCGCGTCTGCGAGGCGCGGTTGGGGTCCGCGGTGAAACCGATTTCGGTCCGGTTGATACGGGTGACGGCCGGGGTCTCCGCCCGCTCGACCGGCCAAGGCATGTGGTAGTTGAGGCCCGGCAACGTCGTGCGCTGGAAAGCGCCGAAGCGCATCACCACGCCCTGCTGGTCCGGCTGGACGCGGTAGAAGCCGCTGGCGAGCCAGACGACGACGGCGATGAGCGCCAAGATGGCCAGCATCTTGCCATTGGCCTGCGTGCCGCCGCCCGGGCCACCAGGGGCGAAGCGGCGGGCGGACGATTGCAGCTTGGCAATCATCTGATCGAGGTCCGGCAGGTTGCCGCCGGGTCCGTTGTTACCGCCCCATGGGCCGCGGTTCGGGCCCTTCGGCGGTGGATTGCCGCCCGGGTTGCCCCAAGGGCCGCCGCCGCCGTTATTCCAAGACATAGATTCGGTCGCTCCTGGATGTGCGCGCCGGATGCGGCCATATGCGCATCGCGGTCGCCAGCATATTGCCTGCGCCCGGCATCTTTACAAGCAAACGGGGTTCGCGGGCGATGGCGCTGAGTGTGGAAAGTCTGCGGCAGGCGGTGCTGAGCCTGGGATCGGTCACGGCGGCGATGATCGACAGCCTCGAGGTGCGGGACGGGCTGGTCCACGTGGCGCTACATGCGGATCGGGCGAGCGCGCCGGCCATGGAGGTGGTGCGCCGGGATGTGCAGGCGCGGCTGGCGCAAGAGCCCGGCGTCGTGAACGCGGCCGTGGTGCTGACGGCGCACCGCCCTGCCCCGCCGCCCGCACCCTCACCGGAGCCGACGGCTTTGCTGCCGGGGGTCGCGCACATCGTGGCCGTGGCGTCGGGCAAGGGGGGCGTCGGAAAATCCACCACGGCCGTGAACCTTGCAGTGGCACTGGCCCGGCAAGGCCTTGCGGTCGGCCTGCTGGACGCGGACGTGCACGGCCCCAGCCTGCCGCGGATGCTGGGCGAGTCGGCCAAGCCCGGGCAGCGCCATGGCAAAATGATCCCGATCCGCGCCTGGGGCCTGCAGGCGATGTCGATCGGCTTTCTGGTTGATCCCGACACCGCCATGATCTGGCGGGGGCCGATGGTGATGGGCGCGCTGGAGCAGATGATGGGCCAGGTGGAGTGGGGCACGCTCGATATCCTCGTGGTGGATATGCCGCCGGGCACGGGGGATGCGCAGCTGACGATGGCGCAGAAGGTGAGCCTGTCGGGCGCCGTGATCGTCTCGACCCCGCAGGACATCGCGCTGATCGATGCGCGCCGGGGCGTGCGGATGTTCGAGAAGACGCGGGTGCCGGTGCTGGGCATCGTCGAGAACATGAGCGTGTTCTGCTGCCCGGCCTGTGGCCATCGGACCGAGCTGTTCGGCCATGGCGGTGCGCGGCGCGAGGCGGAGGCGCTGGGGGTGCCGTTCCTGGGTGAGGTGCCGCTATTGCTGGAGGTCCGCACCTCCGGTGACGCCGGCACCCCGATTTGCGCGGCCGCTCCGGACAGCCCGGCTGCCCAGGCCTTTGCCGCCATCGCCGCCAAGGTATGGTCCGGCCTACCGCAAAAGCCGCGCGGCCCGCGGATCACCATGGATTGAACGATGTCTGAAATGCTGCGTGACTTTTGGTATCTGGGCGCGCCCGGCAAAACGGTCCCCCGCGGCAAGACCCGCCCGGTGACCTTGCTGGACGAGCCCATTTTGCTCGGCCGGCGCATGGATGGGACCGTATTCGCCTATGGCGATGCCTGCCCGCACCGCGGCATGCCGATGCGCCATGGCGGGTTCGACGGCCAGACGCTGCGATGCGGGTATCACGGCTGGGCGTTCGGCGCCGCGGACGGGCGCTGCACCGAGATTCCGTCGCTGGCCCCTGGTGACACTACCGATCCCAGCCGCTTCCGCCTCCGTGCGTATGCGGCAGAGGAGGTGCAGGGCAACATCTGGGTCTATGTCGGCACCGGCACTCCGGGTACGATCCCTCGCGTGCCGGGCTTCGAGGGCGCGGCCCAGGTGACGGTGACCGAGCGCTTCCACTGCGGCGTGGACCTCGCCGCAGCCGGCTTCTTCGACCCCGGACACCCCGCCTTCGTGCACACGAGCCTCTGGTGGAAGCGCAACCCGGCCGCCAACCTACGCCTGAAGGAGAAGGCTTTCGAGCCGGCTGGCATGGGTTTTAGGATGCAGCGGCATCATTTGCAGCATGGCGCCAACCCCTACCGCCTGCTGGGCCGCAACGTGCACATCGATATCGGCATCGAGTTGCCGGGCATTCGCATCGAGCACATCGAGGGTGACGCGCATGCCGCGGGCGTGCTGGCGGCGGCGACGCCGATTACGGAGACGGAGACCGACGTGCATTACTGCGTCTACTGGACGCCGACGTGGCTGGCCCCGTTCACGCCGGCAGCGTGGTGGATGGCGCGGGATTTCCTACGCCAGGACCGCGATGTCGCGAACAAGATGATGCAGAACCAGGCCGCCGGTGCCGCGATGTTCGTAGGCGATCCAGACACGCAAATCCGGTGGTATCAACGCCTAAAGCGCGAATTCGTGGCGAGCCGGGCCGAGGGGCGGGAGTTTGTTAACCCGCTGAAAGCTCAGGTGCTGCGGTGGCGGAGTTGACTTACGACCGACTTCGTTACACGCTCTGCGGTCAAAAAGCGCAAGGGGTCTGAGTGTGGTATCTGAAAAATCAGTTCCGACCCTTGATGTACTTCTAGCCCTCGAGCGGATAACTAGACTGCTGGCTAAAGTGAAAGAGCCTTTAAGCGCTACAGTAATGAAAAATCATCATGGAATTCTTGACGCAAATCTATCCGCCGCGGCTGCCTACGGACAAGAACAAGGCTTTCTCATTTGCGGCAAAGGAAACGTTTTTACCTTAAATAAGGCTTTTGTGATACCAGAAAACGCATACTATCAAATTGTGGACAATCAGATCCGAGAAATTTGGAGTAAGACTTTCAAGGAATTTGTGCTAGAGAATACTTCAAATCGAGATAGTAAAATAGTTGGTTCTTGGACTCGTCCTGATTTCACGCTGATTTCCTACAAGCGCTTTCCCTGGACAAAGGGTCATGAGTTCGACGTCGTTACGTTTGAGGTTAAACGTCCCGACAGCGCAAATGTTCTCGCTGTTTTCGAGGCATTGGCCCATGCTACAGCCGCTACAAAAGCTTATGTGTTGTTTCCGATTGGCGAGGAAGAGTGGATCGAAAAAAATAAGGAGCAAGCCGTGCGAGTAAAAGATGAGTGCATCCGTCATGGCGTTGGTCTTATTCTTATTGAAAGTCTTTCTGATAGGCCAAAGCCTAATCACATCCTCCAAGCCGCCCGTAGGGAAATTGACTTTGAAAAATGCAGCGAGTTCCTGGACTCGGTAGTTTCATCTTCAGGAAAGAGGACGATTGCAGCGTGGAATTAATCATCATAGAGGGATTAAATATGTGCAGCATACCCCCTGACGCGACTTGCGCTATCGACCCTTGAGTTGTAGTGTAAGCGAACCGAAACAGGAAAGAATTGCCATGAGCTTAAAATATGAGAACTGATGTCGATTCCACTATTCTTTAATTTGAAGATTTGCGAATTAACTTTACTGAATATACAGACTCAATGATTTTATAACTGCCGCTTACGTTCGCTTTCACTTCACATTCGTCCCCTTGATGACAAATCTTATTGATTTTACTAGCAATCGGCTTCGTATTCAGGAAAGAACAATCTCCCACAGCGCTGTCGAGCGTACCATAATTTATTTGACCTCTGCACATAGCCCGCTCGGCCAGCGCAGGCCCCGTAAATGTTGCAAGGACCGCAATGCCTCTCATCCAAGTACTCAACATTCTTACGACCTCGCTGCGGATTTAAATATCAGATTGCCCTTATGATTGTTATTTCGACCCGCATGAAACCGCAAGCAAAAATTCAGCAAGCGTAGGATGGGTGCCGGTATATTACGGACATTGTGATCAGATAAGCTCCACGGAAATCAGTCCAACCCTGGACCAGCAAGCCTTCATCCGCCGCGCCATCGAGGCTGGACGGATAGCACATCCCGAAGACGCGGGCATGGAAGGATGGCTCTGTGGGAAGAGCGGGAGCGCCGGCGTTTGGAAATCCTGCTGCGGGTCGATGAAGCCGAGGCGTCGATCGCCCTTGTCTAAGGCATCCCTATGACGGAGGCGGCTATGCGCCAGCTTGCCACGGATGTGAAACAGCGTGGCCGTGAACGCCTAGCCGCGGAAAATGCCCTGTCCCCTTATGCCGCCTACCGTTGCGCCGGAAGCCGCGGCCGAACTGGATGAACTCTGGCTGTATATCGCCCGTGAAAGCGGCATCATCGAACGAGCGGATCATCTCTGGACGACATGATGACACGCTTTTACCTGCGATTTTGCCATCCCCGCATCGGGCCAGAACGGCCCGGCTTGCGGCCCGGCACGCGCAGTCTTTATCGCGATGCACTCAGGGCTTTAGCAAGTCCGCCGCGTTGAAGGTTATGAGTGCGTTGTTGCATCGGACCTGATAGTTTAGCGGGCATGAGCGGTTTGACCAGGGTCACGATTCCAATGGATGCCGACGCCGCGCAGGCACTCGACACGCCCGCGCGCCGGAAGGCGGCTGGGCGGTATTTGAGCGGTCTCTTAAAGCAAGGCCGGATCAGTGAATCGCTCGCGGAGGTCATCAGCAAGGCCAAAAATGAGGCGCGGTCGAACGGCTTGACCGACGCGGACATCGATGACGAATTGGATGCTTGGCGGAGTGAGCGCGGGGGTTGATCGTCGTCCTCGATGCATCGATCATTGTATCCGCCGCTCTCAAGCAAAGCGGACTTCCCGAACAAGCACTTCTAAAAGCGTTACGCAAAGACAACACGGTCATCCTCTCGCAAGAGGTAGAAGACGAATATCGCGAGGTGCTCGCGCGTCCGAAATTCGACCGGTTCGTCACCTTCGAACGCCGGATGGAAATTCTATCCCTCATCCTTCTCGCGCCCTAATCCTTCTAGCGGCGGAGCGGATCGAGCCGGTTGAGAGAGTTCGCGAGTGCCTCGATCCCAAAGACGATAAATATCTATCGCTAGCGCTGGCCGGCACCGCAGAAATTATCGTCACCGGCGATGAAAAGCACCTGCTACCGCTGCATCCTTGGCGCGGCATTCCCATTCTGCGCGCCGCCACGTTCCTCACGTCCTAAGTGGAGCTTGCCCTAGGCCATGGGCGCGCACAGGAAGTCGGGAAACCCGCCGCTCCCAAAACCAGCTCTTGACCTCACCCATTGGAATATGTTCCTATCTCTCTCACATGCACCCCACCCCCACCCCTCCCCAATCCCAACCCGCCTCACCGGAAGACGATGACGCCTACTACCGCGCCGTCCTCCATGACCTCATCGAAATCGGCGCAACCCTCGCCCGCCAACTCCAAGAACACACGGCCAAAGACCCCGAAGCGGACCTGACAATCCCGTGCGACCGCATCGCCAGAACCATCCGCCGCACTATCGCCCTCGCCCGCCACATCGCAACCTTCCCACCCAAAACCCGCACGACGCCCGCAGAACGCACCCAAGCCCGCGAGAAAATAATCCGCGGCGTCGAAGACGCAATCGAAGCCAAGCGCGGCCCCGCGACCCACACCGCAATCCTCTACAACGAACTCCACGAACGCCTCGATGACGCCGGTTTCGAGCGTGACCTGCGCACCCGCCCCATCGACGACATCATCGAAGAACTCGCCCGCGATCTCGGCGTCGCCTACCAGTCCCGCGCCTACATTTGGAAGCGTCGCACTCCCGCCGACATCGCCGCCCTGCGCGCCCGCGCCGCCATGAACGAATCCGAAAATCCGCGTAGGGCAGGCTTCAGCCCGCCACCGCAACGAAACCAACGATGGGCTCAACCACCGTAGGATCGGTGCAAACCTCTCCCTGCAGCGCGGGTTCTAGTCAGCCTTGGAGGGGGGCGCGGACTGCTCCGCCGGCGTCCGCAACGTGAGCGCCAACGCGTGCAATCCACCCTCGAATTCCGGATCTAGCACGGCGTGCACCAGCCGGTGCCGGGCGACCCGGCCCTGGCCTTCGAACCGGTCCGACACGATCAGCACGCTGTAATGCGTCTCCCCCCCTGCCCGCGCCCCAGAGTGCCCGGCGTGCTTGGCGCTGTCATCCACCACGTCCAATCGGGTGGGGGAGAAGGCGGTGTTGAGGAGCGTCTGAAGGCGAGTGGCGCGTGGGGTCATGGGGATAAGATAGCCGGTCCTGGGCGGCGGACCAAGTAGGACAGGCGGCGTTTGGGCCCATCAGCCTCAGATCCCAAGTCGGGACTTGCCCCCGAACCGCACGCGCGCACATAAAGCAGGATGACCCGACGCACCACGCGAGCCAGGGCCTTTGCGCCCGACCCGGCCGCGCCGGGGCGATCCTGCGACATGCCGGACTGCCCTTGCGCGGGGGAGTTCCGGGCGCCGAAATCGCGGGACTCGCTCAATGAATACTGGTGGTTCTGCCTTGAGCACGTGCGCGCCTACAACGCGTCCTGGGATTTCTACAAGGGCATGACGCCCGGCCAGATCGAGGCGCAGACGCGGTCCGACACCGGGTGGCAGCGTCCGACCTGGCCGCTGGGCTCGCTCGGCAAGCAGAACGCGCTGGACGAGGCCATGGCACGGGACCCGTTCGGCATCTTCGGCGGCGCCAAGGCCCGGCCCCGCACGCCGCCCGAGCACGCGATCCCGGCGGATTTGCGGGAACCTATCCACACGCTGGGGCTTGAATGGCCGGTGTCGATGGAGGTGCTGAAGGCGCGGTACAAGGAGCTCGCCAAGCGGCACCATCCGGACGCCAACGGCGGGGACCGCGCATCGGAGGAGCGGCTCAAGACCATCAACATCGCCTATGCGGCCGTGCGGCACTATCTGAGTTCCGAGCCGCGCATGGCCGCGGCCGGGTAAGGCTTCGCAAACCGGGCAACCGGCGTTACGTTCAAGACCTGCACAGGACCATCAGCCTATGAATGAGATTTCCGCCATCGACGCCCGTCCCAGCATCCCCGACACGACCGTGAACGTGCGTGAGGCGTTCGGGCTGGATAGCGCCATGACCGTCCCGGCGTTCGCGACGCCGAGCGAGCATGTGCCGGAGATCGACCCGGCGTACAAGTTCGACCGGGAAACCACGCTGGCGATCCTGGCGGGCTTCGCCTTCAACCGCCGGGTGCTGATCCAGGGCTATCACGGCACGGGCAAGAGCACGCATATCGAGCAGGTGGCCGCCCGGCTGAACTGGCCCTGCATCCGTGTGAACCTCGACAGTCACATCAGCCGGATCGACCTGATCGGCAAGGACGCGATCGTGCTGAAGGACGGTAAGCAGATCACCGAGTTCCGCGAGGGGATCCTGCCCTGGGCGCTGCAGCACGCGTGCGCGCTGGTGTTCGACGAGTATGACGCCGGGCGCCCGGACGTGATGTTCGTGATCCAGCGCGTGCTGGAGGTGGAGGGCCGGCTCACCTTGCTGGATCAGAACCGGGTGATCCGCCCGCATCCGTCATTCCGGCTATTCGCGACCGCCAACACGGTGGGGCTCGGCGACACGACCGGCCTCTATCACGGCACGCAGCAGATCAACCAGGGCCAGATGGATCGCTGGAACGTGGTGGCCACGCTGAACTACTTGCCGCACGCGCAGGAGACGGCGATCGTCTTGGCGAAGATGGGCGTGGACCCCGCCGACAAGCCGGCGCGGAAGCAGATCGAGAGCATGGTGGCGCTGGCGGACCTGACGCGGGCCGGTTTCATCAACGGCGACATCAGCACGGTCATGTCGCCCCGCACGGTCATCACCTGGTCCGAGAACGCCAAGATCTTCCAGGACGTGGGCTTCGCGTTCCGGCTCACCTTCCTGAACAAGTGCGACGAGGCGGAGCGGGGCACGGTGGCCGAGTATTACCAGCGCTGCTTCAACGAGGACCTGCCGCTGGGACCGGGCGTGCGCAAGGGTATCTAGGTGAGCGGGACGAAGGACAACACGCGGGCCGAGGAGTTCAAGCGCGCCACCGCCGGCGCGCTACGGGCGGTCGCGAACCAGCCGGACGTGCAGGTCGCGTTCCAGCCCGGCCCGTCCGGCGTGGTGGGTAAGCGGGCGCGCCTGCCGCTCCCGACCCGGGCGCTGCCGCCGGCCGAGCGGGCCAAGCTGCGCGGGGCCGCCGACAGCGTGGCGCTGCGGCTCCGACACCACGATGACGTCGTCCACGCCGCGCGTAGCCCGGGGCGGCGCGAGGCGAAGGACGTGTACGACGCGCTCGAGCAGGCCCGGGTCGAGGTGATCGGCGGCCAGCATATGAGCGGGGTGCGCGCCAACCTCCGCGCCCGGCTGTCGGAGGAATGCGAGGCCGAGGGCTTCGACCGCATGACCCGGAAGGACCAGCTGCCGCTGCCTGCCGCGCTGTCGCTGCTGGCGCGGGAGCGGATGTCCGGCGAGGCATCACCCGACGCGGCGTCCCGCATCCTGGAGTCCTGGCGCGGCACGCTGGGCGAGGATGCCGAGCAGGCGCTGGTCGAGATGGCGACCGCGCAGCACGACCAAGGCCGGTTCACCCGTGCCGCGCGCAAGCTGCTGGCCGCGCTCGATCTGGCCGAGGCCGAGGTGGAGGCCGAGCCCGATCAGCAGGATGACGAGGGCGAAGACGGCGGCGAGCAGGCCGGCGCTCAGGACAATCAGGAACAGTCCGAGGGCGACAGCCAGTCCGACCAGGACAGCACGCTGGGCGCGCAGCCCGAGGAGATGCAGGGTGACGCGGCCGAGGATGACGGCGGCGAAGAGACCGAGGAGGACAGCGCCACCGCCGAGGGCGACGACCGGCCCGGCGGTCCGCAGCAGCGGCGCGACCCCGCCACCGGGGACGATCAGGCGGCCTACCGCGCCTATACGCGGCACAATGACGAGGAGACGGACGCCGAGGATCTGTGCGATCCGGAGGAGCTGAGCCGGCTCCGTCAGCAACTGGATCAGCAGCTGCAGCACCTGCAGGGCGTGGTCAGCAAGCTCGCCAACCGGCTGCAGCGGCGGCTGATGGCGCAGCAGACCCGGGCGTGGGAGTTCGACCTGGACGAGGGCATGCTGGACGCCGGGCGCCTGGCGCGGGTGATCGTGAACCCGATGCTGAGCCTGTCCTACAAGCGGGAGCGGGAGACGGATTTCCGCGATACGGTCGTGACGCTGCTGATCGACAACTCCGGCTCCATGCGCGGACGGCCCATCACGGTGGCGGCCATGTGCGGCGATATCCTGGCCCGCACGCTCGAGCGCTGCGCGGTCAAGGTCGAGGTGCTGGGCTTCACCACCCGCGCCTGGAAGGGCGGGCAGAGCCGCGAGCGATGGGTGCAGGACGGCAAGCCGCGCAACCCCGGGCGGCTGAACGATCTGCGGCACATCATCTATAAATCCGCCGATGCGCCCTGGCGCCGGGCGCGGAAGAACCTCGGCCTGATGCTGCGCGAAGGCTTGCTGAAGGAGAATATCGACGGGGAGGCGCTGCTCTGGGCCTATCGCCGCTTGGTGAGCCGGCCGGAGCACCGGCGGATCCTGATGGTCATCAGCGACGGCGCGCCGGTGGATGACAGCACGCTATCGGTCAATCCCGGCAACTACCTGGAGAAGCACCTGCGCGAGGTGATCCGCGAGATCGAGGGGCGGAACCAGGTCGAGCTGATCGCCATCGGCATCGGCCATGACGTGACCCGCTATTACCGCCGCGCGGTCACGATCGTGGACGCGGAGGAGCTGGGCGGCACGGTCATGAAGAAGCTGGCCGAGCTGTTCGACGAGGACGCCGCCATGAGCTGGCACCGCGCCGCGGCCGAGCGGGCGCCGCTGGTTGCCTGACGCCCGCCTGGTCGGCGCGTCGCGGATCCTGAACGAAGCGGCGCTGATCGAGCCGTTCCTGCGTCACCACGCCGCCCTGCTGGATCATCACGTGATCTTCGACAACGGCAGCACGGACGGCACGGTCGAGATCATCCGCGCGCTCCGGACTGAGGGTCTGTCGGTCGAGGTGCATCAGGCGGCCTCCCCGGTCTATGCGGAAATGTATGTCAATACGCTGCTGTACCGGCTGGCGCGGGAGCGTGGGGCGGATTGGGTGCTATTCCTGGATTGTGACGAGCTGATCCATCTCGGGCACGTGCCGGAGGGGTTGCGCGCCGTGCTGGACGCGGTGCACCCGGACCTCGCCTGCACGCATCTGGCCCTGATAGACTATCTGGGTGCCACGCCCGAAACTCGGCAGGAGGCGAACCCTTTCCTGCGGCTGACCCGGCGCCGGGCTGCGCCGCAATTCACCAAGGTCTTCGTGCGCGGCATGGACCCCGGCCGGGTCGCGGTCGATGCCGGCAACCATGGCGCGAGCGTCGACAAGCAGCGCGCGGTCGGCCCGGTGCAGACCGCCTTGATCCTCGCGCATTTTCCCGAGCGTGACCCGGCGCAGGCGGCGGCCAAGGCGGTGGTGGGCCGGCTCAAGGTCATCGCCTCGGGCTCGGAAAGCGTGAGCCCGGTGATCAGCAACCACTACATCGCCCCGATGGCGGCGCTACAGGATGACGCGCTGGGCTGGCTGCGGGCGAAGGAGGCGGAGCTCCGCGCCTGGGACGACGACCCGGCGCTGGTGCTGGACCCCGTGCCATACCTGGGCGGCGCGCTCCGGCATACGCCGGATGTGGACGAGGCCGGGCGGCTGTTGGCGCATGTAGTACGCTATGCGGAAACGCTGGCGCGCTCGCATGGCGACATCATGGACCGGAAGCGGCTGATCCGTTCCGCGGTGCTGGGGCAGGCGACGGTGGTGAAACGGTTATTTTAAGCGCCGCGCCCCCCTTGGGTGACCAGATCGTCGAGGATCGCCTGGGAGTGGCGGAGCGCGAGCGAGTAGTGCCCCTCCCTCGGTAGGCGATGCACCTGGGTACCGGGGATGGCCGCGTAGGCCAGGGCGGCCTCGGGCGTGATCAGGGTGTCCTCTTCGCCGAACCACAGCGCGGTGGGCACGCGGATGCCGGAGAGCGGGAAGCCCCAGGGCTGGGCGTAGATGACGGAGTCGGCCAGCGCGCCCTGCACGCTGCGGCCGATGCCTTCGCGCCAGGCACGGCCGAGCCCGGCGAGAATGGCCGGGGTCAGCACGTCCCGGTCGCCCTCCGCGATGGCGGTGCCGACCACGGTGCTGGGCGTGATGATGCGGCGGCGGAGCAAGGGGCGCAGCACGCTCAGCAAGCGATGCGCGACGCGGGGATGGCGGCCGAGCCGGAACAGGTGCCCGATCCCGGCGGCCCGGCGTGCCACGACATGCGCCGGCGGTACCGGACACACCAGCGCCATGCCGCGCACCCGGTCCGGCAGCGCATAGGCACAGGCGGCCGCGAACGGCGCCCCGCCGGACAGGCCGACGACGTGGAAGCGATCGAGCCCGAGCCGGTCCGCCACGGATGCGACGTTGCCGGGCCAGTCCAGCAGGGTCCGCCCCGGCTGCGGCGTGGACCGGCCGTAGCCGGGGCGGTCCAGCGCCAGCAACCGCACGGGCAACGAGCCGATCAGTCCAGCCTCGAGCCGGCTGGCGGGCCAGCCGTGGAAATACAGCACGGGCACGCCCGCGGGATCGCCATACTCCTCGACAGCGATGCTGGCGCCGGACGGCAAGCGGAACAGCATGGATGCCGGCGAACGCGGCGCCCGGCGCTTGACCCGGGCCTTTAACGAAGAAAGCCCGCCGAAGCGGGCCTTTGCTACCGGTTGTAGCTTCACGCTGATTAGGCGGCGGGCTGCGCGGCCGCGCGCTTGGCCTGGCATTGGACGATCCGGCGCTTCAGCACCTGCGCCGGCGCGGGAAGGTCCCGGTTGGGCGTCGTCAGCAGAAACGCGTCGAGGCCGCCATTATGCTCGATCGTGCGGATCGCGTGCGTGGTCAGGCGGACGCGGATGGTGGTGCCCAGAATGTCGGACAATAGCGACGTCTGCTGCATATTCGGCAGGAAGCGTCGGCGGCTCTTGTTGTTGGCGTGGCTGACGTTGTTGCCAGACTGCACGCCCTTGCCGGTGAACTGGCAGCGACGGGACATGGGGATAAACCTTCAATTGCGGCGCAAGGCGCATGAGCGCTTGCGGGAATAGAGGGCGGGTTATGACGATTGTGCGGCGGGCCGTCAAGCCGGGACCGCAACCGCGCGGCCCGGCGATGCGGTCAGGCTTGCGGAGATATTTTCTCCATTTCTTCCTTCAAGCGCAGTTTTGCCAGTTTCAATCGGGATAGCTGTTCACCGTCCGGCCTAGGCCGTTGGTCCTCATCGGCGATCCGCATCTCGAGCGATGCATGGCGGCCCTTGAGGCTTTCGAGACGGGACTGCAGATTCATGACCCCTCCTGTATGGCGCGGCCCGGCCCCTTGACCAACCGCACATTACAGTATGACGACATGCAGCGAAGACCTAAGTAAATCTGCCGAAGCGTTCCATCGATCGCTCGCTCGTGTTAGAGATGACACATGCTGACCGACCGTGATTCGCTGCTGCGCCAACTTCATGAGCTGCGCAGCGAGCATCGTGACCTCGATACCGTCATCGCCCGGCTGTCCGAAGCCGGGTCGGACCAGTTGCACCTGCAGCGGCTGAAGAAGCGGAAGCTGATGCTGAAAGACGAGGTCGCCTGGCTGGAGAGCCGGCTCATTCCGGACAGTATTGCGTGATTGCTCCGCCGGTCGGCGTGATCATGGGCAGCCAGTCCGACTGGGCAACCCTGCAGCACGCGGCTGACATCCTGGACAAATTGGACGTGCGATACGAGACGCGCATCGTCTCCGCGCACCGCACGCCAGACCGGTTGGCCGAGTATGCGAAGGGCGCACGGGAGCGGGGTTTGCAGGTGATCATCGCCGGTGCCGGCGGCGCGGCACACTTGCCGGGCATGTGCGCGGCCTGGACGGCGCTGCCGGTGCTGGGCGTGCCGGTGGAAAGCCATGCGCTCAAGGGCATGGATAGCCTGCTGTCCATCGTGCAGATGCCGGCCGGCATCCCGGTAGCGACGCTGGCGATTGGCACGCCGGGCGCGCGCAACGCCGGGCTGCTGGCCGCCGCCATCCTGGCTTTGTCCGACCCGGCGTTGGCGGACCGCCTGGACGCCTACCGGGCCGAGCAGACAGCTGGAGTGGCGGATGCACCCGACCAACCGGCCGGCATTGGGTTCCGCACGGCGTGACGCCGCTTCCGCCCAACGCCACGATCGGAATCGTGGGCGGCGGGCAGCTGGGCCGGATGTCGGCGCTGGCGGCGGCACGGCTCGGCTACCGGTGCCACATCCTGTCGCCCGAGCCGGACAGCCCGGCCGCCCAGGTCTCGGCCGCGCACACGCTGGGCGAGTATGAGGACCCGCATACGCTCCGCGCCTTTGCCCGCGCGGTAGATGTCATCACCTTCGAATTCGAGAATGTGAGCGCCTCCGGGTTGGATTTGCTGGCGTCGCTCCGCCCCGTCCGCCCCTCCCCTGCCGTATTGCGCGTGAGCCAGGACCGGGTGCTGGAAAAGTCGTTCCTGGCCGGCGCGGGCGTGCCAACGGCGCCGTGGTGCGAGATCACGAGCCGGGAGGCGCTGGATCTGGCGCCGATCGCAATGCCGGCGGTGCTGAAAACCACCCGGCTCGGCTATGACGGCAAGGGTCAGGCGGTGCTGCGGGCGGCGTCCGAGTTCGATGCCGCCTGGGCGGGGCTGGCGCCCAAGCCGTTGCTGCTGGAGGGCTTCGTCGATTATGCGTGCGAAGTCAGTGTGATCGTGGCGCGCGGCCTGGACGGCACGGGCGCCGTGTTCGACGTGGTGGAAAACCGGCACCGGGACGGCATACTGGATATGACCCTGGCGCCGGCGGGTGTCACCGCGGCGGTGGCGGCCGAGGCGTCAAGCGTAGCCTGGCGCGTGGCGGAGGCGCTGGCGCTGGTGGGGCTGCTGGCGGTGGAGATGTTCGTGACCCGGGATGGCCGGGTATTGGTTAACGAAATTGCACCGCGTCCGCATAATTCCGGCCATTGGACGATCGACGCGTGCCCGTATAGCCAATTCGACATGCATATCCGGGCGATAACTGGGTTGCCCTTACCGCGGGCGAGCCGGCATTCGGATGCGATCATGAAGAACCTGGTGGGCCCGGAGGAGGCGGCGCTGTGGCCACAGATCGTGTCGGCCGAAGGTCTGATCCCGCACCTGTATGGCAAGGCGGAGGCACGGCCGGGGCGGAAGATGGGACATGTGACGCGGCTTTATACTTACGGAACTTTGCCTGATGCACAAACGGCTCGCGCTCTTACGCTCAGCTCCATGGTTTAGCTATTGAAAGCCCACTTGGAAGCGATCCAGACCAATAAAGCCAGGCCTGCCCAAAGTCAGGGCGAGACGGTGCCGCAAATCGGCCGAAATGATAGCGCACAGCAATTCACGCACTCCATGAAAGCTGTAAGATTGGTCCACCGGTCCTCCGTATGCTGCACGAAAAACGCACCTGCCTCCCGCACGGCACAGTCGATCATTAGGTTTTCGTTAAGTCCAAACCGCTCGATATGTAGGCCATCCACACTTCGCCCGCTACGCTCCTCAAAGAACTCGCGAATATTACTATAGGCGAACACGGGAATACACAACGCGCGTGCAAACCCAACTTCATACACCGTGCCTGCATCCGCGCTCACACCCCGGAACGGCGTCAAGTTGGCGATCACAGCCGTGCAGCCACGAATATGGGCCTCGTTGCGCCGGGCGATGCGGTCGGCCTCGGGCAGCTTGGACCAGGCAGGTGGCTCCGGCACCGGGTCGAACGGCGTCACCGGCACCAGTCCCTGCGCCCGGCAGATCGCCGCCTTCCGCCCGGCCCAGGCCAACGGGTCCGGGAAGAACACATCGGGGCCAGCAAGGTAAACCCTTATCGACATTGTGGCCGGGTTGATCGAGGTACTATGCGGTGCAATGGTCGGACTGCCTTTGAAGAGACGTAGCCAGTGTGGGCAGATCGAGGCTTGGGAGCAACTAAGATGGATGGTTTGGACGGGTTGAAGACAGCCACCCTGCCTCGGCGCGGCATGGTCATGACCGGGCTGATTACTGGCCTAACCCTCGCCACGACGCGGGTTGATGCACAGGCGATCCACACCGGGACGGACGGCCTGGCCGCGGGTGAGGTGAAAATCCCAGTCGCCGACGGCATGCTCCCGGGCTACGCTGCCCGCCCGGCGGGATCCGGGCCGTTTCCCTTTGTTTTGGTGAACGAGGAGATCTTTGGAGTTCATGAATATATAAAAGACGTCTGCCGGCGGTTAGCCCAAGCAGGATACATGGCGGTTGCGCCAGAAATCTATGCACGGATCGCCGACCTATCGACGATGACGGACGCCTCGGCCATCGTACGCGACGTGATCAGCAAGGCACCGGATCAACAGGTCATGAGCGATCTGGATTCAGCCGCGGCGTGGGCTGGTCAAAATGGCGGCGACCTGTCGCGGCTTGCCGTGACTGGGTTCTGCCGGGGTGGGCGGAACACCTGGCTATACGCGGCTCATAGTCCAGTCGTGAGGGCCGCTGTGGCTTGGTATGGGCCCCTGGGGGGCACGCCTAGCCCCATTCAGCCTCAGACCGCCAGCAGTGTCGCTACCAGCTTGCACGCGCCCTTGCTCGGCCTCTATGGCGGGCAGGACACCGGTATTCCCGTGAGTGCGGCCGAGGATGCCGCAGCGCGGGCAA
Source organism: Acetobacteraceae bacterium (assembly GCA_965246925.1). GTDB lineage: Bacteria > Pseudomonadota > Alphaproteobacteria > Acetobacterales > Acetobacteraceae > JANPPS01. Next base: position 2,838,483 of record OZ251994.1, on the reverse strand, counting down.
CGGCAGCAGGCAAGACGGTCGAGCTGAAGATCTTCCCGGACGCCCCGCACGGATTTCACGCCGACTACCGGCCAAGCTATCGCCCAGAGGCCGCGGCCGACGGCTGGTCACGCATGTTGGCCTGGTTTAAGCGTTACGGTGTCTGAATGAAAATGCATGCGAAACATGTAATTCCGGTTTGGAAATTGATTAAGAACAGGTTTTGCTGGCATAGTGAGTTCCAGGCAGTTTCCTTCAGAATACATATTTTAGAACTAACTCTTGGTGATTTTATCTAATAATCCGTCTAAGCCTGACATACTGATCCCAATCCTTAATCCTTTAAGCCATTGCTGACTTTTTCCTACAGTTCACGACTTGTAAACCGATACTTAATATGTGATCACGGTCCCGCGAGGCGCAATCTTGCTATGCCTCGGCGGAGGATCTGCATGAGCGACCGCTGCCTTGAAACCGCCCTAGCCGCCGCCCGGCAAGAATTTCGGGTAGAGATCGCAACCAGCGCCGAGTTGATCACAGAAGCCTTTCGGGTCCGGCATCAGGTGTACTGCGTCGAACGCACCTACGAGGCCGGCCACGATGGCCTGGAGCACGACAAGTTCGACCCACATTCTAGACACGTGCTGTTACGGTGCTTGCGGACCCGGCAGGTCGTCGGAACCGTTCGCGTCGTCCTACCCGGGCGTACCCTGCCCATGCATGGAGTGTGCGACCAAGTCATAACACGGCATCTTCCGCTACAGAGTACGGGTGAAATTTCCCGGTTCGCCGTGTCCAAAACTCGCCGGACCAGTGCCGGTGCTGCGGGAGCGTTGATGCGCCTGGGTTTGATGCAGGGAATCCTGCAGATCAGTCAGGATGCCGGCCTTACCCATTGGTGCGCGGTGATGGAGCGCAGTCTGCTCCGGTTGTTGCAGGGAACGTCGATCTATTTCCAGCCGCTCGGCCCCATGGTTGAGTATCACGGACTACGGCAGCCGGCCGCCGCGCGGATCGACGGCGTGCTATACCGCCTGTTCAAGGAGGCCCGCCCAGTTTTCGACTACATAACGGACGAAGGAGCGCTTTGGCCATTCATGGAACAGCGTCTGGCGGCCTAGTCTCCCCCATCAATGCATCCAGCGCGCGCCGAACTGACCGGCCGCGCGGGCGCCGGGCAATCGGCTCCCCTATTCGGCCGATGAATAGGAATTCGTCTGCCGAAGCATGAAAAACACTGCGAAAACGACCGGCAAGGCGCGTAGCCCTGGCTTGTAGCCCGGGCTGATCGGTAAACAGGCCCGGATGCTCGCCGTAATGCGCAAATATCAATGTCGCATAGGCTGGCTGCATTGCTAGACCTAAGCGGGCGGCCGTAAGCCAAAACCGCTGAATATGATGGCCCGCTACCAATATGTTTGAGACCGTGCCGCGCTTACTACTGTCGGGCGTCTGCTTTATGGTGAAAAAAGCCGCGGAACGCCACCCGGGCCATTGGTCCAACTGCATCGAGATGGCGCCGGTTCCCAGCACTGTATTGAGCCAGGATACCCGGCGCCAACTCTGCATCGTCCAGCGCATGAGGGCGAGGGTTAGACGATCCACCCCAACGGCGCCAGCGGGAATGCCGGTCGGGCTATCACGTTCCTTCCAGTCGATCACCCGGCGATGCACGTCATAGGCGCCCGAGGCTCGCAGCCGGATCGCGGTCGCGGCGGCACCAAGCCGGGCTATCCGCCGCCGGCTGCTCCAGTCCTGGTGCCAATCGATGATCAGATCAGGACCGAGCGCCTCGGTCAGTTGTTCGATCTCATGCGGGCGTAGCCTACGCCACTGGTAGGGGCGGCGATCGACCGACCGGATCGGTATGAAAGGAAATAGCTTGTTACCCGGATCAGGCACAGTCGCCTCTAGCTCGATACGGATGATCGTTGAAGCGGTCAGCCTCCAGCTCAACTTCCATCCCAAATAACGGGCGGCAATCCTTAGTGTTTCGAGCAACATTCCGGCAGACAGCGTCGTGGGTTCATGATCACGAAAGTCATAGATGTCACCATGATCGCCGCCCTTAAAGTCTATGTCGGCGCTTAATGCATCTATGATGTAGAATCGCCAAGGTTGCGCATTATCTCCACTTGGCGTCCACCGGCCATAACTCAGGACACTTTCGACCGGGCGCATCGACTGCGGCTCCGATACCTTTGCCCTTGGCAGACGGGCCAGCAAACGGCGGGCGGCACCAAGCCGCAAGCGCTGCAATGGACCATTATTACCAAACACAAGACGGCTCGTTGCAAGCTTACCGGTGTAAGCGTCGAATTGCGAGCTGAAGGGCGCACAACGAACGCCGGCCCGATGCAATAATAGACGCACCGCCACGGCCGCGGTCTGCCCGGCACAGAGTTGGCACGCCGCGACGGTAGATGGACCACGCTTGGCTGCGAGATCGACCCGGGTAGGATCGACTAAGTATGACTGGTGGAGCCCCTTCGGTGCAAGGCCGATGAGGAAACGAAGATACTGTTCCCGCTCTGGTTTGCCTTCTAGGCGGAAGTATTGCTCGAACGTCATCTTACCAGGCAGGAACGCTAGCAACCCCACTCCCATCCCCAACGGTGCAGCCGTTAGAGCGGGAATGCCTTTCTCGGACGCTCGAGCAAAAACGGCGCGGCGTATGTCCAGGGCGAAGAAATCAATACCGTCTACGAACAGATCAGCGTCAGCAAGAAAAGCATCGATGGTATCACCCGTGACACCATTTGGAAACAGCCTCAAATCGATAGAGGGATTGATTTCTTTGGCCTGACTGGCCATGACTTCGATTTTCCAGAGGCCTAAAGTCTTGATGTTTGCTCCGGCCTGCCTGTTGAAGTTTGCTATGGCAAACTCATCGAAATCAGCGATGGTGAAACAACCGATACCGAGCCGGGCCAGCGTCAGCAGATGGACCCCTCCCACTCCGCCTAGGCCAGCGATCGCGACCCGCCGGGTGCGAAGAATATCCTGCTCCGCCTGAGTTACCCAACCGATATTGCGATCAAACGCGTCGTGATAGTTGAATGATGCGGGGCCATGGTCTTGCATGGCCCCGCCTCGCCCGGTTTGCGGCTGAGAACCCGGCCGGCCTTGTTAGGCTGAACGGCGACGGCGAGTGGCCCCGAGGGCGGCCATCCCAACCGCGATCAAACCCAGAGTCGCGGGCTCCGGCACTGCAACGAAGGAAGCGTCGCCACCGCCACCGTTGAGCAAAAACGTCGAGCCACCGTTTGCGACTGTGATGATCTGTGAGTTGTTGTTGAATGCACCTGACAAATCGAGAGCCAGGTTGGACGGACTAACCACGAAGCCAGGGATGGGGTTGAACGTCTCGGTCAGGTTCGATCCGGCGCCCAAGGGATTGAGGGTGAAGGTCGTCGTGCCGTTGATCAGCGATCCAGTCGCAAGCGCAACCGGCGCCCCCGATGCCGTGATGAAAGGCTGGCTTGTTCCTGTGGCATTGCCCGACGCATCTTGATTTGTCAGGCCAAATACCGCGGGCCCGTTCACGCCAAAGAGTGTCGCATCCAACGTAGAATAGGTTCCTGTCGAGGCACCGTTGAAAGTCGGAGCGTTTTGCGAACCTGTCGCGCTGAACTGGATATACAGCTCGTAACCGGAACCGGTGATAGGCAGTGCGAACGGCGTATTGCTCCCCAACTGCACATTGTTGACCAGTAGGAAGCCAGTCTCTTTGAATTGCGTCGTGCCGCCTGTTGTAGTGCCCAGGTCGACCCTCGCGTAATCAAGTAGATTGAGCTTGGTTGCGGTAAAGTTGCCGCCGTTCAGTCCCGCAGAGCCGGGACTGAGCGTAACGGGGATCGGCGCGGCAGAAGCGGCGGAGGCGCATAATGAGAGAACGACGCCGCCAAGCAGGACTATTTTATGAACGAGGGCCATAGCTGCACTCCAGAGCTGAACTGCGCACACGTTATGACGGTAGCGATTTGTTTGATATCGGAAAGTTTTGAAAACCGTTGTCAGGTAAGGTTAGACATTGATAAGCTGGATCACAACTCTGTGATGCACGCCTTTTACGGCTGCAACTCACGTAAAACTTTACGGATCGCGTCCAATCCCGCCCCGATCCCGTCGACATCCGGCCCCCCTCCTTGGGCAAGCTCTCTTTTGCCCCCGCCTCCCTTTCCCCCCGTCGCAGCGCTTAATGCTCTTACGAGCGCGACCGCGTCGACACGGTCAACCAAATCAGCTGACACGGCTACAGAAGCACTGACTTTGCCTTCAGCAGTAGAGATGACAGCCACGACACCGTTTTGCAGCTGCCTTAGCAACGCCTCCGCAATAGTTTTGAGTTCACGGCCGGGAACGTCGGCCATGATCTGGGGCTGAAATTGGATTGAACCGATCACCTCGGCAGCAAGTGCCGGCGCTGAGATGGCAAGCTTCTGCTGTAACTCTGAAACCTGGCGCTCCAGCCGCTTGCGATCTTCGACGATCTGAGAGACTCTATCGAGCAGTTCTGCCGGATTTGACCGGACTAAGCTGCTCAGTTCTGCAATACGTCGTTCGGAGGCGACGATAGCGGAAAACGCGGCCGCTCCAGCGATCGCCTCAATTCGGCGCACCCCGGCACTGACTGCGCCTTCCGAGACGATCTTGAATAACCCAATGTCTCCGGTTCGCCGAACATGTGTGCCGCCGCACAACTCGACCGAAAAGGGCTTCTCGCCCTCAATCAGTGGGGCACCCATACCCACGACACGGACCTCGTCGCCATATTTCTCGCCGAATAACGCCATGGCGCCCTGCGCCACCGCGGCGTCCGGGGTCATTAGGCGGGTGGTCACGTCGGTATTTTCCCTTATTCGGTCATTTACAATCATTTCAACCGTTTTGAGCACGGCCCTGCCGATCGGAGTTGGTTGGCTCACATCGAAGCGCAGCCGGTCCGGAGCATTCAGGCTGCCTTTCTGGGACACGTGATCACCCAATGTCTGGCGTAGGGCCGCGTGTAGTAAATGGGTCGCGCTGTGGTGAGAACGTATTGCCGTCCGGCGTTGATGATCGACTTCCGCCAAAACCGCTATCCCGGCTACCGCACGTCCCTCCGACACAAAGCCTTCATGAGCCGTCAGTCCTCCGGCCTTCTTTTTTGTATCCGAGACCGTAATCTTTAATCCATCCGGACCAGAGATCAGTCCTGAGTCACCAACTTGCCCCCCGCTTTCGGCATAAAACGGAGTTTGATTGAGGATCAACGATACTTCGGACCCGGCGTCGGCGAAAGGAACTTCGGATCCCTTATGAACAATTGAAAGGACCTGTGCTTCCGCTTTTTCCGTCCCGTAGCCGAGAAACTCGGTCGGAGAGACGCGTTCTTGCAAGTCGAACCACACTCTCTCTGTCGCTGTATCGCCAGACCCCGTCCAGGCCGCCCTCGCCCGGCGCCGTTGCTCCTGCATAGCGGCTTCGAAGCCAGCGATGTCAATCTCCCGCCCCTGCTCTCGCATGGCATCCTGGGTAAGATCCAAAGGAAACCCAAATGTGTCGTAGAGCTTGAACGCAACCTCACCGGGCAGCCGTCCCCCGCTCCCGAGCCGGTTCGTCTCCTCTTCCAGGAGACTCAGTCCCCGACCCAGCATCGCTTTGAACCGGTCCTCCTCAAGCCGCATCGTTTCGACAATGATCGGCTCCGCCTGAGCAAGTTCGGGGTAAGCCGCACCCATTTGCCGGATGAGCGCAGGGACGAGGCGATAGAAAACGGCCTCTCGCGTACCCATAAGGTGTAAATGCCGCATGGCCCGGCGCATAATGCGCCGCAATACATAGCCGCGTCCATCGCGAGCAGGCAAAATACCGTCGGCCACTAAAAAGGAAGCACTGCGCAGATGGTCTGCAACTACGCGGTGGCTCATCTTGAACGATCCATCCGCGTCCTGACCTGTAACTTCAGAGCTGGCGAGGACGAGCGCCCGCATCATGTCGATATCGTAGTTGTTGTGCTTACCCTGCATCACCGCCACGAACCGCTCGAAGCCCATCCCCGTGTCGATCGATGGGTGCGGCAGAGGAGTGCGGGTGCCCGGCGGGTCCTCCTCGTATTGCATGAAGACGAGATTCCAGATTTCAATGAACCGGTCTCCATCCTCATTAGTGGAGCCAGGTGGACCACCCGGTATGTCCGGACCGTGATCAAAGAAGATTTCGGAACACGGGCCGCAAGGGCCTGTGTCCCCCATTCGCCAAAAATTGTCGGCGGAACCGATCCTAATAATGCGATCTTCCGGCAGTCCTGCTATCTTACGCCAAAGAGACGCGGCTTCATCATCGTCAGAATAGACCGTGACTAACAGTTTATCTTTCGAAAGGCCGAAGTCCTTTGTCAGAAGCGTCCAGGCATTTTCGATCGCAACGGGCTTGAAATAATCTCCGAAACTAAAGTTCCCAAGCATCTCGAAGAAGGTATGATGCCGGGCGGTGTAGCCAACGTTATCGAGGTCGTTATGCTTTCCCCCAGCTCTGACACACTTCTGAGCCGTTGTCGCGGTTCTGTAAGGCCGGCGTTCTTGGCCTGTGAATACGTTCTTGAATTGCACCATACCACTATTTGTAAATAGCAGCGTTGGATCGTTGCGTGGAACAAGGGAGCTGCTTGCAACACGCTGATGGCCATGCTGGACAAAGAATTCAAGGAAAGCGGCACGGATGTCATTGCTGCTGGGCATGGCTTTTTGGTAAGTCCTTTAGATCAGCTATCGCACGAGATACCCTAGTCCAGATTCAACCCGGGTTTGCCCGCTCTGTGCACAAAAACGAACGCGTTGAAAGCGGGTATCAGCAGGGAACACTGCTTGCAACCCAGTCCGCTCCGACGAGCGCCGTCATCGTTGGTAGGGGAACGGAAGCATGTGACGGATTTGAACTTTGCGGAGCCCTTGTAGTGTCTGGACGATAACCAGCGCCGAGGGATCATAGTCCATCAGGTTCTCGCGGCAGGCACCACAGGGTGACACGACGGCGATCTCTCTTTGGCTCTCTTCAGGTTTAGGATGGCGCACAGCTACCGCGCACTCAATCGTGGCATCACCGTCCATGATGACGCGCCCGAGCGCGATAGCCTCCGCGCAAATCGAAAGCCGCCCCACGGTCGCACCAAGGTGAACACCCGTCCAAACACGGCCATCCCTCGATCTAAGCGCGGCGCCCACCGTGTGCCAGAAAGGCCGGTAGTGCGCGAGCAGCACCGAACGCGCGGCCTCGATCAATGCATAATCACGTTCGACAAGCTGCTCGCCCGGTGCCTCGGACCAGCCGACCGTATCTGGCATCGCTACTCGGCCGCCTCCGACTCATCTCCTTCTTCGGGAAGAGTGATCATGGAGTTGGCCACCACGCCCGATTGCTCGCGAACCCGCTTCTCGATGACATCAGCCATCTCCCGATGATCTCGCAGAAACTGCTTGGCGTTCTCTCGGCCCTGGCCGATACGGGTGCTATCGAAACTAAACCAAGCCCCGGACTTCTCCACTACGTTAGCTTTGACGCCTAGATCGATTAGTTCACCAACTTTGCTTATACCTTCGCCATACATGATATCGAACTCGACCTGTCTGAAAGGTGGAGCGAGTTTATTTTTGACCACTTTGACCCGGGTTTGATTGCCAACAACCTCTTCGCGATCTTTGATCTGCCCGATCCTACGAATTTCCATGCGGATGGACGCATAAAACTTGAGTGCATTCCCACCCGTCGTCGTCTCTGGATTACCGAACATCACGCCGATCTTAAGGCGGATCTGATTCAGAAAAATAAGCATGGTGTGCGATTTTGAAACGCTTCCCGTCAATTTCCGAAGAGCTTGACTCATGAGGCGCGCATGCAGGCCGACATGCGTGTCGCCCATTTCTCCTTCGAGCTCAGCACGTGGAACAAGCGCTGCAACACTATCCACGACGACTATATCGACCGCGCCAGAACGGATCAGAGTATCACAAATTTCAAGCGCCTGCTCGCCTCCGTCGGGCTGGCTGAGGAGGAGATTATCTACATCCACCCCTAGTTTGCGGGCGTAGATCGGGTCAAGTGCATGCTCTGCATCAATGAAGGCGCACGTGCCGCCCCGGCGCTGCGCCTCTGCAATCGCATGTAGAGCGAGCGTGGTTTTGCCGGAACTTTCAGGACCGTAGATTTCAAGAATGCGGCCGCGAGGTAGGCCGCCGATTCCCAATGCTAAGTCTAGCCCTAATGAACCAGAGGGAATTACCTCTATCTGTTGGTCGCCGGCTTTGGCGCCCATCCGCATGATTGAACCCTTGCCAAATGCCCGTTCAATTTGAATGAGCGCTGCGTCAAGCGCCTTGCCCTTGTCCATTTATGAACCCTCGTTACCCGACGTTAAGCTCTACTCTGCCACCTCGCTCGGCCCACAACCAGGGCGAATACGATGAGGTCTGCTCGCTGTTTACGTGTGTAGCTCACACATAGCAAGAACAGGCGTGAACGGAATGGACTAACCCGAAACACCAACTTGAGATTTCAGGCGCCAAACATACGCGATGATCTCAGCGACCGTCTTGAAGTGTTCCGGCGTTATTTCGGCGTCGAGCGGCATCGTATAAAGTGAGCGAGCTAAGAGGGGATTAGGAACGATAGATACGCCGCTACGTTCAGCCGCTGCTCGGATCCGGGCAGCGACCTCGTCCACTCCCTTCGCCACGATCCTCGGCGCGGACTTGCCGCCTTGTTCGTAAGACAACGCGACGGCATAGTGCGTGGGATTGGTGATCACCACGGTCGCCTTGGCAACGGCGGCCATCATACGCTTACGTGCGCGGGCCATCCTGATTTGCCTCAAGCGCGATTTGTAGACCGGATCGCCCTCAGCCTCTCGGCTCTCTTGCTTGATATCCTGCAGGCTCATTTTCAGCTTGCTGGAGAACCGATACCGAACCCACGTAACATCGAGCACTGTGATCAGCAGCTGCACGACCAGCAAGGTAGTCAGCAGATTTCCGAGGAGACTGGATAAAACGCCCACTGTCGCAAAAGGTCCAAGTTGCAATGTGTGCATAAGGTTGGGCAGTGCACCGTTGACACCTTTCCAAACTGCCCAACCAAGAATGGTCGCTTTTACGACAGATTTCAGCAGATCGACCGATGCATCTAGGCTGAAGATTTTCGCAACGCCGCGTGCAGGGCTGAGCCGGGCCATGTCTAAGAGCGTATTAACCGGCTTGATCAGGAAACCGGTTTGCAAAAATACGGCAGCCGCGCCGGCAAAGAGAATCAGCGATAGTATAGGTAGCGTCGTGGCTAAGAAGCTTGTGATCACACTTTGTAGGGTCGTCTCCGCTGCAAGGTCAGCGACGATCAGCATTCCGGTAAGCCGTTCTTTGAAGTGCTGCAGGGTGAACGGGACTAAGTATATAAATATGACCGTCAGTGCACCGAGTGAGGCGGCAGCAACCCCTTCACGGGACAACGGTGACTGCCCCTCCTCCCGTGCCCGGCGGATCCTGGTTTCCGTCGCTGGTAGCGACCGCTCACCGCTCGATTCAGCCATTGCACATCATAACCCGGGCAACCTGCTCCAGGCCTCCTGTACCTCTACGCCCCATTGCGAAAATACGGCTGATATCAGTGCTCCAAATAGCGTGAGACCTCCGAGTATCTGGCCGGGCATCGCGGCAGTATAGAGTTGCAGCTGGGGAACCAAGCGCGCCAATATAGAAAGGCCGATCTGGAGTAAGAGAGTGGCTATGATAAACGGGGAAGACAGTTGCAGCGCCATTCCGAAGCATTGCACCAGCGCGTTGGTGAAGAGGTCTGCAAGGTCGGCGCTTGGAAGGATCGTACCGGGTGGGAACAGGCCGTAGCTTCCGGCTAAAGCTGCAATGGGCAGGCTGATCAATCCACTGCTTAGAAGCAGGACGGGCCCGGCTAGACCCAGAACTCGTGATAAAGCCGAGGATTGGCCGCCTAAAGCGGGGTCGTATTGCACGACACTCGAAAGGCCAAGCATATAGCTTATGAAGGCGCCGGCCATTCCTAAAGCTAAGACCGGCAAGCGGCCGAGCCATCCCAAACATCCACCGACGAGCATCTCGGCTGCGATCATCTGTGCAGCCAAAACGGGATGATCTGGTGAAGATATCTGACCGATCACTGGAGTGATCAACATCGCCAAAGCAAGGCTGATGCCGGCACGAACCATGGCAGGCGCTTCCACCTCGCCCAGCCCCGGCATCAGCATGACTACTAGACTGGAACGGGTCAACACGATTGAAAACGCGAAGGCCCAGTTTGGCAAGGCTGCCAACCATTCCTGCTCAGTCACAGAGTTTAGGTCTTTCGAACATCACTGGCCACCGGCTTGGACGATGCGGTCCGCCAGGTTCCGCATGAAATCATTCATTGTCGCAGTCATGAATGGCGCCATGATGACCAGCACGCCGCAGAGAGCTAGTAACTTGGGAAGGAAGGCTAAGGTTGCTTCGTTGATTTGAGTGACTGCTTGGACGAGCGAGATGACCAGCCCTATGAGCAACGCCGAGATGAGCATCGGGCCACCCAGCTTGAGCATGACCCAGATAGCCTCCCGCAAGACAGCCTGAACCTCGGAGTCCACTGATTAGATCGCCATCCGCATGACTTCCTGATAGGCCGAAACGACCCGGTCCCGGATTGCGACAGCAGTCTGCAGAGCAAGGTCAGCATGGGAGATCGCCGCGACGACATCCGTCAGATTGCCCTTGCCGGTAATGGCGCCTATACTTTGTGTATCGGCGGCGTGGCCGGCCTGTATCGCGGAGCCGACGGCGTTCTGAAGAACGGCGGCAAAGCCGGTGTCCGTGCTTGGCTCCCCTCCGGCGTCGATCTTAGCATATGCGCTGGCCGCTGCGGCCGGGCTTACGGTCAAGGTAGGGATGCTCATTTCAGCAACTCGATCGTGCGTGTCAGCATGGTTCGAGTGACGTCCAGAACATTCAGATTGGCACTATAGCTTCTTTGCGCCTCCCTCATATCCATCACCTCGGTAAAGCTATTGATGTTGGGGGTTTTCACGTATCCCTTGGGGTCGGCCGCGGGATTGGACGGGTCGAATCGCAGGGGGAACTCGGTCTTATCGGTGGAAATGGATTTCACCTTGACCGTTTCTGTGCCGAGCGCATCATTCAGGCGGTTCTCAAACGTTATGACTTTTCGGCGGAATGGATTTGCACCGGGCGTAGAGCCGGTCGTATCTTGGTTCGCGAGGTTCTCCGCAATGATACGCAGGCGGGTCGTTTGCACTTCCATGCCTTTGGATGAGATCTGTAGTGCTTTGGATAGATCCATGATGTCAGCTCCGGCCTAAGGCAAGACGAAAAAGACTTGTGTATTTACGATAAATATTGCCGACTAGTTGCTGGTTCATTGAAGTATCAGCAATCTTAGTGAGCTGATCTTCGATACTGACAGTGTTGCCGTCTGGTGACTTAGCACTTTTTGTCGCCAAAGAAGGGGCGGCCGGCGTGGAGCCGGTCAGATGCAGGGGTGATGATTGTTGCAAGAACAGCGGACCTCCCGCCTGCTCCAGCACGGAAGCAAACGATCTCACGTCTTTGGCTTTGAAGCCCGGAGTGTTGGCGTTCGCGACATTCTGAGAAAGGGCTTCTTGGCGTGAGTCGAGCCATGAAAGCCTAGTCTCAGCAAGCCTAAAGAGATCAGTTGTAGAAGATTGCATCAATCGATTCGCCTCTGCTTTCCCAATTGATAGGAGGAAAAGGTTAATTAAATGTTTCGGATGGCCTAGAGCGAGTGAAACGGTTTCTTAACCTGTTGACGCCTAAGATGCCCTCATGGAGGATAGTATTTTCCTAGGGTGCAACGACCACATCGCTGTCGCGACGATCAAGGCGCGTGGCACTCGGATCTCCCGTATGATCAGCATCGCCGCTGCGATGGTTCAGTCCGGACGACCGGTGGACATTGCAGGGCTGGACGTCGCCGTCGGTCAGCTTTGTGCGGCATGCCTTGATCTACCGCCCAGCGCAGGTCTGGGGATGCGGCCCTATCTAGAGCTGACCCTCAATGACTTAGTGTCACTTTCAACTGCGATCCGGGTCAATGAACGTCACACAAGCCAAAAGGCAGAACAATGCACGCTGCATTCCTAGAAAGCTGGTATCCTGCGCTAAGTCTTGCGCTGGTCGTGAGCTTGATTTTCGGCTTCGCGCGGCTTTACGCGTTTTCACGCAGAAGCAACCTTACGGCTGCCAGACGGCTGCTTGAAACTGAGACTCTGCAGCTCGACCGCAATCGCCAACTAAGGCTCATTTCCTGTGATGGAAGAGAGTTACTGCTCCTCCTCAGCGCATCGAACGAGACCTCTCTTGGCTGGCTAGATCGCGCTACTTCCAGCTCGGCCGAGCCGGGTGCTCTCAATTGAGCCGCTTGGTGGGTGCCCTTTGCAGCTTGTGCCTGCTCGCAACATTTATCCTTATACCAGGAGAATGTTTAGCCCAGTCCGTCAATATCGATCTTGGCAGCGGTGGTAGCGGAGGTGCTACGGGGAGAATCGTCCAACTTACGGCGTTAGTCACCGTCCTCTCGCTCGCTCCAAGCCTCTTGGTGATGGTCACAGCGTTCACGAGGATCGTCATCGTGCTCTCGATTCTTCGCAGCGCTATTGGCGCCCAGGGAACCCCGCCGAATTCTGTGATCATCGGCTTGTCGTTATTCCTTACTTTTTTTGTAATGCAACCGACGATGGATCAAGCTTGGCAGCAGGGGCTGTCGCCCATGATTGAGGGTGGCGTTAGCGAGATCACCGGTTTTCAGGAAACGGTGCGGCCGTTCCATCACTTCATGCTTGTGAATGCCCGGGATGCCGACCTGCAATTCTTCCTCGACATTGCGAAGCTTCCTAGTGCTAGCCCGCCAAGCGAAACGTCCTGGCGCGCGCTCATTCCTGCCTTCATGATTGGTGAGCTGAGGCGCGCCTTCGAGATGGGATTCCTCCTTTATCTACCTTTCATGATCATCGATCTGGTTGTCGGCAGCGTGCTCATGAGCCTTGGAATGATGATGCTGCCGCCCAATGCTGTCTCGCTGCCGTTCAAGCTCATCTTCTTCGTTATGGTGGATGGCTGGAGGCTTGTTTCAGGAAGCTTGGTCCAAAGCTTCTTACCGATCTGAAGCGCTTCGCACAGCCGTCCGTCTGAAGCTATCGCCAGCGTACAAATAACCGGGGCAATTGAGCCTATCACGTGTCTCTTTCACGGTAACTTGCATCAGTGTCAAACTAACGCTTGCAAGAAGGCTGCATAGCATATAGACACCCCGGCTCTTGGCCGAAGGGGGCGATCCCGCCCAACAGGCTATCTACTGGTTTGGGGGTACGTGATGAACGCACTTGCTCAACTGGGGATGGTCTCGGAATTTCCGAGCGAAAACCAGACGACGATTGCAAGCTTCTCTCCTTTTGAAAACCTCGGGTCTGAGGTGGAGGAGAGAAAAGATTATTTTGTGGAAAAGAATGGGGTACATTTCGCTGGCACCCATCTGCTCGTGGATTTATGGGGAGCCGCGAATCTAACTGACCCTGAGCTTATCGACACTGCGCTTCGATCGGCTGCTCTGAAGGCGGGAGCGACTATTCTGCACAGCCACTTCCACCACTTCACACCCAACGGCGGCGTATCTGGGGTGGTCGTACTCGCTGAGAGTCATATCTCGATCCACACCTGGCCCGAGCGTGCCTTTGCGGCTATCGACATATTCATGTGTGGAGCCTGCGATCCGCACCGGGCGATCCCTGTCTTGCGCGAGGCTTTCACGCCCGACCGGCTTGACATCGACGAGCAACGCCGCGGTCAGATCGCATAATCTTTCTACCGCCTAATGACAGGTCCAGGAGAAATCCTGGACCTGCCGGTCGAGAGTTTTTACATGCTTTTCAAAGAAGAAATCTTCAACGGCTGGGGACAGTATTTCTCCGACGCCGTCCTTGTCGCGGAAACACGCTCGCCGTTTCAACATATCTGTGTGTTTCAGACATCGTCGCACGGAAAGATCCTCACGTTGGATGGTGCCGTGCAGGTGACCGAGCGGGACGAGTTCGCCTATCAGGAGATGATCGTTCACGTGCCGATGTTCACCCATGGGCAGGCGAGACGAGTGCTGGTCGTCGGCGGGGGAGATGGAGGGGCGCTCCGGCAGATCCTGCGTCACCCCGGCGTCGAGCGCGTTACAATCGCAGAGATCGATGCGGAGGTCGTTCGGTTGTCGCGAAAGCACATGCCGGCACTAGCCGGGACTGCGTGGGACGATCCGCGCCTCGAGCTGAACATTACCGACGCGATCGATTATGTTCGCAACCACATCGGTGAGCCTTACGATGTCATCATCGTGGACAGCACGGATCCCGCAGGTGTCGGTGAGGTCTTGTTTACGGACGCGTTCTATCAATCTTGCTCTAGTATTCTTGGGAAGACGGGTATCATCGTCAATCAGAACGGGGTTCCGTTCATGCAGAGCGAGGAGTTCTCGCGCGGGAATGCTCGGCGCCGGACCGCCTTTACATTCGTTTCTAATTACGGCGTTGCTGTTCCCACTTACGTCGGTGGATTTATGGCACTCGGGATTGCCAGCAATACTGAGCTAAGGTCCAGGTTAGAGAGGGAGCGCATCAGCAGCTTGGCCGCAAAAGCCGGCCTCCTTGGGCACACACGATATTGGTCGCCTGAAGTTCACGCGGGAGCGTTCGCCCTTCCACCATACATGACAGGCGGCAACGAGCCCGTCAGGACAGACCAAGCATAGCCCTCGCCTGCAGAGGGGTAGCGATTTCACGGCCATGCCGGTTGATGGCCGCCACCGCCATGCGGACCAGCTCAGCGTTGCTTTCCGCCAGCCGCTCCTTACTGGCCCGCACATTGTCCTCTAGCCCCGTCCGAACCGCACTGCCGCTGCGCGCCAGCACCCAGTCGACAACCCGCGCCTGATTGGCGCCGATACCCGCTGCCGTCCAAGTCGCCTGCGGTAGGACGTATCTGATCTCCGCGAGCATGACGTCCAATAACCGCTCCTCGGCTGGAAGCGCATTCTTGACGCCCATCACGACCTGCACATGCGGCCGGGCGTCCATCAGCCCAGCGTCGATCAGGCGCCGGGCACCGTGAATGTGGCTTAGATCGAACAGCTCGATCTCAGGCCGGACGCGAAATCGCTGCATTTTCGTTGCGAGGTCCGTCACCAAGCCGGGCGCATTCTCGTAGATGATGGTCGGAAAGTTTACGCTCCCCGTGCTCAACGACGCCATGTCCGGGCTCAGATCCAGTGCGTTGCCCCGCGCCGCTTGATCGCGTCCCCGCCCGCCAGTGCTGAATTGAACGATCATGCCAGGGCAGTGCTTGCGAATGCCTTCCTGCACCCGTGCAAACAACGCCGGGTCACTAGAGGCACTCTCGTCCGGGTTACGGACGTGAATGTGCACCAGGCTCGCGCCGGCCTCGTAGGCTTCATGCGTGCTCTCGATCTGCTCCGCCACTGTGACAGGCACTGCCGGGTTGTCTTTCTTCCGCGGCACAGATCCTGTGATCGCCACAGTGATGATGACGGGTTCCATCTTGTTTCCTAGACGTCGAAGAATACTGTTTCGTCTGCGCCTTGCAGCCGGATGTCGAACTTATAGACGGGCTGCCCCGCCCTATCCTCCCGGCGGCCCAGCAACGTGGGCCGGCGGACCGCAGGTTCTATCATATTCAAGACCGGGTCCTGGTCATTCGAGGCCTCACCCTCGAAATACATCCTGGTTGCCAGCCCGATATTGATGCCGCGCGACACCAGCCAGAGCGACACGTGCGGTGCCATCGGGCGCCCATGCCGCCCCGGCACAGGACCAGGCTTGACCGTATCGAAGAACCACAGACCAGTCTCGAAATCCGTGCCGGTCCGGCCCCAGCCGCGAAACCCTGGATCATCATAGACGCCTGCCGCGCTCGCTTGCCAAAGCTCCACCAGCACGTCCTTGCAGGGCTGGCCGAGTCCGTCCAGCACCCGTCCTTCGATGCGGATGCGCTCCCCCGGCGTGTCCGCTCCTGCCAGGCTGTGCCCCAGCCGCGTCTCGAACGCGTCGAATCCGGCCTGGTGCGGGATCAAGCCGATGTGGACATAGGGCCCGGCGGTTTGCGACGGTGTTTCTTGCAGATACATGCTCACGCTCCCTGCAACCGGTTTTCGAACACGATTTGGCGCGACCCCCGCAGCACGATATCAAAACGGTAGGCCAGACTATCCAGCGGGACGGAATGATTGAAGTCCAGCTTAGCCACCAACCGCTGGCGGGCCGCCGGGTCTGGAATGGTGTTCAGAATACTGTCCCGCGGGATCAGCGGATCACCCTCGAAATACATCTGCGTAATCAATCGCTGGGCAAAACCAGTGCCGAAAAGCGAGAAATGGATGTGCGCCGGCCGCCAGGAGTTCACGTGGTTGCGGAACGGATACGCGCCGGGCTTAACCGTCCGGAAAATGTAATAGCCGTCGCCGTCGGTCATCATCCGCCCACAACCGCCGAAATTGGGGTCGATCGGCGCGAAATAGGTGTCGTTCCGATGCCGGTACCGCCCGCCGGCATTAGCCTGCCAGACCTCGACCAGGGTATTCGGGATCCCTCGCCCATTCTCGTCCAGCACCCGGCCATGCACGATCGTCCGCTCGCCGATCGGCTCGCCTGATTTGGCGCAATTCAGGATCATGTCGTGATCGAGCGGCCCTAGCTCGTCGCGCCCGAAAACCGGCCCCGTCACTTCAGACAGTGAGTTCTGCAGCGACCACAATGCCAGCCGGGGTGAGCGCAGGGTGGAGGTTTTGTAATCCGGTGTGAACGCGGGCGGGTGCTGCGTGCGGTCGCGCTGGAAGAATTCGTGCATGGGGCCCCTCACGCGTATGCCGGCTCCGACGGAATTTGCCGGGCCTGTGCCGCGGCGCGCACCCCGGCATTGGCGGCGCCGAACCCGGCGTAGCCCCGGCGCTGTACGATCTCAAAGAAAAAGCGATTTTGAAACGCCACCGAATACAAGTGCCAAAATTCACCCTCGCCCTCGCGGTCATACAGCAGATGCTGGGCCCGCAGGCCGGTCAGGACCGCATCGTCCAGTCCCCAACGGGCGGACAGATCGTCATAATAGTTGTCCGGCATCGGCAAGACTGGAGCGTCGGGCAGCTTTGCCGCAGCCGCGAAGATGTCGGCGGCGCCAAACGCCACATGATGCACACCGGCGCCGGACAGGGTGGAGACCACGCGTCCCGTGGCCGTCCCCTGGCTGTCAGACGCATTCAGCACAACGCGAAATCCACCGTCCTGGCTGATCAGCGCGCGGCTCCGCACCAGCCCATACGGGTCCGCCGTCTCCTGCTGCGGCTGCGGCACGAGGCCGAACAGGCTGCGCCAAAACAGGGTGAAGCCGTCCATGCGCCGGGCTGGCAACGCCTGCACGATATGATCGATACCCTGCACTGCACCGGCGTCGTCACCGGGGATCAGGTTGAAATCGTCCTCCCAAAATCCGGTGTCGGGCTGTACTAGATAGATCAGCGTGCCGTCGGGCGCGCGCACGGCGGGAATGCGGCGCTCCCCCGCGCCCACCCGCTCCTGCCATTCGGGGCACAGCAGCGCCTGCGCCCGGGCCAGCGTCCGCGACACGTCGTCCACCCGCAGCGCCATGGCGCAGACGGAGGAGCCATGCAGCTGAAAATGTTCCGACGCCGCGCTGTCCTGCTCGGCATTCAGCACCAACTTCACCCGGCCTTGCTGATACAGTTTCACCGCCTTGGACCGATGGGTGCCAGCGTGCCGGAAGCCGAGGCGCAGCAGATACGCTGCCAGCTCGGCGGCCGAGTCCGAATCGACCGCAAACTCCAGGAACTCCACCCCGTCCAGCACAGGCGCCGCCGGCAAGGAGCTACCCCCTGCCTCGGCCTCGATCCAGACCAACGAGCGGAGCCCGTCACGCGCATTCATACGGGCCGGTGCCGCGCGAAAATCGTCGTTGAACACCTCGAGCGACAGCGGCCCCCGGTATGAGGAGGCCAGCACCGCACGAACGAACCCTGCAACGTCCAACTCGCCCTGGCCCGGAAAATTGCGGAAATGCCGGCTCCAGCCCAGCACCTCCATCGTCAAGCGCGGCGCATCCGCCAATTGCACATAGAATAGCTTGTCGACGCCAGCGATCCCGGCAGGGTCGTCGTCCAGCGATAGGGTGTGAAAGCTGTCCACCACCAGCCCAAGCGCCGGGTGGTCCGCCGCCTGCACGATCGACCATGCGTGCCGCCAGCGCTTCACATGCCGGCCCCACGCCAGCGCCTCGTATCCGACGCGCAGGCCGCGGCGCTCCGCCCGCTCCGCCATCTCACGCAGGTCCGCCGCCGCCCGGGCGTCATCGCCGATGCAGGCCGGCTGCACGTTGCTACACACCAGCAGCAAATCCGTGCCCAGTGCCTGCATCACATCGAACTTACGCTCAGCCCGGTCCATGTTGCGGGCGCGCACCGGCTCCGGCATCGCCTCAAAATCGCGGAACGGCTGGTATATGTCGATCGTGAGGCCAAGCCCCTCGCACATGCCGCGCACGTCGGACGGTGAGCCGTCGAACGACAGCAGGTCGGCCTCGAAGATTTCCACCCCGTCGAACCCCGCCGACGCTGCCGCCTCGAGCTTCTCGCCCAATGTGCCGCTCAGGCAGACGGTGGCGATGGATTTCGCGCGCATGGGCTACTGTCCCGCCTGCAAAGCCATCCCGTCCAACGCCGCGAAATGCCGCAGCATCCGCTCCGGGTCTGGCTCCAGCCCGGTGAACAGCCGGAACGCGCCGACCGCCTGAAACACCGCCATTTTGCCGCCATCCAGCGTCCGGCACCCCGCCGCCCGTGCCGCCGCCAGCAGCGCGGTCTCCAGCGGAAGATACACGATATCGGCCACCCATAGATCCGGGCGCAACAACCCGGCCGGTAACGGCAGCCCCGGATGATCCGCCATACCCATGGGCGTGCAGTTCACCAGCCCCGCCGCTTCCCGCACGGCATCGGCCGTTCCCGCCGTGACGCGCCCGGCGAAATGCGGCTCCAGCAATCCGGCCAGCGCTGCCGCCCGCGCCGGGTCCGCGTCCACCAGGGTAAGCTGCCCGACCCCCAACGTCAGCAGGGCATGCGCCACGGCCGCCCCGGCGCCGCCGGAGCCCAGCTGCACCACCCGGCCCCGGTCCACCCCGTCCATGTTGCGCCGGAACGCCTCGGCAAAGCCCCAGCCATCCGTATTGTGGCCCATTCGCCGCCCATCGCGGAACAGCACGGTATTGACCGCGCCCAACGCCGCGGCATCAGGCGAAAGCCCATGTAGTAAGGGGATCACGGCCTGCTTGCAGGGATGGGTGATATTCAGCCCGGCGAACCCCATCCGCTCGGCCGCGTCCAGCAGCCCCGATAGCGCCGCTGCCCCGCCCAGCCGGTCCAAATTCAAGATGCGGTAAATGCAGCGCAGGCCATGCTCATCCGCCTCCCGCTCCTGCATCGCAGGCGTGCGGGACCGGTCGATACCGGCGCCGATCAGTCCCAGCAGCACGCTCACATGACGTCTCCGTTACTACCGGTAATGAACCGGCAGGCATCGCGCCGTCAATCCTGAACCGGCCACTGGAACGGGGCCATCCCGGGGTGCTACGGTCCAAGCGTGACCGAACCTGCGTACCTGACCGTCAGCGATGCCGGCGCCACGCGTATCCTGACGCTGGACTACCCGGCCCGCCGCAACGCGCTAGCCATCCCGATGCGCATCGCACTCGTGGAGGCGCTAGAGGCGATCGAGGCCGACCGCGCCGTCCGCGCCATCGTGCTGACTGGCGCCGGCGGCGTGTTTTGCGCCGGGGGCGACATCAGCGGCATGAATGTGGCCGATCTGGCAGGGGGGCGGGAGCGGTTCCGCCTGACCCACCGGCTGGTCCGGCAGCTGATCCGCGGACGCGTACCCATCATCGCCGCGGTCGAGGGCTGGTGCGTCGGCGCCGGCCTTTCGCTCGCGCTATGCTGCGACACGATCGTGGCAGCGGAGGACGCCCGGTTCGCGGCGGGGTTCGGCGGCGTCGGCCTGGTCGCCGACCTCGGTTTGCTGCACACCCTCCCGCTCCGCATCGGCCAGGCCCGGGCGCGGCAAATCCTGCTCTATGGGGAGCGTATGGACGCGGCTCGCGCCGAGCAGATCGGCCTGATCGACCACAAGGTCCCGCCCGGCACCACGCTGGACGCCGCCCTGGCCCGCGCCGCCTTGCTACACGCCGCAGCACCGCTCCCCCTCGCCCTCACCCGGCAATTCTACACCGCCGGGCTGGACGCGGCATTGGATTGGGAGCGGGAGACTCAATCCGCCTTGTTCCTGACCGCCGACCATGCCGAGGGCAAGGCCGCCTTCCTGGCCAAGCGGCCACCTTTATTTCACGGCCGCTGACCCACGGTCTGTCTGGGTCAGCGGCGTTCAGCCGCCTCGGCCACGGCCAAGTGACGGGGGGCCTTGTCCTCACCGTACTCAGACGGTGCGTGCTGGGCGTTGCTTTCGTCGTTTTGGCACGTGAGGTCTGGACCTGTCCCGGTTGATCCACTCACCCCAAACTCGATCCGGTGCGCGAATTTGAGCCCGCGGAAAGGGGAAGGGTTTGTCCTTGCTGGGGTCGGTAGTTGTGTTGTTTGAGGCGGTGGGGACTGTTCCGGTTGCCTCCCTCACCCCGACCCTCTCCCGAGGGGAGAGGGGGAAGGTTTGTTCTTGCCGAGGTCGGTGGTGTTATTGTTTGGAGGCGGTGGGGACTGCTGCGGTTGCCCCCTCATCCCGACCCTCTCCCGAGGGGAGAGCGGGAAGGTTTGTCCTTGCTGGGGTCGGTAGTTGCGTTGTTTGAGGCGGTGGGGACTGTTCCGGTTGCCTCCCTCACCCCGACCCTCTCCCGAGGGGGCTACGGGAGTCACACATTTGCGGAATGAGCGAGGGCCCACCCTTGTTTGATCCCGTCGAGTTTCAGCACTCCTCGGGCGATGATCTTGGGTCCGGGCGGCTTGTAGCCTCTCGAGTGGTATCCGGACCAGCCGCCGAGGCGGGCGACGATCCAGGCGAACCAGGCCAGCGTGTCGTCGGCATGGGGGTTCTTCAGCGCCGCCGTCCGGCCTTCGAGCTTCGCGCAGCACGACTTCAGCATCGGCGTGTCGGCTGGATCGGCTGCGTCGCTCAGCGGCTGGCCGGTCGCGGCGTCGCGCCCTACCACGATCTGCACGATCCGCACCGCCGCGATCAGCGCCGTCACCGCCAGCTTGACGTAGCGTCGTGCCTCGACGACTTGCGAGTTCTCCGCTTCTGCCCCGGCACTCTTGAGCGTGCGGAACACCTGCTCGATCGTCCAGCGCAGCCGATACCAGCCGACGATCTCGCGGGCCCGCGTCACATCCGGCACGGCATGCGTCGTCAGCAGGCACCAATGCACCGCATCCTTATCCTCCGTCATTGCCTCCGGCACCCCGACCTCGCGCACGTCCACGACGCGCAAGGTCACCGTTTCGGCCAGGCTCCGGGCCGCTTTGGCCGGGCGTCTCAGCGTGACCTCGCCGAACCGGATCGCAACCTGGGCCGAGCGCGCCGGACGCGGCCCGCGCGCGGGTATCTCGATACAGACGCGGTCCTGCTCGGGCCACGATGCACAACTGGCGAACAGCCGCGACCCGGTCGTCAAGGCCCGGTCTTGTGCCGCCCGGCACAGGAGGTGGGCACCTTCGGGCCGGCGGGCGAACTGGTCGTAGATGTCGCTCTCGCGGTCGGCGACGACCGTCACCAGCGCCGCGTCCTCCAGAACGGCCGCGGCGGTTTCGGCCCCCGCCAGCCAACGGCGCGACTCCTTGGCATCGGCGGCCCGGGTGTTACGGTCGGCCACCAGGCCCTCGGTCCGGTTGAGCACCTGGGCACCCACAAGGCCGATCACGCCGCCCGTGGCAGCATCGACGGCGACCGTCGGATGCAGGAACAGGCCGATGTCCTCTCCGTTGCCTGCCCGGCCAAACCCCCGCTTGCTCGCCCCGTGCGAGGCGAAGTGCAGCTCGGTCGTGTCCTGAACCGCCAACACATGCCGGCCGGCCGCGCGTCGGCCAGTGACCCGGCCCGTATGCACCAGCATCTCGTCCGCACTCACGGCCGGGTTGTCGAGGAACTGACCAAAGCGGAGAGCCTCGTTGCGGGTCTCAGCCAGAGCATGCAAACACATCGTGGGCGCGTTCTGCATCGCCGCCAGCAAACGCGCACCTACCCGCCGCAACCGCGCGTCGCCAAAGGAACCAAGGGTGTCATCACTCATGCGAATCGCTCCATGAACACCAGTCATGGATTCGGAAAACCAACCCGAACGCCAGTCAAAATTGATTCGCACATGCGTGACCGCCGTAGCCCGAGGGGAGAGGGGGAAGGTTTGTCCTTGCTGGGGTCGGTAGTTGTGTTGTTTGAGGCGGTGGGGACTGCTGCGGTTGCCTCCCTCACCCCGACCCTCTCCCTCCGGGCTACGGGAGTCACGCATTTGCGGAATGAGCGAGGGCCCACCCTTGTTTGATCCCGTCGAGTTTCAGCACTCCTCGGGCGATGATCTTGGGTCCGGGCGGCTTGTAGCCTCTCGAGTGGTATCCGGACCAGCCGCCGAGGCGGGCGACGATCCAGGCGAACCAGGCCAGCGTGTCGTCGGCATGGGGGTTCTTCAGCGCCGCCGTCCGGCCTTCGAGCTTGGCGCAGCACGACTTCAGCATCGGCGTGTCGGCTGGATCGGCTGCGTCGCTCAGCGGCTGGCCGGTCGCGGCGTCGCGCCCTACCACGATCTGCACGATCCGCACCGCCGCGATCAGCGCCGTCACCGCCAGCTTGACGTAGCGTCGTGCCTCGACGACTTGCGAGTTCTCCGCTTCTGCCCCGGCACTCTTGAGCGTGCGGAACACCTGCTCGATCGTCCAGCGCAGCCGATACCAGCCGACGATCTCGCGGGCCCGCGTCACATCCGGCACGGCATGCGTCGTCAGCAGGCACCAATGCACCGCATCCTTATCCTCCGTCATTGCCTCCGGCACCCCGACCTCGCGCACGTCCACGACGCGCAAGGTCACCGTTTCGGCCAGGCTCCGGGCCGCTTTGGCCGGGCGTCTCAGCGTGACCTCGCCGAACCGGATCGCAACCTGGGCCGAGCGCGCCGGACGCGGCCCGCGCGCGGGTATCTCGATACAGACGCGGTCCTGCTCGGGCCACGATGCACAACTGGCGAACAGCCGCGACCCGGTCGTCAAGGCCCGGTCTTGTGCCGCCCGGCACAGGAGGTGGGCACCTTCGGGCCGGCGGGCGAACTGGTCGTAGATGTCGCTCTCGCGGTCGGCGACGACCGTCACCAGCGCCGCGTCCTCCAGAACGGCCGCAGCGGTTTCGGCCCCCGCCAGCCAACGGCGCGACTCCTTGGCGTCGGCGGCCCGGGTGTTACGGTCGGCCACCAGGCCCTCGGTCCGGTTGAGCACCTGGGCACCCACAAGGCCGATCACGCCGCCCGTGGCAGCATCGACGGCGACCGTCGGATGCAGGAACAGGCCGATGTCCTCTCCGTTGCCTGCCCGGCCAAACCCCCGCTTGCTCGCCCCGTGCGAGGCGAAGTGCAGCTCGGTCGTGTCCTGAACCGCCAACGCATGCCGGCCGGCCGCGCGTCGGCCAGTGACCCGGCCCGTATGCACCAGCATCTCGTCCGCACTCACGGCCGGGTTGTCGAGGAACTGACCAAAGCGGAGAGCCTCGTTGCGGGTCTCAGCCAGAGCATGCAAACACATCGTGGGCGCGTTCTGCATCGCCGCCAGCAAACGCGCACCTACCCGCCGCAACCGCGCGTCGCCAAAGGAACCAAGGGTGTCATCACTCATGCGAATCGCTCCATGAACACCAGTCATGGATTCGGAAAACCAACCCGAACGCCAGTCAAAATTGATTCGCACATGCGTGACCGCCGTAGCCCCCGAGAGGAGAGGGGGAAGGTTTGTTCTTGCCGGGGTCGGTGGTGTTATTGTTTGGAGGCGGTGGGGACTGCTGCGGTTGCCCCCTCATCCCGACCCTCTCCCGAGGGGAGAGCGGGAGGTTTGTCCTTGCTGGGGTCGGTAGTTGTGTTGTTTGGAGGCGGTGCGGACTGTTCCGGTCGCACCTATCCCGCTTCCATCACCTTGCGCAAGACACTCTCACTTCGACGTCGAAGGCGTCCCCTGCTGCACCCCAGGCCGCGAGTCGCTCTGGCTCGTCTGCGTCGGGCTAGACGGCTGCACCTCGGGCGGGGGGCCGCTGAACGGCGTCGCGTTCGCCGGCCCGGCCGTATCCGTCCCGCTGGTGCCGCCTGCCCGGGCCGCGGGGCTCACCGTCGTGGGGCCGCCATTGGGCACCGGCGCCGGCTCCCACACCTTTTGCGCCAGCGCCGCGCCGGTTAGACCCAGCGTGCCCGCCGCTGTAAGGGTAATGATGATGTGCCGGCTCTGCATGATGATCTCCCCCGTCTGGCTCCCAACGCCGTGATCGCGCTCGGGTTCGCGGCCTGGATCCCCATCACCCTGACCGCCGCGCTGTTCCAGACCTGGCGCACCGCGCTGCAGCAACGGTTGCGCGGGCGGCTGTCGGTGGGGGCGGCCGGGCTCGTGCGTTATCTCTATGCCGTGCCGGCCGGCGCGGCGCTGCTTTTGACGTACGCCACAATCACCGGACAAGGCCTACCCGCGCTCACGCCACGCTTCCTGCTGGGCTGCCTGGTCTGCGCGGTGGCGCAAATCCTGGGCACGTCCTTGCTCATCATGGCGTTCGGCTACCGCAACTTCGCCGTCGGCACCGCCTATTCCAAGACGGACGCCATGCAGGCGGCGCTGGTGGCGTGGCTCGTGCTGGGTGAGGTCCTGGCCCCCGGCGCCTGGGCCGGCATCGCGCTGGGTGTCGGCGGCGTGCTGACCCTGTCGCTGGCCGGGCAGGCGCCGGGCACGCTGTTGCGGGCGGCGGCACAGCCGGCGGCGCTGTGCGGCCTGGGCGCCGGTGCCGGGTTCGCCGTCGCCGGGGTGGGCATCAAGGTGGCCACGTCGGGCCTGGGCGGGGACGCGGTCCTGGCCGCGCTGTCCGCTCTGGTGCTCACCAACACCGTGCAGACCCTGCTACAGGGCGGGTTCATGGCCTGGCGGGACCGGGCGGGCCTGCGCTCGGCCTTCACGCAATGGCGGGGCGCCCTGTGGGTGGGCGTGCTCTCGGCCGCAGGCTCGGCCTGCTGGTTCAGCGCCTTCGCCCTCGCTCCGGTGGCGCTGGTGCGGACGGTGGGGCAGGCCGAAATGCTGTTCACCTTGCTGTTCAGCCGCTTTTACCTGCGCGAAACCCTGCGGCGCACGGACGTGCTGGGGCTCGGCCTGATCGTGGGCGGCGTCATCCTGGTCTTGCTGTTCCACTGACGGCCCTGGATACTGCTGGCATGACCGAGACCCTGCTGGACGTCCAGGGCATGAGCTGCCCGCTTCCCGTGCTTCGCGCCAACCGGGCGCTGCGGGCGCTGGCCCCCGGTGACCGGTTGCGCGTGCTGGCGACCGACCGCGCCGCCGTGGCCGACTTCCGCGCGTTCTGCCGCGAAACCGGCCATGACCTGGTGGCACAAGGCGAGGAGGCCGGCGTGTTCAGCTTCACCATCCGCAAGCGGGCCGGGCCATGACCACCGCGCTGTTCACCCACAATGACGGCATGCGGCATGACCCCGGCCCCTACCATCCGGAGTGCCCGGCGCGCCTGCGTGCCGTATTGCAGGCGCTGGAGCACCCGGACTTCGTGCCGCTGCTGCGCGAACAATCGCCGCTCGCGACCGTGGAGCAGCTCTGCCTCGCCCACCCCCGGGACTACGTTAAGGCGCTGCTGGCGCTCGATCCGGCGGAGGGTGAGCGCATCCAGATCGACGGCGACACTGCCGTGAGCGCCGGCACGATGGACGCCGCCCGGCGCGCCGCAGGAGGGGCGTGTGCGGCGGTCGATGCGGTCATGGAGGGCTGGGCGCACACCGCCTTCGTCGCCGCGCGCCCGCCCGGCCACCATGCCGAGCGGCACCGCGCCATGGGCTTCTGCTTCTTCGCCGGCGCCGCCATCGCCGCACTCCATGCCCGGCGGCGCTGGGGGCTGGAGCGCGTGGCCGTGCTGGATTTCGACGTGCACCACGGCAACGGCACGCAGGACGTGCTCCAATCCGACCCGGCGATGCTGTATGTCAGCTCGCACCAATTCCCCTGCTACCCCGGGACCGGCACGGCCGGGGAGCGGGGAGTGGCGGACAACGTGCTGAACCTGCCGCTACCGCCGGGCACGGGCGGCCAGGACTTCCGCGCGGCGTGGGAGCATATGGCTCTACCGGCCGTGCTGGCGTTCCGTCCGCAGCTGATCATCTTGTCGGCCGGGTTCGACGCGCACCGGGCGGATCCGCTGGCGGAGGTCAACCTGGATACCGCCGATTTCGGCTGGCTCACGGACCAAATCCTGGCCGTTGCGGACCAGGTCTGCGCGGGCCGGGTCGTGTCGGTGATGGAGGGCGGGTATGACCTCGGCGCCCTGGCCGCCTCCGCCGCCTTGCACGTCCGCCGCCTGATGCGGCAATAGGCGCTATCAGACAGGAGACTCCGGATGCCGGACGATATCGCCGCGATGTCCTTCGAGGACGCGCTGGCCGAGCTTGAGACCATCGTGCGCGGCCTGGAAGCCGGCAAGCAGACCCTGGAACAGGCCATCACCTGCTACGAACGCGGCGACGCGCTGCGCAAGCACTGCGAGGCCAAGCTCGCCCACGCCGATGCGCGCGTGCTGGCGATCGTGGAAAAGGCGGACGGCTCCGTGGCGCTGAAGGCCATGCCGCAATGACGCTCAGGGACGCACTGGCCGCGCAGGCCGCAACCGTCGAGCGTATGATCGACACGCTGCTGCCGCTGCCGGACGGGCCGGAGCGGCGCGTGGTGGACGCCATGCGCTACGCCACGCTGGGCGGCGGCAAGCGCATGCGCGCCTTTTTGGTGATGGAGGTGGCCGGCCTGTTCGGCGTCGCCGAGACCTGTGCGGCGCGGGTGGCCGCCAGCGTCGAGATGCTGCACGCCTACTCCCTCGTGCACGACGACCTGCCGTGCATGGACGATGACGACCTGCGCCGCGGCCAGCCCAGCACGCACCGGCAGTTCGACGAGGCCACGGCCGTCCTGGCGGGGGACGCGCTGCAGGCCCGCGCCTTCGAGATCCTGGCCGAGCCCGGCACCCATTCCGACCCGGCCGCCCGCTGCGAGCTGGTGATCGCCCTGGGCCAGGCGGCCGGCATGCGCGGCATGGTGGGCGGCCAGATGATCGACATGGCGACCGAGGGCCAGACCCTGACGGCGGCCGAGATCGCCCGCCTGCAGGCGCTGAAGACCGGGCGGCTGCTGCAATACAGCGCCGAGGCCGGGGCCATCCTGGGCCGCGCCCCCGCCCCGCTCCGCGCCCACATCATGGCGTACGGCCGCGACCTCGGCGCCGCGTTCCAGATCGCCGATGACGTGCTGGACGCGTCCGGCACCACGGACGGCATCGGCAAGACCGCCGGCAAGGACGCGGCCGCCGGCAAGGCCACCCTGGTGTCGCTGCTAGGCCTAGACCGCGCCCGGACCCAAGCCGAAACCCTGGCCCGGCAAGCCAGCGAACACCTCGCCAGCTTCGATCATCGCGCAGAGAACCTAAGATCCCTTGCCGCCTACGTCGTGGAACGTGGCCACTAAGCTTCCCCCTCTCCCTCCGGGAGAGGGCCCAAGTGAGGGAAACAACAGGCCGAAGCAAAAACCCAGAGCCGACCAGCTCCTGGTCACGCGCGGCCTAGCCGAATCCCGCACCCGCGCCCAAGCCTTGATCCTGGCCGGCAAAGTCTGGTCGCACGACCGCCGCATCGCCAAGGCCGGCGACCCGCTGCCCGGCGACGCGCCCCTGGAGGTTCGCGGCCAGGACCACCCCTGGGCCAGCCGCGGCGGCCTCAAACTAGCCCACGCATTGCAACATTTCGCCCTGGACCCAACCGGACGCGTGTGCATCGACGTCGGCGCCAGCACCGGCGGCTTCACCAGCGTGCTCCTGGCCCATGGCGCAGCGAAGGTGCACGCCGTCGACGTCGGCCACGGTCAGCTCGCCTGGGCGCTCCGCACCGATCCCAGGGTCGTGGTGCACGAGCGCTGCAATGCCCGCTATCTTACCGCGGCAGAGGTCCCGGACCCCGTCACCGCCCTGGTCTGCGACGCGAGCTTCATCGGGCTCGGCACCCTCCTTCCGGCGCCGCTCGCCCTGTGCGCACCCGGCGCCTGGGCGGTGGCGCTAATCAAGCCCCAATTCGAAGCCGGCCCCGGCCAGGTCGGCGGCAAGGGCGTGGTGCGCGACCCCACGATCCACCGCGCCGTCTACACCCGCGTGCAGTCCTGGTGGTCCACCCTCCCCGGCTGGCAGGTGCTCGGCATCACCGAAAGCCCGATCACGGGCCCCGAGGGGAACAAGGAGTTCCTGATCGCCGCCCAACGCCTCGCATAGCACAGGCTTCGAGCCGCGGTATTGCGGACGGCATAGCAACGTGCGAAACCAGGCATCATTGGTGCGGGTCTTGGACAGCCATGCGGGACTCTCATCGTCTTCGGATGCCCCTGACGGTGATCGGATCGAAAGGCAGTTTACCCAGGGCTCGGCAGGCGCGGGGCAAACCGCGCTCCCATGACTTAGGAGGCACTTCTCCATGCTGAAGCCTCGATCCTTGACACGGCGTTTGATCCTGGCCACGACAGCGCTAGCCCCCTTCATGGGGCTGGACAGTGCCCAAGCCCGGTCGTACCGAGGCGGGGCCTTGCCGTTCGAGCCTGGCGCTGCCGACCCACCCCGGCAGGTCGGAGCCGGCCCTTGGCAGTTCTTTACCGATACCGAGGCGCAAACGATCGAGGCGATCGTTGCGCGGCTCATCCCCGCCGATACGCTCAGCGTGAGCGGCAAGGATGCTGGTTGCGCGGTGTTCATCGACCGGCAGCTGGCCGGGCAGTACGGCCGGGCAGAACGCTTGTATATGCGCCCGCCCTTCCTGCACGGCCTTGCCACCCAGGGCGACCAGTCGGCACTGGCCCCAGGCGCCCGCTACCGGGCTGGGTTGGCCGCGCTGGATGAATTTTGCCGAAGGGATGGCGGGCAGGCTTTCGCCGGCCGGTCGGCCGACACGCAGGATGTGATACTTCAGCAGATGGAGGCGGGTCAGATCCAGTTCGCGGGACCGGTCGGTGCGCAGGATTTTTTCAACCTTTTGCTGCAAAACACGATGGAGGGGTTTTTCGCTGACCCGGTGTATGGCGGCAATCGCGGCATGGTGTCCTGGCGCATGATCGGCTTTCCCGGCGTGCGTTACGACTATAGGGACCACGTCGCCAAGCACAACGAGCGTTATCCGCTACCGCCGGTCAGCATCATGGGCCGGCCTGAGTGGGGGGCCGCTCGATGAAGAAGCTGCCGCGCAAGGACGTGGTCATCGTCGGTTTCGGGTGGGCCGGGTCCATCATCGCCAACGAACTGACCGACGAAGGGCTGGACGTGGTTGCGCTCGAGCGCGGGCCCTGGCGGGATACTGCGACGGATTTCAACATCGGTTTCGCGGCCGACGAACTGCGTTACAATCATCGGCAAGAACTGATGCTCCGCCCGGCGCAGACGACGGTCACGGCCCGTAACCATAGCAGTCAAACGGCATTGCCGATGCGCTCCTTCGGCTCGTTTCACCCAGGCAACGGGGTGGGTGGCGCAGGAGTGCATTGGGCCGGCATCAACTGGCGGTTCGCACCCTCCGATTTCCGGCTACGGTCGCATCACGCCGAGCGTTACGGGGCCGCCTTCGTTCCGGAAGACATGACCATACAGGATTGGGGTCTCTCGTATGACGAGATGGAGCCTTACTACGACCGTTTCGAATACTTGGCGGGTATATGCGGCCAGGCGGGGAACCTAGCCGGTGTCTTGCAGCCGGGCGGCAACCCGTTCGAGGGGCCCCGGCGGCGCGACTACCCCAATCCACCGATGGAGCAGACCTTCGGGCCCACCTTGTTTGCCCGCGCCGCGACGGAACTCGGCTACAAGCCCTTCCCCTCACCGTCGGCCGTGCTGTCGAGGCCTTATACCAATTCGCTTGGCATTACGATGGGGCCCTGCACGTATTGCGGCTTCTGTACTAACTATGGTTGCGCCAACTATTCGAAATCGAGCCCTCAAGCCTGTGTTCTGCCGGTGCTGATGCGCAAACCCAACATCGAGGTGCGCACGCTTTGCGAGGTGCTGCGGGTCAACCTAGACCGCTCGGGCAAGCACGCGACAGGCGTGACATACGTGGATGCAGCGGGTGAGGAGATCGAGCAGCCGGCAGATATCGTCGTACTGTCGGCGTTCATGCTCGACAATGTGCGGCTGTTCTTGCTGTCGGGAATCGGCAGGCCATATGACCCAGCTAGCGGTAATGGACCTATCGGCCGCAATTTTTGTTACCAGATGGCAAATAACGCGCTCGGCTTCTTCGATCCGAAGAAATATGTGTTCAATACTTTCATCGCCTCTGGCGCGACCGGCATGGCGCTGGACGAATTCAACAATGACAATTTCGATCATGGCCCGCTTGGCTTCCTGGGCGGTGGCTCGACGCGTTGCGTGCCGATCGGAGCCGCGCCGATCGCCGCCCGCCCCGTCCCGCCCGGCACGCCCCGATGGGGCTCGGCATGGAAGGCCGCCACGGTCGAGAGCTATCAGAGTACGCTGGGCATCAATTGTGAGGCGTCCAGCTACGCGAGCCGTGCCAACTACCTCGATCTTGATCCGACCTACACCGACCGGCTCGGCCGTCCGCTGATGCGCATTACCTTCGATTTTCCGGACAACGACGTGCGCATGTCTGCATACGTCACCGACCGCCTGGTGGAGATCATGCAAGCGATGGGCGCACGGCAGATCGTGCCGGAGGCGCGCAAGCGGCCCTGGTCGGTCGTGCCGTATCAATCCACCCACGTGGTCGGCGGCACGGCCATCGGGGCCGACCCGTCGGTCAGCGCCGTCAATCCTTTCTGCCAAAGCTGGGACGTGCCGAACGTGTTCACGGTGGGCGCCAACGTGTTCCCGCAGAACTCGGGTTATAACCCGACCGGTACGGTGGGGGCGCTCGCGTTCCGGGCGGCGGATGCGATTCGGACCAGCTACCTGAAAGCACCAGGCCCGTTGGTGCGAGTATGAGGCGCCTTGGCCTTTGGGCGGCAGCCGCCGGGCTGCTGGCGGTGACCAGCGCGGGGGTAGCCGTGCTGCTTCGCGTGCCGCCCGTCATTGGCGCGCAGCCCGGCACCGACGTCTCGGCCGACCGCGTCGCGCAGGGGCGGGTCATTGCCACCGCCGCCGATTGCATCGCTTGCCACACCGCCCCAGGCGGCAAGCCCTATGCCGGCGGGCTCACATTAACAACGCCGTTCGGCACGCTGGCCACGCCCAATATCACGCCAGACCGTGCTACGGGCATCGGCACTTACACGGAGGCGCACCTTCGCCGGGCGCTCCGCGACGGGATCGGGGCGGACGGGAAGCGGCTCTACCCGGCGATGCCCTATACGGCCTATTCCAAGATGACCGACACGGACATTGGGCTGCTGTGGGCGTACTTGACGACGATCGACCCTGTCGAGAACCAGGTCGACGTGAACCGGCTTCCGTTTCCGTTCAACATCCGGCTTTCCCTGGCGGGATGGAACCTCCTCAACTTCGACCATTCCGGCCCGGCTGATCCGCGTGCCGACAAGCCGGCGGAGTGGAACCGCGGACGATACCTCGTCGATGCTCTAGGTCATTGCGGCGCATGTCATACGCCGAAGAACCTGGTTGGTGGCGACCGGACCGCACAGTATCTGCAGGGTGGGGCGCTCGAGGGTTGGTACGCGCCCAACATCACCGGTGCGGTCCGGAACGGGATCGGCGGCTGGCCGAAGGAGCAGATCGTGGCTTACCTCCGATCGGGTGCCAACCATCAGGCGGTGGCGGCTGGCCCGATGGCAGAGGCTGTGGAGAACTCCACTTCGAAGATGGAGGCTGCCGATCTGGATGCGATTGCGACCTACCTGCTCGACCTGCCGGCGCCGGGGGCCGAGCCGCCGCCGGCTGTGGCAGTCAGCGATGCCCGTATGCAGGCCGGTGGCGCCATCTTCAAGGATAGTTGCGCGGCGTGCCATTACGACAGCGGCCAGGGTGCGGCATCGCTGTTCCCGGCGCTGGCTGGTAATCCGGCCGTGCAACAAGCTGATGCTGCCTCGCTGATCCGCGTCGTGCTGATCGGCGCCCGGGGTGGGGCCACCGCTGCCCGCCCGACTGCACCGGCCATGCCGCCACTCGGCTGGCGCTTAGGGGATGAGGAAGTCGCAGCCGTTCTGACCTACATTCGCAACGCCTGGGGCAACGCAGCCGGGCCCGTCACGGCGGGAACGGTCGGCGCCGCACGGAAAAGACTGGCGACGCCCGGATCGTAGATGGCCGCTCACCCGGCAATGGGCTGGTTTCGCCATACTCGGGGTTGGTTGAGAAGAATGGTGCCCAGGGACGGAGTCGAACCGCCGACACTGCAATTTTCAGTCGCATGCTCTACCAGCTGAGCTACCTGGGCGCCGGGCCGGTCGATGGGCCGGGGAGGCTGGTTAGCCTACGTCGCCACCCGGATCAACCCCCGGAGCAAGCCCCGGCTCGTCATCCTCATCCGACGGCACGGTGTAGCCGCCCGTGAACCAGCGGCCGAGGTCGATGTCGGCGCAGCGGCGGGAGCAGAACGGGGCTAATGCAGGCTCGGACGGGCGGGTGCAGATGGGGCAGTCAGGCACGCGCGATCCTTTCCAGCACGGTTTGACCCGGCGCCAGGGCCGGGTCGGCGCGTAGCACAAGGGGACGGCCGGTGCGGCGCGCAAGGTCTGCGCGGGCGGCAGAGTCCTGTTCCAGCGCGGTGCAGATAGCTGGGGGTGCGCGGAGGGCGAGGGCGGACGCCGGGTCGGCAGCCATGTCGTGGACCATGGTGCGCAGCGCGC
Organism: Acetobacteraceae bacterium; assembly: GCA_965246925.1. GTDB lineage: Bacteria > Pseudomonadota > Alphaproteobacteria > Acetobacterales > Acetobacteraceae > JANPPS01. The sequence continues at coordinate 2,805,369 of OZ251994.1, read as the reverse complement.
GCAGGCCGGCGGCGTGGGGGCTCCCGAGTAGCTCGTGCAGCGGTGGGTGGGTGCGCGGGCGAAGGATTTCGGCCAGGCCCAGGGCGGTGAAGCCCAGGAAGCGCGGGCGAAGCGGATCCTGGGCCAGCGCCTCCGTCAAGGCCGGGGCGAGTGCGGCGCGCTTGCTGGCCTTGAGACCGGCGAGGTCGAGCACGATGGCGCCGGAGAGGTTGCGGAGGCGGATGTGCCGGGCCAGGGCCGGGAGTGCGGCGCGGTTGGCGGCCAACTGCGCCGCTGGCTTGCCCCCCTGCCCGGCGGTTGCCGCGGCCATGTCGAGGTCGATCGCGACCAGGGCCGGGGTGGGAGTAAAGGACGCCTGCATGCCGCCTGGTAAATCCGCGTGGGGTGTGGCGAGGACATCGAGCTCGGCCTCGACCGCGTCGGTGAAGCGGGTCATGAGCTGGGCCGAGTCGTCCGGCTGGAGCGCCGCGCCGGGATAGAGGGTGGCCAGGCGCTGGCCGGCGTCCAGACCGCGGCGTAGCAGTGTGGGCGGGCCGGGGTCGCACGGGCCGTCACGAGCCAGGCGGGGTCCCTTGTCGCCCTGGGCTGCGCGGGTGATGCGCACGCGGACGGCGTCACCTACCGTAAGCCCGGTGGCGCCGGCGCTGTCGGGCAGGAAGCCTTCGCCGTCCACGAGCGCCACGAACGCGCCGGCCATGGCGGGCACGCGGGCGATGACCCGGCCGCGATGCACGTCGCCCATGCCGTCCGGGCGGCCGGGGCGGCTGAGGGCGTAGTCCATCACTACGCCGTCCTGCAGCGCGACCGCGCGGACCTCACCGGGGCTGGTGCGGATTTGAATGATCACGGCACGGGGAAGAGGCGGCCGCGCAGCACTTGGCTGGTTTCGAACAACGGCAGCCCGACCACGCCGCTATAGCTGCCGGTTATGAGCCGGGCATAGGCGGCCGCGCGACCCTGGATGGCGTAGCCGCCGGCCTTGCCCACGCCCTCGCCACAATTGGCGTAGGCGTCCAGTTGCGCGTCCGTCAGGCGGGAGAAGGCCAGCACGCTGTCGCTCACGCGGTGGGACGCGGCTCCGTCCGGGGTGACGAGGGTCAAGGCGGTGAACACATGATGGCGGCGTCCCGACAGCTTTGCCATACAGGCGCGCACCTCGGCGGCGTCGGCGGCCTTTGGCAGGATGCGGCGGCCGAGCGCCACCACGGTATCGGCGGCCAGGGTGAACGCGCCCGGCCGGGCCACGGCGCGGGCTTTTTCCTCGGCCATCCGTTGCGCATAGCGGCGCGGCGGCTCGTCCGGGCGGGGCGTCTCGTCGATGTCTGCGGGGAGGATTCGGTCCGGCGTGATGCCGATCTGCGCCAGAAGGGCGAGCCGGCGGGGGCTCGCGGACGCCAAAACCAGAGGTGCTATTTGAACCGAAACGTGATGCGGCCCTTGCTGAGGTCGTATGGCGTCATCTCGACATTGACGCGGTCACCGGCCAGCACGCGGATGCGGTTCTTGCGCATCTTACCGGAGGTGTGTGCGAGGATGCTGTGTTCGTTGTCTAATTTAACCCGGAACATGGCGTTCGGCAGCAATTCGAGCACGGTGCCGCTAAACTCGATCATATCTTCTTTGGACATCAGGTTCCCAAGATAATTAGCATGCGGCGGAACATGATGAGCAATGGTTCAGGGGTCAAGGCGTATCGCCACACTGCTCGCATGCGCATGCAGGCCCTCGGCCGTGGCCAGCGCAACGGCGGCGGGGCCCACGGCGCGGAAAGCGGTCTCCCCTGCATTCACCCAGGTAGTGCGTTTCAGCATATCATAGACGGACAGGCCGGAGGCGAAGCGGGATGTGCGGCCGGTGGGAAGGACGTGATTGGGGCCGGCCACGTAGTCGCCGATCGCCTCCGGGCACCACGGCCCCAGGAACGCGGCCCCGGCATGGCGGATTCGCGCGAATAGGGCGCGCGGGTCCGCGGTCATAATCTGTAAGTGCTCGGGCGCCAGCTCGTTGGTGAGCGCCACGGCCTCGTCCCAATCTCGCGCGACGATGATGGCGCCGTGATCGCGCCAGCTGGCCCCGGCGATGGCGGCGCGGGGCAAGGTTTCGAGCGCGCGGTCCACCGCGGCGGCGACCTGACCGGCAAAGGTGGCGTCGGTCGTGATAAGGATGCTCTGCGCGGCCTCGTCATGCTCGGCCTGCGCCATGAGGTCCATGGCGACGTGGTCCGGGTTTTGGTTGGCGTCGGCGAGGATCACCACCTCGGACGGGCCGGCGACGCTGTCGATGCCGACGCGGCCGAACACTTGCCGCTTGGCTTCGGCGACGTAGGCATTGCCGGGGCCGACGATGCGGTCCACGGGGGCGATGGTCGCGGTGCCATAGGCCATGGCGGCGACGGCCTGCGCGCCGCCCACGCGATAGATTTCCTTGACACCGGCGCGGCGCGCGGCGGCCAGCACCAGCGGGTTCAGCACTCCGCCGGGCGTGGGCACGCACATGCAGATGCGCGGCACGCCGGCGATGCGGGCCGGTAAAGCATTCATCAAGACGGAGCTCGGATAGGCCGCTTTACCGCCGGGCACATACAGGCCAACCGCGTCCAGGGGTCCCCAGCGCAGCCCGAGCGTGAGCCCGGCGGCGTCGGTATGCTCGATATCGGAGGGCATTTGCGCTTGGTGGAACGCCTCGATCCGGGTGGCCGCGAGGTCCAGTGCCTCGGCCAGGGGGGCCGGGATGTCTCCGGTGGCTGCGTCGATCTCGGCGGCGCTGATATGGATCGTTGCGGGGGTGAGCGTCAGGTGGTCGAACCGCTGCGTGAACTCGATCAGCGCGTCGTCACCGCGCGCGCGCACGTCATCGATGATGGCGGTGACGGCGGCATCGACCCGGGTCGTGGTGTCGCGTCCGTCCAGCAGCAGCGCGCGGAAGGCGGCACTGAATCCGGGTTCGGACGTATCGAGCCGCTTCAAAGGGCGGACCGGAAGCGGGCAATAAGCGCGCCGACCTCCTCGGGCCGGGTCTTCAGCGCGGTGCGGTTCACGATCAGCCGGCTGGTGACCTGGGCGATGATCTCGGTTTCACGCAGGCCATTGGCTTTTAGCGTGCTGCCGGTTTGCACCAAATCCACGATCAGCCGGCTGAGCCCCAGACCCGGCGCCAGCTCCATCGCGCCATTCAGGTGCACGATTTCGGCCTGCACGCCGCGGGCGGCATAGTGGCGGCGGGCGATGTTGGGGTATTTGGTCGCGACGCGGACGCGCGACCAGGTGCTGGGATCCTCGGCCTCGGCCCCTACCGGCTCGGCCACGCTGACCCGGCAGGCGCCGATGTGCAGGTCGAGCGGGGCGTAGATTTCGGGGTAGTCGAACTCCATCAGCACGTCGCCGCCGCAAATCCCGATCTGCGCGGCGCCGAAAGCCACGAAGGTCGCGACGTCGAACGGGCGGACACGGACGACGTCCAGGCCGTCTTCGCCGGTCGGAAAGCGCAGGCGGCGGCTGTCTTCGTCGAGGTAGTCGGGCGCGGGCACGATTCCGGCGCGGGCCAGCAGCGGCACGCATTCACCGAGGATGCGCCCTTTCGGCAAGGCCAGAATCAGGGGTGCGTGTTGCTCTGGCGCGAGCGAGGCTGCAAGAAAAGGCGCGGTCATGCCGCGGGCCTTAGCACCCTAGGCGGTCTGCCGGAACCCTTGGCCGCTTGAACTTTCGTTTGCTTTACGGAAACTTAACCGGTTTGGCGGATGATCGAGGCATGAGCATGGTGTTTTCCAGGCTGGATAAGCGCTTATGGCCGGAGCGGCTACGTCAGCTCGTTGCGTTGTCGAGTGTTATGATCGGCGCCGCCGTGCTGCTGGGCTGGATGCTGGACGTCGCGGCGCTGAAATCCGTGCTGCCGGGCATGACCTCGATGAAGGCGAATACCGCGCTGGGATTCGTTGCCTCCGGCTCAGGCTTGCTCTTGCTTGGCGCCGGGCCGTCCCGTCTTCGGCTGTCGCTGGCCGCGGCGCTCGGGCTGCTCACCCTGCTCACCGGCGGGCTGACGTTGTGCGAATACCTCAGCTTCCGGTCGTTCGGCATCGATGAGCTGCTCTTCTTGGACCCGCTCACGACATCAGCGCCGTTCAACGGGCGAATGGCCCCGGCAACGGCGGCCGGCTTTACCGTAACGGGAGCGGCGATATCGTTGCTGGCTTACGGAGCTTCGAACCGGGATGTCCGGGACAGAAGCGTGCTGGCTGCGCACGTGCTTGCCATCATCACTGGGTCGATCGGCTACCTCTCGCTCGCTGGGTACGCGTATGAGGCAAAGGCGATGTATCGCATGGGGCCTTACGTGGCCGTAGCGCTACACACGGCGTTGGGATTCATCCTGGTGGCCGCCGCGCTGATCATGACGATGCCGAAGCTGGGATGGCAGCGGAATTTTGCCTCTAGTCCGGTGGCGGAGAAAGTATTGGTCCGGCTATTGCCGGCCGCTTTGCTAGTGCCGTTACTCGCCGGCGCGGTGGTGGTTTGGGGCGCCCGGCTCTCTTGGTATGACCCGCTATTTGCCCCGGCGCTGCTGGCGCTGGTGGCCTCGTTGGCTGCGCTCGGGCTAGCATATCACGGCGCGACGGCGGTGCGAACGGCGGAGGCGCAGCTGGGCGGCGCCATCTCCGCCCTGGCCATCGGTGAAGAGCGGCTGCGCATTGCGCAAAAGGCCGGGAGAGTCGGCACGTTCGAGTATTATCCCGCAACCGGGCAACTCGATGCATCGGAGGACTACCGGCAGATCTGGGGCTTGCCGCTCGACGGGCCGCTGGACCCGATTTACATGCTGTCGCTCGTGCATCCCGATGACCGGGGGCTGATCGCCACCTCCAGGTCTGCCGCTTTCACGAATCCGCTCGCTTACTCGGAATATCGAATCACCCGCCCTGATACGGGGGAGGAGCGCTGGATTGCCCGGCGGGGTGAGGCCATTCTGTCCGAGGGGGGCCCGCGCTGGCTCGGCGTCGTGTTCGACATTACCGAGCAGAAGCGCGCGGGCGCCGCGTTGGCCGAGAGCGAGGCGTGGTTCCGCACCCTGGTCAGCGCGATGCCGCAGCAGATTTTCATCACTTCGCCGGACGGAGCCAACCGGTTCACCAACCGGCGCTGGCAGGAGTACACCGGGCAGCGTGAACTGGGCAGTTCACCATGGAGTTGGCTCGAATACGTGCATGAAGCGGACCGTACGGCGATGGCCGCAGCGTGGACCGTGTCGATGAGCGAGGGCACTACCTTCGAGGCGGAGCGGCGGTTGCGGGCGGCGGACGGCTCCTACGCCTGGTTCCTGACCCGGGCCGAACCGCTGCGGGACGCCGAGGGGCGGATCACCACCTGGTTCGGCACCAATACCGATATAAGCGAGATCGTGGCGGCGCGTGAAAGCTCCGCGCGGTCCCAAGCCAACCTCGAGCGGTTGGTGGAAGAACGGACCCGGGACCTGCACCAGACCCAGGCTCGGCTCGCGCATGCCCAGCGGATCGAGGCACTGGGACAATTGGCGGGCGGCATCGCGCACGACTTCAACAACGTCATGCAATCGATCCTGGGTGCGGCGTCACTGATCGACAAGAAAGCGGCGGACCCGGCGCGGGTGCGGCGTTTTGCCGGGCTCATCACGGATGCTGCTACGAGGGGCGGCACCATAACCAGGCGCCTGCTGACGTTTGCCCGCCGCGGTGACCTGCGGACGGAGTCCGTGGAGCCAGCCGCGTTGTTGAACAATATGCAGGAGATCTTGGCTCATACGCTGGGCGGCAGTATTCCGGTGCAGGTCGCGCTCGAGGGCGGGCTCATGCCGTTTGCAGCCGATCTCGGGCAGTTAGAGACGGTCCTGGTCAACCTCGCCACCAACGCTCGGGACGCGATGCCGTCCGGGGGAACGCTCCACCTAGCCGCTGCCTTGGACGAAATCGTTGCCGGGCAGCACGGCGCGAGCCCGCTTCAGCCCGGCAAGTATGTGCGCCTGCAAGTCACCGATAGCGGGACCGGCATGCCGGAGGCGGTGCTGGCCAGGGCAGTGGAGCCGTTCTTCACCACCAAGGAGATGGGTAAAGGCACTGGGCTTGGCCTTGCCATGGCAAGGGGTTTTGCCGAGCAAAGCGGCGGCGGCATGCATATCGATAGTGCGCCGGGCATGGGGACAACGGTCACGCTTTGGTTCCCGGTCACCGCCGGCCGCATTCAGACCCGTCATGATCCTGAGGTTGCTGCTGCGCTGAGGAGTCCACGCCTTTCCGGCCCGTTGCTCATGGTGGACGACGATGAACTAGTCCGCAACACTCTGGTCCTAGAGATGGAGGAACACGGCTACACGGTCCTTGCCGCAGCGAGCGGGGCCGAGGCGCTACAGATGCTCAATGATCACCCGGCCATTACTTTGCTCGTCGCCGACCTTTCGATGCCGGTCATGGATGGCATCACGCTGATCCAGACCGCCAAGCAGCGTCGTCCGGCGCTGCCATGTTTGTTGCTCACCGGGTTTGCGACCGATACGGTGGAGCGCGCTTTGAAGACAGCCGACCAGCAAGGAACGTTCACGCTGTTACGCAAGCCGATCTCGGGTGCGGCGCTGGCGCAAGCGGTCGCGACTGCGCTTACTCAGGCCAGCCATCACGAGAGTAAGCCGAAGGCCTGCGTCAATGTGCCGGCCGGGGACGTGCCAGCGCTGACGTGAGAGTCAACTTCGTCGCGCCGCATAGGGGGTCGCTGCTTGGACGTCGTGAAATACAAAGGGCACTCCCCTACGGTCCACGCCGTGGAGTGGAACGTCCCTATGCAGTTCACCGTCACGGAGGCCGGGACACTACAGTAGAGCCTGTGCACACGCATCCAGTATCGCATCCGTGTCCACCCCATACTCGGCATACAGCTCGATCATGTCGCCGCTCTGGCCGAAATGGTCCGGGCCTAATGGCACCACGCGCTGGCCACGGACGGCGCCAAGCCAGCTGTGGGCGGCGGGGTGGCCGTCCAGCACGGTGACCAAGGCGGCATCGCGGGCCAGGGGCGCCAAGATCTGCTCGATATGCGACACGGCGGGCTGGCCGGTCCGGCGGGTGCGGGCGGCGGTGGTCCAGCCGGCGTGTAAGCGGTCGGGGCTGGTGATGGCCAAAAGGCCGGCGCCGGGCACTTCGTCCTTGATCTCGGCGAAGGCGGCTTCGGCCTCCGGCGCGACCGGGCCCTGGTAGGCGATGGCCAGGCGGGCGCCGGGTGCCGGGGGCACGACCCAGTGCGCGCCGGCTATGACATCAGCCGGGACGAGCGTGCGGGCGGGCTGGGCGATCTGGCGCGTCGATAGGCGCAGCCAGACCGCGCTGCCCGCGGGGTCCTGCATGTGCACCAGCGCGTGGCGCAGCAGGATGGCGAGTTCGTCCACGTGCGCAGGCTCGAACGAAGCCAGCCGGTCGGCGGCCATGCCGATCAGGGGGGTGTTGATGGATTGGTGCTGCCCGCCCTCCGGCGCCAAGGTGATGCCGGATGGCGTGCTCACCAGCAGGAAACGGGCGTCCTGATAGCAGGCGTAGATCAGCGCATCGAGGCCGCGGTTCACGAACGGGTCGTACACGGTGCCGATCGGCAGCACGCGGGCGCCGTTCAGTGAATGCTGCAGCCCGGCGGCGGCTAGCAGCAGGAACAGGTTCTGCTCGGCGATGCCCAGCTCGATATGCTGGCCGGTGGGGGACATGCCCCAGCGCTGGGCCGACGCCAGCTTGCTGTCCCGGAAGACGTCGTTCCGGGTATGGCGGTCAAACACGCCGCGGCGGTTGACCCAGGGGCCGAGGCTGGTGCTGACGGTCACGTCCGGGCTCGTGGTCATCACATGCCGGGACAGGGCCGCGCACTCATCCTTGCCGCGTCCGATCTCGGCCAGCATGTCGCCGAACCCGGCCTGGGTGCTGACTTTCCGTCCGGTCACGTCCGGGCGCGGCAGCACGGCGGGCACGGGAACCACGGGCGCCGACAGGGCACGGCCGGACGGGGTCAGGGGCTGCGCGAACGGCGCCGCGCCGATCACCGCCTGGAACGCGTCCTGGGACAGGTCCAGCCCCTCCGCCACGTCCCACTCATGGCCGGGCCGGATGCGGTTTTCGGCCTGGAACGCCGCCATCTGGTCCCGGGTCATGAGGCCCGAATGGTTGTCCTTGTGCCCGGCGAACGGCAGACCCATGCCCTTCACGGTATAGGCGATGAAGCACGTCGGCTGATCGCCCGCCGCGTCGGCCAGGCGGAACTGCTCGATCAGATAATCAACGTCATGGCCGCCCAGATTGGTCATGAGCCTGGCCAGCTCATCATCTGACAAAGGGTCGATGATGGCGCGCACGCCGGCATCCCGGCCGAGTTCCGCCAGGATCGCGACGCGCCAAGCGGCACCGCCCTGGAAGGTCAGCGCCGAATAGAGCGAGTTGGGGCAGTCATCGATCCAGGTTTCCAGCGCCGGGCCGCCGGGACGGAGGAACGCGGCCTGCAGCAGGCGGCCGTATTTGAGCGTCACCACGTTCCAGCCCATGTCGCGGAACAGGCCCTCGATCCGGCCGAACAACCGGTCCGGCATGACGCTGTCGAGGCTTTGGCGGTTATAGTCGATCACCCACCAGACGTTGCGGACGTCATGCTTCCAGCCCTCGAGCAGGGCCTCGTAGATGTTGCCCTCGTCCAGCTCCGCGTCTCCGGCGATGGCCACGTGCCGGCCGGGCGGCGCGTCGGTGAGCGAATGCAGCCGCACGTAGTCCTGCATGAGGGAGGCGAACGAGGTGAGCGCCACGCCCAGCCCAACGGAACCGGTGCTGAAATCCACCTCCGGCCCGTCCTTGGTGCGGGATGGGTAGCTCTGGATGCCGCCCATCCGGCGCAGGCCCTCCATGTTACCAGCGGTTTGGCGGCCCAGCAGCAGGTTCACAACATGGAACACCGGCCCGGCGTGCGGCTTGACCGCCACCCGGTCCTCCGGGCGCAGGATCTCGAAATAGAGCGCGGTGATGATGCTGATGCAGCTGGCGCAGCTGGCCTGGTGGCCCCCAACCTTCAGCCCGTCCCGGTTGGGGCGGATGTGGTTGGCGTTGTGGATGGTCCAGGCGGACAGCCAGAGCAGCTTCCGCTCGATCTGATGCAGGCCGGCGAGCCGGTCTTGCGGCAGCGGGAGGACCGTGAGGGCGGGAGCGTTCATGACCAGCCTTTCGCCAATTTGCGCACGACGGTGCTGGCGTTTCGCTTGCCAGCGCCGGCGTAATCTTCATGATAGTCCTCGATCTTAGCGGGATCATACAGGTAATTCACCATGAGCGTCGCACTCTCCCGCACGCCCTTGCCGGCGGTGTCAGCGCCCATGATGACGCGTTCCACGCGGGCGCCGTTGGAGAGGTGAAAGTGCGCCACGGGGTCGAGCGCGCGCTTGCCGCGGCTTTCGTTCAGGAGGTAACGGGCGGCGAGGCGGATCAGCACCGGCTCGATCACCGGGGCCATGGTCTTGTCGCGGACCCAGCCGCGATGGGCCAGGATGGCGCGCATGGCTTGCGGCCCGGTTTCGGCCGCGGCCGCGGCGGGTGCCGCAGTTCGGAGCGCGTTGGCCTCTTCCTCGCTCAGTAGCGCCGGGTCATCCTCGGCAAGGCGCGCGTCGAGCCATTTGCGGAAGCCGGGGATGGGCGAGAGGGTGGCGAATTGCTTCAGGCCGCGGAACTCCGCCCCCAGCAGCTCCACCACGCGCTTGATCAGAAAGTTACCGAAACTGATGCCGGCGAGGCCGCGCTGGCAGTTGCTGATGGAGTAGAAGATGGCGGTATCGGCCTCTTTCGGGTCCAGCAGCGGCGCCTTCTTGTCCAGCAGACGTTGCACGCTGTCGGCCAGGCCGCGCACGAGGGCGACCTCGACGAAGATCAGCGGCTCGTTCGGCATGCGGTGGTGGAACAGCGCGTAGCAGCGCCGGTCACTGTCGAGCCGGTTCTTGAGGTCGCTCCAGGACCGGATTTCGTGCACGGCCTCGTAGCCGACCAGGCGTTCGAGCAGGATCGCCGGGCTGTTCCAATCGATGCGCACGAGCTCGAGGAAGCCGATGTCGAACCAGCTGGCGAGCAAGTGGTGCAGGTCGGACTCCAGCGCCTCCAGAAACGGATCGCCGCGCATCAGCTCGAGCAGGGTGGCGCGGAGGTCCACCAGGAATTTCATGCCGGAAGGGATCGTGGTGAATTGCGTCAGCAGGCGGACGCGCGGCGGTTCCAGGGCGCGCCGCAGGCGGACGGTGGCGGCGGCGCGCTCGGCCGGGCCGGTCTGGGCCTGCAGCGCATCGAACGCGGTGGCGGCGGCCTCGGGATCGGAGTCGAAATGCGCGAGGTCCAGCAGGAAGCCGCGGCGCCCGGCATCGTCCAGGCTGAGGTAGGTTTCGGCCAGCTTGGCGGCGCGGTTGCGGGCGCTCACTTCGCCGCCGCGGGCCAGCAGGCAGGCGCGCATTTGCGCGGCAATGCTGTCATCGTCATCCGTGCTGACGGTGGCCGCCATGTCCCGCCAGACCCCGGCGATGCGGCGGATGGCGCGGTCGAACAGGCCGATCGGGGCGGCGGCGTCACTCATGGGGCGGGCTCCAGTCTCGCCCCGGTGTTATAGCGCACTGTATTCACGGCGTAATCCACTGTTCCAGGCAGGCGCGGGTAATATTTTCAGGCAGTGTGTCCGCCAATAGGCCCGGCCCGGCCAGCTGTGCGGCGCGCCCGTGCAGCCAGACGCCGGCGCAGGCCGCCTTCCACGCGGGCATTCCTTGCGCCAGCAGCCCGCCAATGGTGCCGGCCAGCACGTCCCCTGCCCCGGCCGTGGCCAGCCAGGGCGGCGCGTTGTCGTTAATCGCCGCCCGCCCGTCCGGCGCCGCGATCACGGTATCGGCGCCTTTCAGCAACACGACCGCGCCCACGCGCTGTGCCGCAGCTCGCACCGCAGCGAGCTTATCCGGACCGGGCGGGCCGAAGAGGCGGGTGAACTCGCCCTCATGCGGCGTCAGCACCGCGCAGCCCGCCAGCGCCTCGGCCGGGCCATGCAGCGCATCGGCGTCGGCCACGATCAGGCGGCCGGCCAGGAGCGGGAGGGCGGCGCGCGCGGCGTCGATGCCGAGGCCGGGTCCCACGACCCAGGCATTGGCCCTCACGTCCTGCGCCAGGTCGGCCAGGGCGCGCCCGGTCACGATGATGCTGGCCGGCGCGGCGTCATAGGCGTGCGGCGCGGCGGACGCGATGCTGACCAGCCCGGCCCCAACCCGGCGCCCGGCATCGGCCGCCATGCGCGCCGCGCCGGTCATGGCGCCGCCCAGGACGGTCAGGTGGCCGCGCGCGTATTTATGACTGGCGGCGCCGGGCTGCGGCAGGGTCCAGAGTGCGGGGGTGTTGCGGAAGGTTTGCGGCCGGATGGTGTCTATCACCGAGGGCGGCAGCCCGATATCAGCCAGGATCACCCGCCCGCATAAGGTCCGGCCCGGCAGCAACAGGTGTCCGGGTTTCAGCCGGAAAAACGTGATCGTCAGCTCCGCCGCGCGCACCCGGCCGCGGGGTTGGCCGGTCGCGCCGTCGAGGCCGCTCGGCAGTTCGATCGCCAGCACGCGGTGGGCGGCGGCCAGCGTGTCCGCGACCGGGTCCGGGACGGGGCCGCGGAGGCCGGCGCCGAATACCGCGTCGATCACGATTTCAGCCCGCGCGGCCTCGCCCGGGGTGAACGGGACGCGCACGCCGAGCCAGCGGTTGTTGTCGAGGGCCGCGACAGCGACGGGCCAGCCATCTTGCTCCAGCAGGCGGGCGGCGACGTAGCCGTCCCCGCCATTGTTGCCGGGTCCGCAGAGCACCAGGACGCGGCCCATGCGCTGGACGGGGCGGAACTGCCGCACGGCCCGGGCCACGGCGCGCCCGGCGGCCTGCATCAGCTGGTCTGGCGGGACTCCGGCGGCGTCCGCTAAGGCATCGGCGCGGAACATTTCGGTGGGCGTGAGAACGGCCTCGATCATGCCGTGATCGTGCGCCAGAACGGGCCGGAAATCGAGGAGGCTGGGATGGCGGTGGTGATCACGGTGGCGCAGCAGAAGGGGGGCGCCGGCAAGACGACTCTGGTCGCCAACCTGGCCGCGGCGCTGGCGATGGACCGCAAGGTGGCGGTGCTGGACATCGATCCGCAGCATAGCCTCGTGCGCTGGCATGCGCTGCGCGCGGGGCGGGATGTGCCAGGGATCACGCTGTCCGACCACGCCGGCTGGCGCCTGGCGGCGGAGCTTGAGCGGCTGCGGCGGACGCATGACGTGGTGCTGGTGGACAGCGCGCCGCACGTGGACACGGACGCCCGGCGCGCCATCCGCGGCGCCGACCTGGTGGTGATCCCGGTGCAGCCCAGTCCCCCGGACATCTGGGCGGCGGAGGGCACGCTGAAGCTGGCGGCGGAAGAGAAACGCCCGTCGTGCCTGGTCCTGAACCGCGTGGCCGGCAGCGCCCGGCTGCGGGACGCCACGGCGCGCGAGTTGCTGGCCCGGCACATGGTGGTGCTGCCGATGACACTGGGCAACCGGGCGGCGTTCAGCACGGCGTTTGGCCAGGGCCTGGGGATCACGGAGGCGGCGCCGAAGACGCTAGCGGCGGCGGAGCTGCGGGCGTTGCTGGCCGGGCTGCTAGAGGTCGTGACACCGGGAGGTTAGTCTCTGAAGGAAAGTACGGTCTGCGCTCGCTGCGGCGGCAAGAACCCCCGTTATTTGCGCCCTGCCTATGAACGGTGCCTGGGACTCGCCTTTGATCATCGCCCGGCTCAGGCCCGGTGCGCCGATGACGAAGGTGCGCCGAAAAGGGAAGCCATAAGGCCGAGTGTCGTTTTGCTTGACTAACGAGATTACGTGCGGCAATGTCGTTGCATTGTTGTTCCGTTTTGCCAGGAGAACGCTCATGGCTCGAATAGACGGGTTCGCCCGGGTTGGCCTAGTTCTCGCCTCGCTGTTGGCCAGCCCCGCCCTGGGGGCGGAGACGCTGCAGCAGTTTGCGGCGCAGTGCGATATCGAGACGGGGGTGTCCGTGCCGGCGTTCGACTGCGATGATCCGGCGGCGACCGAGGTGCCGATGACCAACGCGCACTTCGTGAACCCGGCCAACCCCGCGCTCGGCGTTGCGACCTGTGACCGGCCGAACCGGTTAAACCGGCAATGCGACCCCGGTAGCCGGTTTCACGTGCTTGTGCGTACGCCCGCCGCGTTCGTGGTGGCGCATTGCCGCAAGAAAGGAAACCAGCCTGGCCTCTACGGCGACATCGCGGTCATCCAGCACAACACGAAGACTGGGGCGACGTGCTTCTATCAGGAGGGTCCGCATTCTGGGCTCAGCCATAAGGTCGTGGCACCATCGGCCGAAACGGGCGAATGGATGTCGCCCCAGGGCACCAAGGGCGAGAACTGCGTCGGCTGTCATGACAACGGGCCGATCATCCGCTCACCGTATTTGTCGCAGATTACCGGGCCGAACAAGCTGCCGGGGGCCGGGGATAGTTCGTTCAACTCGGACGGGCATCCGTATTACTTCGTGGGGCAGACCTTTGCGGATTGGAAGGCGTATCGGGTGACCGCCATGGTGACCGACCCGGTGACCCATCGGACGGTCGATAACACCTGCAACGGCTGTCACCGGATGGGGGTCAGCAACTCCGGCGACGGCGGGACGGCGCTGGATTTCGGCATGCGCGCTACGCAGAAAAGTCTTGAGTCGAGCAAGAACCCGCATAGTGCGGCTTCTCCGCTGTGGATGCTGCTGGGGCAGGTCGCGTTCGACCCCGGGCACGCGGCGCATGCGGACGCGATCCGGGCCTGTGCGCTTCGCTATAAGGCCGATCCGAATGGGCCGTTGCCGAACGATGCGACGTGCCGGGTGTCGCAATATACCGGGGTCCCGGACTCGCCGGACCATTACGCGGCGATCTGGACCAAGGGCGGCGTGCCGTTCATCGCGCGGCATGGGCTGACGGGGGCAGAGTATCAGGCGGAGTTCGACAAGCATACGACGGACGGCTTTCGCCTGACCGCAGTCAGCGGCTATGATATCGGCGGGCAGCCACACTTCGCCGCAATCTGGCGGAAGCAGCCGGGAGGCGCGTGGCTGGCGCGGCACGGGCTGACGTCGGCGCAGTTTCAGGCGGAGTTCGATCAGAACTTGGCGGCAGGGTTCACGCTGGCCTGGGTCGATGGCTATACGGTGAGTGGCCAGGACTTCTACGCGGCGATCTGGGACAAGCGGCCCGGCGGCACGGCCTGGGTCGCCCGGCACGGCCTGACCTCGGCCCAATATCAGGCCGCGTTCGACGACAATCTGCGCCAGGGCTTCCGGCTCGAGCGGGTGAGCGGTTACGCCGTCGGCACGGAGCCGCGGTACGCCGCGATCTGGCGCAAGGTGCCCTCGCCGCCCTGGGCCGCGCGGCATGGGTTGACGGGGCAGCAGTATCAGGACGCGTTCGACCAGATGAACGGCCAGGGTTTTCATCTGGTGCAGGTCAGCGGCTTTAAGGCTGGCGCGCAGACCCTGTATGCCGCGATCTGGGAAAAGAGCGGCACGCCGGGTCTGATCGCGCGGCATGGGTTGCCGAATGCGATCTACCAGGAGGAGTTCGACGCGCTGGTCGGCCAGGGGTTCACGCTGGCGGATGTGAGCGGATACTAGCGGGAATGCCCGGCCCGACCTACCGCACGGGGATGACGACGGGGGCGCCCTTGGTTTTGACGAAGAAAGCGATGAACTTCGCGGGTTCGGTCGTGCTGACGTTCTTGCTGACGGTGTGGATGTCGCCTGGGGCCTCGTAGAAGGTTTCGCCGGCGTGGATGGTGGTTTCGGGGCCGCCCTTGACCTGCATCTGCACCGCGCCGCTCAGCATATAGACGAAGACGTTGGCCTTGTGCTGGTGGATGGGGCTGGCCTCGCCGGGGGCGAGTTCCACCGTCATCATGACGCCCTCCTTGGCGGGGCCGCCGGGTAGGGCGTGGGAGACGAGCGGGGTGACGGTGGCGGCCTGCGCCGTGCCAAAGGTTGCGAACAGTATTGCGGCCATGAGTTTTTTCATGATGTCCTCCCAGTGAACATCTCCGGTTTACATCAGTCCAGACCGAGATTGAAGCCGAATGAGCCGATTGTGAGGCCGTGGCGGAAGTAGAACCGGTGCGCGGCGGCCCGCTGCACCCCGGAATCGAGCGCGAACGTGTCGCAGCCGGCCTCCCGCGCCGTGCGGATGCACCAGTCCAGCAGGGCGCCGCCCAGGCCCTGCCCGCGCGCGGCCGCGTCGGTCACGAGGTCGTCAAGGTAGAAGCGCAGGCCGTGGAAGGTCGTGTGCTGCATGCGGTAGACCGCGAGCGCCCTGGGCGCACCCGAGTGGTGCAGCACCGCCATGGCCGCGCCCTCGGCGAACATGGTGCGGAGGTAACCCTCGTATTCCGCCGGCAGGTGGGGCCGCAGCGTGCGGGGCAGCGGCTCGGCGCGGCGGAGCCAGTCGCCGCAGGTAGCCGGGTCATCGTCCAGGCGATGCACGGCGTGACCGGCGTCCATGGCCGCAAAGTCCGCTATCGGTTCGCCCCCTCGATGGCGGCGATGACCGCGCGGGTCACGTCGGCGGTCCGGGCGGTGCCGCCCAGGTCCGGGGTGTGGCAGGCGGGGTTGGCGGTGACCGCCTCGATCGCCCGCATCAGCTCCCGGGCGGCGGCGGGTTCGCCCAGGTGCTCCAACAGCATGGTGGCGGACCAGAAGGTGCCGATCGGGTTGGCCACGCCCTGGCCCATGATGTCGAAGGCGGAGCCGTGGATGGGCTCGAACATCGAGGGGAAAATGCGCTCCGGATTGATGTTGGCGGTGGGCGCGATGCCGAGCGAGCCGGCCAGGGCGGCAGCGAGGTCGGACAGGATGTCGGCATGCAGGTTGGTGGCGACGACGGTGTCGATCGTGCCGGGTTTCAGCACCATGCGCATCGTCATGGCATCAACCAGCATCTTGTCCCAGGTCACGTCCGGAAATCCGTCCGCGACCTCCGCCGCGATTTCGTCCCACATGACCATGGCGTGGCGCTGGGCGTTGGATTTGGTCACGACCGTCAACAGCTTGCGCGGGCGGGACTGGGCGAGCTGGAACGCATAGCGGATGATGCGCTCGACGCCGGCGCGGGTCATGATGGAGACGTCGGTCGCGACCTCGATCGGCAGGCCCTGGTGCACGCGCCCGCCGACGCCGGAGTATTCACCCTCGGAGTTCTCGCGCACGATCACCCAATCCAGGTCCGGCCCGGCGACGTTCCGGAGTGGGGAGGTGATGCCCGGCAGGATGCGGGTCGGGCGGACGTTGGCGTATTGGTCGAACGGCTGGCAGATGGCGAGGCGAAGGCCCCACAGCGTGATATGATCGGCGATACCAGGGTGCCCGGCGGACCCGAACAGAATGGCGTCATGGTCGCGGATTTGCGCCAGCCCGTCCTCGGGCATCATGCGTCCGTGCGTCAGATAGTAGTCGCCGCCCCAGTCGAAGTGATCGAACTGCAGCCCGAACGTGCCGGCGCGGGCGGCCAGCACGGTGAGCACCTCGACCCCTGCGGCTATAACCTCAGTGCCGATGCCGTCACCAGGGATGGCGGCGATTTTGTAGGTTTCCATCCGGCCCATCTACTATCGCTGCGCTGATCCTGTTTGATTACTTTGCCTGATTGGCCCGGTACTCCGCATACTCCTTCACTCGTGTCGAATACTTGCGCCAGGCCGAGGTGCCGCGGTAGCGGGCGAAGGGCGGAACCTTCTGCGGGGTTGCCGAGCCGAGCGTCTGAGGCGACGCCTCGATCGCGGCCTTCGCGCTCTGCACCCAGTCGGACGGCAGCGTGCTGGTGGCGCTGAGCTGCTCCGGTGCGGCCAGCCTACCGGTGCGAATGGCCCGGCGCAGCACGCGGACGGACACCCCAAGCTGGCGGGCGGCGCCGGGCAGGCCGATGGATGCGGTGTCGTTCATATTTGCTTTCCGAGATCGATGAGCGCCTGTCACACCACCTTATGCCTCATGTGGCAAGGCTTACGGCCGCTCCCTTGAGCCGATGGGGCAACTCGGCTAGGGCAGGGCCAAGCCATCGCGCCGAGGAGCTTTGCTGATGTCCGACCATCCTACCATCATCTATACCCTAACCGATGAAGCGCCGCGGCTGGCGACCTATGGGTTTTTGCCTATCATCCGCACCTTTACCGCCCCGGCCGGGATCGAGATAAAGGAGAGTGATATCTCGGTGGCCGCCCGCATCATCGGAGAATTCCCGGAGCATCTGACCGAAGCTCAGAAGATGCCGGACAATCTGGCCGAGCTTGGGCGGCTTACACTTCTGCCCGATACGAACATCATCAAGCTGCCCAACATCAGTGCGTCCCTGCATCAACTGATGGACGCCATCAAGGAACTGCAGGCGCGCGGATATCAGATCCCCGATTACCCGGAACACCCGACGACCGATGAGGAGCGCGCCATCCGCGCCCGGTATGGCAAGATTTTGGGTAGTGCGGTCAATCCGGTGTTGCGCGAGGGCAATTCGGACCGCCGGGCACCGCTGGCGGTGAAGCAGTATGCGCGCAAGCACCCGCATTCCATGGGCGAATGGAGCCAGGCGTCGCGGACGCACGTGGCGGCGATGAGGACCGGTGATTTCTACCACGGCGAAAAATCCATGACACTGGACCGCGCGCGGGACGTGAAGATGGACCTGGTCACCAAGTCCGGCAAGACGATCGTGCTAAAGCCCAAGGTGTCGTTGCTGGAAGGCGAGATCGTCGACAGCATGTATATGAGCAAGAAGGCACTGTGCGAGTTCTATGAGCGTGAGATGGAAGATGCGCGCAAGACGGGGGTTATGTTCTCGTTGCATGTGAAGGCGACGATGATGAAGATTTCGCACCCGATCGTCTTCGGTCACGCCGTGCGCATCTTCTATAAGGATGCGTTTGCCAAGCACGGCAAGCTGTTCGACGAACTGGGCGTGAACGTGAACAACGGCATGGTCGATCTGCATGAGAAGATCGCCGGGCTGCCGCAGTCGAAGCGGGAGGAGATCCTGCACGATCTGCACGCGTGCCACGAGCATCGGCCCGAGCTGGCGATGGTCGATTCCGCCAAGGGCATCACCAATTTACACGCGCCGAACAACGTGATCGTCGATGCCTCGATGCCGGCGATGATCCGAGTCGGTGGCAAGATGTGGGGGCCGGACGGCAAGCCGAAGGACACCAAGGCGGTGATCCCCGAAAGCACGTTCGCCCGCATCTATCAGGAAGTGATCAATTTTTGTAAGACGAACGGCAATTTCGACCCAGTCACCATGGGCACCGTCCCCAATGTCGGCCTGATGGCGCAACAGGCCGAGGAATACGGCTCGCACGACAAGACGTTCGAGATCCCGGAGGATGGGGAAGCCCGGTTCGTCGATCTCGCGACCGGCGAGGTGCTGCTATCCGTGCCGGTCGAAACCGGGGATATCTGGCGAATGTGTCAGTGCAAGGACGCGCCGGTGCGGGACTGGGTCAAGCTCGCGGTCAGCCGGGCGCGCAATTCCGGAATGCCCGCCATCTTTTGGCTGGACCCTTATCGCCCGCATGAGGCCGAGCTGATCAAGAAGGTGCAGACCTACTTGAAAGATTACGACACTAGCGGCCTGGATATTCAGATCATGTCGCAAGTCCGCGCCATGCGTTTCACGCTGGAGCGGGTGTCGCGCGGCTTCGATACGATCTCTGTTACTGGCAACATCTTGCGCGACTACCTCACCGATCTGTTCCCTATCATGGAGCTGGGCACCAGCGCCAAGATGCTGTCGATCGTTCCGTTGATGGCGGGAGGCGGCATGTACGAGACGGGCGCGGGCGGGTCTGCGCCGAAGCACGTGCAGCAATTGACGGAGGAGAACCACCTTCGCTGGGATTCGCTAGGGGAGTTCCTGGCGCTGGCCGTGTCGCTGGAAGATCTCGGCATCAAGACCGGCAACAAGAAGGCGCAGCTGCTGGCCAAGACGCTGGACGCGGCGACGGGTAAGCTGCTGGACCACGACAAGTCCCCATCGCCGCGCACGGGCCAGCTGGATAACCGGGGCAGCCAGTTCTATTTGGCGCTGTATTGGGCGCAGGAGCTGGCGGCGCAAAATGATGATTTGGAACTGCGGGCGTATTTTGAGCCACTTGCGCAAGCACTGACGGAGAAGGAGGGAACGGTCGTCCAGGAACTTTCTTCGGTGCAGGGTAAGCCGGCCGAGATTGGGGGATATTACTTTCCCGATCCCACAAGATGTGCGGCTGTGATGCGGCCGAGCGCCACGTTCAACGCGGCGCTGGAGACTGCACACGGGTAACTCGTGGCTGACGTCTGATGAAAGCGCGGATCGCCGATGGCGAAAGTCGGCCCCGATACTGCCTAGGCAGCATCGCGGCGACCTTCGACCTTAGTTGGTGAGCGTCTCTGAGTAGAACTGATGGATCGCCAGCGCCGTATCGTATGACGGCAGTGTCGTGACTGGCGCGAAGCTGACCGTACCGATCACGGTGCCTGCGGTCAGGCTGGCTGGCGCCGTAACGACGTAGTTTGACTGTATGAGATAATCTGACAAGTCTTTGCCGAGGGTGAGGGTCGTGCCGTCCTTGGCGATGTCGAACGCATCGGTAATGTGGAAATGTTTCAAGCTACCATTGAGGAGTTCGGCCGATATTACGCCTGACCGCGTGTCGGCCACCAAGTCTTGCAGGGCAAGATCATTGGTGGGGTGATCTGGATTGAAAGCGTAAACAAAGTTAATTGAGCCGGTATGGTGTAGAATGTCACCATCTGGTGACACGCTTCCCCAGATTTCACTAAGCCGAATGGTGTCGACATTGCCGTTGGTGTCGAGTGCAGCACCGCTGACCTTTAGGGTATCCGGTTCAGAGTCCATCGGCGTGATGCCCGAAAGGAAATTCGTCAGGGTCAGCGTCGTAAGGCCCCCCACGATTGCGGTCGGCTTGGTTACGGGTGCCTGCACAGGGATGGCGCCGGCCGGAAGGTAAGGCCGCAGCGATTCGAGGTCCCACGTGGCCGCATATGGCGCATAGTCGACATTGAGATTGTAGGACCCGATCGGGGACACATTGCTGCCGTCGACACCAAGACTGGTTCCCAACGCTTTATCGATATTCTCGAGCAGACCAGAATTTAGGAGCTGAGCTTTGTCATAGTCAGGGCGGAATAGGGCCATGTTAACAGCCTTCGCGCCATTGATCGAAACGTCGCCATAGAACACGACATCGTCTCCTGCGGCAAATGCATTGAACTCGCGATAGGAAAGATTGGTAATCGCTACCTTTCCGACGCTGTTATCTAATTCGAACCCACCCTGCTTGAAGGCAAGGTCGGCATTATAGCCATATCCAGCGGCGCCTCTGTTAATCTCGTCGTTGTCCTTCACGCCGTCCAACACGCCGATGTCAAACAGGCCGATCGTCGTATTCTTGTCCGACGGATCTACACCTGTCGTAACAACTGCAGAGCCGAGTTGCTTGATCGTGGTGCCAGGGGCCAGTTGAAACCATACCTTAAAATCACCGCCTGTTATCGGGATGTGCCTGGGACTGTGAGTGTTGATATTGACCGCGTTGTCGTCGAGACCGCGGCTGTCATCAATGAATTTTTTTGGGGGTGCAGCCATTTTTCCGCATCCTACAAAGGGATATGTCGATTGTGAGTGCCATGAGCGAAAGCGCAATGCCAGCAAAAAGACAAAGATGTCTCAATTTCTTAACGAAGCGAGCATCTCTCCGGTGTCGGCATGCGCCAGATATCGACGCGGGCGGCCCCGTGCTCGAAACGCGCTAATAGGTCGAAGGGCGTGGGAGGATCGCCGGCGCCAAGTTCCGCGAGTAGCAAGGCACCGGGCGCAAGCCAGCCTGCCGCCGCCAGCGCCGTTACTGCTGGCTCCACCAGACTCTGCTGATAGGGCGGATCCAAGAACACCAGGCTACAAGGCGTGCCGGGCGGTGGGTGGCGGGCGTCCGCGGCCAGCACTGTGGCGGACGCGCCGCACGCGGCGATGTTGGCGCGTAGAGCTGCCAATGCCGCGCGGTCCTGCTCCATGAACGTGGCGTGCGCAGCACCGCGGGATAAAGCTTCTAGGCCCAGCGCGCCCGTCCCGGCGAAGACGTCCAGCACGCGCGCACCCTCGAGCAACGCCCGCCCGCCCCAGGAGGCGTGCATCAGCCGGTCGAACAACGCCTGCCGCACCCGCTCCGCCGTCGGGCGGGTCTTGACCCCGGCCGGCGCCGCCAAGACGCGCCCGCGCCAACGGCCGGCGATGATCCTCACCGCGGGGGCGTGTCCAGCCCTGAAAGTTGTTCGCGCAGCACCTTGCCGGTGATCTCGTCTACCGCGTGCCGCTCCAGATTGCCGAGCTGGAACGGGCCGTACGCCACCCGGATCAGCCGGGTGACTTGCAACCCGAGATGCGCCATCACCTTCCGCACCTCGCGGTTGCGGCCTTCCTTCAGACTGACGCTCAGCCAAGAATTGGTGCCGGTCTTGGCTTCCAGACTGGCCTCGATCTGGCCGTACTTGACGCCGTCCACCGTGGCGCCCTTGGCCAGCAAAGCAAGTGCCCGCGGGTCCACCGGGCCATAGACCCGCACGCGGTAGCGCCTGATCCAGCCATTGGCGGGGAGTTCCAGCCGCCGGGCCAACGTGCCGTCATTGGTCAGCAGCAGCAGGCCCTCGCTGTTCAAGTCAAGGCGGCCGACACTCACTACCCTGGGCATCTGCTCCGGCAGCTTCTGGAACACCGTGGGCCGGCCCTCCGGGTCCTTGTGCGTGGTGACCAGGCCTTCCGGCTTGTGGTAGCGCCAAAGCCGGGTGCGGTCCGGGGTGTCGACGGCCTTGCCGCGGACCTGCACGATGTCGTCCGGGGTGATGAACGTCGCCGGGTGGGTGACCACCGCGCCGTTCAGCTGCACCACGCCCTCCTCCACCAATTTTTCCGCGTCCCGCCGGCTGGCGATGCCCGCGCGGGACAGCCATTTCGCGATCCGCTCACCTCGCCCGGCCGGCTCATCCATGACAGGCATCGACGAAGGCCTGCATGATGCGGCGGTCGCCCGGGTCGATCAAGAACTCCGGGTGCCATTGTACGCCGAGGCAGAAGCGGTAACGGCCGTCCTCGACGCCCTCCACTACCCCGTCCGGCGCTACCGCGTTCACCACGGCATGCGGCCCGGCGGCGCGCACCGCCTGATGATGGGCAGAGTTCACGTGCATCGTCCCCGCGCCCACGATCGCGTACAGCCGCGTGCCCGGCGTGACCTCCACACTGTGGCCGGCCTCATGCCTGGGGTTCGGCTGCTCGTGCTCCAGCGCGCCGGGCACGGCGTCGGGGATGTGCTGGATCAGGCTGCCGCCCAGCGCCACGGCCAGCAATTGCTGACCGCCGCAGATGCCCAGCACCGGCATGTCGCGGGACAGCGCGCCTTGCAGCAGCGCAAGCTCCGCCGCGGTCCGGCCTTCCTTTAGTGAGACGGTCGGGTGCCGGTCGCCCTCGCCATACAGCGCCGGGTCCACGTCGAACGCGCCACCCGTGACCACCAATCCGTCCAGACGTTCCAACAGTGCCGCGGCCAGCGCCGGGTCATGTGGCACGCCCACCGGCAGGCCGCCGCACGCCGCGATCGCCTCGGCATAGTTGGCGCGCAGCGCATACCAGGGGTATTTCGAATACCCGCCCGGGGCCTCCGCATCCAGGGTCACGCCGATCAGGGGTTTTGTCGCGGAGTTCATAGGGGTCAGGTACGCCGGTGCGGGTTTCGGAGCAAGCGATGGACACGGCCCTGGAAGAGGCCCGAGCGGCCGCGGGGCGCGGTGAGGTGCCGGTCGGCGCCGTGATCCTGGCGCCGGATGGCACGATCCTGGCCCAGGCCGGCAACGAGACGGAGGCCAGGCATGACGCCAGCGCGCATGCCGAGCTGCTGGCGATGCGCCGTGCCGCCCGCACGCTGGGCAATACGCGCCTGGTGGACTGCACCCTGGTGGTGACGCTCGAGCCCTGCCCGATGTGCGCCGCCGCGTGCAGCCATTTCCGCCTGCGCCGGGTCATGTTCGGCGCGTATGATCCGAAGGGCGGTGGAATCGAGCACGGGCCCCGCGTGCTGAACCATGCGCTGCACCGCCCGGAGATCATCGGCGGCGTCCGGGAGACGGAGTGTGGCGCTTTGCTGCGCAGCTTCTTCCTGGAACGGCGATGACCGAGGAGGGACGGCGGCGCATCCTCCGGATCATGCTGGCCGCTTGTGCGGGGCTGGCCGTCATCTACGCCTGGCGCTGGTTCGGCGATCCGGAACCGCTGTTTCCTGACGTGTTCGGCTTCTGGACATTCGGACAAGCGGCTATCGGCCGCTATCCCGCCGGGCTCTACGACACGCCTGCCCTGTATGCGGCGCAGCGCGCGCTGGGGATGCCGGAGGAGAATGGCGGTTACCCGTTCCCCTACCCGCCCTGGTTCATGCTGGCGGTGGCGCCGCTCGGCTGGCTGGCCTACCCGGCGGCTGCGGCGGCGTGGCGGATCGCCACCGCCGGGCTGTTCTTGGCCGCGGTCCGCGCGCGCGGTGTGGCCCTGGCGTTCGCGCTGGTGGCGCCGGCATCCATCGTGTCGTTCGTGGTGGGGCAGAACGGGTTCCTGACCGCCGCCCTCATGCTGGGCGGCCTGTGCCTGCTGGGGACGCGTCCGTTCGTATCGGGCATGCTGCTGGGGAGTGTCGCGTATAAACCCCAATTTGCTATTCTGATCCCGTTCTTTCTGGTATTCGGCCGGCACTGGCGCGCGCTCACCGGGGCGGTCACGGCGGCGCTTTTGCTCACTATACTCACAGCATTGCTGTTCGGCCCGGATGTCTGGCTCGCTTGGGCCGGCGCGATGCGGGGCGAGGCTACGACGCTGGCGGCCGGGCGCCCGGCGCAGCTGGACCACATGGCGACCTTCACCAGCGCCGTCTTGCTGCTGGGCGGCGGGCGTAGCGTTGCGCACGGATTGCAGGGCCTGGCCGCGGCATTCGCTGTGTGGGCGCTCTGGCGCACCCGGCGCCAGGTCACGCTCGTGTTGCCCTTTGCGACTTTGGTGGCGACGCCGTACGCCTTTGGCTATGATCTACCGGTCGTTACTGGGGCTGCGCTGATGCTTTGGTCCATGCCGGGCCCGATGCCATTTGGGTTCATGGCATTGTTGATGGCCGTGCTTGGGGTGCCGTTGCTGACAATCATGGAGCTCGGTGCCTGGACGGCCGTCATTCCAGTACTTCATATCGCCTTGGTGGCCGTGTTGGCTTGGGGTCGATCCGTCCCGGCGGCCCTTGGAGAATCGCAAAGGGCACTCCACCCTCCGTTGCTAGACCCCTAGGGTGCGATGACCCTCGCATCCCACGACGGTCAGGCCATAACCACGCCCCATCAGCCCTTGCACGCCAGCAGCCCGGCATCGGCAAAATACAGAAAATCCAAAGGCGTACGGCCGTAGCAGTCAAGCGCTTCGTCCGGGGTCTGAACGATGGGTTCGTTCTCGTTGAATGAAGTATTCAGCAGCACTGGCACACCCGTCAGCTCGTTCCAGGCGGTCAGCAGGGCGTGGAAATGCGGGGTTAGCTCGCGGTGGACGGTTTGCACCCGCGCCGTGCCGTCCGCGTGCAGCACCGCCGGGATCCTTGCGGCGCGGTCCCGGCGCACCTTCAGCGCAAAAGACATGTAGGGCGAGGCAAAGTCCGGTGAAGCTTCGAACCAATCGTGCACATGCTCCGCCAGCACGGACGGGGCAAGCGGGCGGAACTCGGCGCGGCGCTTGATGTAGCCGTTGATGCGGCCGCGGCTCATGGGGTTCTGCGGATCGGCCAGGATGCTGCGGTGGCCCAGTGCGCGCCGCCCACTTTCGGCCGGGCCGGCGAACAAGGCACCAATCCGGCCCGACGCCAGCAACGCTGCCACGTGGGCGGCCGCCGCATGCTGCAGGCCCACCTGCCGCTCCCGCGCGGCGCCCCGTATGTCAGCCTCCGAGTAGGCTGGGCCGGTGGCGAACGGGGCTAGGGCCTGGATGGTGCGCGGCATGCCGAGGTCGCCATGCCACATGATCTCGGCCGCACCGACGCTGAGCCCCCCGTCATACGGCGCCGGCGGCACGAACACCCGCTCCACCCACGGCAGCGCCGCCTGCACCTGACCCATGACCTGGCAGTTGAGGAACAGACCGCCGGAAAGGCAGAGGTTGCGGACGTCTTCGCCCACGACCTCACGCAGGAAGGCCTCCACGCCGTACTCGGTCTGTTGCTGCAGCGCTGCGGCCATGTCGAACCGGTCCTGCTCGCCCCGGATCGCCCGGCGCAGTTCGCCGATTTGTGCGACGTAGGACCGGGCATTATCCGGCGTCGCCAGCGCCTCGGCCGGTTGCCAGATCCAGGGGGCGGAAACGGCGGCGCCGAAGCGGGCGGGGCGGCCGAGCGCGGCCATGGCCATGACCGTCCCTTCCTCGCCGAAATTCAGGCCAAATACGTGCCGGGTCATACGGGCCCAGGCACTGGCGAACGACAGATCCGTCACCCACTCCCGCGCCGTGACGGACGCGCCTTGGCCGTCGAACACGCTGCCATACACCTCCGTCCGCGGGCCGCCGGGTCCTGCGACGAAGTCATAGCCGCCGCCATCGAGGGAGACGCTGAGCGCCTCGTCGAACGGCGAGTCGAAAAATGCGTGCGCCGCGTGGCAGTGATGATGTCCCAGCACCGCCACCCGCACCGTGGGACGGAGGGCGTGGCGGACGAATTGCTCGAGCCCCGCGCGGTAGGGCCTGAGATCGCCGAGCTGGGTTTGGGCCGACACCTCCATCGGCAAGACGCGCGCCTGATCGGCGCCGAGCGCCTGCAGCAGCGCGTGGGTGAGCGGGCTGGCATCGGTCACCCCACGCGCCTTGGCTGCCACGATGCGGCGAAACAGCGGCGCCAGGAACTCCCCCTCCACGACGGCCAATGCCTGCACTTCGTCGAGCCGCGCCGCCCAGTCCGGTTCGAGCAGCAGCGCGCCCAGCAGCGGGCTCAGCCGGTCGAGCTTGCGGCGGGTGAACCGCTCCAACTCGATGTGCTGAGGTCCGGCACCGTCCAGCCAGCAATAGGAGGCGTCATGGAACGGGTCGTTGAACGCCAGCACGCTCATGATGCGCGGCGGAGCCTGCGGATTTCAAGCCATTGCCAGGCCGCGAGGACCGGAACGCCCAGCAGCAGATCCCGCGCCCGGCGCAGCAGGGAGACGCTGAGCGCCAGCTCCGGCGTCACGCCGAAGGCCGCGCCCAACGCGACATACCCGGCTTCCTGCACTCCCGCGCCCCCGGGGATCATGAATGCGGCGGCCAGCACGGCGTCCAGCAATGCCTCCAGCGCTATGATGGGGAGGACAGCGCCGTCCCAGCCCAACAGGCGGAGGCTGATCCAGGTGCCGAGCCCGGTGATGAACCATCCGGCCAAATGCAGCAGCAGCCCGCCGGTCAGCGGCAGGCGCGGCGCCGCGAGGCGCGTGAACTCGGCTTGCAAGCGGTCCAGCCCGCCCTCGGCATGAAACCACTCGCCCAGCAGCCGCCGGCCCAACCCGCGCAGACCGGCGCCGATGTGCCGCCGGGCCAGCACGGCGACGGCGGTAACGGCGGCGGCGATGGCGGCGCCGGTCAAGAGCGGACCCGCCAGCGCGGAGCCCGGCTGCATGAACACGAGGATTGCGGCGCCGAACAGCGCGAATAGGAGCTGCGCTGATATCTCCATGGTCACATCCACCACGGTACAGGCGGCGGCGGTCGGCCAGGCCATCCCCTGGAGCGTGAGCGCACGGGCGCCCAGAACATATCCCCCGACGGGTGAGAACGGCAGGCAGGTCGTGGCCGCGTCCCGCACGGCGCGCCCGCGGATCAGCGCCCCCGCCGGCCAGCCCGGCACCACCCGTGACCACGCCAGCCCCAGCAACACGGTGGTCAACGCCTGCCACCCGGCCAGAGCGGCCAGGCCCAGCCACCCCACGGAGATGGCGCTTCCCAGCACCGACCCCACATCGTACCACAGCACCAGACCCAGTGACCCGGCGAGCCCGGCCAGCGCCAATCCGAGGGATAGTCTTTTCATCGTGGCCAGCCCACTACACCAGCAGGCCTACAACAGGCTATAGAGGCCGGCCGCCGCAGGAGATCGCCTTTGCCGTCGAACGAACCCCCTGACGATACGGAACAGCCGCCGCCTGTCGTCCGCATTCCGCCGCTGCCGATGCGGCCCCGCACGGTTTACGCGAACCCTGCGCCGGCGACCGCACCTCAGCCGGCGAGCCTGCCGCCAGCGCCGGACACCGCGGCGTCCCTGCCTCAGCCTGAACCCACCCAAATTGCCTCTACACGAGCAGACCTCGAGGTGGCCCCCGCCGCCGCGCCTTGGTGGCGGTCCGGCGGGGCCGAGCCTGCCGGGTCCGCCCCGGAAGCGCATGCCCCGGCGGTGATCCCAGCAGCGCGGGAGTTGACGCTCGTCACGGGCGCCACCGGCTTCGTGGGCTCCGCCGTGGCGCGGGCGTTGCTGGCCCAAGGGCACACGATCCGCTTGCTGGTCCGGCCCGGCAGCAACCGGGCCAACGTTCGCGGCCTGCCGGCGGAAATCATCGAGGGCGATTTGACCAATCCAGCGTCGCTCGCCGCCGCGGCCGAGGGCTGCCGCTACGTGATGCACGTGGCCGCCGACTACCGGCTATGGGTGCCGCGCCCGGAGGCGATGCAGGCAGCCAACGTGGACGGCACACGCGCGTTGCTGCAGGCAGCGCATGCGGCTGGGGTGGAGAAGATCGTGTATTGCAGCAGCGTGGCCGCGCTCGGCCTCGAGCCGAACGGCACGCCCGCGACCGAGCGCACGCCGGTCGACCCGGACCACGTCATCGGAGCCTACAAGCAATCGAAATACGCGGCCGAGCAGGCGGTGCGGGCCTTGGCCAAGGAGGGGGTCCCGGTCGTGATCGTGAACCCGTCCGCCCCAGTCGGGCCGCGCGACATCAAGCCCACACCCACCGGGCGCATGATCCTGGACGCCGCCGCCGGGCGCATGCCGGCGTATGTCGAGACTGGGCTCAACATCGTCCACGTCGATGACGTGGCGCGCGGCCACGTGCTGGCGCTGGAGCGAGGCCGGGTCGGTGAGGCCTATATTCTAGGCGGCGATAATGTGGGCATGGAGCATTTATTGGCGCTGATCGACGACGTGATGGGCCGCTTCGGCACGCGGCGGCAGAAGCTATCCACCCGCGCGCTGCAGCCGTTGGCGGTGGGTGCGGAGCTGGGCGCGCGCCTCTTTGGCAACGAGCCGCGGGTCACGCGGGAGATGCTGGCGATGGCGGACAAGCAGATGTTCTTCAGCAGCGCCAAGGCCGGGCACGAACTCGGCTACGCGCACCGCCCGGCGCGTCAGGCGGTGCTGGACGCGGTGCAATGGTTCAGTGACGCCGGGATGCTGCGCGGGTGATCTGGCTTTCGGGTTTGGCGTCGCTGGCCTGGTTGTATTTGCTGCTAGCGCATGGACGGTTCTGGCAAGCGGGTCTCTCACTTGCGCCGTGTGCGGGCGCTGCGCCGGATGTGGACGTCGTCATCCCCGCCCGCGACGAGGCCGCCGGGGTCGGTGCGGCGATCCGGTCATTGCTGACGCAGGAGTATGCGGGGCGGGTCCGCATTTTCCTGGTCGATGACGGCAGCACGGACGGCACTGGGGACATTGCGAGGGGACTGCTGCTACCTCCTGTCCCGAAGGGAGAGCGGATTGAGCTTTCCATTGTAGAAGGCCTGCCGCGCCCGCCCGGCTGGTCCGGCAAACTCTGGGCCGTGTCGCAGGGCTTGGCCCGCACCTCCGCCCCCTTCATCCTACTCACCGACGCAGACATCGTGCATGACCCGCGCCACATTGCCACCCTCGCCGCCAAGGCAGAGCAAGACGAACTCGACCTCGTGTCCGAGATGGTCGAGCTGCGGTGTGAGAGTTGGGCCGAGCGGGCGCTGGTACCGGCGTTCGTTTATTTCTTTCAGATGCTGTTTCCGTTCGCCCGGGTGAATGACCCCATGGACGGCACCGCGGCGGCGGCGGGCGGGACCATGCTGGTCCGGCGCCGGGCGCTGGAGCGCATCGGCGGCATCGGCGCCATCCGGGGCGCGCTGATCGACGATGTGGCGCTGGCGGCGGCCATCAAGCAGGGCGGGCGCATCTGGCTCGGCCATAGCCGGCTGGCGCGCAGCATCCGGCCCTATCCAAACGCCGCCGATATCTGGCGCATGGTGGCGCGGACGGCCTATGTGCAGCTACGGTTCTCACCGTGGATCCTGACCGGGACGGTGCTGGGGCTGGCGCTCGTCTGGCTGATACCGCCCTTGGTCGCCTTGTTAGGTCACGGCCCGGCGCGTGCCATGGCCGGGCTGGCCTGGGCGCTGTCAGCCGTGTCGTTCGTGCCGACCTTGCGGCGGTTCCGGCTCTCGCCGCTCTGGGCCCTGGCGCTACCGGGCATCGCCGCATTCTACCTTGCCGCGACTATCGGCTCCGCCATCGATCACCACCGCGGACGCGGCGTGCAATGGAAACGGCGCGAATATTCGGGGGCCAGGGCATGACAGCCGCCGCCACCAAGGACCGCACGGGCGAAAATTTCCCCGTCGGCTCCATCCTGATCCACCGCAGGCTGCGCCCGCACGTTCATGCCTTCTACGCATTCGCGCGTCTGGCCGACGACATCGCGGACAGCCCGGCGCTCGGCCCGGACGACAAGACCGCCCAGCTCGACACGATGGAGGCCGTCCTGCTCGGGCGCGCCTCCGGCGTGCCCGCCGCAGAGGCATTACGCCAAAGCCTGGCCATGACCGGCGTCACGAGCCGGCACGCCCAAGACCTGCTCATGGCCTTCCGGCAAGACGCGACCAAGCGCCGCTACGCCGACTGGGAAGAGCTGCTGGATTACTGCCGGCTTAGCGCGATGCCGGTAGGCCGTCACGTGCTGGATTTGCACGGCGAGGAACCCAGCACCTACGCCGCGTCCGACCCGCTCTGCGCCTCGCTCCAGGTGTTGAACCATTTGCAGGATGGGTCCAAGGACCTGGCCGCGCTCGACCGCTGCTACCTGCCGCAGGATCTGCTCGATGTGACCGGGGCCCGGGTGGGGGATCTCGCGGGCCGGGCCGCAACCCCGGCGCTGCGCCTCGTGTGGGACCGGCTGCTGGACCGGGTGGACGCCATGAACAGGGCCGGTGCGCACCTCCCGCTCCGTACGCGGGACCGGCGGTTGCGATTGGAGACCGGCATCATCCACGGCCTCGCTGTCCGGCTGACCCGGCGGTTGCGCCAGAAGGACCCGGTGGCTACGCGGGTCAAACTGCAAAAATCGGACGTGGCGGGCGCCGTGCTGGCGGCGTTCCGGTATTTGCGGTGACCGCCTTGGGGGCTAGTGCCGCGGACCTCGCGACGGTCGAAGACATCGTGCGCCGGGCCGGGACGTCGTTCTACCGCGGCATGCGCATCCTGCCGCCGGACCGGCGGGCGGCGATGTATGCGATCTACGCGTTCTGCCGCCTGGTGGATGACGTGGCGGATGAGCCTGCGCCGCTGTCTGACAAAGTACGGGATTTGGCGGCCTGGCGCACGCGCATCGCCGCCGCCTTCCAGGGCCGGGCGGATGACGCCGTGACCCGCGTGCTGCTGCCGGCCATCCGGGCCTACTCCTTGCGCGAGGCCGACTTCATCGCGGTGATCGACGGCATGCAGATGGATGCCGAGACGGAGATCGTCGCACCCGACTTAGCCACGCTGGACCTGTATTGCGACCGTGTCGCCGCCGCCGTGGGGCGCCTGAGCGTGCGCGCGTTCGGCGATGCGTCGGCCGAGGCGGACCGGGTGGCTTGGCATCTGGGCCGGGCGCTGCAGTTCACCAATATCCTGCGCGACGTCGCCGAGGACGCCGGGCGGGACCGGCTGTATCTGCCGCGCGAATGGCTGAAGGCGTCCGGCATCCCCCTCACGCCCGCCGCCGCCCGGCATCCGGCGCTGCCGCAAGTACTGCTGCGCATGGCTGCGCAGGCGCACGAGCATTTCCATGAGGCCGCGTTCAGCATGCGCCGCTGCGACCGCCGGGCGATGCGCCCCGCGCGGTTGATGGGCGCCACCTACGCGGCCCTGCTGGCCCGGCTGGAGCGGCGCGGCTGGACCCGGCTGGACGAGCCCGTGCGCGTGCCGAAATGGCAGAAACTGTGGATTGCCGTGCGTGGTTTGCTGCCTTGACCCTCATACTTCGTAGGGCGGATAAGCGCTTGCGCCATCCGCCACCTGACCGGCGTGCATGGTATGACGGACGGCGAAAGGGCTTAGCCGCCCTTGGAGTTTGTGCTTGATCCGGCACGTGCACGTCATCGGCGCGGGCCTCGCCGGCCTGTCAGCCGCTATGCACCTGGTCGAGGCCGGGGTGGCTGTGACCTTGCACGAAGCCGGGCCGGCGGCGGGGGGGCGATGCCGATCCTATTTCGACCGTGAACTCGGGGTGCGGCTCGATAACGGCAATCATCTGCTCTTGTCCGGCAACCGCGACGCGTTCGCCTATCTGGACCGCATCGGCGCTCGCGGCACCATGGCCGGGCCCACCGAGCCCGTGTTCCCGTTTATGGACGTCTCCACCGGCGAGCGCTGGACCGTCCGCCCGAACCGGGGCCGCCTGCCGTGGTGGGTGCTATCTCGCCGCCGCCGGGTGCCCGGCGCCCGCCTGTCCCACTTCATGGCGGCCGCCCGCCTGTCCCGCGCCGGGCCGGACGCCACGGTGGCGGAGCGGTTGCCGCCCGGCGAGCTATACCGGCGCCTGCTGGAGCCGCTGGCCATCGCCGCGCTGAACACTCCACCAGCCACCGCCAGCGCCCGGCTGCTGGGCGCGGTCATGGACGAAAGCCTTTCCCGGGGCGGTGCAGCGTGCATTCCGGCTTATCCCAGCATCGGTCTGTCCGAATCGTTCATCGACCCGGCCGTCACCTGGCTTGAAGCGCACGGCGCTACTATCCGGCTCGGCAGCCGCGTCACCGCGCTTGGCTTAGACGGCGGACGCGTCCGGTCCGTGGACGGCACGCCGTTGGACGAGGATCAGGCCGTGGTAATCGCCACCCCGGCCCCGGTGGCCGCCACGTTGCTGCCCGGCCTCACGACCCCCGATCAATTTCAAGCGATCTTGAACGTGCATTTTCGGTTCGACGCCGACCCGGGAGAAGCCGGGTTCACTGGCCTGCTCGGCGGCACGGCGGAGTGGGTGTTCGTGAAGCCCGGTGTCGTCAGCACCACTATCAGCGCGGGAAACGCCCGGGTTCACCTTGTAAGTGAGGATTTGGCGCAACAGGTGTGGCAGGATATCTGCATCGTTCTGGGCATCCGTGAACCCATACCGCCATATCGGGTAGTAAGGGAAAAGCGCGCAACCTTCGCCGCCACGCCCGGCCAGGACCGTAGGAGACCCCACGTTCAGACCCCGTTCCGCAACCTCGTGCTCGCCGGTGACTGGACCGCAACCGGCTTGCCCGCCACGATCGAAGGTGCGATCAGGTCTGGACGCAGTGCAGCAAAGTCGGTCCTTTGAAGATTCTACGCCCGGCCAAAAAAGCAGACCCTAGACCATGTGCCCCGATTACATGACACCCGACTACATGATTTCCGACTACGCCACGTCCGACTATCCGGCCGAGAGCCGGGGTGGGCCGGTGCTGCCCGATGCGGCGCTGGAGTCCGCCATCGGCCGCGCGACGTCGGCGCTCACGGGCCGGCAGAACGATGACGGGCATTGGGTGTTCGAGCTCGAGGCGGACGCGACGATTCCGGCGGAATACGTGCTGCTGGAACACTTCCTCGACCGGATCGACCCGGTGCTCGAGGGCAAGATCGGCGTCTATCTCCGCCGTATTCAGGGCGAGCATGGCGGCTGGCCGCTGTTCCATGGCGGCGCGTTTAATCTCAGCGCCAGCGTCAAGGCGTATTACGCGCTGAAGGCCATCGGCGACGATGCGGACGCTCCGCACATGCGGGCCGCGCGGGACGCGATTCTGGCGGCGGGCGGGGCCGAGCGGTCTAACGTGTTCACGCGCATCCAGCTCGCGTTGTTCGAACAGCTGCCCTGGCGCGGCGTGCCGGCCATGCCGGTCGAAATCATGCATTTGCCGCGCTGGTTCTTCTTCCACCTCAGCAAGGTGTCCTACTGGTCCCGCACCGTCATGGTGCCGCTGCTGGTGCTGATGGCGCTGCATCCCCGCGCCCGCAACCCGCGCGGTGCCACGATCCAGGAGCTGTTCTGCACCCCACCCGAGGAGGTCCGGGACTGGATCCGCGGCCCCTACCGCTCCGCCTGGGGCCGCGTGTTCAAGGCGGTCGATCGCGTGGTGCGCATCGCGCAGCCCGCCTTCCCCAACAGCGTCCGGCAACGCGCGATCGAGGATGCACGGAAATTCGTGACCGAGCGTCTGAACGGCGAAGACGGCCTCGGCGCTATCTACCCGGCCATGGCCAATACCGTCATGATGTTCGACGCGCTGGGCTATGACGCGGACCATCCGGATGCGGCGATCGCCTGGAAAGCGGTGCAGAAGCTGCTGGTCGTGACGGAGGACGAGGCATACTGCCAGCCCTGCTTCTCGCCCATTTGGGACACGAGCCTCGCCGGGCACGCGATGGCGGAGGCGGAGGGTGTGGCCTCCACCGGGCTCGACGCCGCGTGCGCCTGGCTGGTGGCGCGGCAGGTGACGGACGTGCGCGGCGACTGGGCCATCATGCGCCCGGACGCGACGCCCGGCGGCTGGGCGTTCCAATACGAGAACGCGCATTATCCGGATGTGGACGACACCGCCGTGGTCGGCATGCTGCTACATCGCAATGGCGACCCCGCGCATACCGAGAGCGTCAATCGCGCCCGGGACTGGGTCTTGGGCATGCAAAGCGCCAATGGCGGCTGGGGCGCGTTCGAGGCGGACAACACGCATGATTTCCTGAACCACATCCCGTTCGCCGATCACGGCGCGCTGCTGGACCCACCGACCGCGGACGTCACCGCCCGCTGCGTGGGGTTCCTGGCGCAGATCGGCCATTCCGCGGACGAGCCCGCCATGGCGCGGGCGATCGAGTATCTGCGCCGCGAGCAGGAGCCGGACGGCAGCTGGTTCGGGCGCTGGGGCACCAACTATATCTACGGCACCTGGTCCGTGCTGTGTGCGCTCAATGCCGCCGGGCTCTCGCACGATGACCCGACCATCCGCCGCGCGGTGGATTGGCTGCTGGCCCGGCAGCGCGCCGATGGCGGCTGGGGCGAGGATGAGGAGAGCTACGACAAGGCGCCGCCCGGTACGTATCATGAGAGCACGCCGTCCCAGACCAGCTGGGCCATGCTGGGCCTGATGGCGGCCGGTGAGTGCGGGGACGCCGTGGCCCGCGCGGCCGCCTATCTGGCGCGGACGCAGAAGGAGGATGGCGAGTGGGACGAGGCCGCCTACACCGCCGTCGGTTTCCCGCGCGTGTTCTATCTGCGGTACGACGGATACCGCCTGTTCTTCCCCTTGCTGGCGCTGGCGCGATACCGCAACCAGCAACGCGGCAACAGCCGGCGGGTGGGTTACGGCTTCTGATCTGGGGATCGTCGTCGGGTTGAAGGCCGAGGCGCTGGTCGCGGGCCGGCTCGGCTGGCCTGTCGAGACCGGCGGCGGCACAACCGAGGGTGCGGCCGAAGCGGCGGCCCGGCTCATAGCGCAGGGCGTGCCGGCGCTGCTGAGTTTCGGCCTGGCTGGTGGACTCGACCCAGCGCTGCCGGCCGGGCGGCTGCTGATCCCGGCCTGGGTGCTGGACGGGTCCGAGCGGTGGGCTACCGACCCGGCGATCACGTCCCGGTTCGGCGCCGCCCGGGGCGCGATGTATGGCGGTGGCGGCGTGGTCGCTTCCTCGGCGGCCAAGCGCCGGCTGCACCTCGACACCGGGGCGCTCGCGGTCGATCTGGAAAGCGCGGCGGTGGCCCGGGCGGCGGCGGCGGCGGGCATACCGTTTGCCGTGCTTCGCGCCATTTGCGACCCCGCCGGGCGCGACCTTCCGCCCGCCGCACTCGCTGCACTGGACCGGACCGGCGGCATCGGCGCGCTTCGCATCGCCCGCTCGGTGCTCCGCCAACCCGGCCAAATCCCGTCCTTGCTGGCGCTCGCCCGCGATGCCGCGCGGGCCCGCCAGGCGCTCCGGAAGGCAATCGCATCGTCGGGCGCATAAGCCCCTCGCGCCATCCGCGCCAGCGTGCAGCCGGATATTCGTAATGCCCTAACCCGATACCAGTCATGACCTTACACTGCTTGCATTACCCCACCCCCGGTTGTCTAAGCCGCAGATGCTGAAATTACGTGTCATTCCGTGCCTAGACGTGAAGGACGGACGCGTCGTGAAGGGCGTCAATTTCGTCGCCCTGCGCGACGCCGGCGAT
The DNA here is from genome assembly GCA_965246925.1 of Acetobacteraceae bacterium. Taxonomy (GTDB): domain Bacteria; phylum Pseudomonadota; class Alphaproteobacteria; order Acetobacterales; family Acetobacteraceae; genus JANPPS01. The sequence continues at coordinate 2,769,863 of OZ251994.1, read as the reverse complement.
CCGGTCGAGCAGGCGGCGGTGTATGACGCCGCCGGCGCGGATGAGCTGACGTTCCTGGACATTACCGCCAGTCACGAGAACCGGGACACGATCCTGGACGTGGTCTCCCGCACGGCGGCGCGGGTGTTCCTGCCGCTGACCGTGGGCGGGGGCGTGCGCTCGCCGGACGACATGCGCCGCCTGCTGTTGGCCGGCGCAGATAAATGCAGCATGAACTCCGCCGCGGTCGCGCGGCCGGATCTGATCCGCGAAGGCGCCGAGAAATTCGGCAGCCAGTGCGTGGTGGTGGCGGTCGATGCGCGGGCGAGCGGGCCCGGCTCTCGTGGATCGAAGCGTTGGGAAGTGTTCACCCATGGCGGACGCACCGGCACCGGGCTGGATGCGGTCGAGTGGTGTCAACAGGCGGCAGCGCTGGGAGCGGGCGAAATCTTGCTCACCAGCATGGACCGGGACGGCACCGGCACCGGCTTCGATCTGGATCTGCTGCGCGCCGTCTGTGGCGCGGTGCGCGTGCCGGTGATCGCCTCGGGCGGCGTGGGCACGCTGGCGCATTTCGCCGAGGGCGCCCAGGCGGGCGCAACCGGGCTACTTGCGGCCAGCGTGTTCCATTTCGGCACCTTCAAGGTGGCGGAGGTCAAAGCCTCCATGGCCGCTTCCGGCCTGCCGGTGCGGATCGTCTGATGGGCAAGAGCGTGACGGGTAAATCCCGGCTTCCAAGGCAGGCCAAGCCGTTGTCAGCGTCTGCCAACTCCGCCCTGGTGCTGGACCGCCTGCATGCTGTGGTGCTGGAACGCCGCACTGCCGACCCAGCACAAAGCCACTCCGCTCGCCTGCTGTCGCGCGGCCCGGCCAAGGTCGCGCAGAAATTTGGTGAGGAGGCGGTGGAGTGCCTGATCGAAGCCGTCGCCGGCAACCCGGCCGCCCTCGTCTCCGAAAGCGCCGATGTCCTCTACCATCTGCTGGTCATGTGGGTGTCCGCCGGGGTGCACCCCGCCGACGTTTGGGCCGAGTTGACGCGGCGTGAGGGCGTAAGCGGCGTGACGGAGAAGGCATTGCGTTCCGGTAAGCCAGGAACGGGCAAGATACCATAGAACTGGATTGGAGCACTCGCCTGTGATAGCCATATGGCTATATGGCCATCTGGAGGCGGAAATGGAAGTTCCTGTGTTCGAGGCCAAGAACCGGCTTAGCGAGTTGCTGGCGGAAGCCTCGCGCGGCGTCGACGTGACGGTCACAAAACGGGGGGTGCCGATCGCGAAAATCGTCGGCATTACTCCTGGGTTCGATCGGGAAGCGGCCCGCAAGGCGGCGGCTGGTCTGTTGAAAGCGAGCCAAGGTGTCACGCTGGGTAGGATCTCGATCAAGTCGTTGATCGAAGAAGGCAGGCGTTGAGCCTTGTGCTCGACGCCTCCATTGCGCTCGCTTGGTGTTTCGATGACGAGCAAACGCCAGAAGTGCTTGGTCTCCTCGACCGCGTCACGGAATTTGGCGCTCATGCTCCCTCCCTCTGGGCTTTGGAGGTGACGAACGGGTTGTTGATGGCTGAAAGGAGAAAGCGGGTTGTCGGGGCAGTGCGGGCCGAAATGGCCGTCTTTCTGCAAGCGTTACCGATCGCGCTTGATCTACACACGAGCGACCATGCGTGGCACACGACGACCCAGCTTGCGGCACGACATGGCTTGACAGCCCATGACTCAGCTTATCTTGAACTCGCGCAACGGCGCAGGCTGCCGTTGGCCTCGTTGGACCGTAAGCTCCGCGCTGCGGCAGGCGTGCTCGGCATTGATTGTCTAGGCGTTGCGGCCTGACCCAATTTTGTCATGTCCGCCCTGCGCCACCCGGCATTGCGCAGTGCAGCATAAAACCCTAAGTGACCGATACCCGCCAGTTTTGGCGCTGTTTCCTCTGCCGCGGCATGCCGCGGACAACCTGGCGCCAGGGAGGCGCCCCCTGATGCCCGATGGTACGAACACGATCGCTTTGCCTGACTTCGCCACGCTCGGCTTGATCGAGCCGCTGGTGCGCGCGCTACACGATGAAGGCTACACTGCCCCCACGCCGATCCAGGCCGGGGCCATTCCGCATCTGCTGCAGGGCCGTGACCTGCTGGGCCTCGCCCAGACCGGCACTGGTAAGACCGCGGCGTTCGCGCTGCCGATCCTGCAGCATCTCAGCCAAAAGCGCGTCCCGCCCACCCCAAAGGGCGCCCGCGTCCTGGTGTTGGCGCCGACGCGGGAGCTGGCGTCGCAGATCGACGAGAGCTTCGCCGCTTATGCCAAGCACATGAAGCTGACGCATACCGTCGTCTTCGGCGGCGTGGGGCAGCAGCGGCAGGTGGACGCCATGAAGCGCGGCGTGGACGTGCTGGTGGCCGCGCCCGGACGGCTTTTGGACCTGATGGGCCAGGGCCACATCAACCTGGGTTCCGTCGAGATCCTGGTGCTGGACGAGGCGGATCGCATGCTGGACATGGGGTTCGTCAAAGACATCCGCCGCGTGGTGGCGACATTGCCGAAGCAGCGCCAGACCCTGCTGTTCAGCGCCACCATGCCGGCCAGCATCGCCGAACTTTCCGGCTCGCTGCTGCACAACCCCGTGCGGGTCGAGGTCGCGCCGCCCTCGTCGACGGTGGAAAAGGTGCGGCAGGCCGTGATGTTCGTGGACGAGGCCGACAAGAAGGCTGCGACCCTTTTGCTGCTGCAATCCCCCAAGGTGGTGCGCGCGATCGTTTTCACGCTGATGAAGCATGAGGCGAACAAGGTGGCTGAGTTCCTGACGGCCAACGGCATCGTGGCCGAGGCGATTCACGGCAACAAGTCGCAAGGCGCCCGCGAGCGTGCCATGGCCGGCTTCCGCACCGGTGCGGTGAAGGTCCTGGTCGCGACCGACATCGCCGCGCGGGGCATCGACGTGGATGAGGTGAGCCACGTCTTCAATTACGACCTGCCGAACGTCCCCGAGACCTACGTCCACCGCATCGGCCGCACCGCCCGCGCCGGACGGGAGGGCATGGCGGTGACGCTATGCGACGCGCAACAACGCCAATGGCTGCGCGACGTGGAGCGTGAAATTGGCCAGCCCATCACCATCATTCGCGACCATCCCTACCATAGCGAGGCGGCGTTCAATTCCACTATGCGTCCGCCAGTACTGGGGGGCGGCGGCGGACGGGGCCGGCATCAGGGCGGTGGCGGACGAGGTGGCCCGCCGGGTCGGCGTCCGGCGAGGCGTGCGGCATAATTCGCGCACTGCGTTCCGGGGGAATCGATGCAAAAGCGTTGCGCAATCGTCATTACCAGCATCAATGCTCCCACCCGCGCCGTCATCGAGATCGCCCGGGACCGCGGAAGGCTTGATGCCCGGTTTGTCATTGTGGGCGACAGCAAGAGCCCGCCCGGTTTCAGCCATGAAGGCGTCGAGTATTACGACGTCGCTGCACAAAATCATGCGGGATTTGCATTAGCCCCGCTCGCCCCGGTCAAGCATTATGCGCGGAAGAACATAGGCTATCTCCTGGCGATACAGGGCGGTGCCGACATTATTATCGAGACCGATGACGATAACATTCCGCTCGATAGCTTTTGGAGTGAGCGCAAGCGTAGCGTGACAGGTGCTCTGGTTCAGGATCAGACCTGGTCCAACGTGTATAGGCATTTCACCAATGAGCTAATCTGGCCCCGCGGGCTGCCGCTCAACTATGTTCGCTCTCCGGAAGCTGCTTACGAGACGCTAGAGACTGTGGCGCGCGATTGCCCCATTCAGCAGGGCCTGGCCGACGGCGACCCCGACGTGGACGCGATTTACCGTCTTGTTCTGCCGTTGCCGATACACTTTACCCCGGGGCGCTCCGTCATTCTGGGGTCAGGAGTTTGGTGCCCATTCAACAGTCAGAACACGACGTTCTTTCATGATGCGTTCCCACTGATGTATCTGCCGTTTTACTGCTCATGGCGAGTGACAGACATTTGGCGAAGCCTGATTGCGCAACGGATCGGCTGGGAAAACGGCTGGTCGCTGCTGTTCCAAAGCCCGACCGTGTTCCAGGACCGTAATGAGCACGACCTGATGCGGGATTTCGCCGAGGAAATCCCCGGCTACCTCAACAACGAACGGATCCGGCACGCTCTCGAGCAGCTTAGTATTCTGCCAGGGATCGGGAACATCACCGGGAATATGATGCGCTGCTACGAAATGCTGGCCGCGTTGGACCTGGTGCACCGCGAAGAGTTGCCGCTGGTTCGGGCGTGGGTTGCGGACCTTGAGCGCCTAGCCTGACCAGCGGTTGCGAGGCCCGGGCAAATGATCTAACCGGGTGCATGCGCGGCTGAGGTGATGCTGGTGTCGGACGGTGAGATCAAGCGGGTTATCGTGACGGGAGCAGGCGGCATGCTCGGCCGCCGGGTGGTGGAGGAACTGAGCGGCGCAGGCTACGAGCCCGTCGGCATTACTCGCGCAGTCGTCGATTTAATCGATACTAGTTCCACTCATGCCGTGTTCGCGGATGCGAAGCCGGATGCCGTGATCCATTTGGCCGCGCGCGTGGCGGGACTGGGCGGCAACCTCGCGGCACCCGGTGAGATGTTCTACGAGAACATCATGATCAACACCAACGTCGTGGAGGCGTCCCGGCGAGCTGGGGTGAAAAAATTCGTCGGAGTGGGCTCCACCGCCATCTACTCCGATCTGGTGAGCCTGCCAATGCGCGAGGAAGATATTTGGCTCGGCCCGCCGCACGGTTCGGAGGCGCCATACGGCAATGCGAAGCGCGCGATGCTGGCGCAGTTACAATCGTATGGGCAACAATACGGCCTCAAATATGCCTATGCCGTGTTGACGAACTCGTTCGGACCGGATGACCGGTTCGACGAGAAGCATGGGCACGTGATGCCGTCGCTGATTTCGAAATTCCATCGCGCTAGCCTAGACGGCAGCCCCGTGACGATCTGGGGCACCGGAAAGCCGCAGCGCGACTTCATCTACTCCAAAGACGCCGCCCGCGCCTTCCGGCTCATGATGGAGCGGAGCGAGGGCGCAGTGAACGTGGCCTCCGGTGTCGAGATCAGCATCCGCGAGCTGGTCACGCTTATCGCGCAGGTCTGTGACTTCAAAGGCGGAATCGACTGGGATGACACCAAGCCGGACGGCCAAGCGCTTCGTCAATACGATACGACCCGGCTCAAAACGCTGGCCTTCCGCCCGGCGTTTGACCTGAGGACGGGCGTGAAGGAAACGTACGAGTGGTTCGACCGGCACCGGACCTCGACCCGGCGCTGAGGCGTGTCAGGAAGGAAGGAGGCTGCATGGCGGGCAGATTGATCGTGGAGCCAGTGGGAGGGTTGACGAACCGGCTTATGGCGCTGCTCTCCGTTCAGCGGATAGCACTACGCTACGATCTAGAGTTCGGCGTCTGCTGGAACGTCTCGTCCGAGTGTGGGGCCGGGCTGGGCGCATTGTTCGACACCGCTTTCGCCGAATATACACTGGACATGGTGGACGCCGATACGGACCGGCGGACCATCGGTTTCGGCGGGCAGGGCTGGGCCACCCCACCCGTTGTCGCACGGCCGGAATCCTCGCGGGACATCTGGATCAAGACCCACGGCGTGCTCGCGCACGATGCGGAAACACGCGATGCCGGCTTCGTTCCGGGCGGCCCCATCATATTCGATCTCGGGCGATACTATCGGGCGCTGCGGCCAAAGGCGGAAATCAAGGCCATGGCCGACGCAATCCCATTCGAGCGGCACCGCACAGTCGGGATTCACATACGCCGTCCATACAGCGCGGCAGTCGAGTTGCCGCCAGAGCTGCACACTGCCGAGCAGATAACCTATGGCCGGCTGCCAGATGCGTTCTATGCCGACATCGTCAACCGGCTGCACGCCCTTAATCCAGCGTTGGATTTTCTATTATGCACCAATTCCAAGACGACTGAAACATACCTGCAGGAGAACTGCGCCGCCCGGCTCATTTCAAGCCCGAAGATCACCGCCGAGAACACGGCCCTCGCTTCATCGGCGCACGAGGCGTTGGTGGACACGCTCTTGTTGTCCCGCACCTGCGGGATCGTGCGGCATCACCAAAGCCATTTCGCGTTCCTGTCCAGTCTGGTCAATTTTCAGCCGACCCTGATCGTCGTGCCGGACGGGGACGGCTCGCAGGCCGGTGTAAACTTGCACGAATACGGCGACCATGGAGCGATCGCGGGCATGGGGGACAGCAGTGTCTTCGATCGTTTCGTGCTGCCCCGCTATAATATGCTGCTTCTCTGACGTCTGCCGGGGACAGTAAACGGCGACAATCATCCGGCCGCGAAGAGCCGGCTATTATGGCAAGAATGGAGGCTCGGCCCATGGAACAGACCACAGCGACCCGGGCAACTCAGTCCGAGGAGTGGATGGCGCTCAACGCGAAGGCCGACTGGATGTTCACGCCAGGCATGGCGGACTACGTGAATCGGCTCGTGTCAGGTATTCCGCTCGCCGCGGGCGGGCACTGGGCCTTGCATGCAAACAAGCATCACCTGCAGGCTTTGGCAGTCAAGCGCGGACGGCCCCTTCGAATGCTCAGCCTGGGATGCGGGAACGGACATATCGAGTTGGCTTTGATCAAGGAATTTGGCTGGCCGATCGGAGAGTTGACGGGACTGGAGTATGACAGCGCCCTGCGGGAGGCGGCGGCGGCCCGCTTCGGAGCAGTGCCCGAAGTCCAAGCCAGTTTCCGGTTTTTCGACTTCAACGAACCACCAGCGGTGGAGACTCACCTCTATGATCTCGTCTTCTGTTGCCATGCGCTCCACCATGCGACCGACGTGGAAGGCACCCTGGCCTTCGCCGCGGGCTGCATGGAGATGGACGGGATATTCATGGGCATCGAATACTTAGGCCCGACCCGCTTTCAGATCGAACACGATGTTTTACCGACGATCCGCACCCTATTCGACCTGCTACCGCCGGAGCTGAGGCGCAATCTCTCCAAGGGCGGTGTGGTCGAGGATGAGTTCGCTGTACCGACCATTGCGGACGTGAGGCGTGCAGACATTTCGGAATCTGCCCGCAGCTCCGACTTGCGCACTCTCCTGCTCGCTAATTTCCCAGTCATCGAAATAAAACCCATGGGCGGCACGATCCTGCGCTGGCTGTTGCAGAACCGGGCTGGTAATTTCCGCGGCGACAATCCGATGCATGTCGCCATCGCCCAGCTGCTACAAACCATCGAAGGCCAGCTGATCGCCTCCAAGCAGATCCGCTCGGACGATTTGTTCTTCGTGTTGTCCCGCAGCACCCGGTTCGAACCCTCCGCATGACGCAACTCGGCCGCGCCCTGATCGACGCCCTGGCGCAGCATGGCGCCCGTGAAATCTTCGGCATCCCGGGCGATTTTGTGTTGCCGTTCTTCAAGGTTATAGAGGAAAGCGGCACCCTTCCCTTCTATACGCTCAGCCATGAACCCGCCGTGGGCTTCGCGGCCGATGCCGCCGCGCGATTCCATGGCGGTATATCCGTCGCCGTCGTGACCTGGGGTGCCGGCGCGTTCAACCTCGTGAACAGCATCGCCGGCGCCTATGCCGAGCGGGTGCCGGTGGTGGTCATCTCCGGTGCACCCGGCGTCGGCGAGCGGGCCAGCGGGTTCCGGCTGCATCACCAATCCCGCGACATCGATACGCAGACGCGCATTTTTCGGGAGATCACCTGCGACCATGCCGTGCTGGATGACCCGGCGCGCGCGCCCGCCGACATCGCCCGCGTGCTGCGCAGCGCGTCCGAGCATTCGCTACCGGTCTATCTCGAGCTGCCGCGCGATCTGGTGGGCGCCGATGTCGGCGCCGTCACGCCGCTGCCGCCGCGCCGGGCGCATCCGGACGCCTTGGCGGAGGCCGCGTCCGAAATCCTTGGCCGGCTGCGCGGTGCGGAGCGTCCGTGCATCCTGATCGACGTCGAGATCCGCCGCTACGGCGTAGAGGCGAAGGTCGCGGCGCTCGCGGCGCGGCTGGGCCTCCCGGTCGTCAGCACCTTCATGGGCCGCGGCCTGCTGTCGGGCTATCCCGTCGCCGGCACCTATCTCGGCGCGGCCGGGCGGCCGGCGATTACGCAGCTGGTGGAGGGCTCGGATGCCCTGCTGCTGCTGGGCGTCATCCTGTCCGACACCAATTTTGCCGTGAGCGAACGGGCGATCGACATGCGCCGGGCCATGCTGGTGCTGAACCGGGAGGTGCAGGTCGGGCATCACCTGTATCAGGACATCCCGATGGCGGAACTGATCGACGCGCTGCTGGACGCCGCCGGCCCGGCGCGGACCGTGCCGGCCACGACGCCGGAGGTGTTTCCGCACGGCCTTCCGGCCACGAATCAGGCGCTGGCCCCGTCCGACATCGCGACCGCGGTCAACGACTTGTTCGCCCGGCACGGCCCGATGCCGATCGCGGCCGATATCGGCGACTGCCTGTTCACCGCCATGGAGATCACCAACACCTCACTCGTCGCACCCGCCTACTACGCCGGCATGGGCTACGGCGTGCCCGCCGGGCTGGGTGCGTGCGTGGCGGCCGGGGCGCGCCCGTTGATCCTGGTGGGCGACGGCGCGTTCCAGATGACGGGATTCGAGCTCGGCAATTGCCGCCGGTATGGCTGGGACCCGATCGTGATCGTGTTCAACAACGCGTCCTGGGAGATGCTGCGGGTGTTCCAGCCGGAGAGCGCGTTCAATAACCTATCGGACTGGCGCTTTGCCGACTTGGCGGGACCGCTGGGCGGCGACGGCGTACGTGTATCGACCCGGGCGGAGCTGATCACCGCGCTGGACCACGCCTACGCGACACGCGGCCGCTTCCAGCTGATCGAGGCGATGCTGCCGCGGGGCGCCACGTCCGATACGCTGGCGCGGTTCGTGGCCGGGTTCAAAGCGGCGCGGGAGCGGGGGAAGTGAAGGGCGCAACCGACCCCCACTCCCCTCGGGAGAGGGCCGGGGTGAGGGGAACATTAGGCGGCTCCGCTTTGTGGAACGGGCCCTCTCACAACAAAGGGCCCATGTCGTTTCCCTCACCCCGGCCCTCTCCCGAAGGGAGAGGGGGAAAAGGAGAATGAGAGCCCTCCCCCCCATTCCCGATCGGCTGATCGTGGCGCTTGACGTCGAGACCATCACCGCCGCCCGCGAGCTGGTGGCGAAGCTCGACGGCGTCGTGTCGTTCTTCAAGATCGGCCTCTGGCTGTTCTTCGAGCCCGGCGTGAACGCCCTCATCGATGAGATCATCGGAGCAGGGAAGCAGGTTTTCCTCGATTACAAGATGTTCGACATCGGCGAGACCGTTCGCCGCGGGGTGGCCTCCGCGTCCCGGCGGGGCATCTCGTTCCTGACGGTGCACGGCGATGACGACATCATGCGCGCCGCCGTCGAGGGGCGGGGCGATACGGACCTGAAGGTGTTCGCCATCTCGGTCCTCACCAGCATGGATGACGCCGCGCTGGCCGGCATGGGCTATGCCGGAACCGTGCAAGAGGTGGTGGAGCGCCGGGTGCGGAACGCCGTCGCCTGCGGCGTGGACGGGATCATCGCCTCGCCCAACGACCAGCCGGACCGCATCCGCGCGCTCACGGGGGCGGACCGGCTGCTGGTGACCACGCCGGGCATCCGGCTGGCTGGTGAGGGGCACCAGGATCAGAAGCGCGCCGGGCCGCCGGACCGCGCCATCGCGGACGGGGCGGATTACCTGGTGGTGGGCCGGCCCATCACCGGCCACGCCGACCCGGCGGCACGGGCGCGGCTGATCATCGCGGAAATGGAGCGCGGCTGGGCGCAAAGGGAGGCACCATGAACATCGCCGTCATCGGGTGCGGCACCATCGGCGCCAGTTGGGCCGCGTATTTCCTGGCCCGCGGCCATGACGTGACCGCGAGCGACCCGGGCCCTGACGCCGAGCGCTTCCTGCACGCCTTCGTGCAGAACGCCTGGCCCGCGCTCACCACGCTGGGTCTTACGGAGGGCGCGGACCCAGCCCGCCTCCGCTTCGTGCGCGACCCCGTACAGGCGGTGGACGGCGCGTTGTGGGTGCAGGAGAGCGCGCCCGAACGGCTCGACCTCAAGGTCGATCTGTTCGCGCAAATCAGCCCGGCACTGCCGCCCGATACCGTGATCGCCAGCTCCAGCTCCAACTTCATCCCAAGCGCCATGCAGGCCCGCATGGCGCATCCGGAGCGGCTGGTGCTGGGCCACCCGTTCAATCCGCCGCATCTCATCCCCCTGGTGGAGGTAGCCGGCGGCGCCCAGACCTCGGCGGCGGCGATGGACCGGGCCATGCAGTTCTACGCCGAAATCGGCAAGCGCCCGATCCGGCTCAACAAGGAAATCCTGGGCCACGTCGCCAACCGCCTACAGGGCGCCATCTGGCGGGAGGCGGCCTACCTGGTGGAGCAGGGCGTGGTGAGCGTGGCGGACGTCGATACCGCCATCAGCCAGGGTCCCGGCCTACGCTGGGCGCTGATGGGGCCGATCATGACGTTCCATCTGGCGGGCGGCGCGGGCGGGCTCGGCTACCTCATGGACCACATCGTCCCGGACATGCTGTGGCCGCATCTGGGCCAGCCGGCGCTGACGCCTGCGTTCAAGGCGGCGCTGGTGGACGGCGTCGTGGCCGAAGCCGGCGGCCAGACCGTGCCCCAGCTGGCGGCGGCGCGGGACGCGAAGCTGATGGCCCTACTCGAGGCCCTCAGCCGGTTCTGAGCCGAGATCCACGCCCTCATAGAACGCATTCAATGGGACGGTGGCACCGAGCTCGGGCAGGACAAGGTCTTCGTCGGCCGTCACGGTGTTAGCCGTCCAAGGCTCGCCCGCCTGATTTCGGCTGAACACGGTCAGGGAGGCGCTGGTCGTCTCGACGATGACATAGCGGCGGATGGACGGAACGCCTTTATACTCACGCATTTTGACGATGCGGTCGGTTTGTTCCGTGCCAGGGCTAATCACCTCGAAGACGATAACGGGATCAGGAACAAGATAGGTTTTCCGCGGCACCTTACTGAAAGTAACGGCCGCATCCGGACAGCGTACGGCATTGCCGGGGACGGTGATGGGGCTCTCTGGGCCATACAGGTAGGCCGACTGCGCAGCCAATATAGGCCGAAGCGCCGCGTAGATGTTCAAGCAGATCGCGGCGTGCTCACCGGACACGTAAGTCATCATGACCGGGCGCTTACCATCGAACTCGAACTTCCCTTCCTGCAGCAGCGCCCACGCCATGAACTCATCGCGCGTCATCACAGGCCGGGTCAGGGCGATGTTCATCCGGTGAGCCTAGCGAAGCGCCGCCACGCCCGGCAAGCGCTACGCACGGCGCAGCATGTCGGCGGCCGCGTCGGCCAGCGCGCCCAGCGCCATGCTCATCGCGGCCACGAGCTCGGCCGTGGACGGGCCCGCCGGGCGCTGGGTCAGACGGAATACCCGGGTCGTGGCCGGGCCGCGCCGGGTGCGGGATACCGCGATCTGCGCCAGCAGCACCACGTCACCCCCGGCATCGAGGTCGAACCGCTGCACGTCCAGCTCCAGCGCCGCGTCTGCCTGGGCAGAGATGGCGCCGGCCGCGGTGAACACGCTGGTCCCGGTCAGGCGCTGGTTGAGGTCTTCGGCCAGCACCCGCCCGAACAGGTCGCCGAACGGCTCCCCCCAGCGTTCCCCGGCCGCGACCCGCAGGCGGTAATCCCCGCCCGAACGCACGATCTCCGGGCGGTCCAGATACCCGGCGATCCCCGGACGCCGCAGCTCGATCGTGCCCGGCGCACCGCCCCGCGGCGTGCCGGGCACCGCGGCCAGTGTGTAATAGGCCGGTTCCGGCGAGCTGCATGCGCCGAGGGCCAGGCCCAGCAACAAGACTCGCCGTCTCATCGGTCCGCCTGCCCGGCCCGGCCGCGCACCAGCGCCTCCGGATGCCGGTCCAGATAATCCGCCAGCACCCGGATCGAGCGTGCGGTGTCCCCCACCTGGGTCATGGCGCGCTCCAGCTCCCGGTTGAATTGCGAATTCTGCCCATAGCTCGTCTCGATCGACCCGACCGCTCGCCCGGCCCGCGTCACCACGTCTTGCAGCGCAGACGTGATCTCCGGCAACCGCCGTAGCGCCGGGGTGAGATTGGAATCCGTGCGCTTCACCAAATCCTGAATGCTGACCATAGCACCCGAGGCCGAACGCAGCGTGTTGTTGAGGTTGGCGCCGATCTGCTCGAGCGGCAGGCGGTCCAGCTTGGCCGAAATATCGGCGGCAGCGGTCAGAATGTTGTCGATCCCGCCGCCCACGCTCGGTAACACCCAATCATCACCCTCCTGCCGCAGCTCCGCCCGCGCGGCATCCGGCAGCAGGTCGAGCGATAGCACCATCTGTCCGGTCAGGTAGTTGGCCGTCCTGGTCTGCACGCGCAGGCCATTCTTGATCAACCGCCGGGCCACCTCCAGCGCGTCATCGCGAATATCGGCCGCGGATACGATCCGCTCCGGCTGGATCTCGAGCGCGACCCGCACGCGGGCGGTCCCGGCCTCGTTGTTTACCAGGAGCTTGACCTCGTCGACGGTGCCGATCTGGATACCGTAGAACTCCACCGCGGACCCGACTGCAAGCCCGCGCACGGCGGTCGAGAAGTAGGTGATGAACCTCATCCGGCGCTGATAGCCTGCGGCCTCCGCCTCACCGAAATTCTGATAGAGCGGAAACTCCGTGCCGGCCGGCATGGTGCGCGCGGGCACCTTCGGCGCATCGAATGCGACACCGCCGTTCAGCACCGCCTGCAGGCTCGCCAGCTCCACCCGCACGCCGTCCACGCCGAGCTTAACCGCCAGGCCCGATGCGTTCCAGAACCGCGATCCCTCCCGCACGTAGCCGTCGAACGGCGCCCGCACGAACACGTTGATGGTTACGGGCCCGATGCCATTGCCGATGTCATAGCCCAGCACCTCACCCACAGCGATATCGCGGTAGAACACCGGGGCACCGGCACTTAGCGACCCAATACGGCTGGCGCGCAGCGCGAAATTGCTGCCGGGCTCGGACGAGCGTACCCCCGGCGGCTGCTCGAGCCCCGTGAACTCCGACTGCTTTTCCCCGTCCCGCCCGCCCGGGTCCATCTCGATATAGCTGCCCGACACGATCGTCTCGATCCCCGCCAGGCTGCCGGAAGACAGCCGGGGCCGCACGACCCAGAAACGGGCGCGGTTGGTGAGGTACGGTACCGCCTCCCGCGCCATGCGAATGCGGACGATCACGCGGTTCATGTTGTCCGACAACCGGATGCTCTCGACCTGGCCGAGATCGACCGCCTTATGCCGCACCTTGGTCTGCCCGGCCGTGAGCCCATCGGCGGCGCTGAACTGCACGGTAATGATCGGCCCTTCGTCCGACAGCGTGCGGAAGCCCAGATACGCGGCGATCAACAATGCCACCACGGGGATGATCCATACCAGCGAGATCCGGCTTCGGCGAAGGCTGGCTTGCGGGGTGGGCCGGTCGCTGCCGGGCCCATTGAACGGACGGTCGCCTTGTTCGCTCAAGCCACCCCCTCCGCCATGGCGTCGTCACACGCGGGCGCACCGGCGGCGTCCCACATGAGCCGCGGGTCGAAGCTGAACGAAGCCAGCATGGTCAGGATCACGACGGCGGCGAAGAATACGCCGCCTAACCCCGGCGTGACGGACGCCAGCAAGCCCATCCGCACCAGGGCCACGAGAATTGAAACCATGAACACGTCAATCATGGACCAGCGCCCGATGATCTCGACGATGCGGTAGAGCCGCGTCCGATCCCGCAGCCGTGCGCCGGAGTGCATCCGGGTGGATATCAGCATATACAGCAGCCCCGCTAGTTTCAGCATGGGTACCATCACGCTCGCCGTAAAGACCAGGGCGGCCAGCGGCCACATGCGGTATTCGATCAATTCCTGGACGCCCCCCAGAATGGTACTGGGGTGGCCCTTGCCAAAGCGGATCACGGTCATCACCGGATAGAGATTCGCCGGTATGTAGCACAGCGCCGCGGCGGCGAGCAGGGCCCAGGTGCGGGCGATGCTCTCAGGCTTACGGTGCCACAGCCTCATCTGGCAGCGCGGGCAGGGCCGGCCCTCGGGACCGTTGCTGACCAGGCCGCAGGTGTCGCACCCCACCGGCTCACCCCGCCCATCGGGCACCGCCGGCAGCAAGCGGCCGATCGCCTCCCACATGGCATGCTCGTCGAGCCATGCGTCGGACGCCACCATGGCGAGCATGAGCGCGAACAGCGCATAGAGCGCCACCCCCACCTGCACGGTGGCGATAGCCGAAAGCCGCGTATAGGCCACGAAGGCGCCGAGCAGGAACACCTCCGTCATGGCCCACGGCGTAAGCTTGCTCCGCCACCGCGCCATGGTGGCCAGCCGCGCACCCGCCTCACCCCGGCGCAGGCCGAGGATCACGCCGATGGTCAAGACCAGCTTCATCATCGGCGCCAGGATCGTGGTGCCCAGCACGACCCAGGTAAGTTGCCAAAGCCCCTGGTTGAGGAAGGCTGCCGGTAGCCGCGTCAGCGTCGTCATCCGCTCCTGCCCGGCCAGCCGCAACCCCATCAGCGGAAATCCGGCTGCGACCACGAATAGCACCAAGCCTGCTACATTCAGCGCCAGCGTGACATCGAGCGAGTTGCGCCGCCGCCGCCTGAGCGAGTTCTCGCAACGTGAACACTCGGCCACGACGCCGGGCCGCAACGCGGGCACGGCTTGGAACAACCCGCACTCCGGACATTCCCGGATGGCGGCGTTATACGGTGCAGTTTCATCAGCCGGACCGGCGGAGGTGACGGACATCTCAGACAGGGACACTTCTCCTACGCACGCGGCGTGTAAGCTTAACATGGAAGCCGGGCCTGCGGCAGCCTCCCCCGTTGCGGCCCGGCGCTCCGCCGCGTATAGGGACGCCAGCGCCGACATAGCTCAGCGGTAGAGCAACTGATTCGTAATCAGTAGGTCCCCAGTTCAATCCTGGGTGTCGGCACCACGCTTCATAAAACGTTCATTGGTGGCGCGGCGGCGGCAGGCTCTAGCCTTGTCCGTAACAAAGGATTGAAGTGATGCCATTGGATATAGCTAAAGCGGTTAAGGCGCTGGATGCGAACGCCCAAGACAAGCCGGCGAACAAATGCGCCCACTATGTCCGCCTTGCCTTGAAGGCCGGCGGTATCGACATCAATCCTTACCCGTTGTTCGCCTGTAACTACGGCCCTCCGCTGCTGGCGAATGGGTTCAAGGAAGTCCCCGCCAAGGACTATAAGCCCGTAGCCGGCGATGTGGTTGTGATACAGCCCTACCCGGCCGGCACGGACAAGCACGGCAAGCACTACAATGCCAGTCACCCGGCCGGCCATATCGCGATGTATGACGGGACGATCTGGGTTTCCGATTTCAAGCAACGCGACATGATGGCCGGCCCAGGCTATCGCGCACACGCCACCAGCTTCCAAGTGTACCGCCCGTGATCCAAGGCGTGCGCCGGATCGCTTTGGCGGCTCTAATCGCAAGCTCTGGGGCTAGCGCCGCGCCGGCCTCGCCGGTCGCGTTCTTGGAAAGCATCTACGCCCGCTACGTCCCGGAAGGCCGCCCTTTCAACCCGCTCGGCATAGAAGCGCCCAGGTTTTTCACGCCGGGCCTGCTAGCCCTGGTCCGCCGGGACCGGATCCAGGCACGGGGCGAGGTCGGTCAACTCGACGGTGACCCGATCTGCGCCTGCCAAGACTTCGGTCCCCTCACCGGCTTCCATTATACGATCGGCAATCAAACCCCAGCCCGGACCGAAGTAACGGCGGAGTTCATCAACCAGGACAAGCCCACGCGCGTCCACTTCACCCTAAAGCCTGTTTCCGGCGGCTGGCGCATCGACGACATCGCCGAACCCGGCATCCCCAGCCTCCGCCGCCTTCTCGGCGGCCGTTAGCTGACCCGAGGCTGCTCCGAGATGAAGCGGGCGGAATGAAGCGGGCCGACGCCCTATAGAGCGTTCCCTGCGCCGGCATAAGTGTGTCCTGATTAGGACCTAGACTAACCCTTGCGAGCCTCCAGCCCGGCTACAGGCGCGCGGCTCAGGGCGGGCTGGAGGCCCGCCCTACGGCGGTGGTGAGGCAGGCGGCGCAGGTGCCCTCCATCTCCACGACCGTGTGCAAGGGGGCGAAGCCTTGACCGGCGGCGGCGTGGCCGAGCGCATCCTGGACGGCGTGGTCGTCCACCTCAGCCACCGTGCCGCAGTCCCGGCAGATCAGCAGCTGCGCGGCGTGGGCATGGCCTTCGTCGCAGCCGATATAGGCCTGCAGCCGCTCAACCCGGTGGATCAGCCCGTGCTGGGCCAGGAATTCCAGCGCCCGGTACACCGTCGGCGGGGCCGCGGACCAGCGCCCGCCGTGGAGTTGTTCGAGGAGGCCATACGCCGTGACCGGGCCCTGCGCGGACAACACCAACTCAAGAATATGCCGGCGCAGCGGCGTAAACCGCGCCCCGGCCTTGGCGCAGAGCTGGGCGGCAGCGTCGAGCTGGGTTTGGACCTGCCCGGCGCTGCGCACGCTCATACGCCCTGGGTCGCGCCAGCGCCGGGGAAAGCGCCGGCAAACGCGAGTTCGGCCAGCGGCTTACGCGGGCTCGGCATCTCACGCTGCTGCAGCATCTCCGGCAGCTGAGCCTTGTCGCCCTGGCGCCCGATGGCATACGCGGCCTCCACCCGGTGGCCGGCGGGCACGTGCAGCTCGGTGAACGCGCGCTCCTTGTCGAAGCCCACCATGCCATGCGCCTGATAGCCCATGAGCGTCGCCTGCAGCGCGAAGTTGGCCGTGGCGGCGCCGGTGTCGAGCGAGTGGCTGTACGACGGCACCGGCGCATCGGCACCGGGCGGCTGCATCAGCGAGTTGGACACGACGATCACCAGCGCCGACGCACTCTTCGCCCAGCCCTGGTTAAACTCCACCAGCAATCCCAGCAGCGTATCGAAATGCGCCGTGCCGCGAAGGCCGTAGATGAACCGCCAAGGCTGCGAGTTATAGGATGACGCCGCCCAGCGCCCGGCCTCCAGAATAGTCATCAAATCCGCCTCCGGCATCGTCTCCCCGGTGAAGGCGCGGGGGGACCAGCGCTCGAGAAAACGGACGTCGATCGGATGGTCGGCCTTGCGGAACGCGGTCTCGGTCATCGTGAGGTCCAGTGGTGGTGAGACACCTATATAGGGGGTGGGGGCGCCGCATCGAACCCCTACGCCAAAACTCCCCGCGGCCGGATCAGATCGTATGGCGCCACCGCCAGATACCGCCCGCTGCCGGGCTGGGCCAGCACCTGATCCCCCTGCATCACCAGCTCACCCCGCCGGATGGTGGCGGCAGGCCAGCCGGTCAGCTGCATGCCCTCATACGGCGTATAATCGATGATATGCTGCATATCGGCGTTGGTTAGCGTCACCCGCCGGCCGGGATCCCACAGCACGATATCGGCGTCCGCGCCGGGCATCAGCGAGCCTTTCTGCGTCAGCCCGAATATCTGCGCCGGCCGGCTGCTGGTCAGGCGGACGAAGTCCTGCGGCGTGATATGGCCGCCCCCCACCCCGGCCGTCCACAGCACCGGCAGCCGGCTGGCGAGGCCCGGCACGCCGTTCGGGATGTCCCGGAAATTGGCATCCGCGCCGTTCACCTTCTTGCCGCGCGGGCCCTCGAACGACCAGCCGCTATGGTCGGAGCTCACCACGTCCAGCGTCCCGCGCCGGATCACGTCCCACAGCCCGGCCTGCGCCGCCGTATCACGCGGCGCCGGGCTGCACATGAACTTGGCACCGTCCGGACGGTCCATGTGGTCGGCCGTCAGCGTGAAATATTGCGGGCACGTCTCCCCCCAAACCTTCAGACCTCGCGCCTGCGCCCGCGCGATCTCCTCCGCGGCCTCGGCGCAGGAGACGTGGAACACCTGGATCGGCTGATCCACCAGCTCCGCCAGTGCGATCGCTCGGTGCGTCGCCTCCCGCTCCACGACCGGCGGGCGGGACCAGGCGTGGTATTTCGGCGCGACGAGCCCCGCGGCCAGCAGCGCCTCGGTCCGCCAGGCGATGGCGTCGTAATTCTCGCAATGCACCGTCACCAGCGCCCCGCTCCGCCGCGCCGCCGCCAGCACACGCAGGAACTGCGCGTCATCCAGGCGCGAGTTGTCGTAGGTGAGGAACACCTTGAGGCTGCGTATCCCGGACGCGACGATCCCCGGTATCTCCGACAGCACGGCATCCGACGGGTCGGTGATGATCTGGTGGAACGCATAATCCACCATCGCCTGGCTGGCCCGTTGCCGGTATTCGGCCAGGCTCGGCCCGATCAGCCGGCCTTTGAACTGATTGGAGAAGCTGACCACGCTGGTCGTGCCCCCCGCCAGCGCCGCGCGGCTGCCGGTGATCCAGGTCTCCTCATCAGCGCCGCCCTGCTCCTGCAGTTGCTCGATATGGCAATGCGAATCCACGCCCCCCGGCATCACCAGTAGCCCGGCGGCGTCGATCACCCGTGTCCCCTCCAGCCACCGGCCAATGGCGGCGATCTGCCCGCCGGTCATGCCGACATCGGCGGCAAAGGTCTCGGCCGCGGTGACGATAGTTCCGCCTCTGATGACGCTGTCGAACCTTGCCACGACTTCACCTTTCGACCGTTGACGCCAGGCCCAATCCTGACACAGTTCCCATACCAAGCAGAGGAGCGTCCCAGTGCCCGACACTATGATGAACTCCGGACCCGGCGCGGCCAAGCCCCGCATCTCCATCTATCAACCGGAGCAGGAAGGCCTGATCTTCCCAGAAATCCCGGAGTTCGAGGGCGTCGAGGCCGAGCGCCAATACCGGAAACAGCATTTGGTCGCCGCCTGCCGCGCTTTCGCGCTGCATGGCTTCGATTTCGGGTTTGCCGGGCACCTCACCGTGCGCGACCCCGGCCGTCCGGAGCTGTATTGGACGAACCCGATGTGCGTTCACTTCTCGCAAGTCAAGATGTCCAACCTGATCCTCGCCGACCATAAAGGCACGGTGATCGAGGGGGATTACGCCATCAACCGCGCCGGCTTCGTCCTGCACGGCGCCGTGCATGAGGAATATCCGGACGTGATGGCCATGTGTCACGCGCATACGACCTACGGCACCGCCTGGTGCACGACAGGCTGCCCGCTGGACATGATCAGTCAGGACGCCGCCGCGTTCTACAACAGCCACGCCGTGATCGGCGCCTCGGCCGGCGCGGTCGCAGTAGAAAGGGAGAGCGGCTGGTCCGTCGCCCGCGAGATCGGGCGCAACCGCGGCGTCCTGCACCAAAACCACGGCCTCCTCACCACCAGCCGCCATAGCATCGATGACGCCGCATTCTGGTTCATCGCGCTGGAACGGGTATGCCAGCAGCAATTGCTAGTGGAAGCGACCGGTATCAAGCCGCAACTACTATCGCAGAAGACCGCCGAATACAGCCGCGAACACGTCGGCAGCGACTACATCGGCTGGCTGCATTTTCAGACCCTCTATGGGCACATAGCGGCAACGCAACCGGATATGTTCGGCTGACCGCACACGGCCGGAGCCTGCGACCCCTATTTGCGGCGGTCCCGGGCCTTGCGCTTTGCCTGTCGGTAACCCTCACCGCCATAGCCCTGCAAGGAGCCGAGCAATCTCTAGCCGGCCAAGCCTATGTCGAGGCCCTCGTCCTCGCCATCCTGCTCGGGGTCCTCGTCCGCAGCCTCTGGACACCCAGTCCCCGCTTCCAGCCTGGCATCACCTTCAGCGCCAAGACGCTGCTCGAAGCCGCGGTCGTCATGCTGGGCGCTGCCGTCAGTATTGGGACCGTCCTAGCCCTCGGCCCGGCGTTGCTGCTGGGGATCGTGGGTGTCGTTGTGATGGCGCTGGCCAGCAGCTACGGCATCGGACGGGCGTTCGGGCTGCGGCAGCGTATGGCGGTCCTGGTCGCGTGCGGCAATTCCATCTGCGGCAACTCGGCCATCGCGGCTGTGGCACCGGTCATCGGCGCGGATGCAGAGGACGTGACGTCCTCCATCGCCTTTACTGCCGTGCTGGGTGTGGTGACCGTGCTGGTGTTGCCGTTGCTGGTGCCGCTACTGGCCCTGTCGCTTACGCAATATGGCGTGATCGCCGGGCTCACGGTCTATGCGGTGCCGCAAGTGCTGGCCGCCACGCTGCCGATCGGCGAACTCAGCAACCAGGTCGGCACCGTGGTGAAGCTGGTACGGGTGCTGATGCTAGGGCCCGTCGTGCTGGGTCTATCCCTACTGGCGCCCCGGCTGCGCAGCCCTGGTCCGGCAACCGGATCGAAGGCTTTGCCCCGTCCGGGCGTCGCACAGCTGGTGCCCTGGTTCATCGTGGGCTTCCTATTGCTGCTCACGGCCCGCTCCCTTGGCTGGATCCCCCAGGGGCTGCTCTCACCCATCAAGATCACGGCCAGCCTGCTTACCACTGTCGCGATGGCGGCGCTCGGGCTGGGTGTGGACGTACGGGTGGTGGCTCAGGCTGGCGCGCGCGTGACCGGTGCGGTGGTCGTGTCCTTGATCGTGCTCGCCGGGCTCAGCGTGGGGCTGATCAGGCTGCTCGGCGTCGCCTGATCAAGCCCAGCGCACCAAGCCCGGCGCCCGCCAGCAACAACGATGCAGGCTCCGGCAGGATGCTCGCCACTCTGCCGGCCACCGCGCCACCCCGGAACGTCTCGCCCTGGGACGGATCGGTTCCGTAGTTGAAATTGTAGTCGAAGCTGATCGAGCTGATGGAGGCCGGCAGGGCGATGCCGCCGCCGAAATTGCCAATTGCTGCACGCGCCGTGCTCGCCACGGTGAAGTTCGCCAAACCGTTCAAAGCGCCGGCCGGGTCGAAATAGACCTTCGGCACCAGCCCAAACAAACCCTGTGACGCGGTGATCACCGTGCCGAGCACGTTGAAGCTGACGATCGACGCAGCCCCGCTGCCGGCGGCGACGGACGCGCTATCCACGGTCAGCACGCCCCCGAACACATCACCAGCCAACGGCCCGCCCGCGGCGGTGGCGGTAAAGTTGTAGGTCAGCGTCGAAGCGCTGGCCGGTAGCGCACCCGACATCGACAAAGCGATGCTCACGGCAACCGCGGTCTTTCGAACAACACCCATGAACCGGAATCCTTTCTGAGCCAAGTCCAACATTTGATACGTCTCTTAATACATCATTAGTGTTTTTGCAAGCTCCGTCATCCCGCGTCGCTCGTGTGGCCATGGCCCTCAGCCTGTCGAAGAACGGCATAGCGAGAAGGCCCTTCGGCACGCTCAGGGCTGACGATTTCCTGCTTGGGGCTAATCGCCTGCGCCCGGGATCGTCAGCGCATCAGCCCGGCGCCAAGTACATGACCGCCTCACCAAACCAGCGCGTGTGGAAGCTGATGCGCACCGGGATCAGCGGACCGCCCGGCGTGACTGCGGCGAACCAGGCGCTGCCATGCTGCATCTCCCTCTCGCGCCCGTCCGAATCGTGCCTGAACCCGGCAATCTGATGCCCGGTGAAGTCACACCGCACTGCCGGGCCAGTGAAGACGCTGCGCGTGGTCTGCTCCAGCATGTCCCGCCCGCCCGTCCGCGCTTCGAGCTCGGCCAGCCGGCGCCCGTCGAACGTCGTGGCCCGCCCCTCGCACTTCCCCGTGGTGTTCATTCGGCGCACTAGCTCCGCCATGGCGCTCAGCGAGTCGATCGTGTTGGCCTGCTGTGCGTCCGGCACCAACTCCCGCTCCTCCTCCGGCGGTGGCGACATCTGCCGGATATGCGGCTGCCCGGCGCGGTAGTCGATCTGGGTCACGCGCGGTTCGCCGCGCAACACGCCGGTGCTGATGAGGCGCGCCGGCTGCGGATGGCCGTCCGGCGCAAACTGCCCCTCCACCGACGTTTGTTGCGCCGCATGCAGCAACATGTTGGCCGTGCCCATGGTGCGATACGACAGCTTGACATAATAGGCGTTCGCCACGTCGAATTCCGCCTTCACCGTCACGACCGGGATGCCCGCGCCATAGGCGACATAGGTGACATCGATCGGCGCGCCGTGCGCGAGGTTGGTGCTAACCAGCAATGCAAGCAGGGCTCGGACCATCGGCAACTCCTCCTGTCCTGACGATTTATGCCGCGTTCACCGCAATCCAAGCCGCGCCATCTTCTTGATCAGGCCGACGCGGGACACGCCCAGGGTGCGCGCGGCCTCGGACTGGTTGCCCCCGGCCGCGGCCAGCGCGTCGCGCAGCATGCGGATCTCCATCTCGGCAATCGCCCCAGGGAGCGTCCCGGGCGCCGGGCCGGCATGCTCCGCCTCGCCAGCCACGAAGCGCAGCAGGGCCGTGTCCACCGGGTCGCGCCCGGCCAGCGCGGCCGCGGCCTCGACCATGGCGCGCAGTTCCCGCACGTTGCCGGGCCAGGGCCGGGCGCCGAGCCAGGCCAGCGCACCCGGCATGAACCCGGCACCCCCGGCCCGGCGCAGGAACAGCGACGCGAATAGCGCGATGTCGTCCGCCCGCTCGGCCAGCGCAGGCGTCCGCAGGACCATGCCCTTCAACCGGTAGAACAGGTCCTCGCGGAATTCCCCCGTGGCCACCATCGCCTCCAGGTCGCGATGCGTGGCGGCGATCACGCGCACGTCCGCCCGCTTGGGCATCCGGGCGCCGACCGGGGTATAGGTGCCCTCCTGCAGGAAGCGCAGCAGCTTGACCTGCATCGGCGCCGGCATCTCGCCCACCTCGTCCAGCAACAGGCTGCCGCGATGCGCGGTCTCGATCAGGCCGGGCTGGTCGCGATACGCACCGGTGAAGCTGCCCTTCAGATGGCCGAACAGCTCGCTTTCCAGCAGATCGGCCGGCAGCGCGCCGCAATGGATGGCCACGAACGGCGCCGGCGCGCGGGGTGAGGCGGCGTGCAGCGCCCGGGCCACCAGTTCCTTACCCGTGCCGGTCGGCCCTAGGATCAGCACGCTGACGGTGCTGGGCCCCAGCCGCCGGATCAGCCCGCGCAGCTTCGCCATCGCGTCCGACCGCCCGGCCAGGCCCAGATCGTCCGCGGCCGATTGCTCGCGCAACACGGCCAGCTCGCGCTCCAGAACCAGCTTCCGCAGGGCCCGGTCCACGACGAAGCGCAGCATCTCCGGCTCGAGCGGCTTGGCCAGGAAGTCCCACGCCCCGGCCTCCGTTGCCCGCAGCGCCATGTCGTGCGCGGCGTGACCGGTGAGCACGATCACCGGGGCCGGCGCGAAGGCCGGGATGAGCGCGATCCCGGCCAGCGGATCCATCTGCGGCGGCATCGACAGATCCAGCAGCACCAGGTCCGGGCGATGCTGCCGATACAATCCGGTGGCCTGCTCGGCCGAGCCTGCGATGGTCACGGTATGGCCCAGCGATTTCAGGTATGCGCTGCCCAGGCGCTGGAACGCCGGCTCGTCATCCACCAGGAGGATATGGCCGTTCATACCGCCGGCTCCGTCAGGGTGAGGGTTACGCAGGTGGACCATCCCGGCCGGTCCGTGAGCGCCACGCCGCCGCCATGCGCCGCGGCGATGCGAGCGACGATCGCGAGGCCGAGGCCGGTGCCGCCGCCCCGTCCGCCGCTCCCCCGCGAGACGAACGGCTCGAAGATGCGTCCGCGCAGATCGTCCGGGATGCCAGGCCCGTCATCGCACACATGCAGGCGGCAACCCTCGCCGATGATGCGCACCGTCCCGGCCACCGCGCTTGCATTGCTCAGCAAGTTGTCCAAGGCCTGCTCCAGCCGCCCGGCATCGGCTACGACGCACCACGTGCCCGGCACATGGGCCGCCGCACCATGCCGCGCGGCCACGGTGCGGCACAGCGCCGAGAGGTCCATGCGCGCGGGCTGGATCGACCACGGCTTCGCGTAGTCCAGCAGATCATCCGCCAGCCGGGAGATGCGCCGGATTTGCCCGGCCACCTCCGTCCGCACCTCCGGCTCCGCCAGCGCCACCGCCATCCCGATGATGTTCAGCGGGTTGCGCACGTCATGCGCGACGGTGGCCGCCAGGGCGCCGAGTTCGGCCAGCCGCGCCTGCGTCTGCCGCTCCCGCTCCTGCTGCGCCAGCGCCGTCGCCCGCTCGAGCCGCGCCGCCTCGTCCGCCAGCACCAGCCCGAGCGTCTCCGCCACGCGCTGCGGACCGGGCGGCGCGGCCTCCCAGCCGGTGCCCAGCGCCGACGCCCAGCCCGCCGCGCCCCGCTCGCACCGCAGCACCGGCCCGGCCGGGGCGGACGCGCCGAACACGACGTGCACCGGGGTCGCGAGCGTGCGGGACAGCAGGGCGGTGGCGCGCGCCGCCAGCTCCGGCTCGGTACGCGCCAGCGCCAAATCCGCCCGCCACGCCCGCAGGTCGTCCGGCGTCACCACGCCGCCCGGATAGACGATCCGCTCCGCCAGCCGGCGCACCGGGCCACCCAGGATCAGGAACGCGGTACCGACCATGAGCCCGGTGGCGAACGGCGTGCCGGACCACGGGCCCAGCAGCGGCAGCGCCGCCACCATCAGCCCCGCGACCCCCACCAGCAGGCTCCATCCCAGCGCCCGCCGCGCCCAGGCATTGGCGAGCAGCAGTTCGTAACGCAGGATCCCATACACCAGGAACACCGGATACAGCGGTAGCCCCAGCAGCGGCCACGGCGCCACCGGCAGATCGAGCGCCGCCGCCGCATAGCCGGTCATGCAGCACAGGCCCCAGGCGCTGGCCCCCATCGCGGCGGCGATCTGACGCCGGGCGAGCCCCCGCTCCTGCAGCACGGCGCGCAGCAGCACGGCGTTCCCGGCCGCGGCCAGGAACGCCCAGACCAGGCTGGTGACCCACCCCACCCGGTTCGGCACCGACACATACGCCATGCCGGCGAACGGCACGTAGGCACCCGGCAGCACCAGCACGGATAGCAGCGTCGCCGCACCCCCGGCCGCATACGCCGCTACGACCCAGCGCCGGGCCGGCAGCCGCGTGAACGCCACCGTGAAATGAAAGAACGCCGCCGCTGACAAGGACGCGGTCGCCATCAGGCTCAGCCCGATCCGGCCCGAGGCCGGTCCGAACCAGGTCGGCCACTCGTTCCCGGTGATCCAGGCCGCCACCCCCAGCAAAAACAGCGCCAGCGGCGTCCGCCCCGGCACCCGGTCCGCCTTCAGCCACAGGATCAGCCCCAGCGCGAGACTGCCGAGCAGGGCCAGGCCGAGGGCGATGTGGAACATCATGGCTGCGTTCTGGATACACACGGCCGCTGAGACTGTAAACTTCGTTTACGCATCCCGTCAGGTTATCCGAGCAGTAACAATGACTTATCGGGTGGCACGCCCGGTGCAGAGCTATGGCATCGGAAGGAGACCCACCGTGAGCCTGACCGCAACCCTCCCGCCAGCCCCGCTCGGGACCTGGCAGACCCGGACACCCTACGTGCCCGGCCCCCTCGACCTGCAGAGCCTCGTCCCCGCCGACGACTGGGCCCGCCTGCCCCGGGCCTTGCGGGCACGCTTCACCGTGGGGCACGGCCCCGCCGCCTATCACGGCACCATGGAGTTCCAAGCGTCGCGCATCGGCTGCGTGTTCGCCTGGCTCACCCGGCCGCTCGGCGCGCCGCTGGTGAGCACCCTCCAGGCCCCGGTGCACGTGACCGTCCGCCCCGTGCCCGGCGGTGTCGAATGGGTGCGCCAGCTCGGCACCCGCATCGTCCGCTCCGTCAAATCCCAGGGCCCCGGCAACACCGTGCTCGAGCGGACGGAGGGCGGGCTCGGCATGGTGCTGGAGGTCACCGCCGAGCCCGGCGCCCTGGTGTTCACCAGCACGAGCTTCCTGTTCGGCCGCCTGCGCATCCCCACCCTGCTCACCCCCGGGCGCTGCCGAGTCGAGCATCGCGCGATCGACGCCACCCGGTTCCGCTTCACCCTCACCATGACCCACCCGCTCTGGGGCGAGACGTTCCGCCAGACCGGTGTCTTCCAGGAGTATCAGCCATGAACACCGTCTTCGCCATCCTCTCCGTGCAGGCCCTGCTCGGCGGGTTCGACAACCTCTGGCATCACGAGCTGGAGGCCAAGCTGCCGCAGAACGTCTCCGCCCGCTACGAGCTGGTGCTGCACGCCGCGCGGGAGGCGATCTACGCCGTGCTGTTCCTGGGCCTCGCCTGGGTGCGGTGGCAGGGCGCGTGGGCCTGGGTGCTGGCCGGGCTGCTGGCGGTGGAGATCGTCATCACCTTGGCCGACTTCATCGAGGAAGACGTGACCCGCCGCCTGCCGAATCTCGAGCGGGTGCTGCATACCATCTTGGCCGTGTCCTACGGCGCCTTCGTGGCCGCGCTGGCGCCGGTCCTCCTGGCCTGGGCCACCGCACCCACCGGCCTGCCGGCCGAGGGACACGGCTGGATCAGCTGGCTGTTCACGCTGTATGCCGCCGGCGTCGGCGCCTGGAGCGTGCGCAACTGGATCGCCGTCGCGCGGCTATACCGGGAGGCGCGGGAGATCCTGCCGGCCGGCCCCGCCGCCCCGCCGCATGGCCCGGCGGTGCTGGTCACCGGCGGCACCGGCTTCATCGGACGGCAACTGGTGCACGCGCTTCGCCGCGACGGACGGCGCGTCATCGTGCTGACCCGGGACGCGAGGCGCGCCGCCGCCGGGTTCGGCCGCGGGGTCGAAATCGTGCAGGACCTCGACACCCTGCCCGGCGAAACCCCGGTCGCCGCATTGGTCAACCTGGCCGGCGCCCCTATCATGGGCCGGCCCTGGACCGCGGCCCGGCGCCGCGTCTTGCTGCATAGCCGCGTCGAGGTGACCGAGCGCCTGTGCCGCCTCATGGCCCGGCTGGACCGCGCCCCCGCCGTGCTGGTAAACGCCTCGGCCATCGGCTTCTACGGCGTGCGCGACGCCGACGAGCTGGACGAGTTCGCTCCGCCCGAGCCCGGCCGATTCCAGTCCGACCTCTGCGCCGCATGGGAGGCGGCGGCGATGCGCGCCCCGGTCGCCCGCGTGGTCCGGCTCCGCTTCGGCCTCGTGCTGGGCCGCTCGGGCGGGGTGTATCCCATGCTGGCCCTGGCCGCCCGCTGCGGCTTCGGCGCGGTGCTGGGCCGCGGCACGCAGCCGGTCGCCTGGGTGCACATCACGGACGCCGTCGCCGCGATCCGCTTCGCGCTGGACACGCCCGGACTGGACGGCGCGGTCAATGTCGTGGCGCACCAACCCCTGCCGCAATCCGAGTTCGCCCACGCCTTCGGCCGACCCGTGCGTGTCCCGGCAATGGCGCTGAGATTGATAGGTGAGATGTCGGAGTTGCTGCTGGAAGGCCAGGCCGCGACCCCAAGGGCCCTGCTCGCCCAAGGCTTCCGGTTCCAGTTCCCGTCCCTGCCACAAGCCCTAGCGAACCTGATGGTAAGGGCATATCAGCCCACGCTGGCCGCGCGCGCTCCCAACCCGCAAATCCTGAGCCCGTCGAGAGACGGCACGCCGGGTGCCGCGCTGCGACAAGCTCAGGGCTAACAAGCTCAGGGCTAAACAGGTGCGCAGCCAAGCGGCGTGAGGCCCTTGTGCAGCGGAACAGAAGCCTTGACACTCTCCTTACCCGCCCCGTAAACCGCCCGCTCCCCGAAACAGGGCGCGTAGCTCAGCGGTAGAGCATTCGCTTCACACGCGAAGGGTCACAGGTTCAATCCCTGTCGCGCCCACCATGCCCATATCCCACCAGAGCCCCGCGAACGCTGCGATACCTTCCCGTGCCGCGCTGATCAGCAGATGCTCGTTCGGCCCGTGCTGCTTGCAGCCATTATAGCTGTGCGGCACCCACAGCAGCTGCACGCCCAGATGGTCCATGAACGCGTCGTTCGGCAGGCCGCCACCGCTGTTGGGGATGACCTGCACCGTGGTGCCCAGCGTGCGCTCCATGCTTGCCACCGCCCAGGCGACCCAGGGGTTGGCCGGGTCGGAACGCCGGGCGGGCATGCGGACGCCGTAGGGCACTAGAGCCACCTCCGGAAACCCAGCCTGATCCAAATGCGTGCGGATGACAGCTTCGAACGTATCGGGATCCACGTCCACGGTATAACGGATTTGTAGATGCGCGACGGCGTTCGGCGCCACGGCGTTGACTGGGCTGTCCGGACGTCCGGACAGCATCGACAGCACGATGAGGCTGGTCCAGCCATAGACCTTTTCGGCAGCCGACAGCCCTGGCTCACCCCAGCCAGGATTGATCGTGGCCGCCTCCCCCTCGGCCTGTAGCATGCATCCGGCGAGCGCCGTGCGGACGCCCGGGTTGACCTCGGTAGGCACGATGCCGCGGACCAGGATGCGTCCGTGCCGATCCACTAGGCTCGCGATCGCATGGGACAGCACGATCGCCGGGTCGGTCGTCATTCCGCCCCAGTTGCCGGAATGGACGCCACCTGGACGCAGATCGAGCCGGAGGTCGAAATGCCAGGTGCCGCGGGTGCCGGTGCTGAGTGTCGGCACCGTCGAGTGCACGCGGGGCCCGTCGCTGGCCAGCAGCACGTCAGCGCGGAGGCGGTCCCGCCGCGCGGCGATCACCTCGCGCAGCCCGGCGGACCCGGTTTCCTCGCCGGTCTCGATGATCATCTTCAGGCTGAAGCCGAGCTTACCCCGGCGTTGGTGGATGACCGCCTCCAGAGCCGCGAGATTGATGGCGTGCTGCCCTTTATTGTCGGCGGTGCCGCGCCCGTACCACTTGCCGTCCTCCTCCGTCACGGTCCACGGGCCGAGCCCAGGGTGCCATTGCTCCTCGAGCCCGCGGACCGTGTCGCCATGGCCATAGGTGATGACGGTGGGACCCTGCTGTTCCAACCGCTCCGCGATTAGGATCGGCCCGGCGCCCTCGATCGGGTTGGTGACGATTTCGATCGTGAAACCCAATGCTTCCAGCCATGGCCGCATGCCCTCATCTAGATAGGCGTGCAAATGCGTATGGTGGGCTGGGTCTTGGCTGGTGCTCTGGAACTGCACGAGGTGAGCAAGCCTGACCTTGAAGCTGCCGTCATCGAACGCGGCGAGGGCTTCATCGATGGCATGATCACGGCTCATAAAGGTCCTCGCTTGCGGTCTCCGCCGATTAACCACCAAGGGGCCAAAGACGCCAAGAAGCTTCCGAGAAGCAGACTTCTACGTCTCCTTCTTGGTGTTCTGGCGGCTTGGTGGTTCAACCGCCGTCACCACACACCTAGGCTCAAAAAGTTAACGGGATGACAAGATCGTTCATGGACCCACGTAAACGCCGCACCTATCAGACAAGGCCGAGAGGGGTTAGGTTTCGCCGCATGCTGTTTTGCACTGATGTTATCCAGGCTGCCCGATGAACCACATGGCAGCGCCTCAAAAGCCGAACCGGCGCAGCGTCGCCATTATGGGAGCCGGACCCGGCGGCCTCGCCGCGGCGATGTTGCTGGCCAAGGCCGGCATGGACGTCACCGTGTTCGAGAGCCGGGACATGGTGGGCGGGCGATCGAGCACCATCACCGGGCCGTCCGATGTGGGCACGTTCCGGTTCGATATGGGGCCGACCTTCTTCCTGTATCCACGTGTGCTGGGTGATATCTTCACCGCCTGCGGCTACAGGCTGGAGGAAGAGGTTGAGCTGATCCGGCTCGATCCTCAATATCACCTGGTGTTCGAGGGCGGCGGGGACATCCAGGCCACCGGCGACATGACCCGCATGGCGGCCGAGATCGCCAAATTCTCGCCCGCCGACGCAGCGCAACTGCCGCGGTTCATGGCCGACAACCGTAAGAAACTACAAGTGTTCCGCCCGGTGCTGGAGAACGCGTTCAATTCCATGCGGGACCTCATGCGTCCGTCGGTGATCCGCGGCCTATCCCGGCTCCGCCCGCACCGCAGCGTGGATACCGACCTCGGCACGTATTTCCGGGACGAACGGATCCGCCTCGCCTTCAGCTTTCAGTCCAAATATCTAGGCATGTCGCCGTTCCGCTGCCCGAGCCTATTCACTATTCTGTCGTTCATGGAATACGAATACGGTGTGTATCACCCCCGCGGCGGCACCGGCGCCGTCATGGGCGCCATGGCCCGCGTGGCCCGCGACCTCGGCGCCCGCATCGAGCTTGCAAGCCCGGTTCAGGAAGTCCTGTTCGAGGGTAAGCGCGCCGTCGGCGTCCGCGTTGACGGTGTGGAGCGGCGGTATGACAGCCTGGTGATCAATGCCGACTTCGCGCAAACCATGACCAAGCTTGTGCCGGACACCATTAGGCGGCGCTGGTCGGACAAGAAGATCTCCACCAAGAAGTTTTCCTGCAGCACGTTCATGATGTATTTAGGAATTGAGGGTAGCCTTCCAGACCTATCGCATCACACGATTTATTTGGCAGAGGATTACCGGAAGAACATCTCTGAGATCGAGACGGGCCAGGCTCCGGCGAACCCCAGCTTCTATGTGCAGAATGCCTGCGTGACGGATCCTGCCCTGGCGCCCCCCGGGCATTCGACACTGTATGTATTGGTGCCGGTCGGCCACCGTATGATTGAAGGCGTGGATTGGGCCGCGGAAACCCAGCGCTACCGTACCCTCGTGCTGGAGCGGTTGAAGAAGATCGGCATTCCCGATATCGAGAGCCGCATCCGCTTCGAAAAGATTCTCACCCCGGCCGGTTGGGAAGAGGATCTCAGCATCTACCGCGGCGCCACCTTCAACCTGGCGCACAATCTCGCGCAAATGCTGCATTTCCGCCCGCGCAACCGCTTCGAAGACCTGGACGGCGTCTATCTCGTGGGCGGCGGCACCCACCCCGGCAGCGGCCTGCCAGTCATTTTCGAGTCGGCCCGTATCACCTCCCGCCTCATGGTAGAGGATATGGGCCTGACGCCACATTGGGACGAACCGTCGGCCATGGCGTCCGATCATTATGAACCGGCCATCGCGGAGGCCCTATGAACGCCATCTCTCATCTGGGTGACCTGCCGGTCGGTGTGGTCGGCGCCGGGCTCGGCGGCCTGGCGGCGGCCTGCACCCTGGCAGCGCGCGGCCATAAGGTCATCCTGTTCGACAAGAACCCCTGGTTCGGCGGCAAGGCGGCACCGCTGGAGCAGGACGGCTTTCGATTCGACATGGGGCCCACCATCCTGACCGTGCCGGAGGTGCTGGGCCGTGTGTTCGCCGAGGCCGGGCGCAGCATGCATGACTACCTGGACCTCCGCCGGCTCGACCCGCAATGGCGCTGCTTCTTCGAAGACGGCTCCGTGCTGGACTTGCAGGAGAACGTGCCGGCGATGAAGCAAGTTATCGCCCAGTATGCCCCCGGCAGCGAGCAGGGCTTCGAAGACTTCATTCAAATGTCCAAGGGGCTGCACTCGGTCTCGGAAAAGTTCTTCTTCTGGAAGTCGGTGGAGTCCATCACCGATACGCTCGAGATGAAGGGCATGAACCTCAAAACCTTGCGTGAGGTCCTGTCGTTGCGCATGGGCACCTCGGTCGCGGGCCAAATCCGCAAGCGTGTGCCGGACGCCAGGGTCTGCCAAATGCTCGACCATTTCGTGCAATATGTGGGGAGTTCCCCGTACGCCTCACCCGCCGTCCTGTGCAGCATCGCGCACATGCAGACCGAATGCGGCGTTTGGTATCCTATCGGCGGCACCCGCGCCGTGCCGCTGGCGCTGGAAAAACTCGCGGGCGAACTGGGCGTGGACCTCCGCCCCAGCACCGGCATCGCCAAGATCACGTCGGATAACGGCCGGGTTACTGGGGTGGTGACGGAGCAAGGCGAGACCGTCCGCCTCTCCGCCGTGGTCAGCAACATGGATAGCATCCGCACGTATCGTGAGCTGGTCGGCGGCAGCCCCGCGCGCAGCTTTGGCCGCCGCTGGAAACGGGACCCGGCGTGCTCCGGCGTCGTGCTCTACCTCGGCCTCAACAAGCGCTACGACCATTTGGCACACCACGACTTCGTGTTCAGCCGCGATCCGGAGGAGGAGTTCGACTGGATCTACGGCAAGGGCGAACCCGCGCCTGACCCCACCGCCTATATCGCCGCCCCGTCCGGCACCGAGCCCGGCGTCGCACCCCCGGGGGGCGAGGCGCTGTACATTCTGGTCCACACTCCGTTCCTCCGCCCACACCATGACTGGTCCAAGATGTTACCCGCCTACCGCCAGGTCATCTTCGACAAGCTCGCCCGCTGCGCCGGCATGGGCGACCTGCAGGAGCGGATCGTGTTCGAGCATCATCTGACGCCACAGGACATTCACGAGCGTTACCGCGTGCTGGACGGCGCCATCTATGGCCTGGCCAGCCACGGCAAGGTCAATGGCGCGTTCAAGCCGGGCAACCGCTCGCGCGACCTCGCCGGCCTCTACCTCGCCGGCGGCGCCGCGCATCCCGGGCCCGGCATGCCGATGGTGCTCATGAGCGGCTGGATCGCCGCCGACAGCCTGAGCCAGGATGTCGCCGCTCGCGTCCCGGTAAGCGTTTAACTTGGACGATCCGGTCGCAGCGCGGTCGGAGCGGGCATTCTGGTGGTTCGGCTGGTACCTGCGTTGGTATTTCTTCCGCCGGTTCCACGCCGTTCGCGTCGCTCGCACCGGCCTGCCCCACCTGCCGGAGGGGCGGCCCGTTATTGTCTATGGCAATCATCCCAGTTGGTATGATCCGGCACTCTATCTGTTGCTCAGCACCAAGCTATTTCGCGGACGGCCAGGATACGGCCCCATGGACGAGCAGGGTTTGCGGAAATACGGCGTCCTCCGGCGCATGGGCATCTTCGGCATCGATCTGGAAAGCCCACGCGGCGCTGCCGCCTTTCTGACCACCAGCCTGCGTATCCTGGCTCAGCCCGGCGCGGCACTTTGGATCACCGCCGAGGGACATTTCACAGACCCGCGGCGCCGCCCTGTCAAGCTGCGCCCCGGCCTCGCCCACCTCGCCCGGCGGGTTCCCGGCGCCGTCATCCTACCGCTGGCCGTCGAATACAGTTTTTGGAACGAGAGCAAGCCCGAGGCGCTGGCCCGCTTCGGTGACCCGATCGACGCCGGGCGGGACCGCAGCGTGGCGGAGTGGACCGCGCATCTTGAGGCAGAGCTGACGCGGACCATGGACGCCCTCACCGCCGACAGTATCACGCGAGAGCCCCGGCATTTCCTGCCGCTCGTGCGCGGCGGCGCCGGCGTCGGCGGGATCTATGACGCCTACCGCCGCGCCCGCGCCTGGGCCGCCGGACGCCGGTTCGACGCAAGCCATGAGCCCGGCGAATGATCGCGCTGATCGCCTTCGTTCTGGCCGCCGGCCCGGCGCTGTTGGGGATCTGGAACCTTTTTCTATACCGCACGCCACAGCACGCAGACGGCCGCCCGTTCGTCTCGGTCTTGATTCCGGCGCGCAACGAGGAGGCGAACATCGCCGCCGCCTGCGCCGCAATCCTGGCCAGCGAAGGGGTGGAGCTGGAACTCGTCGTGCTGGATGACCATTCGACGGATCGCACCGGGGCCATTCTGGCCGGCATCGCCGATGCGCGCCTTCGCGTCCTCTCCGGGCCAGTCTTGCCGGCAGGGTGGTCCGGCAAGCAGCATGCCTGCCAAACGCTGGCCGATGCGGCGACGCATCCGCTGATGCTGTGGGTTGATGCAGACGTGCGCCTAGCACCGGATGCGGTAAGCCGTATGGTAGGCTTCATGCAGCGGGAGCGTGTGGGCCTGGCGAGCGGGTTTCCACGCCAAATCACACTTTCCTGGGCTGAGCAGCTGTTTTTACCGCTTATTCACTTTTTGCTGTTAGGCTTCCTACCGCTGGCCGTCGCGCGGAGCCGGCCGGATGTGGGGCTGGGCGCCGGGTGCGGCCAGGTGTTCATCGCGGACCGGGCCGCCTATACAAGGGCCGGCGGACACGCGGCCATCCGCGCGTCCCTGCATGACGGCATCATGCTGCCGCGGGCCTTCCGGCGCGCCGGTGAGATGACCGGCCTATTCGACGCGAGCCGGTTTGCCAGGTGCCGGATGTATCATGACGTGACGGAAGTCTGGGAGGGCCTATGCAAGAACGCGACCGAGGGGATGGCCAGGCCGCGCGCCCTGCCGCTATGGACGTTGATCCTGGCCGGTGGGCAGGTGGTGCCATTCGGCCTCATTATCCTAGCCCCGTCGGTTCTAGCCTGGGCGGCGGCGGCGGCGGCGCTCGGCTTCCGGCTCGTGCTGGCCTGGCGCTTCCGGCAGCCCTGGGCGGCGGCGGTGCTGCATCCCGTGGGCGTCTGTGCGCTGCTATGGCTGCAATGGGCCGCGCTGTGGCGCGCACGGCGGGGACGTCCGGCGTTGTGGCGGGGGCGTGCCTATACGGCACAGTAGCGCATGCCTCCGAGTTGGAGATAACGGTCGCCAATGTCCGGAACGACCGCGGGCATATCCAGGTCAATGTGTGTTCCGAGCAGACTTTCCTGACCGACCAATGCCCCTACCACGCCGCCGCACCGTCGGTGTTGGGCCAAACCGTGGTTCGTGTCACCGTGCCGGCCGGCGTCTGGGCCGTGCAGGTGTATCATGACGAGAACGATAACGAGACGGTGGACCGGGACGCGCTCGGCATTCCAAAGGAGGGGATCGGCTTCAGCAACAACGCCCGGTTCCGCTTCGCTCCACCCCGTTTCGTGGATGCACGGTTCCAGCTAGCGGAACCCGGCGGCCGGATCTCACTCTCGCTGCGCTACTTCGTCAATTAGGATAGTCCTATGTTTTTCGACGCCCACCTATTTGTCTGCACCAACCGCCGCCCAGACGGCCACAAGCGGGGGTCCTGCGCTGAAAAAGGCTCCGAGACGCTGCGGGATTACATGAAGGCGCGGGCGAAGGAGCTGGGGATCGCCAACATTCGCGTCAACAGCGCCGGCTGCCTCGACCGCTGCGAGCTGGGCCCTTGCGTCGTACTGTATCCCGAGGGGGTTTGGTATCGGATCGACAGCACGGCGGATGTGGATGCGGTATTGCAGCAACATGTCGTGGAGGGCGGCCGGGTGGAGCGCTTGCTGTTGCCCGCCTGAACCCCATGTTCAGCGCTCAACATATTGAAAGGAGGTGATCCAGTGTCTCATTGTTTGACTCTTCGGACTTACGCCGTGACCTGGACCCCCGCCCTGACCCGTGCGGTTTCGGCAGGCTAACCCCAACCGTCCGGCGGATCCTCCGTCGAACAATGTGAAGGCTCCGGGGTATCTCCGGGGCCTTCTGCATTTTCAGAGATCCCGCGTAGCTTTCGGCTGACCGCCCTGGTGCGGGTGCGCGCGTCATCGATCGTGTTGCTGAACGCGCTGGCCTGCCGAGCCAATCGGGCCAGGATCTCATCCATGCGGCCCATCTCTGCGCGCGTGCCGCCCAACAAGCGCTGGATCTCCTCCGACTTTTCTTCGAGCGACAGCGTGAGCATACCGAGCTGAATGGTGCGGAGCAGGGCCGGGGCCAGGCTGGGCCCCGTGACCAGAACCCGGCAGGTGCGGTTCAACTCCTCGAGCAAGCCGGGCATCCGCGCCGCCTCGACATACAGCCCGTCGGTCACGAGGTACATGACCGCGAAATCCACCGTAGCCGGCGGATTGATATACTTTGACCCGATCTTGCGCGCCTCGGCCCGCAGCACGGCCTCAAGCGCGCGCCTTGCCTCCCGCTCGGCCACGGCATCGCCCGTTTCGGCCGCCAGCAGCAGGCGGTCGTAATCCGCAGTCGGAAACTTGGCGTCGAGCGCCAGCCACGGACGGTGCGGGCCTTTCTGCGGCATCGCGACGGCGAACTCCACCACCTCGTGCCCGTCCTCCCTGACCTTCACGTCAGCCGCCCATGAGCCCTGCGGCAAGGTGTCCTGCAACAGGGCACGTAGGTGCACCTCGCCCCAGGCCCCGCGAGACTTCACGTTGCCAAACAGGCGCTTCAAGTCGCCGATCTGCGTCGTCATGGCCTGCACGTCACCCATGGCCCGCTGCACCTGGGTAAACTGGTCGATGACGCGCTGAAAGCTGCCCTGCATTTGTGTTTCGACCGCTTGCTGCAGGTGCTCGTTCACGCTCTGGCTGAGCGCTGCATGCCGGGCGGCCGCGACCTGTTCCTGATCCCGCAGCCGTATCTCGAGTTCGAGCCGTGACTCCGTTTGATCCCGCAGCAGCGTCGTTCCAAGCGCCGCAAGCGTGCTGGCCAGCGCCCGCTCTGCCCCGGCCAGCGCGCTTCGGGTCGCATCGGCTTCGATGCGCTGCGCGGCCAACACTGTGCGCAACCCCGGACGGCGAAACAGCACGACCAGGATCAGCAGCGCCAATAAGGCGCAGCCGAGTTCGAGCAGTTGGTCGGTCGTAAGCGGCATGACTGGCATGGTGACGGACGCCGCCGCGCCGGGTCCAGCCTCAGCCGGGGCGGTAGCCGACCTCGTTGCACGTTGTCTCGACCGCACCGGCCCGTCCGCCCATGGCTTTGCGCCAATGCGGCGAGTCGAAGTTGCGGGTTTCGTGCACCCGGTTGGCTTGTGCGCTGGCGCGGAACTCCGCCCATTCGATGTCTTCTGGCTGATCTGGGTC
The DNA here is from genome assembly GCA_965246925.1 of Acetobacteraceae bacterium. Lineage (GTDB taxonomy): Bacteria > Pseudomonadota > Alphaproteobacteria > Acetobacterales > Acetobacteraceae > JANPPS01. Next base: position 2,733,352 of record OZ251994.1, on the reverse strand, counting down.
GGGCACGTCGCGCAGGCTGGACTGCCCGGCGTCCCCGGCCAGCCAAAGGGTGCGGACGCGTTCCAGCAATTCGTCAACAAGCAACAGCGCGGTTTCTAAGCCCGGGACCTGAGTGTAGGCGGCCTCGAACGGGTCCCAAACCTCGAACTTGAAACGGGCGCTGCCATCCGGGGCGTCGTGCCGGGTGACGCGGAGGGCGGGGCGGCTCATACAGTCTTCATCCTTAGTAGGCCGGCGGACCGGCAGCCGTGTTATCGGCATCGGCGGCCGGTTGTGCAACCTATGTTTAGCTGCGCACCGGCCTGGCCCGATCGATTACGATTGCAGCGCGAACACCAAGAACGAACGTCCGGTCACTTTGTAGGCCTCGCCGATTTGGAACGACTCCTGGCTGTCCGCCTCCGGCACGTTGGTGTCGAGCACCAAATCCCACGCCTTTCCGTTCGTGCAGTCCGGTAGGGTGAAGTTCACCAGGTCATGATGCGCGTTCAGCACCAGCAGCATGGTGACATCTTCGCCGGGCTTGCGGATCCCCGTCGCCTGAGCCCGGCCGTCGATCAGCATGCCAAAGCACTTCATGCGCGGATCACCCCAGTCACCGCCTTGCATCTCGGCGCCGCTCGCGTTGATCCAGGTCACGTCCTTCACCTCGGCGCCCACGATCGTCTGCCCGGTAAAAAACCGGCCGCGGCGCAGGATGGGGTATTTGTGCCTTAGCCGGGTTAGGCGCTGCACTAGGACGAGCTGGCTCTTGCCCCAATCGGGGATGTCCCAATCCAGCCAGGAGATCTCATTATCTTGGCAGTAAGCGTTATTGTTACCGCCCTGGGTACGGCCATACTCATCGCCGGCCAGCATCATCGGGGTGCCCTGCGACAGTATCAGCGTAGCCATGATGTTACGCATGCTACGGCGCCGGATTTCGACGATGGTCTCATCATCGGTCTCGCCTTCGGTGCCATGATTCCAGCTATGATTGTTGCTGTTGCCGTCCTGATTGTTCTCGCCATTCGCCTCGTTGTGCTTGTCGTTGTAGCTCACGGTATCGCGCAAGGTGAAACCGTCATGCGCGGTAATGAAATTGACCGTGGACCACGGTTTGCGGCCTCGCGCATTGAAGATGTCGGCGGAGGCGGACATTCTGGCGGCCATGGCAGGCGCCATTCCCTCATCGCTTTTCCAGAAGCACCGCACCTCGTCCCGGAACTTGTCATTCCACTCGGCCCAACCTGGGGGAAAGCCGCCTACCTGATAGCCGCCCGGCCCGCAATCCCACGGTTCGGCAACGAGCTTTACGCTATTCAGCACTGGATCCTGCTGACAGACATGCAAGAAGCCGCTGCTCTGATCGAAGCCGTAGTTCTCGCGCGCCAGGATAGTACCCAGATCGAAGCGGAAACCATCGACATGCATCTCCTGCACCCAGTAACGCAGGCTATCGACGACCATCTGCAGCACGCGGCTATTACTCAAATTGAGCGTATTACCAGTCCCGGTGTCGTTGATGTAAAATCTCTTTTTGTCCGGAAGTAACCGGTAGTAGCTTGCATTGTCGATGCCCTTGAACGATAGGCTCGGGCCAAGTTCGTTGCCCTCCGCCGTGTGATTGTACACGACATCCAGAATAACTTCGAGCCCGGCATCATGTAGATGGGCCACCATTTCCTTGAACTCGGCATGCGCGAAGGCCGGTTTGCTCGAGTAGCGCGGATCGGGCGCAAAGAAGCCGATCGTGTTGTAGCCCCAGTAATTTGTGAGCCCGCGCTCGATCAGTTGGCTATCGTTGATGAAGGTATGGATCGGCAGCAGCTCGACACTGGTTATTCCCAGCGCCTTCAGATAGTCGATCACATCCTTCGCGGCCATGCCGGAGAATGTGCCCTGCAATTCGTTCGGCACCGAAGGATGCCGCTTCGTAAAGCCGCGCACGTGCATTTCGTAGAAGATCGTATGCTCCCACGGCACGTTGGGCCGGCGGTCGCGGAGCCAGGTAAAGGCCGGGTCGATCACCACACATTTCGGCATGTGCCCGGCGCTATCCCGCTCGTCGAAGGTGGTGTCGTCCTTTGATTCCATAGTGTAGCCGAACACCTCCGGACCCCAGACCAGCTCACCCACATGGTTCTTGGCATAGGGGTCGAGCAGGAGCTTATGAGGGTTGAACCGATGCCCCTCCTCCGGCGCCCATGGACCGTGCACGCGGTAGCCATAGACCGTCCCCGGACGTGCATCCGGCAAGTAGCCGTGCCAGACCTCGTCTGTATATTCCGGCAGTTCGATCCGCTCGATCTCCGTGCGTCCCTCGATGTCGAACAGGCAGAGTTCGACCTTAGTCGCATTGGCGGAAAACAGCGCGAAGTTGACCCCTACACCGTCCCAAGTGGCACCGAGCGGATGCGGCAGGCCCTCGGTAATCCTCGAAACGCGCGTATTCTCACTCAATGCCACTCTCCTGATCGACGGCTCACCAGCGTCGTGCGCCTAAGATGGTTCCCTGGCCACGCACTAGAGCGTGACCTCAATGCCCTGAATGGACGCTCAAGAACGATGAGGACAATCAGCCCTTCCTCATTCTGCGGCGTCCGCCAAGGCGTTTTCGGATAGCGTCGGCAAGAGCGGAACCAGTAGGCCAAGGTCCCGCTCCGCGACGCAACAAAGGAATTGTCCACTTGGCGGCGCGTTCTCATCATCCTCGCTCAGCGGCAACCCAGTTGCCGAAAGCGGCAGCGCCGTCAGGCCGAGGTCCGCGTAGATTTTCAACAGGCCCGCGCCGGCCCGCCAAACCGCGGGGTCCAGCCCTTCCTGCACCGCCAAGTCACGCAGGTTCCAGATGGCCGATGCACGGTCCGATACGGCGCCGGCCGGGTCGCCAAGCCCAAGCAGGACCCGGCCAATCCGACGAAACGGAATGCCAGCCCGCCCACTTTCGCCCATGACCAGCCCGTCTGCCATGACTGGAGGGATGGCCCCCAGCGCGGCGTAACGCGCTCGCCCCTCCCCCGCCCATGGCGTCCAGCCGACCCGCCCGGGGCGGATGAGCCGCCACAGGGCAATCAGGGCCAGGCCCACCAGCAACGCAACCGTAAGCCGGATGCCGTTCGGCACGTCGGCCGAGAACAGGACATCGACCACGCTGTTGTCCACCAAGCGCCGCATCCGCGGCTCGAACGCGGCCAACGCTAGGACGCAGAAGATCAACCCCAGCAGCGGCACCCCCGTGCTGGCGCCTAACGGCACAGCCAGCAAGCGCGCGTGCCGGTAGTACGCGTCCCGGAACGGTGCCACGAGCATCGTCGCCAATACCAGCACGCCGGGTATCCAAAGGCTGCTGCCCTGGGCGCCGGTATAGCCTGCCGCCAGCAGCAGCATGACGATCGTGGCACCCCAGGCGAGGGTCACCCGCTGAGACAGGCCGATAGACAGCACGATGAGTGCCGCGCCGATCAGGGATGGCACGAACTGACCGGCGCTCGCGGCAGCTTCGGCGAAGTCCGGGTCGATCCAGGAGAAATCCGGGCGGTCATCGAGCACGCCGATGCCTAGGAGCAAGGCGCCGCAAAGCGCGACCGCCCCGGTTGCCGCGCCCACGGCGAAGCTCGGCTCACTCCAGCGAGCCAAAGCCTGGCTGCGCGGGCCGGGCTTGGCGCGCACGAGAGCGCCGCCGCGCAACAGTATTTCATTGCCGGCGAACATGCTGCCCGCCAAGAACAGGGGAATGATGTAGTAGTATAGCCGGAATACCACGACGGCGCCCAAGATCTGCGGTGGCTGCAGATAAGGTTCGAGCCCGAGCAGCATGGCGGTGTCGAACACCCCCAATCCGCCGGGCACGTTCGCTGCCAACCCCGCGGTATAGGAGGCGACGTAGATGCCGAGGAAGCGGAGGTAGGTGAGACCCGGAGTGTCGGGCAATAGCTGATACACGATGGCGGCCGTGACAGCGACGTCCACCGTAGCCAGCGCCACCTGCACCACCGCCATCCGGTAATCCGGCAACGTGACCTCGTTGCCGAACAGTTTGATGGTGCCGACGAAGCGGGAGAGGCTGACGTAGGTCGCGACGATAGCCCAGAGCAGCACGCCGAGCGCATACATGCCCCAGCGCGGCACCAGCTTGCCAAAGAATGGGACGGCGTCAGGCTCGGCAAACAAGATAATGCCGCCGAGCACCATAGCGCCCAGCCCGAACGTCAGACTGCAGAACGCGACGACCTTTGCGATCTGGAAGGGTGTGAGCCCCCAATGCGCATACAAGCGGTAGCGGACCGCAGCACCCGACACGGCGGCAAAGCCAAGATTGTGAGAAAGAGCGTACGCGCAGAACGATGCGAACGAGACCCGGCCGTAGCTCACTTTATGGCCAGCGTAGATCGTGCCCAGCCTATCATAAAATGTCAGCACGCCGTAGGACAGCACAGTCCACAAGAACGCCAGGATCAGAGCGTGGTTTGGAATGGCCTGCAGTGCCAGCTTGATGTCGGCAATCTTGAGATGCCGGAACTCCTTCCAGACCACGAAGATGGCGCCGAATAGCAGCACGAGGCCCAGTATAGCAGGCAGTTGGCGCGCAGCCTTTTTCAGCAAGCCCATGCTCAAGCGGCGTCCTCACTGCGGCTGAGCGCTGAGTGGATGAGGGTTATGGTTTCCGGCACGCCATACAATGCCACAAATCCACCAAAACGGGGACCCTCCTGCTGACCTAACAAAACCTGATAGAGGGAGGCAAACCACGCCTTCAAGTCAGGAAATGGATGGCGCTTGCCCACGGCATACACCTCATCCTGGATCGCCTCCGCCGTGGCAGCGGGTGGCAGGGCGGCGAGCGTGTCGGCCAGGTCGAGCATGGCATCATGTTCATAAGGCAACGGGTCCCGGAACACCTTCGCCGGCATGACGAAGTCCCGATAGTATTGCACCGCAAAGTTTACCAAACCGTTAAGGAAAGAACTTTTTTCCGGGGTCACATCCGGCGAATAGCGCTGCAGAAATCCCCAAAGCATCGAGGGCTGGGCGGCGTTCACCACGCTGGCCAAGTTAAGCAGCATCCCAAACGGCACCGGGCTCCAAGCGTCAAGATCCTTCCCGGCCTGGATATGCCAAGCCGGATTGACATACCGCTCCTCATCGGTCTGCGCCGGAAGTTTGGCAGCGTTAGACAAGTATTCATCCACGGCGCGCGGGATTACATCGAAGAACAGACGCTTCGCCCTGTGCGGAGAGTTGAACATAAACTGCGCAAGACTTTCAGGCGGCGCGTAGCGCAGCCAATCCTCGACACTCAGGCCATTGCCCTTGGACTTGCTAATCTTTTGCGCATGCTCATCCAAAAACAGTTCGTAGGTGTAGCTAACCGGCGGCGGGCTACCGAGGATGGTGCAGACGCGGCTGGACAGCTTGACGCTATCGATGAGGTCCTTGCCCGACATCTCGTAATCGATGCCAAGCGCGTGCCAGCGCATGGCCCAATCCGCCTTCCACTGCAGCTTGCACGCACCGCCGGTGATGGGTGTCAGAAACGGCTCACCGCTTTCCGGATCTGCCCACGCCAGCGTACCCGCCATTGAATCGACCCGGTCGATCCGCACCTGCATCACCCGTCCGTTGCGCGGGTGCAAAGGCAGGAACGGCGAATAGGTGGCCTGCCGTTCGCTGCCCAACGTCGGCAGAATGGCCGCGACGATCAACTCATGCTGCTCGGCCGCCCGAAGCAGCGCGGCGTCGAACCGGCCTGCAGCATAATATTCGGTGCTGGAGGCAAACTCATACTCAAACCCGAAGCTGTCTAGGAATGCGCGCAGGCGGGCGTTGTTGTGTGCGCCGAAGCTAGGGTGAGTGCCGAATGGGTCGGGCACGCGGCTGAGCGGCTGGCCTAGGAACTCCCGCAGCATGGACCCATTCGGCACGTTGTCCGGCACCTTGCGCAAGGCATCCATATCGTCGCTGAACGCGATCAGCCGCGACGGCTTGCCGGTTAGGGCCGTATAGGCATGCCGCACCCAGCTGGTCCGCGCGACCTCCCCAAAGGTGCCGATGTGCGGCAGTCCCGAAGGGCCGTAGCCGGTCTCGAACAACGCAACATCTTTGCCGCTTGCCTCCAGGCGGGACGCGAGTTTCGCGGCCTCCTCGAACGGCCATGACTTAGGAGTAGGTGAGATCATGTTGCGAACTGTATCCGGCATCGCCGCACGCTAAGAATGGGCGCGCGCCGGGTCAATCTCAGGGTGAGCCTTATTGCTTTTCCGGCCAAGATGGTTCAGCCAAGCGTAGCTACCGTTTGGGGGAGCCATGACCACCGTCAACCTGAATTCCGCCAAGACCAACCTCGCTCGCCGAGTCGATCAGGTCGAGAACGGGGAGGAGGTTGTGATTGCCCGGGCTGGTAAGCCAGTGGCCCGGGTCGTGCCGTTCCACAAGCATGCAGAAAAGACGCGCCGGGTCCTGGGCGGGCTGGGATCGCGGCCGGGTCGTCGATTTGCCCTGGCATCATAATGACCCGTTCGACCGGATGCTGGTTGCGCAGGCCATGAAGGGTCCTTTGCGGCTTCTAACGAGGAACGAGAGATTGGTTGCTTATACGAGCCTGGTTACCCTCGTTCACTGACGGCCGATGCCGCTTCCGTCTCCCACCATGCCGCAAGCCCCGTCCGTCATCGCCGGCTTCGGCCAAGCCGCGATCCTGACCACGGATGGGGAGCTGCTGAGCCTGCCCACAGCCGAGGCCGCGGCGCTGATCGCGGGCGGACCACCGCCTTTGCTGATCCACGCCCCCAACACCCTGCGGCGGCTTGGCCTCCGGGCTATGCCTTGCCTCGATCTGCTGGAGCTGTTTGGGTTCGTCTTACCGGCCCGCCCCGTCGTGCCCACCGCGCGGGGTATGGCATTGGCGCTCGATCTGCCCCCGCCCGGCACGGCGGAGGACGCGGCGGCGTTACTGCCGGATCTCGCGGCCGCGCTGTTGCGTCATCTCTCGCGCGCCAAGGACGTGCCGCTCAACAAGGACGCCGCGGCGCTGGCCGCGCGGATGGGCATTGCCTGGCCTTGGAGCCCCGCCGTGCTCGCCGCCCTGGACCAGCCCGCCGCCCAGCCGCGCATCGATGCTCTGAAAATCTGGCGCCGCCTGCCGGAGTGGGAGGACGCGGCGCCGCCGCCCCCACCGTCCTCACTGGCGGTGACGCCGGGCGAGTCACGGGCCCGGCTGGCGCACATGCTGGGGCTTGCCGCGGAGCAACGCCCAGGTCAGGCCGACTACGCCAGCGCGGCCGCCCAAGCGTTCGACGCGCGTTTAACGCAGGGCGACCCCCATGTGGTGTTGGCCGAAGCCGGAACCGGCACTGGCAAAACCCTTGCCTACGTCGCCCCGGCGAGTGTCTGGGCCGAGCGTAACCATGGTAGCGTCTGGATCAGTACTTACACCAGGCATCTGCAGCGCCAAATCGACGCGGAGCTCACCCGGCTCTTTCCCGACCCGGCGGAGCGGCGCCGGCGCGTGGTGGTGCGGAAGGGACGGGAGAACTATCTCTGCCTGCTGAACTATGAAGAACAGGTTAATGCCGCCGCTCTCAGCCCCAACGCGGTGGTGGCACTAGGCCTGATTGCTCGCTGGGGCCTCGCCACATCCGATGGCGACATCGCGGGCGGCGATCTTCCGGGGTGGTTCCCCGAACTGTTCGGCCAAGGACTACTGCCGGCCATCGCGGACCGCCGCGGCGAATGTATCTATGGCGCCTGCGCTCATTACCGCCGCTGTTTCGTCGAACACACCGTTCGCAGGTCCCGCGGGGCCGAACTGGTGATCGCCAACCACGCGCTGGTGATGGCGCAGGCGGCCTGGGGCGGAATCGACGACGATACCGTGCCCAGCCGCTACGTGTTCGATGAAGGCCACCACGTGTTCGACGCCGCCGACGGCGCGTTCTCGGCCGAGTTGTCGGGCATGGAAACCGCCATGCTGCGGCAATGGCTGCTGGGCGCCGAGGAAACCCGCTCCCGCGCCCGCGGCATCCGGCGCCGGTTCGAAGATATCGTGGCCGGCGACCCGGCGCTCGAGCCGGCGATGGACGCAGTGTTGCTGGCTGCTCGCGCTCTGCCATCCGGCGGCTGGGCCAGCCGGTTTGGCCAAACGTCGGGCCCGGCCGAGGCGTTCTTCGCCCTGCTCCGCACGCAAATCCTGGCCCGGCTCGGTGAGGACCCAGGCCTGGGCCAGCACGAATGCGACCTGTTCCCCGTCTCGCCCGAGCTGCCCGGCGCGGCCGCCACACTCGCCCAAGCGCTGAAACGGCTCGCAGCCCCGCTTGGCCTGCTAGCCGCGAAGCTGGCGCAAAAGCTGGAGGATGAGAGCGAAGAGCTAGACCCGTCCACCCGCAACCGGATCGAGGCGGCCATACGCTCATTGAAGCGCCGCTGCCTTGACCGGCTGTCGGCCTGGTCCTCCATGCTCGATATCATCGGCCAGCCTCCGCCGGAGCCTGGGACGCGTCCGGACCACGTGCACATCCTCCAGCTCGACCGGCGGCAGGCCGGGGACCGCAACGTCGGCCTGGCCCGGCATTGGCTGGACCCCACTGTCCCGTTCGCCACCATCCTCGCCCGCCCCGCGCACGGCCTGCTGATCACCAGCGCCACGCTGCGCGACACGGGGGAGGCGGATCAGGAGCTGGCCTGGCTGTCCGCGGAGGGCCGGGTCGGCGCCACGCACCTCCCGTCCCCGGCGCTGCGTGTTTCGGTCGCCAGCCCGTTCGACTACGCCGCCCAAACCCGCGCCTTCGTCGTGACCGACGTGGGGCCTGGTGAGGTCGGACCGCTGGCCGCGGCGTATCGCGCGCTATTCATGGCGGCGGGCGGCGGCGGCCTTGGCCTGTTTACCGCCATCAGCCGCCTCCGTGCCGTGCACCAGCGCATCGCGGCACCGCTGGAGGAAGCCGGGCTACCGCTCTTGGCCCAGCACGTGGACGCCATGGACAATGCAACCTTGGTGGATGTGTTCCGGACGGAGCAGGATTCATGCCTGCTCGGCACCGACGCCATGCGGGACGGGGTGGACGTGCCCGGACGTGCCCTTCGCCTGGTGGTGTTCGACCGCGTTCCCTGGCCCCGCCCGGACATCCTGCACCGTGAGCGGCGGACCCACCTCTCGGGCGGGGATCCGCGTGGTTATGATGATAGCCGGGCGCGGCTGCGGCTACGCCAGGCCTTCGGGCGTTTGGTGCGCTCATCGGGAGACCGCGGCGTATTCGTCTTGCTTGACCGACGCACGCCCACCAAGCTGCTCTCGGCCTTTCCGGCCGGGGTCGAGGTGCGGCGGGTCGGCCTAGCGGAGGCGGTAGCCGAGACCCGCGGGTTCCTTATGACCCAGCCGTGATTTGCGGGCGCCGGGTAATCGGCTAGGGTCCGCCACGGATACGGGGATGATGACCAATGCTGGCTCGGACGGGTCTTGATGTTCAGGAGGCGCTGGTCTGCACGATGGTTTTGGTCGCCGCCGCCGATGGCGCGATCACCGACCGGGAGATCGGCGTCATGGCCGGCGTAGTGCAGACCCTACCAGTGTTTCACGATTTCAGCAGCGAACGGTTGGAGGTCGCGACCGACGCGGCGGTGGATTTGCTAGGCGAAGACGATGGGCTGAGCCACGCCGGGCAGATGATCCGGGATGCGCTGGAGCCCCGCCTGCGTGAGACGGCCTACCTGCTTGCCTGCGAAGTGGTCGCCGCCGACCGGGATCAGGCGACGCAGCCCGTGCTGCGCATGCTGGAGCTAGTGCTGGGCGAGTTGCGGCTAGACCCGCTGGTCGCCACGGCGATCGAGCGCGCGACCAAGGCCCGGCATCAACGGGTGGGATAGCGGATGTGGGTTTCCGGACCATATTCCGTATTCCAAGCGTCTGAGTGAGGGTAAGATGCGCGTAGGTCTTTTCGTCGTCGCGGGATTGGTGGCGTTGTCCGGGTGTGCCCAGACTCCGCAGGGGCCGCAGGTGCAGGTGTATCCGGGTCCCAACAAGCCGTTCGCCTCATACCAGGCGGATGACGCCAACTGCCGCGGCTACGCATCGCAGCGTGTGGCCGGTCAGCCCGGCTCAGCCAACAGCCGCGCCGTCGGTGGGGCGGTCCTGTCCACCGCGATCGGCGCGGGCCTGGGCGCCATAGTGGGCGGCGGACGTGGCGCGGCAGTCGGCGCAGGGATCGGCGCCGGGTTCGGCACCGCCGCCAACGCTGGCGAGAGTAACGTGGCTCAGGGCGGCATTCAGGCGCAGTATGATAACGCCTATGCCGCCTGCATGGTGGCCCAGGGAAACCGGGTGCCTCAGACCTATGGTTACGCCGTGCCGGTTTATCCGCGGCCCTATTACGGATACGGCTACGGTTATTACTGAGGCAAGGCGGCGACGCCGATGATGTGAGGGTGGGCGCCCAGGACGAGCGCCCAAACCGCTAACCCAGCCAGCGGCACCATCCAGCCAATCTCACGCAACTCTAGCCGGTTTCGGCCCGCGGCAATGGCCGCCCCGGGCAGGATGCTGGTGTGTGCCGCGAGCGGCGCCCACCGCGCCGGGTCACGGCGTGCCAGCTTACCGTCGATCGACGGCATCCCGGCCAGCGCGGTGACGGCGAACGTGCCGAAGAACAACAGCGCCGCGTCTGTCCCGTTCGCCACGACATGCACCAGCGCCCATAGGGCGAAGCCCCACAGCATAGGATGGCGCGTGACGCGGAAGATACCCCGCACCGGGTCGCTCGATGTCCCGGCCGCGCGTCCTTCCGCGCCGACGGCCGTGGGATTAGGGCTCGTGACCGAACCCACCAGCAGAATGAACGCCGGCAGCATGGCGGCCACCAGCAGCCAGCGGAGCCATACCGGTGCGACCCATAGAACGGAAGCGGGCGCCTTTCCGTAGGCCGCGCAAAGTCCGGCGATCGCCGCGACCGAGATCAGCGAGTATGCCCCCATAAACGCCTTCTCGCCGAGCCACCGCACCAGCCGGTCCCGGAGGCTAGTACCGGATACGCCGATATGGATGAACAACCAGAGCAGGGCGGCGGCGGCCAACATTCCATTCAGCGCCGGTGGAAGCCGCCGTGAAAGCCGCCATGGTAGCCGCCGCGGAAGCCTCCATCATGGAAGCCGGCGTAGCGTCCATAATTATAATGGCCATAGTATCCGCCGAACCTCGGACCATAGAACCCAAATCTGGAGAAGCTATAGCCATAGAACCACGGGTAACCGTACCCCACACCGACAAAGACTGGGTAAGGTTCATAATAGGTATAGATCGGCTGCTGCACCGGAAGTGGCTCGATGGTATTGTGCGCATTCGCCATGCATCGAAGATAGATCACTCCGGAGGGATATGGCCCGGCTGGATTGACCCGCGCGTTGACGTTAGGAGAGTTCGGGCTGTCGGTTGGCGGCAACTGCACTGCCTGTGCACGGCAATGCGTGTCGTCCTGCCGGAACTCGGCCTCCGTCTTGGTGGGCCCTGGCGTCGCCACTAGCGGGACGGGCCCGTTCCCCACCGGCTGCGCGTACTGCGTAGCGCACCCTGCGAGCCCGGCCAACAAAGTCAGCGCTGCTGCACGGATCATGAAAGGCATGGAGAACACTCCTTGTTCACCAATCTAGAACGCACCGTGCTATCGTGAAGTTCAGCCATTCGAGACCGCCGGACAGGTGACGCCGATCATGTCGCCCTCCCGAACCAGCCCGGCCAGACGCGCCTCGTCCCAGCCCTCGGTGCCCGGCGGACGTTCCGGCAGCACCATCCAGCGGTAGTCCGCCGTGCTGTCCACGACGGTTATGCGTGTCGTATCTGGTAGCACCGTCCCCCATTCGGCCAGCACGCCGCGCGGGTCCCGTACGGCCCGCGCGCGGTAGCCCGGTGATTTGAACCAGAAGGGCGGATACCCCAGCACGGCGCGCGGATAGCAACTGCACAGCGTGCAAACCACGAGGTGATGCTGGCCCGGCCCGTTCTCCAGCACGCCGAGCGGCGGCAGGCCGCGCATGGTGATCCCCAGCGACTCCGCCGCCGCGGCGCCGTCCTGAAGCATGAAGGCGCGGAACGCTGGGTCGGCCCAGGCGCGGGCCACCATGCGCGCACCCTGGGCAGGGCTGCCCTTATCGGTCTGGGCAATCCGCTCCCCGATCTCGGCGGCGCTGGCGATACCGCGCGCAGCCAGGACGGTGCGGAGGGCGGCGAGTACATCGGGTGGGGACGCGGCGATCATGCAGCCACCAGCCATGGCTCGAACAGCTCGATCAAGATGTCGTCCCCCTTTCCATCCGGCCACAGCACGGCCGGCGCGAACGCTACATGATACAATGCAAGCCGGGGTGCAGGCCGACGGAACGCCAGATCCTCCGGATTGGGGAACTCACCCAGATGCCGCACTACCCGGCCCGGGCGGCCCCGGACGTAATGCGGGGTGCGGATATGACAGGGGCCCGCCGCCTCAGGCCAGTCATCCCGCACCGTCACCATAGTGCCCGGCGGGATCAAGGCAGCGCCGCCGCCAACTCCGCTTCCGTCATCGTGCCGTTGCGGATCAGCGTGGCCGTGATCGAGCGAAGCCAGCGTTCGTAGTAGCTGAGCCGAGCATACTCATCCTCTGGCAACGCCTCGATCCCCCGGCGCAGCTCGTCCACGCTCATCACTCCCTTGGCGCCCAGTATGCCGCGGATGGCATCCACCGTGCGGTCGAAATCGGTCAGCGCATGCTCGGCGGTATCGACCGGCTCGCACATGAATTTCGGCACGCCGCCCATGTCGTGGTGCGCGCGGGCCGGGTTGCTGGACGGTTCGTTCATTGTATGGCCTCGCCGGGATAAATGCCCCACAGATCGCCGCGCTTCATCCAGCCACGATAGTCCTGGATGCTGGTCTGGCACCAGTCCGAACTCGCTTCGCAGCTGCGCAGCCGGACGATGACTCCGGGTTTTAGCCGCGCGACGGCTGCCGCTGCCTCGTTTCCGTCCCTCCGCATGACCCGCTCCCCGCCCGTGACCACCGCGGTGCGGCGCGGGGACAGGGTCTGGGTGTTCACCCAGCCGCGCACCCCGTCCTGATCGCGCACCAGCCGCCAGATGTCGAACTCCCGCTCGATCTCGACCGGGAAATCCCGACGCTTATACACCCAGTCGATCGGGTAGCGTGGCCCGGGGCCAGAACGCATATACACCTCGTCCGACCGCAGCGCGGCAAAGCGGGGCAGCGGCAACCCGCTATTGGTGCCCTTGGTGGGCGCGGCCGGACGCTCTGGCTCGGGCATCGGGACCGGCGCGGGCGGTGTAGCATGAGGTGGTGCCGCATGCCGCGCGGGGGGGTGTGCCGCGGGCCGCGCTGGCGGCGTGTGGGCCGGCGCGGCCGCCCGGGGCGGCATTGCATGTGGCCGTGGCGCGGCGGGCGGCGTTGGCGGCAACGGCTGCGCCAGGACGGAGCTTGTAGCCAAGACCAATCCCGCCAGAACGGCACGGAGCGCGGGACATCTCATGCGCATCGCATGCCAACACGGGGCCGCGGTGGTCAAGGGCCTACAACGTCACGATCTGTCCGCTACCGACGGCAGACAGAAAGGCTGGCATCCCGGCTAGGACTGCGACGGGCAGCAACCGCTCCGGCCTAATCCCAGCCATCCGCAGCCCAGCGTCACATGCCAGCATGACCACGCCTAGCTCGGCCGCCGCCTCCCGCAGCTCCGCCGCGCTGGCGACGCCGCCGGGCAAGTCAGGCTCCGGATCGGGCTCGGCCAGCAAGGCGCGGCAGCCCTGGTTGGTGGCGAACAGCACCACGTGCCGCCCCACTGCCGCGGCTCCGGCCGCGATAACCCAGGCATAGTGCGCCCGCTCATGCCCGCCCGAAATCAACAGGATACCGAGTGTCTCAGCCATGCGCCGACAGATCCCGAATGGTTGGATGCTCGCCACATAGCGGACAGGACGGGTCACGCGGCAGGCGCACGGTGCGGAACCGGGTGTGCAGGGCGTCCCAAATCAGCAACCGCCCGGACAGGCCTTCGCCCACCTGCATGATTTCTTTCAGCACCTCGGTCGCCATCAGGCTGCCGATCACCCCCGTCACCGCGCCCAAGATCCCCGCCTCCGCACAGCTGGGGATCAGCCCGTCCGGCGGTGGCACAGGATGCAGGCAGCGGTAGCAGGGCCCGCCGGGCTTGAACGTCGAGACTTGGCCATCGAACCGCAGCACCGCACCGGACACCAGCGGCTTGCCGCCCAGTACGCAGGCGTCGGCCAGCAGGAACCGCGCCGGAAAATTGTCTGTGCCGTCGCAGATCAGGTCATAGGACGCGACCAGTCCGGCGGCGTTGCTGGCTGTCAGCCGGCAATCATGCGGCACGAACCGCACGAGGGGATTGATCGCCTCCGCCGCCGCGATGGCGGACTGGACCTTCGCCATACCGGTCCGGTCCATGCTGTGCGCGATCTGGCGCTGCAGGTTGGACAGGTCCACCCGGTCATCGTCCACGACCCCGATCGTCCCGATCCCGGCGGCCGCCAAATACAGCAGGAGCGGCGAACCGAGCCCGCCCGCGCCTACGACCAGAACTTTAGCCTCCCGCAGCCTCGCCTGGCCCTCGCCGCCTACTTCCGAAAGAAGAATGTTCCGGGAATAGCGAGAAATCTCATCTTCACTAAAATTTAAGTCCATGATGATGTTATAGCCCGGATTTGAATTGAGAGAATGGAGCTTCGGAGCGTTGACCGCCCTATGGATGATCCGGTGGACCTGCCTTTAACCGACTGGCCTCCGGCCAGCGCAACCCAGTCCGCGCCTGACGGAACGCTGGCCGCCCGGCTCGCGCAGAGCGAGGGCTGGCTCAGCAGTATTTCCAACAGCCTGCCCGGCTATGTTTGGATGGCCGACAGCGCCGGGCAGCTGACGTTCACCACGCAAGCCTGGCTCAACTACGCCGGCTCGGCCGAAGACGAGACGCTCGGCAGCGGGTGGGGCCGGTTCATTCACGCCGACGACCTGCCGCGGGTGGTCGAGGCGTGGACCCGCTCCATCCAGGAATGGGTGCCGTATTCGATCGAGTTCCGCTGCCGCCGCTGGGACGGCACGTTCCGCTGGTTCATGTCCCGCGCCGAGCCCGAGCGGGACGCGTCCGGGGCGGTGGTGCGATGGGTCGGCATCAATGTCGATATCGAACATCAGAAGACGGCCGAGGCCGCCGTGGCCGCGCTGAACGCCACATTGGAGCACCGCGTAGCCGAAGCGACGCTGGCGCGTGAACAGACAGAGGCGGCGCTGCGCCAGGCGCAGAAGATGGAGGCAATCGGCCAGCTTACCGGCGGCATAGCGCACGATTTCAACAATATGCTGCAAAGCGTGCTGGGCAGCCTGGATCTGATCGGACGAAGGCTCGAGCAGGGGCGGCATGCGGAGGTGCCGCGTTTGGCCGAGATCGCGATACAAGGCGCGACCCGCGCCGCGACGCTCACGGCACGCCTCCTGTCCTTTGCCCGGCGCCAGGCCTTGGCGCCCCGCGCGCTGGACGCAAACGCCCTGGTGACCGGCATGGCCGAACTGGTCCGCAACACCGTCGGCGCCTCCGTCACCGTCGAGCTTGCTTTGGCGCCGGCATTACCGCCCATCCTGTGCGACGCCAATCAGATGGAGAACGCCATTCTCAACCTGGCGATCAACGCCCGGGACGCGATGCCCCGTGGCGGCGCACTCCGCCTCCAAACAACGGAAGTTGTTGTGACGGAGGCTGATGTCGTTGGTCATCCGGGCGTGGTGCCGGGCCCGTTCATCGAACTCAGCATGACCGATAGCGGGACGGGCATGCCGCCCGAGGTGCTGGCCCGCGCCTTCGAACCCTTCTTCACCACCAAACCGATCGGCCTGGGCACCGGGCTCGGCCTGTCGCAGCTGTATGGGTTCGTGCGACAGTCCGGCGGGCTGGTGCAGCTCGAGAGCGCACCGGGCCAGGGCACGAGCGTACGGCTGCAATTTCCCCGGCTGACCGGCTCCGCCGCAGGCCAGTCCGCCGCGCCGGTATCTGCCCGCGCAACGATCTTGCTGGTAGAGGATGAGGAGGCCATCCGCAATCTGGCCCGCGAGGCGTTGACGGAACAAGGCTGGACCGTGCTGGAGGCCGGCACCGGTGCCGCGGCACTCATGATCTTGGAAAGCAGCGCCGCGGTGGACTTGCTCATTACCGATGTCGGCCTGCCCGGCGGCCTCAACGGCCGGCAATTGGCCGAGGCGGCCCGGCAATCCCGCCCCGGCCTGCCCGTCCTATACATGACTGGCCAAGCTGAAACCGCCCTCTCCACCGAACCCCTTCCACTCCGCACCACGATCATTAGCAAGCCCTTCCGCCTCTCCGTTCTGACCGAACGGGTCACCGCCGTCCTGGCTGCTGCTTGATCTCAGCCGAATGCGACGATCCGCTTATTGAGTGGTCCTGAGACTGTCGAAGCGCGTTCCCTTTGGGGCCGTGCTTCGAGAAGCTCAGGGCTGACGGGGTGGGCAGGCTTAGGGCTAATTGGGGCAGTCTTAACGGTGCTTCCAAGCGTCCGTGAGCTTCGGCATTCAATCCCCGCCCAACGCAGCACCCTCGGGAAAGAACAGTTCCCCGATCGACACCGGGGCCTGCTTGATCGTGCCCACCTTCGCCATGAACTGCGCCGTCGCCATCACCTTGGCGGGGCGGAGCGTGTAGGCGTAATCGCGCCCGGCGATCATCCCGAGGATGCCAGCATCCGTGCTCCGCTTGTCGCCGGTCATCTCCAGATACAACCGGGCCGCCGCCGGCTTGTCCGCGTTGATATGCTCGATCGCTTCCGCCATGCCGTCGTAGAAGGCGCGGAACACTTTCGGACTGGACTCCCGAAACTTCGAGCTGGCCAGCAAGGTCAGCGCGGTTGCCGGGCCGCCCAGTATGTCGTAATTGGTCGTGATGAGGTGCACGCCGGGCACCGTCATCTCTTGTTCGTAGAACGGGGACGCGCTGAAATGTGCATTCACCCCGGCCGTCCCGCTCGAGAGTGCCGCCACCGCGTCCGGATGCGACAACGAGATGGTGAGCGGGTCGAGCCGGGCCCACTCCGCATCGCCATACGCCGTGCTGGCGGCCATCTGCAGCATGATCGCCTGAGTGCTGATTCTGGCCGACGGCACGGCGATCTTATCGGCCTCGGTAAAATCCTGGATGCCCTGGACCGCTGGATTGCGGCTGATGAGATAGAGCGGATAGGTCGTGATGGCTGCGACGCCCTTCACGCCCACATTCCGCCGGGTGCGGTCCCACAGCGTAATCAGGGACGGCGCCCCCTGCGCGGCGAACTGCACCGCGCCCGACACCAGCCCGTCATTCATCACCGACGGCCCGGCGACCTGCACCCAGTTGATCTTGAGGTCAGCGATCCCCGCCGCCGCCGCATGCTTCTCCGCCAGCCGGTCATGCTGCATGACCATGAGCGGCAGGATGCTGACGCCATATTGCTCGGCGACGGTGATCTCCGTCATCTCGGCCCGCGCCGGCAGGGCAAGCAGCATCAGCACGCATAGGACCCGCATCAATCGCTCCTAAACTCCGCCAGCCGCGCCAGCAGCGGCCCGGGCACTTCGACCTCAAGGCTCAGCACGCGAAAAGACTGCGTCTTGCCGTGGATGTCGAGTCCGAGGCTGCCGTTCACGCCACCCTCCAGCACCTCATCGATCACGAAATTCAGCGCATAGAGTAGCGGTAATTCATAGCGCGCGACGTGTGTTGCCCCGCGGTGGCGGAACAGCGCGTGCACCCGTTCCACCGTCACCTGGGACAGCAAGGGCCATAGCTCGGGATGGTAGGCCACCACGCTCACGTTCAGCCGGTTGCCCTTGTCGCCAGCGCGGGCGTGGGCGATCTCGTGCAATAGCGTCATGCCCAGACCACGCCGGGGCTGACCCAATTGCGCGGCACGACATAGGAGACGGTGCGAACCCGGGTCCGCAGTTGCGACCGCATGCCCCCGCCCCCGGCCGGGCCACAGCATAGCAGGGCCAGCACCTCTTGCAGGCACGCCTCCACCGTGGCGCGGACGGTGCCGGAAACGGCCAGGCGCATCCGAAACTCCGGCCCGTCCTGCGCCGCCGCGGCCAGCACGCCGCTATCATCGTCGAACGCGCTGCTGGCGCCCACGAGGTCAATGCGGTGCCGGACATCGAGGCCGCGGAGGGCGATGCGTTCGGCCACCACCGTGCCCGCCAGCCGGGCCCGGGCCAGCGCGTTCGGCCCGGCATAGCCGATTTCGGCCTCACCGATGATGTCGCCCTCGAACGACACGGTGGCTTTCAGGCTGGGCGGCGCCGGATGGCCCCGGGCGCCCTGCACCCGCACCCGGTTGGGACCGTCATCGGCGAGCGTCACCCCCGTCACGTCTAGCGTCACATCCGGCGTGAGATAGGCGGACGGGTCGTGCATCTCATACAGGATCTGCTCAGTCACGGTACGCCGGCTCACAAGCCCGCCGGTTCCGTCCGCCTTCGTCAGGACGAACGCGCCATCGGACGTGACCTCGGCGATGGGGAAGCCGATGCGCGCCGGGTCAGGGACGTCCTTCCAGGCGGGATCGGCAAAATAGCCGCCGGTGACCTGGGCCCCGCACTCGAGCAGATGCCCCACCAGCGTGCCGGCGGCGAGGCGGTCCCAATCGTCCCAGGCCCAGCCGAAATGGGCCGCCAGCGGACCGAGGGCCAGCGCCGGGTCGGCCACGCGGCCGGTGACCACGATCTGCGCGCCCGCCAGCAGGGCGTCCGCGATGGATTGCGCACCCAGATAGACGTTGGCCGCGATCGGCGCCCCGGTGCTCACCAGCCCGGCGTCACCCTCCCACACCGTGAGACCGGCCAGGTCGGCCCGGCCGGTGATGTCATCCCCCTCGATCACGGCCACCCGCAGGCCGGCCAGCCCGGCTTCGGCGGCCAAGCGCTGGATCAGCCGCGCCGCCGCGTGCGGGTTGGCGGCGACGAAATTGCCAATGATGGGGATGCCGGCTTGCACGCAGAGCGGTAGGATGGGGGTGATGATCTGCGCCAGCAACGGCTCGTAGCCCAGCGCTGGGTCGGTGCGGCGGGCGAGGTGGCCCAGGGCGAGGGTCCGCTCGGCCAACGTCTCGAACATGATGGCGCCGGGGCGGCCCGACCCGGCGATGGTCTGCACGACGGGTAGGCCGGCATCGACCCGGTCCCCAGAGAACCCGGCGCCGCAGCCCATCAGGAACGCGGCCATGAGGCTTACTGCGGCGTGGCCGCGTCCGGCCCGGACGAGCCGATCGGCAGGACCTGAAACTCCAGCTGCAGCGGCGGGGAGCGCTTGAAGCGCAGCTCCAATGGAATGGTCTGCCCGGCCACAAGTGGGCGGCGTAGGTCCATCAGCATGATATGATAGCCTCCGGGCATGAGGCCCACACGCTCACCCTGCGGCAGACGGACGCCGGCGGAGAGTTCCCGCATCTGCATCGCACCGCGCTCCATCTTCATCTCATGCAGCTCGGCGTGACCGACGACCGGCGAAGAGGCGCTGAGCAGAACGTCGTCCACCGGGCTTGTAAGCACGACATAGCCGCTGCTGGTGCGCTGCTGCGGCGGGGTGGCGCGTGCCCAGGCCCGCTCGGCCTTCACGGTGGTCCCCTCCGGCGCGGGTTGCGCCATGGCGAAGAGCGGCGTGAGCGCCACTAGAAGGAGGGTGCGCCGGAACGGCGATGAAGACGCCAACGTTCTGTCTCCTGAGAAGCGGCCCGTTATGGAGGCCTAGACCTACGAATACGGGACCGTGCAGGCGGGTGCAATATGAACGGTTTTGCAAAATTTGCCCCGGTCGCGTCCGTCCTGAGCCAGTCAAAGACCTCTGGCAGCCGGACCACCTTCGGACGAGCTCGGTCGGTCGTGCCACCCTTCGACCGCGTCAGGGCTAACGGGGGCGCAGCCTGATGTCAGTTCCGTTCGACAGACCTAAGGCAAACGGGGTCTTTGGCGGATCAGCAGCAAGGCGCAGAGTGCCGCCACTGCGGCGGATGCGCCGCCGGTCAGGGCCGCCGCGTGGAAGCCTGCCAGGAACTCCGCGGACGATGCCTCCCGGGCCAGCACGAATCCGAGAAGCGCAGTCGCGACCAGGCCCGCGATCCGCGCCACCGCGCTATTGAAGCCCGAGGCGGCACCGACGTGGCTGGTGTCGACCGAAGCCATCACGCTGGCGGTCAGCGGGGCCACGCACGCGCCCATGCCGAGCGCCACGAGCAGCGTGGGCGGCAGGATGTCCCGCCAGTAATCGATGCCGTCCGCGCCCACCCGGGCATACAGCATCAGGCCGGCGCTCACGACCGCGGAGCCCAGGGCAAGCGGCACCCGTCCCCCGATCCGCGCCGCCACGCGCCCCATCAGGCGCGAGCCCAACCCGATCACGACCGGCACCGGCAGCAACGCTGCACCGGCGGCCACCGCGCTCCAATGCTCGACCCGGATCAGCAGGAACGGCAGCAATACCAGCAGGCCGCCGAGGGCTCCGTAGAGGAAGAAGGTCAATAGCGTGAGACCGAGGAAGGTCCGCCCGCCAAACATCGTAAGCGGCACGAGCGCACGGTCGCCCCGGCGGTATTCAAGCCCTACGAACGCAGCCAGCAGCGCCGCGCCGATCCCGCCGGTGGCCCACACGCCGGATCCGGCGCCGTTCGCCGCCTCGGTCAACGCCCAAGTCACGAGGCCGAGGCCCGCCGTGGCGAGGGCGGCGCCTTCCCAGTCCAGCGCTGCCGCGCCCTCGGGCTGCTTGCTCTCCGCGACGTACCGCCAGGCTAGGCCCACGGCCGCTGCGGCTATGGGCAGGTTGATCAGAAAAATGATGCGCCACCCCACGGCATCGACCAGCCAGCCGCCGAGGACTGGCCCGAGCGCGCCGGCGAGCGCACCGACGGCAGCCCAGGTTCCAATCGCGCGGCCGCGCGCCTCCCCAATAAAGGCGCCGCCCAGGATCGCCAAGCTGTTCGGCATCAGCAATGCGGCGCCGATGCCTTGCAGGCCGCGTCCGGCGAGCAGCCAGCCGAAACCGGGTGCGGCGGCGCAGACGGCCGACGCCAGCGTGAACAGCGCGAGCCCGGCGACGAACAACCGCCGCCGGCCGAAATGATCGCCGAGTGCGCCGCCCAGCAGGACCAGGGCGCCGAGTGGGAGGAGGTAGGCGTTAATCGCCCAGGTCAGCGCGGACGGAGACGCGCCAAGGTCCCGCGCCAGCGCCGGGAGCGCGACATTGACGACCGAACCGTCGATGAACGCGACGCCGGAACCGAGGATCGTCGCGGCCAGCGTCAGGCTAGGACGCGCTGTAGGACCAGGTTCCGACACGGCGGCGGACGCAGCGTCACACGGACCGGCCAGGGCAGCAGTCATACGGCAGCGCCAGGATCAGGCTTACACACCTGCTATGCATAGCGCCGGGCCCGGGGCAGGACAATCACTTGGTGGAGCTTGGTGCCCCGTACGGGATTCGAACCCGTGTTACAGCCTTGAAAGGGCCGTGTCCTAGGCCTCTAGACGAACGGGACCGCGGGCGGTGCGTAGCGCGGGGGGGGTGGGCGGGTCAAGCGGGGGTGGCGTCGGCGATGAAGAAGCCGGCGGTGGTGGTGCCGTTCCATTCTTCCGCGCGGAGGTGCCCGGCCAAATGGAGCGGGGGGCCGGGGTTGAGCAGCGCGTCCGCCAGCGCGCCGTCCCGGGCGCGGAACAGCAGGGTTTTAAGGCGCGGGCCACCGCCCTCCCCTTGCACGTAGGCGCGGATGGTCGTGCCCTCCCGGCCGATGCGTTCGCCGCGCATGATCTGGGCGCGGGGTAGGACGAAGACAGGTTCCAGGTTGCCGTGGCCGAAGGGGGACAGGCGCTGCAGTTGATGCGCGAGCTCGGCGGTGGCGGCATCGACGGCGAGCGTGCCCTCGATATGCAGGTCGGCGGCGTCCGGCAGGGAGGCGGCGTGGCCCAGGCGGTCGTTGAGAAATTCGGCGAAATCGGGCAGCCGCGCGGCCTCGAGCGAGAAGCCGGCCGCCATGGCGTGGCCGCCGCCGGTGAGCAGGATCCCGTGGCTGCGGGCGGCCATGATGGCGCGGCCGAGGTCGGCGCCGGGCACGGAGCGTCCGCTGCCGCGGATGATGCCGTCCTGGAGGGCGCCGACGCAGGTGGGGCGGTTGTGGCGCTCCTTGATGCGCCCGGCGACGATGCCGACGACGCCCGGGTGCCAGCCGGCGCCATGGATCACCAGCGCGGCCTGCCCGGCCTGCGCGGCGGCCTGGGCGTAGGCGTCTTCCAGCATGGCGGCCTCCACCTCCTGCCGGTCGCGGTTGGTGCTGTCGAGGATGGCGGCGATGCGGCGGGCCTCGACCGGGTCATCGCACAACAGGAGCTGGAGGCCGAGATCGGCGGTGCCAATGCGCCCGGCGGCGTTGATGCGGGGACCCAGCGCGAAACCGCAGGTGAAGGCGGTGTGGTCCTTGGCGGAGGCGGCGTCCAGCAGGGCGGCGATGCCGGGCCGGGCGCGGCGGGCCATTACGCGGAGGCCTTGCGTGACCAGAGCGCGGTTGAGGCCGGTGAGCGGCATGACGTCGCACACGGTGGCGAGGGCGACGAGGTCCAGCAGCTCCCGCAAATCCGGCTCGGGGCGGGTGGCGAACCAGCCGGCGCGGCGGAGGGTGCGGAGGAGGGCGATGGCGGTCAGGAAAGCGATGGTGGCGGCGCAGACGTGGCCCAGGCCGGAGGTGCAATCGATCCGGTTTGGGTTGACGGTGGCCCAGTTGGGTGGGGATGGGCCTTCGGCGACGTGGTGATCCAGCACCAGGATCTCAGCGTGAACGCCTACAAAGGCGGACGCGGCGGCGGTGCCGCAATCGACGCAGACGATGAGGGTGGCGCCCTGGGCGTGCAGGGAATGAAGGGCTGGGCCGTTGGGGCCGTAGCCTTCTTTGAGCCGGTCCGGGACATAGTGGAGCACCGGGCAGCCGAGGGTGCGGAGGGTGGTGACCATGATGGCACCGCTGCAGGCGCCGTCCACGTCGTAATCGCCAAAAATGGCGACGGTTTCCTGGGTGGTGACGGCGTGCGCCAGGCGGTCGGCGGCGCGGTCCATGTCCTGGAGGGATGAGGGGTCGGGCAGCAGGGCCCTGAGTGTGGGTTCCAGGAAATGGGCCGCGGTGTCGAGATCGATGCCGCGCGTCGCCATGAGGCCGGCGACGAGGGGCGGAAGGCCGTGCTGCTGGGCGAGGCCCTGGGCGATACGGGGCTCGGCGTCCTTGTAGTGCCAGGCGCGGCCGGTGAGGGACCGACCAGTCCCCGTCAACATCAGTCCGGCTGCCATGTCTTGGTTTGGAAGTTGTGGTGGGCTTCGATGTAGCGGACGGTGCCGGATTTGCTGCGCATGACGATGCTGTGGGTGACCGCGCCGGTGCCGAAGCGGCGGACGCCGCGCAGCATGGCGCCGGAGGTGACGCCGGTGGCGGCGAACATGACGTCGCCGCGCGCCATCTCCAGCACGGTGTATTTGTGGTTGGGGTCGGTGACGCCCATGGCGCGGGCGCGTTCACGCTGGGTGTCGTCCTCGAACAACAGGCGCCCCTGCATCTGGCCACCGATGCAGCGAAGGGCGGCGGCGGCCAGCACACCCTCCGGCGCGCCGCCCGAGCCGATATACATGTCGACGCCGCCCTCGGGCATGGCGGCGGCCATCACGCCGGCGACGTCGCCATCGCCCAGCAGCATGATGCGGGCGCCGGCCTCCCGGCAATACGCCATGTGGTGGGCGTGCCGGTCGCGCTCCAGCATGCAGACGACGAGGTCACCGACGTCCCGCTTCTTGGCGCGGGCCAGGTTGCGAAGGTTCTCGGTCGTGGTTGCGTCCAGGTCGACCACGCCGTCCGGCAGGCCGCCGCCCACGGCGATCTTGTCCATATAGATGTCGGGCGCGTGCAGGAAATTGCCGCGCTCGGCCAGGGCCACCACCGCCAGCGCGTTGGGGCCGCCCTTGGCAGTGATGCTGGTGCCCTCCAGCGGGTCGACCGCGATATCCATGGCGGGGCCGCCGGAGCCGACGCGCTCACCGATATAGAGCATCGGCGCCTCGTCCATCTCGCCCTCGCCGATCACCACGGTGCCGTCGATGGCGACGCTGTCGAAGGCCCGGCGCATGCCCTCGACCGCGGCGCCGTCCGCCTGGTTCTTCTCGCCCCGGCCCATCCAGCGGGATGCGGCCAGGGCGCCGGCCTCGCTGACGCGGACGAGTTCCAGGGCCAGGTTACGGTCGGGGGTGATTTCGGGGCGCATGGCGGTGTGGTCCTACAGTGTTTCGATTCGGATCAACGCGGGCGGTTCCAGCACCGAATCCATGGCGGCGATGGCGGCGAGCGCGGCGCGGATGGCGGCCTCGGTCGTGTCATGGGTGACGAGGACGACGGGCACGGCCTCACCGGGGGCGCGGCCGCGCTGGATCATGGATTCGAGGCTGACGCCGGCGTCCCGGAGCGCGGCGGCGACGTCCGCGATCACGCCGGCGCGGTCCAGCAGCATGAGACGGAGGTAGTAGGCGCCCTGGTGCGCCAGCATCGGCACCGTGGCGCTGGGGGTGAGCATGTCCGGTGCGGCGCCCCAGACCGGCGTGATGCGGCCGCGGGCGATGTCGATCAGGTCGGCGACGACGGCGCTGGCGGTAGGACCGGCGCCGGCCCCCCTGCCCTCCAGCATGATGCGTCCGACGGCGTCGCCCTCGGCCACGACGGCGTTGAACACGCCGTCCACGCGGGCGATGGGGGCGGTCAGTGGAACCATGCAGGGATGGACGCGGGTTTCGATGCCGGACGGCGTGCGGCGGGCGATACCGAGCAGCTTGATGCGGTAGCCGAGTTCGGTCGCGAACGCGATGTCGGTCGCCGATACCGCGCGGATCCCCTCGATGTGGACGGCGGCGAAGTCGACCGGGCGGTTGAAGGCGAGGGCGGCGAGGATGGCGAGCTTATGGGCGGCGTCCACGCCATCGATGTCGAAGGCCGGGTCGGCCTCGGCATAGCCCAGGCGCTGGGCGTCGGCGAGGACGTCCGCGAACTCCCGCCCTTGTTCGCGCATGGTGGTTAGGATGTAGTTGCAGGTGCCGTTGAGGATGCCGGCCAGGCGGGTGATCTGATTGGCGGCGAGGCCTTCGCGCAGCGCCTTGATGACCGGGATGCCGCCGGCGACCGCGGCCTCGAACAGCAAGGGCGTGGTGCCGGCCTGTTGCGCCAGGGTCATGCCGTGCACGGCCAGCAGGGCCTTGTTGGCGGTGACGACGGGCTTTTGCGCCTGGAGCGCGGCTTCGACGGTGGCGCGGGCCGGGCCCTCGCTGCCGCCGATGAGTTCGGCCACGACGTCGATCGCCGGGTCGTGCGCGAGGGCGGTAGGATCGTCGTACCAGCGCAGGCCCTCGGTGCTGACGCCGCGGTCCTTGGTGCGGGATTGGGCGGAGACGGCCGTGACGGCGATGGCCCGCCCGGCGCGGGCCTGGATCAGGTCCGCGTTGTCACGCAGCAGGCGCAGCACGCCGGCGCCGACCGTGCCGAGGCCGGCGACGCCAACGGAGAGGGGGCGGGTCATACCGGTTTTTGGCCGAGGTGAAACGCCAGGGGGAGAGGGGGAAGTGGGTGCGTCATTCCGCGGCCACCGTGACCGGGGCGATGTTGCTGTCGGAGGCGAGGAAGGTGCGGATGCTGCGGACGGCCTGGCGGAGACGCTGGGTGTTTTCGACCAGCGCGATGCGGACGTGGGTGTCGCCGAACTCGCCGAAGCCGATGCCGGGTGCGACGGCGACCTTGGCGCGGGACAGCAGCAGCTTGCTGAACTCGACCGAGCCTAGATGCGCGTAGCGGGGCGGGATGGGCGCCCAGGCGAACATGGAACCGTCCGGGCTGGGCACGTCCCAGCCGGCCTGGACGAGGCCGGGGACCAGGACGTCCCGGCGTTCCTTGTATAGCTGCCGCATCTCGGTCACGCAGTCCTGCGGGCCGTTCAACGCGGCGGTGGCGGCGACCTGGATGGGGGTGAAGGCGCCGTAGTCGAGGTAGGATTTCATCCGGGCCAAGGCGGCAATCAGGCGCTTGTTCCCCGCCGCGAAGCCCATACGCCAGCCGGGCATGGAGTAGGTTTTGGACAGGCTGGTGAACTCCACCGCGATGTCCTTGGCGCCCGGCACCTGGAGCAAGGAGGGCGGCGGCTGATCGTTGAAGTAGATCTCGGCGTAGGCGAGGTCGGACAGAATGTAGATGCCGTGCTTGCGGCAGAAGGCGACGACCTCGCGGTAGAAATCGAGGTCGGCCAGATAGGATGTCGGGTTGCTGGGAAAGTTTACGATCAGCGCCGTAGGCGGGGGAACCGAGTGGCGCACGGCTGTATCGAGCGCACGCAGCATCGTCTCGTCCGGAGTCGCGGGAATGCTGCGCACGCTGGCCCCGGCGATGATGAAGCCGAATTGGTGGATGGGGTAAGACGGATTTGGCACCAGGATGGTGTCACCGGGGCTGGTGATGGCCGCCGCCAGATTGGCCAGGCCCTCCTTCGAGCCCAGAGTCGCCACGATCTCGGTTTCCGGGTCGAGCGCCACATCGAACCGCCGCTCGTAATACCCGGCCAGGGCCCGGCGGAGGCCCGGAATACCCTTGCTGGTGCTGTAGCGGTGGGTGCGCGGGTCCTGCACGGCCTCGACCAATTTGGCCACGATATGCGCAGGGGTCCCGCTATCTGGATTGCCCATGCCGAGGTCGATGATGTCCTCTCCTCGGGCCCGCGCCGCGGCTTTGGCCTGGTTCACCTCGGCGAACACGTAGGGCGGCATGCGGCGGATGCGGTGGAACTCTTGGGTCATGGTGTCAGGTCCATAGGGGAGAAGTCAGTCTATCAAAATTGCGCGGCCATCGCGACCGTCTGCGTGCGCCTCACGCCGGATATGGTCTGGCGTCACGCCGGCAGCGGCCAGCCGGGCACCGATGGCCTGCACCCGGCGCCACGCCAAGTCCAGCCCTCCCCCAGGATCGCCTCCGGCGCTCACGGCGATCGGGCCCCCGGATGCTTGGGTCACCAACGCCTGCAGCGCCGCTTCGTCCGCGGGGCGGAGCGTGGCGGACGCTGGGGAGAACCGCACGGCGACGGCCGGGCGCGGACGCGGCGTGGCGGGGGCGAAGATGCTGGAGGGCAGACCCGGGAGGCGCGGCAGCGGCGGCGGGGCGCCAGGCAGCGCAGGGATTGGGCCGGACGGGACAGCGGGGCCTTCCAACCCGGCAGGCATGGGCTCATCCGGTTCCGGCACTGCCGGGGGCGGAGCGGGGGTCGCGCTTGCGGTTTCGAGCGATGCGGTGGATAGGCCAGGATCCGGCGTTGCGGGGGTGGCGGTGGGCTGAGCCGGTTTTGCTGCCACGGCCGGCACCGGGATTACCAGCGGGTCCTGCGCGTTCTGCAGCCGCGTGCGGTCCCGTTCGGCCGCGAGCGTGGCGGCCAAACTGCGCCGCGTGGTGGCGTCGGTCGGCGCCGGGCGGGCCGGCACCTCGGCCAGGTTGGGGTAGGGGTCACCCACTCCGGGCGGCGGTGGACGCTGTTCCGCCACCACGCCGCCCTCGAGCGCGTGCCACCAGTCTATCGGGGTCGCGTCTCCCAAATTGCTGTTGTACAGACGCTGGAACGGCGCGGCAGGGTCGGCGCAACTGGCGAGCAGCAATAGGGCCGCGGCCGCGGCCGCAGGCCGGGCGGCTTGTTTCCACTCCCCTCCCCGCTTAGCTTTGCGGTCTGCGCGGCACGGCATCGGCACATCTCCTTACGCCACCATGTAGCGCGGCAAAGCAGGTTTCGGGAAGGATACGTCTATGTCTGAGGTGAATAAGGCTCCTGTTAAGGATCCGCACGCCGCCTTCGCACTCGCTGACCCGGCGGTGCTGACCCGGTCGATGGCCGACATCGCCGGGCGGTCGCAGCGGCTGGTAACGGATTGGCTGAGCCGGCAATCGCACGAAACGCCCGCCATGGACCCCATGAACATCGGCCAAGCCTTTCTGGAGATGACGCAGCAGCTGATGCGCGATCCGTCCCAGTTGATGCAAGCGCAGATTGGCTTCTGGCAGGACTACACGACGCTGTGGCAGAATACCGCCAAGCGCATGATGGGGCTGGAAAGCGCGCCTGTCATTCAGTCCGACCCCAAGGACAAGCGTTTCAAGGACGAGGCCTGGAAAGAGAGTGAAGTTTTCGACTTCATCAAGCAATCCTACTTGCTGTCGGCCCGCTATGTGCAGGACGTGGTGTCCCGGGTCGATGGACTCGATCCCAAAACGGCGCAGAAGGTCGATTTCTACTCGCGCCAATTCGTGGACGCGATGAGCCCCAGCAACTTCGTCATGACCAACCCCGAAGTGCTGCGCAAGACGGCCGAGACCGGGGGGGAGAACTTGCTCAAGGGGCTGACCAACCTGCTGTCCGACCTCGAGCGGGGCCAGGGCAAGCTCAGCATCAAGATGACGGACCCAGACGCGTTCAAGCTGGGTGAGAATATCGGGGTCTCGCCGGGTAAGGTCGTGTTGCAGAACGAGCTGATGCAGTTGATTCAGTATTCGCCTAGCACGGAGACGGTGCTGAAGCGTCCGTTGTTGATCGCGCCGCCTTGGATCAATAAGTTCTACATCCTCGACCTACGCCCCAAGAACAGTTTCGTTCGCTGGGCCGTGAGCCAGGGACATACGGTCTTCATGATCTCCTGGGTCAACCCGGACGAGCATTTGGCCGAGAAAAGCTTTGAGGACTACGTCACCGAGGGGTACTTGGCCGCACTGGATGCGATCGAGCGGGCGACGGGAGAGCGGGAGGTGAATGCCATCGGCTACTGCCTGGGTGGCACGTTGCTGGCCAGCACTTTGGCCGCCGCGGCGGTGACGGGGGACGAGCGCATCAAGTCGGCCACGTTCTTCGTAACCATGATGGATTTCAAGGAGGCCGGTGAGCTCGGTGTATTCATCGATGAGGAACAGCTGAAGGCGTTGGAGGAGCGGATGGAGAAGCGCGGCTATCTGGATGGGGCGGAAATGTCCACCACGTTCAATATGCTGCGGTCCAACGATTTGATCTGGTCTTTCGTGGTCAATAATTACTTGATGGGCAATGACCCGTTCCCGTTCGACTTGCTGTATTGGAATAGCGACAGCACGCGGATGCCGGCGCGGATGCATTCGTATTACCTGCGCAACATGTATCAGGACAATCTGTTGCGCGTGCCGGATGCGTTGACGCTGAACGGGCATCAGATCGATTTGGGGAAGATCAAGGTCCCGGCTTATTTCATTTCGACCCGTGAGGATCATATCGCGCCGTGGCGCAGCACCTATGCCGGCACGCAACTCCTGGGCGGGCCGAAGCGGTTCGTGCTGGCCGCCAGCGGGCATATCGCCGGGGTCGTGAACCCGCCGGACGGCGGCAAGTATGGGCACTGGATCAACGACTCGCTGCCAGCCACGCCGCAGGAATGGTTCGAGAGCGCGACCGAGATGGCCGGGTCATGGTGGCCGGATTGGCAACGCTGGGTTACGGCGCTGGATAATGAGAAGGTGGCGGCGCGCGTGCCTGGGGACGGCGCGCTGCCGGCTTTGGAGGACGCGCCGGGCAGCTATGTGAAGGTGAAGGCGAACTGAGCGCGCTCGGTCCTGCATAGACGGGCTGCCCGGCGCTTATCAGGGCCGGGCCGCGCGGTGGCGATGGTGAAGGACGGGGCGGTGCTCGTTCGGCACGCCTGGGGCTATGTCAATGGCGAGCGGCGCAACCTTTTTACGCCGCAGACGCTGATTCAGGTGTCGATCATCAAGCAGTTTACCTGCGGCTTAATGCTGGACGCGTTTCCGGACCCATCGTTGCTGGACAGGGATGTCGATGCACGCCTGCAGCATGTGGCCGGGCCGCCGGGGGCGCTGCACCTGTGCCAGAACCAGCCCGGCCTCCGTGGTCATGGACGAGATCGGGATTACCGTTTCGGTGCCTGAATTCTACGACGATGTTGAGCTCGAATGACGATCTTATCAGGCCTAAGACACCCGCATGTCGCTACTATGGAAACGGTGCGGCCGTATGTTAGGCTGTCATCATGAATGTCGGGCTGACTATACCATGGACCATCGACCGCTTCCTGTTATGGGCAGAAGCGCAGGACGGGCGCTATGAGTTTGACGGGCGTCAGCCGGTTCCGATGGTAGGCGGCACGGCTGGGCATAGCCGGATTACTTTAAATATTCACTTGGCGTTAGAAACGCGTCTGACAAATGGCGCATACTCCTCGTTTGGGCCTGATCTTGCAATTCAAACAGTCGAAAACCGCATTCGCTTTCCTGATGTTTTCATCGTCAGTGATGGGCTAACAGGGGCCGAACGGATCGCGCCGCGCCCTTTGGTCGTTTTCGAAGTCATCAGCCCCTCAACTGAAATGACGGATCGCGTTGAGAAGGTCGAAGAGTATGCTCTAGTATCCTCCATCCTGCGCTACGTGATCGTCGAGAGCCGTTTCGCGGGTTTGCACGTGTATCATCGTCAGCATGGAAGAGAGGCGTGGAGCCACTACGAGCTTAATTTTGAGGGCACGCTTGATATGCCCGAGGTGTCTGTAAGTATACCAGTCCGGGAACTATACAAGAAGATCAACTTTGGGGTTGGCATCTGAACCCTTACTCCGGCTCGGCCTCCTCAAAGTAGTCGAGGTCCACTCTTTTCAGAGCGATAGTTCTGGCGACACGGGAACCTACATTGAAGCGGAGCATCAGCCCAGTCAGCTCCTCTCCATCAATGAGAACCAATCGAAGCTGTCCGGATTGCGACGCGGCATTCTTCGCCGCTTTTGAGAAGGTCGAGGTCGTTATAAAAACACCTTTTTGCGCGCCCTTGCCTACCAACGCGCCTATAAATGCCTGCACAGCTTCGCTGCCGACCGTATTTCCGGGCTGATAGCGCTTGGCTTGCAAGTAGATTCGGTCGAGGCCGAGTTGATCCTCCCGAATGACGCCATCAACACCGCCGTCGCCGGTGCCTCCAAGTTGTTCACCCGCGTCGGTGCGCGAGCCGCCATAACCCATTGCCAATAATAGATCGATGATCAACTTTTCAAAAAACGCAGGCTTCGCCTCTAAAACGCGCGCCAGCAATGCGTCGCGCAGGGATATGTCGAGCGTTTCAGAAGCGAGTGTGATCTGTTCTTCGGGCGTTGCCGATGCCGATATCGTAGTGGAACTGGATGTGCCCGGCTGAATGTCACGATCGTTGATCTTTGTTTTGCGCTGAAACGCAATGAACTCAGGAAACCGCATCAGGACCGTGGAGTCGATGTTCTGGAGGTTCTCGGCCAGGATCTGACGACCTCTCGCGGTAATCTGCACCGTGCCACGCTTAGGCTGCTCTACTAAGCCTGCTTTTTTCAGATATGTTTTTGCCCAGCTCACCCTGCTGAAGAATAGATTGGTGCCTCCGCTTGGAAGCAGCTTTTCACGCTCGTCCTGTGTCAGCCGGAGGTCGTTCGCGATGCGGTCCACGAGCTCACGGACCGTCCAAAGCCGCTCGCCGCTGTGGCTCAGAACAGGCAGCATCAGGTCTTCGTACGTCGGTATCGTCACGCGCTTCCGACCATCGCATTAAGTCAGCATCGGAGTGAAGCCAGGATCGCCCTTTTCCATCGCACGCTGATACGCCGGGCGGGTGCCGATGCGGGCGAGGTAGGTGCGGATGGCCGGGTAAGAGGTGAGGTCCACGGGCATGAACAGGCGCATCGTCGTAAGGGAAAGACGCTCATGATGTCGGCGGCGGTGAAGGGGCCGGCTAGGTACTCGTGAGAGGATAAATGCTGTTCTAGCAAATGTAATACGCGTTCTAGGCGGCCCTGCATCGCAACCTGTATTGGGTTGTCGGACGGCAGTTTCAGGCGGCGAAGGATCATGCTGCGGCCCATGACTGGCTGCAGATTGCCGTTGGCAAAGTGGAACCAGTATAGGTATTCGGCAAAGCCCGGCGCGTCTGGAGCCACGGTCAGGCGGCCTTTGCCGTATTTGGCCAAAATGTAGTCCACGATGGCGCCGCTTTCCGCGAGTAGTAGGCTGCCTTCGGTGATTACCGGGGCAGCGCCCATGGGGTGGAGGGCCGCTAATTCGGGAGGGGCCAGGATGGTTTTGGCGTCCCGGTCG
Organism: Acetobacteraceae bacterium; assembly: GCA_965246925.1. GTDB lineage: Bacteria > Pseudomonadota > Alphaproteobacteria > Acetobacterales > Acetobacteraceae > JANPPS01. Next base: position 2,701,171 of record OZ251994.1, on the reverse strand, counting down.
TAAATTTTCAGGTCATAGGGCAAACCCAACTCTTCGCACAGCCAGATGATGCGTTCGGATTGGCTACGGCCGAGGTGGTGGATGGTGAGCATGGCGCATCATCCACCGCCGCGGCTGCTAGCGCCAGATGTTGTCGTCCGGGCGGAACATCTCGTTGGCGGCGTTCATGGTGCTGACGTTGGCCATGCGCAGATAGGGCAGGTTGTTGAGCCGGGCCAGTATTTCGGCGGGCGGCGGGGAGAACACGGGCGCGCCGAGCTGGGCGGTGGCGGCCGGAACGTCGTTGGCGGCCAGCGCGGCGGCGGCGGCGGTCAGGTGGTCCACCACGGCCTGCGACGGCACGGCGGGCGCGATGCCCAGCGCGGCGCGCAACTCGGCCCGGCCTTGCAACAACTGCTCCTTCGTCAGCGCGGAAATGTTGGCCCAGCGAGGGCTCGTGTAGAATTCGCCGGCGACGTAGTCCATGGAGGCGGCGGCGCGGGCGGCGTCCACCGGGCGGCCATACAGGCGGCTTGCATCCGCGAACGAATATTGCGCGAGGTTCATGGCCGTCACGTCCGGGTCGAACCCGGTGCCGAGCTGACCCGGCGCCAGGCGCGCGGTATCGGGCACGAACGGCTCCAAGGTGCAGCCGGATAGCAGGAGGCAGAGAAGGAGTTTCTTCATACCCTTCATCTAAGCAAGCAACCGGGAACCGGCACGGTAGCGGGCCGACAGCTCACTGTAATGTGTGGCGGTGGCCTGAAAGGCGGCAATCTCCTCGGGCGAGCGGTCACGCAGCTTCTTGGCCGGGGAGCCGGCCCAGAGTTCGCGCGCCGGCAGGCGCTTGCCGGGCGTGAGCAGGGCGCCGGCGGCGAGCATGCCGTCCGGCTCGATGACCGCGCCGTCCAGCACGGTCGCGCCCATGCCGACGAATGCGCGGTCCATTAACGTGCAGGCGTGGACGATGGCGGCGTGGCCGACGGTTACGTCATTGCCGATCAGGCACGGGAACTCACCACGGTTCACATGCAGAATGCTGCCGTCCTGGATGTTGGACCCGGCGCCGATGCGGATGTAATTCGTGTCGCCGCGGACGACGCAGCCGAACCAGATGGAGCTGCGCGGGCCGATCCAGACGTCACCGATGACGACAGCGCCGGGCGCGATCCAGGCGTCCGGGTCGATGCGGGGGGTGGCGCCCTCAAACTCAATCAGCATGGGCCAGCGCCCGCATTTGCATGAGGCCCAGCATGAGGCAAAGGTTCTGCACGGCGGCCCCGGAGGCGCCCTTACCGAGATTGTCCAGCTGCGCCACCAGCACCGCATGGCCGTGGCCGGCGTGCACGCGGAGCGCCATACGGTCCGTGCCGTTCAGCGCCTCCGGCACCAGGGACTTGGCGGGGGGCAGCACGTCGATCAGCCCGGCATGGCCGTAATAGGACGCCAAGGCGTCATGCAGGTCGTCCGCGGAGCCGGTCAGCATGTCCATATGCAACGGCACGCTGACGAGCATGCCCTGCCGGGTATGGGCGACGGAGGGGACGAAGAGCGGGCGGCGGTTCAGCTGGGCGTAGGTCTGGATCTCGGCCACGTGCTTGTGCTCGAGCGTCAGGCCATACAGCTCGAACGAGGGGCCGCCGGTGGTCTCATGCGCCTCGATCATGGCGCGGCCGCCACCGGAGTAGCCGCTGACGGCGTTGATGGTCAGCGGATAGTCGCGGGGCAGCAGGCCGGTTTCGACCAGGGGGCGGAGCAGGGCGATGGCGCCGGTCGGGTAGCAGCCGGGATTGCTGACATGCGTGGCGGCGGCGATGCGGGCGGGCTGCGCGGCGTCCAGCTCGGGGAAGCCGTAGGCCCAGTCCGGGTGGCAGCGGTGCGCGGTGCTGGCGTCCAGGAGCTTGGGGGCCTGGGCGCCGAGGCTGGCGGCCAGCGCGGTGGTCTCGCGGGCGGCGTCATCGGGGAGGCAGAGGATCACCAGGTCCACAGCCTCCAGCATGTCGCGCCGGGCGGACGGGTCCTTGCGGTGCGCGGGGTCGATGCTGCGCAGCTGGACGCCGTCCATGCCGGCCAGGCGCTCGCGGATACCGAGCCCGGTGGTGCCGGCTTCGCCGTCGATGAACACGGTTTGGTCCATGATGCCTCTCCAGACAAAAGGGGCGGCCCGTTGCCGGACCGCCCCCATGAAAGCACGAAACGGGTCGGGGGGTTACCGCTTGCTGAACTGGAAGCTGCGGCGGGCCTTGGCCTTGCCGTACTTCTTACGCTCGACCACGCGGCTGTCGCGGGTGAGGAAGCCGGCCAGCTTGAGGACGCCTCGGAGCTCGGGCTCGTAATACGTGAGGGCGCGGCTGATGCCGTGGCGGACGGCGCCGGCCTGGCCGGAGAGGCCGCCGCCATTGCAGGTCGCGACGACGTCGAACGTGTTGTAGCGGTCGGCGACCAGGAAGGGCTGGCCGAGCAGCATGCGGAGCACGGGCCGGGCGAAGTATTGCGTGACCTTCTTGCCGTTCACGGTGATGTCGCCCTTGCCGGGCTTGATCCAGACGCGGGCGATGGCGTTCTTGCGGCGCCCGGTGGCGTAGCTGCGGCCCTGGGCGTCACGCTTGGGCTCACGCTTCGGCGCGTCGGGCGCCACCATGGCGGAGGCGACGGCGAGGTCCCGGAGGTCGGCCAGGGTGCGGGTGGCCGGAGCCTCGGGCGTGAAATCGGTGTCGGACATTTACGAAACCCGCTTGTTCTTGGGGTTGAGAGCGGCGACGTCGAGCGGCTTGGGCTGCTGACCGTCATGCGGGTGCTGGGCACCGGCATAGACATAGAGGTGGCGCATCTGGGCGCGCTGCAGCGGGCCACGGGTGATCATACGCTCGACGGCCTTTTGAATGACCCGCTCCGGGTGCGCGCCGGCGAGGATGCTGCCCTTGCTGCGGCCCTTGATGCCGCCGGGGTAGCCGGTGTGCTTGTAGAAGATGTCCTGGACGCCCTTGTTGCCGGTGAGGTGCACCTTTTCGGCATTGACGACCACAATGTTGTCCCCGCAATCGACATGCGGCGTGAATTGCGCCTTATGCTTGCCGCGCAGGCGCATGGCGATGAGGGAGGCAAGACGTCCGAGCACGAGGCCGTCCGCGTCGATCAGCGTCCAATTCTTTACGACCTCCGATGGCTTGAGGGAGGCGGTCGTGGTCTTCAACATAGTGGGTTCCAACTGAAACAGAACGGGCGATATGCTCCGGACGGGTCCGGCGGTCAAGGGTTTTGGCGTTTGAATTCATGATCTCGCATGTCCACGTGATCGGCGCCAGCGGGCGATCGGGTCAGGCGCTGTGCCGGGCGCTACTGGCGGCGGGACGGCCGTTCACGCCGGTGGTGCGGGACGCGGGGCGATGGGCCATGACGGGGCTGCCCGGCGTCCCGCGCGTGGCGGACCTTACGCGAGGTATGCAGGATGCGCTAGAGGATTCAGTAAGCATTGCGTCCTGCGCGCATGCGCGGCACATCCCGGCAATCTTGGAGGCGAGCCGGGCCGGCAATCATGTGTTCCTGGGCAGCACCCGCAAGTTCACGGCCTGGCCGGACGCGCACGGGGATGGGGTGCTGGCGGGTGAGGCGGCGTTCATGGCCTCGGGCCGGCCCGGCGTGCTGCTGCATCCGACGATGATCTACGGCGCCGCGGGCGAGGACAACGTGCAGCGCCTGGCCGCGCTGCTCCGCCGGTTGCCGGTCGTGCCGTTGCCCGATGGCGGGCGGGCGCTGGTGCAGCCGATCTATCAGGGGGACGTCACGGCCTGCTTGATGGCGGCGCTGGCGCGGGATTGGGCGGGGCCGCATGCGTTCGTCATCGCCGGGCCGGCGCCCCTGCCCTACGCGGACTTCGTCCGTGCGGTGGCGCGGGCGGCCGGGCTGGCGGCGCCCCGGCTGGTCTATGCGCCGGCCTGGGCATTGCGGCTGGCTCTGCCGCTGACGCATCTGCCGGGCTTACCGCTGGTTCGTCCGGACGAGTTGCGGCGGTTGCTGGAGAATAAGGCGTTCCCGATCGATGAGATGCGGGCCGCGCTGGGGGTCGATCCGGTGGCGCTTGAGGACGGGCTGGCCGGCAGTTTCAGGGCTGAGGCTTAGTTGTTCGTGGCTTAAACCGAGTTGGTCGTTCACGCGGTTCAAGTGAAGGACTGTTCCGCTTGTTCCCCTCACCCCGACCCTCTACCGGAGGTGAGGGGGTAGCCCCGGAGTTGGCGTTGATTGGAGGCCTCAGGCGATGCAAGCTGATGCCTTTGGGGAGGATGCTGTATGCCGGTCATCAACCGTATTGCCGAGTTTCATGCCGATATGACTGCGTGGCGGCAGGATCTGCACCGGCATCCGGAGCTTGCGTTGCAGGAGCATCGGACGTCGGCCGAGATTCAGCAGCGGCTGCGGGAGTTTGGCGTGGACGAGGTGCATGTCATGGCGGGCACCGGCGTCGTGGGGGTGATCCGCGGGCAGGCCGGGGACGGGGCGATCGGGCTGCGGGCCGATATCGATGCGCTGCCGATCGTGGAGGCGACCGGGGTGCCGTATGCCAGCCAGACGCCCGGCGTCATGCATGCGTGCGGGCATGACGGGCATACCGTCATGCTGCTAGGGGCGGCGCGATACTTGGCGGAGACGCGGCGCTTCGCCGGCACCGTCTATGTCATCTTCCAGCCGGCCGAGGAGAATTACGGCGGCGGCAAGATCATGGTCGATGAGGGCCTGTTCGAGCGGTTTCCCATGCGCCAGGTGTATGGCCTGCACAATTGGCCGAGCTTTCCCGCGGGCGAGTTCCATTGGCGGAACGGCCCGGTGATGGCCGCGGTCGCCAACATCACGATCGATATCGCGGGGCGGGGCGCGCACGGGGCGCAGCCGCATTTCGGCGTCGATCCGGTGGTCGTGAGCGCCGCGATCGTGCAGGCGTTGCAGAGCATCGTCGCGCGGAACGTGGACCCGATGGAGCAGGGCGTCGTGACCATCGGCAGCATCCAGGGCGGCTTCACCTTCAACGTCATCCCGGACACCGTGCAGATGCTGGGGACCGCCCGGTGGTTCAGCCCGGCGGTGGGCGATCAGCTGGAGCAGGGGGTAAGGCGCCTGGCCACCAGCGTCGCCGAAGGGTTCGGTGCGAAGGCGACGGTCGATTTCGAGCGGACCTACCCGGCGACCATCAACGACGCGGACGCCGCCGCGCTGGCCCGGCACGCGGCGGTGACGGTGCAAGGGGAACGTCGCGTGTTCGAGATGGAGCATCCCAGCATGGGCGGCGAGGATTTCAGCTTCATGCTGAACCGGACGCAGGGCGCCTATCTGATGCTGGGCGCGGGCACCGGGCCGGACACGCCGGGGGTGCATCATCCGCGGTATGATTTCAACGATGCGATATTGCCGGTCGGTGCGTCGTATTGGGCGACGCTGGCGGAGGAGTTGCTGCCGGTGTGACGGATTTGTGACGCCGGTCACTGCGCGACCGGCCGGGTTGCGGCATCTCTGCCTCCTGGCCGGCACCCGGCCCGGGGGACCTGACGATGCAAGCATTCCTGTCCTGGGAGTTCAGCTTCAGTACCGCTATCGCAGAGCGGTGCGCCGGGCTGTGCCGGTGGCTGGTGCAGGCCTATCTCGACGATCAGCAGCGGCGGATCCTGTCGCAGGTGGATCGGCGCTTGTTGGAGGATGCCGGGTTGGCGGAGGTGGGACCTCAGGTGTTTTAGTTGGGTTTTGCTTAGGCCAGCGGTGTCCCGGGGCTGCGTTCTTTCTGGGTTGAGGTGGTCTCCTGTCGTTTCCCTCACCCCGGCCCTCTCCCGCAGGGAGAGGGGGAATTGATCTTTTGATTGAGGATCGTCTGGTCGTTAGGTCCTGTTCGTTACTTGCCTACGTTCCAGATCGGCTCCTGTACCGCGACGGTGGCGGGGTAGACCGTGTGATAGATCCCGCCCGTGACCTGCTGAATGACCGGGGTCGCGAGCACGTTCTGGCCGGTTTCGTCGAAGCGCACGCCCTTCCATGGCATGATGGTGTCTTCGCCGGGCACCTCGGTGCTGATGAGCGCGCGGCGGATGTCGTCGGGTTTCGTGCTGGCGGCGCGGTTGATGGCGTCGGCCAAGACCTGGACCGCGACCACCTGGCGGGAGGTGTTGTCGTTCAGGTCCTTGCCGGATTTCGCCCGGAACATGGTGTTGACGGCTGTTATGGCCGGGCGGGACTTGGTGGCGTCCAGTGCGAAGGAGGAGCGGCTGAACACGCCCTCCGCCAGCGGCCCGGCGGTGGTCAGGAAGCTTTGCTCCTGGAAGCCGGCGGCCTGGGCCATGATGACCTTCTGCGTGTAGCCCAGCTCCGACAGGCTGCGGACCAGCAGGATCGCGTCCGAAGTGTAGGAGCTCGGCAGCATGACGTCGGCGTTGGCCGCCTTCAGCCGCTGCGCCTCCGCGCTGAGCGATGGCGAGTTGGCGCGGTATTTGATGTCGGCCGCGATGGTCATGCCGGCGTCGGTCGTAAGCTTACGCTGCACGTTGGAACTATCGGTGCCGAAGATGCTGTCTTCGTAGAACAGCGCTACGGTCTTGGCGGGGTGCCCGGTCTTCTTACCCGTCTCGGCGAAGAAGTCGAACATGGCCTGGGTGAACATCTCGTCATGCGGGCTGGTGCGGAAGAACCATTTTAGGCCGCGCTTGTTCAGCGATGGACTGGAGTTGTCCATGGAAAGATACGGCACCTCGTAGCGCTCGGCCACTTGGCTGATGGTGGCGGCGGTTGCGCTGGTGTAGCTGCCGATCAGCGCCACCACATGCTCTTGCGTCACCAGCCGCTCGGCCTCGGCCCGGGCCTTCTGCGGATCGTTCTGATGGTCGGCGAACACGACGCGGATCTTGGCGCCGCCCAGGCGGTCGAGCCCGCCGCCCTGCCCCATCAGCATCGGCAGCTTATCGTGCGTGCCGTTGATGATCTCGAGCGTGGTATCGATGGCGTTCCGTGCATCCGCGCCGATCTGCGCCGCATTGCCGGTGAGCGGGTAGATGGCGCCCACGACGATCTCGTCGGCGGCATGGGCCTGCGTCAGCGCGGACGCTGCGAGGAGGGACAGAACCAGGCGCTTCATGAACATGCTCCAGCGATACCAGGGCATTGAAGCACGTTTGATTGTGAACGCAAAAGTGAGGAAGGGCCAAAACAGGATGGGGCGAACGACGGGGATCGAACCCGCGACAACCGGTACCACAAACCGGCGCTCTACCAACTGAGCTACGTCCGCCACACGCTGGGCGGATTAGGGGATTTACTGCGCCGCCGTCAACCGTTGCGCCGCGGCGGGTGCGAAATGATGGGCGAGGCGGCGTATGGCCTCATCCAGCAGCTCGTCCCGCTTGCAGAAGGCAAACCGCGCATAGTGGCCGGGCGCGTCGCCCTCGTAGAAGGACGAGACCGGGATGGCGGTGACCTTCGCCTCGATCGTGATGTGGCGGCAGAAGGCCTGGTCGTCGCCGCGAAAGCCGAGCGGGCCGAAATCGGCTGTGACGAAATAACTGCCCATCGCCGGCAAAACGCCCATGCCCAGCGCGGCCAGCCCGGCGGACAGGCGGTCCCGCTTGTGTTGCAGCGCCGAGGCCAGGCCGGCGAAATAGGCGTCATCCTTGGCGAGGCCCACCGCCACCGCACGCTGCAGGTTAGGGGGCGTGGTGAAGGTCAGGTTCTGGTGCGCCTTGGCTACGAGGCCGCATAGCGCCGCGGGACCGGTCACGTAGCCGATCTTCCAGCCCGTCAGGCTGAAGGTCTTGCCCGCGCTGCCGACGCGGAGGCACCGCTCGCGCATGCCGGGCAGGGTCATGAGCGGGATGTGGCGCCAGCCGTCATAGGTCAGGTGTTCATAGACCTCGTCACAGACGGCGTAGGCGTCGTGCCGGACCAGGAGGTCGGCGATGAAGGCGAGTTCGGCCGCGGTAAACACTTTGCCGGTGGGGTTCATGGGGGTGTTCAGCAGGATCGCTTTGGTGCGCGGCCCGAAGGCGGCGGCGAGTTCGGCACGCGGCAGCTCCCAGCGGGGTGGCGTGAGGCGCACCAGGCGAGGCACGGCGCCCAGCATGCGGATGACGGGGAGGTATGTGTCATACAGCGGCTCGATCACCACGACCTCGTCGCCGGGGTCGATCAGGGCCATGAGACCGGCGGTGATGGCCTCGGTGGCGCCGGAAGTGACGACGATCTCGGTCACCGGGTCGGCGGCGATGCCGTAGAAGCGCTGATTGGCGGCGGAGACGGCGTGGCGCAGTTCCGGGACGCCGGTCATGGGCGGGTATTGGTTGCGTCCATCGCGGAGTGCGGCGGCGGCGGCGTCGATCACGTCGTCCGGTCCGTCCGTATCAGGGAAGCCCTGGCCGAGGTTGATGGCCCCGTGCTCGTTCGCGAGCGCGGACATGGTGGTGAAGATGGTGGTCCCGGTTTGAGACAGCAGCGTGTTGGCCGGCTTCACAATGGGTTCCTCGTTCGTGCGGCCCTATCATGAGGGTATTCGGCCCCGGGGTTCAACATGCCCGGCATTGTAGCATCACGGACGCGTGATTGCCCAAAACCCGGGCAAGGCTGGCGCGGGGGACTGGATTGCCGGGTGGCACGGCGCGTGCAACCCTTTGCATCCGTCACCAGCCCATCACCGGCACGGGGCGGGCTGGAGGAACGTATGAAAAAGATCGAAGCGGTCATCAAGCCGTTCAAGCTGGACGAGGTTAAGGAAGCCCTGCACGAAGTGGGGCTGCAGGGCATAACCGTGGTGGAGGCGAAGGGGTTTGGGCGTCAGAAGGGGCATACCGAGCTGTATCGGGGCGCCGAATACGTCGTGGACTTCCTGCCGAAGGTGAAGATCGAGGTCGTGTGCGAGGATAGCTTGGTCGAGCGTGCAGTGGAGGCTATCGTCACCGCAGCCAGGACCGGGCGGATCGGCGACGGCAAGATCTTCGTCAGCACCATCGATGAAGTGGTGCGGATCCGGACGGGCGAGCGCGGCCCCGAGGCGATTTAATCTAGAACCAGCCGCACCGGGCGGCTGGAAAGACAAGGATAGAGACGGCATGGCAAATGTTGAACCGGGCACCGTAGCCCACGTGATGGAAATGTTCCAGGAGCATCAGGTCGAGTATGTCGATCTGCGCTTCACGGACCCGCGCGGCAAGTGGCAGCACACGGCGCAGCACGTCTCGACAATCGACGAGGATGCGTTCCGGGACGGGATCATGTTCGACGGCTCCAGCATCGCGGGCTGGAAGGCGATCAATGAGAGCGACATGATCCTGATGCCGGACCCCACAACCGCGGTGATGGACCCGTTCGCGGCCAAGCCGAGCCTGATCCTGTTCTGTGACATTTACGAGCCGAGCACCGGCCAACCTTACGCCCGCGACCCGCGCAGCACCGCCAAGAAGGCCATGGCGTATGTGAAATCCTCAGGCATCGGCGACACGGTTATGGTTGGCGCGGAGGCCGAGTTCTTCATCTTCGACAGCGTGAAGTTTGGGACCGGGCCCAATTTCGCCAGCTTTCAAACCGAAAGCATCGAGGGACCCGGCGCCAACATGAAGGAGTATCCAGAGGGCAACATGGGCCACCGGCCGGGCGTCAAGGGCGGCTATTTTCCAGTGCCGCCCGTGGATAGCGAGAGCGATCTGCGCGCCGAGATGCTGAGCAGCATGGGCGAGATGGGCCTGCCGATCGAGAAGCATCACCACGAGGTGGCGCAGAGCCAGCATGAGCTGGGCACCAAGTTCGGCACGCTGCTGACGATGGCCGACCAGATGCAGATCTATAAGTATTGCGTGCACAATGTCGCGCATAGCTACGGCAAGACGGCGACGTTCATGCCCAAGCCGATCTATGGCGATAACGGCAGCGGCATGCACACGCACCAGTCGATCTGGAAAGACGGCAAGCCGATGTTCGCCGGCAACGGTTACGCCGACTTGTCGGAAATGTGCCTGCACTTCATCGGCGGCATCATCAAGCACGCGAAAGCCTGCAATGCTTTTACCAACCCCAGCACTAACAGCTATAAGCGGCTGATCCCCGGGTTCGAAGCGCCGGTGCTGCTGGCGTATTCCGCCCGCAACCGCTCGGCGTCCTGCCGCATTCCTTACACCACGAGCCCGAAGGCCAAGCGGGTGGAGATCCGGTTCCCGGACGCGACGGCGAACCCGTATCTGGCGTATTCGGCGCTGCTGATGGCTGGGCTGGATGGGATCAAGAACAAGATCCATCCGGGCGATCCGATGGACAAGGATCTTTATGACCTGCCGCCCGAGGAGTTGAAGGGCATTCCGACCGTGTGCGGCTCGTTGCGGGAGGCGCTGGGGTGCCTCGAGGCGGATCATGAGTTCCTGCTGGCCGGGGACGTGTTCAGCAAGGAGCAGATCGAGAGCTATATCGAGCTGAAGTGGACCGAGGTCTATCGTTTCGAACACACGCCGCACCCGGTCGAGTTCGAGATGTATTACTCGGCCTGACGCAACGCTGTTGCCACAAAGCAACGCCCTCGGCCGGACAGGCCGGGGGCGCAGTCATTAGACAGACACGTGGCACCCGTGTTGCATGGTCCTCAGCGTATTTGCCGGCCGTTCTGGCCCCGTTTGGAAAGCAGCTGAAGTATGAACAAGACGATCCCCGCCGCCTCCACCATGGCCGTGCTACTTGCGGTGACCGCCCATGCGCAGCTCGCGACGCCGGCGGAACAGACGGGGACGCCGGGCAACCCGGCGGCGGCCCCGGCCGAGGCGCCGTATGTGGCGCCAAAAGACTTCGGTGAGTGGGCCAGCGGCATCAGCCTGCACCTGCAGGCCGATGGCGGCATCACCGTGAACACGTCGAGCCCGCGCAGCCGGCGCAATTTCGGCCAGTTGTTCAACGATAACAGCAACCATCCGATCCTGAACCAGCTGCTGGGCACGATCTCCCGCGACGTGAACCCGAAGGCGACCGAGAATGATTACGGCTTCAAGCTGCAGATCGCGTATGGGTCGGACAGCCGGATCACGCATACGCTGGGCGTGTTCGATCAGCTGATCCACGACCGCAACCAGCTCGATATTCCGGAGGCGTCGCTTTCCGTCCGCCTGCCGGGCGTGTTCGCCAACGGGCTGGATGTGAAGGCGGGTATCTATCCGACTCCGTTGGGGGTCGAGCTGATCGATCCCAAGACGAACACGTTCTACTCGCACAGCTACATTTTCAACTACGGCCTGCCGTATAAGCATACCGGTGTGCTGGCGACAGCGCATGTGTCCGACCTGCTGGACATCTATGGCGGGATCGACACCGGCACCAATACGTTCCTGGCCTATGGCGCCGGTGACAACAACAACCGTCCGGGCGGTATTGCGGGCGTAGGACTCACTTTCAACGATGGCAAGCTGGTCGTCTTGGCGCTGACGCATATCGGGCCGGAAGACAGCAAGCTGAACTCGCCCTTCGCCAACAGTGCGCTGCGTTACTACAATGACGCATCGATCGTCTGGAAGGCGACGGAGAAATTGACGCTCACGGCGGAGGCGAACTACGTGCGGGAGGATGGCTTCAAGGCCGAGGCTTACGGGCTGACCGGCTATGCGTCGTATGCGCTGACGGATACGCTGACGCTGAATGGCCGGGCGGAGGTGTTCCGGGACAGCAGCAACTTCTTCGTCAGCACCCCCGTCAGCAACCGTGACTACGTGGCGGCCGAGCGCGGCACGTTCTCGCGGTTTCTCACCGCAACCAAGCCCACCACGTATAGCGAGTTCACGGCGGGCCTGACGTATAAGCCGGCCGGCATGCCGAGCCAGCTGAGCACCGTGCTGATCCGCCCGGAGGTGCGCTACGACCGCGCGCTGAACAACAGCAACCCGTTCAACGACAACAAGGACCGGGGCGCGTTCACCTTGGCGGCGGATGTTATCGTCGGTTTTTAATCGGCCGCCCACCCTCCACGCCGTCCAATACACTCCCGTCACCGCAATCGACGGCATGGAGGGGGGCGTGGAGCTGCTGGAGGCCGAGTTCGTGCGGCACTCCTTTCCACGGCATAGCCACGAGTTCTATGCGTTCGGACTCGTCACCGCCGGTTGCACGACGTTTTTTGCGAGAGGCGGACACCATGCGGCCGGTCCTGGTGACCTGTTGCTGCACGATCCAGAAAGCATCCATACCGGCGAGCCCGGCGGCGATGACGGTTGGCAGCACCGGATGCTGTATGTCGCTCCGTCGTTGCTGGCCGGTTTGACCGCGGCCGGTGCGAGCCGTGGCGCAGAAGCCTTACCGTCCTTTCGAAGGCCGCTCACGGCGGACACGGAATTTACTCAACAGTTTTCGTCGGCTTTCACCGCGCTCAAACGAGCCGGCCACGACCCGCTCGCCGCAAGCGAAGCGCTCCACATCTTATTGCAACAAGCCGTCCGGCGGTTCGCAAGCCGCGCTTCTACGCAAACGGCGACGCAGGCACGGCCGTCGGCCCGTGCCCTGCATCGGGTCAGGGATCGGATCGAGGCCGATTGCACAGACCCCGGCCGGCTCGGTCTTGCCACCCTTGCCGCCGAGGCCGAGCTCTCATCGACGCACCTGATTACCGCTTTCCGGCGGCTGTTCGGGTTACCTCCGGCTGCGTTTGCGCTTCAATGCCGCGTCCGGCATGCCCGGGCGCTACTGACCGGCACCAGCCTGCCGCTTGCGGCGGTCGCTGCGCATTCCGGCTTCTACGATCAGAGCGATCTATCCCGGCACTTCGTGCGCCACCACGGGTTGCCGCCCGGGTTGTACAGAAGGCAGCGCAGGATCGTCCAAGACCAAGACGAACCTCTCGGGCCACATCCCCGCGTCGAAAACGCGGGGACCGTCAATGACCAGCACGCCAAGGGTCGAGGTAAGTCACAATGTTGAAGCGGTTGCTGGCCTGAGCCGCAATGCGCTTTGGGCGTACATCCTGATCATCGCCGCCACGTGGGGCACTAGCTTTGCTTTCATGAAGGTGATTGCGGCCGCGGATACGCCTCCTATCGTAATCGCGGCGCTACGCGGATTGATGACTGGCGCCATCCTGGCCGTGTGGTTCGCCTGCAATGGACAAAATTTTCCGCTGGACCGGCGCTCGATCCGGCATATGGCTGTGCTGGGGATGCTGAACGGCCTGGTGCCTAACGTGCTCACCGCCGTCGCGCTGACCGAAATCGACAGTGCACCAGCCGCGCTGATCCAGGCATCCACACCCTTGATGGTTGCCGTGCTGGCGCACTTCCTGCTGCCAGGCGAGCGCTTGGCAGGCTGGAGCGCCGCAGGCCTCCCTCTGGGCTTTGCCGGAGTGTTCCTCCTTGTCGGGCCTGAGAACATTGCGGGTGGGCATGTCAGCGCCGCCGGGGGCGCAGCCATGCTGGGCGCGGCGCTCTCCTACGCCACCAGCACGATATACCTGCGCCTCACGAAGCCGTCCGATCCCGCGGCGATCGCCCTTGGCCAACAGATTTTTGCCACGGCGCCTGCAACGGGCCTCGCTCTGGTCGCGCATCCGCTTGCCGCTTGGGCAATCCCGCCTGCAAGCTGGCTTGCATTCGCAGGCCTCGCTGCCGTCGCGACGGCGTTGCCCATCGTACTCTATTTCAGACTCGTCGCGCTGGCACCCGTCGGGAAGGCCGCAAGCGTGCAGTATGTGCTGCCTCTGGCCGCGACGGTGTATGGGGTGTTCCTGCTCGGCGAGGCCGTTCCAGTGCACGCGTTTCTGGGCGGTGCCTTGGTGCTGATGGGCGTCTGGGTGGTCAGCACTGGTTATGTAAACCGTCGGAGCAAACAGGAGATCGGTCGAAGGTAACGGATTCAGCGCAAGCGTTAAGCCGCCATCTTGTCCTTCTCGCCGCTGAACAGGAACTCCAGGTCGTCCACCTCCAGCCCGGCCAAATCGCCCTCTTCGCTCAGCGCGATCCGCGCCAGGTCGGCCTTGCGTTGCTGCAATTCCAGGATGCGGTCCTCGACCGTGTCGGCGGCCAACAGCTTATAGACGAACACGGACTTCGTCTGGCCGATGCGGTGGGCGCGGTCGGAGGCTTGGTCCTCCACGGCCGGGTTCCACCACGGGTCGTAGTGGATCACCGTGTCGGCCGAAACCAGGTTCAGGCCGCGGCCGCCGGCCTTGAGGCTGATGAGGAATAGCGGCACCTCGCCGGCCTCGAACGAGCGCACCGGCTCCGCCCGGTCCCGCGTGTCGCCGCGCAGCTCCACGTAGCGGAGGCCGGCCGCGTCCAGCCTGGGCTTGATCAAGTCCAGCATGGAGGTGAACTGGCTGAACAGCAGGATGCGCCGGCCCTCCGGCAGCATCTCGGTGACCATTTCCATGAGATCATCCAGCTTGCTGCTCTCCTCCACTTGCCGGGCGGAGGGCAGCTTGACCAGGCGGGGGTCGCAGCAGACCTGGCGCAGCTTCAGCAGCGCGTCCAGCATGACGATCCGGCCCTGCGCCGCGGACAGTCCGGCGATCTGCTCCCGCACGGTGTCGTGCAGCGTGCCGCGGATGGTCTCGTATAAGGCCCGCTGCTCCGCCCCCAAATTGACCCGGCGGATGATGGTGTGCTTGGGCGGCAGGTCGGTCGCGACCTCGGACTTCGTGCGCCGCAGCAGGAAGGGGCGGATGCGCCGGACCAGCTGCACCCGGCGCACCATGTCGCCGTTCTTCTCGATCGGGGTACGGAAGCGCTTGGCGAAGCCCTTCCGGTCGCCCAGCAAGCCCGGCATCAGGAAGGCAAATTCGGACCAGATCTCCTGCAGGTTGTTCTCGATCGGCGTGCCGGACAGGCAGAGGCGGTGGCGGGTGTCCAGGCGGCACACGGCCTTCGTCGCCTTCGCGTCCGGGCTCTTGATGACCTGTGCCTCATCCAGCACCACGATGTGCCACTCGAGCCCCCGCATCTCCTCGATATCGCGGGACAGGACGGTGTAGGTGGTGATGACGACGTTGACGCCGTCCAGCTCGCCGCGCTTGGCGTGCCGGTCGAGCCCGTGCAGCACCACGACGCTCAGGTGCGGCGCGAACTTCTCGAGCTCCGCGCCCCAGTTCGCGACCAGGCTGGTGGGGACGACGATCAGCGCCGGGCGGTCGAGGCGGCCGTCGGCGTGTTCGATCACAATATGCGCGATGGTCTGCGCGGTCTTGCCCAGGCCCATATCGTCGGCGAGCAAGCCGCCAAGGTCATGCTCCCGCAAATGCTGCAGCCAGTCCACGCCTTGCTGCTGATAGGGGCGGAGCACGGCCTTGAAGCTGCTAGGCACCAGCACGGGCGGGATGTCGGCGACGCTGCGGAACCGCTCGGCATAGGCGCTGATCGCGCCGGCATTGTCCCAGCGGGTCGGCAGCAGGTCCTCAAGGTCGAGGACGGTCGCGGCCTCACCCTGTTTTAGGATCATGCCGCCATCGGGCGTGCGCTGCGCCGCCTCGATCAAATCGGCCATGACCGTCAGCAGCCGGCGGATGCGCTCGGCCGGCAGCTTCAGCAGGCGTCCATCCTCAAGGCTTGTGATCAGCTCGCCATCCACCACCATGGCGGAATCCATGCCGCCCCGCTCCATGAGACGGGTCAGGATCGGCAGCAGCGGCACGCGCTCGCCGTCGATCTCGATCCCGAAATCGAGCGAGAACGCCCCTGCCCCCACGCCGAGCCCCACCGGGCCGAGCGCGTCCGACACGCGGACGTCATACTCGCCCACCACCTGCACGGTGCGGGGGCCGAAATCCTTGTCGATCAGGTTGCGCCAGCCCAGCGCCATGAGGCCGGGCACCCGGTCCGAGATGAAGCCCTGCCATTTCTCGCTGGCGTCCCGGCCGCGGAACACCTGCACGATGCGGCCCTTGACGCGGTGCGGGTCGGCCACGCGGATCTGGGTGAAGCTCTCGGGCCGCAGCAGCTCCATGGCCTCCGCCTCGGCCGCGCGGTCCCGCCGCACGAAAATCTGGGCGGGCCCGGCTTTGACGAACTGCCGCTCGTCATCAAAACCGATGACGGTGCCGCCATAGTCGAACTCGACCGCCAGCGCGTCCGTCGGCACCAGGCGCCCGGCCTCGTCCGGACATTCGACGCGGCTTAGGCGGAGGATGGGGGTGACGGGGGTTTCGGTAATGACCGGGTCGGCCGATAGGGGTTCGACCCGGCGCATCACCGGCTTATTGGCGAAGGCGGCGTTCCCATACGGGTTGTGCGGCTGCTTGGCGAGCAGCTGGCGCTTGGGCGCGGGACCGCTGGGGCGGACCACAGGCGGGGGGGGCGGGGGCGGGGGCGGGGCGGGGCGCGCCGTGACGGGCCCCTGGCGGAGGCGGACCCGGCCGATGGAGCCGGTGGCGGCGTCCACGTACCAGGGGCCCTTGTCGCCCAGGATCACCGCCGATTTGGGCGGCAGGTCCGGCGGGCGGTTGGCCTGGAAGGTGCGGTCCGCGTCGAGCTTCAAGATCTTGCCCGTCGCATGCCAGCGCGCCTTGCCCAGCCGGGCCAGCAGGCCCAGCACGCTATCGACGGCGTCGACGGCGATCAGCGCCCTTCCGTCCCCGCTGCCCAGCATCTTCGCTAGCAGCTTCACGCTCTCCGGCTGCGTCCGGTCGGCGATGATGGCGGCGGGCGTCGTCATGGTCCGGGTGCCGGTGCGGGCGCCGAGGTTGAGGCAGGTGACCGTGCAGGCGGCCGGCGGGTCGGCCGGGGACAGTTCGTACATCAGCACCTGCCGCTCAGTGCCCGGCGCCTCCGGCTTCAGCATCGTTTCCAGAAAACTCTGCTGCCCGGCCCGGCGCAGTTCCGGATGCCGTTCCAGCGCCGCGAGCCCGCCGGCCGCCACGTGCTCGCATGCGAGCCGCCCACAGCTGCATTCGTTAAAGAACACCACGCGATCCTGCAGCAAAGCCGGCTGCATGCTGGCCTTGAAGACCTGGTCTAAGTGGTTGATGGTGATCGCGACCTGCGTCTCTTCGAGCGCGACCACCACCTCCGACATCAGGATCAGCGTACGCCCCTTTGTCAGGGTGCGGGCATCGAAAACGCGGCCAAGGTCTTCGGACGAGAACGGCGTCAGCATCGGTGCAGGCGGACCTTCAAGGGGATCGCCACCTATGCTGCGCTGCGGTGAAAATGTCGAGGGCTGCTTCAGCCGGCCTGACGATTTAGGCGGCCACCCGGTGCAGCGCGCACAGCTTGTTGCCGTCGGGGTCGCGCAAATAGGCCAGATACAGCGGTCCGTTGGCACTCTGGCGCACACCAGGCGGGTCCTCGACCGGGGTGCCGCCATGCTCGACCCCGGCCTTGTGCCAAGCGTCGGCCTCGGCCGGGCTTTCGGCGGCAAAGCCGACGGTGCCCCCGTTGGCTCCACAAGCAGGCTGCCCGTCGATCGGCTCGGTGATCAGCAACAGGCCGCCCCGGTGCGCATAGACCAGCCGGCCCACGGCGTCGGTACGCCCGGGCTTGCCGCCCAGGGCGCCGAGCGTTGCGTCGTAGAACGTCTTCGACCGGTCCAGATCGCTGCTGCCGATCATGATATGACTGAACATGCTGTCTCCTTTATTGCGCGCGGCGGCCGAACGAGATGACGTAGGAGCGGACCCGGGCGTCGATCAGCGGATCGTCCGATACTTCTATGCCGGGCTGCAAGTGGTTCGGCAGAAAGCGCAGGTCTCGAGACGCCTTTACCTCGTCCGCTACCGGGCCGGTCAGGGTGATGGTGCCGAGCTCCACCACGCGGCGGTCGGCGGGCCAGGGTTGGCTCGGATCCTTGGTTTGATCACCGGGGTTGGCCAGCTGCGCCATGACTCGGAAGGAGGCTGGACCCTTGGCCAGGTGCTCAGGCAATTCGGTCAACAGGCCGTCCGGCACCATCTTGCCCGCCGCCTCTGCGCTGACATGGTCCACACCCTCAACCGGCAAGAACTGGAAGCGGAACGGCTGCTTCTCGCCCTTGGCGTTGCTGAAGATGAAGGCGTCGATGCCGAAATACTCTTCGCGGGCAAAGCTACTGGGCGTGCTGGTACTGCCGAACGCCTTGGGCACGGAGGGATGTGCGGCGATGAACTGTTCGAGCTTGTTAGGATGAGGCGCATCCGCCGGGCTATCGCCCACGGCTTGCAACAGTTCGAGAAACTCCTCGCCATTGGCGACGGGAAAGAATTTGAGGGAGTTGGAGACTACGTCCACGTAGTCCGCCGCGGTCTGCTGAAACCGGATCGACATGCCGTGCGGGTTGGCGTTCGGATCCCCGTCCGGCAGGGCTGGCAGGCCGGTGCTGTCGGAAAAGCGGACCAGCACCGGGACAGTGGCGCCGGCGAAGATGCCTGCGCTGCTGAGCGCGGCGGCGTCCGCGGCCGGCTTGAAGCTGCCCTCGGCCACGACACCCTTGGCGTGATTGGCGCGGGTGCCGGGGTGGCGGCCCCACAGCTTGTTCATGGTATCCACGGTCTGCGTGGCCGTGCTGGCCGTCTGCGCCACCGCACCCCCGCACAGGAGGGCGAGCGCGGCGGCAATGGTGAAGCGTGACATCCTGGGCTCCCCTAGGGTTCGCCGCTTGATAGGAGGTTAATATGACCGCGGCTATAGGGCGAGCGTGGCCGTTACGATTTCAGGATCGTCGGCGCTGCGGTGCAGGATGAAGCCGAGCCGGCGAATGAAGGCCAGCATCGGCGCGTTCTCGTTCAGCACCTGTCCTTCGATCTCGGCCAGCCCCTGCGTCCTGCCCCAGTCGATCAAGCGCTGCATGAGATGGCGGCCAAGGCCCCGCCCTTTCATGCTCGGCTCCACCACGATGGCGAACTCGGCCCGGCGCAGATAGGCCTCCCGCACCAGCCGGGCCACGCCGAGCGTCTCACCGGTGTTCTCCCGGACGGCGATGAAGGCAATTTCTCGCTCATAATCCACCTGCGTCATGCGGGCGATCTGCTCCGGCGTGAGGGCGCGGACCATGCTGAAGAACCGGTATCGGATATCTTCGGGCGTGAGCCGGCTGAACAACGCCTGATGCGCCTCGGCATCCTCGGGCTGGATCGGGCGGATCAGAAGCGTCTCCCCGGCGCTCACCCAGTGCTCGGCGAGTTCGGCCGGGTAGGGTGTGATGCTGAGCACGCCGGCTTCGCCGGGCGGATACAGCCCGATCCAGGCGTCCCCCGCCTGCACGCCGTCGGCGTCGGAAAACAGCGGGTTGATGTCGATCTCCGAGATCTCCGGAAAGTCCACGACCAGTTGGCTGATCCGCACCAATGCGTCGGCCACGGCGTCCTTTGACGCAGCGGGCTGATCATGGAACTCGGCCAGGGTGCCGGCGGCGCGGGTGCGCCCGATCAGGCTGGCCGCCAGGGTGAGGTTGAGCGGCGGTAGCTCCATGGCCTGATCGTCGAACGACGCGGCGGCGCTACCGCCCTGGCCGAAGCCGATGGCGGGGCCGAACAGTGGATCGTCCGCGACCGTCACCCGTAATTCCCGCGCCCGCCCGGCCTGACGCTGCACCAAAAACCCGTCGGTGCGGCCGAGCCGGCCGCGCCGGGCATCGAGCAGGATGGCGGCCTGCCGGACCGCATTCTCGTCGATGAGATCGAGCGATACGGCGCCGGGCCCCGCCGGCTGCGGCCGCGCGCTACGGGCCAGTTTCAGCACGGCGGGGAAGCCCAGCCGGGCGGCGGCGGCGGCGGCCTCGTCCGGCGTGGCGGCCGGGGCGGTCGGCACCACCGGCAGGCCGTAGGCGGCCAGGACGGCCAACGCTTCGTCCTGACGGAGCCCTGGGCGCCCCGAGTCCCGGGCTGCCTGGAACAGGGCACGCACCTGGTCCTGATCCGGCGCCAGCGCCAACACGCGGCGCGGCGGCAGCTCACGCGCGGCGGCGCGGGCCCGGCGCTGTTCCACCAGCTGCGCGAACCCGCGCATCGCAAGCTCGGGCGTGTTGAACACCGGGACACCCGTTGCCGCCAACGCCCGGCGGAGCGGGCCGCCCGTGGTTTCGCCCAGCACGGCCGCCAGCAGCGGCAGCTTGAGGCTCGGGACCGCCGCGGCCAGCGCCTGGATGCCCGCATCGTCGGCCGTGCCGGTCGGCGCCATGACCACAACCAGGCCGCCCACCTCCGGCGCGCCGGACAGGAGCGCCGCGGCCTCCGCCAGCCGGATCGGCTGGTCGGCGCCGGTCCAGACCAGGCCCAGATCGGACGGACCCGGCGCCATCTGCATGTTCAGCACCTGCCGGGTCGCGGCGGTAAGTGGGGCCAGCGGGAGGCCCAGTACCGCGGCGGCGTCGGCGGCCATTTGGCCCGGGCCCACGGCGTTGGTGATGATGGTCACGGCCTCACCCCGGGGCGGGCGGGCGCGGGTCAGCGTCTCGGCGGCGGCCAGCAGGTCGGCGAGGCGGCCCACGCGAACGATGCCGGCCCGGCGCAGTGCGGCGTCGAATACGAGGTCGGCCCGT
Source organism: Acetobacteraceae bacterium (assembly GCA_965246925.1). GTDB lineage: Bacteria > Pseudomonadota > Alphaproteobacteria > Acetobacterales > Acetobacteraceae > JANPPS01. Next base: position 2,680,774 of record OZ251994.1, on the reverse strand, counting down.
CCGGACGGGTCCTGCAGCCGGCCGCCCGCCCGGATAGCCACCACGGGGCGCAGCCGTGCCGCGGCCCGTGCGGCAGACAGGAACGCCCGGCGGTTCCGGATGGTGCGGATGTCCAGCAGGATCGCGCCGGTGCCGGGATCCCGGCTGAGCCAGTCGAGCACGATGGCAAAGCCCATATCGGCCCCGCCGCCCAGCCCGACGATATGGCTGAACCCCACCCCGTTCGGCCCCGCCCAATCCAGCACAGACCGGCAAAGCGCGGCGGATTGCGACACGAGCGCGATTTTTCCCTTCTGCGGCGGCAGGTGCCCAGTGGTGGCGTTGAGCCCAAGCCCCGGGACCGCCACGCCGAACGCGGATGGCCCAAGGACCCGAATGCCGGCCCGGCGCGCCGCGGCCTCGATCCCTTGGGCCGGGGTCAGGCAGATGGCGGCGTACGTGCCGTGATCGGCCAGGGCCTGGATCATGTCCACCACCCGGTCCGGCGCCGCGGCGATGACGGCGAGGTCTGGCGGCTCGAGAAAATCTGTGACCTCTTCGGCGTGCCAAATGCCGCCCGCAAACCCGCCCGCCTCGAGATTACCGAGCACGGTGCGTCCGAGCGCCGTGGTAGCGCCAAGCACGCCGACGGTCTTAGGGCTGAATAATGACTGGGCCCGGAAGCGTCCCTTGGAGACCGGCCTTAGTATGCTCATGGCTCACCCGTGGTGCGCCGCAGCATACCACATTTCTGGAGCGCGGGCCTGCCGCTGAACCGGGTGGGGAAGCGTTATCGCAAACACCCTTCCGGCATAGGCGCATTTTTGCACAGCACGCCGAGGGGTGACGGCCTTCTCGGCGTTGGTCATGCCTCATCGAGCGTGTGTCCGGCGGATAAGCAGCCGGGTAGGTCGGGAATGATGACGCCGAACGCGGTGGTGCTGGTGCCGGGCTCGATAGCGACTGGAAACGCATGCTGCCTTCAGATTCCGGCTTGCTTGCGGATCGCCGCGACCAAACCGATGCCAAGCTCCTTCTTCGGATGCGGCACTCCGGCATGACTACTCTGCCCTTGCAGCTCACGGACAAGCCTACAACGGCCGCCGGATCAGTGCCGCGATTTCGCCCACGATGCCGCGGCGGAAGGCTAGGACGCAGACGACGAAGATCACGCCCTGGGTGACGGTGACCCAGGAGCCGTAGCTTGATAGGGCGCTCTCGGTCCAGACGATGATGCCGGCGCCCACGACCGGGCCGAAGATGGTGCCCATGCCGCCCAGGAGGTTCATGAGCACGACCTCACCGGACATGGCGTAGTGCACGTCGGTCAAGGTCGCGATGCCGAACACGATGGATTTCATGCCCCCGGCGATACCGGCGATAAAGGTGCTGAGGATGAAGGCCACGAGCTTGTAGTCATCCGTGCGGTAGCCGAGCGAGGTGGCGCGCGGCTCGTTCTCGCGGATCGCCTTCAGCACCTGACCGAACGGCGAGTGCACGATGCGGTGGATCAGCAGGAAGCAGATCAGGAACACCGCGCAGACTGTGATATACATGGACATGTCGGGGCCGAGCGAGATGGTCCCGAACAACGCGCCGCGGGGCACCTGCTGGATCCCGTCCTCGCCGCCGGTGAACGGGGCCTGCAGGCAGAAAAAATAGTTCATCTGCGCCAGCGCCAGCGTGATCATGGCGAAATATAGGCCCTGCCGCTTGATGGCCAGCAGGCCGAACACGGTGCCGAGCGCCGCGCCGCCGAGGCCACCGACTAGGATCGCGACCTCCGGCGTCAGATGGTAGGTCTTGGCCACATAGGCGGTGACGTAGCTGCCCATGCCGAAATAGGCGGCGTGGCCGAAGCTCAGCAGGCCCACGAAGCCGATCAGCAAGTTGAAGGCGCAGGCGAACAGCGCGAAGCACATCACCTTCATGAGGAAAACCGGGTAGATGAAATACCAGGCGGTCGCCATGAAGGCCAGCATCAGCACCAGGGCGCCGAGCTGCGCCGTGCTGAACCCGGCCAGGGTGAACGGACGGGGCCGCACGTCCACGAACCGGGTGGGGGTCGCGTCCATCAGCCGGTCTTCCCGAACAGGCCGGAGGGACGGACCAGCAGGACGATGACCATCACCACGAAGATGACCGTGGCCGACGCCTGCGGATAATACACCTTGGTCAGCCCCTCGACGATGCCAAGGCCGAACCCGGTGACGATGCTGCCCAGGATGCTGCCCATGCCGCCGATCACGACCACGGCGAACACGGTGATGATGAACGACGATCCCATGTTGGGGTTCACCGAATAGATCGGCGCCGCCAGCACGCCGGCAAAGGCGGACAGCGCCACGCCCCCCGCGTAGGTCAGGCTGATCATGCGCGGCACGTTGACGCCGAAGGCCTGCACCAGGCCGGGGTTCTCGGTCGCGGCGCGCAGGCGGGCGCCGAGCTGCGTCTTCTCGATCAGCACCCAGGTCACGAGGCACATGGCGGCCGCGGCCAGCAACACCCAGCCGCGATAGTTGGGCATGAACATGAAGCCGAGGTTGGTTCCGCCCGCCAGCGCCGCCGGGATCTTGTACGGCATGCCGGAGCTGCCGAACGCGTTGCGGGCCAGCCCCTCCAGGATCAGCGCCACGCCGAACGTCAGCAGCAGGCCATACAGGTGGTCCAGCTTATATAGCCGGCTGATGATGGTCTTCTCCATCAACAGCCCGAACGCGCCGACGATCAGCGGCGCCAGGATCAGCGCCGGCCAGTAGCCGATGCTGAGCCAGTCCGGCACCGCAAGACCCGGCGAAATCATACCGAGCCAGGTGTTGGGCGTCAGCATCATCCACGCCGCGAACGCGCCCAGCATGAACAGCGCGCCATGCGCGAAGTTGATGATGTTCAGCATGCCGAAGATCACCGCCAGGCCCAGCGACAACAGGGCATAGAACGCCCCGTTGATCAGCCCCAGCAGCAACTGCCCGAACAACAGCGGCATGGGCCGGTAGAACGAGAACCCGGCAATCCCGGCCACCACTTCCCCGCCATGCAGCGCCAGATACGCCAGCACCAGCACGGCGCCCGCCACCAGCACGGCGATCGTGAGCGCCGACTGGACGGATCGCTCCTGGCGGGGAAGGGTGGCCGACATGACTAGGCGCGCACCAGCTTGCAGCCGCCTTCGCTGAGCGGCTTCCACGCCTCGGTCGCCGGGGTGGTGACCACGGTCTTGAAATAGTCCCAGGGATACTTGCTCTCGGACGGCTTCTTTACTTCGAACAGGAAGGACGGGAACAGCGCCATGCCGTCCTCCCGGATGCTGCCGGGCCCGTAGGCATCGTCATCGGTCGGCATCGCCTTCATGCGCGCCACCACCGCGGCCCCGTCGGTCCGGCTGGCGACGCCCAGATCCTTCAGCGCCTTTAGGTAATGCAGCGTGCCCGCATAGCCGGCGGCGTTGCTCATGTTGGGCGTCTGGCTCGGCATGCGGGCCCGGAACCCCTTGGTGAAGGCGCGGGTGCGGTCGTTCATGTCCCAATAGAACGACTCCGTGAGATAGAGGCCCTGCGCGGCCTCGAGCCCCAGGCCGTGCACGTCGGCGATGTACATCAGCATGGCCGCGACCTTCATCTTCTGCGTGAGGCCGAACTCCACCGCCTGCTTGATGCTGTTCACCGTATCGGCCCCGGCGTTGCAGAGGCCGAGCACCTTGGCGCCGCTCGACTGCGCGGAAATCAGGAACGAGCTGAAATCCGTGGTGCCCGGGAACGGATACAGCGAGGCACCCAGCACCTTGCCACCGCCCTTGGTGACGGTGGCCGTCGTGTCCCGCTGCAGTTGCTGACCGAACACGTAGTCGGCGGTGAGGAAGTACCAGCTATCCCCCCCGGCCTTCACCATGGCGCCACCCGTGCTCTTGGCCAGCATGTAGGTGTCATACGACCAATGGATCGTGCTGGGCGTGCACTGGATGCCGGTGAGGTCGGACGTGGCGGCGCCGGTGTTGATGTAGGCGCAATTCTTCTCCCGCACGACGTTGTTGACCGCGAGCGCCACGGAGCTGGTGGGCACATCCACGATCAGGTTCACGCCCTCCTGGTCGATCCACTGCCGGGCGATGCCGACGCCGATATCAGGCTTGTTCTGATGGTCGGCGCTGAGCACCTCGACCTTCAGGCTGTCACCGAACTCCGCCACGGCTTGCTTCACCGCGGTGACCGTCAACTGACCGCCGATGTCGCGATACGGGCCGGATTGGTCGTTGAGCACGCCGATCTTGATCGTTTGCGACTGGGCGCGTCCGGCGCGGGGCAGCAGGGCGGCTGCGGCGGTAGCACCCAGCAGGGCGCGGCGTTCAATATGCATCGATGTTTCCTTAAGCGTGAACGAGGGAGCAGCCGCCTTCGCCGAGTGGGCGGAACGCCTCACCGGCTGGGGTGGTGGCAATCAGCTTGTAATAGTCCCAGGCGTACTTGCTCTCCGCGGGCTTCTTCACTTCGAACAGATACACGGGATGGAGCTTCCGCCCGTCCTCCCTGATCGACCCGGCGCCGAACGCGTCATCATCGGTCGGCATGGACTTCATGCGGGCGATGGTGGCCGCCCCGCTCTTCTTCGCCTCCGCCTGGCCCATCGCGGCGCAGGCCTTGAGGTAATGCAGCGCACCCGCGTAGCACCCGGCGTGCGACATGGCCGGGTGGGCGCCGCCGGTCTTGGGCAGGACGCGCTTGGTGAACGCGCGGGTGCGGTCGTTCAGGTCCCAATAGAACGACTCCGTCAGCACTAACCCCTGCGCCGCGGGCAGCCCCAGCGCGTGCACGTCGTTCAAGAACACCAGCAGCCCGGCGAGCTTCGTGCCGCCCTCGGTGATGCCGAACTCCGCCGCCTGCTTGATGGTGTTCACCGTGTCGGTGCCGGCGTTGCAGATGCCGATCACCTTCGCCTTGCTCGCCTGCGCCTGCAATAGGAAGGAACTGTAATCCGTGTTGCCGGGAAACGGGTGCCGGACGGAGCCCAGCACCTTGCCGCCGGCCTTTTCCACGAACGCGGTCGTGTCCCGCTGCAGCGCGGTGCCGAACGCGTAGTCGGCGGTGACGAAGAACCAGCTATCGCCGCCGGCCTTCACCATCGCACCGCCGGTGGAGTGCGCCAGCATCCAGGTATCGTAGGTCCAATGGACGGTGGTGGGCGCGCAAGCCGGGCCGGTGAGGTCGGCGGTCGCGGCCGTCGAGTTGATGTACGCCCGGTCCTTCTCCTTGCAGACCCCGTTGATGGCGAGGCCTAGGGCCGAGTTGGCGACATCGATGATCATGTCGACGCCCTCCCGGTCGATCCATTGCCGGGCGATCGACGTGCCGACGTCGGGCTTGTTCTGGTGGTCGCCGGTCACGACTTCGACCTGGAGGCCCTGGGCGCCGAAATCCTCGATCGCCTGCCGGACGCAGGCGGCCGAGGTCGGCCCGCTGATGTCCCGGTAGGCGCCGGACATGTCGTTCAGCACGCCGATCTTGATGGGGGCACCCTGGGCGCGCGCGCGTCCCGCCAGCGGCAGCGCGGCGGTGGTTCCCAGGATCGTGCGGCGGGTGATGCTCATGGTGGTCTCCTAGACGCCGAGATAGTCGTGCAGCTTGTCCATGTTCGCAGGGAGCTCGGCATTGGGGATCATATCGATGATCTTGCCGTGTTCCATCACATAATGCCGGTCGGCGACGGTGCTGGCGAAGCGAAAGTTCTGCTCGACCAGCAGGACGGTGAAGCCGCGCTGCTTGATCTCGCGGATGGTGCGCCCGATCTGATGTACGATGACGGGCGCCAAGCCCTCGGTCGGCTCGTCCAGCAACAACAGGCGGGCGCCGGTGCGGAGGATGCGCCCGATGGCCAGCATCTGCTGCTCGCCGCCGGACAGCTTGGTGCCCGGGCTGCCGGCGCGCTCCTTGAGGTTCGGGAACAGCAAATAGATCTCGTCCACGCTCATGCCGCCGGGCGCGATGACGGGGGGCAGCATGAGGTTCTCGGTGACGTTCAGCGCGGCGAAGATGCCCCGCTCCTCCGGACACAGCGCGATGCCGGCGCGGGCGACGCCGTCCGGGCGCATGCGGGCGGTCTCATCCCCCTTGAAGCGGATGCTGCCTTCGCGGCGGGGCACCAGGCCCATGATGGACTTCATGGTGGTGGTCTTGCCCGCGCCGTTGCGGCCCAGGAGCGTCACGACCTCCCCCTCGTTCACCTTGAAATCCACGCCATGCAGCACGTGGCTCTCGCCATACCAGGCGTTCAGGCCTTGGATTTCCAGCATGGCCGAGGGAAGCGCGGAGGTCTGGTCAAGCATCGGCGGAGCCTAGATAGGCTGCGATCACCTCGGGGTTCTTGCTGACCGAGGCGTAATCCCCCTCGGCCAGGATCTGTCCCCGCGCCAGCACGGTGATGCGGTCGCACAGGCCCTCGACCACGCTGAGATTATGCTCGACCATCAGGATCGTCCGCCCGGTGCGTATGCGTCGGATGAGCGCCACGACCCGCTCCACATCCTCATGCCCCATCCCGGCCGTGGGCTCGTCCAGCAGCAGCATGGTGGGTTCGAGTGCGAGCGTGGTGGCGATTTCCAGCGCACGCTTGCGTCCATAGGACAGCAGCGCCGCCGTCTCCTCGGCATATTCGTCGAGCCCGACATCGGCCAGCAACGCCCGCGCCCGGTCATCCATATGATGCAGCAGCGATTCGGAGCGCCAGAAGTCGAAGCTCCCCCCCCGCGCCCGCTGCAGCGCCAACCGCACGTTCTCGAGCGCGGTCAGATGCGGGAACACGGCCGAAATCTGGAACGACCGCACGAGCCCAAGCCGCGCGACCATGGCGGGCTGCATCCCGGTGATATCGGCGCCCTTGAACCGGATCATGCCCTTGGACGGCTGCAGGAACTTGGTGAGCAGGTTGAAGCACGTGGTCTTCCCGGCACCGTTAGGCCCGATCAACGCATGAATCGTACCCTCGGCGACACTCAGGTCGACGTTGTTCACGGCCACGAAGCCACGAAAATCCCGCGTCAGCCCAGACGTCTCAAGCACGGCCGTCTGCAACCGCTTCCCTCCCCCTTACGATACGGCATTAGGTGCCGCGTTTCCTTAAGTAAGCACCTCACATCTCACATAATGAGGCGCGTTCCGCAAGATCGTTCCGACACGCTTGAGCCCTGGTTGCCGGCCGGCGAAGGTTGTTTGCGGCCTCGACGCTGCCTTGGTCGGCTGCGATGTGTGCCGCGGGGCCACGCGCCGCGCTGTCAGCGACGCTTTCTGCGAGCGCCGGCAAGCCTGCGGCTTCGAATCGGGCTCGGGCTACGGCTTGGCTAACTTGACTAACTCGCGTTTTCGTCCATCATCGCCCCAGCAAAAAGGGGGAACAGATGCAACGCGTCACCATTCACGCTGCGAAGACCCACCTGTCCCGCCTGATCGAGGCGGCGCTTGCCGGAGAGGACGTGGTGATCTCTCGCGGCAGCACGCCGGTGGTGCGCTTGGTGCCCGTCGTCAAGCAAAGCTTCCAGATCGGCCTCCTCGCTGGTCAGCTCGGAACCGGACCCGACTTCTTGTCTTCTACGGATCAGGAAGACCTCGATCTCTGGGAAGGTGGCGCCTGACATCGGTCCTGCTCGATACCCATGCCTGGGCCTGGAGCCTTTCTGGCGACGGCCGCCTCTCGCAACCTGCCCTGGATGCGATCGCCGGGGCCCGAACGGTGTTCGTCAGCCCGATCACCTTCTTCGAGATCGCCCAGAAGGTCCGGCTCGGCAAGTGGCCCGAGATGGCGGCGTTCATCGACCGGTTACCCGGCCTGCTGCAAGCACAAGGCGGCTCGGTTGCTGTCTTCGGAGCGGAAACCTGTCTCCAGGCTGGGATGATGGACTGGGCTCATCGCGATCCGTTCGACAGACTGCTCGCCGCCACGGCCCGGCAGGGCAAGCACATCCTCGTATCGGCTGACACGGCCTTCGACGGCGTCGTCACCAGAGTCTGGTGATGCGCGGGGATGGCCGGATGTGATGGCCCTGCCAAACCTAGGCCCAGGAACCATCTGAGAAAGCCGCCGTGATTGACTACCTATATACCGCGTGGGAACCCGCCCTCCCCTGCGTAGGGCTGTTATGGACGATGTGATGCCGGTGGCTGACGCGACTGACGAAGATCTTATGGCCCAGACCGCCGGGGGGAGCCGGGCTGCGTTCGATGCGCTGTGCGTGCGCTATGCCGGGCGGTTGCGGCGGGCGGCGCAGCGGGTGCTGACCGACCCGGCGGCGGCCGAGGACGTGGCGCAGGATGCGCTGCTCCGGGCCTGGACCCGGGCCGGCACCTATGACCGGCGGCAGGCCTCGGTCTCCACCTGGCTGCACCGGATCGCCGTCAACGCCGCGATCGACCGGGTGCGGGCGCTCCGCCCCACCACGGATATGCCGGACGAGCTGCCGGACGCGGCCCCCCATGCCGAGCAAGTGTTGGCCCGGCAGGAGCGGAGCCAGTTGCTCGCCCAGGCGCTGGCCACGCTCCCCGCCCGCCAGCGCACCGCCATCGCCCTCACCTACGGTCAGGGCTGGTCCGGGCAGGCGGCGGCGGACGCGCTCGATACGACGCCCCGCGCGCTCGAGGGCCTGCTGCACCGCGCCCGCAAGCTGCTGCGCGCGTATATGGAAGCGCGCGAGTGATGGACCTGCGCCGCTTCGATTGGGCGCTGAAAACCCGCGGCACCGACCTCGACCGCTGGCCGGCGCCGGCGGAGGCGCGGGCGCTGCTGCAGCATTCGGCCGAGGCAAGGGCGCGGTTTGCCGATGCTCTCGCCGCCGATGCCCTCGCCGATGACCCGGCGCCCCCGGAGTGCGGGCGGCTGCTGCGCAACCTGCACCGGCGCCTGGCCGCGCGCACGCCGCTACAGGCCGGGCTGCGCTGCGGCATGCTGCTGGCGTGTACGGCGGCCGGGGTGGGGCTGGGCTACTGGGCGGCCATGGAGCCGGCCGCGGACGCCATCACGATGGTGCAGGCGGCGCTGGTCCCATGATGGTTCGCACATGGCTGTTCGAGCCCTGGAGAACCCGGGTGCTGTGGGGCTCGGTCGCGCTCAACCTGTTCGCCTGCGCCATCATCGGCAGCCACGTGCTGATGCACCGGACGCCGGGTGCCCCGGGGTTCGAGGGGGCGGTGAACCGCATGGCGCGGGACCTCGGGCCGGATGACGCGCGGCGGTTCCGCTCGGTGCTGGCGGAAGAACGGCCCTGGTACGGCCAGTCCCGCCGCGCTTTGGACGAGGCGCGGGAGGAGCTTTCCCGCAGCATCGCCCGCACCCCGTTCGACGAAAATGAGGTCCGGGCTCGAATGCAGGTCCTGCAGGCGCGGTGGACGGAGTCCTCCACCCGGTTCGGCGACGGCCTGCTGCTGGCGCTGGCGCAGATCTCGCCCGAAGGGCGGGTCCGGCTGGCCGAGACGGCGCTGCATACCCGGCGATGACCCGCGTCGCAGCCATGATCGCCGCCGGGCTGCTGGCCGGCTGCAGCCTCGGGCCGCGCTATGTGCGTCCGGATCAGGACGTGCCGCCCGCCTTCGCGGCCACCCCGGCCAGCGAGCAGGCGGCGTGGCCGGCGGCGGAGTGGTGGCACGGCTTCGGCTCGGCGGAGCTGGACGGGCTGATTGCCGATGCGCGCGCCTACAATAACGACCTGGCCGCCGCCGCCGCGCGCGTGGTGCAGGCAGATGCGCAGGTGCGGATCAGCGGGGCGCCGCTGCTGCCGCAAGTGAACGCGCAGACCAACACCGACTACCAAAAGACCGGAACCGCCCGGCGCAGCATCGCCAACCGCACCTTCAACGGCAAGCGCTACACCGACAGCCGGTCCTATCAGGGGGAGATCACCGTCTCCTACGACCTGGACTTCTGGGGCCGCAACCGCGCCCTGGCGGAGGCGTCGCAGTCGGCGGCGCTGGCGACCCGGTATGATCAGGAAACCGTGGCCCTATCGGTCGTGACGTCGGTAGCGCTCACCTATTTTCAGATGCTGGCGGCAGAGGACCGGCTGGCGGTGGCCGAGCGCAACCTCAAGGACGCGCAGCAGATCCTGGCCGCGTTCCGGGCGCGGCTCAGCGTCGGCACCGCTAACGCGCTCGATGTGTCGCAACAGGAGGCGCTGGTCGCCGGGCAGCTGGCGCTGATCCCGTCCGACCGCAACCAGATCGAGCAGCAGCGGCTGGCGCTCGGCATCCTCACCGGCCGTCCGCCGCAGCGGCTGCAAATAAAGGGGGGCTCGCTCGCGCCGCTGACCTTGCCGCCGGTGACGCTGGGCCTGCCGGCGGAGCTGCTGGAGCGGCGGCCGGACGTGGCCTATGCGGAGGCGCAGCTGATCGCGCAGAACGGCAACATCCGCGCGGCCCGGGCGGCGTTCTACCCCAGTATCCAGCTGACCGCGGCGGGCGGCGTCAGCACCTTGGCGCTGAGCAGCATCCTGGGACCCGGCAGCCTCGTGGCCACGCTCAGCAACCAAATCACCCAGTCCATCTTCGACAACGGGCAGCGCCGGGGCGAGCTCGATCAGGCGCGCGGCCGCTATGACGAGCTGGTGGCCGATTACCGCCGGGCGGTGCTGCAGAGCTTCACCGACGTGGAGCAGACGCTGACCGCCTACCGCTTCACGACCGAGCAGGAGACGCTGGAGCGGCAGGCGGTGGCGGTGGCGCAGCGGAGTGCCGACATCGCCCGCGCCCAGCTGCAGGCCGGCACCATCGACGTCGTGACGTCACTCAACACCCAGGTCACGCTGTATAATGACCTCGATTTGCTGACCCAGGTCCGGCTCACGCGGTTCCAGTCGCTGGTTAATCTGTATAAGGCGCTGGGCGGCGGGTGGAAGGCTGGTTGATGAGGTTGGGTTGGCGCAGCCTGGTGGTGATCGCGGCGCTGCTGCTGGCGATGGCGGGTCTGGCCTACCTGGTCTGGCGCCCCGCCGCCACGCCGGAGCGGAACGGGCGCGGGCGGGGTGACCCGGCCACGCCCATCCCGGTGCTGGCGGCCATGAGCCAGGCGCGGGACGTGCCGGTCTATCTGAACGGGCTCGGCACCGTGCAGGCGTTCAACCAGGTGCAGGTGCGGGCGCAGATCGACGGCCCCCTGCTGGAGGTGCGGTTCCGCGAGGGCCAGGACGTGGCCAAGGGCGACGTGCTGGCCCGGATCGACCCCCGCCCGTACCAGGCGAGCCTGGATCAGGCCAGCGCCAAGAAGCAACAGGACGAGGCGACGCTGGCCAACGCCAGGCTCGACGCCGGCCGTTACGCCAAACTCGCCGCCACCGCGTATAGCAGCGCGCAGCAGGCGGACACGGCGCGGGCCACGGTGTCCCAGCTGGAGGCGCAGGTGCGCGGCGACCAGGCACAGATCGACACCGCACGCACGCAGCTGAGCTACACGACGGTGCTGGCGCCGATCGAGGGGCGGACCGGCCTCCGCCAGGTGGATGCGGGCAACCTGGTGCGCGCCGGCGATGCCAACCCCATCACGGTCATCACGCAGCTGAAGCCGATCTCGGTCGTGTTCACCTTACCGCAGCAGAACCTGCCCGCCGTCGCTGCCGCCATGGCCGCGGGGGCGCCGCCGGTGGTGGCGCTGAACGCCACCGGCGGGGTGCTGGAGCGCGGTAAGCTCGCGGTGCTGGACAACCAGGTCGACCCGGCGACCGGCACCATCAAGCTGAAGGCGACATTCCCGAACGACACCCTGCTGCTATGGCCGGGCGGCTTCGTGAACGTGCGCATGCTGGTGCAGACCCTGCCCGGCGTGGTCACCGTCCCCACGGCCGCCGTGCAGCGCGGGCCGCAGGGCGCGTTCGTGTTCGTGGTGCAGGACCTGAAGGCGTCCCGCCGCCTGGTGAAGGTCGGCCAGGAGGATGACCAGGTCAGCGTGGTGACCGACGGCCTGAAAGTGGGCGAGCAGGTCGTGACCGACGGCGCGCAACGCCTGACGGACGGCGCCCGCGTGGCTATCGCCGGCCCGGACGGCAACGCCCCGGACGCCATCCCCCGTGAGCGCGGCGCCCCCGGCACCCGCCGGAACCGTCCCTCGTGACCGCGCTCTTCCCCCTCTCCCTCCGGGCTACGGCGGTCACGCATGTGCGAATCAATTTTGACTGGCGTTCGGGTTGGTTTTTCGAATCCATGATTGGTGTTCATGGAGCGATTCGCAGGAGTGATGACACCCTTGGTTCCTTTGGCGACGCGCGGTTGCGGCGGGTAGGTGCGCGTTTGCTGGCGGCGATGCAGAACGCGCCCACGATGTGTTTGCATGCTCTGGCTGAGACCCGCAACGAGGCTCTCCGCTTTGGTCAGTTCCTCGACAACCCGGCCGTGAGTGCGGACGAGATGCTGGTGCATACGGGCCGGGTCACTGGCCGACGCGCGGCCGGCCGGCATGCGTTGGCGGTTCAGGACACGACCGAGCTGCACTTCGCCTCGCACGGGGCGAGCAAGCGGGGGTTTGGCCGGGCAGGCAACGGAGAGGACATCGGCCTGTTCCTGCATCCGACGGTCGCCGTCGATGCTGCCACGGGCGGCGTGATCGGCCTTGTGGGTGCCCAGGTGCTCAACCGGACCGAGGGCCTGGTGGCCGACCGTAACACCCGGGCCGCCGATGCCAAGGAGTCGCGCCGTTGGCTGGCGGGGGCCGAAACCGCCGCGGCCGTTCTGGAGGACGCGGCGCTGGTGACGGTCGTCGCCGACCGCGAGAGCGACATCTACGACCAGTTCGCCCGCCGGCCCGAAGGTGCCCACCTCCTGTGCCGGGCGGCACAGGACCGGGCCTTGACGACCGGGTCGCGGCTGTTCGCCAGTTGTGCATCGTGGCCCGAGCAGGACCGCGTCTGTATCGAGATACCCGCGCGCGGGCCGCGTCCGGCGCGCTCGGCCCAGGTTGCGATCCGGTTCGGCGAGGTCACGCTGAGACGCCCGGCCAAAGCGGCCCGGAGCCTGGCCGAAACGGTGACCTTGCGCGTCGTGGACGTGCGCGAGGTCGGGGTGCCGGAGGCAATGACGGAGGATAAGGATGCGGTGCATTGGTGCCTGCTGACGACGCATGCCGTGCCGGATGTGACGCGGGCCCGCGAGATCGTCGGCTGGTATCGGCTGCGCTGGACGATCGAGCAGGTGTTCCGCACGCTCAAGAGTGCCGGGGCAGAAGCGGAGAACTCGCAAGTCGTCGAGGCACGACGCTACGTCAAGCTGGCGGTGACGGCGCTGATCGCGGCGGTGCGGATCGTGCAGATCGTGGTAGGGCGCGACGCCGCGACCGGCCAGCCGCTGAGCGACGCAGCCGATCCAGCCGACACGCCGATGCTGAAGTCGTGCTGCGCCAAGCTCGAAGGCCGGACGGCGGCGCTGAAGAACCCCCATGCCGACGACACGCTGGCCTGGTTCGCCTGGATCGTCGCCCGCCTCGGCGGCTGGTCCGGATACCACTCGAGAGGCTACAAGCCGCCCGGACCCAAGATCATCGCCCGAGGAGTGCTGAAACTCGACGGGATCAAACAAGGGTGGGCCCTCGCTCATTCCGCAAATGTGTGACTCCCGTAGCCCGGAGGGAGAGGGGGCCGGTTTACCCACCGCCATGAACATCTCCCGCCGGAACCGCCCCTCATGACCGCGCTCTTCCCCCTCTCCCTCCGGGAGAGGGCCGGGGTGAGGGTAGCCACAAGACCTGACGACCGCCGGAGCTTCGCGGCGCGCGCTGCCGGGCGAGGTGAAAACCGGCCCCGCCTGTTTCCCTCACCCCAACCCTCTCCCGGAGGGAGAGGGGGCCGGTTTACCCCCCGCCATGAACATCTCCCGCCGGAACCGCCCCTCGTGACCGCGCTCTTCCCCCTCTCCCTCCGGGAGAGGGCCGGGGTGAGGGTAGCCACAAGAACTGACTACCGCCGGAGCTTCGCGGCGCGCGCTGCCGGGCAAAATGAAAGCCGGCCCCCCCTGTTTCCCTCACCCCAACCCTCTCCCGGAGGGAGAGGGGGCCGGTTTACCTTCCCGCCATGAACATCTCCGCCCCCTTCATCGCCCGCCCTATTGCCACCTGGCTCCTGGCCATCGCCGTGCTGCTGTCGGGCATCCTCGGGTACAAGGCGCTCCCGGTCTCCGCCCTGCCGAGCGTCGATTTCCCGACCATCCAGGTCACGACGCAGCTGCCGGGCGCCGGGCCCGATACGGTGGCGACGCTGATCACCGCCTCCTTGGAGCGCCAATTCGGCCAGATCACCGGCCTCGCCTCCATGACCAGCACCTCGTCCGAGGGCACCAGCCAGATCACGCTGCAGTTCAACCTGACCCGCCAGCTCGATAGCGCCGCGCAGGACGTGCAGGCCGCCATCAACGCGGCCGCGGGCACTTTGCCGCAGCTTCCGTATCCCCCGGTCTATGCCAAGGTGAACCCGGCCGACGCGCCCATCCTGACCTTGGCGCTCACCTCCACCGACATCACCATCGACCGAATCAGCGACGTGGCGGACACTCTGCTGCAGCCGAAGTTGAGCCAGATCGACGGGGTGGGCAAGGTCACCGTGCAGGGCGGCCTCCGCCCGGCGATCCGCATCCGGGTCGATCCGGCGCGGGTCGCGGGCTACGGCCTGTCGATGGAGGACGTGCGCACCGCCATCGCGGCGGCCAACGTGAACGGGGCCAAGGGCGGGTTCGACGGCCCGCGCCAATCCTACGCGCTGGACGCCAACGATCAGCTCGAGACGCCGGCCGCCTACAAGGACCTGGTCATCACCTACAAGAATGGCGCACCCGTGCGGCTCGAGAACGTCGGCAGCGTGATCGGCGGGGTGGAGAACGACCGGGTGGCCGCGTGGTATAACGGCACCCCGGCCGTGGTGCTGGACATCCAGCGCCAGCCCGGCGCCAACATCGTCGCCGCGGTCGCCGCCGTGCGGGAGGCCCTGCCCCAGCTCCGCGCCGCGCTGCCGGCCTCCGTCATGATGCAGGTCGTAGTCGACCGGACGGAGACGATCCGCGCCTCGGTGAACGACGTGCAGGCGACGCTCGCGCTGTCGATCGGGCTCGTGGTGTTCGTGATCTTCCTGTTCCTGGGCTCGGCCCGGGCGACCATCATCCCGGCCGTGGCCTTGCCGCTCTCGCTGATCGGCACGTTCGGGATCATGGCGCTGTGCGGCTATTCGCTGGACAACCTCAGCCTCATGGCGCTCACCGTCGCGACCGGCTTCGTGGTGGACGACGCCATTGTCATGATCGAGAACGTGGTCCGCTATATCGAACAAGGGCACTCGCCGCTCGAGGCCGCGTACCTGGGCGCCAAGCAGATCGGCTTCACCATCGTCTCGCTGACCGTGAGCCTGGTCGCCGTGTTCATCCCGCTGCTGTTCATGACCGGCGTGGTCGGGCGCTTGTTCAACGAGTTCGCGGTCGTGCTCAGCACCTCCGTCATCGTCTCGGCCGTGATCTCGCTCACGCTCACGCCCATGATGTGCGGACGCCTGCTCCGCGGCCATGCCGGGCCGGGCTGGATGACGGCCTGGTTCGAGCGTGGGTTCGAGCGGCTGACCGGCCTCTATGCACAGACGCTCACCCGCGCCTTGCGGGCGCAGCGCCTGGTGCTGCTGGTGGCGCTCGGCACGCTGGCGGGCACTATCCTGTTCTACGTCTTCATCCCCAAGGGCTTCCTGCCGCAGCAGGATACCGGCGTGATCGTCGCCGTGACCGAGGCCGCCGAGAGCGCCTCCATCCCGCGCATGAGCCGGCTGCAGACGCAGCTGGCGGACATCGCGCAGAGGGACCCGGCGGTCGCGGGCGTCGTGAGCTTCGTGGGCGCCGGCACTATCAACGCCACGCCCAACACCGGCCGCATCACCATGGCGCTGCATCCCCGCGGTCAGCGGGACCCGGCGCCCGCCGTGATCGCCCGCCTTACCCGCGCCATGGCGGACGTGCCCGGCATGACGGTCTATATGCAGCCGGTGCAGGACATCCAGATCGGCACCCGCATCAGCCGCACGCAGTATCAGTACACCCTGCTGGACACGGACGCGCAGGAGCTGGCCACCTGGGCGCCCCGGCTGGTGCAGCGGCTGCGCGGCATGACGGACCTGCAGGAAGTCGCCAGCGATCAGCAGACGGATGGTTTCTCCACCCGGATCGAGGTGGACCGGGACCGGGCCACGCGCCTGGGGGTCAGCATGCAGGCGGTGCAGGACACGCTGTACGACGCGTTCGGCCAACGCCAGGTCAGCACGATCTTCAGCCAATCCAACCAATACCGCGTAATCCTGGAGGCCAACGCCGACTGGCGGGCGGACCCGCACAGCCTGGACCAGCTCCGCCTGCCCGGCACGGGCGGCGCACAGGTGCCGCTCTCGGCCGTGGCGCGGATCGTGTCCGGCACGGCGCCCCTGGCCATCACGCACCAGAGCCAGTTCCCCAGCACCACCATCAGCTTCAACCTGGCGCCGGGCTCCTCGCTCAGCCACGCCGTGGCAGCGGTGGCGCAGGCCGAGCGCGAGATGGGCCTGCCCGGCACCATCCTCGGCAGCTACTCCGGGGACGCCGCCGAGTTCCAGGCGAGTTTGGCGTCCGAACCCTGGTTGATCCTGGCCGCCGTGGTGGTGATCTACATCACGCTCGGCGTGCTGTATGAGAGCACGATCCATCCGGTGACGATCCTGAGCACGCTGCCCTCGGCGGGCATCGGCGCGTTGCTGGCACTGGTGTTGGCCCGGCAGGACCTCTCGCTGATTGCGCTGGTGGGGATCGTGCTGCTGATGGGGATCGTGAAGAAGAACGCCATCATGATGATCGACTTCGCGCTCGAGGCGGAACGGGTCCGCGGCCTCACGCCCGAGGCCGCGATCGAAGAAGCGTCCCTGCTCCGGTTCCGTCCCATCATGATGACGACGGCGGCGGCATTGCTGGGCGCGCTCCCGCTGATGCTGGAAAGCGGCACCGGCTCCGAACTCCGCTTCCCACTCGGCCTCACGATCGTAGGCGGCCTGCTGCTGAGCCAGGTGCTGACACTCTATACCACGCCGGTCATCTACCTGGCCTTCGAGCGCGCACGCCTACGATACGGCCCAGCCGTCCCCGCGGTGGCCGAGTGAGCGCTCACTTCCCCCTCTCCCTCCGGGAGAGGGCCGGGGTGAGGGAACCGACCCGCACTGTCCCTCATCGGGTCATGGAAGGCGAGGCTACTACCCTCACTCATGTAAGCCAGCCCCGCCCGTTCCCCTCACCCCGGCCCTCTCCCGAAGGGAGACGGGGTGATGCAGGCTTGTTCCCGCAATGAACATCTCCGCCCCCTTCATCCAGCGCCCCGTCGCCACCTTCCTCCTGGCGCTCGGCATCCTGCTCTGCGGGCTGGCGGCGGTGCGGTTCCTCCCCGTCGCGCCGCTCCCCAGCGTGGACATCCCCACCATCGTGGTGTTCGCCGGCCGGCCCGGCGCGGATCCCGAGACCATGGCCGCCAGCATCGCCGCCCCCTTGGAGCGCCGCCTGGGCGAAATCCCGGGCGTCACCGAGATCACCAGCACCAGCAGCACCGGCAGCACCTCCATCGTCATCCAGTTCGACATCGACCGCCCGATCGAGGGCGCGGCGCATGACGTGCAGGCGGCCATCAACGCCGCCTATTCGGACCTGCCATCCGACCTGCCGACCCGGCCGTACTACCGCAAGTTCAACCCCGCCGAGGCGCCGATCCTGACCCTGGCGCTCACCAGCGACACGCTGAGCACCGCCGAAATCTACGACGCCGCCGACACGATCCTGGGACAGCGACTGAGCCAGATCGAGGGCGTAAGCCAGGTCCAGGTGAATGGCGCGGAGAAGCCGGCCGTCCGCGTCCGCCTCAACCCGGCCGCGCTGAAGGCCGCCGGGCTCAGCAGTCAGGACGTCTATACCGCCATTCGCGGCGCCAACGTGAACGGGCCGATAGGCGGGTTCCAGGGGCCGGAGCGGGCGGAAACGCTGGAACTGAATAACCAGATCCATGACGCGTCCGACTACGCGCGCCTGGTGCTGAAGCACTCGGGCGCGGCGGTCGTGCGTCTGGGCGACGTGGCGGAGGTGCTGAACGGCGTCGCCAACATCAAGCTCGCCGCCTGGAAGGGGACGCAGCCGGCCATCCTGCTGACGCTCACCAAGACCGCCGGGGCCAACGTGATCGACACGGTGGACCGGGTCCGGGCGCAGCTGCCGCAATTGCTGAAATGGATCCCGCCGGACATCCAGGTCACCACCATCTCGGACCGCACCAACACCATCCGCGCCAGCGTCGGCGACGTGGAGGTCACGCTGCTGATCTCCATCGCGCTGGTGCTCATGGTGGTGGCGCTGTTCATGCGGCGGATGGTGCCGACGCTGGCGGCGGCCGTCACGGTGCCGCTCAGCATCGCCGGCACGCTGGGCGCCATGTACCTGTTCGGCTTCAGCCTCAACAATTTCTCGCTGATGGCGCTCACCATCTCGGTCGGCTTCGTCGTG
Source organism: Acetobacteraceae bacterium (assembly GCA_965246925.1). Taxonomy (GTDB): domain Bacteria; phylum Pseudomonadota; class Alphaproteobacteria; order Acetobacterales; family Acetobacteraceae; genus JANPPS01. The sequence goes on along the minus strand of OZ251994.1, from coordinate 2,662,313 downwards.
GACGACGCGATCGTGATGATCGAGAACATCGCCCGGCATCAGGAGCGGGGGCTCGGCCCGCTCGCCGCCGCGCTGGCCGGGTCGAAGCAGATCGGCTTCACCGTGGTGTCCATCAGCATCTCGCTGGTCGCGGTGTTCATCCCCATCCTGTTCATGGGGGGCCTGCTGGGCAAGCTGTTCCATGAGTTCGCCGTGGTGCTCACGGTGGCGATCGCCATCTCGGCCGTGGTGTCGCTCACGCTGACACCCATGATCTCCGGACGGTTCATGCGGGACGTGCGGCCGCCCGGCGGCTGGTGGGGCCGCCTGGACCGGGCGGTAGAACGGTTTTTCGCCAGAGTGCAGGGCGGCTACCGGCGCAGCCTGGACTGGGCGCTGCGCTTCTCCTGGCTCATGATCGCCATGACGGCCGCAATCATCTTCTTTACCGTGAAGCTGTACGGCGTCGTGCCGAAGGGGTTCCTGCCGACGCAGGATACCGGCCTCCTGACCGGCAACACGCTGGCCAGCCCGGACATCAGCTTCGACGCCATGGCCGCCCGGCAGAAGCGCGTGGTGGACGTGCTCCTGGCCGACCCCGCGATCGAGAGCGTCGGCAGCACCATCGGCATCACGTCGGGCTGGTCCAGCATCAACCGCGGGCAGATCACCGTATCGCTGAAGCCGCTGGCCGAGCGGGGGCTCAGCAGCGAGGAGGTGCTGACCCGGCTCCGCCCCAAGCTCACGCAGATGGCGGGCATCCAGACCTTCCTCTATTCCGCGCAGGACCTGCGCGGCGGCGGACGCTCCGGCGGCTCCGGCTTCCAGTTCATCCTGCTCGATCAAGACATCAGCGAACTGCGCGAGTGGACGCTGAAGCTGGAGGAGTCGCTCCGCGGCGTGGACGGGATCGAGGACGTGAGCTCGGACCAGGACCGCCCGGGCCCGCAGGCCAACGTGGTGATCGACCGGCAGGAGGCGTCCCGGCTGGGCGTCAGCATCAGCGCCATCGATGCCGCGCTGAACAACGCGTATGCGCAGCGCCAGGTATCCATCATCTATACGCAGCGCAACCAATACCGCGTGGTGCTGGAGACGCTGCCGGGCCTGCAGACGGACCCCGGGTTCCTGGACCGCCTGAATGTGCCAAGCCGTGCGGGCGCGCAGGTGCCGATCACGGCGGTGGTGAAGCTCGACCGCGGCACCTCGCCCCTGGCGGTTCGGCACCAGGGCCAGTTCCCCAGCGCCAGCATCAGCTTCAACCTGAAGACCGGCACCAGCTCCGGTGACGCGATCAAGCTGGTGACGGACAAGGCCACGGCGCTCCGCATGCCGGCGGGGGTGCGGACGGATTTCGCGGGTGACGCCAAGTTTCTGCAGAAATCCCTATCTACCCAGCCGCTGCTGATCGGCGCGGCGCTGATCAGCATCTACATCGTGCTGGGCGTACTGTATGAAAGCTGGCTGCATCCCATCACCATCATCAGCACCCTGCCCTCCGCCGGGCTAGGCGCGCTGCTTGCGATCATCGTGACCGGCGGCGATCTGGGCGTGCTGTCGATCATCGGCATCGTGCTGCTGATGGGCATCGTAAAGAAGAACGCCATCATGCTGGTGGATTTCGCGCTGGAGGCCGAGCGGGACCGCGGGCTGACCCCGCGCGAGGCCATCCTGGAAGCCTGCGCCGAGCGCTTCCGCCCCATCATCATGACCACGCTGGCCGCCCTGCTGGGCGCGGTTCCCCTGGCCTTGGCCACCGGCACGGGCGCGGAATACCGCCGCCCGCTCGGCATCGCCATCTGCGGCGGGCTGATCGTGTCGCAGGTCCTAACGCTATACACGACGCCGGTGATTTATCTGGTGCTGGAGCGTCTTCGTAGCGTGCGTTTCCAGCCTGGCCTCAGGATGCGGGTTAGAAGCCCGCGATACGGTAGCGGCGACTAGGCCACTCTACCGTAGCGCCGGCTTCCAGCCCGCAGACTACTGCGCCTGCGCGCTCGCGTCGCTGCGAGTGGCGCCGACGCGGGCGGCCAGGGCGGCGGCCATGAAGTCGTCCAGGTTGCCGTCCAGCACGGCGGCGGGGTTGCCGGTCTCGAACCCGGTGCGGAGGTCTTTCACCAACTGATACGGGGCCAGCACGTAGCTGCGAATCTGGTGGCCCCAGCCGATGTCGGTCTTGGCGTTTTCCTGGGCGTTGGCCGCGGCCTCGCGGCGTTGCAGCTCGGCCTCATACATCCGCGCCTTCAGCATGCCCATCGCCGTCGCGCGGTTGCGGTGCTGGCTGCGGTCGGTTTGGCAGGCGACCACGATGTTGGTCGGGATGTGGGTGATGCGGATGGCACTTTCAGTCTTGTTCACGTGCTGGCCGCCGGCACCGCTGGCGCGGAACGTGTCGATGCGGAGGTCGCTTTCGTTGATCTCGATCTCGATCGTGTCGTCCACGACGGGATAGACCCAGACGCTGGCGAAGCTGGTCTGGCGGCGCGCAGCCTGGTCGAACGGGCTGATGCGCACCAGGCGATGCACCCCGGCCTCGGTTTTCAGCCAGCCATAGGCGTTGGGGCCGCTCACTTGCAGGGTCGCGGACTTGATGCCGGCCTGCTCGCCCTCGCTCTGTTCCATGAGCTGCACCTTGTAGCCGTGCTGCTCGGCCCAGCGGGAGTACATGCGGGCCAGCATCTCGGCCCAGTCCTGCGCCTCGGTACCGCCGGCGCCGGAGTTCACCTCGAGGAAAGCGTCGTTAGCGTCAGCCTCGCCAGACAGCAGGCTTTCGATCTCGCGGCGCTTGGCTTCCTCGAGCACGGTCAGCAGCGTGGCCATGCCGTCCTGGACCATGCCGGCGTCCCCCTCGGCCTCGGCCATGGCGATGAGGTCGATGGTGTCGGCGACCTCGGCTTCCATGGTGCGCAGGGCGCCGATCAGGCTGGCGAGGCGGTTGCGTTCACGCATCAGGGCCTGGGCGGCGGTAGCGTCGTTCCAGAGCGCCGGGTCTTCGGAGAGATCGTTCAGCTCCTCCAGGCGGGCGGTCGAGACATCCCAGTCAAAGATGCCTCCGGAGCAAGGCGAAGGTCTGCTTCAGCTGTTGGTGGAGCGCGTCGGTTTCGGTGGACATGTCGTTCTATCTAGGATGCGGGCGCGGGTTAATACAGCCCACCCATGCCGCTGTCCACGCCGACGCCGGCGCCGCCGCCCCGGCTTGACGTATTGACCGAGTAGCCGCTGCCTTCCGCCACGCCGATGGTGCCCTGAGACACACCGGGCACCTGGTCGGTCTTGAACGCGTCCGTGACCCGGCCGCCGCCGCTATCCCATCCCGCCATCTTTACGCCATCGGGCATGCGGAACTGCAGCACGGGGCGGTTCTTCATGATGGTGGCCATGTAGTCGTGGAAGATGGGTGCTGACACGCCACCGCCGGTTTCCTTGTCGCCCAGGCTGCTATTGTCATCGAAGCCGATCCAGACGGCGGTCACCACATCCGGCGTGAAGCCCACGAACCATGCGTCGTTGAAATCCTGGCTGGTGCCGGTCTTTCCCGCTATCGGACGGCCTAGCCCTTGCCCAGCCGCGAAGCCGGTACCGCGGGCCACCACGCCCTGCATCATGGTCACGACCTGAAACACCGATTGCGGGTCGGCGATCTGCTTTCGCTGGTCGACTACGCCCGGCGTCTTGTCGGCCCGGTCGCAGCCGCGGCAGCTAAGGCCCGGGGCGCGCCAGAGCACGTGGCCGTCCCGGTCCTGCACGGTATCGACGAAAGACGGTAGCACTTCCTTCCCGCCCATCGCGAGCCCGGCATACGCGGCCGCCTGACGCAGGACGGTGGTTTCCACCGCGCCGAGGGAGGCCGGGAGCACGCGGGGCATGCCGTCCACGACGTGGAAGGCCATGGCGTTGTCGGCGACCGCGTCCATGCCGACCTTCTCGGCCAGGCGCACGGTCACGAGGTTCAGCGAGCGCTCGAGCGCCAGGCGCATGGGCGTGGGGCCGTTAAACTTCAGGCCGTAATTGTTCGGTTTCCACTCGACGCCGTTCACGACCTGGGTGAACGGCGCGTCCAAAACCTTCTGACTGGGCGAGAAGCCCGCCTGGAGGGCGGTGAGATAGACGAACGGCTTGAACGAGCTACCGGGTTGACGCTCGGCCTGGGTGGCGCGGTTGAACTGGCTGACCTCAAAGCTCCAGCCGCCGGACATGGCCAGGACGCGTCCGGTCGAGGGGTCCATGGAAACGAGGGCGCCCTGCACCTCCGGAACCTGCCGTAACAACACGCGATCCGGTTTCCCGGGGCCACGCGCCTCTTCCGGTTCGATCATCACCAGGTCACCCATGGTGACGACATCGGCCATCTTGCGCGGCGCCGGGCCGAAGCCTTCGCCGCGCACCGGACGGGCCCAGCCGAGGTCTGACAGATATAACGTGCCGTTTCTCGCGCCGCTGGCCGCCGCGGCCGAGCGCTCGATCCAGCCAAGCTGGGCGGTGTCGTTTGCGATGTCGGTAACGATCGCCAAACGCCATTCTGGCAGCATGCCCGGCGGGCGGGCGACGCCGGTGAGCTTAGACACCCAGCCGCGTCCGTCATCAAGCCGGGACAAGGTGACGTGCGACACTGGGCCGCGCCAGCCGCCATGGCCGCGGTCATACGCTAGCAACCCCCGCCGCAGCGCCTGGTCCGCCGCGGTCTGCATGACAGGGTCAAGGCTGGTACGGATGGCGAGGCCACCCTGGGTCGTGGTGTCCTGGCCGAATTTGTCGATCATGCCACGCCTGACCTCTTCGGCGAACCACTCGGCGCCGGGCACGGTTTCGGGGCGGTGGAAGGCGGAAGGCAGGATCGGCTGGGCGCGGGCTTGGGCGCCCTCCTCCGGCGTCACGGCATGATCTTCGACCATACGCTCGATCACCCAATCCCGCCGGGCCTTGGCCGCGTCCGGGAAGCGGAAGGGGTTGTAGTTGTTGGGCGCCTTCGGCAGGGCGGCGAGGAAAGCGGCCTCGGGCAAAGACAGATCGTCGAGCCCCTTGTTGAAGTAGCTTTGCGCCGCCGCTGCCACGCCGTAGGCTTGCAGGCCGAGATAGATTTCGTTGAGATATAGCTCGAGCACCTGTTGCTTGCTGAGCGTGCTGTCGATCCTGGTAGCGAGGATCAGTTCCTTTACCTTACGGGCGACGCTGACTTCGTTGCCCAGCAGCATGTTCTTGGCCACCTGCTGCGTGATGGTGGACGCCCCGACCGGGCGGCGGCCGGAACCGTATTGCTGTAGATCCGTCCAGCCGGCGCGGGCGATCGCCAGCGGGTCGATGCCGTGATGGGTCCAGAACTTCTGGTCCTCGGCCGATAAGAACGCCTGCTTGACGCGATCCGGGATGGCGGCGATGGGCACGAAGATGCGCCGCTCGGTCGCGAGTTCGGCGATCAAATGGCTGTCCCCGGCATAGACTCGGCTCATGACGCGCGGCTGGTAGTGGCGCAGGGTCTCGAGCGTCGGCAAATCTTCGGCGTACTTGTTATACTGATGATACCCGACCGCGCCGCCAGCGATGCAGGCGATCAGCCCAAGACTAAAGATGAGGCCCACCAGGAACTTGACGCCGCGCCATAGCAGGCTCTTTCGCTTTTTCGGTGCGGCGGGAGCTGGTTCGGAAAGGGGGGCCCGTTCATACATGAACGCTTCCTAACGCTTGCGTGATCATCCCGCCACCCGCGCGCCAGAGGAAACGTAGCGTTCGATCGAAATTTTTAGAGCGGAGGCGACATTCTGACGGTATTCGGGCCGGTGTAGCATGGCTTCGTCGGCGGGGTTTGACATGAAGCCCATTTCGACCAGCACGCTCGGGATGTCGGCGGCACGGAGGACCATGAAGCGCGCGTGCCGGGCTGGGTTGCTCAGCAGCTCGATCCGGGGGGCGAAGCCGTCCACCAGATCCCGAGCGAGGCGGGCGGACCCGCGCCGGGTTTCCGCGCGGACGAGGCTTCCCAGGATTTGCGCAACGGCCGGCGGCACGTCCTGGAACTGCGGGCCGCCGAACCGGTCGGCACTGTTTTCCCGGACGGCGAGGCTTGCGGTTTGCGCGTCGGACGCGGTGTCGGACAGGGTATAGACGCTGGCGCCGCGCACGGCGCGGTCCGGCACGGCGTCCGCGTGCATCGACACGAACAGGGCGGCGCCCCTGCCCTGCGCGATCGTGACCCGGCGTTCCAATGGGATGAACACGTCCCGCTCCCGCGTCAGCGTCACCCGGCAGAGGCCGCCGGCTTCGAGCTGGCGGCGGAGTTCTTGTGCGGCGGCAAACGCTATGTGCTTCTCGTAGGAGCCGCGGGCGCCGATCGCGCCAGGATCTTTGCCGCCATGGCCGGGGTCTAGGACCACAAGCGGCAGACTGCCGCGCTTGACCGGCGCCGTGCGCGTCGTGAGCGGTAGCGCGGCGGCGGCGAACAGGGAGCGGCGGGTGACTCGGACGGTCTCCATTTCGGGATATTATCAGGAAACGGCTCACGCTGCATCGTCTATCGACGCACCAAGACTTCGGCAGAGCGCACCGCGATGTTCGGGAGGGTCCGGCGAATCAGGAGGGGATTGCGGGCGTGGCGGATTTCCGTCATTGTATTATTGCTCCGGTGGTGCAGGCCGGCCTTGTTTGCGTGATCGCGCGTCTTCGAACGCCGCGCCGCTCCTGACGAGGTTCTGCACGCCGGCCCGCGCCGCGCGTCACCGCGCGCCGGGTCTGGCGGTGGGACAGGACGCTCCGCTGACAGAAGCGCACGCCTTAACCGGACTGCGCCGCAAGGCGCGATCCACAAGCCAGGGATAGAATGCGACCGTTCGTGCCAGCACTTCGTTATGCCCAGTTCCGTCATGACGTGTCTGTATCCGCGGCCGCAACCCCTTTTTCACAGCCCATCAGCCGCCGCCGCGCCGTGCCCTGCACGCGTGTGCCCGTGGCGTCACGGAGACATCCCCATAATGACGAAGCGCATGCTGATCGACAGCACCCACGCGGAAGAGACCCGCGTGGTGGTCCTGGACGGTAACCGCCTCGAAGACTACGACGTCGAAACTTCTACCAAGCAACAGCTCAAGGGTAATATCTACCTTGCCAAGGTCGTGCGGGTAGAGCCGAGCCTACAGGCCGCCTTCGTCGAATATGGCGGCAACCGGCATGGTTTCTTGGCCTTCGCTGAAATCCATCCCGACTATTACCAAATTCCCGTCGCGGACCGGCAGCGCCTGATCGAGATGCAAGAGGCCGAGGCGCGCGAAGAGGAGGAGGCGGAAGAGCGGGCGGCCGCTCAGCCCTACGAAGCGCCGCTCACGGTCTCGCGTGACTTGGTGATGGGCGAAATGCCGGACGAGCGTGCGCCGGAGGACAGTGGCGAACCCGGTGAAGGCTCCATGGAAGCGGTAGTCTCGTCCGAAGAGGATGACCCACCGTCACAGGCCGAAGCCGCGATAGAATTACCCGAAGAATCCCTGCCTGAGCCCGGCGCTGACATGGTGCCGGAAGCCGAGCCGGGCTTTGGGCCAGAAAGGGGGCCAGAAAGCGGGCCGGAAAGCAGATCAGAAAGTGGGCCAGAGGTTTCGCTTGAAGGCGGGCTAGTAGCCAGTCCGGGATTAGAGGAGGTCCCGCTAACGCTCGAAGCGCACAGCGAACCGGACCAAGTTCCAGCCGAGCCGCCGCCCCAGCAACTCGGTGGCGAAGCCGAGACCGAGTATCAGCGGCCCGAGCGGGCGGCCCCGCGTTTCACCCGCAACTATAAGATTCAGGAGGTCATCCGCCGCCGCCAGATCCTCCTGATCCAGGTGGTGAAGGAAGAGCGTGGATCGAAGGGTGCGGCGCTTACGACTTATATCTCGCTGGCCGGGCGGTTCTCGGTATTGATGCCCAACTCGCCCAGGGGCGGCGGCATCAGCCGCAAGATAACGTCGGCCGCCGACCGCCGCCGGCTGAAGGAAGTCACGGCCGAGCTCGACCTGCCGCGCGGCATGGGCCTGATCGTGCGGACCGCCGGGGCGAACCGGCCGAAGCCCGAGATCATCCGGGATTGCGAGTACCTGCTCAATCAATGGGACCAGATCCGCGAGCTGACAATGAAGTCCATGGCGCCCGCGCTGATCTATGAAGAGGCGAGCCTGATCAAGCGCGCGATCCGCGACGTGTATTCGCGTGACGTGGACGATATCCTGGTGGATGGCGAGCAGGGCTGGCGCGCGGCACGGGATTTCATGCGCATGCTGATGCCGACGCACGCGAAAAAGGTGCAGCTGTGGAAGGATCCGCAGCCGCTGTTCGCGAAGGCGCAGGTCGAGGCGCAGCTGGATGCCATGCTGGTGCCCACCGTGCAGCTGAAATCCGGTGGCTATCTGGTGATCAACCAGACGGAGGCGCTGGTCGCGATCGACGTGAACTCGGGCCGCAGCACGCGGGAGCGGGGGATCGAGGAGACGGCGCTCCGCACCAATATGGAAGCGGCGGAGGAGGCGGCGCGGCAGCTGCGGCTGCGCGACCTGGCCGGGCTGATCGTGATCGACTTCATCGACATGGAGAGCCGGCGGAACAATGCAGCTGTCGAAAAGAAGCTGAAGGACGCGCTGCGGTTCGACCGGGCGCGCATCCAGCTGGGCAGCATCAGCCATTTTGGCCTGCTGGAGATGAGCCGGCAGCGGCTGCGTCCGTCGCTGGCGGAGACGAGCTTCGTCATGTGCCCCCATTGCGCCGGAACCGGCACGGTCCGCAGCACAGAGAGCGCGGCCTTGCACGTGCTGCGTGACATCGAAGAAGAGGGCGGTAAGCGGCGGGCGGCGGAGATCGTGGTGCACGTCGCCGGGTCGATCGCGCTGTACATTCTGAACCATAAGCGGGTCCGCCTGTCTGAGGTCGAGCAACGGTTCGGCATGGTCGTGGTGTTCGCGTCCGATGACACGCTGCTGCCGCCGGCGGTGCGGATCGACCGGGTGCGGGCAGCCGCGGTGTCCGAGCTGCCGCCGCCGATCTCGCAGTTGGCGCCACCCGAGCCGTTCGAAGACGATGACGAGGTGCCGGCCGAAGAGGCGGAGGAGCCGGAGGCGATCGAGGCCGAGGCGGAGGAGGCCGAAGACGCCGATGCTCGGCCGGGTGAGACCGCAGAAGAGAGCGAACAGCGCCGGAAGCGGCGGCGGCGGCGGCGGCGCGGTGGCAAGCGGGAGGACGGGCCGTCCGAGGCTGCGGCAGACGGTGGCGAACCGGCATTGGTGGACGAGCCGGAAGCGGAGACTACCGGCGCCGTCATGGCCGCCACACCGGATGCGGAGCCCGCCGAAGATAGCCCGGCCGCCCCGTCCGACGATAGCGAGCGCAAGCGCCGCGGCCGCCGCGGCGGAAGGCGCCGGCGGCGGGAGCCCGGTGACGCACCGGAGGCTCAGGAGGCCGGTGGAGAGAGCAATGTCATCGAGAACGACAGCGCAAGCCCCTACACTGCGCCCGCCTACCCTGCGCCCGCCTACACGGCTCCGGCATACGCAGCGCCAGCCTATGCGGGCCCAACCCCGGCGGACCCGTTTGGCGGGAACTCCGCCTACGACATCTTCGACGCGATCGAGCAGGCCGAACAGGAGCGCGCCTTGGCCTTGACCAACCGCACCCCGGAACCGTTGCCGCCGACCGCCGAGCCGGTGCATGAGCCAGAGCCGGCTGAACCAGAGCCGCCTGCCGAAGCCGCGCCCATCGGTTCGGAACCGGCATCGCCCGAGCCTGTCACCCCTGCCCCGGCAATCGTGCCCATCGTGGTCGGCGAGGCGGAAATGACTGAAAAGAAGCGGGGCTGGTGGCGCCGCTAGCCCGGAACCTCCCCGGATAACCCGCGTTGGACTGGCATCAACACACGGAGAGATGCCATGTCCAACACGGTCAACGACGCAACGCAGGACGCCAAGGAACAGATCGCTCAACTGCGTGAGCAGGTTCAGACCCTAATGTCTGAGCGTGTGACACCTGCGCTTTCGAACGCTGCCGGGTATGCCCAGGACTACGCGCAAAAGGCGAAGGACTATGCGAGCCAGGCTGGCGACATGGCGAGCGATCAGACCGAGATGCTGTCCGAGCGCGTGCGTGATCAGCCGATCGTGGCCATTCTGATTGCCGCCGGCGCGGGCTACCTGCTCGGCCGCATCGCCCGCTAAGCCGATGCGGTCCGTCGAACTCGCCAAGATCGCAGCGTCGGCGGAGGCGTTGCGGCTGCGGCAGATGGCAAAGCGGCAGGGCATGCGCGGCGCCTACGGTGCTGGTGCAGCCGTATTCGCCATCGCCCTGCTGGTGATGGTGCACGTGGTGATCTACCATCTGCTGACGCCAGGGTACGTGACGCCCTTGGTCGCGAGCCTGATCATTCTGGCACTGGACCTCGTGGTCGCGGCGGTACTGGGCCTGATGGCTAAGTCGGACAAGCCCAATCCAATCGAGGATGAGGCGAAGCAGGTCCGGCAGCAGGCGTTGGTGGAGATGCGGAAGGCGACCTCGATGATGGCGCTGGCGGGTGAGACCGTGGGCCTGGCGCTGCGGCGTCCGCGCAAGGTCGTGGTGCAGCAGCCGCGTAGCGGCGCACGGCTGGCGGCGGAGGTGGCGGCCCGGCTGATGACCCGGCGCTAGCCGGGCGCGCGGCATGACGGTATAGGCCGGGCCTCTATCAGAAGGGGCCCGGCCTTGTCCGATTCCGTGATCACCCGCCGTCTGGGCCGTATTGGCCACATCTTGCTGAACCGTCCGAAGGCGTTGAATGCCTTGACGCTCGAGATGATCGAGGCGCTGGCCACGGCGCTCGAGGCATGGCGGGATGATGCGGGCGTGCATGCCGTGGTGATCGAGGGTGCGGGCGGGCGGGCATTCTGTGCCGGCGGAGACATCCGCGCGGTGCGGAGCGCAGCGCTGGCAGGCGAGTTCGACATGGTGGAGGCGTTCTTCCAGGCCGAGTATGCGCTGAACCTGACGATCGCCCGGTATCCCAAGCCGTACATCGCCGTGATCGACGGCATCTGCATGGGCGGCGGCGTGGGCCTTTCGATCCACGGCACCGCGCGGATCGCGACTGAGGCGGCGATGTTCGCGATGCCGGAGACGGGGATCGGGTTCTTTCCGGATGTGGGCGCCACCTATGCGCTGCCGCGGCTGCGCGGGGCGGTGGGGATGTATATGGGCCTGACCGGGGCGCGGCTTTCGGGGGCGGACGCGGTGTATGCGGGAGTCGCGACCCATTTCGTGCCGCAGGAGCGGCTGGCCGGGCTGGTGGACGAGCTGGCGGCGGACGGGCCGGCGGTGCTGGCGAGCGCCGCGGAGCCCGCGCCGGCATCGCTACCGGGGCTGATGGATCAAATCAGGTGTTTCGAGGCGGATAGCGTGCCGGCGATCGTGGCGCGGCTGGAGCAGCTGGGGACGGACTGGTCACGCGAGACGCTGGCGACGTTGCGGTCGGTGTCGCCGAGTGCGGTGCTGTGGAGCTTCGACGCGATCCGGCGCGGGGCGGGTCTGACGCTGGAGGCGGCGCTGCAAGCGGAGCTGGAGCTGACGCGGACCGTGACCCGGCATCCGGATTTGGCGGAGGGGGTGCGGGCCATGGTGGTGGATAAGGACCGGGCGCCGAAATGGGTTCCGGTTGCATGATTTGCCGCGCTCTAAACCGCTATCGCCCTGACTGTGTCAGGGCGGCGGTCTGGGTTCTGTTTGGGCGACCGGCTTCGGTCTAGTCGAGGAGACGGCCTATTGTTTCCCTCACCCCGGCCCTCACCCGGAGGGAGAGGGGGAAGAGGTTGTCTAGGTCTTTTTGCTTCATGCCTGTCTTGCGGAGCGCTTGCAGGGTCAGGGCGCCGTCGCGCTTGGATAGCCGCCGGCCGGCGGCGTCGCAGATTAGCTCGTGATGGGCGTAGTTTGGGGTGGGCCAGTGCATCAGCGCCTGAAGCAGGCGGTGGATGTGGGTGGAGGGAAGCAGGTCGACGCCGCGAGTGACCAGGGTGATGCCCTGTAGCGCGTCGTCGTGGGTGGCGCAGAGGTGGTAGCTGAAGGGGGCGTCCTTGCGGGCCAGGGTGATGTCACCGAACGCGGTGGGGTTGGCCGTTATGGCGCCCTGGGTTTCGTCGGTGAAGGATAGGGTTCCCGTGCGGCGGACCGCTTCGGCCATGTCGAGGCGCCAGGCGTGAGGGTGGCCGGCGGCGATGCGCTCCGCCCTGTCAGCGGCCGGGCGATGGCGGCAGGTGCCGGGGTAGGCCGGGGTGGGGCCGTGCGGGGCGGCGAGGGCGATCTCGGCGCGAGTGCAGAAGCAGGGGTAGAGCAGCCCGGCCTCGTGCAACGTACGGAGCGCGGCGTGGTAGGCCGGGGCGTGCCCGGATTGGATGCGGACACCGTCCCAGTCGAGGCCCAGCCAGCCGAGGTCTTCGACCACGGCGGCGGTGTACTCTGGGCGGCAGCGGGCCGGGTCGATATCCTCGATCCGGAGCCAGAAGCGGCCACCGGACTCGCGCGCCCGGGTCCAGGCGGCGCGTGCGGCGTAGGCGTGGCCGAGGTGGAGGCGCCCGGTGGGGCTTGGGGCGAAGCGGGTGGTGAAGGAGGGTGGCATGGAATTGCTGACGGGATTGCGGTGGGGGCCGGGGCCGGGCGTGGCGCGGCAGTTGGTGGTGTTGTGCCATGGGGTGGGGGCGGATGGCCATGACCTGATCGACCTTGCGCCCACCTGGTCCCAGGCGCTGCCGGATGCGGCATTCGTGGCGCCGCATGCGCCGGAGCCGTATGACCAGGCGCCGCACGGCCGGCAGTGGTTCAGCCTGGCGGACCGCACGACGTCCGCGCTGTATGCCGGGGCGCAGCGGGCCGCGCCGGCGTTACAGGCGTATATCGATGCGGAGTTGGCGCGGCTGGGGCTGGGGCGGGACGACGTGGCGCTGATGGGGTTCAGCCAGGGTGCCATGATGGTGCTGCATGCCGGGCTGCGGCGGCAGCCGGTGCCGCGGGGGCTGCTGGCGTTTTCCGGGGCGCTGCTGTGGACGCCGGAGCTGATGCAGCAATGCGCCGGGCACCCCCCGGTGCTGCTGGTGCATGGCGAGGCCGACCCGGTGGTGCCGTTCGATCGTGCGCTTGCCTCCGAGTCGGCGCTGCGTCAGCTCGGCATTCCACTGCAGACGCTATGGCGGCCTGGGCTGGAGCACGCGATCGATGATGTGGCGCTCTCGACCGGCGCGCTGTTTCTGCAGCGTCTATTCGCGCATGCATGACGTGTCGCATGACCGGCGCGTGACAGTTGGTGTCTCACGGGGTGGGGCTGGGTTGCCGGTTACGGTATGCGGTGCGATAAGGGGGCGTCACGTGGCGGCGCAGTTCGGGCGGCTCGGCGTTTCAGGGCCTGATGAAAGCGGCGCCGCTCAATAGGAGCGCGCATTGCCCGACGGCGGTCTGCATCATCCGGCCTTAGTGCTCAACGCCGATTTCCGGCCGCTATCCTACTTTCCGCTTTCGGTCTGGGCGTGGCAGGACGCCGTGAAGGCGGTGTTTCTGGACCGGGTGTCGGTGCTGAGTGAATATGAGGACGAGGTGCACTCGCCCAGCATGTCCATGCGGCTGCCGAGCGTGATCGCGCTGAAGGACTATATCCCGGCAGCGCGGAAGCCGGCCTTCACGCGATTCAACGTATTCCTGCGGGACGCGTTCAGCTGCCAGTATTGCGGCATCCGCTATCCGACGCAGGACCTCACGTTCGATCACGTCATCCCGCGCAGCCGCGGCGGGCGGACGACGTGGGAGAACGTGGTGACGGCGTGCGGCGGCTGTAATCTGCGCAAGGGCAGCAAGCTGCCGCGGGAGTGCAACATGCACCCGCGGCTTACGCCGTTGCAGCCGAGCACGTGGGAGCTGCAGGATAACGGGCGGTCGTTTCCGCCCAATTACTTGCATCAGTCTTGGCGGGATTATCTGTATTGGGATAGCGAGCTGGATAGTTAACCCTCACCTCGGCCCTCTCCCGCAAGCGGGAGAGGGGGAAGTGGGCTATCTGGACTTCTTGTAGAGCTTGCTGGCGATGTCGAACATTTCCTCGGGATGGTAGTCGGGGGAGAAGGCGCGGGTGTCGCCCATGAGGTTGTGGATGCGTCCGCCTTCGGGGTGGCCGTCCACCACTTCCAGCTCGCCCGGGGGGTCGCCGGGTAGGGCCATCTCGCCATTGCCCCAAATGCCGGACATCTCCCTGTAGTCATCCGGGCTGAAGCGATACAGGCGGCGGTGGGAGCCTTCGTTCAGGTATTTCTGGCACTCGGGGATTTTGCTGAGGTCGATGTTGGGCGTAGGCAGCATCTTCTCGATCTCGACGCCGGTGATCTTCTTCAGCGCGAGCGCGTAGGCATGGGCGTGGACGGAGCCGCGCACTAGCAGGTAGCCGCAAACCTCGCGGCCGACATCCTCGGTCATGGTCTCATAGACGCGGAGCTTGTGGATGCGGGCGCCGCATTCCAGGTGGAAGTTGTGCAACAGGTCGATCACCACGTTGCCGGTGCTGGTGATCATGTTGTTGTTCCAGCTGGCGCCGTTGCTGTCGATTGGGCGGGCGCCGCCGCCGCCGGACAGGAAGCCGGCCGCGAGGCGGATATCCATCATGTCCTTATAGGGTGCCCCGGATACGTCCTGGCCGCCCACCTCGTGCGCGGGCTTGTCCGGCCCGGCGTTCAGCATGGCCACGCCGTTGGACACGAGCTCGACATGGCCCAGCTCCTCGGCCGTGATGCTGGCGACCAGGCTGTAGAACGGGCGCAGCTTCTCCTTGCTGCGAAAGTTGAAGCTCTGGAACATGTAGTTACCGAGCGTGGACATCTCGCCATACTTGCCGCCGAGCAATTCTTGCAACGCGGCGGCCGCGTTAGGGTCCTGCTTCTTGGGCGCTGGCAGCTCGGTCTGCAGCTTGTCGATACGCATGAACATCTGGGCTTCCCTTCGTGGCTGATGCCGGTCCGGGAACGGGTGCCTCAGACGAAGGTTGCCGGGCTAGACGCGCTCGCTCACCTTAATCGCCACTTTACACCCGGCTTTGATCACAGCCGACATAAGACGGTACGCCGGGGCCAGTTCGGCTTCGTGTTCCAGGCCGATGTCGCGGTGTTCCTGCTCCTCGGCGCGGAACTGCTCGATATGGCCGCGCAGCACGGCTTCGTCATCCCCAAGTGAGGCGGCTTGTTCGGCATAGTGTTCGTCGATCGCCTCTTCGACCGCGACGGTGCAGGCCATGGCGGCGCGGTCGCCCATAGCGGCGGTCACGGCGCCAAGCGCCAGGCCGGCCACGTGCCAGAACGGCAGCAGCGCGGTGGGGCGCACCCGGCGCTCGCTGATCAGCCGGCTGAAGGTATCGAGGTGATGCTGCTCCTGCGCCTTCATATGGCGGATCAGGTCGCCCTTGGGGCCGCGGCCCATGATGGCGAGCTGACCCTCGTAGATGCGCGCCGCGCCGTATTCGCCGGCGTGGTCCACGCGGATGATCCGCTCGATCTTTTCCCGCTCCGTCATGTCGCCGGGGAGGTAGTTGTCACTCATGCCGATACTCCGTTCCGATGAGCGATGTGGCGAGCCCGGCCGATAGCGCTAGGGCTAGCAGCAGGTTGAGCCCGGCCATCGAGACCGGAACGCCCGGGACCAGATACGTGGGCTCGTCGCACGGCTTGGACGGGCGTGACGGCATGCGGGCCAGGCGCTCGGCCATGGTGCCGCGGCCCAGCTGTGGAGACGCGCACTCCGGCAGGGGACTCGGCCACCAGCCCTGTTCCACCCCCACATGGGTAGTGCCCAGCCCGGCGCCGGCCAGCGCGGTAAGCAGCGCCAGTGCCGCGATTGGCTTACGACCTGCTGGCCAGAGTGCGCCGATGGCGCCCAAGACAATGAGTACCCGGTAGGGCCATCGCTCCCAAAGACACAGGGCGCAGGGCACCAGGCCCAGCACGCTCTCAGACAGCACGGCCCCTGCAAGGGCCAGGCCGGCGAGAGCGGCCGTCACAATCAGGAAACCGTATAGGCGAAACATACCGCCGATATGAAGGCTGCCGGCGCTTGGAGCAATGCCGGGCGCGGTTTAGGATGGTGTCAAACGACGATGGCCCGTCCCGGCAACGTCTTTGCGAGGCCGCTTGGCCCTAGTGGTTCAGGGACGCACGCGCGTTTGCCGCCCTGCATCGCTTCGCCGCGCTCGCAATGACGATGGTGGCGGCTGGCGTCACCGTCAAAGGAGCGACTCGCATGCGAACACTGCTAGGCCGGGCTAATTCGAGCAACGTCATGAAGGTGATCTGGCTGTTGGAGGAGCTCCAGTTGCCTTACGTGCGGCAGGACATTGGCGGGCCATTCGGGGGCACGGCGACGCCGGAATACCGGGCGCTGAACCCCAACGGGGTCATCCCGACACTGGTCGAGGACGGCTACAGCCTGTGGGAAAGCAACGTCATCCTGCGGTATCTGGCCGCGGCAAACGCGCCGGGCCACTCGGTCTGGCCGCACGAAGGCAGGGGCCGGGCCGACGTGGACCGCTGGATGGATTGGCAGCAGACGACGCTGAACCGCCCGCAATCCATCGTTTTCCAAGGCTTAGTCAGGATCCCCGAGGCGAAGCGGGATCGCGCCGCCATCCAGGCGGCCGCCGACGAGCTCCGGCTACATTATGGATTGTTGGATGCGGTGCTGGCCGAGCGCGCCTTCGTAGCAGGGGCGGTTTTTACCCTGGCTGACATCGCAATCGGTGTGCACGTGCATCGGTGGCTGTCGTTCGATCTGCTGCGTCCGCACCACCCGCATCTGCGAGCCTGGTATGACCGGTTGCTGACCCGCCCCGCCTACGCGCTGCATGTAGCGCAGCCGATGACCTAGGCCTGGGCCAAACAAAAGGGCGCTGGTTGCCCAGCGCCCTCTTTGCAGTCGAACGGCGGGAAGTTACTTGACGAAGCGGCGGCGGGCCCAGCCGAGGCCGAACAGGCCGAACGCCACCACGGCGATGCTGGCCGGCTCCGGCACTGCACTGGCCGGAACCCTGGCGAACGTGGCGAAGGTGAAGCCATAGAGCGCCGAGTAATCGGTGGCGGTCGTGATCGCCTGGTCCACGACGGTCGGCGGCACCAAGCCACGAACCTCGACGGCGGCATCCACCACATTCACCGGGGTTCCCGGCGGCGGAATGTTCGGATCGGTGCCGACCTTCACCGGACCGTCAGCCACAATCACGCCAGCGAACCCGGCCGGAGCGGCCAACGCCTTATAGGTGAGGTTGGAAGTGATGACGCTCAGTGCCGTCAGCGCCTGCGCGCCGGTCGAGAACACGTCCTTGCCGGGATTGCTGATGCTATCGAAGCTGCCGTCGGCGAAGGTGACGTTGTACGTGTTACCGAGGATCGACAGGTTCGAGATCGTGATGCCATTCAGGGGAGTGGCTACGGCCGGCAAAGCACCCAAGGTGGCAGCCGCGAGACCCGCAGCGACGAAAAGCTTACGCATGAGTTAACTCCGTTCACACTTGAGGGTGATATACGAGCTATCCACGACTGTTCACAAGTCTCAAAACGGCGTCTTTCCAGGTTTCGTCGCTCAATACACGACCTGTTAATCTTAGTGCCACAAAGCTTAATGCTTGATAAGGAAGGCCTGACCCGTCGGTAACACAACGAGAGGTAGAGTCGATTTGGAACAATATTCGTCGATAGCTTCCCTGGCTCCAGGACAGGTTGCAAAACCATAATCGTCCAAGAGAATGATCCCGCCCTGCACCAATCGCGGGTAGATGAATTCCAAGGCAGCTACGAGCGAACGGTGAATATCCAAATCCACGTGAACGAACCGAAGCTGTGCGGCTTCCAGCCCTGCGAAAGTGTCTGGCACCAGACCTGGGCGGTAATCAAGGAACGAACCCGGCCCGATCAGCGCCTGCACCGCCGTGAGCGATACGTCCGCGAACTCCCCCGCGCCGTGCAGATCGTGTCCGCTATCCGACTCCGGCATGCCTGCAAAAGTATCGAACAGCCGGAACGTCGGCGGGGCCGGGCGCGCTGCCAGGATGTTGCGAATCAAGGCCGCCGTACCGCCGCGATATACCCCAAGCTCCCAGACCTCACCCTGCAGCCGTTCCGTCGTAAGCAGCAGCTGCTTCAGCACCAGCATGCGGAACCGGTCCACGAGCGAGGGCGCACCGGCCGCGGCGAGCTGTTCGGTCACGGCGGTCACATCGGGGTCCAGCAGATAGGCATGAAGCACTGGTAGGTCGGAGCTGAATACCCCATACGCGTAACCATCGGGCAGATACGGCCGCAGCGCCTCGAAATCTCCGGTGCGATTGAACTCCTGCAACAGTCCGGGCGGGTAGGTCATGCGGCTTTCCTTGCAAGGAACAGGTTCAAGTGACGCCCCAGCAGCGCCGCGTCCTGAGACCAGTATATCGCGGCTTCGGCATGTTCGAACCCGACCGCGCGAAGGCGGTCTAGCGCGTCTAGCCCCAAATACCTGAACGCGAGCGATCCCTGATCCGGATTGACGGGGTTGCCGTGATACTCGGGCGGGCGGAGGAAATTGTAGCTGCCGTCTGCCAGTATCTCGACCAATTCCACCACGGCCCCATGATCGAACTGCGTCGGCGCGGTAAACAGCAGGGTGCCGCCGGGCTTGAGAACGCGAAAGCACTCCCGCAACGCCGCGTCCAGATCCACGACGTGTTCGAGTACGTCGAAGGACAGAACGGCGTCAAACTGGGCGCCGGCAAAGGTAAGGCGGCAGATATCCTCATGCCGCACCCCGTCATATAGCCGCCCCGGCACATGAGACGGGCTGAAGAACTCGCTGCCGATGGTGTTGGGCCAGCGTAGGCGAAGCCAGCGGAACAGCGGTGTCACGGCCTCCGTGACGTAGATAGCCGCGCCCGGCGCGGGCTGGATCACGGTCTGTAGCACGTGCATCGCACCGCGAATGCGCGTGATGAAGCCGCAGCTGCATTGGCAATTCTCGCGCCAATTGGGCGTGAGCGCGCCGGGCTCGAACTCCAATGCGTAGGTGTAGTCCATATCGAACCGGGTCTCGATCCGGCACATGCTGCAGATGCCGGTCGTCGAGAACGGGCCCGGCACGTCTGGCTCCAGCGCGCGCTCCGTGGCCCGTTGCTCGAGCAACGCCGGTGCGGCGGCGTCGCGCTGCGCCTTCCAATCGGCCCAGCTTTGCACGTTGATGGACGGCAATGGCATGAGGTCCCGGCCGAACGGAGCCGGCCCGAGCGCTCGCTCGGCAAGCTCCTCTGGCGTATGCAGGTTTGCCCCGCTTTGGCCAAGCCAGCCAAAGGCGTAGCGGAAGCGGGAGAACGCCTCGAACCCGGACTGCAGCAACCGTTCCCGGAACAGCGGTAGCAGCAGCGCCAAGTCATGCAGCACCCAATGATCCAGATAGCGCGCGTGGCGGGAGAACACGCCGGGCTCAAAATTGCTATAACCGCTGAAATGCACGAACCGCACCGGCGCGGCCGCAAATCCGTCCGCGGTCACGGTCCACGACCCGTCCCAGCGCACCCGGCGCTGCATCACGTTCCAATAGGCGATGTTGTAGCCGGGATGGCGCAGCACGTGGACGCGGTCCAGCAGCGCCGGGAACATATCCGCCCATTTCTGGTCTACGAACAGCCCGTTTGCCAGGTCGATGATGCATTGCGTCTCCAACCGGTCCGCCCACCATCGCATCACGGCCCGCGTTTCCGGGCTATCCCGCACGGCGAGGAAGCCGAGATTATAGGTCCCGTAGGTCAGCATGGTCTGATCGGGAAAGCGCGCGGGGTCGGCGGTGGGCGTGAGCAGATGCGGTGTCAGCACCATTTGCGCGCCACCGTCCAAGGCGTCCCGCAACTCGGTCATGGGCGACATGACCCAGATGTCGGGATCGAAGTAGCAAATGCGGTGGCCGGGGTGGCGCGCCATGAGATGGAGGAACAGGAACGGCTTGATGGCGGTGCAGAACTCGGTCGCGTTATATCGCTCGGCCATCGCCCAAATCCGGATGTCACGCAGCATAGCGAGGTCGATCAACGCGAAATCCAGCGCCGCCTCGTCAAATCCTTCCCGCACGTCGCTGAGACCCAGGAAGAACTGGATGCCGGGGTGGTGCTGCTGTAGCGAGCGATGCAGGCTGGTGGCGTAGGGAATGTAGTTGCGTGCGGCAATGGTGAACGCAATCAGCGGCGCATCGTCGTCCAACGCTCAGAGCTCGTCCGTGTCGGTGAATGGCGGCTGCACCGCGTTGGCCGCCTTTAGCGTGCGTCCATCGGCTATATACTGTTTATAGTGTCGGCGAAGGTCCGGCGGGGGCTGCGTTACTGTGCGGACCGGGGCTCGGGCATCCACCTCCTGTGGGCCGGCCTTGCGCAGCACGAACTCGATCGCGCACTCCCCCACCGGCGTGCGGGTCTGGTCATAGCGCGGCAGGGTGTCCTGGTAGGTGGCGTTCAGCAGCTCGATCTTTTCCGGGCGCGCGGCGGGTCCGAGATCCCGCAACAGATCGAGCAGGTTGACGGAGCGGGGCGCCCAGCTTGCGGGTTTCCACAGTGTAAAGCTCACCTTGTGATCGCCATTCAGGGTGCTTGGAAACTGCCCTTGCTCGTAAAGGTCTTCATCCGGCACCGTCGCGATGACGTAACCCCCCGGGCGGGTGATCCGCAGCCAGTGGCGTAGCGCCTCGGCCGGGTCGTGCAGGTGTTCGAGACAGTGGCTCGAATGCACGAAATCCACGCTCGCATCCGGGACGCCCGCCATGAACTGTGCGTCCCCGTCCTCGATATCCCAAACCCGGATGGCGGTCACCAGCGGAAACAGGTGGGCATACAGGCTGAGCGGATCCGGCTTTCCGCCGATGTCGATGCCGTACCCTCTAAAGTAACGCAGGGCGAAGTTCGGCTGCGACATCCGTCGCGGAATGGACTTGCTGCACTCCCTCATGGCAACCCAAGTATCGGTCCGAGCGCGGCGCGGTAGGCGGCCTCGGCCGCGGCAGGCGAATAGCGTGAGCTGATGGCCGAAAACCCTGACGATGATAGCGCGCTCAGGCGGACGGGATCGTCATAGATTGCGGCGATCGCTGCGGCGATGGCGGACGCGTCTTCGGCCAGCACCAGCCCCTCCCCTGGCGCCAGACCCAGCCCCTCGGCCGCGATCGGTGTGCACACGACCGGAACGCCCGCCGCCAGGCTGGACACTAGCTTCATCTTCACCCCCGCCCCGAAGCGCAGCGGCGCCACGGTCAAGCGCAGCCGGTCTAGCAGGCCGTCCAAATCCTCCACGCGGCCCTCGATCACCACATCCTCACTCGCGTAGGACTGGAAGGAGTCCGGGGCCGCCGAGCCCACGATATGCAGCGTGATGCCGGGGTGGATCGCGGTGACGAGGGGCCAGATTTCGGTGCACAGGAACTCGGCCGCGTCCACGTTGGGCTGGTGTCCGTAGCCGCCGATGAATGCCACGCCGTGCCGCGCCGCCGGGTCATACGGGGCCGGGTGGCGATTGGCGAACGCCGGCTCAACCTTCACGACCCTGTCTGCAAATCCGGCAGTCCGCAGGACGCCTAGCTCATGGTCCGACACCACGACCGTCATGTCGGCCCGGGCCACGACCTCCATCTCCCACCGCTTCATGTCCAGCGCGCGGGCAAACTGGCCGACATCTTCGCGCAGCACGGCCTGCCGCAGCTCACGCAGGTAATGCAGGTCGCCCGGATGGAACACGGTCTTGGCGCCAGGCCAGCGGTCCTGAGCCGCCGCGGCATGCCGCCCGCCGCAATCGTAACGGGACAGCAGCAGCACCTCGTACTCACCCGGCGCGCCCTGGATGAAGCCCGCGCTGCTTTGGGCGAACGGCGCCTGCACGATCTCGATCCCCAGTGCTGCCACCGCCTCCGCCGCGTGCCGTGGTGCGGTCATCTCGGCGTCCGGTAGAAAGGTCACGTCGTAGCCGAATCGCTGATACATCTGCATCAGCTGCAGCGCGTAGTACGACCCGGCGTCGAACGCGAAACGCGGGACGATGCTGTCGATCATGAGCAACCGGGGCCGCACGGGATCGTTGGGCAAGCGGGCCGGCACCGGGCCGGGCGGTGGCCCGCCCACCACGGCGTCTAGAACGCAGGCCACTGCCCCCGGCACGAACCGGGCACCGGCGCTGAGCATGATGAACAGCTCATCCATGCTTTCCGGCATAGGATCAGGCAGCTTTAGCGACGGCAATGCCAAGACCGGGCCGGCTGTGACCGCAGTACGATTCCTGGCCAGCGCTGGATGCTCCGGATCCTCCCCGGTCCCGTCAGGGTAGGCTGTGCCGCCCCGAACGGTGTAACCGGCATGCCGGACGTCCAGCGCCCGGTCCAGCATCGTCGGATGCGCCGCCATTCCGGCCGCGAGCAGCAGCGACACATCCCCCCGCGTCATGAAAACCGCGCCCCAAAGCAATAGAACCGGCGCGGCGCCCGGCTTCCCGCGCAGCGCATCGAGCGCCGGCCGCAACTGGGCCAGCGTCTCTGCCTCGATCACCCAGCCCAAGGCGCACCGCCGCGGCCCGGATTTGGGCCTGGGCTCGACCGCCCATTCCTCCCACACCGCCGCCCGCGCCTCCGCATCGGCGGGGCCGAGCAGGACGATGACGCATGGCGGCGCGGCCTCACCCTGTGGAGTCCGGGCGCGCAAGGCCGCCACCGGATCCTGCGGCGCCGGCATGACGTGCACCTGACCGGTCAGCATAAAATGCCGCATCGGCGACGTGGCCGGCGCATAGGCCAGATACCGGCTACGATAACGGCGCGGACGAAACGCCGGTGAGGCGGCCCGGCCCTCGGCCTCACCCGTCAGGATATAATGCTCAAACGGCGAGCCATCCTGCGGCACCGCGCCCGGCTGCATCATGCGGTAGAACGCGCCTGAGAACACCGCGTTGGGACGCAGGCCCGCCGCCTCCCCCACCTTGCGGAAATGCCGCAATGGCGCCTCGGCGAGGCCGGCCGATTGCTGCCGGTAAAACACACTATCGAAGCAGGGATGCGGCTCACAACCCTCATACCACCCCTCCCGCAGATAGTGCAGCAGGCCCGGGCGCATCGCCCCGTCCAGCACAGTTTGCCGGTACCAGGATTCGTCGAACAGTGGACACGGGGAGACCGTTTGCAGGCCGGCATGCGCGAGGTAATCCGGTAGATCCGGCCCGTCCGGCACGCGTCCGAGCTGCGCGCGGTAGAACGCGACGTCAAACAGCGGATGCGGTGAAAGCCCGGACGTCCCGCCGGTGTGCAGGTAGTGCAGTAGCGGATCCTCGTCCAACGCTGGCACTTGGCGCCGGTAATGCGCGGGATCGAACAGCGGATGCGGCTCCACCCCCTCATGCGAGCCGAACTGCACGTAATGCGACAACGGATCGGCGCCGGCCACGTCCGCCCGTTGCGCCAGATAATGCGCGGGGTCGAACAGCGGATGCGGGGCCAGCCCGCCGCGCCAGCCCGCCATCATATAGTGCCGGGCAGGGTCCTCCTGCTCGCCGATGCCGGCCTGGGACCGGTAGAAGCCAGGATCGAACAAGCCATGCGGCGACGCACCGTCCCGCCAGCCCTGTTGCTGGTAATGCGCCAATAGCTCCTGATCGAGCCCGGGGTAACGGCGGCGGTAGAGTTCGGTGTCGAACAACGGATGCGGCGACCGCACTTCGCGCCAGCGTCCGGCCAGATAGCGTCCGAACGGCTCCTCCCCCGCACCCAGTTCCTCGCCCCATTGCCACTGCACGTAGGACGGATCGAACAAGGGATGCGGCTGGCTTCGCTCCCGCCAGCCATGCCGGACATAATGTTGCAGCAGGTCGGCGTCGGTGCCGTCTAGGTCCGGGCGGATGGCGCGGTAATAGGCCGCGTCGAAGAGGGGGGCCGCAAGCTCCTGTTCCGTCACGGCAGTCTCGAACACGTGCTCTCCCTTCAGGCCTACCGGCCTGACACAGCAAATCATACACTAGCTTATCTTAACAGCCCGCGCGGGGCTGAATGCGGAGGAGAGCCAGTGGACAGCTTCGATTACGTGATCGTCGGTGCCGGCGCGGCGGGCTGCGTGTTGGCCGCGCGGCTCACGGAGGACCCGGGCACAACTGTCTGTCTGCTCGAGGCCGGGCCGCCCGACCGCAATCCAATGATCCACATTCCCGCCGGCTTCACCCGCACCCTGTTCGACCCGGCCGTCACGTGGCAGTTCAAGACGGAACCTACGAGGCAAACCGGAGGCCGCCCGATTGCCACCACCGTCGGACGCACGCTGGGTGGATCCAGCAGCGTGAACGGCATGGTGTATAACCGCGGCCAGCCCGCCGATTTCGACAGCTGGGCGCAGCGCGGCAACCGGGGCTGGGGCTACGACGACGTCCTGCCATACTTCCGCCGGAGCGAGCGGCGGCTGGGCACCGGCGATCACGCCGTCCGTGGCCGGCACGGCGGTATCCCCGTCAGCGACCAGGACTGGATCCACCCTATGTCGGAGGCGTTCATGGCCGGCGTGACCGGCATGGGCATTCCGCGCAACCCCGATTACAATAGCGGTGATCAGGCCGGCGTCGGCTATTTCCAACGCACGATCGAGGGGGGGCGCCGGGTCAGCGCGGCGCGCGGGTATCTCGGCCCGGCGCGCTCCCGTCCCAACCTCAGCATCCGCACCAACGCCCGCGCATGCGCCTTGGTGTTCGACGGACGCCGGGCAGTGGGCGTGCGCACCCTTGCCGCCCGTGGCGCCGCCCCGGACGAGGTTCAGGCCCGGCGGGAGGTGATCCTGTCGGCCGGCACCGTCAACACGGCGCGGCTGTTGCAAGTATCGGGCGTGGGCCCGTCCGCGTTGCTGCAGGAACTGGGCGTCGCGGTTCACCACGCCCTGCCCGGCGTCGGCGAAAACTTTCGGGACCACTACGCGTCCCGCATCGTCATGCGCGCCCGCCCGGGAACGGCCACGCTGAATGAGCTGTCGCGCGGCTGGCGCCTGATGCGCGAGGTCGCACGCTGGGGCATGCGGCGCCCGAGCATCCTGGCCGTAGCACCGTCGCAGGTGCACGTGTTCTGGAACGCCTACGATACGGCAATGCACGGTAAGGACGCGCCCAACGTGCAATGCGTCTTCACCCCCGGCAGCTATGAGGTGGGCAAGACTTATATATTGGACAACTACCCCGGCATGACCGCCGGCGTCTGGCCGCACCGCCCTGAAAGCGTCGGGTATGTCCGGGCCCGCAGCACCGACGTGTTCGAGGACCCGGTGATCCAGCCCAACTACCTATCCGCCACGGAGGACCGGAGGCTCACGGTGGCCGGCATCCGCCTGGTCCGCCGCATGCTGGCCACGCCCGAGTTGGGGCGGTTCGTGGAGGCAGAAACGCTGCCGGGCGCCGGGGCGGAGACGGACGAAGCGCTGCTGGACCACGCCCGCGCCCACGGCAGCACGACCTATCACCTGATCGGCACGGCGCGCATGGGCCCGGCAGCGGATCCGATGGCGGTCGTGGACGACGAACTGAAGGTGCACGGGTTGCAGGGCCTGCGGGTGGTGGACGCCTCCATAATGCCCAGCATGCCGTCTGCCAACACCTACGCCAGCACGCTCATGATAGCGGAGCGCGCGTCGGACCTGATCCGGGGTAGGTGCGGCATCTCACCACGTCCAGAAACGAGTTCGACTCAGCCAGTCCGGTAACGGGCTCCATAGCGGCTGCGCAGATATAGTGCAGGCCGCTCCACCCAGTGCCAAGACATCCAGGCGAACCCCGTGACAATGGGCAAAGAAATCAAGACGTTCAGCGGCGCACCTGCGTTCGGGCCCAGAAATTGGGTCACCGCCTGCTGGATCGGAAAAGCCCACAGATAAACACCATACGACAAGTCACCCTGAGGCCGCAGCCGGATTGGAGCGATCGCGATACCGGCATACAGCACGAGGTAGGCCCCCGCCGTAGGCAGCGCCAAGCGAAGTCCGGACGTGACAAACGCCAGAGCAAGAACAGCCACGCTGATCCAAGCCAGGCGGGGCCGCATCGGCACTTGCCATGCCAACAAAACGGAGCCCGCCAGGAACATGGTGCCAAACCGCACGACGGGCCCGCCCCACCAGAGAACGGTGGCCACACATCCAGCAGCCCACACCGTGAGTAGCAACCAGCGGTTGAGCAGCCCCGCCAGTCCCAGACCGAGGATCATACCGTAGCACAGTGCCTCAATCGGTAGGGTCCAAAGCGAGCCGTTCATCACGCCTGGCAACGGATTATGATTGAAGATTCCGGGGACCCCGGCTGTGAAGGATGTCAGGGACAGGTTACCCCAGAAGTAATCCACGGTTTTCGCGTTACTAAGATATTGCCGGGTCGAATATGTGGTTAGCATCGGCCCCATAAGGAACACCGTCACCGCCAACATGACAGCCAACGCAGGAAGTAGCCGAAGCGCTCGAGCCACCACGAACCTGGCAAAATCTGGCCTGTCTTGCCAACTTTTACAGACTAGATAACCGCTGAGAATGAAGAACACTGCAACCGACAGATCACCGAGTGTCGCTTGTTGCCGGCTCACTCTCCATATCGCTTCGGCGTCGTTGCTTCCGTAACTGATCGGCACGCTGTGGGAAACCAGCACCGCAAATGCTGCCGCCAGCCGCAGCAGGTCAAAGTTATTGTTCCGCATGGATGAACTACGCCGTGGAAGGCGAAGTACGTCAAGTCAGTTCGCGTCAAGCGCGAGCGTTATCCATTTCTTAATCTTTTAGCGTCATAAAGGGGCGTGGACTTTTTGCGCAGCCAGGAGCCCCGCTTGATAAGCCGCCAGCACGGTCTCCGGCGGACCGTCTGCCATGATACGCCCTTGATCGAGCCAAATGGCCCGGGTGCACCACTCTAGGATCACATCGTTAGCATGAGAAGACAGCACCAATATTTCCGCCCCCCGCACCATGTCCTCGAGCCGGTGTTTCGCGCGTTCCATAAACGAAGCATCGCCGGCCAAGAACCACTCATCCATCAACAGCACTTGCGGACGGATCGCAGTCGCCAGCGCGAAGCCGAGCCGTATCACCATGCCCGAGCTATAAAACCGCAGCGGCAGGTCCAAAAATTCGTTCAACCCCGCAAAGGCTTGCACATCTTGCTCCAGCGCCCGGATCGCGGCTGCTGGAAGCTGATTATACAGGCCGCGCAATGCGATGTTCTCACGACCCGTCAATTCCGGATTCATGCCCAAATTGGGATCGAGCAACGCCCCGATCCGGCCGCGTACGCGCACCTCACCCACCACAGGCTCGTAAATACCTGCCAACGTCCGCAGCAGGGTCGTCTTTCCAGCCCCGTTGCCGCCCACGAGACCAAGCCGCTCCCCATGCCCGACATTGAGGCTCACCCCGCGCAAAGCCTCGACGACGATTCGATTCTTTCCATCCTGCTGCAACCGGCCCGACGCCGCTGCCAGCACCGTTCGCTTCAGGCTGCGGCTGTTTCCGTGATAGATCGGGAAGCTCACATGCACGTCCCGCACCGAAATATCAGTCAGCGCCACGCTACACCCAAAACGCGAGGCGCCCGCGCACCCGCGCGAACAGCACCCAAGCCGCCCCTATCAGCAACGCGCTATACATCAGCGCCGAGACGTAAATGGCCGATGCCGGCACCATCCCGAGCAGAGGAGCGCGCACGATCTCCAGGAGCGTGAAAAACGGGTTAAAAGAAAGCCAATCCGCCTTGGACCCCGTGAGCAACTCCGGTTTCCAAATGATCGGACTCACGAAGAAAGCGATCTGCATCACGCTGCCGACGATCGGCGGGATGTCGCGAAACCGCGCGCAAACCGCGCCGAGCAGCAGGCAGCACGCAATGCCGTCCAGCACCCACAGGGCAAGGCCCGGTAATGCCAGAACCGATCGCCAGCCCGGCCACACATCGAACACAGCATACACAGCTAATATGACGACGACGTTGTGCGCCAACACCAGCAGGTTACGGATGATCACGCGGAATGCATACAGATGAAAGGGCAACCGGACCGAGCGGATCATACCCTCCGCCGCCTGGAAGCAGGTGCAAGCCTCCGAAATCAGGGACGACACGAACGCCCACAGCACCAGCGAAAGCGCGAGGTAGGGGAGGTAATCGTGCAGTTCCATCTTGAACAGCGTGGAATACAAGAAACCAAGGGCCGCCACCATGACGCCCGTCGAAAGAGTCAGCCAAAACGGCCCGAGGATGGAGCCGCGGTAACGCAAACGGATATCGAGCCACCCCAGTGTCATGGCCAGTCGCCACAGCGCGGCCGCATCCGTCACATCGCGCCATGCCAGAAGCTGCCGGGCCCCGGCCGAAAGGTCCGACAGCAACCGCAATTCGGCTATCCGGCGCTGCTTAACGGCGACACTCATCGGCCCGGCCCTACCCGATCCAGCCCAAATCCGCAACCGCGTGCGCGGTGTGACATTTCGGCTTGCCCTGAATCGCGTGGTCAGTTAGTGGGTTGGAGGAGATTGTTACCGGTCCACCTGAGCGACGGCCTCGCGCCGTCGTACCTTCTGGCCTTGATTGGCCGCGGAACGACGGAGGCTTGATCTAATGCCCACACTGCCGCTTGCCGCCCGCCGGGCTCTGACCCGGACCAGCCTGTTTGCGTCCGTTGCGATCCTTTCCGCCTGCGCCAGTGAGCCCAACATCAGCGCGCAGCAGGAATCTGGCAATTATCTCTCACGCGCCCGCGGCAACTACACCCCACCCGGCCCAGCCAGTGATCCGTGGGGGCCCTATATTCGTGAAGCGGCCGCCAAGTTCGACGTGCCAGACCGCTGGATCCGCGAAGTCATGCGCCAAGAGTCCGGCGGCCATTTGTTCAATCGCAATGGCCAACTGATCACCTCCGGCGCCGGCGCCATGGGCCTTATGCAGGTTATGCCCGCGACCTATGACGAGATTCGCGGCCGCTATCCAGAGCTGGGCGATGATCCGTTTGACCCGCACAACAACATTCTTGCCGGAACGGCCTACATTCGAGAAATGTACGATATCTACGGATCACCCGGTTTCCTCGCGGCCTACAACGCCGGGCCGGGCCGGATGGACGACTACCTGACCCGGAATCGCACCCTGCCCGAAGAGACCCGGCGCTACGTCGCGAACATCGGCCCACGCATTGCCGGAACGGCGCCGAACCGGGGTAGTCCGGGCGAGCAGTATGCTATGAACAGTGTTCCGATGTCGATCCCCGCCGGGCCGCGCTACCCTGTGCTGGCGGGCGCGCAATTAGCCAGTGCGGACACCGGGCAGACTGCCCCGATCGTGCTACGGCCATTACAGCCGGACTATCAGGGCACACCTATTGTGCTCAACCCTGTCAAGCCGGTTATACAAACCGCTCCTGAACCATTCGTCCCGGTACAGGTTACGGAAACGCCCGCGCCGGCGCCTCGGATCGAGGCTGCCCGTCCCCTTCAGCTTGCGGCCCTGCCAGAGCCTGAGCCGTTCCGGTCTGAGCCGATCCGCCTTGACCCGCCCCACCCAATGGCCGCAACGGCACCTGCGAACGATTTCGTACCGAGCGCGCCTGCCCGTTCGGAGCCGCGTCCGGAAACGATGCCATTCCGGCAAGCCAGTGCCCCCCCGCCTGAGCCGCCGCGCCCTCGCCTTGCCGCAACTACCCAGGCACCCGCACCGCTGCCCCTACCGCCGGCGCCGGTTTACGCGGCTCTTCAGCATACTGGACCCCTCCACCACGGCTTCCAGCTTGTATCCAGCGCCAACGCTGCGGCGGCATACCACGGGGCGAGTTCGACCCCGGGCGGCTGGGCTGTGCAGGTCGGCGCTTTTAATAGCCCGGGCCTCGCCAACTCAGCCACCGCCGCCGCGCGTGATCAGGTGCGGGACGTCCTGGGGGCTGCACACCCCATGGTGGCGAGCATTCGGCAATCGAACGGCATCCTATATCGCGCGCGCTTGACGGGGCTTTCACATGGCAGTGCCGCACAAGCCTGTGAGCGCCTGGCGCGCGCCCGGACCTCCTGCATGCTGGTGTCTCCCGACTCCCAATCTTAAGCCGGCGGGGTATGGAAACCTCCGCCCGGTTCTCTAGCCTCGACCGTCTGCTACGTCCAAGAAGCGTCGCCGTTCTTGGCGCCAGCGCGGACCGCACCCGCATCGGCGGCCGCCCCGTCGCATACATGCTCGACCAGCGCTTTCAGGGCGAAATCTACCCAGTCAATCCGAACCGCAATGACGTTCAAGGCGTCCACTGCTATCCTTCTGTCCCGTCCCTTCCCGTAATCCCCGATACGGCCATCGTAGCTCTGCCAGCAGGGCAAGCAGTCGATGCCATCGATCAACTCGGCCGCCATGGGGTCAAGACCGCGATTGTGTTCAGCTCTGGCTTTGCCGAGATGAACGCGGCAGGGGTGGAAGCCCAAGCGCAAATGCTCGGCCTCGCGCGCCGGCATGGCATGCGGATCCTGGGACCGAACTGCTTGGGACTATTTAACGCTAGCATCGGGTTTTACGGGATTTTCTCGACGTCGTTCGAGAACGGTTGGCCGTGTCCTGGCCGGATCGGCATCGCAAGCCAGTCCGGCGCCTACGGCACACATGTCTTCGCGACGGCCCGCAACCGGCGGATCGGCACGCCCGTCTGCGTGACCACCGGAAACGAGGGAGACATCACAATCGGTGATGCGATTGGCTGGATGGCCGACGATCCCGGCGTTGACGTGATCATGGCCTATGCCGAAGGGTTCAGGGAGGCAGACAGCCTCATTCTGGCTCTGTCCGCGGCGAGAGACGCCCGAAAGCCTGTTATTATGATGAAGGTCGGCTCGAGCGTGCTCGGGGCCGACGCAGCCCGCTCGCATACTGCGAGTATAGCCGGGGATGACGCCGTGACACAGGCGGTGCTGGCAGAGTTCGGTGTGGTGCGGGCGCGCACCACGGAAGAGATGCTCGATATCGCGATGACCGCGCAGAAGCGGATCTACCCGGCCAGTAACACTTTGGGCGTCATCACCATCAGCGGAGGAGCCGGGGTGCTGATCTCGGACGCGGCTGCTGCTTTAGGCTTGGCCATGCCGGCAATGCCCGCGGCGTCGCAGGAACGCCTGCGCGCCCTGGTGCCGTTCGCTGCACCGCGAAATCCGGTGGACTGCACAGCCCAAGCCTTCAACGACCTACGCCTGGTCGGCGAGTTTGCCGAAACCATGGTCGCCGAGGGGCAATACCGGTCCATCCTCGCCTTTTTTACCCAGCTGGGTGGAGCCGCAAGCACCGCGCCTGGCCTTCGGCAACAAATGCGCGCCTGCATGGCAAAGTATCCTGGCCGACTGTATGTGCTCTGCGTCGTTGGACCTCCAGAGCGCATCATCGAATATGAGGACGATGGATTCATCGTCTTTGAAGACCCGACTCGGGCCACCGTTGCCATACACGCAATGGGCGTTTTTGGGGACGCTTTTACGGCAACGACCACCCTTCCATTGCCTGAGGTGCCTGCTGTTGAGTTGCCGCCGCACTCGCCGGGCGAAGCCGATGCGAAGAAGCTTCTGGCTACAGCGGGGGTTACAGTGGCGCCGGAAATTGTCTGCCAAACGGCCGGTCAGGCTGTCACCGCCGCTCAGCAGTTCGGTTTCCCAGTCGCCCTAAAAATCCTCTCTCCCGACATCAAGCACAAATCAGAGATCGGCGGCGTGCTGCTTGATGTCGGCAGTGAGGACGCTGTGCGGGCTGGTTTCTCAGGACTGATTTCCAAAGCGTCAATCGCCCGTCCGCAGGCTCGCATTGAAGGAGTTCTCGTCGCCAAGCAGTTGAGCGGTGGTGTCGAATGCATTGTAAGCGTGCTGATGGACCCAGTCTTCGGCCCAGTCGCGATGGTCGGACTAGGTGGCATTTATGTGGAGATCCTCAACGACGTCGCCCTGCACCGTTGCCCGTTCGGCACGGACGTAGCCGAGAGAATGATACGAAGCCTGCGTGGAGCTCCGCTGCTTTTTGGCGCTCGGGGCCGCGCCAATAGCGACGTTGCCGCCCTGGCTTCGATGTTGGCTGCGCTCTCGGCATTTGCCGTTCAGGCCGGCCCGCGTTTACGGTCGGTCGAGCTTAACCCAGTGATGGTCTTGAGCGCCGGTCAGGGCGCATTCGCTCTGGACGCTCTCTTGGAGCTTGTCGAGGAGCCGGCTTGACCGAGTCCTATTTCGAGCCCGGGAAACGGTAGGCGCTTACGTCCTTGGCAGACGCTACGTCTTGCCTGACCGCCAAGCCGTCCTGCTTAGCAGCTGATGGCGAAGGCACCAACAGATTAAGTATCTTGGCCCGCGACGGGTTCATCTGCCTCATCCGAGTTGCATAGACCTCCTTGGTCAAATCACTCAGCCCGGCGTCGTTCGCGGCGCCGACGAGTCTGACGATCAAATCCTGTTGCTGTTCGGATAGCGGTCCTTCTGCCGGTAAATCTCGGTCGGCAATGTCCTTCAAAGCACCTGCCACCCGGCGCCAATCACCCTTGCTTGAAAACAGCTGTACTCTGAGGGTGTCAGCCGCCGTTGAATGAAGGCCTAAAAGCGTCGCCTCGGCACCGTCGCTTTGGTTCAGCATCATCTCTGCCCGAGCTTGCACGCAGCCGCGCCGCTCGATCAGAGCGCTTGGCAGTTGGCTGGCAGTAGTCGATTGAAGAGCGGGCTTGACCTCTTCCAGCCTCCCTGCTTCG
Organism: Acetobacteraceae bacterium; assembly: GCA_965246925.1. GTDB lineage: Bacteria > Pseudomonadota > Alphaproteobacteria > Acetobacterales > Acetobacteraceae > JANPPS01. Next base: position 2,629,640 of record OZ251994.1, on the reverse strand, counting down.
AGCAACGCCTGAGCAAGAAGATTGCCAATGTCGGCGGTTTGTAACGGAGTCGAGGGTTCTTTGACTAACGCCGAGAGGATCGGAATGGCTTTTTCGGGCATCTCAAGGCTTAGAAGTTTCTCGGCTTTAAGCCGCTGGAGCTGGTCGGCAGCAAAGCCAGGACTCAGTTCTCCGCCAAAATCTTCGAGTAGAGCGACGGTCTCCACGGGTGTGACGGCCCGAGCACTAGAAGCGACAAAGGCCTGCAAGACCTCCTGCATCTGTTGTTGCACAGATGCAAGCATTATAGAATCACCCTGCACGACAGGTAGCGTTTTTGCGTTTCTTAGACTTTCCAATGCCGGCCGCCACGCCTCTCCCTGTTCGAGCAGCTTTGCCGACCGGATTTTCAGCTGAGCCTCAAGTTCGTCACCGCGCCAGACGAATGCCTGGCTTTCGATGACACGGGCTGCTTCTCGGGCCGTCATCTGTCCGGCAGCAAACCTCAATTCCGCCAAGCGGGCCGCCGCCCGAACCTGATCGCGAAAGTCTGGGCTGCGGCTGACCTCCTCATAGATCGACATCGCGCCCGAGCGATCTCCACTTAGTTCGAGCTGCATAGCCTTCGCAAACCGAAGCGTCTCAGACTGCTGTTCAGCCTCGGGTAAATCAAGAAATGCTCTCGGATTAGAATCTAAAAGGGCTGACTCTACAATCCAAGGAAGAAGCCGGCTTCGCAAAGTTGGCAAATATGTCATCAGCAACGGCACGTGCTTGTAAAGGGCCGCAGCATCCGCTTTTGCCTTGCTGGCCTGAGCTTTTTGAACGCCCCGCCAAAAGCTTACATCATCCTTTACTTCTGCAAAACCAGCGCCAATGGTGCCGTCAACAGGCTGATCAGAGATGAGTGCTCCGATGGCAAGCAGGCTGTTGAACTCGGGATTACGGGTGAGCGACGGATCTTCAGTCTGCGCTAGATGTAATAACGCGACGGCTTCGGCCCCGAGGCCAAGTGAAATTTGAGTTTGAGCCACTGCAACACGCTGTGCGGCCCGGGAGCGCACCGGCGCACCGGCGGCACCCGCGATTTGAGCGCTGAGTTTCTGTAGCTGGCCCGGCATCGATACCGCCGCAAACTCGAAGCTTTGACTTACCAGCCCGCCAAATTGTCCCTTATGGTCCTGAGCGGCCTGTAGAGCGCCTGAAAGAATAAACCCATTTGCAGTTGGCTTCAGTTCGAGCATGTCTGACGTTGGCTCAACAAAGACACCATATTCCGACGGTAAGATCGAAAATCCTGGAGCCCGCTCCAGAGCATGGGAGCTCTGATTATTTCCGCTGGTCGAAAGGACAGTGCCAACGAGCAGCGGCGTGTCCGTATCCGGGTCGAGAATTGACACGACGTGTCCTGCAGAGTCGAACGGTATCTCGACTTGCCCAGACGTGCTCGCCCCAAGGAACGAGCGTAGCGGCCTTTGCATCTCCTGCCCTGAGATCGACCAACCCCTTGGATTGCGCGATAATGAGACCGCGGCAACCTCGGGCCATTCCAGGCTGATCACCGAGGTCTCCCCGCGCGAATCTTGCTGTGCTCCGATCGAGGAAAGTGTCACGGCCGGTTCAGCCGAAAGCTCAATGTTCTTATCAAATACTAAGATGACCCGGCCGCCACGCCTCAAGACAGCAACACCAACGTCGCCGTCCGCAGCAGCGAGCAACGCGACGGTTGCAAGTCCTGGTTCCTGCGATAATTCGGGACTGGCCTGACGCCCGCTTTCAACGTTGGCTAGTGGAGCCGGTTGTAGTTCTTCGATCGCCGGAAGTGCCCGAGATGGCTCAATTTGGTAAGCGCGACCTTGCGGTTTGACATCCGCGAAATCAGCCGGAGGAGGTCGCCGGTCCGCCTGACTTGCGCGAACATCACCCTGATCGTGATTTTGCTTTGGGACGTCCTCTGCTAAACGGATATCGTATATGAGCCGTTGGCCAATCCTGAGCTGCCGCCCTTTCGCTCCAGGAGCAAGATTCAGCGTGATCACCCCGGAATGATAATATAGGGACTGAAGACCTTTGTTCGGAGCAGAAGGAAGTCGGACGCTGTTCTTGACCGAGTTCGCCACTGAAAGCCGGACGATACCCGGCGACGACGCTACCGATTTGAAAAACTTATACGGGAATGAGAGCCTAACAGTGTCGGAATGTTGTTCCATTTGAACTGTCAACTGTTTTGCCGCATGGCTTTCAACATTAGCGAGTAGCAATAACGCGACCAGGCCGGTTGATTTGGGGTTTTTCAAAGCTACGGTTCCTTTTTTTCCGTGGGAAGAGAGACGCTCTTGTTTCGCATCTGAGCGAGTTCCATGGTGACGACACGTGCTCGGTCAGGGGTCATAGCTGCTAAGACCATTCCCGCCTTCGACTCTTTCATCCGGTCAAGCACTTGAAGCGTCGTCGGAAGATCAAGGTCATTCATGATGCTGGCTGCGTCACGGGGACGCATGGTCTCATACGTCTTGACAAGCCCTTTCCAGTTTTCTTCATCGTGTTCATGCCTTACAGCTTCAAGCCGCTCTAGTTTAACTTGCAGACTACTCAGCTGCTCTGCCCGCTCGATCAGTTTTCGCTCAGCCTGAGAGATTAGTTGCCGCTTGCGCTCGAGCTCCGACTCGCGCTCTTCGATCATTTGCCGGCGAACCCGCAGTTCGCTCAGCAATGCCTCTTCGGAAACCGGAACGGAAGGGGCCGGCGGCACCTCCAGAGCGCTCCCCTTCTGCCCCTGTTCAGGTTTAATCTCTTTGCCTTCTTGAGGCGGCTTCGGCTCACCAGCACGTGGATGCGGCGTCTCAGCCGCGGCAAGCGCGCGCGAAATAATAGGCAGTGCCGACGCAACATGTCCTGCTCCGTAGGTTGCTTCCAGCAGGTGGAAAGCTTTACCTACAATCAGCACGGCCAGCAGTATGGTGAGCAACCGAAGCGAACGTCCTTGGATGATCGACCTTAGAATTGAGTTCACAATCTTTCCTCATGCTGATAGGGATCGCGAAACCCGGATGGTTTTCTCCAGCTTGTCAGCCAGTACTTCCGCACGGTCTGTCAGATACGCAAGGTCATCGCAGATTTTTTGCCCGACTTCGATCCGTGCAGCAACCTGCTCCGCTATACTTATGCTACGCACGGCCATACTGTTCATCGCGTCATTGGCTGACTGGGTGCTTTGATCCACTCCGATTATGCTTACGCCCAGCGACGCCTGCTCCTGACGCAAAATGCTCAAAGCTCTTTCTAATCTCGCCGCGCGATACATCGCGAAACAGAGGACCACGAGTAGCGCCAGCTCGAAAACGAGGTTGAGGTCGATCACTATTCCCCCAGATCAGCCAAATGCGAATGGAAGTCTTTTAAACCGCCGATAACCGACTCGATTTGAACAGCGACGGTATCCTTCTTACGACCCACTTTCGCACGAAACAGGGACTGGCTGCCGCAACGGACATCCACCGAGTCAGTCGAGTGAGTTCTTAGGAGAAGGTTACTGCCAACGACTAGACTCAATACTTCAGCAAGATTGACCGACTGCTCGTCTAAAACGATGTCAAGCGTGACATCAGTTTCTCGGATCTGCTCCGCCAAATGGGTTTCCCACATCTGGTCCCGCCCAAAGCGCTCGCCCATAAACTGCTGGATAAGCGTCTCCCGGATTGGTTCCAGCGTGGCATTCGGAAGAACGACTTCGATCAGCCCTCCTCGGTCGTCCAGGTCAACGCGAAGACGCCCCAGCATCGCTGCGTTGGTTGGCCGCGTGATCGCAGCAAAGCGAGGACTCACTTCCAGCCGCTCGAAAGAGAAGGTCACCGGGCTCACTGGCTCGAAACTTGCCGTGAGCTCGTTCAGTATCAGGTGAATCAAGCGGGTGATCAGGGCACGCTCGATCGTGGTGAACGCTCGATTCGCGGTCCGCATCGCTGCGGTTCCTCGGGATCCACCCAGTAAGACATCGATCACTGAGAACACCAGAGGACCGTCAAACACAATCAGACCCTGGTTATCCCACTCATTAGCGCGGAACACTGCCATCAACGAGGGAGACTGGATCCGGCCCAAATAGTCCGAAAATCTGACACAGGAAACAGCCTCAATCGTCACGTCCGCGTTGTCCCCAGAAAAATTCCTGAGCGACGTGGTCAACAGCCGGCTAAGCCGATCGAAGACGACATCGAGCATGGGCAACCGGTCATCGGAAAGCTCACTTGACTGGATGAGGCGCTGCATATTCTCACTATGCTGGGCGCTGCCCTGTATGCCTGCCATCATTGCACAATCAATTCTGTAAACAAGACACTTACAACCTTGGCTGGGTAGCCGGCGATATTGGTCCGCGAGACCAACTCTTCCCGCAGCCGATACGTGCTTGCACTGCTCCGCATCTCCTCCGGCCTCATCTCCCTCAGATAGGTTTGAAATAGATCGAGAATACGCGGCATGGCAGATTGGATGACCGGCGCGTCCTCCGGTTTGGCGAGTTCGAGCCTGGCTTTGAGCTTTATGAACGCGGCGCGCTTAGCCCCAGTGTTTAGGTTAGCGATGATCTCTGGCATCTCCACAAACACGGGCGCCCTTACGATGGCCGTCTCAGCCGGAGCCTTGGCCTCATGCGCCTCGCCGTGCAGCAATTTGGGGATCACTCCTGAAAACCAGCCTCCCGCACCAGCGCCGAGCAGCAGGACAGGAACCAATATCAAAATAAGCTTCTTCTTTCCTCCCCCTTTTTTAGTTGGGTCGGCTGATGGTGGGTCAAGCGTCTTGCTCATTCCTACTCTCCGGTCGCATGGGCATAATGATACGGAAAGGTTAATAAATCGTTTCGACCGGGCGCACTCGGCACAAAGCGCCAGGCCGGCAGATATTGCCGGCCAGAGAACGCCACAACCTTCAATGAAATGGGTCGTTCTTGACGGCATAAGAGTTGCCGAGGGCTGGCACAGGAGTTGCTGAGGTATGGCGCGTTCAGGAGATTACGATGCAACTGCCTACCTATGTCGCGCTATCACGCCTCGTCGCTCAACAGCGATCGCTTGATGTGACAGCGACAAACCTTGCCAATGCCGGAACTCCTGGATTCAAGGCCGAACGGGTTGTGTTCAGCGATTGGATCAGCCGGCAGCCCGCAACGGACGGCGCGGCAGGTATCAAGTCAGTCGCTTTCACCCAAGACCGGGCCACCTATCGCGAGCAACAGGCTGGCACGCTAGAGCACACAGGTAATCCGCTAGATCTCGCGGTAAGCGGCAATGGCTTCTTTACGGTTGACACGGCGCAGGGGCCGCGCCTGACCCGGGCCGGCCGTTTCACACCGTCAGCTGGCGGCCGCCTGGCCGACTCGGACGGGAATGCCTTGTTGGACACCGCCGGCGCGCCAATACGGGTGACAGGTCAGGAGGCCCGCATCCAAATCAGCGGTGACGGCACCATTAGTAGTGAGAGTGGGCCGATAGGCAAAATTGGAGTCGTGGAACCGGCAGATGTTAACCGGATGACGGCTGAAGGTGCAAGATTGCTTCGCTCAGATAGTCCGACAAAGCCGGTCAAGACACCTCAATTGGTGCAAGGTGCCGTGGAGGCAAGCAACGTACAACCTATACTTGAGCTTACCAGGATGATGGCCGGCTTGCGCTCGTTCGAGTTCACCTCGCAGTTCGTGCAAAGCGAAGGTGAGCGGCAGCAATCCACGATCGACAAACTCACCCAGCAGAAAGTCTAGGAGCGAAGCATGAGAGCACTCGACATCGCTGGTACAGGCATGCAAGCCCAGCAAACCAATGTAGAAGTCATTTCCAACAATATCGCTAACATGACGACGACTGGCTTCAAGCGCCGGAGGGCTGAGTTTCAGGACTTGATTTATCAAAACCTACGCCGGGTTGGCTCTAACAGTTCAGATAACGGCACCGTCGTGCCCTCTGGTGCTCAGGTCGGACTCGGCGTGAAGACTGCTGCAATCTACCGCATACATGAGCAAGGCAACTTGCAGCAGACCAGTAATAGTCTAGACGTCGCCATCCAGGGAAATGGCTTCTTTCCTATCACCTTACCGTCCGGGGAGACCGCCTATACTCGGGATGGGACATTCAGTCTTTCGCCTTCTGGTCAGCTTGTGACCGCCGACGGCTACCTCGTGTCGCCCGGCATCACGGTGCCGCCAAACGCGACCGATGTTACGATCAACGGAGCCGGAGAGGTTCAAGCCAAGATCTCTGGAACGGTCACGCCTCAGACGGTCGGAACTTTGCAGATCGCCACGTTCGCGAACGAAGCCGGTCTCGAAGCGCAGGGCGACAACTTGCTTTTAGCCAGCGCAGCGTCTGGCAATGCCATCGTCGGCACGCCAAGCAGTCCGGGATTTGGCAGCGTGATGCAAGGCTTCGTCGAGTCCTCAAACGTTAATGTCGTGACTGAAATCACCAATCTCATCACGGCTCAGCGGGCCTATGAGATGAACAGCCGGGTCATCACGACGTCAGATCAGATGCAGTCAACGCTCACAAACCTTCGATAGCGGCATGAAGACAGTCATAGTTGCCATGCTCATCGTTGCGCCGGTTCAAGCAGCGACCTTACGCCCGTTCACGAGCCTGAACGGACCTAGCGTCAGCCTCTCCGATTTGTTCTCTGATGTTACGGTTGACCGGGTGCTCGGGCCCGCTCCGGCACCAGGCGGGACTATCAGCGTAGAGGCTGGACAACTGGCGGCCATTGCACGGCAGTTCAACGTCGACTGGCGCCCGGTCTCGCCTGCAGACCGCGCGGTTCTGGACCGCCCCGGCCGCGCGCTGGGACGCGAGGACGTGATCGAGCCTTTGAAGCGGAGCTTGGTTCTGGCGGGCGCGCCGCCGGACGTCGAGGTTGAGTTAGCTCCGATTTCTGCACCGCTCATCCCCGATAAGGTGCCGATCGCGGTCGAGGCCGGCCCGGCTGAGTTTGAGCCCGTCACAGGCCGCTTCACCGTGCTCAGCACTATTGTGGCGCCGGGGATAGCGGCAATGCAGGTCAGGCTCTCGGGGCGGACGACCGAAATGGTCGAAGTCGTGGTGCCCAAGCATCGGATCCTGCCTGGCGAGCGGCTGCTCGCTGCCGACCTCAGCGTATCCCGGGTGCGCGTCAGCCAAGCGCGGGGTGAGGTTGTGAAAGCCGCCTTTCAGGCGCTGGGTCTCGAGGCGCACCGGTCATTGCAGCCGGGCCAGGCGATTCAACTTGCCGATATCGGACGGCCAACGCTGATCGCCAAGGGAAGCCGGGTCAGCATGACACTGTCGGGGCCCGGCATCGAACTTTCAGCCCAGGGCGTAGCAATGGAAGCGGCGGGTTTGGATGAGGTGGTCCCTATCATCAACCCTGCTTCTAAGATCATCGTGCGCGCGGTGGTCATAGGCATGGGCCGGGCGCGTGTCATCCCAGGTGACCCCGCCCCAACCTCCAAGACGAACCAGGTGGCGGTGCGATGAGGTTCCTCAGTCTCGTGCTCCTTACGGCCCTCTCAGGTTGCGGAACGCTGTCGCGTTTATCTGAGGTTGGCCGGCCGCCTGGTATGACTGCCAGCGGGGACCCCACTCAGGAGGCCACCTATCGCCCGATCAGCTTTCCTATGCCGCGGCCGCAATCGGCACCCGCGGAGGCGAATAGCCTTTGGCGAATGGGCAGCCGGGCTTTCTTTAAAGACCAGCGGGCTGCGCAGGTCGGCGACATCGTCACAGTGTTGGTCAACATCACCGATAATGCAGATCTCTCCAATAAATCGGTCCAGGGCCGCACTGGTAATCAGAACATGGGGATACCAAGCCTATTCGGTCTAGAGGCGGCCATTCCTCGTCTAGCACCAGGCGTCAACCCTTCTTCGCTGGTCTCTACGACCAATGCCGGGAACGCAACCGGCTCCGGCACGATACAGCGGACCGAGACGGTTACACTAAGGCTTGCCGGCGTGATTACTCAGTTGCTGCCCAACGGCAATCTGGCCGTTGCCGCCCGGCAAGAGGTCCGGGTCAACAGCGAACTTCGCGAGCTCTTGGTGAGTGGCGTCATCCGCCCGCAAGACATTGCAAGCGATAACACCGTACGGCACGACCGACTTGCAGAAGCGCGCATCTCATACGGCGGCCGTGGACAGATCACCGACGTTCAATCACCTCGATACGGGCAGCAATTGCTTGACATCCTCCTGCCGTTCTAGACGTTATGTCGCGTTCGACTTGGCAAGAACTGGGCGGAACGCCTCAGTCGCCTTTCTTAACTCCGCCTCCGGGTCGCCTCCACCGACGATATTGGTAAGGGCGACCCCAATCGTGTCCCGGAACTCCGTCACCGGAACGATTTCAGGCAGGCCCGACCGGGCTATCCGTAGGCTTTCCTTGGTCGTGCTGAACCAATCCTCCGGGAATATGCTGGCTTTGATGACCTCAGCCTCATCGTAAGCACTCAGCCGGGGCGGGGTGCCGGCGCCGACGCGGAGCCAGTTTGGAAACATGGTCTTGCTCGTGGCCCACTGCACATACAACCACGCTGCAACTTTGTTCTTGCTGGCATTCGCAATGCCGATACCGTCAATGAATGTCGCCGAATGTTGCGCGCTGGGCCCTTTGGGGATGGGTGCGAAACCGACCTTTCCGACGACTTTCGACTTCGCCGGGTCAACCAGGGGAGCGGAGAAGCCGATGCCGTCCCACCACATCGCGGCCCGGCCCTGGGCAAACGTGGTCTGGCATTCGTTCCAGTTAAATCCAACCGAACCCGGCGGTGCGAAGTCGCGCATGATTTTCTGATACCACTGCGCTGCCTCGATCGCGGCCGACGTGTCGGTCAGCAACGATTTCCCATCCTTGGTGATCGTCTCCTGATCCCAGCCGAGCAATATATTATCAAAAAGGACCACGTTCGCGTTCTTGATGCCGCGTCCTGTAAAGCCGTAAACGCCCTTGCCGGTATTAGTAAGCCGTTCCGCTGCTTGCATCATATCTTGTAACGACCGGGGCGGCTCCAAACCGGCTTCACCAAACATGGCTTTGTTATAGTAAAGAATGAACAGGTCTTGATTGAGCGGCAGCACGTTCAGCTTGCCATCCGGTCCCGTCGCCGCTTGCATGGTTGCGGGACTAAAATCGGACAAGTCAAGCCCAGGCGCCGTCATTGAACCATCGGCGATCATAGGCCGGAGGTCTGCCATCCAGCCGCCCCGTTCGATCAAACGCTTCTGCACGTGCATGGCGACATTCACGACGTCGAAGCTCGGCCTCCCCGATGCCATTTCCATTGCGACCTTTGGCCGCTGTTGCTGCTCTGGCACTTGCTCCGCACCAACCCGAATGCCGGTCAGTTCTTCAAATTCCTTCTGGTGCGCTTGCAAAACATCGCCCCTTGGCGACTTCGCGAGGTTCACCTCTATCTTCGAACCCTGAGCTTGCCGCCAGTCAAACCGGCTCTGCGCCAATGCGTTTCGCATGATTACGGGGGTCGAGAGCGCGGCCGTGGTAAACAGCAAAGAACGCCGGTTCAGCATCGTGTCCTCCTTCATGACCTCTAGCGGGCTTAGATTTAAAGGGTAGGACAGTATTGCCGTGCTACGCTAGTCGTCCCGGTGAACACGCTCCATCCGTTCGTGACGCTCCTGAGCTTCGACGGACATGGTCGCGATTGGCCTCGCCTCCAAGCGCTTGATACCGATCGGCTCGTCCGTTTCCTCACAGAACCCATAAACGCCTGATTCGATACGCCCCAACGCTTGATCAATCTTGGAAATCAGCTTGCGGGCACGGTCTCGGGTTCTCAGTTCGAGGGCGCGGTCCGTCTCGACACTGGCCCGGTCGGTGATGTCTGCTTCTAAAATTCCGCCTTGGGACAAGCTTAACAGAGTGCCATCGGCCTCTTTAATGAGATCGGCGCGCCAACGCAGCAGTTTTTGCCTGAAGTACTCGGTCTGGACCGGGTTCATGAAATCCTCGGAGTCCGAGGGCCGGTAATCAGGTGGCAACGTGAGTATCATGGCCGTCGATCCCCTGGTGACCGTCACGTGTAAGTGACTTCGCGGCCTTATAGGCAGGCCGCCACCGGTTCGCCAAGAGTACTGCTGTGATTTCACCACATCATTGACAAGATTATTCTTTCGACGCCCGAGCATCTTCGACTGCAACCCGGACGCGTATGGCCGTGATCACATTCGCGAGGCCAGGATCGGCTTTGCTTCCGGTCTCTTGCGAGAATAGCCCTGGGCTTAATGTCGGGCCTGTTCCACCCAACAAAGACAGCTGCATTGCATCCAGCAACGCCAGCATGGAGTGGCCATAGTGCAGGGCAGCTCGATCATCGACTAGCCCTTCATCCGGCGGTGCGTTCCCTACAACCAGATCGGGCGCGATAGTCTCCTGAATGCCGAGAAGACCGTGCACGCTGCCCGCAACTGGCGTTGAACACTCATCGTTCACCCGTTTCGCGGCAATCTCGAAGGCGCTCACTGCACGCTTTTTCGCCGCCCGGTATGCGGGGCGTAAGCCTGTCCCAGATATTATGATCATAGCGTCGCCCCGTTCAGAAAATTTTAACGTATCTCCGTCATTCTACAGCGGAGAAAGTTAACATCCCGCAAAGGGCGTCTGCCTTTGTATTTCGTTTTGCGCTGCCTAACCGTAATCTTGCTGCTGTATGCCGGCGATGCTGCTGGGCAGGTGCGGATCAAGGACATTTCTGACGTGGAAGGCGTCCGCGACAACCAACTGGTGGGCTATGGCTTGGTCGTGGGCCTGAACGGCACCGGTGACCGGCTCGATAGTGCCGTATTCACCCGGCAGTCGCTGATCGGCATGCTGGAGCGGCTTGGCGTCAACACGCGGGACCAGGAAAACAAGCTGCAAACCAAGAACGTCGCAGCGGTCATGGTCACGGCGAACCTACCCGCCTTTGCCCGGACCGGCAGCAGGATCGACATCGGGGTCTCTGCGTTGGGAGATGCCAAGGATCTCACTGGCGGCACACTGTTAGTGACGCCGCTGCTCGGGGCTGATGGCGAGGTGTATGCCGTGGGCCAAGGCGCGCTAGCTACCGGCGCCATCGCGGCGAAAGGTGCCGCTGGTTCGGTAACACGCAACATACCAACGGCGGGCCGTATCTCGAATGGCGCAACGGTCGAGCGGGAGGTCGCCTTCCAGCTGGGCACCAGGCCCACGCTCCGGTTTGGCTTGCGCAACCCGGACCTCACCACGGCCCGGCGCATGGCGGATGCGATGAACCGGGCTTTGGGCGGCACGTCGGCCCGCGCCACCGATCCGCGCACGGTCTCACTGGCTTTGGATGGCAGAGACGCCATCGACGTCCTGGCTCGGGTCGAGGATTTGCGGGTCGAACCAGATAGCCCAGCCATCGTCGTGATCGACGAGGCGAGCGGTACGATCGTTATGGGTGCAAACGTGCGGATCAGCACGGTCGCGATCGCCCAAGGAAACCTGACCATCCGGGTCACGGAACAGCCGCAAGTCAGTCAGCCCGAGCCTTTTTCGGGAGGTCAAACCGTGGTGACGCCCCGCACCACCATCCAGGTGGACGACCAATCCGACCGGCGGCTCGGTATCCTCAATGGCGGAGTGACGCTGCGTGACCTTGTCGCGAGCCTGAACGCCCTTGGGGTGGGGCCCCGCGACATGATCAGCATCCTTCAATCCATCAAAGCGGCTGGGGCGCTGCAAGCCGACTTACAAGTGAGATGAGCATGACGGCAAAGATCATTCCGGCTCAACAAGCCACGACGTTGCCACCACAGAAGCTGCAGCAGCTGGCTAAAGCGGCGCAGGATTTCGAGGCTATGGCGCTTGGGCAGTTGCTCAAACCGATGTTCGAGACCATCGATCAGTCGAAAGGCTTGTTCGGAGGTGGCGCTGGAGAAGCGGCATGGCGGCCGATGATGGTGCAGGAGATGGCGAAGAACCTAGCCAAAGCAGGCGGGCTTGGCCTTGCCAAGCCGGTCCTACAGCAGATGATCCGTATGCAGGAATTGACGGAAGCAAAGAAGGCTGGCCAACCATGAGCGTTTCAATGTCCGAGGCGCGGCGCGCGCTGCAATCCGTGCTGCTGCGGGAGAACGCCGCCCTGCGCAGGACCGACTTTGCCGCAGCGGCGGCATTGCTACCAGAGAAGACTCAGGCCTTCGAGCTGCTGCAGGCGGCCACGGCCGCAGGTCCGCCCGTGCTCGGCAGGGTCTTGCAAGCCATCGTCCAGGACAACACGAAGTTGCTGGAACAAGCCGTCATCGTGCAGACCCGGGTCGTCGAGCTGATTGCCCGTGCCGCGCGGCGGAGCGACGAAACCGGCTCCCGCTACGGTGCGCAGGGGCGCGAGGCGCGCGAAGGGGGAGCTCTGGCCTTCTTGACCCGCGCCTGATAGGGCAGGAGGTCATGGCAATTGTCTTCGTCGTACCAAGTGATACCGATGCAGCCGGGGGCATCGGACATGCTTATGCCAGGGGGCTGGCGCGCTGTTTATGCGAAGCCGGACATCAATCGTACGTGGAAGAGTGTGGACCTGAGCTTCCCGGGGTTGGTCAGCTCATCATCGATGGACTCTTGCTCCCGCGATTCCAAGCCCGGCTGCCCGAACTAGTAGATCGGCGGGCGGCGGCTCTCCTGCACCACACGGTATCGCGAGCGCATAGCAGCGCCTACTCGGCAGAGGGGGTGGCCGATACGCTAAAAGCGATATTGCCCCGGCTTAGCCGTGTGATCGCCACCAGCGAAGGCGTGGCGCAAAGCCTGGTCAGAGACTTTGGAGTTGCGGCTGGAAGTATCGCAGTGGTCACGCCGGGAGTTGAAATGCTCGAACGGGCGGCCCCGGCGCCGGGAAGTTGTTTAATTCTTTCCACCGGCGTGCTGACCCGGCGAAAGCGCTACGATGCGCTTATTCGAATGCTGGTCCCGCTCAAGGATCTGCATTGGCAGCTGACGATTGCCGGCGAGGCCACGCGGGATCCAAGCCATGCCGGTGAATTGCGAGCCCTGATCACAGCGTCCGGCCTGGACGAGCGGATCAGCCTGCTCGCGGTTCACGATGCGCCGCCCGAGCATTGGCAGCAGGCCAGCATCTTCGTCTCGACATCCCGCTGGGAAGGGTATCCGGCCGCGGTGGCTCAGGCACTCCGGCGCGGGGTCGCCGTGCTGGCTACCGAAGCGGCGGGCACGTTACTCACGCCGGGCGCCGGCATCGTCTTGCCGGACGATGATGAGGCGACTGCGTCCAAGGTCCTGCGCCGGGTCATCTATGACGAAGGGCTGCGGCAATCTCTGGCCGACGCGTGCTGGAAGGCCGGGCAGGCTTTGCCGAACTGGGCTACCCAAGCCAGACGCTTCGCCGCGGTGTTGGAGAGTACGCCGTGACCGGCTTGCATAGCCCAGTGCTGGGCTGCATCGCCGATGATTTCACGGGGGCAACCGACCTTGCCTCAGTTCTGGTCAAGCAGGGCATGACGGTCATGCAATTGATCGGCCTGCCCGAAGCGGCCGACCCGGTGCCGGCGGTGGATGCCATCGTCATCGCGCTTAAGTCCCGGACGGCCCCGGTCGCTGATGCGGTGCGGGATAGCCTTACGGCGCTGCACTGGCTGCAGGCGGCCGGCTGCGGCCAGTTCTTCTTCAAGTATTGCTCGACGTTCGACAGCACGGATGAGGGTAATATCGGCCCGGTTGCAGACGCGCTTGTAAACACGCTCGGCTGCGGGTTTGCCATCGCCTGCCCGGCCCTTCCCGTCAACGGACGCACCGTGTTTCAGGGGCATCTGTTCGTGGGCCAGGCGTTGCTGAATGAGAGCGGGATGCAGGACCATCCGCTTACGCCCATGCGGGATGCCAATCTGGTCCGCGTGCTGTCCCGCCAGACGGAGGGCACTGTTGGCCTCGTGCCCCATCAGATCGTGGCGTCCGGGGCGTCCGGCATTCGCGCTACGCTGGCCACGCTAAAGGAGCAAGGGCGCCGCTACGCGATTGTGGATGCGGTCAGCAACGCCGATCTGTTGGCCATCGGCGCGGCCCTCGATGGGCAGGCGCTGGTCACCGGCGGCTCGGGAGTGGCGCTGGGCTTACCGGAAAACTACCGCCGTCACGGCCTCATCCGCTCAGACGAGGCCGAGGGGCTACCCGCCGTCCATGGTCATGCGGCCGTGCTGGCCGGGTCGTGCTCCCGGGCCACGCTGTATCAGATCGGCGCCGCGCGGGACCGGCTGCCCACGCTCGAGCTGGATGCGCTCGCCATGCCGGATCAGGCGGCGCTAGCGCAGCAGGCGCTGGACTGGGCCCGCCCGCGGCTCGGTGACGTGCCGGTCGTGATCAGCACCTCCGCCCCACCAGACCGCGTTGCAGCGCTACAGGACAAAATGGGCCGGGATGCCGCGAGTGCCATGCTGGAAGGCGTGCTGGCCGACGTGGCCGACGGCCTGGTGCAATCGGGCGTGCGCCGCCTCGTGGTGGCCGGCGGCGAGACCAGCGGCGCTGTCGTGGCGCGGCTACAGGTCCGGCGGCTGCGCATCGGGGCGGAGATCGAGCCTGGCGTGCCCTGGACCCTGGCGGAAGGCGGTGGCCCCACGCTGCTGCTTGCCCTGAAATCGGGTAATTTTGGAGGGCGGGACTTTTTTCTTCAAGCCTTCGAGCGAACGCCGGACACGGTGGCCGCCATTCCGGAACCTTCCGGCTTGCCTTGAGCTTCGGGAGGCACAATCCGTCCGGCGCGCCCTTGACAAGCGCTCAGGGCTACGGCGGGAACGGTTCTTTGATACGCTCAGGGCGAACGACTAGGCGCCCGCGGCCGGCTCTGGTTCTGCGCTGACCCGGCTGACCCGGCGGCCTTCCATCGCCACGACCTCGAATCGCCAGCCGCCGAAGACGATGCGATCGCCCGTTCGCGGCAGCCGGCGCAGCAATGCCAGGAGCAAGCCGCCCAATGTGTGATAGCTGCCCTCCGCCGGCAGGTCAGGCAGCTCGAGCCGCGCCTTGATCTCATCGACCGGCATGGCGCCGTCCAGCAGCAGCGCGCCGGCCACCGTCGCCGGGTCGCTCGGGGATGGCATGGGGTCGGCCCCCTCACCCACGATCGCCTGTAGCACGTCGGCCGCGGTCACGACGCCTTCGAAGCTGCCATACTCGTCCATGACAAGCGCCAGCCCCAACGGGTCACTCTTCAGCCGCTCCAGCGCGTCCAGCGCCGTGGTGGTGTCAGGGATCACCATCGGTTTTTGCAGCGCCGCCGCCACCGAAAGCTCCCCGCCGTCCAGAATGCGGTCCAGGATATCCTTCGCCTGCACCACGCCCACGACATTGTCGATCGAGCCGTCGCAGACCACGAAGCGGCTATGCGAAGCGGCCTTGAAATCGCTAATGATGTCCCGCCGCGGGTCGGTGCGATCGATCCAGGCGAGCTCGTTCCGGGGCGTCATGATGGCGCGCACGGGCTTGTCCGCCAGGCGCAGCAAACGCTCGATCATGTCCCGCTCGCCATGCTCCAGCACGCCTTCCTGCGCCCCTTCCGCCAGCAGCGCGCTCAGCTCCTCCTCGGTCACGCCAGGCCGCGGCTCCCGGTCGGCGCCAAACAGCAGCAACACGAGCGCGGAGGATTTGCCTAGTATCCAGACAGCCGGCCCGCCGATCCGGGCCATGAACGCCAGCGGCCGCGCCACCAGGGCAGAGAGGGTTTCCGGCTGCCGCAACGCCAATTGCTTCGGCACCAGTTCGCCCAGCACGAGCGTCAGGAACGTCGTGCTGACCACGACGGCGGCCAGCGACAGCGTGTCCGCGAACGGGGCCAGCGCAGGCATCCGTTCCAGCACGGCCTGTAGCCGCGCGGCGATGCGCGCGCCGCCGAATACGCCGGCCAGGACGCTGACCAGGGTGATGCCGATCTGCACCGTCGGCAGAAAACGCTGCGGGTCCTCCGCCAGCACGCGGGCCAGCGCGGCCCCGGCCACGCCCTTGCGTTCCAGCACCACCAGCCGGGCCCGGCGCGCCGAAACCAGCGCCAGCTCGCTCATGGCGAACACGCCATTCAGCAGGATCAGGAGGAAGATGACGGCGAGTTCGAAACCGAGGCCCATGACCTTGCATAGCGTATTCCGGGCGGCAATGCAGCGTGTAACCGGTTGCGCGGTGGGCGGGCGGCACTTAACTGCACCGCATGCAACGCCCCCTCCCCGTCCTGGCGCTGGTCCTGGGCCTGGCCGGCCTCCTGCCGTTCATCGCCGGGACGCTCGGCGCCACGCTGCTGCAGAGCGACCTGCAGACCCGGTCCCTGCTCGCCCTGTCCGCCTACGCCGCCGTGATCCTGGCATTTCTGGGCGGGGTGCACTGGGGGTTCGCATTGAGCGACGGGCGCGCGGAGCGAGCGCGGTTCGGGCTCGGCGTGCTGCCGTCCTTGATCGGCTGGCTCGGCCTGCTCATCACCTTCCTGGGCCTGCCGACGGTGGGGCTGGCTACGACCGCGGCCGGGTTCGCAGGGCTCACCATTGCCGAGTTCAGGGCGATGCAGGCTGGGCTCATGCCGCGCGGCTATATGTGGCTGCGGGGCGGGCTGTCGGCGGTGGTGATCACCTGCCTCGTGGCGGTCTGCCTCGTCCGGACGCTGGGCGGCCCGGTGGTGCTCTAGTCCTTCGGGGCGGCCGACAAATCGTCGAAACTGGACAGAATACCCGTCCCCAGGGGAGTGCCGAACCAAATGTCGGGGTCCAGGACGACGGCGCCGGGCAGCTCGATCAGCCAGACCTGCGCCATGTCGTCTAGCAGGAGCTGCTGGATTTGCGCGAACAACCGGCGCCGCGTGCTGGCCTCCTCCGCCAGGCGCGCTTGGCTAAACAGCTCCTGCAGCTGATCGCTCTGGTAGGCGGCCGGGTCGTCCGGCAGATATTCGGGCTCGAGTCCAAGCGTGGGGTCGCCAAATTGCGCCGTCATTCGCAACCATGCATCGGGCTCTGCGCCATCGGCCGGGCGCATTTGGATCCCGACCTGCTTCAGCGCGGCCTGCAGGTAGCGGAGCAGCGGCGGGTCCGCCCCAGGCGCCGCCAGCGTGAAGGTCAGCCGGATGCCCTGCGCGTTGGGGCGGAGCCCGGCTTCGTTCAGCAAGCTTGCCGCGAGCCTTGGGTCGTAGGGTAAGGGCGGTAAGGCCGGGTCGAAGAACGGTGCCGTGCTGGCAACCGGCCCCACCGCCGGCCTGCCCAGCCCGGACCAGATCTGCCGGTTGATCAAATCCCGGTCGATCGCCAGGCTCAAGGCCCGGCGCACTCGCCCGTCCGCAAAGGCCCGGCGATGGTCGAGGTCGAGCCGGAGCACCGGCTGGTAGTAGGCGCCACCCTCCGCCATGACGGCCCAGCGTTCGCCGAGGAGGCGCCCCGCGGTGGGGTTGGGTAGGCCTACCGCGATCTGCCGCTTCTCCGGCGCCGCGCGACGCTCCGCGTCCGGCACGACCTGCAGCAGCAGCTCGTCCAGCAACGGCAGGCCCGGGCGCCAATACTGCGGGCTCCGCACCAGGCGCACGGCCTCACCCCGCCGCCACTCCGCCAATGTGAACGGACCCGTGCCCACCGTGCCCGTGGGCCGGTGCTGCGGTAGCATCGGGCAGCACGTCACGTCGAACATCAGCAGAAAGGGCGCGAAAGGCGCGTCTAGCGTGAACAGCACCGTCTCCGGATCGGGCGCGGAGGCGGCTTTGATGCGGGACAGCACGGCGCGAACCCGGGGCGTCTGCGCCGCACCTGGGCCCACGACGCTATATATAACGTCCGCGGATGTGAACGGGGTTCCGTCATGCCAAGTGACGCCCTGCTGCAGCTTGAAGATGGTAGTTCGCGCGTCCGACGATACGATCCAGCTCCGCGCCAGCTCCGGCAACGGCTGCATCGTGGGGGAGAAGCGCAGCAGGCCCTGGTAGATCTTGCTGCCGGCGATCAGCGACGGGCCGTCATCGGTTGTGCCGGGCACAAGCGATTGCGGCTCGGACGGCAGCAGGATGGTGATGCGCTGGCCCGGTTGTGCCCGGGCGGGCCGGTTCAGCAAAAGCCCGGTTCCGGCCAGGAGGATGCGGCGCGGCAGGGGCATGGCTCACTTTCACCGGATGGACAACCGTCGGCGCCGTTCATAGCCTGGCCGCCATCATCACCCAAGGGAGCGGTGCGGTGAAAGCCTTTTGGGACCCGGCGCAGCTGCTGCATACCCCGCATTTCTTTCTGCAACGCGGCCAGGTCCGGCCCAATTTCGAGCGGCCCGAACGGGCAGATGCACTGCTAGAGGGACTGGCGGCGGCTGGCATTCCGGTGCTCATGCCGCCGGCTGTGCAGCGCGCCGCACTGGAGGCGGTGCACGATCCGGCCTATCTGGACTTCTTACAAGACGCTCCCGCCGCCTGGGCCGCGCTTGCGGATGCGGGGCCGGAAATGGTGCCAAACATCCACCCCTCGCCCGAGATGCTGGCCCAAGGCGGTACAGCGGGTGGCCTGATCGGGCGGCTAGGCTGGTTCACCGCGGACACGTCCTGTCCGATCGGCCCGCATACATGGTCGGCCGCCGCCGCCGCGGCCGCCTGCGCGGTGGCCGCGGCGGATGAGGCCGTGGCGGGTCGGGACGCCTATGCCGTGACCCGTCCGCCGGGCCACCATGCATATCCGGCGCGCGCGGGCGGGCATTGCTACTTAAACAACGCGGCTATCGCGGCAGAGCGGTTGCGGGCCTGCGGCGTTCCACGTGTCGCAATCCTGGACATCGACAGCCATCATGGCAATGGCACGCAGGGCGCGTTCTGGACGCGTGATGACGTTCGCTTCGCGTCGGTCCATGGCGACCCGTCCGGCTACTATCCCTGGTATGTCGGTCATGCATCCGAACGGGGCGCTGGGCCCGGCCTGGGCCACACGCTGAACTTGCCGCTGCCGGCCGGTACAAAAGACGGCCCCTGGCTCGAGGCGATCGCTGTCGCCATTGCCGGTCTGGCGGGTTGCGACGCGCTTGTGCTGAGCCTGGGTTTCGACGCGTCCGTGTCTGAGCCGCTCTCGTTCTTGCGCGTGAGCGACGCCGGGTTCGCCCGGGCCGCTGAGGCGATCCGCGCCATGCGCCTCCCAACCGCGATCGTTCAGGAAGGCGGCTACAACATCCAGACGCTGGGAATGTTGCTGGCCGGGTTTTTAAAGGCGTTTGGCGGCGCATAGGCTTGATCTAGCCGCATCTCGGCCCTCCGCCCGATACACTATCGACAAAAGGTGTGCGAAGCGGGTCTATGCAACCATGAGCATTGCCCGCATCCAGACGTTCGCGTTTAGCGGTATCGAGGCCACGCCGGTGGAGGTGCAGGTTCAGATCAGCTCGGGGCTGCCCGCCTTCCTGGTCGTGGGATTGCCGGATAAGGCGGTGGGGGAGGCGCGGGAGCGGGTGCGGGCGGCATTGACTGCTATGGGGCTCTCGTTGCCGCCGCGCCGGGTGCTGATCAATCTGGCGCCGGCGGACCTGCTGAAGGAAGGCAGCCATTTCGACCTGCCGATCGCACTGGGTGTACTCGCAGTCATGGAGGTGCTGCCGCTCGATGAGGTTGCGGCCTATGCGGCGCTGGGCGAGCTGTCGCTTGACGGGTCGATCAACCCCGTGGCCGGCGTGCTGCCGGCGGCCATGGCGGCCTTGCAGCGGGGCATCGGCCTGATCTGCCCAGCGTCGCAAGGTGGGGAGGCCGCGTGGGCCGGCCAGGTCCAAGTGCTCGCCGCCCCTGACGTCATGGCCATCATCAACCATTTCCGCGGGACCCAGGTGCTGACGGCGCCCCTGCCCAGCGCAGCGCAGGAGGTGGCGCCCGGCCCGGATCTGTCCGAGGTGCGCGGCATGGAGACTGCCAAGCGCGCGCTGGAGATCGCTGCCGCCGGGGGCCACAACCTGATGCTGATCGGGCCGCCGGGCGCCGGTAAATCGATGCTGGCCGCCCGCCTCACGCACCTGTTGCCGGATTTGCTGCCGGCCGAGGCGCTGGAGGTCAGCATGATACACTCCGTCGCGGGCATGCTGGACGGCGGGCGCCTGGTGATGCGCCCGCCGTTCCGCGAACCGCACCATGGCGCGTCGCAAGCGGCACTGACCGGCGGTGGCCAGCGGGCCCGGCCTGGCGAAGTCAGCCTCGCGCACCGCGGCGTGCTGTTCCTGGACGAGTTGCCGGAGTTTCCACGCCCCGCCCTGGAAGCGCTACGCCAACCGCTGGAGAGCGGGCGCACCACTGTCGCCCGGGCCATGGCGCACGTCACCTACCCGGCGCGGTTTCAGCTGATCGCCGCCATGAACCCTTGCCGCTGCGGCTACCTCGGCGATGCCCATCGCGAGTGCAGCAAGGCACCCCGCTGTGGCGAGGATTACCTTAGCAGGATTAGCGGCCCGCTGCTGGACCGGATTGACATGACGGTGCAGGTTCAGCCGATTCCGCCGTCCGAGCTGTCGCGCGCCGGGCCGGGTGAGACCACGGCCGCCGTCGCCGCCCGCGTCGGTGCGGCCCGGGCGCTGCAGCGGGACCGGTATCAGGAGGGACCACCCACCAATGCGGAGGCCGAGATGGGCGCCATCACGCTGATGCCCGAGGCGCGGCAGCTGGCGGAAACCGCTTCCGACAAGCTGCGGCTTTCGGCCCGCGGGTTTACCCGCATCCTGCGCGTGGCGCGCACCATCGCCGACCTGGCCCGCATGCCGGACGTGCGCCGGGCGGACGTGGCGGAGGCGCTGGCCTACCGCCACCGCGTGCCGGGGCGCGTTGCTTAGGCGCCGGCGCGCGCTGGCCGGGGCCCTCTGGGCTGTTACGGGCGAGTTGCTACCCACCAATAGGGAACCCCGCGTTTGGCGGGCAGAAAGCGCCGAAGTACCTTGGGCGATCACGGGCGATTTAAACACGTCGGACACTATTCGGTTCGAGGTTCGAGCGGGCGACCGAGCGCCCTGGGACGCCGCGCACCAGCACCCGGCCGAGCGGGCTGAAATCTCCGGTTTTACACACAAGGAGTCTCTGGGAGCCGACTTTTGGCTGGCCTTCGATCTACTAGTGGAGCCTGGCCCTCCCGTGACGAGCCGTTGGCTTGTGATCGGGCAGCTGCACGCAACGGAGGATCCTGGCACCATGCCGGTTTCGCCGCCCTGGGCCCAGGAACTCGATGCTGGTGACGTGTTCCGGATCGTGGTGCGAACAAGCACCGCGGACTCGCTGCGCCAGAACCCGCCGGCGATCGTACTGTTTACAGACGGCACCTTCAAACGGGGGCACATTTACCATCTCGTCTATCAAATCCGCTACAGCCAAACAGCCGGGCGGTTGCGCGCCTGGCGCGATGGGCAGAAGATTGCGGACTATACCGGGCCTCTAGGCTATCCCGCAAAGCAGGGTCCTTATTTCAGGTTCGGTATATATCGGGAGCCCGCGCCTGAGACCGTGGCAGTGCGCTACGCCGGGCTTCGGTTTGGCGGGCCTGAGATACTATCGAAATAGTACTCCGGACCCGCTTTACGCCCGGGCCATCTAAGCATGAGTTCACGGCATCCTGCGTTGCCTCCGCAATCGCGGGGGAGTTCAGCCGCGGGCCGCGGTGCTATCAAGGAAAGAAGCCATTGCGAATGCAGCCGAAGCGCGTCAGGTGGTAGGCCCGTGGGCAGCCGGGATACACTGGCCGATACACTGGCCGATACACTGGCCGATACACGGGACGGTAGGCCGGGCGGAGTAAATCTGGCGTACACAAACCGCGCCAGTCGCGGTGCCCGGCAGGGCCGCATCCGTCTCGGACCCACTGCACCGCGGGCGGGCCTGGGATGTTGATGATGGCGTCCGCTTGGGCTGGCACCGCAGAGCCGATCGACAAAGCCATCAATGTGGTTCTGAGCAAAGCACCTCTCCTTAAACAACGGCTTTAGATTGAAGGGCATGTGCAATCGGCTCAATATGTTTGGAGACGAGGTTACCCTTTGTCACCCGGAACGAAATGGGCCGAGGTTGATCGGGGTGTGAACTGGGTCACATCCGCGCCGCGGCGATGCCGCCACAGTCCCATCTCACCGAGAAATTGGGGCGGCCATGGCCAACATCATCATGCTGTTCGTCTGCCTGATGGCCGGGATGGTCCTGCGTGTGACCAAGCGCGTGCCGCCGGACACACCCGCGGCGTTGAATGCCTTCATCATTCATATCGCGCTGCCGGCGCTGATCCTGAACCAGATCCACCATATCCCCGTGACGCCGGCGCTGGCCGCACCGGTGCTCATGCCGTGGCTGCTGTTCCTGCTGGCTGCCGCGGTGTTCCTTGCCTTGGCCCGGCTCGGGTGGTGCTCGCCAGGGACGGCCGGTGCGCTGGCGCTGTCGGCTGGCCTCGCCAACACGTCGTTCGTTGGGCTACCGATGATCGAGGCGTTCTATGGGCCGGCCGGGCTGCCGACGGGGATCGTGATCGATCAGCTCGGCACCTATCTGGTGCTGAGCACCCTGGGGGTGACGGTCGCGTGCGTGTGCTCCAGCAATGCCCCGTCGGGCCGGGCGGTATTGCTGAAGATCGTAAAGTTCCCACCGCTGATCGCGCTCGTGCTGGCGTTGCTGCTGAGCGGGACGGATCATCCGCCGTGGTTTGCGGGCCTCACGCACCGGCTGGGCGACACGCTGGCGCCATTGGCGCTGGTCTCGGTCGGGCTGCAGCTGCGGCTGGATCAATTTTCCGGGCAGCGGGTGGCGCTGGGCGTGGGGCTGGGGTTCAAGCTGGTGCTGGGCCCGTTGCTCGTGGCGCTGATCTATGTGGGGCTGCTACGCGGCACGGGCGAGGTGACGCAGATCACCATATTCGAATCCGCCATGGGCCCGATGATCGGCGGCGCGATCGTAGCCACGCAATACGGGCTGAACCCGCCGCTCACCACGCTCATGGTCGGCTGCGGCATCCTGCTCTCCTTCGCGACGCTGCCGCTATGGTGGCTGGGACTAAGCTACTTTTGATCAATCCGCCCGAAACGCGTCGGCCACGCGGCGCACCTGCCCGGCGGCGTCCACCAGCATGACGTCGAACCGGATGTCAGCCCCGCCCCACTCCGGATGGAGCGCCAGCGCCGCCTCGGCCGCTGCTAGCAGCCTGGTGCGCTGCTTTAGGCCGAGCGCACCGGCGGCCGCCGTGAGGGTCGGGCGGGACTTCACCTCGATAAACACCAGGAGACCGGGTTTGGCGGCCACGAGATCGATCTCGCCCGCCCCGGTGCGCAGGCGCTGGGCCAAGATGGTCCAGCCCTCGGCCACCAGCGCCGCCGCGGCACGCGCCTCCGCCAAAACGCCGCGCGCCTGCGACAGCCGGCCTGATTCTAGACGCGACCTCATGCGCCGGTGATGAGGCGGGTGCCGCGGCGGAAGGTGAGATAAGCCCAGAGCCATTGCAGCATCACCACCACCCGGTTCCGCCCGCCGACCAGGAACGCGATGTGCGCCGCGCCCCAAAGCCACCAGGCGAGCGGGCCGCGGAAGCGCACGAAGCCGAAATCCGCCACCGCCGATTGCCGCCCGATCGTCGCCAGGCTGCCGAAATGACGGTAGCGGAACGGGCGTGGTGCCGGCCGTCCCGCAAGCCTCGCCCGGATCACCCCGGCCACGTAGGCGCCGCCCTGCTTGGCCGCCGGCGCTAGGCCTGGCACGCCCTTGCCGGCCCAGGCGATGGAGGACGCGGTGTCTCCGACCACATAGACGCCCGCAAGGCCGGGCACGCCCAGGTCCGGGCCGGCGATGACACGCCCTGCCGGGTCGGGCTTGACCCCCAACCAGGCGGCGGCCGGCGACGCCATGACCCCAGCGGCCCATAGCACGGTGCGGGTGGGCAGGGGCTCACCGGACACGGTGACCGACGATGCGTCCACCGCCTCCACCTTGCGGCCCAGCTGGATTTCCACCCCCAAATGCCGAAGCGCGCGGTCCGCCTCGCCAGACAGCGCTTCGGGGAAGGCCGGCAGCAGGCGGAAGGCGGACTGGACCAGGATGACGCGGGCGGCGGCGGGGTCGATACGGCGAAACTCCTGCTCGAAGCCATGCCGCGCCAGCTCGGCGATAGCACCGGCCAGCTCCACCCCGGTCGGGCCGCCGCCCACGATCACGAAGGTCAGCCAAGCGGCGCGGGTGGCCGGGTCACTGGCGGCCTCGGCCTCCTCGAACGCCAGCAGCAGTCGGCGGCGGATAGCGGTACCGTCCTCGATGCTCTTCAGGCCCGGCGCAAAGGGAGCCCAGTCGTCGCGTCCAAAATAGCTATGCTGCGCGCCGGTAGCGAGGATGAGGTGGTCGTAGGCGATGGCGCCGCGATCCAGCAGGACGGTGCGAGCGGCAGTGTCGACGCCGGTGACCTCACCCAGGAGGACGCGAACGTTGTCCTGGGTGCGGAACAGCTCCCGCACGGGAGTCGCGATGTCGGCGGGGGAGAGGCTGGCGGTCGCCACCTGATACAGCAGCGGCTGGAACAGGTGGTAGTTACGGCGGTCGATCAGCGTGATGCGGCATGCGGCCCGGCGCAAACCCTGCACCGCCGCGACGCCGCCGAAGCCGCCCCCTACCACCACCACATGCGGCAGCGCGGCGCGGTCCAGGGGCGGGGCGCGCCGGGTCATGCGCCGGCTGAGCCAGGCATCGACCGACAGGCTGCCCGGCCCGTAGATCACAAGGCACGCCAGCAGCAGCGCCCAGTACAGCCGCTCGTCCCCGGTGCCGAGCTGGCTGATGGGCACGAGGATTAGGAGAACGCGGGCCGCGATCTGCGTGCCCGCCCCCAGCGCCAGCATGGCCGCGGCCAGCACCGCCAGCGCCACCGGCAGGTGCGCGATCATGGAAGGCAGGCCGGGCACGAGGTCGCCGCCGGGCCGCATGGCGGTCGTGACGCCCAGCGCGGCCAGCGCCACCCCGGCCGGGGCGGCGGCAATCCAGAGGCGAAGCCCCAGCTGATACAGCGGCCCCACGACCCGGCGCAGCCAGCCCCCGGCCCGGACCAAGGCCGCCGCGCCGGGCATGGCGACGCTCTCGGCCCCATGCTGCAGCAGCCGGTCCACGGACAGCGCGCCGGGGCCGATGACGAACAGCCGCAGCAGGAGCGCCGCCCAGAACAGCCGGATGTCGCCCCCGGCGATCATGGCCGTCTGCGCCAGCATTACCCCGGCGGCCGGACGGGTCAGCAGCCCGATGGTGAGCAGCAGCGGGGCAATGCCGGCGGCCAGCGCCCAGGCATCCACCGCACCCCGCGCCATCATGGTATGCACCTGCATGGCCAAGAACGCCTGGGCCAGGCAGACCCGGATGAGTAGGTCGAGCCACGGACGGAGCGCGGCGGTGAGGGCGCGGGAGCGTTCGGTCCACTGACGTATCATACCGCACCTTACGGTGCGCGCAGGTGGATGTTACCCTAATACTGAGCGCAGGACCCCGAGCGACGCAGGACTCGCCCAGTCGGCCGCGCCCTCGACCCGTCCGCGGTCCTGGCCGTTGCGGTCGATCAGGATCGTGGTGGGGATGCCCTTGGCGGCGAAGGCGCGCGCCGCCTCGCCACGGGGGTCCAGCAACACCGGCAGCGTCGTGATCCCGCGTTCGGCATAGAACCGCGCCACCGCCTTGGCGCCGCCGCGGTCGGAGCTGAGCGGAAGGACGGCGATGCGCTCGTCCATCACGGCGCGGGCCATGGCGTCCAGCGCCGGCATCTCGGCCACGCACGGGACGCACCAGGTGGCCCAGAAGTTCAGCACCACCCCCTGCCCGGCATAATCCCCGAGCGTGCGCTCCTCCCCCTCCGCGGTGGTGAAGTGGAACCCGGGCGGCGCGGTGCCGGCGCTGGGCTGGAACCCGGCCAAGTCGGGCGAGGCGGCGCGCGATTTGCGCGGGGCCGCGCCGGACAGTATGACGGTCGTGGCCGCCAGCAGGGTGCGGCGTTGCATATGGCCCATGGTGCGTCCTTGAACTCTCACGACAATATAGACCGGCGCAACGCGGATGCGAATGCCGCGTGGGGCGGGCGGTTCGAGAGTGGGCCCGGCGTGATCATGCAGGAGATCAACGCCAGCATCGGCTTCGATCGGCGGATGTGGCGGCAGGATATCCGCGGCAGCCAGGCGCATGCCGCGATGCTGGCCCGGGCGGGCGTGATCTCGGACGCGGACGAGGCGGCGATCCGCACCGGGCTCGACACCATCGCGGCCGAGATCGCCGCCGGGCGGTTCCCGTTCGTGGATGCGCTGGAAGACATCCACATGAACATCGAGGCGCGGCTCACCGAGCGGATCGGCGAGGCCGGCAAGCGCCTGCATACCGGGCGGAGCCGCAACGACCAGGTGGCGACCGACTTCCGCCTCTGGGTCCGGGACGCGATCGACGGGCTGGACGCGCAGCTGGCGGATTGCATGCGGGCGCTGGCGGACCGCGCGGCGGAGTTCGCGGACGCGCCGATGCCCGGCTTCACCCATCTACAGACGGCGCAGCCCGTGACCTTCGGACATCATCTGCTTGCCTATGTGGAGATGCTGGCGCGGGACCGCGGGCGGATGGCGGATGCCCGGCGCCGCCTGAACGAATGCCCCCTCGGCTCGGCCGCACTGGCAGGAACCAGTTTCCCGATCGACCGCGACATGACCGCCGCCGCGCTGGGCTTCGACCGGCCCACCGCCAACTCGCTCGACGCGGTCAGCGACCGGGATTTCGCCATCGAGTTCCTGTCCGCCTGCGCCATCGCGGCGATGCACCTGTCGCGCCTGAGCGAAGAGCTGATCGTCTGGTGCAGCGCGCCGTTCGGCTTCGTGCGGCTGAGCGACGCGTTCACGACCGGCAGCTCGATCATGCCGCAGAAGCGCAACCCGGACGCGGCCGAGCTGGCGCGGGCCAAGACGGGGCGCATCTTCGGCGCGCTGCTGGCGCTGCTGACGGTCATGAAGGGCCTGCCGCTGGCCTATGCCAAGGACATGCAGGAAGACAAGGAGCCGGTGTTCGACGCCGCCGACGCGCTGGCGCTGTCGCTGGCGGCGGTGGCCGGCATGGTGCGGGACATGACGCCAGACCTTGCGCGCATGCGGGCGGTGGCGGGGTCCGGGTTCTCGACCGCGACGGATCTGGCCGATTGGCTGGTGCGGGTGCTCCGCCTGCCATTCCGCACCGCGCATCACGTCACGGGCCGGCTGGTGGCGCGGGCGGAGGCTCAGAACGTGGACTTGGCGGCGCTGTCCCTGGCGGACATGCAGGCGGAGGAGCCGGGCATCACGGCCGAGGTGTTCCAGGTGCTGACGGTCGATGCCTCGGTGGCCTCACGCGTGAGCTATGGCGGCACCGCACCGGCAAACGTGCGGGCGCAAACCACGCGATGGCAGGCGCTGCTTTCTTCCCCCTCTCCCGCTGGCGGGAGAGGGCCGGGGTGAGGGTGGAAACGACAGACCGGGCGCAAGCCGTGTCCTGCCCCCCAACCCACCCAGGGCCAGCTCACGCGACCCCACCCTCACCCCGGCCCGCTGGCGGGAGAGGGGGAAGGCAATGTTAGCCCAGCAACTCACCAACGGCCTGATTCTCGGCGCAACCTACGCCCTATTCGCGCTTGGCTTCACGCTGATGTTCGGCGTGCTGAAGGTCGTTAACCTCACCTACGGCTTCTACTTCTCTGCCGGTGCGCTGATCGCCCTGTACCTGACCAAGATGAACCTGCCCATCGCGGCCGCGCTGCCGCTGGCCGCCGTTGCCTCGGGCGCCATCGCGGTCATCCTGGACTGGCTCCTCCTCAGCCGCCTCCGGCGCATCCAGGCGCCCGAGCTGTCCTCCCTCATGGTCACCTTGGGCGGCGTGCTGGCGCTGTATTCGGCGCTCACGGCCTGGCTCGGCCCTGACATCCGCCGCCTGCCGCCGGGCACCGTGAGTGCGGAGGCGTTTCAGCTGGGTGACATCCGGATCACCACGGCGCAGCTGCTGATCCTCGGCGCGACCACGCTGCTGGTGGGCCTGCTGCTGCTGATCATGCGCGGCACCCGGCTGGGGCTGGCGCTGCGGGCCATGGCGGAGCGGCCGGATGCGGCGCAGCTGATGGGCATCGACACCGGGCGGGCGGCGGCGTTGGTGTCGTTCCTGTCCGGCTGCCTCGCGGGCGCGGGCGGAGTGCTGATCGGGCTCAATTTCAACGCGGTGCACCCTTATATGGGTGAGGCGATGATGCTGCGGGGCTTCGTGGTCATCATCGTGGGCGGGCTCGGTGACATCACCGGCGCGCTGATTGCCGGGCTGCTGCTGGGCGTGGTCGAGGTCATGACGGCCGGCTACGTCGCGTCCGGCCTCAAAGAAGCGGTCGCGTTCCTGATCCTGGTCGCGGTGCTGTGGACCAAGCCGTCCGGCCTGTTCGGCCGCGCCGCGATCCGCCGGGCCTAGCATGCCGCCCTGGCTCGATGACCTGCTCTGGACCTACCAGAACCTGATCGACGCGCTGGGCGTGAACGGGCTCTTGGCGCTGTCGATGTACGTCGTGCTCGCGGTGGGACAGCTCAGCCTGGGTCAGGCCGCGTTCATGGGGCTCGGCGCCTATTCGTCGGCGCTCATGACGCTCAGGCTGCATCTGCCGTTCTGGGCGGTGCTGCCGCTATCGGTCGTGACGCCCATCCTGTTCGCGCTGGCGGTGGGCGGCCCCACGCTCCGCCTGTCCGGCGTCTATCTGGCCATCGCCACCATCGGCCTTGGTGAGGTTTTGCGCGCCATCTACCTCAACGTCGACCTGTTCGGCGGCGCGCTGGGCCTATCCGGCATCCCGGAACGCGCGTCGGCCCCGCTGATCTACGCCATTCTGCTCATGGCCGTGCTGGCGCTGTGGCTCGTGGGGCGGAGCGGCATCGGCCGGGCCATGGAAGCCATGCGCGAGGACGAGACCGCGGCGCAGGTCATGGGCATACCCGTCGGACGCTACAAGCTCGGCGCGCTGGTCGCCTCCGCCGGGCTCGCGGGCCTCGCCGGATGCCTGTCCGCGCATGTCAGCAGCTTTATCGGCCCCAACGAGTATGGGTTCGAGCCTGCGGTCACCATTCTCTCCTACGTCCTGCTAGGCGGGATCGGCACGCCGCTGGCCCCGGTGCTGGGCGCCTGGGTGCTGACCTTACTGCCGGAGCTGCTGCGCGGGTTCAGCGACGTGAGGGGCATCGTGAACGGCGTGGTGATCGTGCTTGCCGTGCTGTTCCTGCCCGGCGGCCTGCTCGGCATCCGCATGCGGCGCCGGGCCGCCTGATGCTGGTGCTGGACGGCCTGACCCGGCGCTTCGCCGGCCTCGTGGCGGTGGATGACGTGAGCCTTCAGGTAGCGCCTGGCACCATCCACGCCGTAATCGGCCCCAACGGCGCGGGCAAGACCACGCTGTTCAACCTCGTCTCCGGCCTCATCCCGCCCAGTGCCGGGACCATCGCCATGGACGGCGCGGACCTCACCCGGTTGCCGGCCGAGCGCCGGGCCGGGCTCGGCATCGCCCGCACGTTCCAGAACATCCGCGTGTTCGGCGCCATGACGGTGCTGGAAAACGCGCTCACGGGGCTGCACTCCGGCCTGCAGGCGGGCCTCGGCGCCACGCTGCTGCGGCTCGCCCGGTTCCGGAACGAGGAGCGTGGCGCCATCGGCCGTGCGCGTGACGCGCTGGCGCTGGTGGGCCTGCAGGACCGCGCCGATCAGCCCGCCCGCGCGCTGAGCTACGGCGATCAGCGCCGGCTTGAGATCGCCCGCGCCATGGCGTCCAGCCCCCGGATGCTGATCTTGGACGAGCCCGCGGCCGGCATGAACCCGGCCGAGACCGAGGCGCTGGCCGACCTGGTGCGCCGGCTGCGCGCCCAAGGCGTGACCGTGCTGCTGGTCGAGCACGACATGGGCTTCGTCATGGACCTGTCGGACCGGGTGACCGTGCTGAATTTCGGACGGGTCATCTACGAAGGCACGCCGTCCGCCGTGCGTCAGGAGCCCACGGTGATCGAGGCCTATCTCGGCCCCAAGGTCGCCGCCCGGCTGGCGCAGGGCGCCCGGGTAGGGGTGCGCGGCGCGTGACCGGGCTGGTGATCGAGGGTCTGGCGGTCTGTTACGGCCGCACGGATGCGGTGCACGGTATCGGCCTTACGGTCACGGAGGGTCAGGCGGTGTGCCTGATCGGCGGCAACGGGGCGGGCAAGACCACCACGCTCCGCGCCATTTCCGGCCTGCTCCGCCCCCGCGCCGGGCGGATCGCGTTTGGCGGCACCGACATCACCCGCTGGCCCGCGCACCGCATCGCCGCCGCCGGGCTGCGCCAGGTGCCGGAGGGGCGGCAGTGCTTTGCCGAGTTGACGGTCGCGCAAAATCTGGCGCTCGGCGCCTACCTGGTGCCGGACAGGGCCGAGGCGGCGCGGCGGCAGGACAAGGTGCTGACCCGGTTTCCCCGGCTCCGCGAGCGCCTCGAGCAACTCGCCGGCTCGCTGTCCGGCGGGGAGCAGCAGATGCTGGCGATCGGCCGGGCGCTGATGGGCGGACCCAAGCTGTTGTTGCTGGACGAGCCCAGCATGGGCCTGGCACCGCTTTTCGTGGAGGAGATCTTCACCATCATCGCCGGGCTGCGGGCGGAAGGGGTGACGTTGCTATTGGTAGAGCAGAATGCCTCCGCGGCGCTGGAAGTGTGCGATCACGCTTATGTCATCGAAACCGGCCGGATCGTACTGGCCGGGCCAGCCGCCGAAATCGCTGGCAACCCGGCTGTAATCGCTGCCTATCTAGGGGGTCGAGTGTGACACTTCGTCACTCCGGGTCATAGCGCCCGCCCTTATTTTGCCATCGGACGCGCCCATCTTATAGTCTGACGGGACGTTTCCCGCCCCAAACTCTTTGAAGGTGTTTTCCATGCCCCGGATTGCAACTTTGCTCTCAATGACCGCGCTGGCCGCCGGCCTAGCCCTCACGCCCGCCGCCGCCAACGCGCAATACTATCGCGGCGGTTACGGTTACGGCGGCTATCGCGGCGGCTATGGCCATCACGGTTACGGCGCGGGCGCCATCGTCGGCGGCGCCCTGCTAGGCCTCGGCATCGGCGCCCTGGTCGCACCGCGCTACTACGCCCCGCCCCCGGTCGTCTATGCCCCGGCCCCGTATTACGCGCCCCCGCCGGTATATTACGCACCGCCGCCGGCCTATTACGCCCCCCCGCCCTACTACCGCTAACGCCCACTTTCCCCTCTCCCTCCGGGAGAGGGCCGGGGTGAGGGCAACGACAGGGCAAACCGGCCTTCGATGAGGGGGCCGATCCCTTGCGATCACGAAGCCTCCGTTGCTCACCCCACCCTAGTCCGCACCACCCCCACCCCCTCGATCACACCCTCCAGCACATCACCCCGCACCACCGCCGCCACACCCTCCGGCGTGCCTGTGAAGATCAGGTCCCCCGCCTCCAGCCGAACCAGCCGCGACAGATAGGCGATCGTCTCCGGCACGCTCCAGATCAGCTTCGACAGGTCGCTGCTCTGCCGCACCGTGCCGTTCACCCGCAGCTCGATCCGGCCCTGCGACGGCTCGAAATCCAGCGCCGGAACCAAGTCGCCGATCGGCGCCGAGTGGTCGAACCCCTTCCCCATATCCCACGGCCGGCCCAGCTTCTTCGCCTCACCCTGGATATCCCGCCGCGTCATATCGAGTCCGGCGGCATAGCCCCACACATGCCCCATCGCATCGCCCTCGGCGATGTCGGCGCCGCCAGACTGCAGCGCCACCACCAGCTCCATCTCATGATGCAAATCATGGGTGCCCGGCGGATACGGCATGTCCGCGCCGCGCGTCAGCACGGCGTCCGCCGGCTTCATGAAGAAGAACGGCGCCTCCCGCGTGGGGTCATGCCCCATCTCCCGCGCATGCTCGGCATAGTTGCGCCCCACACAGTATATGCGCCGCACCGGAAACGCGCCGCCGCCCCGCACCGGCACGCTCGCCTGCGCCGGCGGGGAGATTACGAAGTCCATATCACCATTCCCGTCCTGATCACTCTCACTACCGGAACCTATAAGGGGTCGCCAATCCCGCAAAGACCGGCTAAGCGGCGGGGAAGGGGAAACGCCGATGGTCGTCACTGGGTCTAAGTCACTCTACTTGCAAGTCCTGGTGGCTGTCGCCGCCGGCGTGGCGCTCGGCCATTTCTATCCGGACTGGGCGGTGCAGATGCAGCCGCTGGGGGACGCGTTCGTCCGCCTGGTGCGCATGGTGATCGCGCCCATCATCTTCCTGACGGTCGTGGGCGGCATCGCCAAGCTCAGCAGTGCGGCGGGCGTCGGGCGGATCGGGCTGAAGGCGATCATCTACTTCGAGGTGCTTACGACTCTGGCCATGATCATCGGCTTGCTGGTCGGCCACTTTCTCGCCCCCGGCGCCGGGCTCAACATCGACCCGGCGACGCTCAAGGCCGGCGCGGTCGCCAACTATATCGACCCGAAAAGCCACCTCGGCGTCATCCCGTTCCTCATCAACGTCATCCCCGATCAGGTCGTGAACGCCTTCGCCAAGGGGGACATCCTGCCGGTGCTCTTCTTCGCCGTGCTGTTCGGCGTGGGGCTTGCCAAGGTCGGCGCGCGGGGCGAGGGCCTGGTGCATATTCTTGACCAGGCCGGGGCGGCGATGTTCGCCGTCGTGTCGATCATCATGCGGGTGGCGCCGATTGGGGCATTCGGCGCTATGGCGTTCGCCATCGGACGGTATGGCATCGGCACGCTAGGCAACCTCGTGTATCTCATGCTGACCTTCTATGCCACGGCGGCGTTGTTCGTCTTCGTCGTTCTAGGCGCGGTCATGGCGTTCATCGGCCTTAACTTAATCCAGCTCTTGCGTTACTTGAAGGAAGAATTCTTCATCGTGCTGGGCACCAGCAGCTCCGAATCGGCGCTGCCGACGCTCATGGAAAAGCTGGAGGCTATGGGATGCTCCCGTCCGCTGGTCGGCCTCGTAGTGCCGCTCGGCTATGCATTCAACCTCGATGGCACCAGCATCTACTTCACCATGGCCATCGCCTATATCAGCCAGGCGTTGAACATTCCGCTGAACGCTTACGAGTGGCTGACGATCTTGACGGTGCTGTTGCTGACGTCCAAGGGCGCTGCGGCGGTCACGGGAGGCGGGTTCATCACCTTGGCCGCGACGCTCGGCACGCTGTCGGGCAAGATCCCGGTCGAGGCGATCGTCCTGGTGTTTCCGATCGACCGCTTCATGTCCGAGGCCCGAGCCATCGCCAACCTGTTCGGCAACGCCGTCGCCACCATCGTGGTCGCGAAATGGGAGGGCCAGCTCGACATGGACCGCGCCCGCGCCACCCTGGCCCGGCACACCGCGCCCGAAATCGTCTCCCAACGTGCCTGACTTCATCCTTGCCATCCACGGCGGCGCCGGCACGCTGGCTCCGTCCGCTATGGATGCGGCGCTGGAACGGGAGCACCGGGATGGGCTGATCACCGCCTTGCAGGCCGGCCAACGCGTCCTGGCCGCCGGTGGCCCGGCACTCGACGCCGTGCAGGCGGCGGTGCAGGTGCTCGAGGATGATCCGTTGTTCAACGCCGGGCACGGCGCAGTGCTGACGGCGGAGGGCACGCATGAGTTGGACGCCTGCATCATGGACGGCGCCACCCGCCGCGTGGGAGCGGTGGCGGGCATCTGCGGCCCGCGCAGCCCGATCCTGGCGGCGCGCGCGGTGCTTGAGCATTCGAAGCACGTTTTGCTGGCGGGGCGCGGGGCTGAGGCGTGGCTCACGGACTATGTCGAGTTTGTGGAACCCGTGTATTTCAGGACAGCACGGCGTGAACAGGCGTTGCGGGCCGTGCTGGCGGCAGCGGGCGGGGCACTGGATGACGCGGACCGGCATGGCACCGTGGGCGCGGTGGCGCGGGACCAATCCGGCGGCCTCGCGGCGGCAACCAGCACCGGTGGCATGACCGGCAAGCGGCCCGGGCGCATCGGCGACAGCCCCCTGCCCGGCGCCGGAACCTGGGCGGACGGCACCGTCGCGATATCAGCCACCGGCCACGGCGAATCGTTCATCCGTGCCGCCGCGGGGCACGCGCTGTCGGCCCGGATCCGGACGGGAGACACGCTGGAGGCGGCGGCGCTGGCCGTGCTGGCTGACGTCGGATCGCTCGGCGGCGATGGCGGGCTCGTAGCGGTGGACGCGCGGGGCGAAGTCACGCTGCCGTTTACCAGCCGCGGTATGTACCGAGGCTTGGTCACGTCGGGCGGCGAATGCCGCACGGGCATCTATCAGGGTGAGCTGACCTAAACGGAAGCTGCTTGCCATTCAGTGGAACGTACCCTCATCATGAGGGAAATGGGGAGCGTCACAATGACAAAAGCTGCAATTCTCGCGCTCGCTGCGGCGATCGCCGCCGGGCCGGCGCATGCGGCGGCCTACACGGCCGCGTATGTGTTTGGCGACAGCTTGTCCGACCGCGGTAATCTGGCAGAAACTGGACTGTTACAGAAGGCGTATGGCGTCCCGGTCACGAGCAATTACCCGGACCCGCCGTCCAACCACGATAGCTTCACCAACGGGCCGGTGGCGGTGCAGCTCCTGGCGAAGTCGATGGGGCTGAACGCCGATCCGTCCTTGTTCGTCACCGCGTTCAAGGACGTCAATGGCCTGTTTGGCGGAGCGTCCTACGTGCCCGGCACCAACTACGCCGTGGCGGGAGCGACCGCTGCGGCGGTCCCGCCCGTGGCCGGCGGCGTGCCCGGCGCCAACCTGCCCAACCAGATCACCGCCTATACCGCGTTCGCAAAGAGTATGGCGGACCCGAACGCGCTTTATATCGTGTTCATTGGCGGCAATGACGTTCGCAACGCAGCGCTGAACGGCACCGGCGTGCCCGCTGTGACCCTGGGAGTGACTGCCGAGATCAATGCCATTCAGACGCTGATCGCCGAGGGCGCCCGCAAGTTCCTGGTGGTGAATGTGCCCGATGTCGGCAACATTCCGGAGTTCCAGGTGAAGAACCCGACTCTTGCGGCCAATGCTACGGCATATAGCCAAAACTACGACACTCAACTCGCGGCTGGGGTGGCCAGTCTTGCCGCACCGTCAGGCACAAGCATCACCAGTTTCGATTTGTATGGTTTTTCCAATCAAATCCAGGCTGACGCAAAGGCTGGGCTGCTGACGATCAAGAACACGACGGATTACTGCTATACGACGACGCCGATCCTGGCCACGACAACGGCCGCATGCGGCCCGAATGCGCAAAACATCAACTCGCTATATTTCTGGGACGCGATCCATCCGACGGCGGAGGTTCAGGCTATCTGGGCCAGTGGCTTCGGACAAGCGCTGGCGGGTCAGACGCCCACGGTGCCGCTGGATGTACCGGCGCCGGGCGCGACCGCGGTCGTTTTGGCGGCGTTGCTCGGCCTGATGGTGCGGATGCGTCCGGCGCTGAAGCGGGCGGTCGCCCTCCGGTAGGAACGTTCGGTCCAATCGTGCCAGCCCTGGGCTTGCCGAAGGGCGACCTTGGTATGCCGTCCTTTGACAAGCTCAGGATCAGCGAGTTGGGCTAGCGCCAGGAATCCAATAGCCGTCATCTTGCGGGTGCCGCCAATCCGGCCTAATCGGCAAGGCGGTGCACCGGGCACCGCATACGGAGCAGGGTTATGGGGTATAAGGTCGCGGTCGTCGGAGCCACTGGTGCGGTCGGGCGCGAGATCATCAAGACGCTGGCCGAGCGGGATTTCCCGGTCGACGATATCGCGGCCGTCGCGTCCGCCCGCTCCGCCAACCAGGAGATCAGCTTCGGCGAGAAGCGCATCCTGAAGGTGCGCAACCTCGAGACGTTCGACTTCGCCGGCTGGGACATCGGCCTGTTCAGCCCCGGCGCCAGCGTGTCGGCCGTGCACGCGCCCCGCGCCGCGGCCGCCGGATGCCTCGTGATCGACAACACCAGCCATTTCCGCATGGAGCATGACGTGCCGCTGGTGGTGCCGGAGGTGAACCCGCAGGCGCTCGGCCGCATCCGCCGCGGGATCGTCGCCAACCCCAATTGCAGCACCATCCAGATGGTCGTGGCGCTGAAGCCGCTGCATGACAAGTTCCGCATCAAGCGCGTGGTCGTCAGCACGTATCAATCGGTTTCGGGCGCGGGCAAGGACGGCATGGACGAGCTCTGGGCCCAGTCACGCGCCATGTATGTCAATGACCCGGTCGTGGCGCAGGAATTCACGAAGCAGATCGCCTTCAACTGCATCCCGCATATCGACAAGTTCATGGAGGACGGCTCCACCAAGGAAGAGTGGAAGATGACAGTCGAGACGCGGAAGATCATGGGCGGGGATTTCCAGGTCCACGCCACCTGCGTCCGGGTCCCGGTCTTCATCGGCCATTCGGAGGCCGTGAACGTCGAGTTCCATGACCCCGTGACCGCGTCGGCCGCGCGTGACTTGCTGCGCAACGCACCCGGCGTCACCGTCATGGATACCCGGGACGACGCCGGATACATGACGCCGATCGATTGCGCCGGGGAGGATGCGGTGTTCGTCTCACGCATCCGCAAGGACCCGACGGTCGAGCATGGGCTCAGCTTCTGGTGCGTGTCGGACAACCTGCGCAAGGGTGCCGCGCTGAACGCGGTGCAGATCGCGGAGGCGGTGGTCGCGCAGGGATTGCTGCTGAAACGGGTCGCCTGACCGGTCACCGCGCCATCGTGTGATACTCGGCGTTGGGCATCATATCGACGGCGTGGGCGACGCGGTTGGTGTAGTTGAAGAACGCGGCGACCTCGGCGATGTCGAAAATGTCGGCGTCGGAAAACTCCTGCTGCCCCAGCGCGTCCCGGTCGGCCTGACCGATCTCGTGCGGCGTCGCGGTGAGTTTCACCGCGAAGTCGAGCATGGCGCGCTGCCGCGGCTCCAGCTCCGCCACCCGGTAGTTGAACGCCAGCATCTCGCCCATCTGCGCATCGCCCGACAGCTTGCGCACCGCCGCGCCGTGGGCCACCAGGCAGTAGTAGCAGCGGTTCCAGGATGATACCGCGACGGCGATCATCTCCCGCTCGAGCTTGCTGAGACCGGACGGGCCAAGCATCAGCTCGTCATACAGCCGGACGAAGTTGCGCAGCTTCTCCGGACGCAGCAGCCAGGCCTGCAGCACGTTGGGCACGAAGCCGAGCTTGTCCCGGCATTTCTGGAAATACGGCCTGAGCTCGTCCGGCAGCGTGCTCTCGTCGGCGTCGTGCAGGGCGGTGACGTGGCTGGGCTGGGGCATAGGCCGAGGCTACCAACAAACTCCGGTCATCGCGAGCCCCCGCTGGGGTCCAGCGCCCGCGCCCGCTCGCGCAAGGCGAATTTCTGCATCTTGCCGGTGCTGGTCTTCGGCAATTCGCCGAACACCACGGTCTTGGGCACCTTGAACCGCGCCAGATGCTCGCGGCAGAAGGCGATGATCTCGGCCTCGGACGCGCCGGCGCCGGGGCGGAGCGTGACGAAGGCGCACGGGCTCTCACCCCAGACCGGGTCTGGACGCGCCACCACCGCGGCCTCCAGCACCGCGGGATGGCGGTACAGCACGCCCTCGACCTCGATGGTCGAGATGTTCTCGCCACCGCTGATGATGATGTCCTTGGAGCGGTCGCGGATCTCCACGTAGCCGTCCGGATGCGTGACCGCGAGGTCCCCGGTGTGGAACCAGCCGCCGGCGAAGGACGCGTCCGTGGTGGCCGGGTTCTTGAGATAGCCCTTCATGGTGATGTTGCCGCGCATCATGATCTCACCCATCGTCGTGCCATCGGCCGGCACCGGGGCGAGCGTCAGCGGGTCGGCGACCATGAGCCCCTCCTGCACCGGGTAGGTCACGCCTTGCCGCGCCTTCAACGCCGCGCGTTCACCCGGCGGCAGCGCGTCCCACTCCTCGTGCCAGGCGCAGACGGTCACGGGGCCGTAGGTCTCCGTCAGGCCATAGACGTGGGTAATGCCGAAGCCGAGCCGCTCCATCCCCTCCAGCACCGCGGCAGGCGGGGCGGCGCCAGCGGTCATCATCCGCACCGGCCGCGCCATGGGCTGCACGCCGGGGTGGTTCAGCATGAGGCCCATGACGATCGGCGCGCCGCATAGATGCGTGACGCCGTGCCGCCCGATCGCATCCAGGATCGCCCCACCCTCGACCCGGCGCAGGCACACATGCGTGCCGGCCATCGCCGCGATGGTCCAGGGAAAGCACCAGCCGTTGCAATGAAACATCGGCAGCGTCCAGAGATACACCGGATGCTGCGCCATGCCCCAGGTCAGCGCGTTGCCCACCGCGTTCAAATAGGCGCCGCGGTGATGATACACGACGCCCTTCGGGTCCCCCGTGGTGCCGGAGGTGTAGTTGAGCGCGATCGCGTCCCACTCGTCGCCGGGCGGGGTCCACCCATGCGCCGGGTCCCCCTCGGCCAGCAGCGCCTCGTACTCGAGCGTGCCGGCCGCGGGTCCGGGCGGGGCGAGCGGGTCATCGATATCCACCACCAGCGGCTTCGCGCCTGACATCATGGCGACTGCCGCGCCGACCACGCCGGCGAACTCGCGGTCCACCAGGACCAGCTTGGCCTCGCCATGGCCCAGCATGAACGCGATGCTGGCGGCGTCCAGCCGGACGTTCAGCGCACACAGCACGGCGCCGGCCATGGGCACGCCGAAATGCGCCTCCACCATGGCGGGCGTGTTCGGCGCCATGATCGCCACCACCTCCCCGCGCCGGACGCCCCGCCGGGTCAGCGCGGAGGCGAGCCGGCGGCACCGCGCGTAGGTCTCGGCCCAACTCTGGCGCAACTCGCCGTGCACGATCGCCACCCGGTCCGGGAACACGGCGGCGGTGCGCTTGATGAAGCTCAGCGGCGACAGCGGCTCGTAGTTGGCAGGAACTTTGGCCAGGTCGAACACGCTTACGCTCCCCTCATCTAGAACCCGAACATATGATCGAGCGAGAAGCGCCCGTCATCGGTCATGAGCCCATGGTAGCCGAACAGGCGGCAGGTCTGGTCGCGGATCAGCACGTAGCCCCCTGCCCCGGCCCGCTGCATCGGCTCGGGCCCGAACGCCTCATGCGGCCACACCATGGCGGAGCCGGAGCAGGCAATGGTAAGGGACCGTTCGGCGATCACATGGCCGTTGGCATCATGCAGCAGCAAGGTGGTGCTGGACCGGGCGTGCCAGGCCGCCGACGCCGGGTAGATCAAGGCCGCGTAGCTGTGCCGGTCCGCATCGCCCAGGCGGAGGAACAGCCGGGTCGACAGCCCGGGCGGCGGGCCGTTATAGCTCTGCGGCTCGTCCCGGTAGGTCATCAGCGTGTTGTAGATATGCGCGCCGAAGCTGCTTTCGGCGGCGTGCGGCGTGTCCCGGCCCTCGTAGCGAACCAGGCAATGCAGCCAGCCATCCGCCTCACCGCCATCCCGGAAATCATACACCAGCTCCGCGTGGCCCTCGGCGACGTCGAAATCGGCAAGATCCACGGCCACATCGTGCTGGCGGGGCAGGCAGCCCAGGAAGCGCTGCGCGACGGGCGTGCCCTCGGCGTCGAACACGTCCAAGCGCACGGGCAGGTTGGCCTGCCGCTCGGCCATGGGGGTTGGCAGCACCAGGCTGCGGAACCGGTCACGCGGCAGGATGGGGAACGGCAGCAGATAGCCGCGGCCGAGCAGGTTGCTGAGCGACGGGATGCCCGGGTCGGGACGCAGGTCGGCCCGCTCCACATTCAGATGCGCGATCCGCGTGCGCCCGGCGCGCGTCACCTCATAGCGCGGACGCACCACGTGCCGGCCGGCACGCACCTCGATCTGCGCGGGCCAGGCCACGCCGGGCAGCAGGTCCGCCACGTCGATCACCGCCGTCGCATACGGGGCGACCGCGTGCGGCCAGGCGACCGGCGCCTCGGCCCCCATACGGTCCAGCGTCACCGCCCCGGCCGGGATGGGTGCGGCGTGCGAGTTCTGTAGCCACAGCACCACACGCTCCTGGGGTCCAGGCGCGGGCATGCCGGCGTAGCGGTCGCTCGGCCAGGCATTGGCGTCATGCGTGACACTCAGGCTATCGCCGCCATAGGTGTCCAGCGCGTATTTCACCACGTCATGCCCGGCCGCGCCGATCGCGTGGATGAACAGCTGCCCGGCGAACTCCGGCAGGCCGAAGCGCGCCCGCACCTCCGCACTGTCGATGGCGATGCCGCCGGGCCCGGCCGGGTGTTCCCACTCCGCCAGCACCGCGCCCGCGCCGTCATAGAGCCGAAGCCAGAGCCGGACGGAGGCCGCGCCGTAGCCGGCCCAGTAATTGGCCGTGACCAACCGCGTGTGCAGGCCGCCCTGATCGCGGAAGAACGCGTAGTTGGTGGCGAAATTGGTCCGCTCCAGATACTTCCGCGCGGTCAGCATGCTGTCCGGCAGCCGCGCCTCGTCCAGCGTGAACACCTGCATGCCCGGCGGCACCAGGTGCTCGATCCGGGCGCGCACGCGGCCGGCGTCGAAGGCGGCGATCAGCAAGGCCTGCGCACCGGAGCGGGGCAGATCCACCAACGCCCCAGCCGCCACGCCCGCGCGGGGCAGACCCAGCTGCGCCACGTCATGCACATAGCTCTCGGACGGGGCCGGCATGGCGGGATTGAGCGCCCAGAGCGCGTCCGCCACCCCGTCCGGATCATATACCGCGAGCGTGCCGGCCGCGCGGTTTCGGTCCGCCAGGCGCAGGATGGCCTCGGCCGCCACCGGATGGGCCAGTGCCTTATATAGCACGTTGCCGCCGGCCCTGGCGTCGAAGGTTTGAATATTCAGCATGGAATTCTCGCACTCATCTCGTCTGCTGCTGCCTGCGTATCGTCTAGCGGGCTCACGGGCCAGGGCTCATAGCGCCCGGTGAAGCGTCGGACGCGCCCGTCCTCGATCAAATACTGGCTGAATTGGCGAATGCGCAGGGAGTGGCCGGGCAAGGCGGCGAGGAAGACCGGGGCGGCGGTGGCGCAGGCCTCGGACACCATGGACACGCTGTCCTCGGTCACGACGATACCGTCCGCACAGGCCAGCAGGCCGAAATACGGGTTCTCGCCCGCCCCGTCCCACACCCAGCCGCCCACCGGCTCCAGCGCCCGGCGCAGCGCCGCCACCACGTCCGGCGCCGTGCGGCGGGACGGGGTGAGCGCGATGCCGGTGCCGTCCCGCCGGGCCATGTCCGCCAGCTGCGCCCCCAGCGCGGCGGCGACGGCGGCGTCCAGCCGGAACCGCCCGTTGCTCCCGCCCACCAGCACCGAAACCAGCGGCCGCGATAGATGCGCGAGCCGCGGCGCCCACGCCTCCCGCGCCT
Organism: Acetobacteraceae bacterium; assembly: GCA_965246925.1. Taxonomy (GTDB): domain Bacteria; phylum Pseudomonadota; class Alphaproteobacteria; order Acetobacterales; family Acetobacteraceae; genus JANPPS01. The sequence continues at coordinate 2,588,369 of OZ251994.1, read as the reverse complement.
CCGCCAGCCGGCCCGGCGTCGCCCGGTGCAGCGCGGTGCGGGTCACGATCACGTTGGCGCCGGTCAACCCATCATGCCGGTTCACGACGATCACGTCGAATTTGCGGGGATCGATCCGGGGATGCTGCACCTGCACCAACGCCCGCCCCGGCCGGCGCAGCGCCGCCGCGACCACCGCCGCGGTGCCCCCGGCACTCAGGATCACGGCGTTGCCGATGGTCGGCAGCACCACGGCCCTGAGCGGCACCGGCCAGACCCGGGCCGAGACGTAGCGCCAGGGAGCGCGGGGCACGAGCGAGACCAGCCCCGGCTCGAGCCCCGCCGCCTCCGCCAACCCCAACGCTTGCGCCTGCAGTCCGGCAAAGGGTTCGCTGAGGATGATGGACGGGCGCATTCTCGGTGTGTGTGCAGTTCGGCCGTGCGCGTCAATTGGCGCGGACTGTCTAGGCCGAAGCGGCTTTCAAGCAGGGTTGAATAGGGCGCTGTAGAAAACGCGTTAGCGATCGAGGGGTTCGCCTGGCCTCAGGGTGGATTTGCCCTTGCCTCTTCATCGAACGTTTGATGGTCGGCATCGCTCATCTGGTGCCAGAAGTTTAGGACAGCGCCATACTTGACTACCGCCGTGCGTGCCTTTGACCTGCCAAGCATCTCCAACATTGATGGGGATAAACGGACGCTCCTCATCGACTTCAGTTTGACTATACCATACAGCGCCGTCTTGCCGACCTCGAGTCGGATCTCCGCTTGGCGAACGCTCAGCCCTCTGGCAACCATTGCCCGTGTGCGTTCGAGCTTGTCGGCCACAATGACCGGTTTACGCCCGCCCTTCCGTCCCCTCGCCGTGGCGGCTGCCAGGCCGGCCCGGGTGCGTTCCTGGATCAGGTCAGGCTCGAATTGCCCAAGCGCCTCGAAAAGGTGAACGACTAGGGCGGCCCCCGGGTGTCGGGTTGCCGGATCGATCCGCTCGGGCATCAGAGGCGCGATCCTCGAACACCTTGCCGCAACCGGCCGCAGCCAAGGCGTCGAACTGTAGGGACGAATTCTGATCGGCGGTGCTGACGCGAGCGTAGCCGATGAGTGCCAAAGCGATCTTGTTCGTAATCTTGTCCGGCAATCAGCCTGTCCGCTTTGTCGTGTCAGATCCAGGGTTGACGGACACTCCGGCCTTCACCGTCTAATGTTGGTATGGCAGACAGCAACTGCCGTTAAGTCGCGGGCTTACCGTCGCGTGTCCCGATCAAGCAGCGTGTCAAGCACGGCCGCGACCCGTCTCGCGCGCGTCGCATCCGTGCGGGCCACAGCCACAGGATAGGTGAGGCCACGCCGTTTGCCCGGCGTCAGCGTCTGCCAGGAGGCGAGCGCGTCCGGCTGTCGCTGCAACGCGTCGAGCAGGGCGGGAGGCACTTCTACCGCATCTTGGTCAGCAACAGCGAAGCGCATAGGCACCACGTCACCAATGCCGGCTCCCGCGGCTTTCCGCACGGCAGGAGAGACGATGAAGTAGCGCCGGCCGTCGCCCGCGGGCATCCAGGCGCCCGACACCGGCACGTCGGCAACCTCCCCCTCTACCCGCAGCCGGGGAAAGCGCGTGAAGGGAAGGGTGCCCTCCATCGCGGGTGGGAGGGACAGAACGACGTACCAGAGGACACGAGGGCCGTTTCCGACACCGTGGCGGCGAAGCGGTCCCTCGAAGGCGTGGGGGTAGGGGTCCATGGCGGGGGTCAGGCGGTGGTTGATTCGGCAAGTCCGGGCACCGGCGCACCGGCATAGGTTTGGCGCGGCGGCTCCGCGTAGCGCCGCAGGCCGTCGAGGTCCTTGTTGTGCATGGCGCGGGTCCAGCGCACCACGCCGAACACCCGCAGCAGGACGTTGAAAGGGCGTGTGATAGTGTTGCGAAAGCGCAGCACCACGCGGGTCCGCGCGGGTCCGAGGGGTTCCAGCTCGAAGGTGAGCACGGGGCGCTGCGGCGGGCCGGCAAGAGCCGTAAGCGCCAGCTCCACCCGTCGTTCCGGCTCCAACCCTGTCACCTCTTGGTGGCCGAACCGTTTCCCTGCCTTAGTGACGAACACGGTGCGCGCGCCAATCACGCCGTCCTCCCGCCCCTCGACGGATCAGGCTGATTGGGTTTCGGTTGGCCAAGCTGACCACTGCATCAGGCGGGCCTGGAAGCGGATGTGGTCGTAGAGTTCGGCCACCGGTGCGGCAATTAACGCTTCCTCTGTGTAAGCCACCTCGCGCGGAACAAGGAGGACGGCAAGAACGCCGCAAACGAGCAGGGTAAGTCCAACAAGGGCAGCGGCTTCCATGGTGGCGGCACTCCGGTTCGGGAAAGGGTTGCGGCGGGGAACACTGGCCGGTATCTTTCCAACAATGTATCTTGTCAAGTAAGATGAACCATGGGCGAAACACTAGATGACCACGTCAGCGCAGCGTCCTGGCCGCCAACCGGCGGGCGCACCTGACGAGGACGCGGCAGATATTCTCGCTGCGTGCCGCCGGCTGCACGCAGCAATTGACCTGCTAGACCAGCGCGCCGCCGACAGCCTCGGCGTGTCGCGCACCGACCTGCGCTGCCTCAACCTGCTCGAACATGGGCCGCTGCCGCCCGCGCGCATTGGCGCCGCGCTCAGCCTGACAAGCGGCGGCGTGACGGCGCTGCTCGACCGACTGGAAGTGCGTGGGTTTGTGGCGCGCGCGCGGAACCCCGAGGACCGCCGCGGCGTGCTGGTGGAACTGCAGCCTATCGTGTTCGAGACAGTGGGCGCGACCTACCGCAGCTTTGCCGACGGCTTGCGCGCGACTGTGGCTGGCTATGGCGCCGCGGAGCGCGCAGCCGCAGCCGGGCACCTCAACGATGCGGCACGAGCCTGCGAAGCCGCTGCAACATCGGCCAAGTGAACCAGCAGCTGACAACGTGTGGATCGGTCAAACGTCTAGGGAAGGCCGGATCGATCCGCCCGGGCACCAGACGCGCAATCCTCGAACATCTTGCCGCAACCGGCCGCAGCCAAGGCGTCAGGCTGCAGGGACGGATCCTGATCGACGGTGCTGACGCGAGCGTAGCCGATGAGTGCCAAAGCGATCTTTGTCCGGCAATCAGCCGGTCCGCTTTGTCGTGTTAGGTCCAGGGTTGACGGACACTCCGGCCTTGACCGTCTAATGTTCGTTTGCCGGCCAGGGCGGCCCAGCCCCTCGGAATGTTTGAGGGGCAGGCGAACGGATTAGCCCGCCGCAGTGGGCCTTATGGCGACCACCTCGATCTCGATCCGTGCGGCTTGAGGAAGGGCCGTGACCGCTACAGTCGTGCGGGACGGGAACGGCTGCTCGAAGTGTTGGGCATAGATCGCGTTGGCTACCGCGAAGTCTCCCATCTCGATCAGGAACACTCCGGCCTTCACAACGTCACCCATGGTCAGGCCCTCACTGGCGAGGATCGTGGCGATGTTCCGCAATGTCTGCTCAGCCTCTGTGGCGATGCCACCTGCAACGAGGCTCCCCGTATGGAGGTCCACACCCGTCAACCCGGCAAGGTGGAGCACATCGCCCGCCCACACCGCCCGTGAGTATGGTCCCGGAGGAGCGGGGATGCCTTGAACGATCACAGCTTGTCTCGGCATCGCACCCTCAATCCACAATGAACAGCTTGGCGCCGGTGCGCGTCGAGGACCGGTGGGCGGCATCGCCGAAATCCGACACCTGGTAGCTCATCCCGGCCGTGAGCTTGAAGGTGCGGCCGTCGCGCAGCTCGCTGTCCAGCTCCCCTTCCAGGACAAAGAGGACATGCCCGCGGTCGCACCAATGATCGGCCAGGTAGCCGGGCGTGTACTCGACCATGCGGACCCGAACATCGCCAATGTCCAGGGTGCGCCACAAGGCTTGCCCAGTTTCTCCGGGATGCGTGGTGGGGGGAACCGCGGCCCAGTCCGTGACGGTGAAAGGAAGCGTAGGTATCTTCATGGGTGGGGGTGTCCTGTGGTGGCTGCCGTGCCGGATGGCTTTGGCATGGGTTGGAACGAGTTTTGGGCCGGCAATCCGGCAGCCCGGTGCGGAGCATCGGCCGTGCCCCCGCCGCAGCGTCGCAGGATGGCGAGCAGCATCAACCCGGCTGCCATGACCGCTGCAGCCAGGCACAAGGCGCCCTTGTAGCTGCCGGTGGCTCCGGCGATGCCGCCGGCCAGGGCGGGCGCCAGCACCTGGGCCGCGCCGTAGCTGAGCGTCAGCCGCGCCATCGCCCGCGCTGGGTTGGCCGGGCAGCGCCGCCCAACAAGCGCAAGCGTCAGGCCGACGATGCCGATGAACGTGGCGCCGTAAAGGGCCGCGGCCAGCACTGCCAGGCCAAAGCTGTCATCCAGCACCGGCATGAGGATGGAAGCAATTTGAGCCACGTAGGCCAGCATGAGGGACGGCACCTCGCCAATGCGGCGCGCAATCCTGTCCCACACGGCGCAGGCTGGGATGGCTGCAAGCCCTGCCACCATCCAAACCGCGCCACCGCTGCCAGCCAACCCCGGCTGACGCTCGACGACCGCGACCAGGAACGTGGCGCTGACCACGTAGCCGAAGCCCCCGCAGAAGTAGGCGGCCGTCAGCAATCCCATCCAGCGGCGGGCCGGCAGCGCGGTTGCATCCTGGCATCCCATGCTGGCTGCTCCGCTCCCGAATGGCGCCGGCATCCAGGTCCAGGCGGGCACGAGCAGCGTCACGCCCAACATCGCCATGAGCAGCCATTGTCCCGCCCAGTCGAACGTGCCGACCGTGAGCGCGACCACCAGGCCCGTGGCGACCATCCCAAGGCCCATGCCCGCGAAGTGGATGCCAAGCTCGGCGCGGCGGCCGTGGCGGACCAGCCAGCCCAGCACGAGGCTGGAGCCGAGCAGCATCCCGGCGGCGCTACTCAGGCCCGCGGCGAACCGCAGGACCGCCCAGGCGACGGTGCTGCCGGTCAGGCCCATGCCGGCGGTGGTCAGGACCGCGACGAGCAGGCCGGTCCGGTACAGGCGATGCTTCAACGCTGGATCAGTCAGGGCAACGGCCAGCACCGTGCCAGCCATGTAGCCCGCGTAGTTGAGGGTTGCGAGCCAGCCGCCGGCAACGTCGCTAAGTCCGGCTTGCGCCTGCATGGCCGGCAGCAGGGGCGTGTAGGCGAACCGCGCCACGCCCACGGTCAGCACCAGGCTGCACATGCCGGCGGCCATCACCCGGTGGGCCTCGTTCAGTCGCATAGAGAAGAGCCGGGGCTGGGGAGCATGGCGCACCTTAGCCGATGGTGCCGTGTCTATCTCTCGACGATGTGCCATTCTATATTGATGACACGACAACCAACCGGCATGGGCGGGGGCACCTGGCAGGCACTGCTGATGCCGGACGGCATGGGACCGCCGCAGCCGGTCTTAGTGCGCGCGCAGTCCATGCCGGCGCGGCACTGCTTCCCAGAACATGAACACGACTGGAACCAGCTCGTTTACGCCGTGTCCGGCGTGCTGACCGTTGCCGTCGAAGGGCGCTGCCTCATCGTGCCGCCCGAGCAGGCCGTCTGGTTGCCTACGGGCACACGGCATCGCTTCGCGTCCCTACAAGGCGCGGAGTTCCGCAGCCTGTACGTCGCCGATGACCTGCGTCCCGCCATTGCGGAAGACTGCACGGTGTTCGAGGTGTCGATTTTGCTGCGTGCCCTGATAATCGAGGCTGCGGCGCTGGACGGCACCAGAAACGATAATGGCTACGCCGGCCGGGTTGTCGGCCTCATCCTGGACCAACTGCGGCGCTTGCAGCCGGTCAGCTTGTCGCTGCCGTGGCCGCGAGGTGGTGCCCTGCTCACGTTGTGCGAGACCCTGTACGCGGCACCGGCCGACCCGCGCGATATGGAGGCATGGGGAGCGACGCTGGGCATGTCCACTCGGACGCTGGCCCGGCGTTTCGAGCGGGAGCTTGGTCTGAACCTGCGCGAGTGGCGCCGCCGGCTTCGGTTGTTCAGGGCGGTCGAACTGCTAGGTGGCGGGGCGAGCGTGACGGAAGTTGCGTTGGACCTTGGATACAGCTCCGCATCGGCCTTCACCTACATGTTCCGGACCGAAACAGGGCGCAGCCCAAGGGCACACCGGCGTGCGGCGCTGGATGGACGATAGGTAGATCGTCAGAATGTGCCACGAGGGCCGTCACACTCCACCATGGAGCCTCGCGTCCCCTTGCTCCTGACTGTACCACTTCGTGAAGCGACGGTTCGAGAGAGTGTTACGTCCCAGGCCGGCTACAGAGTTTACGTGCTTTCCATAGTCGGACAGCAGCCGCGAATTAGCCTAGGGTGCAGCCAATACGGAGAAGACCTGATGGCGTAGCGACTGCTGTGCCACGGACTATGGGCACGTCACCTCATGCCATCGTGCGACGAGGGCGAGATCGCGCGCGCTCGATGCCGGCGAGAGGCCGCCCGCCTCCGCGCTCGCCTATGTCGCCGGCCAACTCGGGGTCGATACCCGAGTGTTCGGCGACGACGCGCGCCGCGGCGCCACGCGCCGGGCCCACCTTGCCGGCGCGATGCTTCCCGGCGGCCACGCGACGTTCGGCCGAACGGCCGCGCACGCGGCGGTCGCGTTCCTCACAGCGTCCACTCAGACTATTCTGCAGCCTGGGCCTGCGGCCTGGGCAGCTGGCCGGCATCCTCGCCGAGGAATGTGCATCGAATGGCAGGGTCAGGCCGGCCGGGGCTTCGACATCTTCGCCATCTGGCCCAAGATCAGGCCCGGCGCCAGGCGGCTCATGGCCTTCAACACGTTGGCGAGGCCCGGGCGGATTTCCGTCTTGCCGGCCTCGATGCCGGCGATCGCGCGGGCGACCAGGTCCTGCGGCGCCATCGCCTTCTGGCCCTTCAACTCTTCGGCGAACTCGGTCCGGAACAGGGGGGTTTCGACGCCGGGTGGGGCGAGTTCGACGACTGTGACGCCGGTGCCTGCGAGCTGGAGGCGGAGCGATTGCGTGTAGGAGTGCATCGCCGCCTTCGTCGCGCAATAGATGGGCGCCATCGGCAGCGGGACGAAGGCGAGGCCCGACGAAACATTCACGATCAACGCGCGAGGCTGCGCGCGCAGATGCGGCAGGAATTGCTGGATCATGCGCAGCGGGCCGCTGAGGTTGATGTCGATCTCGCGGGTGATGTCCTGCAGCGCGCGCTCCTCGGCCAGCTTGATATTGCGCATGACTCCCGCGTTGTTGATCAGCGTATCCAGCGCCGGAAACTGTTCCAGCACGGTGTGATACAGCGCCGTGATGGCCGCGGGGTCGCTCACGTCGCTTTGGAACGTCTTCACGCCGGGCAGGCTGCGCGCCGCGGCCTCCAGCGCGTCGGGCTGGCGGCCGGTGACCAGGACGGTGTTGCCGCGGGCCAGCAGCTGGCGTGCCATCTCGAGGCCGATGCCGCTGCTGCCGCCGGTGATCAGGATCGTTCGCTTCGTCAGCTGCATGGCCCACTCCGGAAATCGTTGCAGCCGGCATCTAGGCGCCTATGCTGCCCGGTGAAAGAAGGCACCCGGAAGTGCCATACTTGCCTGATGGAGAGTGTCGCGATGCAGGGCTTCGGCAACTACACCGAGGAGGAGATCGAGCGTGCGCGCCGTTACGCCAGCGCCCTGCCGCCCGCCGATCTGGACCCCCGCATCGGCGCGCTGGTAAACGAATTGATCGGCCGGGTCGCCGATAAATGGACCATGCTGGTGCTGGAGGTGCTGACCGACCATGGCGAGCTGCGCTTCACCCGGCTCGGCGAACTCATACCCGGCATCAGCCAGAAGATGCTGACGCAGACGCTGCGGCATATGGAGCGGGACGGGCTGCTGGTGCGGACCGTGCACCCGGTGGTGCCGCCCAAGGTCGAATACCGGCTGACCGGCCTTGGCCTCGGCCTCGGCGCGGCATTCTGCGGCGTGTGGGTCTGGGCGGCCGAGAACCTTGATGCGGTCGAGCGGGCCCGGCAGGCCTTTGCCGATAGGGCGGCGGTTTAAGCGAGTTCTGATCCAAAGGCGAACGGCGGGTTGACATTTTGTTCTTTCGTTCGTATATGTTCGTCGCGCAGTTTGACGTGTTCGCGCTGAGGCGTCCTCATTTCAGCTTACGCGCCGGTTGGTGGTCCTGCAGACCGCTATGCCACGGCCTCGCGGTGATTGCCCCGAGGCTCGGCCCGCTGAAAGAGTATCCTATGACGACCTTCGCCGACCTCGGTCTGGCTCAGCCCCTGCTGGCTGCGCTGACCTCGCTTAGATATGACCATCCCACCCCCATTCAGGCCCAGGCCATCCCAGCCATCATGCTGGGCCGGGACCTGCAGGGCATCGCCCAGACCGGCACCGGCAAGACCGCTGCCTTCGCGCTGCCGATCCTGCACCGCCTGCTGGTCGAACGGAAGCAGCCGGCGCGGAAGCAGGCCCGCGTCCTCGTGCTGTCGCCGACCCGCGAATTGGCGAGCCAGATTGCCCAATCCTTCCGCGACTACGGCCGGCAGACCGGGCTTCGCACCGCGCTCATGTTCGGCGGCGTGCCGAAGATGAAGCAGGCCAAGGCGGTCGCCAACGGCATCGACATCCTGGTCGCCACCCCCGGCCGGCTCATGGATCACATGCAGGACGGCGCCATCAACCTGACCGGCGTGGAATACCTGGTGCTGGACGAGGCGGACCACATGCTGGACCTCGGCTTCATCGTGCCGATCCGCAAGATCGTGCAGACCATCCCGCCCAAGCGCCAGACCCTGTTCTTCAGCGCGACCATGCCGAAGGAGATCGCCGCCCTGGCCGGCCACATGCTGAAGGACCCGGTCCGCGTCGCCGTAACGCCCATCGCCACGACGGCCGAGCGGGTGGAACAGCGGGTGATGTTCGTGGAAACCTCGAAGAAGCGGGCGCTGCTGGCAGACCTGCTGAAGGATAGCCGCATGTCCCGCACCCTGGTGTTCACCCGCACCAAGCACGGCGCGGACCGCGTGACGCAGCACCTCGAGGCCGCCGGGCAGCCCACCGCCGCCATCCATGGCGACAAGAGCCAGCCGCAGCGGGAGCGGGCGCTCCAAGCGTTCAAGGATGGCCGGGTGCGCGTCCTGGTCGCGACCGACCTCGCCTCCCGCGGGATCGACGTGGATGGGGTCACGCACGTCATCAACTTCGACCTGCCGAACGTGCCGGAAGCCTACGTCCACCGCATCGGCCGTACGGCGCGCGCCGGGCAGGGCGGCATCGCCATCAGCTTCTGCGACGCCAGCGAGCGGCCGCACCTGCGCGGCATTGAGAAGCTGATTCAGACCCGGCTCGAAGTGGACGAGCTCCGCCGCGCCGCCTGACGGTCACGCGATCGACCGCAGGTCGTCCACCATGCCGGACGCGATCGACCGGCCGGCGGCCGCCTCGGTCGCGTCGAACGGCGGCGGCGCGGTCATCAGGCCGGCGAGGGCCTCCGCGAGGGCCGGGCCGGTCGGCTCGCATAGCCGGGCCATCGGCTCGGCCCCCAGCTGCTCGGCCAAGCCGCCCACGCGGGTCGAAACCACCCAGCGCCGGGCGGCGATCGCGGCCGCGGCCACGCCGCTCTGGCTCGCCTCCCGGTGCGACAATACCAGCGCGTCCGACCAGCCGATCAGCGCGCCGACCTCGTCCTCCGGCACCCACCGGTTCTCGACGGTTACTCCCGGTAGGCGGCGCAGCGCCTCCAGCTCGGGCGAGGCCGGGCCCTCCCCCACCACCCGCAGCTCGAAATCCGGCCGCGGGCCCAGCCGGGTCATGCCGTCCAGCAACAGGTCCAGCCCCTTATAGGGCAGCATGCGCCCGAACGAGAGCAGGCGCATGCGCCCGCCATGCGCCATCGGCGGCGGCGGCGGCGGGCCGAAGCGGAACGGCGGCAGCGACGCCGTGAACAACGGCCGGCCCGCGTCTAGACGTTGCGCCCTGATCCCGTCTGCCACGTGCTGCGTCAGCGCGAACAGGCCCTGAGCCTGGCCGATCAGCTTGCGCTGCAGCAGCATCTGCACCGGAAACACGTCGCCCGGATGCCGCTCGGCATCATGCACCACCACGGCGAACGGCACGCCGGCCCGGCGCAGCGCCGCCGCCATCGTGAGGTCGAGCGCGGCCGGCATCGCACAGACCGCAACGTCGATCCGCTGGTCGCGCAGCCACCGTTCGAGCCGCGGCAGCAGCACCGGGGCGCTCAAAACGCGGCGCACGAAGCCGCCTACGCCGCGGTAGGTCTTGAAATACAAGTCGGTGCGCGGCGGCGTGCGGGATCGCAGCAGCTCGGCCCCGGTCGAGAGGGAGAGCAGCGCCTTGGTGCCCGTTACCTCGGCAAAGCTCCGCGCCAGCATCGCGCCGAACCGCGGCCCGGCGCCGCGGCGGCCCCATTGCCAGACCAGCACCCTCATGACAGCGCCGCCAGCAGGCCGGCGGTGCCGAGCCGGGTCTGGGCCACGCGGCGCCCCGCCTCGCCCAGGGCGCGCCGGGCGGCAGGATCGTCCGCCAGGCGCCGAAGGTGCGCCGCAGCCGCCGCGATATCCGGCTCGGCCCACACCGCGCCCGGAACGTCATACACGCCGCGCGGATCGTGCGCCGGGACCAGGCGGGCCGGCACCAGCGCGGCGGCGCCGGGCAGGAGAAAGTCTTGCGTGCCGGACCAGTCCGTCGCCACCACCGGCAGCCCGGCCAGCATGGCCTCGGCAGGAACCAGGCCGAACCCCTCACTCCGATGCAGCGACAGCACGATGTCGCAGGCGGCCATGGTGCCGGCGTGCTCCGCCGCTGACAGGGTGCGGGTGTCCAGCTCTATATTGGGCCATGGCGCGGCGGCGGCGTTAAGGCGGGCGTAGTCGTCCGGGAAGTCTCCAGGGTTCACCACCCGCATCAGCAAGACCCGGTCCGCCCGCGCGCCGAACGCTTCCGTATGCGCGGCGATGGCGCCGAGCGGGTTCTTGCGCTCGAAGCTGGAGGCCAGGTTGAAAGATACGAACGTCACCACGGCGTCCGGGGCCAGCCCGAGTGCGGCGCGGGGCAGCGGCGGGGTGGGCTGGCGGATGGCCACGGGGTGCGGCACCACGCGGACGCGGCCCGGCAATAGCGGCTCGAGCGCGGCGGCGCTGAAACGCGACGGGGTCCAGATTTGATGCAGCAATCCCAAGCCAATCCGCCATGCCTCGGGCACGACCGGCAACTCCCACGCCCAGTAGCCGATCAACCGGCGCCCGCGCACCATATGCCGCCCGAGCCGGAGCAGCGCCAGCGCGTAGCCGGGCGGTGCCATGTGGACCACGAGCGGCACGCCGGCGGGCGGGATGGGGCCGCCGGGCCGGGCCTCCCAGGCGGGCACCCCGAGCGCGGCGAGCCCCTCCAGCATGAGCCGGGCGCCCTCCCCCAGGCCGGAGGCGCGGCCGAGCTCACCGGCCACCGCCAAGCCCGGCGCGGATGGCGGCGGCATGCCGTCCGGACGGGGCGCCGCCCAGGCCAGCGCCCGGGCCAGCGCCGCACGCCGTGGGCCAGCCGGCAGCGCGCGCCAGAGGTGATGCAGGGGATGGAGCACGGCTCCTCATACAGTCCGGGCCGGCCGCCGCCCAGCGGGCGTTGCCGTGCCGCACACTCTGTATAGGATATGGCGATGGGCGCACGAGGCTGATCCCGGATGGACCCGAGCATACCGTATTTCGCTGTAAATCTGGCCGCGCCGGACCTGTCCGCGTGGCGGCACGGCAATACCGGACTGGCTGGTGTCTGGACCAGCCACGCCTCCCGGCCGGGGCCGCACGTGATACTGGTCTCGTTATTACATGGCAACGAGATCGCCGGGGCGGTCGTGCTGGCCACGTTGTTGCAGGACGGGATGCAGCCGGCGTGCGGCACACTGAGCTTGGTGTTCGGCAACCTAGCCGCGTTCGACCGGTTCGACCCGGCGCAGCCGACCGGCTCCCGCTTCATCGATGAGGATTTGAACCGGCTGTGGGAACCCGCAGTGCTGGATGGCACGCGCCAGAGTGCGGAACTGGCCCGCGCCCGGGCGCTGCGTCCGCTGATCGACACGGCCGACATCCTGCTCGACCTGCATTCCATGCTGTGGCCGTCCGACCCGCTGATCTTGTGCGGCCCGGCGGCCAAGGGCCGGGCTCTGGCGGCCGGCATCGGCACGCCCGACCTGGTCGTGGCCGATCACGGGCATCAGACAGGGCCGCGGCTGATCGACTATCCCCGCTTTACCGATCCCGGGCAGCGCTGCACTGCGTGCCTGGTGGAGGCTGGGCAGCACTGGCAGCCTGGCACGGTGGAGGTGACGGGGCGCAGCGTGGCGGCCCTGCTGCGTCATGCCGGGATGCGTCATGCCGGGATGCGCCCTGACCATGCGTGCGAAGCCGGCGCCCTGCAGCGCTGTGCCGAGGTGACGATGGCCGTGACGGCGGCCACGGGCGGGTTCGCGTTCGTGCAGCCGTTCCGGGGTGGCGAGGTTATTGCGGAGCGCAATACGCTGATCGCGCTCGATGGCAGCACGGAAATCCGCACCCCGCATGACGATTGCCTGCTGGTGATGCCGAGCCTCCGCCCCAGCCGGGGCCACACTGCCGTGCGGCTCGCCCGCTTCGTGTAGCAACCGCGGCGGCGGCGCCTTATGTTGCACCTGCACACGACGGAGACCATCATGCCGCTATCGCCGCCCGCGCCCCGTGAGGTGCTGCACCACCGGGACATCGCCCTCCGCGGCTATCAGCGGGAGGACGGCCTGTTCGATATCGAGGCCGAGATCGCCGACACCAAGGCTTATCCGTTCAGCAACCATGACCGCGGTGAGATCAAGCCCGGCGAGAAGCTGCATGGCATGGTCGCGCGCATGACGATCGACCGTGAAATGACGATCGTGCAGTTCGAGGCCGTGACCGAGTATGGGCCGTTCAATATATGCCCGAAAGGTGCGGAGGCGTTCAGCACGCTGGCGGGGCTGAAGATCGGCCGCGGGTTCATCAAGGCGGCCAACGAGCGGGTGGGCGGCATCCATGGGTGCACGCATCTGCGGGAGCTGCTGGGGCAGATGGGCACGGTGGCGTTTCAGACGATGTACTCTGTCCGGCACAAGCGTGACCGCGCGCCGAATGCGGTCGAGACGGCGGAAAAGCCGATGCTGCTAGGCACCTGCTACGCCTACGCGCCGGACAGTCCGGTGGTAGCGCGGCAGTATCCGGCTTTCTATACGGGTCCTTCGGCCACGTAGCTCTGTCTTCGCGCGGCAAGGCCGGTGGGATGCGAGGAGCATGGCGCCACCCGAGGGCAAGCCGCTCAAAGAACAAAACAAGAATAAAATAGTAATCCACAGCTAGTTGCTCAGCGGGCTCAAAAACCAGACGAAACCCTTTGCTGCCCATGTTTGACCATGGTATCCCATACTCACCCATGCAGAGTGGGTTTGGGGAGTCATGGGTCAGTTTTACGGCACACACCAAAACCGCTTGGACGCGAAGGGCCGGGTCTCTGTGCCGGCGCCGTTCCGGGCGGAGCTGCGTGCCGGCGCGGCCGCGCTCGTCTTGCGCCGCTCGCACTCGCATCCCTGCATCGAGGCGTGGCCGGAGGCCGAGTTCGAAAAGCTGGCCGCGCCGCTCGACCGGCTGGATATTTTCAGTGAAGCGCAAGATGACCTGCAAACTGCACTTTACGCCGACGCCCACCGTGTGGAACCAGACAAGGACGGCAGGATTTCCCTGCCCGATTCTCTGGTGCAGCACGCCGGTTTGACCGAGACCGTCTCCTTCGTGGGCGCAGGCCGGATTTTCCGGATCTGGGAGCCCGAGGCCGCCGCGCAGCGCCTGGCTGCTGCGCTCGAGCGCACGCGCACGCGCGGCCTCACGTTGCCGGGTCAGCCCGCATGAGCCACATCCCGGTCATGCTGCCGGAGGTGCTGCGCCACCTCGCGCCCCAGGATGGCGAGACGCATCTGGACGGGACGTTCGGCGGCGGCGGCTATGCGGCCGCCATTCTCGCCGCCGCGTCTTGCACTTTGTATGCGATCGACCGTGACCCGGCCGCCATCGCCCGCGGCGCCGCTTTGGCCGCACAGCATCCGGGGCGGCTCCACCTGATGGAGGGCCGGTTCGGCGACATGGTCGCGCTGCTGGCCGAATACGGCGTGGGCGCGCTGGACGGGGTCGTGCTCGACCTCGGCGTCTCCTCGTTTCAGATCGACACGCCGGCGCGGGGGTTCAGCTTCCGCACCGAGGGCCCGCTCGACATGCGCATGGCTGCCTCGGGCCCTACCGCGGCGGATCTCGTGAACCGGCTGCCGGAGGCGGAGCTCGCGGACACACTGTATGAGTTCGGGGAAGAGCGGCTGTCCCGCCGGATCGCCCGCGCGATTGTTGCGGCGCGGACCGTGGCGCCGATCGAGACCACGCAGGCACTGGCCGATGTGATCAGGGGCGTCGTGCCGAAAGACGGTTCCGGCATCGACCCGGCGACCCGCAGCTTTCAGGCGCTGCGCATCCGAGTAAATGACGAGCTGGGTGAGATCGAGCGGGCGCTGACCCAGGCCGCCGCCTTGCTGGCGCCGGGCGGGCGGCTGGTGGTGGTGTCGTTCCACTCACTGGAGGACCGGCTGGTGAAGCGATTTATGGTGAATGCGGCCGGCCGCACGCCGGGTCCGTCACGCCACGATCCGCGGGGCCTGGTTCAGGCCAGGGCCGCCGAGTACCGCCTGTTGACCACGGGGGCCGAGCGCCCCAGCGCGGAGGAGGCCGCGCAGAACCCGCGGGCCCGCAGCGCCAGGCTGCGCGCCCTCGCCCGCCACACGATGGAGGACGCACCAAGATGATCCGCCCCTTCACCTGCGTCTGCATGCTGCTGGCCTGCGGCTCGGGTTTGTATGTGTATCAGACGAAGCACCGGGCGCTGCTGCTAGACCGGGAGATCGGCCACACCATCAAGCTGACGGAGGCCGCGCGGGACCGGACCACGGCGCTCCGGGCGGAATGGGCGCTCTTGAACGAACCGGAGCGGTTGGGCGAGCTGTCACGCCAGCATCTAGGCCTGCGTCCGCTGGTGCCCACGCAGTTCGTGACGCTAACCGACCTCGGCGCCAAGCTGCCGCCGCCGTTACCGCCGGAGCGGCTGGCCGCGCCCCCGGCGGAGGAGGAGCCGGCGCCGGTCATTGTGGCGGCGGCTGAGCCTCCGCCGCGTCCGGCACCCGTCGTGACCGCCCCTGCCGCGCCGGCGCCCGTGCAGCTCGCCGCTCGCCCTGTGCCGCGTCCGCATGTTGCCGAGCCGGCGCCGTATCGGTTGGCTTCCGCCGATCCCTTGCCGGCCTACCGCGCGCCGGTCACGGCCACGCCGCTGCCCGCGCCGTCCCGTGTACCGGTCTTGGCCCAGCCGCTCCCGCGTCCAGCGCCAACCTCGGCCCCGCCCCGGCCCATGGCGCCCGTCATGCCGGCCGCGGCGCCTGCGGAGGCCCCGCCCATTCATACCGCGTCCGCCATCGGCGACTCCGTCGCGCGCGTCTCCGCCCTGGGAGGTGGCCGCCCGGCGCTACCACCGCCCACGCCCTATACCGGGCAGTAACGGCTCGTGACCCAGCCCCCCCTTGCAGAGCACCGCATCGAGCCCCGCATGCAGATGGTGCGCGTGACTGCGCCGGACCTGCAGCGCCGGGCGTCGCTCGAGAAGACGCGGGGGCGGCTCGTGGTGGCGGCGGGCGGGTTTTCCATGCTGTTCCTGGCGCTGGCGGTGAAGTTGGCGGGCGCTACGGTGGTGTTCCCTGTCTCCTCCAAGCACCTCGACCGGCTGGCCCGGTTGCCAGACGTGCATACCACCATCGCTGCGTCCGAGGCGCCGCGCGCCATGGATGCGCCCGTGGCCGGCGCCCACACGCGCGCCACCATCACCGACCGGAACGGCACCATCCTGGCCGTCTCGCTCCCGACGTCGGCGCTCTATGCCAATCCGCGGGAGATGATCGATACGGCCGAGGCGGCGACCAAGCTAAAGGCGGCCCTGCCGCGCCTGGATCTCGAGACTGTTCGCACGCGGCTCGCGAGCGACAAGGGCTTCGTCTATCTCGCCCGGAACCTCGCACCCCGCGAACAGCTCGCCATCAACAACCTCGGCATCCCCGGCGTCTATTTCGAGCAGACCGAGCGCCGGCGCTATCCGCAGGGCCGGGTGGCCGCGCATATCGTGGGCGGCGTCGACGTGGACGCGCATGGCGTGGCCGGGGCCGAGCGTGCGTTCGAGCAGCGGCTGCGTGACGACCAGACACCCTTGCGCCTTTCCGTCGACGTGCGTGTCCAGGCAGTCATGCGCGAGGAATTGCTGCGCGCGATGACGGAGTTCCAAGCCATCGGCGCCTGCGGCATCGTCATGGACGTCCGCACCGGTGAGGTCATCACCATGGTCTCGCTCCCGGATTTCGACGCCAACAAGCCCGGCGAGGCCAAGCCCGAGGAGCGGTTCAACCGGGCACTCACCGGCATGTACGAGCCCGGCAGCACCTTCAAGCTACAGACCGCCGCCATGGCGCTCGACAGCGGCGCCGCCCAGCTCTGGAGCAGCTTCGACGCGTCGCACGACATCAAGATCGGCCGCTTCACCATCTCCGACTTCGAAGGCAAGCACCGGGTGCTGCAACTGCCGGAGGTGATCGCCTATTCCAGCAACCTCGGCGCCGCGCGCATCGCGCAGACGGTGGGGACGGAGCGGCAGCGGTCGTGGCTGCAAGCGATGGGCATGTTCACGCGGGTCGGGATCGAATTGCCCGAGCAGGGGCAGCCGATCGTGCAGCCAGCGGCCAATTGGAAAGAGATCGCTACCATGACGGTGGGCTTCGGCCACGGCATCGCGGTCAGCCCGCTGCATGTCGTGCGCGGCACCGCCGCGCTGGCCAATGGCGGAATTGTGCTGCACCCGACGATCCTCGCATCCGGCACCGGCGAGCGGGCGGAGGGCGCCCACGTCATGCGCCCGGGCACGAGCGACGTCATGCGCAAGCTCATGCGCCTCGTCGTGACGGACGGGTATGGCAAGCCGGCCGATGTGCCCGGCTATTTCGTAGGGGGTAAAACCGGGACGGCGGAGAAGACGACCGCGCACGGCTATAAGAAACACGCCAACATCAGCGCGTTCATGTCGGTCTTTCCGATGAACGCGCCGCGCTACGCGGTATATTTCATGCTGGACGAGCCCAAGGGCAACGCCAGCACCGGCGGATACTCCACCGCTGGCGCCGTGAGTGCCCCGGGTGCGGGCCGGGTCATCTCGCGCATCGGCCCGATGCTTGGATTGATGCCGGAGACGACACAGGCGGCGGCGATCCAGGCGGCGCTGTCGATGCCGCTGCAGCCCGGGCATAGCTATACCGGCGGGGCTGCTCCGGTTCCCGCCGCCGCGCCCATCGTGCATGCGCCGCATGAGGCGCCGCAGCGCGCCGAGCGGGGCTCCGCCGTTGCGGCCCGATGACATGCTGATGGCACTCGGGCTCAACGTCCCGGACGGCCTGCCCGGCGCGTTCACGGGCGTGACGGCCGATAGCCGGGCCGTGCGGCCGGGCATGCTGTATGCGGCGCTGCCGGGCACGCGGGTGGACGGGCGTTCATTCATCGATGACGCCGTGGCCCGGGGTGCGGCGGCGATCCTGGCGCCGTCCGGCACCGCCTGGTCCGGTCCGGTGCCGTTGATCGAGGCACCTGAGCCGCGTCAGGCGCTGGCCCGGCTCGCGGCACTTCACGCCGGGGCGCAGCCGGGCACGGTCATCGCCGTGACCGGCACCAACGGCAAGACCAGCACAGCGGAGTTCCTGCGCCAGCTGCTGACGCTCGCCGGGCAGCGCGCCGCGAGCCTAGGCACGCTCGGGGTCATCGCGCCCGGTGAGGACAGTGGTCCGGGTCTGACCACGCCCGATCCGGTGACGCTGGCCCAGATGCTGGCCCGCCTGGCGCGCAACGGCGTGACCGCGGCGGCGATGGAGGCGTCATCCCACGGGCTGGACCAGTTCCGGCTGGATGGCGTGCGGCTGGCGGCAGCTGGTTTCACCAATCTCACGCGGGATCACCTCGACTATCACGGCACACTAGAGGCTTACCGCACGGCAAAGCTGCGGCTGTTCCGCGAGCTGCTGCCGCCGGGTGCGCCGCGGGTCGCGATGGCGGACCTCGATCCGGAGACGCTGGCCGGCACCGGCGCGCACACCGTGGGGCTGGGGGGTACGCTGATCCGGCTGATCAGCGCCACGCCGCATCCGGGCGGGCAGGTCTTGACGCTCGAGACCAGCGGGGTCCGGCATGTTATCGACCTGGCGCTACCGGGGCGGTTCCAGGCCGACAACGCGCTGCTCGCCGCCGGCCTGGCGCTGGTCACCGGCACCGATCCGCTGCGGCACCTGGCGGGCCTCATTGGCGTGCGCGGGCGGATGGAGCTGGCCGCCGAACCGCACGGCGCGGCTGTCTATGTCGATTACGCGCACACGCCGGACGCGCTCGCCCGGCTGATCGCGGCGCTCCGCCCGCATACCCAGGGCCGGCTACATCTGGTGTTTGGCGCCGGCGGGGATCGGGACCGGGGCAAGCGTCCGCTGATGGGTACCGCCGCAGAGGCCGCCGACCAGGTGATCGTGACCGACGACAACCCGCGCGGCGAGGACCCGGCCAGCATCCGCGCTGCCATCCTCGCCGCCTGTCCGGGTGCCACCGAGATCGGGGACCGCCGGGCCGCCATCGCCGCGGCGCTCGGCCAACTCCGCCCCGGTGATGTCCTGGCCATCGCCGGGAAAGGGCACGAGCAGGGCCAGACCATCGGCGGGCAGACCCTGCCGTTCGATGACGTCAGCACCGTGCGGGCGCTGCTGTGACGCTCTGGACCGCGGACGCTCTGCTGGCGGCCACCGGGGGCGTGATGGCCACCCCGTTCGCCGCCACCGGCGTCTCGATCGACACCCGGACGCTGGAACCCGGCGACCTGTTCGTGGCGCTTGAGGCCCAGACGGACGGCCACGCCCATGTGGCGGAGGCCTTCCGGCGCGGCGCCGCGGGTGCGCTGGTGCATCAGGACCTGGACGGCCCCACCCTCCGCGTATCCGACACCATGGCGGCGCTGCAGGCGCTGGGCCGGGCCGGGCGGGCGCGGTTCCAGGGGCGCCTGGTCGCCGTGACGGGCAGCGTGGGCAAGACCACCACGAAGGAGATGCTGCGCGCCTGCCTGTCCGCGTTCGGCCCCACCCATGCGTCGGCTGCGTCGTACAACAATCATTGGGGCGTTCCGCTGACCCTCGCCCGCCTGCCCGCAGACGCGGAGTTCTGTGTGGCCGAGATCGGCATGAACCACCCGGGCGAAATCCTGCCGCTGGCGCAGATGGCGGCGCCGCACGTGGCCCTCATCACACTGATCGCCGCCGCACATATCGGCCACATGGGCAGCATCGAGGCGATCGCGGACGAGAAGGCCTCGTTGCTCGAGGCCTTGCCGCCCGACGGCGTCGCGGTCCTGCCGGCCGGGGACGTGTTCTTCGAACGGCTGGCCGAGCGCGCCGGCACGCGCGTGATCCGCACCTTCGGCACCGGCGGGGGCGCCGGGGTCCGCGTGCTGTCTTCGTCCGAGGACGTGCTGGCGGACGTGCGCGGCACGCCGGTCCGCTTCCGGCTCGCCGCCCGGGGCGCGCACATGGCCATGAATGCCGCCGCCGCCCTCGCGGTCTGCGCGGCGCTGGGGCTCGACCCGGTGGCAGCCGCCGCCGCGCTGGACGGGTTCGTTCCCGTGTCCGGGCGGGGTCAGCTGCGCACGCTGCCGGCCGGGATCACGCTGCTGGACGAGAGCTACAACGCCAGCACCGCCTCGATCCGCGCGGCGCTCGAAGTACTGCGGGAGGTGCCGGGGCGCCGGGTCGCGGTGCTCGGGGACATGCTGGAGCTGGGCGAGTTCGGCCCGGCCGAGCACGCCAAGCTCGCCGGCCCGGTGGCGGACGGGGCGGAGCTGCTGTATGCGTGCGGCCCGCTGATGCGGCATCTGTATGACCAGGTGCCCGCGCCGCAGCGGGGTGGCTACGCCGCCGACAGCAGCTTGCTCGTGCCGCTGCTCACCGCCGGGCTCCGGGCGGGGGACGCCGTGCTGGTCAAGGGCAGCCTCGGCAGCCGCATGCGGGTGATCGTGACCGAGTTGGAGGGTTTGCAGCCCGGGAGTTTGGGCTGACATGCTGGTCTTCATCTCACGCCAGTTCGCGGGCGAGTTCATCCTCGCGAATTTGTTCCGCTACATCACGTTCCGCGCGGGTGCCGCATGCCTCACGTCGCTGTTCGTGACGCTTTGGCTCGGCCCCATGGTGATCCGCTGGCTGAAATCCGTGCAGAATGGCGGACAGCCCATCCGCGAGGATGGCCCGGCCCGGCACCTGATCGAGAAGAAGGGCACGCCCACCATGGGCGGCGTGCTGATCCTGATGTCGCTGACCGCTAGCACCCTGCTCTGGGCGGACCTGCTAAACGGCTATGTTTGGGCCGTGCTGCTGCTGACCTTGGGCTATGGCGCGATCGGCTTCGTGGATGACTTTCTCAAGTTGTCCCGCCGCAACACGAAAGGTGTGTCGGCGCGCGGCAAGCTGGTGGCGCAATTGGCACTAGGCCTGGCGTGCGCGGTGTGGATCTCCATGCTGACCCGGGGTCCGCTCGGCACGGGGCTTACGATACCGGTGTTCAAGGAGGTGCTGATCCCCTTGAGCTTCGCTTTCCCGCTGGTGGGCATGATCGTGATGATCGGCGCGAGCAACGCGGTGAACCTTACCGACGGGCTGGATGGCCTGGCGATCGTGCCGACCATCATCGCCGCGGGAGTGTTCGCGCTGATTGCGTATATCGTAGGGAACCGGATTTTTGCGGACTATCTGCAAATCCACCCCGTGGCGGGGGTGGGAGAGCTGGCGATCTTCATGTCCGCTTTGATCGGGGCGGGACTCGGGTTCCTGTGGTTTAACGCTCCTCCGGCGGCGGTGTTCATGGGGGATACCGGGAGCCTGGCCCTAGGCGGCGCGCTGGGCGCCGTGGCGGTCGCGACCAAGCACGAGATCGTGCTGGCGATCGTGGGCGGGCTTTTCGTAGTGGAGACGGTCAGTGTCATCATCCAGGTCTTCTGGTTCAAGCGCACCGGACGCCGGGTGTTCCTGATGGCGCCGTTACACCATCATTTCGAGAAGAAAGGCTGGGCGGAGCCGACGATCGTCATCCGCTTCTGGATCGTCTCCATGATCCTGGCCCTGGTGGGCCTTGCCACGTTGAAGCTGCGATGACGGCTCTCCTCCGCCTCCGGACCACGTCTCCAAACAGCAGTGTCAACCGTTCGGTCTCTCCGTGTCTCTGCGTCTCGGTGGTGACGCCTCCTGTTTTTGCGGCTTGCGAAGGTCACCATGGAGACACGGAGACACGGAGGCACGGAGAAGCCGGAACAACCCTGCAGCAGTTCGCACCGCCATGAGCTTCGCCGGGAAAAAGTTCGCCGTCGTAGGGCTGGGGCGCAATGGGTTGCCAGTGGCGCATGCGTTGATCGCGAGGGGGGCCACGGTGCGGGTCTGGGATGACCGCGCGATCCCAGATGATCTCGAGTCGCATGACCCGGCGCAGGGCTATCGCGGATTCGACGCGCTAGTGCTGTCGCCGGGTATCCCGCACACGTTGCCGCGCCCGCACCCTGCGGCCGACGCGGCGCGGGCGGCGGGTATCCCGATCCTGTCGGATGCGGAACTGCTGTTCCAGGCCGAGGCCGGGGCGCGTTTCGTGGGTGTCACGGGCACCAACGGCAAGAGCACGACCACCGCGCTCGTGACGCACATTTTGCACCAGGCCGGCATCACGGCCGAGGCCGGCGGCAATTTAGGCACCGCCGCGCTGGCGCTGCCGCCGGCGGAGATTTTCGTGCTGGAGATGTCGTCCTACATGCTGGAGCGGCTGGATACGTTGCGGTTCGACGTAGCGTTGCTGCTAAATGTGTCGCCGGACCATTTGGACCGGCACGGCACCATGGCGGGCTACATCGCGGCCAAGCGGCATATCTTTGACCGTTACGGCACGGCCGTAGTGGGCATCGATGACCCGGACAGCGCCGCCATTGCGCGGGACATCGGTGCCCAGACCATTTCGGGCTCGAGCCCGGCGGATGTGTGGTGCAAGGCGGGCGTGCTGACGGACCGGGACGGCGCCCTGCTGGCCATGGCGGAGGCGCCCGCCCTCCCCGGTGCGCATAACGCGCAGAACGCCGCCGCCGCCGCCGCCGTGACGCGGGCGCTGGGCGTGGATCGGTCGGAGATCGCTGCAGGGATCCGGTCTTTTCCGGGCCTGCCGCACCGGCAACAGCGCGTGGCGACCCAGGACGGCGTGCCCTGGATCAACGACAGCAAGGCCACCAACGCGGACGCCGCGGCCCGCGCGCTGATGTGCTACGACCGCATCATCTGGATCGCCGGCGGCCAGGCCAAGGCCGGCGGGATCGAGCCGTTGCGTGGGCTGATGGGCCGGGTGCAGCACGCGGTGCTGATCGGCCAGGACGCGCCGATGCTGGCCGGCACGCTGGACGCAGCAGGGGTCGCCTACACGCAAGCCGGCACGCTAGACCGCGCGGTGCCGATCGCGCGCGATCTTGCCCGGCGGCACCACGCGGACGCCGTATTACTCAGCCCCGCCTGCGCCAGCTTCGACCAGTTCACCGGTTTCGAAGCCCGCGGTGACCATTTTGCCGACCTCGCGAGGGCCCTATAATGCCCGCTTTGTCCCGCACCGATACCTCGACTTTGGGCCGCTGGTGGTGGACCGTCGATCGCTGGACCCTGCTTGCGGTCTGCGCGCTGATCGGCTTCGGCTACATCATGATGCTGGCCGCCTCGCCCGCAGTCGCCGAGCGCATTCACGTGTCTCGCGACGCATTCATCCTCAAGCAGGTCGTGTTCCTGGCGCTATCCGGCGCAGTGGTGGTCGGCGTGTCCCTGCTGTCTCCCCGCACCATCCGCCGGCTGGCGTTGCTGGGTTGCCTTATCGCCATCTTCCTCACCTTCATGACCCTGGTCTCCGGCGTCGAGATCAAAGGCGCCCGGCGCTGGATTTCGCTGCCGGGCATGACGATCCAGCCGAGCGAATTCCTGAAACCCTGCTTCGCCGTGGTGACGGCGTGGCTGCTGAGCGAGGGTCAGCGCGTGCGGCAATTCCCCGGTGTGATCCTGTCTGGCGCGGTGTTCGTGGTGATCGCGCTGTTGCTGAAATCGCAGCCGGATATGGGCATGCTGGCGGTGGTGGTGGCAGTATTCTTCATGCAGCTGTTCATCAACGGCATGAACCTCGCGTTCGTGGGACTGGCCGCGGGCGGGATCGTCGCGGCGGGCGTCGGCGCGTATAGCTTCTTCCCTCACGTTCGCAGCCGGGTGACCCGCTTCTTGGACCCCGCATCTGGGGACAGCTACCAGGTCAACACCGCGCTCGAGGCGTTCGCCAACGGCGGGCTGCTGGGCCGGGGCGCGGGCGAGGGGCGGGTCAAGGACATCCTGCCGGACGCCCACGCGGACTTCGTGTTCGCCGTGCTGGGTGAGGAGTTCGGCCTGGTCGTCTGCGTCCTGGTGCTGGCGCTGTTCGGCTTCATCGTGCTGCGCGGCCTTTTGCGGCAGCTCGCGGAGGGGGACCTGTTCGTGGTCCTGGCCTCGGCCGGGCTGGTGACGAGCTTCGGCCTGCAGGCCTTCGTCAACATGGCGTCCTCGCTGCATCTGATTCCGACCAAGGGCATGACGCTCCCGTTCATCAGCTACGGCGGCAGCTCCGTCGTGGCGGTGGCGCTCGGCGTCGGCATGCTGCTGGCGCTGACCCGCCGCCGCTCCCGCACCGAGCCGGGCTGGGAGAGCGGGCGGTGAACGAACAGTGCTTCTCCCTCTCGCGCAGGCGGGAGAGGGCCGGAATGCGGGTGAAACTCCAGGAACGGCGCCGCGCCGGTCACCCCACCCTCACCCAACCCTCTCTCGCCAGCGAAAGAGGGCTCTCTAGCTCCCCCATCATTATTGCCCCCATCATCATAGCCGCTGGCGGCACAGGCGGCCATTTCTTCCCCGCCGAAGCCCTGGCGCAGGAGCTGATCGACCGCGGCCGCACCGTGGCGCTCATGACCGACGCACGGAGCGGCGGCCTCCGCTCCGCTGTCTTCGAAGGCCGGGACGTCTTCGTGCTGAAGGGCGCCGGGCTCGCCGGGCGGGGGTTGAAGGCGGTGGGCGCCCTGGCGGCGCTGGCAGCCGGGACCGTGCAGGCCCGCGCCATCCTCGCGCGGCTGCGGCCCGCGGTCATCGTGGGCTTCGGCGGCTACCCCTGCGTGGCCCCCGTTCTGGCGGCGCAGACCATGGCGCACAAGCCCGTGGTGATCCTGCATGAGCAGAACGCGGTGCTAGGCCGGGCCAACCGCGGCCTGGCCCGGTTGGCCGACCGGCTCGCGCTCGGCATGGACGACACCAAGCGGCTGCCGGCGGTGACCTCGGTCGTGGTGGGCAACCCGGTGCGAAGCGAGATCCGGGCCGGGCTACCCGCTCCCGTCACCGGCGATGGCTTCTCCCTGCTGGTGACCGGCGGGAGCCTGGGGGCGCGGGTGCTGAGTGACGTCGTCCCGGCCGCCATCGCTCTGCTGCCGTCCGGGCTGCGCCAGCGGCTGAGCGTGGTCCAGCAATGCCGGGCCGAGGATCTGGGCCGGGTCGGACAGGCCTACGCCACACTCGGTGTCGCGGCCGAACTGGCGGCCTTCTTTCCCGGCATGGCGCAACGCCTACAGAACGCCTCGCTCGTGATCGGCCGGGCAGGGGCCAGCACCGTGGCGGAGCTGGGTGTCACCGGGCGCCCGGCCATCCTCGTCCCCCTACCCGGCGCCATCGACGGGCATCAGCTGCAGAACGCGCTGGCCTCCGGCGCCATCACGATCGAGCAGCCGGACTTCACCCCGGAGCGGCTGGCCCAGGAGCTGACCGGCCTCATGAACGACACGGCGCGACTCCGGGCGCTAGGGCAGGGTATCGCCGCGCGCGGCCGTCCGGATGCGGGGGCGCGGCTCGCGGATTTGGTCGAAACATATTTGGGAAGCCAGGGATGAGGGCGCTGCCACTCGGGATCGGCACGATCCACTTCGTCGGCATCGGCGGCATCGGCATGTCGGGCATCGCCGAGGTGCTGCATACGCTGGGCTACGCGGTGCAGGGCAGCGACATCGCCGACAGCGCCAACGTGCGGCGCCTCCGGGACCAGGGCATCCCCGTGGCCATCGGCCATGACGCCGCCAACGTCGCCAACGCGCAGGTCGTGGTGACCAGCACCGCGGTGAAGAAGGACAATCCGGAGGTCGTCGCCGCCCGCGCCCGCCTGCTCCCGGTCGTGCGCCGCGCGGAGATGCTGGCGGAGCTCATGCGCCTCCGCTGGGCCATCGCCATCGGCGGCACCCACGGCAAGACCACCACCACGAGCCTGGTGGCGTGCGTGCTGGAGGGGGCGGGCATGGACCCCACCGTCATCAACGGCGGCATCATCAACGCCTATGGCAGCAACACGCGGCTGGGCGAGGGCGAGTGGATGGTGGTGGAGGCCGACGAGAGCGACGGCTCCTTCCTCCGCCTCCCCGCCACCATCGCCATCGTCACCAACATGGACCCCGAGCACCTGGACCACTGGGGCAGTGCCGAGGCCATGATCGCCGGCTACGACCAGTTCGTGGCCAACGTGCCGTTCTATGGCTTCGCCGTCCTTTGCATCGACCACCCGACGGTGCAGGAGATGATCCCCCGCCTCAGCGACCACCGCATCATCACCTATGGCTTCAGCCCGCAGGCCGATATCCGGGCGGACCGGATGATGATGGACCGGCTGGGCGCCACGTTCGAGGTGGTAGTCACCGACCGCGGCCGCCGGGTGCCGCGCCGCATGGGCCCGTTCCGCCTGCCGATGCTGGGCTCGCACAACGTGCAGAACGCGCTGGCGGCCATCGCGGTCGCGGTCGAGATGGACGTGAAGGAGGACGCGATCCGGAGCGCGCTCGCCGGCTTCCGCGGGGTGAAGCGCCGCTTCACCAAGACCGGCGAGGCCGGCGGCATCACCGTCATCGACGATTACGGCCACCACCCCGTGGAGATCGCCGCCGTGCTGAAGGCCGCGCGCCAGGCCGGCGCCCGGGACGTCGTGGCCGTCGTGCAGCCGCACCGCTACTCCCGCCTGCAATCGCTGTTTCCCGAGTTCTGCACCTGCATGAACGACGCCGGCACCGTCATCATCGCCGACGTGTATGCGGCCGGCGAAACCCCGATCGCCGGCGCATCCCGCGACGCGCTGGTGGACGGCCTGCGCGCCCGCGGCCACCGCAGCGTGGTGCCCCTGCCGGGCCCCGAGCACCTGGCCGAGATGGTGCACGCCATCGCCAAGCCCGGCGACTTCGTCATCTGCCTGGGCGCCGGGACCATCACGCAATGGGCGGCGACGCTGCCGGCGGAGCTGATTGCGCTACAGACCGGCGGCAGGCGCGCGGGATGATGGCCGCCTTGCAGAGCGCGCATCTGCTGGACCGTCTGCCGCCCCTGGCCGGGCGGATGCAGGCCGACGCGCCGCTCGCGCCCTTCACCTGGTTTCGCGTGGGCGGCCCGGCCGAGGCGCTGGTCCGGCCCGCCTCCCCCACGGACCTCGCGCAGTTTCTCGCCGCCTTGCCGCATGACGTGCCGTTGCAGGTACTGGGCGCGGCGAGCAACGTGATCGTGCGCGACGGCGGCGTGCATGGCGTGGTGCTGCGGCTGGCGCGGGGGTTCAATGACATCCGGGTGGAAGCCGATGGCGTTATCGCCGGCGCCGCGTGCCTGGACGCAACGGTGGCCGAGCACGCGGCCGCCGCCGGGCTAGCCGGCCTCGAATTCCTGTCCGGCATCCCCGGCATGATCGGCGGCGCCGTGGCGATGAACGCTGGCGCCTATGGCGGGGACGTAGCGTCTTGCCTCGACTGGGCGGAGTTCGTGACGCGGGACGGGCAATCCGTCCGCATCGCCGCGGCCGGCCTCGCCTTCGCCTACCGCCACGCGTCGCTGCCGCCCGGCGCCGTCGTGGTGCGGGCGCGGTTCCGGGCGCAGCCGGGCGATGCGGCGTCGATCGCGGCGCGGATGGCAACGATCCGGGCGAGCCGGGAGGAAACACAGCCAGTCCGCGCCCGCACCGGCGGCAGCACCTTCCGTAACCCGCCCGATGCGGAAGCGGGTGGCATGAAAGCCTGGGAACTGATCGACGCCGCGGGCGGCCGCGGCTTGGTCCGCGGCGGCGCCCAAGTCAGCGAAAAACACTGCAATTTCTTGCTGAACACCGGCACCGCCACCGCCGCCGACGTGGAAGGCCTCGGCGAAGACCTCCGCCGCCGCGTCTTCGCCGCCTCCGGCGTGACGCTGGAATGGGAGATCAAGCGCATAGGCCTCCCTAAAAACGGAACAGTCCAACCCCCTCTCCCTCCGGGAGAGGGTCGGGGTGAGGGAAACGACCTAACCGAACCGTTCCGCGTGGTGCCTGTTGCCAAGAGCGTCGCCGAGTTTACGCCTGCCAATTCCCTCACCCCAACCCTCTCTCGGAGGGAGAGGGGGAAGTGAAGAAAGTGGCAGTCCTCTACGGCGGCATCTCCGCAGAACGCGAGGTGAGCCTCGCCTCCGGCAAGCAGGTCATCCTCGCCCTAGAGCAGGCCGGGTTCGAGGTGACACCCGTGCTGGTCGGCCCGGACCTCGGCGCCGTCATCGCCGCCCTGGAGCCCAAGCCCGACGCCGTCTTCAACGCGCTGCACGGCCGGTTCGGCGAGGACGGCACCATCCAGGGCGTGCTGGACTGGCTCGGCATCCCCTACACCCATTCCGGCATCCGCGCGTCGGCCATGGCCATGGACAAGGAAGCCGCCAAGGCGGTGTTCGCCGCGGCGGGGCTGCCTGTTGCGCACGGCCGCGTCGTGGACATGGCCGAGCTGGAGGCCGGGGATCCGGTGCCGCTGCCCTACGTGATCAAGCCCCTTAACGAAGGCTCCTCGGTCGGCGTGGAAATTCTGCGCGCGGGCGATAACCGCCGGGCCGGAATCGCCCGGGGGTGGCGGTTTGGGCCCACCGCGATGGTGGAGGAATACATTCCTGGACGCGAACTGACCGTCGCCGTCATGGGGGACCGGGCGCTGGCCGTGACCGAGATCGCCGCCGCAACAGGGTTCTATGATTACGAGGCCAAGTATGCGGCGGGCGGCTCGTATCACGTGGTGCCCGCGCAGGTGCACCAGGCAGCGTATGATCAGGCGATGGACGTGGCGTTGCAGGCGCACCGGGCGCTCGGCTGCCGCGGGGCATCGCGGGCGGATTTCCGGTACGACGATACCGAAGGCGAGCCCGGCCGGCTCGTCCTGCTGGAGGTCAACACCCAGCCGGGCCTGACGCCGACGTCCTTGTTGCCAGAGCAGGCTGCGCATGCCGGCATCGGCTTCCCGGCGCTCTGCGCCTGGATGGTGGAGCACGCTGCATGCCGCGTCTGACGGACCGCGCGCCCACCAGCCGTCCGGTGCGCGATGCCCGGCCGAGCCGCTGGCTGTTTTTTCGCCGCCGTATCCGCCGGGCACTGCGGCCGATCGGCTGGAGCGTGGCGGCGGCGGTGCTGCTTATCGTGAGCGTGACGCTCATGCGCGGCGCCCAGCCCGGCGTCATGGCGCTGCGGGAACGTATTGGCCGGGCCACGAACCTGACCGTCGCGGACATCCAGATCGAGGGTCGGGTCATGACGCCGGAGAAGCAGCTGCGCCATGCGCTGGGGGTCGAGGTGGGCGACTCGCTACTGGGCTTCTCCTTGAATGACGCGCGTGCCCGGATCGAGCGGTTGACCTGGGTGCAGCATGCGACGGTGGAGCGGCGGCTGCCGGGCTCGGTCGTGGTGCAACTGACGGAGCGGCGTCCGTTCGCGGTGTGGCAATCCGCCGGCAAGTTCGTGCTCATCGACCGGGCCGGGCAGCCAGTGGCGGAGCAGGACCCGGTGAAGGACGCCGCCGCGTTCAGCCTGCTGCCGCTGGTGGTGGGCCCCGGTGCGCCCGAGGCCGCCGCGGCGCTGCTGGATCAACTGGCGGGCATCCCGGCGCTCAAGGCCCGGGTCGTGGCGGCGGTGCGGGTGGGGGAGCGGCGCTGGAACCTCCGCCTCAACAGCGGTACGGACGTGCTGCTGCCGGAAGGGCAGGAACTGGCGGCCATGACCCGCCTGATGGAGCTACAGGCCGCGCAGGCCGTCATGGACCGCCCGTTGCAGACGCTGGATATGCGCGCACCCGACCGGCTGGTGGTCCGCCCGGGTGAACCCCGCTCCCCCGGCCCACGGCGGCCCACATGAACGACATCACGAGGCGCCGCCATCTGATGAACGAGACGGGCGTGCCCCCGCCGCCGCCCGAGCTGCCTGCCCGGCCGCGGCATCTGAAAACCGGCCCGTTTGGCGTGCTGGATATCGGCAGTACCAAGATCACCTGCCTGATCGGGCGCGTCGATAATGACGGCCAAATCCGCGTGCTCGGCTATGGCTGGCATCAATCGCGTGGCGTGAAGGCCGGGGGGATCACCGACCTCGATGAAGCCGAGCGCGCGATCCGCAAGGTGGTAGGTGAGGCGGAGAGCATGGCGGACTACCGGCTGCGCGGCGTGGTGGTGAACCTCAGCTGCGGCCACCCGGAATCGCGGCTGTTCAACGTGCAATGGCCGGTCGGCGGGCGCGCGGTGACGGAGGCGGATATCCGCCGGGTCATGCAGGAGGGGCGGCACCGTGCGCTGCTGGATGGGCGGGACACTATCCACATCTTGCCGCTGGCCTTCGCCGTCGATGACACGCCGGGTGTCGCCGATCCGCGGGG
The DNA here is from genome assembly GCA_965246925.1 of Acetobacteraceae bacterium. GTDB lineage: Bacteria > Pseudomonadota > Alphaproteobacteria > Acetobacterales > Acetobacteraceae > JANPPS01. The sequence goes on along the minus strand of OZ251994.1, from coordinate 2,558,529 downwards.
CTTGCATTGCGAGACGCTCTCCGCACGGCTGCATATCGTGGACGCCGGGGCCACGGCATTGCGGAATTTGGTACTAACGTTGGAGCGGTGTGAGCTGAGCCTGGCCGAACTGGTGAGCGCGCCGATGGCGGCGGGCCTATCGACGCTGGTGGAGGACGAGCGGCTGCTGGGCGCCACCGTGATCGACATGGGGGGCGGCACCACGGGCATGGCCGTGTTTTCGGAGGGGCATGTGCTGCATACCGCGCACCTCCCCGTCGGTGGGCAGCACGTGACCAACGATTTGGCACGCATCCTGTCCACCCCCGTGGCCCATGCCGAGCGGCTGAAGACTCTGTACGGCAGTGCCGAGGCGAGCCCGGATGATGAGCGGGAGATGCTGCCGCTACCGCTGGTAGGCGAGGAAGAACACCATGTCGGCCGAGTGCCGCGCAGCCAGGTCGTGAACGTGATCCGCCCCCGCCTGGAAGAAACATTCGAACTCGTGCGGGACCGGCTGGATAGCGCCGGGCTGGCACGGGAGTCGGGCAACCGCGTGGTGCTGACGGGCGGCGCCTCCCAGCTATCGGGCGCGCGCGAAATGGCCGGGCGGATCCTGGACCGGCAAGTGCGCCTGGGCCGGCCGCAGCCGCTGCGCGGCCTGCCGGAGCATTCGGCCACCCCCGGTTTCGCAGCAGCGGCCGGCTTATTGATGTGGGCATCCGGCGCCGGGCGGAGCCTGCCGGACATCAACATGACCGACGAACAACCCGGCGGCTGGCTCCGGCGGCTCGCAAATTATTTACGGGACCGCGTTTAGGACTGGCCCCGACTCCGCCTTGACCGGCACCACTGTCTCAACGTTTCGCCTTGGGAGGCTTCTATGACCCTCAACCTTACCGTTCCACCGCAGATGCACACCGATTTCACGCCCCGGATCACCGTGATCGGCGTGGGCGGCGGCGGCACGAACGCCGTGGACAACATGATCTCGCTCAATCTGCAGGGCGTGGATTTCGTAGTCGCCAACACCGACGCACAGCAGCTGCAGCACAGCAAGGCGGACCGCCGGGTGCAGCTCGGGCCGCACCTCACGCAGGGCCTGGGTGCCGGTGCCAAGCCCGAGATCGGCCGCGCCGCCGCCGAGGAGGCCGCCGACGAGCTGATGCGGCACATGGACGGCGCGCACATGGTGTTCATCACCGCCGGCATGGGCGGTGGCACCGGCACCGGCGCCGCCCCCGTGATCGCCCGGATGGCGCGCGAGCGTGGAATCCTGACCGTGGGTGTAGTGACCAAGCCCTTCACCTTCGAGGGCAACCGTCGCACCAAGGCGGCCGAGGCGGGGATCAGCGAGCTGCAGCAGGTTGTGGACACGCTGATCGTGATCCCAAACCAAAACCTGTTCCGCCTTGCCAATGAGCGCACGGGCTGGAAAGAGGCCTTCAAGATGGCCGACCAGGTGTTGTACATGGGGGTGCGTGGCGTCACCGACCTCATGATCGCGCCCGGCCTCGTGAACCTCGACTTTGCCGACATCCGCACCGTCATGCTCGAGATGGGCAAGGCGATGATGGGCACCGGGGAGGCCGAGGGCGAGAACCGCGCCATCCGCGCCGCCGAGGCCGCCATCAGCAACCCGCTGCTGGAAGACACCAGCATGGCCGGCGCGCGCGGCCTGCTGATCAACATCACCGGTGGCGAGGATATGACGCTGTTCGAAGTCGATCAGGCCGCCAACCGCATCCGCGAAGAGGTCGCCGACGACGCGAACATCATCTTCGGCTCCAGCATCGACGACAACCTGTCCGGCCGCATCCGCGTGAGCGTAGTGGCGACGGGGATCGATATTTCGGTGGCTGACGCGGCGAAGCCCCGCCTGGTCGCGGTCGGCGGCACCGGCATGCCGATTGGCGCGCCGCCTGCCTTCGCACCCTCCCAGGCCCCGTCCGCCCCGGTGCCGGCGCAACTGCTGACGCCCCGTCCGGAGCCGGTGCAGATCGTGGCCCAGGCCGGCTCCGCCCCCGCCGAGATGGCGGCGGGCGAGTATGCCCCGGCGCCCCGCCCGCTCAGCGCCCCTCGCCCGGCGCCGCAGCCGAGCCTCAGCGCCCTGCTGACCGACCGCCCCACGGTCCCGCCGGTCACCGCCGGGCGCAGCCTGCTGAACATCATGACCGGCGGCTTCCGCGCCCGCCGCGCCGAGGTGGAGGCCGAGCCACAGCGCGAAGAGCCGCACCGCGCCGAACCCTCCTTCCCCCAGCCCACCGCCAACCAGCCCCGCCCGGTGCCGCAGGAAGAGGCGTTGGATATCCCAGCCTTTCTCAGACGACAGTCTTCGTGAAAGCGAAGAGTTTGACCCGTTCGGCATTTTTAGGATCAAGGCATCAGAGCCGAAAACCTGGCACAGCGCGGGTTCGACAATGCGGTTCTTCTGCATGGAAGACAGCGCTACTCTTTTGGTAAACGGACGCGTTGTGATTGCTCCTGGCAGAGTAAAAAGTCCTCGAACCCCTAGTCGGAGTGGACCCCGTGTCACTGAGCGCGGCCGCGAAGCTCCGGTAGAGACCGATGGTTTCGATTCGGAGTAGTGCGTTGTGCCGCAGTAGAAGTTCACATGTACAGTTCCGGACAGACATCACGAAACGTCATGCTCCGCAAAGACCCCGTTCGCATCCAGCTGCATCCATGAAATAACCTCGCCGTCGTAAAGATACGGCTAACCGGGTGGTGAGGTGCGCGATGCGGAAAATAGCTTTGGCAACCGTAACGGGGTTGCTCGGATGTTTTGTTTTGACACCGGCACAAGCGGTGCCCGTGCTGTATAACGCCACGCTCATTGCCGAGAACAACTCCGGCATTAGCGGTACTGCCCTGATCTCGCTCGACGGGTCGCAGTTGACGGTGACCATCAACGCGACCGGCCTGGTGCCGACTCAAGTCCACCCGAGCCATATCCATGGCAAGCTCGGGGCGGACGCGCCCACTACCACGCTCGCCCCGCCCACCGCCGACACCAACAAAGACGGATACGTCGAGAAGACCGAGGGAGCGGTGTTCGAGGGGCCGCCGATCTTCGACCTGCCGCCCACCGGCGTGCCAGCGCAATACTCGACCGCGCCGGGCGGCGTCGTGTCGTTTACTCAAACCTACAACGTCGCCGACAGCGCCCTATACGATCCGGACAAGCTCGGACTCACGCTCACCCCTAACGACATCCTGGACCTGACCGGCGGCAACACCGTGCCGTTGACAGACCGCTTGGTGGAATTGCACGGCCTATTCGTCCCTGCGGGCATCGACGGCACCGTGGGGACGCCGGGGACCTTGGTGTACGATCAGGAAATGCCGGCCGCGGCGGGCCTGATCCGCCTCACCGCCGTGCCGGAGCCCGCCAGCCTCGCGCTGATGGGTGCCGGGCTCGCCGCGCTGCGCCTGCGTTCTCGTAAGCGCCGCGCGTAACCCGGACACGCCATGTCCAGCACGGCAGGCAGCCGGATGCCCATGGACGCCCCCATGGATTCCATGAGCGCGTCCCTGGCCCGTAACTGGTGGGCGGTGGCGCTGCGCGGCGTCGTCGCGATCCTGTTCGGGCTGGCTGCCTTGCTGTTGCCGGGTGCTGCCATCGGCTCGCTCGTGCTGTTGTTTGCCGCCTACATGCTGGCCGATGCGCTGTTCGGTATCGTCGCCGGCCTGAGGGCGGCGGCCCGGCATGAGAGGTGGGGCCTACTGATCTTAGAAGGTTTGGTGAATCTTGCCGCGGGCCTCACCGCCCTGCTGCTGCCGGGGCTCACGGTCGTCCTTCTCGTGACGCTGCTCGGAGTCTGGGCCGCCCTATCCGGCATGTTCATGACCGTGGCGGCGTTCCGGTTGCACGCGAGCCATGGACGCTGGCTGCTGGCGCTGGCCGGCGTGCTGTCCATCGTCTGGGGGGCCCTTCTGTATCTATCGCCGCTGGCGGGTGCGGTCGTGCTCACATGGTGGCTGGGCGCATATTCATTTGCGTTCGGATCGACGCTGATCGGCCTGGCCTTTCGCCTACGCGGCCGGATCGCCCCGCACGCCGCCCCCACAATGCCGTAATTACAAGTTGTTAGAGTGTAATACACCGTAATATTGTTTGACTTGGTCGCGCAGCCCCCTTGTGCGTAGATACCCTCGATGTTGCCAATATGGCAGCAAGCAGGAGCCTACATGGACGGCATGACCACCCCTTCGCCGCTCGGCGCGTCCAGTTGGAACACCGGCCTGGAGCGGACTATCAAGGCGCCGATTGGATGCGTGGGCGTAGGGCTGCATAGCGGGCGCCGGGTCGCCGTGACGTTGCGCCCGGCCCAGGCGGGCACGGGGATCTCGTTCTACCGGACCGACCTCGACATCGGTATCCCGGCCCGGTTCGACCATGTGGTGGACACACGGCTCTGCACCATGGTGGCCGTGGCTGACGCGCGGGTCGGCACGGTCGAGCATCTTATGGCGGCCTTTGCGGCACTGGGCATTGCGAACGCCGTGGTGGATGTGGACGGGCCGGAGTTGCCGGTGCTGGATGGTTCGTCGGCGCCCTGGCTTTTCCTGCTGGACTGTGCAGGCGTGGTCGTGCAGGACCGGGCGGCGCGGGTGATCGAGGTGCTGCGGACCGTGCGGGTGGAAGATGGGGGCGCCTTCGCCGAGTTGCGGCCCGGCACTGGCGGTCTCGACCTTGCAGTGTCTATCGGGTTCGACGCACCGGCGATCGGGCGGCAGGCGTTGAGCCTTTCGCTGACCGAGGACAATTTCCGCACCAGCCTCGCTGATGCGCGGACCTTCGTGCTGGCGCATGAGATCGCCGGGCTGCAGGCCGCCGGGCTGGCGCGCGGCGGCAGCCTGGATAACGCGGTCGTCGTGGACGGTGCGAACGTCCTGAACCCGGCGGGGCTGCGGCATGCCGATGAGTTCGTGCGGCACAAGATGCTGGACGCGGTGGGGGATTTGGCGCTGGCCGGGGCCATGCTGCACGGCCGCTTCGTGGGCCGGCACTCCGGACACGCGCTGAACAACCGGGTATTGCGGGCCCTGTTCGCGGACCGGGCCAACTGGCGGGACACCACGGAGCAGTTTGCGATGATGCAGCAGGTGTCGATAGCGGCTTAAGTGTTGGCCCCTCGCCTTCACGTGCTATAGGGCCGGTGTCATGACCCATTCCTCGATCCGCCTGTCCGCCGCCGCCGCGCTGCTCCTGCTTTCGGGCTGTGAGACGCTGAGTTCCATCGCGCCTTGGACTGGCAAAACCGAGGACATCGCCAAGAAAGAGGAGCCCGGCAGTAAGTCGGTCGAAGATCTTTACAATAACGGCATCGATGCGCTGAATGCCAAGCGCTACAGCACCGCAGTGACGCAGTTCGATGCTGTGGAGCAAAACTATCCGTACTCGTCCTGGGCCGTGAACGCCCAGCTTATGCATGGGTATGCCGAGTATCTTCAAAACCACTATACCGAGGCGGTTGCATCGCTGGACCGGTATATTCAGCTTCATCCAACAAATGCGAACGCCTCCTACGCGTATTACTTACGTGCACTGTCGTTCTATGAGCAAATCGCAGACATACAGCGGGATCAGAAAGGTACCGAGCAGGCGATGGCCGCGCTGCAGGACGTGGTGAACCGGTTCCCAGACAGCGCCTATGCCCGCGACTCCAAGCTGAAGATCGACCTCTGCCGCGACCATCTCGCCGGCAAGGAGATGGACATTGGGCGCTGGTATGAGGGGCAAAAGCTGTATGGCGCCGCCATCGGGCGGTTCCAGCGCGTGGTGGACGACTATCAGACGACCAATCATGCGCCCGAGGCGCTGCATCGGCTCGTGGAAATCTATTTGACCCTTGGCCTGAAGGATCAGGCGAAGCGGACCGCGGCTGTGCTCGGCTACAACTATCCTGGTAGCCCTTGGTATAGCGATACGTATGCCCAGCTGGCCGATGGCGGCATCGCCCCGCCCACGGCGGCAGCGCCGCAGTCCGGGTTCTTCTCACGGAACTTCGGCCGCATCTTCTAATCCGGTGCTGACCGCGCTCTCGATCCGTGATGTGGTTCTGATCGAGCGGCTGGACCTGTCGTTCGGGCCAGGCCTCACGGTGCTGACCGGCGAGACCGGGGCCGGTAAGTCGATATTGCTTGATAGCCTCGGCTTGGCGCTTGGTGCCCGCGCGGAGAGTGGGCTCGTGCGCTCTGGCGCCGAGCAGGCCAGCGTTACGGCGTCCTTCGCACCGCCTGCCGGTCATCCGGCGCTGGATCTCTTGGGCGAGCAGGGTGTGGCTCTCGAGGATGAGGTCGTGGTGCGCCGGGTCGTGAACAAGGACGGGCGGTCTCGTGCGACCATCAACGATCAGCCGGTGGGCGTGGCGCTGCTGCGCCGGGCCGGGGCGCTGCTGGTGGAGGTGCAAGGCCAGGGCGACCAGATGGGCCTCGCCGACCCGGCGCTGCACGGGCCGCTCCTGGATGCCTATGGCGTGACCCCGGCTTTACGCCACTCCGTCCAGGCGGCATGGCGGGCCTGGCGCGATGCGGCGGCCAAGCTGGAGACGGCGCGGCAGGCCATCGCGGAGGCGCAGCGGGAGGAAGACTGGCTGCGTCACGCTGTGGACGAACTCAGCACACTGGCGCCGCAGCCGGGGGAGGAGGAGCATCTCGCGGGGGAACGGCAACGCTTGCAACAGGGCGAGCGCCGGGCAGAGGCGATCGCGACGGCGCTGGCGGAGATCTCCCCCAAGGACCGGCGGAGCGCGGGCCCGGCCTCGGCATTGCGCAGCGCGTCGCGTGCCTTGCAGAAACTGGCGGCCTCCCCCGAAGCGGACAACCCGGCGGCCCCCGCGATGGCCGCGCTGGAACGGGCGGAGGAGGCGCTGGCGGAGGCGGAGACGCTGCTGAGCCGGCTGGCAAGCGAGGCCGATGCGGATCCCCGGCTGCTAGAACAGGCGGAGGAGCGGCTCTTCGCGCTACGGGGCGCGGCACGGAAGCATGCGGTGGCTGTGATAGATCTGCCGGAGTTGCTGGCCACTCACCGTGCCCGGCTGGCGGCGCTCGATACCGGGACGGCCGAGATCGCCGCGCTGGAACAGGCGAGCGTCCGTGCGCGCGCGCACTACCAGGCGGAGGCGACTGGCCTGAGCCAGGCCCGGCGGCACGCGGCGCTGGCCTTGCAGGAGGCGGTCACGGCCGAGCTACCGCCGCTCCGGCTGGACAAGGCGCGGTTCGTGGTGGAGATCGCTCCGTTGGATGAGGTCAGGTGGGGTGCGTCCGGCATGGATGCCGTGCGCTTCCTGATCGCCACCAACCCCGGGCAGACGCCGGGTGCGCTGGACAAGATCGCCTCGGGCGGGGAGCTGTCCCGGCTGATGCTGGCGTTGAAAGTCGTGCTGGTGAGCGGGGGGACGGTGCCGACACTGGTGTTCGACGAGGTCGATAGCGGCGTGGGCGGGGCTACGGCTGCGGCGGTCGGGGACCGGCTGGCGCGGGTGGCGGACGGGGTTCAGGTGCTGGTTGTGACCCACTCCCCACAAGTCGCTGCGCGCGGCGCGGCGCATCTGCGGGTGGCGAAGGCGGTGATCTCCGGACGTGCCGAAACACGCGTGCTGGCGCTGGATGGGGCGGAACGGCGGGAGGAGATCGCGCGGATGCTGGCGGGGGAAACGGTGACGGAGGCGGCGCGGGCGGCGGCGGATAGTCTCCTGGGGCATGCGGCGTGACGGAGATCGAGGTGCTCGCCGAGCAAATCCGCGCGGCTAACGTCGCGTATCACGAGCAGGACGCGCCAACGATCACGGATGCGGAATATGACACGCTGCGGCGGCGTTTGGCGGAGCTGGACCCGAACCATCCGGACCTTGCGGCCGTAGGTGCCGCGCCTGCGGCGGCGTTCGGCAAGGTCAAGCACCGCGTGCCGATGCTATCCCTGGATAACGCGTTCGCGCCGGAGGATTTCGATCATTTCATCTCCAGCGTGCGGCGGTTCCTGTCCATGCCGGAAGACGCGCCGCTACCGTTGGTGGGGGAGCCCAAGATCGATGGATTGTCCATCAACATCCTCTATGAACGGGGCAGGCTGGTCCGTGCGGCAACCCGTGGGGACGGGACGGAGGGGGAGGACGTAACCGCCAACCTGCGCACCATGGCCGTGCCGCTCACGCTTAAAAATGCACCGGACGCGATCGAAATCCGCGGTGAGGTCTTCATGGGCCGTGCGGAGTTCATGGCGCTCAATGCCAGTCAGGAAAGGCAATTCGCCAATCCGCGCAATGCGGCCGCCGGCAGCCTGCGCCAGCTTGACCCGGCCATCACGCGCAGCCGGCCCTTGCGGCTGTTCGCCTACGCCATGGGTGAGGTGAGCGCCCCTGTGGCAGAGACGCATTCCGCTTACTTAGACCGGTTGCGTGGCTGGGGATTCGACGTGAACCCCCTGTCACGCTCGCTGACGCCCGGGGAAGCGCCGGCGTTCCAGGCGGAGATGGCCGCGCAGCGCGCCGCGCTCCCGTACGATATCGATGGCGTCGTCTATAAGGTGGATGAACTGGCGCTGCAGCGGCGCCTGGGCTTCTCGGGCCGTGAGCCGCGCTGGGCGGTCGCTTGGAAATTCCCGGCCGAGCAAGCAGTGACGAAGCTTGACGATATCCGGATTCAGGTTGGGCGTACCGGCTCGCTAACCCCGGTTGCCTGGCTGGCGCCGGTCAACGTGGGCGGCGTGATCGTGACGCGCGCCACGCTGCATAACGAAGACGAGATCGCCCGCAAGGACGTGCGCGTGGGCGACACCGTGACGCTGCAGCGGGCGGGTGACGTGATTCCGCAGGTGCTGGGCCCGGTACTGACGGAGCCGCGGGGCCCGGTGGCGTTCTTGTTTCCCGAGAACTGCCCAGTTTGCGGCAGCCTCGCGGTGCGTCCGCCGGGTGAGGTCGTGCGCCGCTGCACTGGCGGCCTGACCTGCCCGGCGCAGGCAGTGGAGCGGCTGGTCCACGTCGTGAGCCGGCCCGCCTTCGATATCGAGGGGCTGGGCGAAAAGACGATCCTGGAGTTCTATGCCGAGGGCTGGCTCCGCACCCCGGCCGACATCTTCCGCCTGGTGCAGCACCGGGACGCGATTTTGGGGCGTGAGGGGTGGAAGGAGAAATCGGTCAGCAATCTGATGGCGTCTATCGAATCACGGCGGCGGATCGGGCTCGACCGCTTCATCTTTGCGCTGGGTATCCGGCGGGTGGGCTCCACCAACGCCAAGCTTCTGGCCCGGCATTACGGATCGTTTACGCAATGGCGGTGGCAGATGCTGGCCGCGACGACGGTGGGCAGCGAGGAACGGTCCGCCCTCGGCAGCATCCTAGGCGTGGGCCCGGCGCTGGCCGACGAGCTGGCCGAGTTCTTCATCGAGCCGCGCAATCTCGAGGCGCTGGACGCTCTGGCGGCTGAACTCACCATCGAGGACGCGGCCGCCACCGGAGGCGGCGCGCTAGCCGGCAAGACCTTGGTGTTTACCGGCACGCTGGAAACCATGAGCCGGCCCGAGGCCAAGGCGCGGGCGGAGGCGCTGGGGGCCAAGGTGTCGGACAGCGTGAGCAAGCGGACGGACCTGGTGGTGGTGGGCGCTGACGCCGGGTCGAAGGCGAAGAAGGCGGCGGAACTCGGGGTGCGGACGGTGATGGAGGCGGAGTGGCGGGAGCTGGCGGGCTTCGATCCGGGACTTCCTGCGACCGGGTTAGAGTGAGGGCTTGCCGAAAGCGGGCCCCGGTCGAGGGTCCTTCGACCCGCTCGAGACGAGTGGCCATGACGGCAGAACTCGCTTGCGTAGTGAAGTCCGTTAGCCCTGAGTTCGTCGAAGGGCGGCACCCGGTAGAGGAACCCCAAGCACGTCAATGGATGTGACTGCCGAGAAAGCTGTTTACACGAGACCAATAGGCGGGAGGGTCGAACTGCTCCAGGTCCACATGCGCCGCTCCCTCCACCGCCCAGAACTGCTTCGGTGCGGATACCCGGTCGAACAGCGCCTGTGCTTCCGTGAGCGGTGTATAACGATCGATGGTGCCGCACAGGATCAGGAGGGGGGCCGTGACCTGACCCACCCGGTCGATGGGGCGAAGTTCAGCCGGCGTCACGCCCAGGAGCGGCGGTAGCAGGGTTTCGAACAGCGGCGTCAGCACCGGCGTCATCACGCGGCCTAGCACAGGGCCCAGGCCAATGCGGAGCCGGTTCGACAGGGCCGAGCCGATGTCGGGATAGACGGCTTCCAGCACCAGCGCGTCCACCGCCAGCGGTTCGGGGCTCAGCAGGGCCGCGGCGCCACCGAGGGAGATGCCGATCGCGGCCACGGACTGGCCCGGTGCGCGCGCCCGCACGAACTGGAGTGCGGCAACGGCATCGATGCCCTCCCGCTTGCCATAGGTGATGCGCGCGCCCGGCGTCTCACCATGCGCCTGGGAGTCGTATAGCAGCACCGCATAGCCCTGGCCGTGCAGCACGCGGGCGCGGGCCAGCATTTGCCGCCGGTTGCCGCCGTTGCCGTGCATCAGCATGACTGCACCGTGCGCGCCGGGCACCCACCAGCCGTGCAGCGTGGTCCCGGACGGGGAATGGATCAGCACATCCTCCGCGCCCAAATCCGGCGGCGCGCGGCCGACGCTGGACGGCTTTGGGGCAGAGAGGAACAAGCCCACGCCCACCACCGCGGCGCATAGGCCGCCGAACAGCACGAGGCCGGCACAGATCAGCCGCCGGATCATCCAGCCGCGCACGCGTTCCGAAGCCATTCCTGCGCGGGGCCATCCAGCAACGGCCCGATCTCCGCCCAGACCCTAGAGTGGTAGCCGCTTAGCCACTCGCGTTCCGGGCCGGAGAGGCGGGAGTTGTCAAGGAGGGCCGTCTCGAACGGTGCCAGGGTCAGGGTCTCGAACTGCAAGAACTTACGCGGCGTTGCGTCCCCACGTTGGACCAGCAACAGGTTTTCCAGCCGGATCCCGTATGCGCCGGGCTTGTAGAAGCCGGGCTCGTCCGACAGGATCATGCCCGGCGCCAGCGGGACCATCTTACCAAGCCGGGAGATGCTGGCTGGGCCTTCGTGCACGGACAAATAGCTGCCGACGCCGTGGCCGGTGCCGTGGTCATAGTCCAGGCCCGCATCCCACAGCGCCCGGCGGGCGAACGCGTCGAGATGCGGGCCGCTCACCCCTTCCGGAAACCGCGCGGTCGCCAGGGCAATGTGGCCCTGCAACACCCGGGTGTAGCGGTCCCGCAGCTCGTCCGGCGGGGTGCCGGGGCCGGACCAGAGGGTGCGGGTCACGTCCGTGGTGCCGTCCTGGTATTGGGCGCCGGAGTCGATCAGATAGGCCTCGTTCTCGCCGATGACCCGATCCGAGTTCGGGGTGGCGCGGTAGTGGATGACGGCGCCGTGCTCGCCCGTGCCTGAGATGGCGGGGAAGCTCTCGCCGTGAAAACTGGGGTGTTCGGCCCGGAACGTCAGCAGGCGCGCGGCCGCCTGCATTTCGGTCTGGCCGCGGCCTTCGGTGTGGAACCAGTGCAGGAAGCGGCACAGCGCCACCGCGTCCCGGTGATGCGCAGCGCGGGCACCGTCCTGCTCGGTGGCGTTCTTGCAGGCCTTGGGCAGGGCGCACGGGTCAAGGCCGTCGAGCACGGTAGCTGCGGCGGCGCGAAGGGTCTGGCCGAACCACGCCGCGGCGCCAGAAGCGTCTACCCGCACGCGCTTACCCTGCAGAGCCTGCAACGCTGTGGCCAACGCGTCCCGCCCAGCGCATGCCACGTCGGGACCGAGCCACTCGCGCACCGGGCCGCCGAGTTTAGCTGGATCCATGAACAACTGTGCCGAGGCGTCCGCATGGAGAATGGCGAAGCCTAGCGCGAACGGGGTGAACTCTACATCGCCGCCCCGAATGTTGAGCAGCCAGGCGATAGATGCCGGGTCGGTCAAGATGGCCCCATCCTGCCGCGCCTCGGCCAGCAGTAATGCGATGGCCGCGCGTTTTTCGGACGAACTCAGGCCGGCATACTCGAGCGGCTGCGGTATGACGGGCGCGTGTGGAGGTGCCGGGCGGTCCGTCCAGGCCTGATCGACCGGATTGTGCGTCACCTCTTGCAAAATAACCCCGGCATCCCGGAACTGCTTGGTGGCGTCCTCGCTCATCAGCCACGGATCGTAGCCGACCGGACCAGGTGAGTGACTGGCGAGCCACGGCGCGGGTGGCGTGTCGGTCAGGTGCAACGGCTTGAACAGGGCGGGGTCGGTCTGCTGGGCGAGCTGCAGGGTGTAGCGTCCGTCGCTGAACACCGCGGCCCGGTCCGGCAGCACGATGGCGAGGCCGGCGGACCCGGTGAACCCGGTGAGCCACGCGAGGCGTTCGGCGCTGGGCGGCACGTATTCGCCCAGATGCTCGTCGGACCGGGGCACGATGAAGCCTTGCAGGCCCTGCCCGGCCATCAAGGCCCGGACGCGGGCGAGGCGGGCGGTGTGGTCGTTCATGATTCCTTCACCATTTTCACATAACTGAGAGAATATCTATGCGCTCAGCGCATGGCAGCGGCGGCGAACGGGCGTGCTGCATTGCAGCATAAAAGGACTATGTTCTGGCCACTGACTTAGGAGACTTGATCATGAACGCACCTCTCTCGGCCGACCAGATGGCCCTTCTGATGTCCAACAGCCTGTCCTATAGCGGCTCCGTCGCGCAAGCCGCGCGCCCGCTGACGATCGGCACCCGCCTCGCCCAGTTCGTGTCCTACCTGCGCAGCCTGCCGCAGCGCCGGGCGGTCATCAACGAGCTATCAGCCTTGTCTGACCGCGAACTGGCCGACATCGGCCTGCATCGCGCCGAGATGGGCCGGGTGTTCGACCCCAAGTTCGTCGAGGCCCGCGGCCGTTCCTTCGGGCGCTAATGCGAGCTGTTTCGATTTGACGGGCCGGTCCGGCTAAAGCGGACCGGCCTTGTCTTATGGGTTCGAGGGTACATCGTGAGATGTGTCCCGTTTGCGTGGGCATCAAAACGTGCCGCGTAGGTGCCATTGGTTAATGACGGCAGATGTCGCCTTTCAGGCCGCCTTTCATGAGCGCGACGTTGAAGTTCAGCAGGAAGCCGAGTGTGTAGCTCGATGGTTTCAAGTTTGTGAGCAGCACAGCTTCGTGGACCGACGCTAATTCTTCGATTGCTTGACTTCGACGATCACGAGATCATCGATCAGGAGGTCGAGGCGAAATGCGCTTTTCGATCCGAGTGTGGTCGTAAATCAGCGGCATGACAACTCGGCGCTGCACACGGAAGCCTCGTTCCGCTAGTTTGATCCCAAGGCAAAGCTCATAGACGGTTTCCAGCAGCCCTGGACCGAGCGCGCGGTGCACTGTTACCGCGGAATCAACGATGGCCTGCGCGACGTGATCGTGAGCAGCCGAGGGTTCGATCCACACGGCGTGTTGGCGCCTTGGACGTTTCCCTCGTCGACCCTCAAATCGCACGCCGCCCGCATGTCAGATTGCTCACGAGAGAACGCCACGGCGCCAAGTCAAGCAGATTGACGGCAGGTAGCCCGGATTGGACCTTGGCGTCCTGGCGCCTTGGCGTTTGCTCGTCGACCCTCAATCGCGCTCCGGCCCTCTTGTCACATTGGCCTCAAGAGGAAACGCCAAGTCGCGCCCAAACCGCGTGGCGGGTCAGGCTTCAGACTGGACAAGGTCAAGATCGCACGTAGTCCGTCCCTAGGAGCTTAATACCAGTGTGCCATCCAAGCTGACACGGCCCGACGGAGGCTGCTTGCTGCGTCGTCTATCCGTCGAACAGGCCGGAGCGATGGTCGCGGCTGGCGTCCGGCGGCGCCGCCAGCAGGGCCGCCACCTGCGCCAGCCAGGCGCGCGGCGTCGAGCCGTCGCCGCCGGGCCAGTAGTAGCTACGAAGCTCCGACTCGTAAGCGTCCTGCAAGGCGCTATCGTCCAAGCGCAGTGCATCGGCGATGTCGACCCTGACGGCTGCAACGTACTCCGCGCTGTTGTCGGCCTTCACCGCCTCCATGCGCTCCTGTAGCGGGTCGTCGTTGGATGGGTCGGCGCCGAAGTAGGCATCCATCATGTCCCGCAGGTGCCCCCAGCGCCCGCCGGGGATGTCCAGGTTATGGCCCATGCGAGAGCGCGACGGAGATCATTCCCTCGCTCGCTTCAGGCATCTCAGCGTCAAATTGGAACGACATGGCCAAACCCTCGCTGCAAGCTGGCGCTAGTCATCCTACCAAACCTTTGCAATCCGCGCGCGCCGAAACCGTCCGGGTGCGTCATCCAGCTAATGGTGAGCTGAACCGTGTCAGTTCGGCACAAAGTGTCGAAATGCGCGCCTATACCTTGATGTTCGTCAACGTGCGCTGCACCAGCCCGCCCTGCCATGTCCGACGCCTCACCTATCCTCGCTTTACTTGGCACGGCCAACTTGGCGGCTCGCTGAGGCTACACGCGCCAGGGTGTCTACCAGCTCGCCGCCCACCCCGGCTTTCCCGCGTTGAATGATTGCTGGCCTGCGTGGCGACTCTAGGGAACGCGGCTGGTTCAGCGATGGTGGCGTGTGGGGGCCTTCAGGTTCCCCCATGGATCCGTAGCCGCAGGATCGGACTGACGGACCACCAGCGTCGCCCATCCGCCCTCTCGCACGACCGCCGTCAATACGAGGCCATGGCGGCGGTGGGCGGTGAGGACCATGGGCACCTGTGACAGCAGCAAACCGGACAGGATGGCATGCCCACCCGGGGCCAGGTGCTTCGCCAGCGCGCCCGCCATGCGGCAGAGGGGGCGGGCGAGGATGTTGGCGAATACCAAGTCGTACGGGGCGCGGGAGCGGGCGCCGCGGCTGCGCCAGCCATCGGCCAGCGCGGCCGTGACCAGGTGCGCCACCCCGTTCAACGCCGCATTCTGCCGGGCGACGCGGACGGACCACGGCTCGATATCCGTCGCCAGCACCGGGCGGCGCAGCAGGCGCGCGGCGGCCATGGCGAGGATGCCGGAGCCCGCGCCGAGATCCAGCAGGCGGCGGGGCCGGCGCCGGGCCACGAGCTCCAGCGCGCGGAGGCAGCCGCGGGTGGAGCCATGCTCGCCCGAGCCGAAGGCAAGCCCCGCGTCCAGCACCAGCGTGATCCGGCCCGGCGTCCGTGGTGCGGCATCGTGCGTGCCGCGGATGGCGAACCGGTGCCCCACCAGCTGCTCCGGAAACGCCTCCTGCGTGCGCTGGACCCAGCCCTCGGCCTCGGTAGCCACGCGGGCCAGCGAGGCGGTGACGCCGGTGACCAGCGCCGCGATCGATAGCGCGTCCAGCAGCGGCGAAAGCTCGGCCTCGGTATCGCGCACGCCCTCGACCCGCCAAATTCGAGCGTCCTCATCGTCCAAAAAGAAGCCGATCGTGCCGCAGCTGGTGGCCAGCGCCGCCTCATACGCGTCCAGCGCGGCCTCCGGCACGGTGACCGAGACGGTCTCGATCGGGCCGGCCCGGCGCCGCATCAGGCCTTCTCCACGAACCGGTCCAGCAGCCGCTTCTGCCCGGCCTTTTCAAACGCGATCTCAAGGCGGTCGTCATCGACCGCCAGCACCTGGCCGTAGCCGAATTTTTGATGGAACACGCGGGCGCCGACCGGGATGGCGTCGGCGCGCTTGGGCCGTTCCGGCAGTTCCCAAGCCGCCAACTCCTGCGTGCGCCGGGCCATGAGCGGGCCGCCGGTGAACACGCTGGGCGCCGAGATCAGCCGCGCCTCCCGCTGCATCGCGGCCGAGCCGCTGCGCTCAATGTGCGCCTCAGGCAGCTCCTCGATGAAGCGGGACGGGATGCTGCTCTGCCAGTTCGCGTACAGGCGGCGGTTGGCGGCATAGCTGACAATGGCGCGCTTCCGGGCCCGGGTCAGGCCGACATAGGCGAGCCGCCGCTCCTCCTCCAGGCCCTTCTGCCCGCCCTCGTCCAGCGTCCGCTGGCTCGGGAACAGCCCCTCCTCCCAGCCCGGCAGGAATACGGTGTCGAATTCCAGCCCCTTGGCGCCGTGCAGCGTCATCATACTGAGCTTGTCGTCATCCGCGTTCTGCTCGTTCTCCATCACGAGGCTCACGTGATCGAGGAAGCCGGCCAGGGTTTCAAAGTCGGCCAGGGCGCGGACGAGCTCCTTCAGGTTCTCGATCCGGCCGGGCGCGTCTGGTGACTTGTCCTGCCGCCACATCTCCATATAGCCGCTCTCGTCCAGCATCGCCGCCGCGGTCACGACGTGGCCTTCGGCCGCGAGCTGCGTGCGCCAGCGGGCCAGGCCCTGGAAGAACTCGGCCAGCGCCTGGCGCATCTTACCCTTGAGCGCGCCCTGCGCGGTGAGGCGCCCGGCGGCTTCGGCCAGCGGCACCCCTTGATCCCGCGCGGCGGTGTGCATGGAACGGAGCGCCACCTCGCCCACGCCGCGGCGCGGCAGGTTCACGATACGCTCGAACGCCAGGTCGTCCGCCGGCTGATGCAGCACGCGCAGATAGGCGATGGCGTCGCGGATCTCGGCGCGCTCGTAGAACCGGAGCCCGCCCACCACCCGGTATGGGAGGCCGAGCGTGATCATGCGCTCCTCGAACGCGCGGGTCTGGGCGGAGGTGCGGACCAGGATCGCGATCTCCGCCAGGCGATGCCCGTCCCGGCGCAGCTGCTCGGTCTGGTCGCCGACCATCCGCGCCTCCTCGTCACTATCCCAGAGGCTCACGACGCTCACCGGCTCCCCGCCGGCGTCGTTGCGGCCGGAGCGGAGCGTCTTACCGAGGCGGCCCTCGTTGTGGGCGATCAGGCCGGAGGCGGCGCCGAGGATCGGCGTGGTGGAGCGGTAGTTGCTTTCGAGCTTGACCACCTTGGAACCCGGGAAATCTTTGTCGAACCGCAGTATGTTCTCGATCTCGGCACCGCGCCACGAATAGATGCTCTGGTCGTCGTCGCCCACGCAGCAGATGTTCTTATGCCCCTGCGCCAGCAGACGCAGCCAGAGGTATTGCACGAGGTTGGTGTCTTGATACTCGTCCACCAGGATATAGAGGAACATGCGGTGATACTGTGCCAACAGCTCGGGGTGATTGCGCAGCACTTCGGTCATATGCAGCAGCAGGTCGCCGAAATCGGCCGTGTTCAGCTGCGCGAGACGCGCCTGGTATGCTGCATACAGCACGCGGGACTGGCCGCCGGCGAAGTCTCCCTCCTCGGCGGCGGTCACCTTGTCCGGCGTGACGCCGCGATCCTTCCAGCGCTGGATCGAGCCCATGAGCGCCTGCGGCGACCAGCGTTTCAGGTCGATATGCGCGGCCTCCATCACCTGTTTCAGCACGCGCAGCTGATCGTCGCTGTCCAGGATGGTAAAGCCGGACGTGAGCCCCACCAGGCCCGCATGCCGGCGTAGCATGCGGGCACATAGGGCGTGGAACGTGCCGAGCCAAAGGCCCTCCGCCGGGCGGCCCAGGATGGCGCCCACCCGCTCCCGCATCTCGAGCGCCGCCTTGTTGGTAAACGTCACCGCCAGCACCTGACCCGGCGCCGCCCGGCCCTGCAGCAGGATGTGCGCGAACCGCGTGGTCAGCACCCGGGTCTTGCCCGTGCCGGCGCCGGCCAGCACCAGGACGGGGCCGTCCACCGCCTCCACGGCCTCCCGCTGCTCGGGGTTCAAACGGGCGAGGTAATCGGTCATAGCTGGGCAATGGATGTCACGGACGGGATATAGAACGCGTGCCGAACGGGGCCAACCCGGCGTTGGGGTTCTTGGCATTCTCGGCCCGGCACGGCTCGATGCTGCTGGCGGTGGGCATCTTCGGCGGCGTGGCCGCGCCAGGGCTGGCGGCGGCGCTGCATGGAGTCGTGGCGCCGGTGATCGTGGCGATGATGACGCTCGTGCTGCTGCGCGTGGATGTCGCGGGCACGCTCGCGCATCTGCGGCGGCCGGGGCGGGTCGCGGTCATCGTGGCGGTGCAGCTGGTGGTCTGCCCGGTGCTGGTCTGGGGAGTGACCGCGCCGCTCGGCCTCGATCCCAGCATCCGCCATGGCCTCGTGATCTTCGCCACCGGCTGCGCAGCCACCTCGAGCGCGGCGTTCGCCCGGCTGGTGGGGCTGGATCCGGAGCTGTCATTGCTGGTGACGCTGATCACGACGTTCGCCGTGCCGCTTACGGCGCCGCCGATGGTGGATTGGCTGCTGCATGTCGACCTCACGATCGGCACGCCGGCGTTCATGGGCCGGCTCGGCCTCGTAGTGGGATTGCCGATGGCGGTGTCGCTGCTGCTGCGCCGGGTCATGGGCCCGGCGCGGCTGGCGGCATGGGCGGAGGCGACGGATGGGGCGCTGGTCTGGCTGGTGGTGTGCTACGGATTTGCGGTGATGGACGGGCTGCAGGGCCGGCTGGCGGCGGACCCGGGCTGGGTCGTCCAGGCGGTCATTGCCGCGTTCGCAGTGGATTACGGGCTCAATATCCTGACCACGCTGGCGCTCCGCCCGATGGGCGCCGGGGCCGCCGCCACGGCGGGGCTTATGAGCGGCAACCGCAACATGGCCCTCTACCTCGCGGTCCTGCCGGCCGGGGCGGACCCGAAGATCACGCTGTTCTTCGGCCTATGTCAGTTCCCGCTGTTCCTCAGCCCGTTCATGCTGCGCCCGATGTACCGCTGGATCGCACGCCCAGCAGATGCGCGATCGCGAAGGTGAGGTCGGCGCGGTTCAGCGTGTAGAAATGGAACTCGTCCACACCGTTGGCCTGCAATAGGCGCACCTGCTCGGCGGCGACGATGGCGCCGATCATGCGGCGGGTCTCCGGATCCTCCTCCGTGCCCTCGAACAGCGTGCCCATCCATTCCGGGACGCTGGTGCCGCACATGGCGCTGAACTTGGCGGCCTGGGCGTAGTTGGAGACGGGCATGATGCCGGGCACGATCGGCGCGGTGATGCCGGCGGCCAAGGCCTTGTCCAGGAAGCGCAGGAACAGCGTGCCGTCGAAGAAATACTGCGTGATGGCCCGGGTCGCCCCAGCGTCCAGCTTGCGCTTCAGGTTGTCCAGGTCGTGCGACGCGCCCTGGGCCGACGGGTGCACCTCGGGATAGGCGGCGACCGAAATCTCGAACGGCGCCACCCGGCGCAGCCCCTCGACCAGGTCGGACGCGAAGGCGTAGCCGTCCGGGTGCGGCGCGTATTCCTGCCCGGACGGCGCGTCACCGCGGAGAGCCACGATGTGCCGGACTCCGGCTTCCCAATATTGCCGGGCGACCTCGTCCACCTCTCCCCTTGTGGCACCGACGCAGGTCAGGTGCGCGGCAGGGGTGAGGGTTGTTTCCTTCACCAGCCGCGTCACGGTCGCGTGCGTCCGGGCCTGCGTCGTGCCGCCCGCGCCATAGGTGACGGACACGAACCGGGGCCGCAACCGCTCGAGCCGGCGGACACAGGACCAAAGCTGCGCCTCGAGCGCGTCGGTCTTGGGCGGGAAGAATTCAAAGGACAGCGCCGGCACCGTGGCGGCGTGCGGAGCCGGCAAGGCGGCGAAGCGGGGCCCGGTCAGCCAGCGCTCCAGCGTGGGCTCATGCAGGACGGGGGACATCTCGTTCATGGCTCGGGCTATCCGGTTTGTGATCGTGTGTGTTAGGCTGCAGCCTGCGTAATATACGTGGACCGCCCCGCAACGCTACCGGTCCCGATAAGGTTGTTTTAAGGTTTGCGGGTTAGTGTGGCACCAAAGGCCTGCGAATGGCCAAAAGAGAACGGGGTTTCGATGCTATTTCGACCTATGCTGGCCGCCGTGGCGCTGCTCTTGACGACAGCCTGTGCGACCCGCCCGCCTGCCACGGATCAGGAGGCCTTGGCCGAATACACGCAAAACAACGACCCGATCGAGCCGGCAAACCGATTTTTCTACAAAATCAATGACGGTCTGGACACCTATATCCTCGCGCCCGTCGCCCGCGGCTATCGGAGCGTTGTTCCAGGGGCGGTACGGCGTCCAATACACAATCTGATCACCAATATCTCCAGTCCGGCCGTTTTTGCCAATGACGTGCTCCAAACCAAGCCACGCCGGGCGGGGGATACGTTGATGCGGTTCCTGATCAACAGCACAGCTGGCGTAGGTGGGCTATTCGATGTCGCGTCTGACCTTGGATACAAAGCGCATGAGACGGATTTCGGTGTGACGCTGGCGCTTTGGGGCGTGGGGGACGGGCCGTTCCTGTTTTTACCGGTGCTGGGTCCGTCCAATCCGCGTGACGCGGCCGGGTTCGCCGGCAATTTCGGGCTGGACCCGCTTACCTATGCCACGTTCGGCGGTAGTCAGGCGCTGAGCCTGTCGCGATTCGGCGTTGGTGCGGTGGATGCCCGGGAACGGTTCTTGGACCCGGTTGATCAAGTCAAGAAGGCTGCGCTCGACCCGTACGCAACTTTTCGCAGCCTTTATCGTCAAAACCGTGCGTCGCAGATTGCGGCGACCCGTGCCGATGACCGCCCGACGGTCCCCGCTTGGTTTAAGAATTGAGGCTTTAATGATGGTTTCGCGCCGTTGCTTGCTAAATTTGGCTGCCGCATCCGCAGTATTGATCGTGCCCTCCGCCCGGGCACAGTCGTCAGATCCGACCCGGTTCGTGATCGATCTCGGCAATTCGCTGGTCAGTATCGTGAACTCGCCGGGTCCGTATGAGGAGAAGAAGCAGCGGCTTGGCCCGTTGATCGAGAACGACGTGGATGTGGATGGAATCGCTCGATTCTGCCTGGGCCGATTTACCCGCTCGGCAACGCCGCAGCAGCTACAGGAATATACGCGGCTGTTCCATCAGGTGTTGCTCAACAACATCTTTGGTAAGATCGGCCAATTCCAGGGTGTGACGTTCAAGCCGACCACGACGGTGCAGAGCGAAGAAGGCGCGCTGGTCGGCACAATCATCCAGCGGCCTAATCAACAAGCCAATAATGTGCAGTGGGTCGTCGCCCCGGTCGGCGGGCAGCCCAAGATCATCGACGTGAAGGCTGAGGGCACGAGCCTACGCCTGACGCAACGCAACGATTATGGGTCTTATTTGTCGCAAAACGGCGGTAACCTTGAGGCTCTGATCTCAGCCATGCGGCGCCAGCTCAGCAGCTAAGTTTGAGGCGCGAACGGAAGCTGGACACGGCTTTCAAACACGTGCACCGGCTCTCCATCGCGCACAAAAATCTCGCATTCCCGCATGCCGATAGTGCCCAACAGGGTGCGGGACGCGACGTTGCCGTCCCGGGCCACCGCAATCACTCGCTCCAACCCGGCACGATCATGCGCAAACCGCAGTGCCGCTCCGGCCGCCTCCCGCGCCAGACCCCGGCCGCGCGCAGCCGGACGGAACGCAAAGCGTAACGCTAGGCCCCTGCCATCCGGGCGCTCGTGAATACCTGTGAGCCCGACCGCTTCTTCACCCGCCCGCACGATCCACATGCCCACGCCACGCGCAGCCCAGAACGCTGCATCGCGCGCTAGCTCCTCGGCCACCCGTAGGGGACCCGCTACGCCGCCCAGCATCTGGGCATAAACCCCCGGATCACCCTTCAGCGCGCTTAGATCGTCGAGGTCCTGCCACCCAACCGGACTGAGCCGCAGCCGCCCGGTCTGGATGACCCAGGCCGGGTTCATGGCAGGGTCCTAGCGGGCGAGCGGCCGGTACTTGATGCGGTGCGGCTCCACGGCGGCGTCTCCCAATCGACGTCGCTTGTCCTCTTCATAGGCCTGGAAGTTACCCTCGAACCACTCGACGTGGCTGTCGCCTTCGAAGGCCAGGATGTGCGTCGCGAGCCGGTCCAGGAACCAGCGGTCATGGCTGATGATGACGGCACATCCGGCGAATTCCTCGAGCGCCTCCTCCAGCGCACGCAAGGTATCGACGTCCAGATCGTTGGTCGGCTCGTCCAGCAGGATGACGTTGCTCTCGGATTTCAGCATCTTGGCCAGATGCACCCGGTTCCGCTCTCCGCCGGACAGGATACCGACCTTCTTCTGCTGGTCCGAGCCCTTGAAGTTGAACGCCCCCACATAGGCGCGGGACGGGACGGTTCGCTTGCCCAGATGGATCACGTCGGTCCCACCGCTGATCTCCTCCCACACCGATTTCGTCGCATCGAGGCTGTCACGGGACTGATCGACGTAGCCGAGCTTTACCGTGTCACCCACCCGCAGCGCGCCGCCATCGGGCTTCTCCTGGTCGGTGATCATGCGAAACAGCGTGGTCTTGCCCGCGCCATTCGGCCCGATGACGCCGACGATTCCCCCCGGCGGCAGCTTGAAGTTGAGGTCGTCGATCAGCAGCCGGTTGCCGAATACCTTGCGCAGCTGTTCGGCCTCGATCACCAGGTTGCCCAGGCGGGGACCGGGCGGGATGACGATTTCGGCCACCCCGGTTTGCATTTCCTGCGACTTCGCCTGCATCTCCTCATACTTGGCGATGCGCGCCCGGCTCTTGGTCTGCCGGGCACGGGGGCTCGACTGGATCCATTCTTCCTCGGCGGCCAGGGCGCGCTGGCGAGAGCTCTCTTCCTTCTCCTCCTGCTGCAGCCGCTTCCGCTTCTGCGCCAGCCAGGACGAGTAATTGCCCTCGAACGGATAGCCGCGGCCGCGCTCGATCTCCAAGATCCAGTTCGTCACGTTGTCCAGGAAGTAGCGGTCATGGGTGATGATCATGACCGTCCCGGCGAAGTCCCGCAGCGTCTTCTCGAGCCACGCCACGCTCTCCGCGTCCAAATGGTTCGTGGGCTCGTCCAGCAGCAGCAAGTCCGGCTTTTCCAGCAACAGCCGGCATAGCGCCACCCGGCGCCGCTCGCCGCCCGACAGCTTGGCCACTGGGCTGTCCGGCGGCGGGCAGCGCAGCGCGTCCAGCGCGATCTCGATCCGCCGGTCCAAATCCCAGCCATCCTCGGCGTCGATCACCTCCTGCAACTCGGCCTGTTCGGCCAGCAGCGCGTTCATGTGATCGTCCTCCATCGGCGCGGCGAACTCCTCGCTGATGGCGTTGAACCGGGCCAGCGCCTTCATCAGCGGGCCGAACGCCAGCATGACGTTCTCGGCCACCGTCTTGTCATCGTCGAGCTTCGGCTCCTGCTCGAGATAGCCGATGCGCACGCCCTCGGCTGCCCAGGCCTCACCGCCATGCTCCTTCTCGATCCCAGCCATGATCTTCAGCAGCGTGGATTTGCCGGCGCCGTTCACGCCCAAAATGCCGATCTTCACGCCGGGCAGGAACGACAGGGTGATGCCCTTGAACACCTCGCGCCCGCCGGGGAAGGCCTTGGTCACGTCCTTCATCACATAAACATACTGATAGGCGGCCATGTGGAAGGCTCCTCAAAGAGTAATCGCTGCGCCCGGCAGGACTCGAACCTGCGACCAAGCCGTTATGAGCGGCCCGCTCTAACCAACTGAGCTACAGGCGCGTGCGGCCCTTTCAATCCCGCACCGGCGCCGAATTGGCAAGCCCGGCGCGCCTGGCTATGGTCCGCCCGCAACGAAGGACAGGCGCATGGACATTTCCAAGATCCCCACAGGCAAGAACCCGCCGCACGACATCAACGTGGTGATCGAGATCCCGCAAGGATCCCAGGTGAAATACGAGGTCGATAAGGACAGCGGCGCGATCTTCGTGGACCGCTTCCTGTTCACCCCGATGGCCTACCCCGCCGCCTACGGCTTCATTCCCGGCACCCTGGCCGATGACGGTGACCCGGCGGACGCGCTGGTCCTGGCGCCCGCCGACATGGTCCCGGGCGCCGTGATCCGCGCCCGCCCGATCGGCATGCTGCAGATGGAAGACGAGAGCGGCCAGGACGAAAAAATCATCTGCGTCCCGCACGATAAGATGCACCTGCAGTACACAGACATACACAAGGTCGAAGACCTGCCGCTGATCACCCGCCAGGCGATCGAGCACTTCTTCACGCGCTACAAAGATCTCGAGCCTGGTAAGTGGGTCAAAGTCACCGGCTGGGCTGGCAAAACCGAAGCCGAAGCCGTGATTACCAAGGCGATTGCTGCCGCGAAGTGACGGTCCGCACGAATTCGGCGCAATACCGCCCGAAGCCCTCGGAGGTGCGCGCCGCCTTGGCATAAATCGCGAAATGCTCCGTGTCCGCCGGGTACTCGTCTAGCACACCGGCGGGCCAAGCTCCGCGCGGGACGATGGCGATGCCGTCGAGATAGACCCCGGCAATCACGCCGGGTGCAAGGCGCTCGTCATCCAGCATGTCGCCGGAAACCATACGTTCGACGGTCACCAGGGTACGGTGCGCTGCGTGGGCAAGCGTCGCGAGTTCGCGGCGGCGGCCGACCCAGACATTGCCGGCCTCGTCCGCCAAAACGGCGTGGATTGCCGCGTATTCGGGCGCGAGTGCCGGCAACAGGACGATTGGGTCCGGGGTGGCGGCGAAAGGATTATGCATCACAAGCCAATCGGGGCGGTGCGCCAGCAGGTCGCTGCCCAGAATGCCACGAAGCGGCATATACGGCACGCCCTTCTCCGCCGCCTGCAGCATGGTGTGGATGGCCGGGCAGGTGGCGTCCTTGACCGTTATCGTGCCGGCCGTGACGGCGGCGGTGAACTGGGGCGCCTGCCCGGCCTCTCCCAGCGTGACCGCGCTGGTCTGGACGGATGCGACGCACCCGGCGCCGATCAGCAAGTCGGTCGCGTAGCCGGAGACAGGCACCCCGATGAGGCGAAGCCCCCGTGCGCCCCGCCGCACCAGCGCCCGGGCCAACTCGCACGGGGTTAGCGAGTTGTCCGGCGGTAGCGCCAGCTCCGCCCCGTCCGGGATCAGCCGGGCGAGGTCGTCGGCTGTGAACGAGGGCGCTGTCAGATGTAGTGTTCCGCCAGCGGTGCGAAGCCGTTGAAGCGCTGGCTAGCGTAGGTCGTGGTGTAGGCACCGGCGCTGTCGATCTCGATCCGGTCGCCGCACCGCAGCGCGAGCGGCATACGGTAGTTGGCGCGCTCATACAGGATATCAGCGCCGTCACAGGTCGGGCCGGCAAGCGCGACCGGGCCGGTGTCGCCTCCGTCATGCGGTGTCTGGAAACGGTACTTGATCGACTCGCCTTCGGTCTCGGCCAGGCCGCCGAAGCGGCCGATGTCGAGATAGACCCAGCGCACCGGGTCGGCCTTCGCCTTGTGACAGACCAGGACCACCTCGGCGCTGACGACGCCGGCGTCGCCAACCAGGAAGCGCCCGGGCTCGACCAGGATTTCCGGCAGGTCGTTGCCGAAATGCGCGGTCATGGCGTGCATGATGGCGTCGGCGAAGCGGTCGATCCCTGGGATCTCATCGCGGTAGCGCACCGGGTAGCCGCCGCCCAGATTGACCATGCGCAGCTTCACGCCCGCCTGCTCGAGATCGGTGAACAGCATCGCAACCCGGCCGATCGCGGTCTCGTAGCTGCCGGTCGTGGTCTGCTGGCTGCCCACGTGGAAGCTCAGGCCGTACGGGTCTAGGCCGAGCTGGCCGGCGCGGATCATCAGCTCCTTCGCGACGTCCACCGTGGTGCCGAACTTGCGGCTGAGCGGCCATTCGGCGCCGTCATTCTGCACCAGCAGGCGGCAATACACCCGCGCACCCGGCGCGTGGGCGGCGATCTTCTCCAGCTCCTCGGCGCTATCGAAGGCAAACATCGTGACCCCCGCCGCGTGGGCGCGCTGGATGGCCGAGACCTTCTTGATCGTGTTGCCGTAGCTGATGCGCGCGGGCTCCGCCCCGGCATTCAGACAGAACTGGATTTCCTCGAACGAGGCGGCGTCGAAGCTGCTGCCGAGGCCGGTCAGCCGCTCCAGGATCGGAGCCGCCGGGTTGGCCTTCACGGCGTAATACACCCGCGCCAGCGGCAGGGCACGCAGCAGGGTGCGGTAATTCTGCTCGACCCGGTCCACATCGAGGACGAGGCAGGGCGTGGCGGGTGTGTTGTCAGCCAGATAGGCTGCGATCTTGGGAGTCATCGCGACTAGTCTCCAAGCCAGACGCTCCTGCTGGGTGGGCAGGAACGTGCACACCGGGCACGTTGGGCCGGTGATGCGGGGTTAAACGGAACGGTCGAACGAACCAGCGAAATCAAGGTGTGCCAGAACGCTTGACGTCGTTGCGTAACCCGGGGGCCAGAGGCACGTGCGTTGCTGCGTGGATCGGGGAAATAGGACCACACTCCCCGGGGCGCAAGCGAAAATATCGGCTAGTCTGTCATTTTTTTCATCTTACCCTCAACTTTCACTAACTCTCGCCCGCCAGATATCGTCGAACCGTCTAAACCATTGTTCTTGTTTAGGAACCGCATCGTGGCCCCACCCTCCTCCCCACCCGGCCCCAGCCCGGCGGCGTCCCGTTCCCCGCGTGAAGACGCGGCTGGCGCCAAGGAGGCGTTGCGAATCGCCGAGGAGCCGGAGGCGGATGCGCTCGGCCGCCATGCCGAAAGCCCGGCGGACATCCCGTGGCGCGGCTGGCGCGCAGTGCTTCGGCGCACCATGATCGAGATGCTGACGGACCGGATCTCACTCACCGCCGCTGGCTGTGCGTTCTACGGCACGCTGGCGCTGTTCCCGGCGATATCGATGCTGATCTCGGTCTATGGCCTCCTGTTCGACCGTGAGACGGTGGAGCCGCAGTTGGCCGTGTTGCGGGACTTGTTGCCGCCCTCGGCCTGGACCCTGATCGATGAACGGGTGCGCATGCTGGTTAGCCAGCCGCCGGGTACGCTGGGGATGCGGCTGGTCATCAGCGTGGGCGTCGCGTTCTGGAGTTCGGCGACCGGGGTGAAGGCGATCCTGTCCGCGCTCAACCTCGCTTACGAGGAGACGGAGCGCCGGAGCATATTACGGTTTCAGCTTACCGCGTTCGGTATCACCCTGGGGGCGATCCTTAGTGCCACGATCGGGCTCGCGCTTCTGGTAGGCTTGCCGGCCATGCTGAATTTTCTGGGCGTTTCCAGCCACCAGACTTTGCTGATCCGAGTCTCGAGCTTCGGCCTGCTGATCCTGGCGGTCCTGACGGCCTTGTCAATGCTCTACCGCTACGGCCCGTCGCGGGAGCGTCCGCGCTGGGCGTGGGTGACGCCGGGTTCATTGGTGGCGACGGTGCTGTGGGTGGGGGCGTCCGCTTTGTTCTCGCTCTATGTCGGGCACATCGCCAGCTATGACGCGACCTACGGGCCGCTCGGCACCGTGGTCGGGATCATGATGTGGTTCTTCGTTACAGCCTATGCAGTCTTGCTGGGAGCGGAGCTGAACTCCGAACTCGAACTACAGACGGCATATGATTCGACCGATGGCCCGCCGTTGCCGCTGGGTGCGCGGGGGGCGTATGTCGCCGACCATATCGCGACCGATGGGCCGGTGCCGGATCGCCCGCCTCCTCCTCGGTTGCCTCAGCACTCTCCTCCGCCGCGCCCTCGGCCATCACCAGGCTGACGGGGCCGACCCCTTGACTGACGAGGCCGATGCGGGACGCGGCACCGCGGGACAGGTCGATGACCCGGGTCTGTTTGTGCGGCAGGCGGTCGGTAATGGTGACGACCACGCTCTCCCCGGTGCGGCCGGAGGTCACACGGACGAGGCTGCCGAGGGGTAGCGTGGTATGCGCGGCCGTCATGCGGTTTTGGTCAAAAGACTCACCGTTGCTGGTGCGCCGCCCCTGCAGTTCGCGTCCATACCATGACGCGTCTCCCTGCTGGCTCCAGCTTGCTTCGGCCCGGGCCGTGCAGAGTAGAAAGATGGAGGAGAGTGCGGCGGTCAGCGATGCGTTCACTGGGTCTGTCCGTATCTGTTGAACCGGCATAGGACATAAACACGGAACCGAGAGCAACAGAAAAGTTTACGCACCGGCTAAGTCACTGTTCTTACAGCTTTGGCATAACCTAGCCCAAGCCCAATCCAGATCGATTGTATTGATTGTAATGAACGTTGCCGTTGTCTGAGGCTGATCTTTAAGTCATTTGTATTGCAGAATATACTGTAGTATTCAACCACGTTTCTAATCGTGGAGTGGACGACCCCTCGCGCCAACCGCCTGATACAGGGGACCGTTATATGGAAGATGGCGCAAGGGCTAATCCACCTACCGAATCAGCCCGGCCAGCGGGCTCGAAGGATCGGCCCCCATCCGGCGCGGCATGCGCCCAGCGAGGAAGGCGAGCCGCCCCGCCTCCACCGCCGCCCGCATCGCCCGCGCCATCACCACCGGCTCCCGCGCATGGGCGATGGCGGAGTTCAGCAGCACCGCGTCACAGCCGAGCTCCATCGCAATCGCCGCATCGGACGCGGTGCCCACGCCGGCATCCACCAGCACCGGAACCCCAGCCTGTTCGATCAACATTGCCAGCATCGCCGGGTTCTGCAGGCCAAGGCCGGAGCCGATCGGCGCGCCCAGCGGCATGATCGCGACGCACCCCATCTCCTCCAGGCGCTTGGACGCCACCGGGTCGTCGGCGCAATACACCATCACCTCGAACCCGTCCCTGATCAGCGCCTCCGCCGCCTCGAACGTCGCGGCCATGTCGGGATATAAATGCGGCGGCGGGCCCAGTACCTCGAGCTTTACGAGGTTCCACCCCCCCGCCTCCCGCGCCAGGCGCAGCGTGCGGACGGCATCGCTGGCCGTATGGCAGCCCGCGGTGTTCGGCAAATAGGTGTAGCGCTTCGGGTCCACGAAATCTTGCAGCATCGGCGCCCCCGGGTCCGACAGATTGACCCGGCGCACCGCCACCGTCACCATCTCCGCACCCGAGGCCTCGATCGCCGCCGCGGTCTCCTCCAAACTTTTATACTTGCCGGTGCCGACCACGAGCCGGCTGCGGAAGCTTCGCCCCGCCACGGTCCAGCTGTCCTGCGCCGCAAATCCATCCATGGCTCAGCCCCCTCCGATAAAATGCACGATCTCGATCTGGTCACCCGGCGTCAGCACCGTCTGCGCATAGATCGAGCGCGGCACGATCGCCGCATTCCGCTCCACCGCGACCTTCTGCATCGGCAAACCGAGGCTTTCGAGCAGGCCCGCGACGGTCACCCCCGCCACGATCCGATGGGGCGCTCCGTTGAGTTGGATGTCGTGCATGCAGGGAATATGTGGGCCGGGGCGGTGCCGGGCAAGCGCGCGCGGGTTGACCGAGCTATGCGACCGGACTATACGATAGAACTAGAAATATGATGGATGACAGGATGGATACCGCCATCGCCGTGGCCGTCCTCGGGGCGCTCGCGCAGGATACACGGCTGCGCGCCTTCCGCCTGCTGGTAGAGCGGGGGCCGGAGGGTCTGCCCGCCGGGCAGCTGGCGGCCGCGCTCGGGGTGCCGCCCTCCTCGCTCACCTTCCATCTGCAGCAATTGCTGCACGCCGGGCTGGTGACGCAGCGCCGGGTGAGCCGCAACCTGTTCTATGCGCCCGATATCGCCGCCATGAATGCGCTATTGGCCTTCCTGACCGAGAATTGCTGTGGCGGCGCCACGTGCGGAGTGGCGGCATGATCGCCTACGACCTGCCCCGGCGCTTGGCGGCGGAGGCGCTGGGCACCGCGCTCCTGGTCACGACGGTCGTAGGGTCGGGCATCATGGCGCAGTCCCTGACAGCCGATGTCGCGCTGATGCTGCTGGGCAATACGGTGGCGACTGGGGCGGTGCTGGTGGTGCTGATCACCATCCTCGGCCCTATCTCCGGCGCGCATTTCAACCCGGCAGTGTCGCTCGTGTTCGCGTTGCGGCGCGAGCTGCCACCGCGGGAGGCCGCGCTGTATGCGGCGGCGCAGCTGGCCGGGGGAGTGGCCGGCACCCTGGCCGCGCATCTGATGTTCGGGCTACCGCTGATCGAGCCCTCGGCCAAGGTCCGCACTGGCGGCGCGCAGTGGTTCGCGGAGGCGGTGGCGACGTTCGGCCTGATCGTGACCATCCTGGCCGGCCTCCGTTTCCTGCAGGCGGCGGTGCCGGCGCTGGTGGGGCTTTATATCACCGCGGCATACTGGTTCACCGCCTCCACCTCGTTCGCGAACCCGGCCGTGGCGGCGGCGCGATCCCTGACCAACAGCTTTTCCGGCATCCGCCCGGCCGACCTGCCGGGCTTCGTGCTGGCGCAGGGGGCGGGCGCGCTGGCCGGCATGGCGCTGATGGGCTGGCTCTTACAACAATCGGCGGCGGCGCCGATGCAGGCCGAGGCGCAGTGATGACCGTAACCATCTACCACAACCCCGCCTGCGGCACGTCCCGCAACACGCTGGCCATGATCCGCGCCACCGGGACCGAGCCGATGGTGATCGAATACTTGCAAACCCCGCCCAACCGGGCCGAGTTGCTGGACCTGCTGCGCCGCATGGGCCTGACCCTTCGCCAGGCCATGCGCCGCAAGGGCACGCCATACGACGCGCTCGGCCTCGATGACCCGGCAATCACCGAGGCCGGCCTGCTGGACGCCATCGCCCAGCACCCGATCCTGATCGAGCGCCCGATCGTCGTGACCCCGCGCGGCGTCCGGCTCTGCCGTCCATCCGAGCGCGTGCTGGAACTGCTGGACGGCACGCTGCCGGAGGGTTTCAATAAGGAGGATGGCGCGCCGGTGACGCCGGTATGACCCCGGGCCTCCGCGCGGACCTGTTAGCGCCCCCCGACCTCGGCCAGCTGCAGCCGCTGCAGCGCGCCGCCCACCCCCCGCGCATCCTCCTGCTGTATGGCAGCCTCCGCCCCCGGTCGTTCTCGCGCCTGCTGACCGAGGAGGCGGCCCGGCTATTGCAGGTCCTGGGCGCCGAGCCTCGCATCTTCGACCCGCGCGACCTGCCGATGGCCAACGGCGCCCCGGCGGACCACCCCAAGGTCCAGGAGCTCCGCACCCTATCGTTGTGGAGCGAGGGTCAGGTCTGGTGCAGCCCGGAGGTGCACGGCGCGGTGACGGGCGTGTTCAAGAACCAGATCGACTGGCTGCCGCTCGAACTCGGCGCGGTCCGGCCGACGCAGGGGCGAACGCTGGCGGTCATGCAGGTCTCGGGCGGGTCGCAATCGTTCAACGCGGTGAACACGCTGCGCCTGCTGGGCCGGTGGATGCGGATGATCACCATCCCCAATCAGAGCAGCGTGCCGAAGGCCTATGAGCAATTCGATGACGCCGGGCGGATGCATCCGGGCCCCCTGTATGACCGCGTGGTGGACGTGATGGAGGAGCTGGTGCGCTTCACCTGGCTGACCCGGGACCGGGCGGACTATCTGGTCGACCGCTACAGCGAACGCCTGGCCGCCGCCGCGCCGCTGCCGGACGGGCTGTAGCTTTCACAACACGGCCAGCATGCCCCCGTCCACGTAGATAATCTGCCCGTTCACGTAATCGGACGCCGCCGAGGCCAGGAACACGGCGGCGCCCACCAGCTCCTCTGGACGGCCCCAGCGGCGGGACGGCGTGCGCCCCTTGACCCAGCCGTCGAACGCGGGGTCGTTCACCAAGGCCTCGTTCATGTCCGTCAGCATATAGCCGGGGCCGATCGCGTTGGCCTGGATGCCCGCCGCCGCCCACTCCGCCGCCATCGCCTGCGTCAGCATCTTGATCCCGCCCTTGCTCACCGTGTACGGCGCGACCGTGGCGCGGGCCAGCGCGCTGGTGAGCGAGCCGATGTTGATGATCTTGCCCCGCCCGCGCGGCACCATGCGGCGCGCCGCCTCGCGTCCGATGACGAAGGCGCTCGTGAGGTTGGTGTCGATCACCCGGCGCCAATCCGCGGTCTCCAGCTCCAGCATCGGGCGGCGGAACTGGATGCCGGCATTGTTGACCAGGATGTCGACCGCCACCCCAAGCTGATCCAGCCGCGCGAACGCGGTGGTGATCGCGGCCTCGTCCGTCACGTCGAACGCGGCCTCGTGCACGGTATGCCCGGCGTCACGTAGGCCGGCGGCGGCCTCGGCCACGCGCGCCGGGCCGGTGCCGTTCAAGACCAGCGCCGCCCCCGCCTCGGCCAGGCCCTGCGCCATGGCAAAGCCCAGCCCGCGCGAGGAGCCGGTCACCAGCGCGGTGCGTCCGGTGAGGTCGAACAGCGTCACAGCACGGACCGGCGCACACGGAGGTCCGCCCGCTCGAACACCGAAGGCAGCAATTCGGTGCCGAGGCCGGGCCCCTCCATCGGCAGCACATAGCCGTCCTGGATCGTGGGCATGACGGTCACCAATTCCTTATACCAGCCGGTGTAGAAAGCGCGGACGCTCTCCTGGATCAGCGTGTTTGGCTGGCTGAACGACGCGTGTATTCCGGCCACGAACCCGATCGGCCCCACGCAGTCATGCGGCGCCCACGGGCGGTGATAAGTGTCGGCCAGGGCGGCGATCTTACGGCCCTCCGTCAGGCCCCCGGTCCAGCACAGATCGGCCATCACCACGCCCACCGCGTCCCGGTCCAGGAACTCCTTATACGAATACCGAGAGCCCAGCGTCTCGCTGGCGCAGATCCACACCGGCGTGGACCGGGCCAGCTCCGCCAGCGCTTGCGGCGACGTCATCCGGATCGGATCCTCATACCAGGTTGGGCTGTAGGGCTCGAGCCACCGGGCCAGCTGTTTCGCCATCGGCAAGTTCCACAACGAGTGGAACTCCACCATGATCTCCATCCGGTCCCCCACCGCCCGGCGAATCTTCTCGAACGGCTCCAGCGCGGTGCGAAGCTGGCTGGGGCTGATAGACATGCCTTCGTTCTCGAGCGCCGCCGGGTCGAACGGCCAGATCTTCATGGCCGTGATGCCGTCCGCCAGCAGGCTCTCGGCCACGGCATCCGCCCGCGTCATGAAACCATGCAGATCCTCGTACGGCCCGGCACCGTCATCGAAATTCCAGGTCGAGACCGGCTTGATGTTGCCGGACCGCACGTAGCCGTAGCCGGCGCAGGTGTTGTAGATGCGCTGCCGCGGCCGGCACAGGCCGCCCAGCATCTGATGCACGGGTTGTCCGCAGAGTTTGCCGAAGATGTCCCAGAGTGCGATATCGACCGCCGACGCCGCGCGCGTTTCCGCCCCCGTGCTGGCCTGCGCCAGCGGCAGGTTCAGCATTTCCCGGTGGAGCGCCTCGATCTGCAGCGGATCCCGCCCCAGCAATCGTCCGGCCAGCGTGTCATGCAAATGCGCCTCGACCGCACCGGCACCGTAGAACGTCTCGCCAAGGCCCACGAACCCAGCATCGGTCAGCACGCGCACCCATAGGACGTTACCGAACTCCGCCGCCCTCAGCGTCTCGAGCCCGGTGATCCTCATGCGTCGCTGTCGTAGCCATACACCTCCGGCAGGATGAACAAGGCTGCAAGCAGGCCGATGAGCGGGAAAACAGCGACGAACAGCGTGGCGCCCGCCTGGCCGATGGCGGCAAACAGAGTCGGAAACAAGAAGATGGCCAGGAACGACGGCAGCTTCACGAACATATAGGCGAAGCCGCTCGCAGTGCCCCGGTATTGCGGCCGCGCCACCATGGTCGGGATCGTCATGCAATTGGACGCGTCCCAATAATGCCCCCATAGCATCGCCGCCGCCGCGAACGGCAAGTACTCCTTATGGCCCGAGTACAGCGACCAGGCGGCAAACAGCAGTGAGACGAACACGATGCTGAACCCGGCGATGCTGATGCCCCGCTGGCCCAACCTGGGCGTGAGCAGCGGTCCCACCCAGCCCGCCACGGCGGCGAACGCATACAGCGCCATCGTCACGAGATTGGTGCCCAGCAGCGACGATACGCCGACCGACAAGAACAGCACAGGGATATAGAAGGCGAACGTGCTGAACTCGCTCGCCTGGCAGAAGCAGGCGATCCAGCTATACAGCGTCGCCCGCCAGCGCACCGGGTCCCGCCTCGTGTCGGCCAGGAACTCGGACGCCTTCGGGTGCGGCACCTCGACATCCTGATCCGGCAGCATGCTGAGCGAATCACCATACATCTGCTGGGACACCGCCTTGGCCTCCCGGAACCGTCCGCGGCGGACCAGCCACACCGCGGTTTCCGGCAGGTCATGCCGCATCAGCAGGATCACCAGCGCCGGCACCGCGCCGAGGCCGAGCGTCACCCGCCAGATCATCTCATGCTGCAGATCCAGCAGGATGAAGATGCAGATGACGCCGATGGTCAGCACCTCGCCCACGGCGAACATGAACTGCCACCGGTTGCCCATCACCTCCCGCGCGCCCTTCGGCATCGATTCCATGATGTAGGTGTAGCCGTTCGAGATGTCGCTCCCGAGCGGGACGCCCAGCAGGAAGCGGACCACGATCAACACCTCCACGCTGGTGACGAAGGCCTGCGCCACGGCCAGGATGATGAACGCGATCATGGTGGCCAAGAACATGATCCGGCGGCCAATCCGGTCCGACAGCCAGCCGCCTAATAACGCACCCACCAGCGCGCCACCCTGCGTCCCGGCCGCGGCCAAGCCCAGCAGCAGCGGGTCCGGATTGTAGTGCTCCTTGATGAACACCAGCACGAAGGAGATGGAATACAGATCCCATGCCTCCACCAGGATGGAGGACATCATGAGCCAGCCGATGCGGTTGCCCTTTGGATTGTAGTTGCTCACCAAATGACGGACCGCGCCGTCCATGGCCGATTGCTGCGTCAGTGCTGCCGACATTTCCGCCCCCGTTTTGGCCACTAGACTTCTATCAACGGCGGGCGGGGTCAAGCACTTAGAAGGCGAGTTGCACTTTCATCGATTGCGACCGGTCACTCGCGAGGTCGAACGCGCGCAGGGCGTCGGCCATCGGCAACGTGGCGGTGATAAGCGGCGTGACATCGACCGCGCCTGAGGTGAGCATCGCGACCGCCCAGGCGAACTCCTGATCGAATCGGAACGTGCCCCGCACCTGGATCTCTTTGGCCACGATGAGGTTGAGCGGTAGCTGCACATCACCGCCTAGCCCAACCTGTACCAGAGTGGCTCCGGGCCGCGCAACATGCAGCGCCGAAGCGATGGCCGCGCCGCTGCCGGAGGCTTCGAGGACGACGTCGAAATGCCCCTTGTGATTCCTGAACCGGTCCAATCCACCGGGATCGACAGCCATGTTGATCGTGAGGTCTGCGCCAAGGCGCCGGGTGATGGCGAGCGGCGGGTCCATCAGATCGGTCACCACCACCTCCCGCGCTCCGGCGTGCCGGGCGACGAGGACGCACAACGCCCCAATCGGCCCCGCTCCGGTGATCAGAACGCGCCGGCCCAGCATCGAGCCTGCTTGTCCGGCTGCGTGCAGGCACACGGCCAGCGGCTCCGCCAAGGCGGCAAGGCCGAAATCGAAGCCTGACGGAAGCGGCACAGCCTGCTGCTCATGGCACACCAGGCGCTCACGAAAGCCGCCTTGCACATGCGGAAAGCGCATGGCGCTGCCGTAGAACAGCATGTTTTCGCAATGCCGGGGCGTTCCCATTAGGCAGAAACGGCAATGCCGGCATGAACGGCTGGGGTCGACCGCGACCCGGTCGCCGGCCCGAACCGTGGTCACCGCCGGCCCGGCGCGGACGATCTCACCCGCGATCTCATGCCCAAGGATCATCGCCTCCAGCAGTTTGACCGTGCCGAAGCCACCCTGGTGATAGTAGTGCAGGTCCGAACCGCAAATGCCGCCGGCGCGGATACGGACCTCAACGTCGTATGGGCCGAGGCCGGGCGTGGCCACCGTCTCGATGCGGAGATCATGCGGGGCATGGATCACGACGGCATGCATCTCAGGGCGTCATTGCGCTGCGGCGTTGTGCGGCAAGGCAGTGAGGAATTGTCCAAGCCGGGTTGCGTAAAATTTTGCCATGATCAGAGTGGCGTGACCGCGCGTGTCAGTGCTTTCCGGCACCAATTCATACTCGCCATGCGGCAAACGGGCGACCGCGCGCCCGACGATGCCGCTTTCGGGCGGATTGCGTTCATCATCGGCCGAGTTGATGACCAGCACGGGCCGCGTAATCTGGCCGAGACCCGGCGCGGCGTCGAAACCATGGGACGAATCCCACTGATAAACCCAATCGTTAGCGTCGGGGGGCGGGGCGGCCAGCAGCCGGTCTACGATAGCGTCCGCCTCGGCCGCCGCTGGCGCCTGCACCTGCCAACCTAGGTTGCCGCCGGCGGTGGCCACGCCGAAAGTTGCTATCGCGAAGGGCAACGTGCGGGGCGGAGTGGTGTAGTTGCCGCCAGCATAGGTCGGGTCGTGCCGGATCGTCTCCACCATCAGCCGGCGCATCATCCAGTTCCGGCTGGCCATGGCTGAAGGCTGGGAGGCCATGGGCACGAAGCCGTCCGCGAAGTCGGGATGCTGCTCGGCCCAGAGCCAGCTCTGCATCCCACCCATGGAGTAGCCCAGTATCAGTCGCACATGGTCCAGGTGCAGTCCTTCCGTCACCAGCTTGTATTGAGCGGCCACGGCGTCGGTATAATCATAGGCCGGGAAAGCGATGCGCAAGCCTTCGGACGGCTTGGATGATTGACCAGCTCCGATGGAATCAGGCAGAATGATAAGGTATTTAGCGGTGTCTAGCGGCTGCCCCGGGCCAAATAGCTCGCCGGCGAAGGAAGGTGCCAGCATGGCGGACCCGGACTGCGCGGTGCCGTGCAGGATTAGCACGGGCTCACCGGATGGGTTGCCCAGAGTGCGATAGTGCATACGCAACTCCGGCAGAGTCTGGCCGGTGTGAAATTGAAAATCGCGCAGGACGAAGTCGTTCTCCTGCAAGGCCGGCAAGTCCGCCGCGTGTGCGGCACCGATGAGGAGGCCGGCCAGGGCAACGCCGAGTTTCATCAAAGCTCTCCCGAAAAGTGGATCATGTCAGGAGGACAGTGCGTCGGCAATGTCAGGCTAGACGCCGAACGCCGGCCCTTGGGGGGGGCGGCGTTTTGTGTGTGGTGGAGTTGGTTGCGGGGACAGGATTTGAACCTGTGGCCTTCAGGTTATGAGCCTGACGAGCTACCGGGCTGCTCCACCCCGCTGGTTTGGCGTGTTTTCACGCGAGGGGGGGGTGTGTTCTGGATTGGAAGACCTGGCGGCGACCGACTTTCCCGCACCTTGGGGTGCAGTATCATAGGCGCTGGTGGTTTTCACGTCCGAGTTCGGGATGGGATCGGGTGTAGTCCCTCCGCCATGGCCACCAGGTCATCTAATCCAGACATCAGGCTTCGGACGTCGGACGTCAGAAGCGCATGAGGTTCTGGTGAGAGTGTGCTGGGATTGGATGATTGCTGTGCATGGTTGGTCTGACGTCTGAAGACTGACGCCTGACGTCTGGACTTGAGCCTATTGGGCGATTAGGACCAGTTAGCTGCACGTCTTACGACGCTTTCACACCTGGCCTATTGACGTGATGGTCTATCACGGCCCTTGGGGAGACCTGGTTTTGAGGTAAGTTTCCCGCTTAGATGCTTTCAGCGGTTATCTTGTCCGCACATAGCTACCCGGCTGTGCCGCTGGCGCGACAACCGGTGCACCAGAGGTGCGTTCATCCCGGTCCTCTCGTACTAGGGACAAATCCTCTCAAGTCTCCTTCACCCACGGCAGATAGGGACCGAACTGTCTCACGACGTTCTAAACCCAGCTCACGTACCACTTTAATCGGCGAACAGCCGAACCCTTGGGACCTGCTCCAGCCCCAGGATGTGATGAGCCGACATCGAGGTGCCAAACCTCCCCGTCGATGTGGACTCTTGGGGGAGATCAGCCTGTTATCCCTAGAGTACCTTTTATCCGTTGAGCGATGGCCCTTCCACGCGGGACCACCGGATCACTATGGCCGACTTTCGTCTCTGCTCGAACTGTCGCTCTCGCAGTCAGGCGGGCTTATGCCATTGCACTCAGCAGCCGATGTCCGACCGGCCTGAGCCCACCATCGCGCGCCTCCGTTACACTTTGGGAGGCGACCGCCCCAGTCAAACTGCCCACCATGCAGGGTCCCGGTCCGGGATGACCGGACGCGGTTAGACATCAGAAGCGCACAGGGCGGTATTTCAAGGATGGCTCCACACGAGCTAGCGCCCATGCTTCACAGCCTCCCGCCTATCCTACACAGTGCTCTCCTAATGCCACTGCAAAGCTGCAGTAAAGGTTCATAGGGTCTTTCCGTCTGACCGCGGGTACCCCGCATCTTCACGGGGAATTCAATTTCGCTGAGCCCATACCGGAGACAGTGGGGAAGTCGTTACGCCATTCGTGCAGGTCGGAACTTACCCGACAAGGAATTTCGCTACCTTAGGACCGTTATAGTTACGGCCGCCGTTTACCGGGGCTTCAATTCAGAGCTTGCACCCCTCCTCTTAACCTTCCGGCACCGGGCAGGCGTCAGACCGTATACGTCGTCTCTCGACTTCGCACAGCCCTGTGTTTTTACTAAACAGTCGCTACCCCCTGCTCTGTGCCACCCACCCCTGGTTGCCCAGTGATGGGTCTCGCTTATCCCGAAGTTACGCGAGCAATTTGCCTAGTTCCTTCGGTATGGTTCTCTCAAGCGCCTTGGTATGCTC
Source organism: Acetobacteraceae bacterium (assembly GCA_965246925.1). Classification (GTDB taxonomy): domain Bacteria; phylum Pseudomonadota; class Alphaproteobacteria; order Acetobacterales; family Acetobacteraceae; genus JANPPS01. The sequence continues at coordinate 2,520,124 of OZ251994.1, read as the reverse complement.
TACCAGTCCACCTGTGTCGGTTTAGGGTACGGTCTATACGCTGGAGCTATTTCCCGGATCACTCCAAAAGCCACCCCAATCCAATAAGGGATGACAACATATCATGATCGTCACTTCCAGCAGGCCCAGAAATATTCATCTGGTTCCCATCGGCTACGGCTGTCGCCCTCACCTTAGGGGCCGGCTCACCCTGCGCGGATTAACCTTGCGCAGGAACCCTTGGACTTTCGGCGACAGGGTTTCTCACCCTGTTTGTCGCTACTCATGTCAGCATTCGCACTTCGGATACCTCCAGGAGGGATCACCCCACTCCCTTCACAGGCCTACCGAACGCTCCGCTACCGATCAGACGTCTGACGTCAGTCGTCAGACTTCAGAGGATATCAGGTATTTGCGCATGCCTTGCAGCATGCGCGCGATCTCCGTGTAGTCACGCTGCCAGGCCGCCGCTTGATCCGGGCTCACGTAGCCCAAATCGGCAGCGTAGCGGCACCACAGCTTCGCTTCGTCCGCAGACCCCAGCGCCATCACGACATAGCGCCGCATCTCAGGGTCCGATCCAACCTGCCGGCCAACACCCTCCGCAAGGAGCGCACAGACCGACTTGCTCGACCGACGCAGCTGGTCGGCTATGCCACCATACTGCTCAAGCTTCGGAAAACCGTGACTGACACGATGCACATCCAAGGATAGTTCATAAGCCCGACGAAACACGTCCAACTCCCAAACATCCCTGGGCACCGCTTCCACCTTTCTTCTCTGACGTCTGAAGACTGACGCCCGACGTCTGATCCCACAGCTTCGGTACGTGGTTTGAGCCCCGTTACATCTTCGGCGCAGGATCTCTATTAGACCAGTGAGCTATTACGCTTTCTTTAAAGGATGGCTGCTTCTAAGCCAACCTCCTGGTTGTTTTGGAATTCCCACATCCTTTCCCACTTAACCACGATTTGGGGACCTTAGCTGGTGGTCTGGGCTGTTTCCCTCTCGACAATGGACCTTAGCACCCACCGTCTGTCTGCCGCGCTAAACTCACGGGTATTCGGAGTTTGGTTGGGTTTGGTAAACCTTTGGGGTCCCCTAGCCCATCCAGTGCTCTACCCCCCGCGGTCAACACGCGACGATCTACCTCAATAGATTTCGCGGAGAACCAGCTATCTCCGAGTTTGATTGGCCTTTCACCCCTAGCCACAGCTCATCCCCGACTTTTTCAACAGGCGTGGGTTCGGCCCTCCAGTGGGTGTTACCCCACCTTCAGCCTGGCCATGGCTAGATCACTCGGTTTCGGGTCTTCTACCGGCAACTCGACGCCCTATTCAGACTCGCTTTCGCTGCGCCTACACCTCACGGCTTAAGCTCGCTGCCAACAGAAACTCGCTGACCCATTATACAAAAGGTACGCCGTCACCCCATAAGAGGCTCCGACTGCTTGTAGGCATCCGGTTTCAGGTCTCTTTCACTCCCCTCATCGGGGTGCTTTTCACCTTTCCCTCACGGTACTTGTTCACTATCGGTCGCCAGGGAGTATTTAGGCTTGGAGGGTGGTCCCCCCATGTTCAGACAGGGTTTCACGTGCCCCGCCCTACTCAAGGATGCAATCTGACCATACAAATACGGGGCTATCACCCGCTCAGGCCGGCTTTTCCAAACCGTTCTTCTCAATCAAACCACACCACTGGCCTGTTCCACTTTCGCTCGCCACTACTCGCAGAATCTCCGTTGATGTCTGTTCCTCCAGGTACTGAGATGTTTCAGTTCCCCGGGTTCGCCTCATCACCCTATGTATTCAGATGATGATACCCCATAGGGGTGGGTTGCCCCATTCGGATACCTAGGGATCAAAGCCCGCTCGCGGCTCCCCCTAGATTTTCGCAGCGTGCCACGTCCTTCATCGCCTCCTGGCGCCAAGGCATCCACCAGATGCCCTTCTCATACTCAAATCCACCATGCACAGAAATCATCCAACCCTCAATCAAAGTCAGCATCCCTGCTTACTCTACTCAGCACACATAAAACGCCCCTGAACACTGTATCCCACTCGCGCCAGCCTCAGCTCTCGCCAAAGCAGGGTCAGACACCCACGCAAACAAAACACGGACCCCCGATCGATCCTCCGGACACCAGCGCACGCCGATCCCATCGAACCCCCGAGTTGTCCTGCGCATCCAGAGACGCACCAGAACCTGATTTACAATTCAAAAGAACACACACACAGTCCAATCCAAGCCGCCCCGCATCCCGCGTGAACAACCCAAACCAGACCGATCCCTACGCAAACTTCACCGCTCACCAACGCATGGAGATGGACGGAATCGAACCGACAACCTCCTGCTTGCAAAGCAGGCGCTCTACTGAACAGTCGTCAGACGCCAGTCATCAGACGTCAGTCATCAGACGTCAGGGAGGAGCGCGAAACTGGTGGAGGCGGACGGAATCGAACCGACGACCTCCTGCTTGCAAAGCAGGCGCTCTACCAATTGAGCTACGCCCCCTTTTCAGCCGCCAGTGGCCAGGCACTAGCTCCCAGAATAACCCCTGGCAACTGGCGACTGGCACCTGACGACTGATAATGGGCCAGGGAGGACTCGAACCTCCGACCCCACGCTTATCAAGCGTGTGCTCTA